>JBPOGF010000009.1:0-154841 GCA_051251915.1 Akkermansiaceae bacterium | reverse complement strand
ATGATAAAAGTAGAAGCTTACGGAGAAGCTTGGAAAGCATTCCAAAAATCATCCTGACTTATGTATAAAAGTCAGGGATGAATCCCTAGGCTTTTATACACAAGTTCATTTCCCAATGCGGTAAAGTGTATAGCACGATCATGAGCGTTAAGGAATTTTCAAAGTCTGTGAAGGCTGAGGTTGGCCTTCAGCCAACGAGACATATACTCCGCAAAACATAGGGAGTCGCTTCGCTCAACCCTATGCTGGTATGATTTTAGCCTTCAGCTAAACAGTTATTGAGAAGCGATGTGATGCCAAAGGAGTATAAAAGTTAGGGGTGTATCCCTGGGTTTTGAAGCCTTCATCCCTTTAGGATGCTTGTGCTTTGGATGGCTTGGGTTGTTAGTTCGGTTGGGTTATGTGTTTAGGGCGAAGGCTTGGGTGATGTTGCCTTGGGCTAGTTTGGAGTAGTCGTCCCAGTTTTCTTGGTTGGTGGGGAGGGTGGCGGGGTGGAGGAAGTCGCTTTGTTGGATGTTTTTGATGGCTTGGGTGGTCCATTGTTTGGCGGAGTCTAGGAGGGTGGAGTCGAATTTTTTCCAGGTGGTGAAGGCTGTGTCTGAGAGGGTGTTGGGGAGGTTGATGTATCCTATGGTGGGGATGTCTGTGGTTTTGTAGTGTTGCTGGGCGAACCAGGCGTAGATGGGGAGTTGGAGGTTTTGCCAGGTGCGCTCGGTTCTTCCTCTTGGGGCTTTGGGGAGGAGGTCTCCGCAGATGGGGCGGTTTTGGTCTGGGTTGAAATTTGTGATGTGGGCTTTGAGTGGGTCGCTGGCTTTGCCGGAGGATTTGTAGTCCATGACGCGGATTTCTCCGGTGTGGATGTGGCGGTCTACGCGGTCGATCTGCATTTTGATGGGGTGGCCGTTGATGTCCCAGTGGATTTTATTTCCTATGTCTAGTTCGACGTCGATGATGCGCCATCCGTCTGTTGCTTCTTGGGCTTGGAGGGTGGCTAGTTTGTGGAGTCTGGATTTGGCGATGTCTGCTTGGATTCTGATGGCTAGGTGTGGGTTGGCACCGTAGCGGATGAAGATTTCTTGTTCTAGGAGTAGGTCTAGGTGGTTTTGGATTTCTTTGGCTGAGGTGGAGTCACGGATGGCTGGGTCTTTGCCGAAGTTTTCTACTGTGGCGTGGATGAGGTTTCCGAAGTCTAGGGCGTTGAGTTCTGTTTTGTTGGCGTCGTAGCGTCTCATGCGGACGATGCGGTTGAGGAAGAAGCGGAACGGGCAGTGGAGGTAGTCTTTAAGGGCTGAGGGGGAGAGGGCTTGGATGGGGTCGTTTTCTGGGGAGTATGGGTTGGGGACTTGGGGGATGTTGAGTGTCCAGTCACGCTGCCATGCGCTGGGGTTGGAGGACTGGAACTGTGGGTCTCCGAAGAAGGTGTGGACGCGTTCTGCGAGGTCTTTTCCTGTGGTGCGGAGGAGGAGGCGGGATGGGGTTTTGGGTTCGTTTGTCTCGCTGAGTTTGCTGAGGGTGATGTGGGTGTTTTGTCTGCTGGCGATGAGGGCGTGGAAGAGGTAGCTGTCACGGGCGTAGTGGATGTCTCCGCTGTCCATGCCGAGCATTTGGCGGAAGGAGTCTGGGAGGAAGGGGTCATCTCCGTGGGATTCTGGGATGTGTCCTTCGTGTAGGCCGATGAGGAAGAGTTCTGGTGAGTCTTGGTAGATGAGTTCCATCCAGCTGTGGAGGTCTGCGACGGTGTTGGTGGTGTTTTGGTAGGATTTTTTGTTGGAGATGATTTCTGTGATGATTTCTAGGGCTTGGGTGATTTCGAGGCCGTCTTTGCCGGAGTGTTTTTCGATGCTGGTGAGGGCTTGGAGGATGTGTGCGATGTCGTCTACGAGGAGGGCGGCGATGTCTGGGTGTGTGCGGTTGAGGAGTCTGGCGATCCAGCCTTGGAGGCCTTTGATTTTGTTGCCGCTGAGCATTTTTTGGGTTTCTGTGAGGAGGTGCTGTAGTGTTTTTGTGAGTTGTGGGTATTCTTGTGTGGTGGAGTTTTGGAGGTGGTTGTTGAGGTCTGAGGCGTGGAGGGGGAGGCGTTTTTCTGTGCAGAGGTCTAGCTGGCGGATGAGGGTGTAGCGGTCGGTTTTTTCTGGGAGGAAGGCTTCTATTTCTGGGAGGCGGATGAGCTTGGCGAGGGCGGAGATGGGGTTGGTGAGTGCTGGGGTGGCGGGGTTTGTGGTGAGCCATTCTCCGAGGGCTGTGAGAAAGAGGATGAGGCTGGAGGATCTGATGCTGGCGCCTTCTGGGTCGTAGATGTCCCAGCCGGCGGTGGCGAATTCTCGCTGCATGGCGAGGACGAGGTCACGGTCGCAGAGGCCTAGGGTGAGTTGGACGGGGATGAGGTCTTGTTTGGCGATCTGGGTGACGATGTGCTTGGCGGCTAGGGTGGGGTTTTCTGCGATGGTGACGTTTTGCTGCCAGTTGGGGAGGGGGAGTTCTGCGGTGTTCCAGTAGTCGCTGAGTGGTCTTCCCCAGGGGTCGAAGTGTGGGCGGTGGGTTTCTGGGGCGTGGATGATGATTTCTATGGGGGTGTTATTTTCTAGGAGGTTTTCTAGTCGGGCGATGGCTAGGGGGGAGATGTCTGGGACGCCGGCGATGATGAGTTGTTTGTCTGAGGGGATGGGTTCTAATGGGAGTTGGTCGTTTGGTTGGATGCGCCATTTGCGGAGGGTTTTTGTGACGCGGTCGTCTAGTGTGGCGAGGTCTGCCCAGCGTTGTGACTCGATGGATCTACGGCTGATTTCTTGGAAGGTTTTGCCGTTGTCGCGGAGGGTTTGTTGTAGTTCTGAGAGTTGTTTGGCGACGTTGAATGCCCAGCGGAAGGAGTGGATGACTCCTGGGGGTGGGTCTTTGGGGAAGAGGCCGCGGGCGTCGTCTAGGTCTAGTTCTAGGAGGACTTGGGTCCAGGCGGTGAGGGCGGCGGCGCGGGTGCCGGGGTCTCTGGTGGGTAGGAGGATGTCTGGGGTGACTACGCGTGGGGTGAGGTTTATGCCTGCTTCTGCGAGTGCTTTACGGAGTTGTCTGCCGGACTGGACGGTGGGGACGATGACGATTTTGTTTACTACGTCGTCTTTGAGTGCGCGGAGGTGTTTGACGAGTTTTGTGAGTAGGGGTTGGTCCCAGTTCAGAAAGGTGATTTCTTGCATGGGGGGAGTGTGAAGTGTGAAGGTAGAATTGTGAAGTTTGAAGTTTGCTTGGGTTAGTGTTGGTGGTTCTGAGGGGTGGGGATCTGCGATCCGTCAGAGGTTGATTGGTCATTGGTCATTGGTGGTGGACGATGAAACATGGGGTTGTGGGCATGGTGCTTTGGTGGCTTGGGTTGATGGTGCTTTTTACCACGAATCTGCACGAATTTTCACGAATGGGTGGACGATGAAACTTTTTTTGAACCGCTGAATGTGCTGAATTAAGCTGAACTTTGGGTATGGATATTTGGCTTGGGTTGTTGGATTTTTTGACCACGGAAGACACGGAATAGACGGAACTTGGTTGATGAAGCGGAAGCTTGGGTTGATGAATAGGGAAGTTTGGGTTGTGGGTGGTTTGGGTTTTATCGACTGGGAGGTCGATATCACGTTGGAGGGTATTTTGCTGAATAATGGGCTTCACAGTGTGGGGGAAGAGTGTGCATGATGTGGGCATGATGAATGTGGTGGAACTTTTGCAGACTCTTATTCGTATCCCTAGTGTGAATTCTGATAATGCTCCGGGGACGGAGTTGGTGGATGAGCAGGGGGTGGCGGATTTTTTGGTGGGGTATCTGGGTGATGGTGGATTTGATGTGGTGCAGGAGGAGGTGTTGCCTGGGAGGCCGAATGTTATTGCGCGGGCGCCTTATTCTGGTGAGGGGGTGGATGAGAGGCCTAGGATTTTGTTGGGGCCGCATATGGATACGGTGGGTGTGGCTGGGATGGTGTTTGATCCTTTTTGTGGGGATTTGGTGGATGGTAAGGTTTTGGGGAGGGGGGCGTCTGATACGAAGGGGCCGATGGCGGCGATGATTACGGCGTTGTTAGAGTGTGTGGAGTTGCTGGGGGAGTTGCCGGTGGCGGTGGATTTTGTGGCGTTTATGGGGGAGGAGTCTGTGCAGCAGGGGTCACGGCATTTTGCGGAGCATCATGGTGGGGAGTATGTGTTTGCGATAGCGGGGGAGCCTACTTCGCTGGATGTGGTGAATGTGACTAAGGGGTGTGCGTGGTTGACGGTGGAGGCTGTGGGTAAGGCGGCGCATTCGTCTCAGCCTGAGAGGGGGGAGAATGCGATTATGATTTTGGCGCGGTCGCTGGATATGATGAATAGGAAGTTGTGTAATAGGTTGGCGACGTATACGCATCCGGTGTTGGGGCATTCGACGTTGAATGTGGGGACGCTGCATGGTGGGACTAGGCCGAATATTGTGCCGGATTTTGCGGTGGCTGAGTTGGATATTAGGACGACTCCGTCGCTGATGTTGGCCGGTGGTGGTAGGGGGGTGACTGAGGGGTTTATTGAGGAGATGGGGTTGCCGGTGAGGGTGAGTGGTAGCCATGAGAATCCGCCGATGGAGACTGGAGAGGATAATGAGTTTGTTCAGAAGTTGTTGGGGGCTTGGCCTGGGGCGCGGTGTGTGGGTGCGCCGTGGTTTTCTGATGCGGCGCATTTGGGTGCTGGTGGGATTCCTTCTGTTTGTGTGGGGCCTGGGTCTATTGATCAGGCGCATACGAAGGATGAGTTTATTATAGTGAAGGATCTGGAGGAGGGGGTGGAGTTTTTTGGGGCGTTTATTCGGTCATTGGTCAATGGGCAATAGTCAATGGGGGGCTTGGTGCTTTGTTGGCTTGGGTTTTGACCTGCGGTGCTGTTGACCTCGGAAGGGGCTGAATAGAGGGGACTTGGTTGATGGCTAGGGAAGCTTGGGTTGATGGATTTTTTACCACGAATCTTCACTAATTTTCACGAATGGGTGGACGATGGAGCCTTGGGTTGTGTTTTTTTTGAACCACGGAAAGCACGGAAGGCACGGAACAGGGTTGATGGGGAGGAAGGTTGGGTTTTGACCTGCGGTGTTGGACCACGAGTTTTCATGAATGGTGGACGATGGAACTTATTTTGAACCGCTGAAGGCGCTGAAGGACGCTGAACTTGGTTGATGTCGCGTATAACGCCTTTGGCGCACGCGATTAACGACGTGCAGCTCTGCTGTTTTACGTGGGGTTGATGGATTTTTTACCACGAATCTGCACTAATTTTCACGAATGGGTGGACGATGAAGCCTTGGGGGCTGTGTTTTTTTATTGAACCACGGAGAGCACGGAAGAGGGGTGTTGGGGAGGGAGTTTGGGGGTGTTAGTTGCTGATGTGGAATATTTTGGTTTCTGGGTTGTAGATGAATTTTATGTTTTTCTTTGAGCTTTTTAATTTTTCAGGGTCAAGGCTATAGAGGTATGATTTGCCGTCTTCGTCTTTTTTGGCTTTTTCTGGTTTGATGTGTTTTAGTACTTCGAGGAGTTCGCCTTGTTTACTTTTCATGAAGTACTGAATCATGTCGTCATTGATCTGGAGTTCTTCTTTTAGTTCGATGGGGCGAGCGTAGGTTTGGATGAATTTTTTTACATCTTCAGGTTTATCAGATTCTAGCTCTGTGATCATTAGGGTGACTTGTTTTGTTAGATCCTCTTGGGTGTTTTCTGCTGCGAGGCAAAGTGAGGTGAGGATGGCGAATAGTAGGGTGTATAATTTCATATTAGGGATGTTGTGATTTTTGTTGAGAATGGCAAGGAGGAAGTTGGTGGTGGGGTGATCTCGGGGAGATTATGTGAGGGTTTCTTGTTGAGTCTTTAGGGGTAAGGTTTATGATGGGGGGGTGATGGGTGAACGAATGATGAGGGTGTGGCTTAGTGTTGTGATGGTGTGGTGTATGTCTTGTATTAATACGAGTTATTCTCGGTTGGATGAGTTGGAGATTACGGGGAATGAGTTGGATCTTGTTTTGGGGCAGTTTGCGCATCATGGGGAGAGGTTTTATGAGAATGAGGTGAGTAGGACGAGTGCGCTGTTAGAGGTGGATGGGGGTGATTTTGTGGCTAGGAATGATTTGGCATCGGCTTATATAAAGTTGAAGGAGTATGATAAGGCTGTGGTGGAATTTGATAGGAATGAGGAGTTGCATCCTGGGAGGTATGAGACGGCGGCGAACCGGGGGGTGCTTTATAAGAAGATGGGGGAGTATGAGAGGGCGGCGGGGTATATTTCTGATTCTTTGGAGATAAAGGAGGAGGGGCATATGGGGCTGGGGGATTATTATTTGCGGATGATAGAGTGGTTGGATGCGGTGGAGAGGGATCCTGGTTATACGAAGAATTTTTTAGGTGTTGAGTATGGATCTGGGGTTGATGTTGTGGCGGGTAGTCCGCTGGTGAATAAGGAGTATTTGTTGACGTTGATTAAGAATGATTATTCGTTTGCGGATGTTTATTTGGTGTTGGGGGATGTTTATTTGCAGGAGGGGGAGTATCAGTTGGCGATCCGGTGTTATCATAGGGCGGAGTATTTGGGGCATCATGTGAAGTGGATTTTCTCGGTGAGATTTCAAGAGGTGGCTGAGGGGTTGGAGAGTTTGAAGTCTGCTGATCAGTTGGTGGAGTCTGCTCATTTTAGGACTCATGATGGGCAGGTGAGGAGGGAGATAGAGGCGGCTGAGAAGTGGCTGGAGATGTATCAGGCGGTGGAGGCTACTTTGATAGGTGAGGGTAGGGCGGTGGATTTTAAGAGTATGAAGGTGGAGTTGGAGGAGCGTGGGGTGAGTAAGCCGAAGGTGAAGGAGGCGATGATTTATAAGGGGGAGGTGGTGGATAGGAATAGGAGTGTGATGACTTCTTATGTGGTTGATGGAGGCTATGTAGTTCTCGGGATTCTTGCTATTTTGATTGTTGTTCCGGTGTTGTTTTTGTTGAGATGGTTGCGTGGGAAACGCAAGAAGGGGGTGGTTTTTTAGTTTATGGTTGTGTGGGGTGTTGGTGGGGGAGATGGATGCGTTGTTGACAAATTGGCTAAAGGAGACGATTCCTGAGCAAGCAATTTTTAAATGATGAAACTTACTTTTCCGCCAGATAATCCGAGTGAAGCAGGGCCGTGGAGGAATTCCCGGTTGTATGAGGCGTTGCCGAATGTATTTCCAGTGTTCACGTATGCGTTGATGCTGTGGTGTAGTGTGGCTGCGTTTTTGGTATTTTCTGTGGGTACTGAGGATATTGAGTTGCTGGTGAAGACGATGAATGGGCTGGGGTCGATGACTGGGGCTGATCCTTATAGTGAGCCGAAGTGGAAATTTTTGACTTCTTGTTTTATTCATAGTCCGGTGAGTATTTTTCATATTGTATTTAATATGATGTGGTTGTTGCAGTTGGGGCCGCTGATGGAGCGGGGGTTAGGGACTGCGAAGGCGGTGTTGTTTGTGGTGGTTACTGGGTTTGTGAGTTCGGCTATATCTACTGCGATCGAGAGGCCTGGGGTGGGGTTATCTGGTGTGGTGTATGCTTATTGTGGATTTATGTGGACGGCGTGGCCTAGGTGGACGGGGTTTCTGGAGAAGTTTAATGGTCAGACTGTGAAGTTGATGTTGTTTTGGCAGGTGCTTTGTTTTGTACTTACTTATACAGGGGCGATGAATATTGGTAATGTGGCGCATATTTCAGGGATGGTGTATGGTGCTATTTTAGGGAAGTGGGCTTGTATGGGGAATAAGCAGGGGAAGTGGTGGATGGCTGCTAGTGTTTGGTTTACTTTGTTTGGTGTGTTTTGTGCATATAAGCCTATGAGTGCTTGGTTTTAGGTTTTAGAGTGATCGGTTAGCGGTGATCAGTGCTTGGGTTGTGTGCTTGGGTTGTTGTGGCTTGGGTTTTGGGATAAGTTGATTTCTTGGGTTGTGGTTTGGTTTTGGGTGGGGTAGTGGTGTGTTATGAATTTTAAGAATATGTTGTTGGCTGTTGGGTGTGCCTTTGTGGGGTCTGTGACTCATGTTGATGCGAAGGAGAAGAATGTGTTGTTTCTGTTTGCGGATGATTTGGGGTATAAGGATTTGGGTTGTTATGGGTCTAGTTTTTATGAGACGCCGAATTTGGATGCGCTGGCTAAGGATGCGGTGCAGTTTACGAATGCTTATGCGGCGTGTCCGGTGTGCTCGCCGACGAGGTCATCTTTGATGACGGGGCAGTATCCGGCGCGGACTAAGAATACGGATTATTTTGGGGCGTTTAACCCGAAGCCTGGGCAGGCGACTCCTAAGTGGAAGAAGCCGTTGGTGCCGGCGTCTTATGTGAATCATTTACCGCATGAGTTGACGACGCTTCCGGAGGCTTTGAAGGCGCAGGGGTATGCGACGTTTTTTGCTGGGAAGTGGCATTTGGGTGGTGAGGGTTCACTGCCTACTGATCATGGATTTGATATTAATAAGGGCGGTTGGAAGCAGGGTGGGCCTTATGGTGGGAAAAAGTATTTCTCTCCTTATGGGAATCCGCAGCTTGAGGATGGTGAGGATGGTGAGCATCTGCCGGATAGGTTGGCTACGGAGACGGTGAAATTTATGAAGGAGACGGATAAGCCGTTTTTTGCGTTGTTGTCATTTTATTCTGTGCATACGCCGTTGATAGGTAGGGAGGATCTGGTGAAGAAGTATGAGGCTAAGGCTGAGAAGTTGGGTGCTAAGGAGGATGAAATTTTTGAGGAGGAGTTTCCTAGGAAGGTGAGGGCGATTCAGCAGCATGCTATTTATGGTGCGATGGTGGAGGCTATGGATGAGGCTGTGGGGAAGGTGATCCAGGGGTTGAAGGATAGTGGGAAGTATGATGATACGGTGGTGATCTTTTTCTCTGATAATGGTGGGTTGTCTACTTCTGAGGGGTCTCCGACTTCTAATTATCCGTTGCGTGCGGGTAAGGGATGGACTTATGAGGGTGGGATAAGAGAGCCGCTTTTGCTGAGGGTTCCTGGGGTTACTGAGGCTGGTAGTAAGTCTGATTTGCTGGTGACTAGTACGGATTTTTTCCCGACTATTTTGGAGGCTTGTGGGAAAGAGTTACAGGTTGATGATCATTTGGACGGGGTTAGCATTCTGGAGCAGATGAAGGCTAAGGATGATGATAGGGTGTTGTTCTGGCATTATCCTCACTGGGGGAACCAGGGTGGGATTCCTAGCTCGGCTGTTAGGGTGGGTGACTGGAAGTTGATCAAGTTTTACTACAGTAAGGGTGTGGAGCTTTATAATCTAAAGGATGATCCTGCTGAGAAGGTGAATCTGGTTGAGAAGGAGATGGAGAAGACTGAGGTTCTGCTGAAGGTGTTGCAGGAGAAGTTAGATGCTACGAAGGCGACGCTTCCGACTAAGAACGAGTCTTTTGTTCCTAAGAAAAATTACCGTTGGTAGTCTTTAGGTTGAGGTTATCTGCTGGCGGCGGTGGTGCCGCCGGTGGGGAAGGTTTCTCCGAGGATCCACTTTTTGATGACGTTTGGGTTACGGGAGATGTTGCTGATGACGCGGTAGTTTGAGTGCTCTAGGGCGTAGGCTTGGTCTGGGGCTTCATCGACTACGCGGCGGAGTAGTCCGCCTGAGTGGATGAAGCGCATTTGGCGGTCTTTGATGACGATGAATGCTACGTGGTTGTCTAGTCCTACGATGTGGATGCCATCGGATTTGTTGCTGATGTCGTTTACGTATTGGTTGTAGGGGGTGTTGCTTTTGACTTCGAAGTGTTGACTGGTGTTGACGAAGGTTCGGATGATGTTTTGTGAGGGTTGCTGGGCGACTCGTATGCGGTTGATTTTGAATCCGGCATCGCGCATGATGACGGAGACGAAGTATCCGCAGGCGATTTTGCCTTCACCTGGGATGGTGGCGGTGCCGTTGAAGTCCCATGGGTGACCTAGCCAGCAGCGCATCATTTGGGGGAGGTTGTCTTCTAACAGGGCGCAGGCTTGGTTGATGATTTGTTGTCTTTCGGTGTTTGTGGTGGCGGCTAGGTATTGTTGGTTGAGGAGTTGTCGGTTGGCTGCGAGTGTTGTTGTGAGGGTGGAGTATTGATCTGGGTCAGGTTTGTGTTCGACGGGGAAGCTTGTTTTGATGAGTGAGTGGATTCCCCATTGGTCACGTTTGATGTAGAGTAGGGTTCCTGTGGCGAATAGTAGGATGAGGGTGATGCTGGTGTACTTGATGAGCTTAGAGAAGAAACCTGGGTTTGGTGGTGGCTCTTCTTCTACGATGGCACGGATGCGTCTTCTGGGGGTAGTGGTGGGGCGCCTTGGGGGGGTGTTAGGCTTAGACTTGAACCCGGACTTGGACTTGGCAGTCGTCTTTGTCTTGGGCGTTGCCTTTGTCTTTGTCTTAGGCTGGGCCTTTTTGGTTAGAAATGGAGGTTTCATGGTAATTTCACTGGAGTTAGTCTGACTGATGTTTATGCTGAGATGGAAGCATGGCAGAGAGATTACAACGGGAGACTAGATTGGGAGTTAGGGGTAAGTTTTTTATACGTGATGGGAGAGTTGTTTCTATCAATGCTGTGACTTATGGGCCATTCCCGATGCCTAAGCCTGATCATGATACAGAGTTTTCTAAGGTTGTGAAGGCTGGATTTAATGCGATACGGGTATATGAGGAGCCTGATGATGGGCTTATGGCGGCGGCGAGTGAGCATGGTTTGATGGTGTTTGCTGGGGTGCACTGGGAGTGGACGCGGGTGTTCCGAGGAGTGGATGGTGAGAGGTTTTTTACTGAGGCTAAGCTGAAGTTGGGTGAGTTGTTAGAGCGGTGGGGTGGTCATGAGGTGTTGGTGGGGTGTTATGTGGCGAATGAGATCCCTTCTGAGATAGCGCGGTGGATGGGGCCGGTGCGGGTGAAGGAGTCATTGGAGGAGTTGATTGATTTTTGTCGAGGAGTGGCGCCGAGGGTGTTGGTGGCGTATTCGAATTATCCTAGTAGTGAGTATTTGGAGCCGGGGAATGCGGACTTTACGGGGTTTAATATTTATTTGGAGGATAGGGGGGAGTTTGCGGATTATTTGCCGAGGCTGCATCATTTGGCTGGGGATAGGCCGGTGTTGATCTCGGAGTTCGGGATCGATAGTAAATCTCATGGGGTGGGGAAGCAGGCTGAGGTGCTGAAGTGGGCGCGGCAGGAGGCGCTGGATGCGGGGATGGCGGGGACTACGATTTTCTCGTGGAGTGATAGGTGGCGTGTGGGTGAGCGTGAGGTGGATGGTTGGGAGTTTGGGGTGACTGGGCGTGACGGGGTGGCGAAATTTGATTTGAGGGAGCTGGGGGAGTTGAGGAAGAGTGAGTTTGAGATGCCTCGGATTAGTGTGATTATTTGTGTTTATAATGGGGTAGATAGGGTTTGGCGTGCGATTGAGTCATTGGCTCCTGGGGTGGTGAATTATCCGGATTATGAGGTGGTGGTGGTGGATGATGGGTCAGTGGATGGGACGCTGGAGTTGTTGAAGGGGTATCATTTTTTGACGCTGGTGAGTGCGGGGCATGGTGGGCTGAGTAATGCGCGGAACTTGGGTGCGGAGGTGTCTACTGGGGAGATTTTTGCTTATACGGATGATGATTGTGAGGTGGATCCGGATTGGTTGTATTGGATAGCGAGGGGGTATGCTGAGCAGGGGGTGGATGCGATGGGTGGGCCGAATATTCCTCCAGTTCCGATGGATGAGGATGAGGCGGTGGTGGCGGCTGCGCCAGGTGCGCCGTCGCATGTGATGCTGAATGACCGAGAGGCGGAGCATATTCCTGGGTGTAATTTGACGGTGAGGCGTGAGGCGTTTGAGGCGATAGGCGGGTTTTGTAAGACGTATGAGGTGGCGGGTGATGATGTGGATTTTTGTTGGCGGTTAGAGGAGGGTGGATTTAGGATTGGGTTTCATGGTGGGGCGTTTGTATGGCATCGGCGGAGGACGTCGCTTTACAGGTATTTTAGGCAGCAGGAGGGGTATGGGAAGGCTGAGGCTTTGCTGATGCGGGATCATCCGGAGAGGTTTACTCTTGGGGTTGGTGTTGACTGGAAGGGGTGTGTTTACACGGGTGCGGCACTTGGGGTGCATGAGGGGAGTGTGATTTATTACGGGACGATGGGGGGTGGTGCGTATCAGCAGGTGGTGACTACGATGATGCCTAGGCGGATGTTGAATCCTTTGTTTGATGGGTGGACGGCTAGGGTGAAATTGCGATTGGCGGAGTGGTTGCAACCGAGGGTGAGGCGCTGGGCTCGCTGGTGGTATAGCCGGGGGTGGATTGATGGGGTGAAGAAGGCTAGGGTGGAGAGATTGTCTAAGGTGAGGAAGGGTGAAGAGTTTCTGTTAGAAAGATCCGTTAGTGTGACCGATGGTGATTCACGTAACGAGTTGTTAGAAAAACTAATCAGCCAGGGTTGGGAGGAGGATGAAAGTGTGCAAGAATGGGATGTTTCTCGCGAGGGAGAGAGCTTATTAGTGGCGCAAGAGGTGATAGGGGATGGTCACTGGAGGCTGAGGTTGAGGCTTCAGACGGGGGATCGAAATTCGTCGTCGCTGGTGACTATAGTAGATCTAGTTGATCATCGTTAGAGTTAGTTTTTTGGTTGGTTTTACTTCGCTGGCTGATCCATTGGTCGACGGCTAGGACGAAGTCGCTGTGGGGCTTTTGTTCTTCATTGAGGATGAAGCGGATGGAGAGTTGCCATTCTTCTGGGCTGAACTTTGGGGAGGAGTTTTTGGCGAGGTGTAGGGAGAGTTCTGTGAGGCTTCCACTGCGTAGTAAGTCCTTGCGTAATCTGGTGAGCCACTTGCTCATGAATGGTTGGTCTGCTGCCACGTTGTAGATATATTAGGGGTGGGAATCTAGGGGTGCAATGTTATACGACGCTGTAAAAAAAATCAGACTAATGGATACTGTTTGGTATTAGTTTGATTATTAAGTTTGATTATTACGCGATTGTTTATTGCACAATGATATTTTTTTGCCATGCTAATTAGTCCATGTTAGATGTTACTCAAGCCCCTGAATCTAAACCTAAGCGTGATGAGTTGGAATTACTCCATCTGGTTTGGGAGCACCCTACGAAAGTGGTGGGTGGTCTGGGTGTGGCGGGTGCTTTTTTGTGTAAAGCATTAGCGGGTAATGATGGGGTTGGGGTGGAGGTGATGTCTCCGAGTTCTTGTATGAATGATGAGGTGGCTAATGTGAATTCTTATCATTTGAATATAGATACGGAGAATGCGGAGAAGCTTCAGGCTGGGGTTGAGAGTCAGTTAGATTTGGTGGGGATTGATGGTGCGGTGGCGGATTATACTAAGGAGGTTTATGCTGCATTGTTGGCTAAAGGTGGGGCGAGTCGTTGCTCATTGGTGCATGCGCATGACTGGATGACTGCGGCGGCGGGGGTCTGTGTGCAGCGAGCTCTCGGAGTGCCATTGATTTTGCATGTGCATTCTACTCAGGTAGATAGGGAGGGGGCGCATGCTCAGGGGGCGGTGTATCAGCATGAGAAATGGGCGATGGAGCAGGCGGATTTGATTATTGCGGTGAGTGATTACACGAAGGGGGTGATTATAAAGTATTATGGTATTTCTGCAGATAAAGTGAGGGTGGTGTGGAATGCTAGTATCAGTTTTGATGAGGCGGAGTTGGAAAACTTACCTCTGATGCCATTGAGTATTAAGGGAGTGGTTGAGAAGAAGTCTTTGGTGATGTTTGCTGGGCGATTGGTGGGGCAGAAATATCCTGAGGCTGCGGTAGAGATCATGGCGGGGGCTTTACGCAAGGTGGATAGTGCGCGTGGGGTTATAGCTGGTGGTGGCGATAGGCTTCAGGCTATCCGGGAGTTGGTGAAATTTAAGGGTATGGGCGAGCGCATTGAGGTCTTGGGGAGTGTGCCGCAGAGAAATATGGGCACCATTTATGAAGCTGCGTCGGTTTTGATTTTGCCATCGATGTCTGAGCCGTTTGGGTTAGTGGCTTTGGAGGCTGCTCGAGCGGGAGTGGCGGTGATGGTGTCTGATAGGTGTGGAGTGTCTGAGTTGCTCAAGTCTGCGAAGGTGACTGAGCTTTACGAGTTTGATAAGTGGGTAGATGACCTAGTGGCGCTGTTAGAGGACAAGGAGCTGCGGGAGGCTCAAGTGGCGCGGCAATTGGTAGAGGTGGAGAGCTATGACTGGAGCGATGCGGGTGATGCGGTTCTGGAGATAGTGAATGAGCTTTTGAACTCATAAAAAAGCCCTAGTCCGAGGTGATCGGAAGCTAGGGCTTGGTGAAATTTTCTGACTAGTATCTGAGTGCTACATGTTTGGTAGCTCGATGAAGCCTTCGAGTTTTCTGATACGGGTCGGGTGACGCATCTTACGGAGGGCTTTGGCCTCGATCTGACGGATACGTTCACGGGTGACCTGGAACTGACGGCCGACTTCTTCTAGGGTTCTGCTGTAGCCGTCTTTGAGGCCGAAGCGTTGTTCGAGGACTTCTCGTTCACGCTCTGTGAGTGTGTCTAGGACGTCTACGATCTTTTCCTTGAGCATGGCGAAGCCTGCTTCTTCCATTGGGTTATCAGCGGCTTTGTCTTCGATAAAGTCACCGAATGATGTGTCATCTGAGTCACCGACTGGTGCTTGGAGTGAGATAGGTTGCTGAGCCATCTTAAGGACGGCGCGGACACGCTCGACTGGAAGGTGGATCTCGTCTGCGATCTCGTCTGGAGTTGGCTCACGGCCGTATTCCTGGACGAGCTGTTTCTGGACTCGCATGAGTTTGTTGATGGTCTCGATCATGTGGACCGGGATACGGATGGTTCTGGCCTGATCCGCGATGGAGCGGGTGATGGCTTGGCGAATCCACCATGTGGCGTAGGTTGAGAATTTGTAACCACGGCGGTATTCAAATTTCTCAACTGCTTTCATGAGTCCCATGTTTCCTTCCTGAATGAGGTCAAGGAATGAGAGTCCACGGTTGGTGTATTTCTTGGCGATGGAGATAACGAGCCTGAGGTTGGCTTCGACCATTTCTGTCTTGGCGCCGTAGGCTTTTTTGATCCATGTGCGGAGGTCTTTGTTATTGGAGTCAAAGTTCTCTGCGGTGTGCCATGAGATTTGTTGAGCTTCGCGGATTTTGGTCTCGAATTCTTTATCGTTCGGGTTGGCTGCGAGCTTGCGGTTGAACTTCCAGAATTTCTTTTGGTAGTCTTCTACTACTTCGCAGAAGTCTTCTACTACTTTTTGTTTGTAGTAGAAACGTCCGTAAATTTTAGCGATCGAACCGAGTTGCTTCTCTAGTTCTGTTTCTAGCTTCTGCTTGCCGCGTGGTGTCTTGGCGTGGAGCTTGCGGAAGATGAGGTCTGTCTCTTCGTGGCACTGGCGTAGCTGGTCACAGAGTTTAGGGAGCATTTTCATGTAGCGCTCACGACTCTCGATCTTTTTGTCTAGGATGACGCGGTCGAATCTTTCTTTGCCTTTGATGAGTGAGTCAGCGAGGTCTAGGTAGGACTGGGTGACGAAGCCGAAGCGGTGGAGGTGCTTTTGAACGGTGAGTTCTGCGTCCTCAATGCGCTTGGAGATCTCTACTTCCTGCTCACGGGTGAGGAGGGGGACTTGGCCCATTTGCTTGAGATACATACGGACTGGATCGTCCAGGATGTCTAGTTTCTGCTCGGTCTTGGTGGTGCTGGCGTCTACACCTTCTTTTTTGTTGGTGCGGTAGCGGTCTACTTCTGATGCATCGATGATGTCGAATTCCATGGAGCGAAGGCGCTCAAGGATGGCTTCGACGTCACCTGGCTCGACCATGTCATTTGGTAGGATTTCGTTGATGTCATCGTAGGTGAGGTAGTCTTGCTCTTTAGCTAGCTTGATGAGCTCACGGACTTTTTCCTGCATCTCTGGGGTGTCGATGCGGTTTTTAGGAGCTTTCTTTTTGCTGGCGCGTTTTGCTTTTTCTTCAGCTTCAGCGGCGAGGAGAGCTTCTAGTTTGGAAAGTTTTTTAGCAGGCTGTTTTTTAGCTGCAGTGGTTGCTTTCTTAGCGGCTACTTTTTTAGTGGCCACTTTCTTAGCTGCCACTTTTTTAACTGCTGTTTTGGCGACTTTTTTGACTGCTTTTTTAGCAACGGTCTTCTTTGCTACCGTTTTGGTGGTCGTTTTTTTAGCTGTTTTCTTAGCCGTTTTTTTTGCTGCCATAAGTGTGAGTATTCGGAGTGTTGGAAATACGTAGAGACAATTCTACCATTATAGGGGCAACTGGAGTCCCAGCCGCATCGGGAATGTTCTTCACGCGAGGAGATTCGTCAAGATATATTCTTCTAACAGATGGTATTTCTTTATGATGTGACTGCACTGCGGTCGTCGTCTAGGCCGCTTTTTTCTAGGAAGTAGTCGTATCCGCCAGTGTAGCGGGTGACGGTTCCGTTGTCTACGTGGAGTGTGGTTTTGGCTAGATTTCTGATGAAGTGAACATCGTGTGAAATGAAGACAAGCGTTCCGGCGTATTGCTTGAGGGCTAGTACTAGTGCCTCGATGGAGAGGATGTCTAGGTGGGTGGTGGGCTCATCCATGAGGAGGAGGTTAGGTGGGTCTACGAGGAACTTGACGAGGTTGAGGCGGGATTTCTCACCACCTGAGAGGACGCGGATGCGTTTCATGACGTCGTTCTTACGGAAGAGGAATGATCCGAGGATGGAGCGGGCTTCGTCTTCACGGAGTTCGCCATTGGATGCCATGACTTCGTCTAGGACGGTGTTTGACTCGTTCATGGATAGGGCGCGGTGCTGGGAGAAGTATCCCATTTTGGTGGCGTAACCTACGTTTACTTCACCGCCTTGGATGTCTAGGTGACCGGCGATGATTTTCATGAGTGTGGATTTACCAGCTCCGTTGGGGCCGACTAGGACGATGCGGTCTCCGCGCTCGACGGTGAGGTCTAGGCCATCATAGATGACTTTGTCTCCGTAGGCTTGTTTGACTTTGGAGAGTTCGGCGACGATTTGGTTTGAGCGTGGTGGCTGGGGGAAGCTGAATTTGAAGACTTTCCTTGGGGCGAGAGGTTTGATGAGTTTGTCTTTGAGCTTCTGGATGGTTTTCATTCGCTCGTTGACTTGTGATGCTTTGGAGCCTACTCCGCGGAATTTGTCGACGAATTCTTGGACTCGGTCGATTTCTTTTTGTCCGGCGCGGTATGCTTGGACTTTTTGGTCGTAGCGTTTTTTGCGTTGCTCTGAGTATGAAGAGTAGTTTCCGGTGTATGAGATGAGTTTTGTTTCATCGATCTCGTAGACGGTTTCGATGATTTCATCCATGAAGTCACGATCGTGCGAGATGAGGAGGATGGCTCCTGGGTAGTTCATGAGGTAGCGCTGGAGCCAGAGGAGTGAGAGGAGGTCGAGGTGGTTAGTCGGCTCATCGAGCATGAGGAGATCTGGCTCTTGGACGAGGAGGCGGGCGAGGTTCGCGCGCATGATCCAGCCACCTGAGAAGGTGTTGGCTGGTTCGTTCATTTGTTCTTGTTTGAATCCTAGTCCGGAGAGGATTTTCTTGGCTTTTGGCTCAAGTGAGTAGCCGTTAGCGAGGTCGAATGTGTCTTGTGCGTCTGCGTATTCTTTAGTGTCTGTGGTGCCGTTGTTTTCGGCTTCACGCATGACTTTGATGGCTTTTGCGACTTCAGGAGTGATGCCGATGGCTATTTCTAGGATGGTCTCTGCGCCTGGGTCACCGGCTTCCTGTGCGAGGTATCCAGTGATGGCGTATTCATCGATTTCCGCGGTGCCGGAGTCTGGGTCTTCTTGGTTTAGGATGACTCTGAATAGGGTGGATTTACCCGCTCCATTTGGTCCAACGAGAGCTACGCGTTCGCCCCAGTTGATGGTCATTTTTGCGTCTTCGAAGAGAGTTCTGCCTCCGACGGTTTTGGTAAGATTTCTAATAGTAAGCACGGCAGTTACTTGCAATGAATTTGGGATGTTTGCAATGAAAAAAGAATGGGCAATTTGGATCTAGGTAGAAGTTTGGGGATGAGGTTAAAAAATTGTTTGTTGATCTGCTTTCTTTTTTGGGTGAGGGAGGGTATGTATAAATATACGATTATGAGAAAATACACGTTACCACTTATTATTACCTCGATGTTGACTTCTGTGAATGTAGGTGTCGCTCAGACTGAGACCTCAGCCAAGAAGCCATCAAAGCCACCTGTCTCAGTAAGGGCGGCGGATGTGAAGACGGTGAAGAAACCATTCCAGAGTAAGAAGGGGATCTGCATTACTTTGAGGACGCCTGGAAAAGATAAGAAGGGTAAGGTGGTGAAAGGTGATTATTTAAAGAATATGCCGAAGGTGCAGAAGCTGAATTTGGGATGGAATTATAGTTGGGGGATTAAGCTGCAGCCTGGGCAACCAGAGAGCACGAGTTATGGGCCGATGGTGTATTCGGTGTATGGGAATCCTGATGTTAGCACTGTTGCTGGGAATATTCAGAAGTCTATTTCGTCAACTGTGGAGAGACAGAAGCATACTGTTTTGTTTGGATATAATGAGCCAGATAGGGATAATCAGGGGAATTTGAGTGTGGAGAAGGCGTTGAAGTATTGGAAGTCGTTGGAGTCTCTGGATGTGTTATTATGTAGTCCATCGACGGTGCATCCTGATAATGACTGGATGAAGCAGTTTATGAAGGGGGTGGAGAAGCAGGGGTTGCGTGTGAATTATATAGGGGTGCATGATTATGGGAATGGTAATGCGGAGGCTTTTAAATCTAAGTTGCGTAGGATTCATAAGATGTATGGTAATCGTCCGATTATTGTGACTGAGTTTGCAGTGGCGGACTGGAGCGCGCCTTCTAAGGAGAAGAATAGGCATTCTAAGGAGAAGGTGTTGAAGTATATGCAGGAGGTTTTGCCTTGGATGGATCAGCAAGATTGGATCGCGGGTTATGCTTGGTTTCCGTTTGGAGAGAATACTAAGCAGGGGACTAGTTCGGCGTTGTTTGATGAAAAGGGTGAGCTGACTAAGTTGGGGAGATTTTATACGAACCATAAGTCGAAGTAGAGGGCGCTTTGCTTGGGGAGAAAGGGTAAAGTCTGGGTGTTTTCGAAAATGATCTGAGGTTTGGCTTAAAGCTTGATGTGGGATGTGGAGTTTCCTAGTTTAGGGGATGACAATTTTGGTTCGTGTTGGGTTGGTGTTGCTGAGTTCGGTGTTGGGGGTATTGGTATTCCCTCCATTTGGGTTGTGGTGGCTGGCTGTGGTGGCATGGGTGCCGTTGTTATTTGCTATTCGTGGGGTATCGGCTCGGCCTGCATTTTATTTGGGATTGGGGCAGGGGTTTTTGTTGTATGGGGTGACGTTGTCGTGGTTGTGGGGGCTGTTTGGGGTTTCAGCGGTGGTGTTGTGGATTGTAGTGGCTGCGTTTGTGGGGGGGGCGTGTGCGTTGATTTCTTATCATCGGTTGTGTGGGTATGTAGGGGCGGTGTTGGCTGCTGCGATCTGGGTGGGGTGTGAATTTTTTAGGGCGGAGGTTTATGCGCTGCATTTTCCTTGGATAACTCCGGGGACTGGGGTGCCGCCTCATTGGTTGTCGCCGTTGATTGGTGTGTATGGGGTGAGTTTTTTGGTGATCTTGGGGGCAGTTTTGTTGAGGGATAGAGGTAAGAGTAGGGTGCTGGGGGTAAGTTTTTTGGTGATGTTGTTAGTGAGTGGATTTTTGAGTCCTACGCGTGAGGGGGCGGATGTGAAAGTGTTGGCGGTGCAGAATGAGGAGGGGAGTTTTGAGGATAAGTTTGAGCAAACGGTGAATGCTTTTGATGGGCATGCGGCGATTGTTTGGCCGGAGTTGTCTTTGGGGCGTGATCTGGATGAGGTGGGGCGGCTTAAGGAGAGGCTGTATGAATTTGGGCGTGAGAATGATGTGGTGATGGTGGTGGGAGGTGCTGTGGATTCAGGTGAGGAGATGGCTTTTAATGCTGCTATTACGCTGGATGCCGGGATCGAGGTTGGGAGTCATTTTAAGAATAAGCCGGTGCCGCTGTTTAATGATGGGAAGAAGGGGACGGAGGCGAAGTCGATTCGCACAAGTATGGGGGTGATAGGGACGCCGATTTGTTTTGATTGTGATCACGAGTCTGTGATCCGGAGGATGGTGGCTGATGGGGCGGAGGTGATTTTGGCTCCGAGTTTGGATGCTAAGCCTTGGAGTGCGCGGCAGCATGATCAGCATGCTGAGCTGTTTAGGCATAGAGCTGCTGAGAACGGGAGGTGGGTTGTGGTGGCGGCGAGTTCTGGTAGGAGTCAGGTTATTGATGATCTGGGGAACCAGGTGGCAACTATTCCGCTCATGGAGCCTGGGGTTTTAGAAGGGATGGTGAAGTTGGAAACGGGTAGGACTATTTATAATCGATTCGGCTGGATGACGGGATGGTTGTGTTTGGCTGTGGCCGGTATGTCTTTGTTGTTTGCGTTTTATCGAAATGTTAGGGCTATGAAAAAGAAGTGAGTATATGATGAATAAAGTACTATCTTCCTAGGAAATAGCCGCGGCTTTTAATTACTTCTGCGACTTCTAGTGGTACCATTTCTTCCCAGCTCTGATCGCCTGATGCTATTTTGGCCAGGACGTCTCGGGAGAAAATATTTAGGCAGTTTTCGTCGTGGTTGGTTAGTTGCTCGATGCAGCCACGGTCAATTAGGTATCCGTAGAGCTTTTTGAGTTCGGGGGATACTTCTACATTTTCAATGGTGGTGAGGTCTTCTTTGTTTTTGTCTTTTAGGGGGTAGACGTAAAGTTTGAGGTCATTTTTGAATAGCCTACCGAAAGACTCTAGAATTCCACCTTCGAGGGTCTTGTAGTATTGTTCATCAAAGAGTTCGCGCAGGCTGCCGATGCCCATGGAGATTCCGATTTTTGCTTTAGTGTAGCGGCCTAGGTAGGCGGCTAAGCGGAAATATTGGAAATAGTCTGAAATCATGACTGTCATGCCGCAAGCCACTAGCATGTCTGCCCGCGCTAGGAAGTCTCTGTAGTCGATTTTGCCGTCTGCCATGAGGTTGCTCATTGTGATTTCCATGACTTGGATGACGGATTCTTCCTTGATTCCTGGTTCTTTAATAAAGCGTTCGTAGGCGCAACGCATGATGTCGATATTGGTGTTACAAACTGGGCGGAAGCTACCTCGCTCGACTAGTACGGCTTTCTTGCGAAGGACTTCTGATGGTTGTAGAACTTTACCGTGTGCGCCAAACATGGCAGCACTGGTTAGTCCTAGTTGGACTAGTTTGAGGCTCATGAGTCTGTTGTCTACGTGGCGGAATTCGATGCCTGAGAATTCGATCATATCGATCTCAATACGGTCTGTGCTTAGGTTATCTAATAGGGATTCGATCAACTGGTCTGGGCTGTGGTGAAGCATGCAGGCGCCGTAGAGTAGGTTTACGCCGACAATTCCGAGGGCTTCTTGTTGGAGTGCGTTTGTTTTATCTAGCATTCGCACGTGGATGATAATTTGGCTGGTTTCATCACGTGGGTGTGCTTGGTATCGAACTCCCATCCAACCGTGGCATTCATTGGTGCCATGGTAGTTTCTGGCTGAAACGGTATCGGCAAAGGTGAAGAAGGCGGTGGTGTCTCCTCTATCGCTTTTGAGACGTTCAAGATTGAGATCCTGTTCATACTCTAGCATGCTTTGGAGACGTTCTTGGCAGACATAGCGCTTGCACTTACCGTAGATGGCATCACTTACTTTCATGTCATATGCAGAGATACTTTTGGAGATGGTTCCTGCAGCGCCGCCAGCTAAGAAAAACCAACGCACTACTTCTTGCCCGGCGCCAATTTCGGCAAAGGTTCCGTAGCGGCGAGGATCCAAGTTTACCTGTAGAGCTTTGTCCAAAGTCGTTTGCTTTTCAATTATAGCCATGATGGTTTAATTAGCAGAAAGCGTGCTAGATATGATAGAAATCAGACTTTATTTAAGTGGCTAATATCTAGTAGTTAATATGGTTGTCATCATGCTATGAGAATTTATGTTACCATTTAACTCGCTGCGTATTTGAAAGAAAGTGTAATTAGCTTGGGGGATAGAGATAAAGAATGGA
Source organism: Akkermansiaceae bacterium (assembly GCA_051251915.1). Lineage (GTDB taxonomy): Bacteria > Verrucomicrobiota > Verrucomicrobiia > Verrucomicrobiales > Akkermansiaceae > Rubritalea. The sequence continues at coordinate 132,736 of JBPOGF010000009.1, read as the reverse complement.
GGTAAGCATTCACTCACACTTGAGGGTGCTTTAGATTATAAAGGTGGTGTTTTAAGAATCCGTGGTGTTCGGCTAATCCCTGTTTCTGATGAGAACTAGGAGGCGAGCTACTTGGCGAGCTACTTGGCGACTTCGTAGGTGGCTCCAGCGGTCCAGATGCGATAGCGTACTTCGCCGCCTTTGGGGGTGTAGATGACGATGGGTATGCGGCTGTTATAGGAGATGAGTATGGGGGCGCCACTGACGAATTTTTTTACTTTGGGAGTGTTTGGAGGTACGGCCATCATCGTGGAGCGTGGTGGGCCGAACTTTTCTACTTCGTAGTAGGTGAAGCCCCAGCCTTTTAATGGCTTAGCCTTAATGGTGGCGCCCAAGCTTATCTGGTTGACTCCATCGGTCATTAGTTGCTTGCCGGCGATGATCTCTACTTTGAACGCGTCCTCCTCGCCGCGCTCTTTGTGGGGTAGTATGATCACGTGACGCTCCATGTCCTTAGTTGCTTCAGGAAAAGCTTTGAGGTTTTTGTGTTCGGCGGCACATGAGAATACGAGAAGTGTGAGTGAGATGGTGATGGTAGAAAAAGCAGTTTTGAAAGTCATATTAATGTGAGTTGAGTTTAATCCTCACCACTTATTGACCGCAGAGCAAGAATATGTGATAGGAAGTATCATTTTTTTAGTGGAGATTTACTGAATCACCGCAATTTTACTGAGATTACCATGGTCTTGTGGTTGTGGTTGATACTCTGCTAGATGTGATGTCGTAAGCTTGTTTATTTTCTGGTTGGAAGTTCTACTCATTTCCAAAAGTCTGATCGCCTATATTAGGGTAAGAATTTAACCGAACGAACTTTTGGAAAAGGGTCTAATGTCATCTTCATATTTATTCTGGACCAATAGTTGGCGTGAATCATAGGGGGCTAGTAGTAGAGTTGATTGTTTTGCTATTGAGTCACTATAACTATTCAAATGGTTTAAGTCTTTGGCTGTTTTAGAAAGAAAAAATTTGACTTCTCTTCATGCCTTTTTAATTTGAATTATAAGGCTGGTGTTTATTACTCAGTTATATTTTTCACAACGTTGTGAGCTAACAGAGGATCTAATTGATCCTAGTTTTCACAGGTCGTGTGCTAGGAGGAATTGGAAGAATCTTACACTTTATACAGTGGTGATATTTTCTTCGGTTGGAATGAGATGGGTGTTTCCTCATCTATTAATAATAAGTAATGACGGCCTTTGTGGGGACTGTATTTGCAGTTAGCCTAAAATTAATAACAAGAAAACCGAAATAATACTATGAGCAACACACCTAACCCAAACGAAAAATGTATTGATGTCTGTAATAGTCTACTAGCTGGAGAGATTTCAGCAGTTGAGACTTACGACATCGCGATTAAAAAATTTGAAGGTCATCCAGTAATAGGTAGGCTATCCCAGATTCGTAACGAGCACACGAATTCAGTGAGTAGGTTACGACAAAATGTAGTTAGCATGGGTGGTGAACCGAAAGAAGGATCAGGTATCTGGGGGGCTACTGCGAAAGCGGTTCAACATGGAGCCAATTTATTTGGCAAAGAGTCTACTATTGAATCTCTACAAACTGGCGAAAAACTCGGTCAGATGGACTACGAAGACGCGCTGAAGAGCCAAGATGTTTTGCAAGATTGCAAGTCCATGATTGCGGATGAGCTACTTCCTAAAGTAAATAATCACATTATTACTCTAGAGCAACTTGAAGAGCAAGTGGACTAATTCACTCTGCTTATTGATTGCTATTTGAATTGCGACAAATTGCAAACTAAGCCTCACATCTTACTTTTTGATAGATGTGGGGCTTCACTATTTAATAAAAATCTAATTTAACTATAAAATCATACTATGAACATCTACGAAGCGATAAGAAATGATCACGATATCCAGCGTGACTTGGGGAGTAAATTACTTCAAACTTCTGGTGAGAGTCCAGAGCGTGCAGAATTGTTTGCATGCTATAAAGAAGAGCTGGTCTATCATGCAAATGCTGAAGAACGTCATTTTTACAAACCACTAATCAGTAATGATATGATGCAGGAGCATGCGAGACATGGGATAGCTGAGCATCATGAAATAGATGAGCTAATAGAGGAACTCAATGACACAGAATACAGTTCGTCAGGCTGGTTAGTGACTTGCAAGAAGTTGGTTGAAAAGGTTGAACATCACTTGGAGGATGAAGAGAGGACCTTTTTTCAGTTATCCGGCAAAGTTTTTTCAGACACCCAGAAAGAGGCTTTGGCGAAGGAATATGTTTCATTTATGGATGATCAGAGGCGAGGGGGGTAGAGCTTACAACTATAGAATTAGGCTCTTTGATTCGTCATTCTGCTATGCCGTTACATTATTTGGCTGGTAGGATGGCTAGCATTTCCCATGTCTTTTTGTCTCGGGATACGCTTGGGCCGTTGTAGCCTAGGACTCGCAAATCGGTGCTGATGAGGTTGCGTTGCTTGAGTGCTGTGTCGAGGGCGGCTTTGGCTAGTTTGAGGTTTTTGGAGTTGTTGTTGCCTTGCCAGGTGTAGCTGAGTGTTTTCATTGATGGAATGTCTCTGACTTCGACTTTTTCGCCATCGGCTCCTACTTTGCCGACCTTAGTGTCTTGGTAGAGGAAACCCATGGCTTCCATTTTAAGGTTGCCGTCTTGTGACTTCATGTCCATTTCGACTGGTGAGGTCATTGGGATATCGTTATTCTTGATGTGTTTGAACAGTCGCCAGAACGCAAAATTTTGCATTCCTCCTTCGGTGTAGGCGGCTCGGTATGCTGGGAATTTCTTTTCGATTACTTTGTTGTAGGGGCCTGGGGGTGACCATCCTTTGGGTAGTGGTGCTTCCGCTATGTATTTGGGGGCTTCCTTTGCTTGTTCCTCGGCTTTGGTTGCTGAAGTGGCGATCAGGGTCAATGGCAATATAATTGTAAGTAGTGTTTTCATAGTATCTAATGATACGATTGGAATGGCGCTACGGATGCTATTTTCTGTATATTGCTGGTGTTTTCTGGAGTGCTAGGGGTAAGTTTTCTATCTTGAAGGGCGAGTGCCTCGAATAATGTATAGGCATTTAATTGGTCGAGGGTCTAGCTTTCCGAGCGAGGATAAGGAGGGTGATGGTAGGGGTTAGGATTAGGAATGGGGTTAGGATGTTTAGGTATTTTGAGAAGTGGAGGGGAGTGCCTGAACAAAGGCATGTGTAGCAGGGGTAGTATGTTAAAATAAATGGAAAGATGAGGAGGGGGAGAGTTAGAATGATTGCTTGTTTCTTGTGGGCAGCGGTAAATATTTTAAAGGGGAGTAGTAAAAGTGCGGCTAGTGTGGGTAGGGTGAAATGCCAGAGTTGGTAGGGGTCGATGAGGACATCGCTTAATCCATTTGGATCTGGATTGGTGGTCATCATGTGTAGGTATTTCGGGAAGTAAGAGTGGTTAGGTAATAGCATTAATGTGACATTGCTAATGATAAAGGAGGCGCAGCCTGTTGCCCAAATGATTAGGAATGTCTTTCGTGTTCGATGCTCAGTTATCGAGCTGGAAAGAAATAAGATTATTGTAGTGAGGCCGAGGAGTAAGAGTCCAATAAGGAGGCCAATGTAGGCGGAAGAGGTGTGGACTGATTCGTAAATGAAGAGTGAGAAGGTTGAGTTTTTGAGGTGTGAAATACCTTCGAATCTGCATGCAGCAAGTATGTTGGCGGTATGATTCGTGGTGCGGATGAAGGCTAAGAACAGGAGGGTGCAGCCCGAGAGCATCACTATAAGAGGGATGATGTGGATTGGTGTTTTACGTAGTGAGATCATGTGGTTTTACTCTTTATCTGACCAGACTGATAATTCGCTGCCGCCGGGTTCGGTGAATTGGAAACGGCGTCCGCCTGGGAAGGAGAAGATTTCTTTGGTGATGATGGCACCTAGGCGGGTGGCTTCTGCGAAGGTTGATTCTAGGTTTTCTGAGTAGAGGACGACTAGGGCGCTGCCGGTGTCTGTGTGGGCTATTGTGTCGGAGGTGAAGAATCCTCCGTTAAGTCTACCGTCTTCAAATGCTGTGTATTCAGGGCCGTAGTCGGTGAAGTTCCAGCCGAAGAGTTTGGTAAAGAAGGTGCGTGAGAGTGCGATGTCTTTAGTGGGGATTTCGATGTAATCGATGGTTTTGGGGATTGAGCAGGGAGTGGAGGTAGAGGTGGGTGAGTTATTTGACATGAGGCTATTTTAGGATTTGGGGTGAATGAGTGCAAGAAATGATGCGGTTTTCTGGATGAGATCAGTGGTTTTGTTTGGTGTACAACGGGTCTCGATATTATTTCATGTCGCCTTACTTTCTCCTTGACTTCGATTGGTTGTTCAATTATCGGATTGACTTTTTGTCAAAAAACGTGTAATTAATCGCCCCCGCGCGCTTTAACTTACACTAGACTACTTATAACATGATGATTCACACTGATTTCTCGACAGCAACTAACTCAGTAACTCATTTAATATTATAACTTTACCGAAAATTTAACAACAAGGTGGCTTCGACTTAAAACGGAGCCGCCTTTTTGCGCCTCTGGTGCAAAAAAGCAGTAAAAATCGACAAAAAACAGAAAAATCAACCACAAAATCACTCTTTCTTTGATTAGAATTCAGCCATTTTTGAAAAAAGTTTCATAAAAAATGTTTGAATTCTGTTCAGCGGAAATGCCTGAGGACGCTCAGTGTAGATGCAAAACGACAGACCCCGGCCACAAATTCACATTCACCGCCAATTTCTAGCCTAAGACGCGAGACTAGAGAATGGCTCTAACCGACAAACCAACTACTAATACCATGCCCGAAAGACTCTACTTTGGATCCATTGAGGAAGCGATTGAACCACCAAACCTTATTGAGGTTCAATCTAAATCCTATGAGGATTTTCTCCAGAAAGATGTGCCTGCTAGCCAGCGCATAGAAACCGGCCTACAGGCTGTTCTAATGGAGGTGTTCCCTATTAACAGTTATGACGAGACAATTGAACTAGGTTTTCTTGACTACGACATCGAGGAGCCTAAGGCTACCGCGCTAGAATCACTACAGACTGGTGAGAGCTTCAGTGCTTCTCTCTACGTTACATTTAAGCTTAAAGACGAGACAGGCACTAAGAAAGAGCGTGTTTACATGGGTGAGCTACCTATGATGACTCGCCGTGGCACATTCGTGATAAACGGTGCTGAGCGCGTTATTGTTTCTCAGCTCCACCGTTCACCTGGTATCTGCTTCGAGAAATCTTACCACCTTAACGGAAAAGAGCTTTTCTCATTCCGCATTATTCCTGACCGTGGATCATGGTTAGAAACACAGTTTGATACTAACGATTTACTTTACGTTTACCTCGACCGTCGTCGCCGTCGTCGTAAGTTCCTTGCTACTACGTTTCTTCGTGCGCTTGGATATCCTGACACACGTTCTATCGTTGAGGAGTTCTATGACATTGAGAAACTTAAGCTTTCAGCGAAGATGGATGAGGAAGAGCTTTCATCACGCGTTGTTTTCGAAGACATCATGGACGGTGAAGTGGTTATCGCTAAGAAGTATGAGCCGCTTACAATCGGTGTCGTTAAGCAGCTAATTGCTCTTAAAGTTAAGGACATTGAAGTGATTGATTCTCGTCAAGACGAGATCATCCTCAAGTCACTTAAGAAAGATCCTGCGCATGACGAAGAGTCAGCACTTAAGGACATGTATCGTAAGCTACGCCCGGGAGATCCTCCGACAGCGGCAAACGCTCGTGCACTTCTCAAGCGTTTGTTCTTTGATCCTAAGAAGTATGACCTCACACGTGTGGGTCGTTACAAGATCAACACTAAGCTCGACATTGATGTAGAGCCAGGTGAGCGTACTATGGTAGGAAAAGATTTCCTTCACGCAGTTAAGTATATTCTTAAGTGTAAGAAGGGTGACGGAGTTCTTGATGATATTGATCACCTTGGATCACGTCGCGTGCGTGCAGTTGGCGAGCTTCTTGCTAACCAGTGCCGTGTCGGTCTTGCTAGAACTGAGCGTCTAGTGAAAGAGCGTATGACTCTCTTTGATGTTAACATTGAAGGTATGACTCCTCAGAAGCTTATCAACCCTAAGGCTCTTTCTGCAGTAGTGAGAGATTTCTTTGGTAGATCACAGCTTTCACAGTTCATGGATCAGACTAACCCACTTGCGGAGTTGACACACAAACGTCGTCTCTCAGCTCTTGGACCTGGTGGTCTTAACCGTGACCGTGCAGGTTTCGAGGTGCGTGATGTTCACCCATCCCACTACGGACGTATCTGCCCGATCGAAACTCCGGAGGGACCAAACATTGGTCTAATTAACTCCATGTGTACTTACGCACGTATCAATGAGTTCGGATTTATTGAAACTCCATACCGTAGAGTAAACAAAGGTGTCGTCACTGACGAGATCGAGTATCTCACAGCGGACAACGAGGAAAACTTCCTTATTGCACAGGCGAACAACCCGCTTGATAAGAAGGGTAATTTCCTCAACAAGAGAATCACAGCGCGTGAGCGTGGTGAGTTTCTTGAGATGTCACCTGATGAAGTTCACTACATGGACGTTTCTCCTAAGCAGCTCGTTTCTGTAGCGGCTGGTCTCATCCCGTTCCTTGAGCACGATGATGCGAACCGCGCACTTATGGGATCAAACATGCAACGCCAAGGCGTGCCACTTCTTGTATCAGATGCTCCTCTTGTGGGAACTGGTCTAGAGGCAAAGGCAGCAGCTGACTCCCGCGCTGTGATCACTTCTGAGTCAAACGGTGTGGTAGCCGCATCTACGGGTGAAATGATCGTCGTTACTAAAGACGGTGAGCTTCCTGTGAGCGATGAGGCATTCCTTTCTGATACAACATCAGTGAAGAGTGACCCTGCAAACGGAATCTTCGTTTACCCACTCCGTAAGTTCATGCGCTCAAACGCAGGAACTTGTATGAACCAGAAGCCAATCGTTAAGCGTGGTGATAAGGTGAAAATCGGACAGTGCATGGCTGATGGCCCGAACACTGAAAACGGTGAGCTAGCTCTTGGTCGTAACGTTCTCGTGGCATTCATGCCTTGGAACGGATATAACTTCGAGGATGCTATCGTTATCTCTGAGAGAGTAGTGAAAGAAGATATTTATACTTCTATCCACATCTCTGAGTATGAGTGTATCGCACGTGATACAAAGCTAGGACCTGAAGAAATCACTCGTGACATTCCAAACGTTGGTGAAGAAGCTCTGAAGAATCTCGACCATGACGGTATTGTCCGCATTGGTGCTGAGGTGAAGCCTGGCGATATTCTCGTAGGTAAGATCACTCCTAAGTCTGAGACTGAATTAGCACCGGAAGAGAGACTTCTCCGTGCGATCTTCGGTGAGAAGGCAGCAGACGTGAAGGACTCCTCACTCCGTGTTCCTTCTGGAACAATCGGAATCGTTCAGGACATTCGTATTTCTACTCATGGACTTGCTAAGCGTAAAGGCGACGGCGGTAACCCAGAGGAGATGAAGAAGCAGCTCAAGAAGATCAACACTGACTACAAGAAGAAGAAAGACGCACTCACTGACCAGCTCACTGAGAAGCTTTCTGACATCCTACTTGGTGAAAAGATCCCTCTTGATGTGGTAAACGCGCAGTCAGGTGAGATCATCATCCCGGCTAACCGTAAGATCACTAAGACACTTCTTCGTAAGTTGGCAGCGATCCACGATCATATTGAAATCGATCCATCACCGATCCGTAACAAGATCCTTGAGATCATCTCTTCATTCGAAGGTCGTTTCCAGGAGCTAGACACAGATCGTGAGCGTAGACTTGATCAAATGGAATCTGGTGACGAAGTAGATCCAGGCGTAGTTAAGGAAGTAAAAGTCTATGTTGCTAAGAAGCGTAAGCTTTCTGTAGGTGATAAGATGGCTGGACGTCACGGTAACAAAGGTGTTGTCGCGATTGTAGTGCCTGAAGAGGACATGCCTTATCTAGAAGACGGAACTCCAGTTGATATCTGTTTGAACCCACTTGGTGTTCCATCTCGTATGAACGTAGGACAGGTTCTTGAGACTCACCTCGGTGTTGCTGCTAAGGCGCTCGGATTCACAGTGGCTACCCCGATTTTCGATGGTATTCCTGAAGCTGAAATCTGGAAATTCATGACTGAAGCTAAGAAAGTGGACGGAGTGAAACTAGTCGGCGATGGCAAAGGCAAAGCTCGTCCACGCGAGAAGGGTGAGCCAGAAACAGCAGGTTACACATGGATCGGCGACGGTAAGGACGGCTCAGTAGGTGGTAAATCCACTCTCTATGACGGACGCACTGGAGACGCATTCCACCAGCCAGTAGTGGTAGGTATGATCTACATGCTGAAGCTCGGTCACCTAGTTGCTGACAAGATCCACGCACGTGCTGTGGGACCTTACTCACTTGTTACTCAGCAGCCGCTGGGTGGTAAGGCACAGTATGGTGGTCAGAGATTCGGTGAGATGGAGGTGTGGGCGCTTGAAGCATACGGCGCTGCTTACACTCTTCAGGAAATGCTCACAGTGAAGTCTGATGATGTCCAAGGAAGAACTAGAATCTATGAAGCTATCGTCAAAGGCGATAATAACCTAGAGGCTGGAACTCCTGAGTCATTCAACGTTCTCATGAAGGAAATGCAGTCACTCGGCCTAGACGTAAGACCAGGTAAAGGGCTCGTAGCCAAGCAGGATGCTCAGAGCAAGATCGACAATGATGATTTCAATCTAGACGATCTCACTCTCTAAACTCAACACAAACCAAAAGGGTGGCGTGAGTCACCCTCAATTACCAATTAACTTATAACAAATAACTAATCAAAATCACATGAGTGTTGAAACAAATTTACGCGAACTCTTCGGAGTGGACGACAAGACAGAATCATTTGATCACGTAGCAATCACTGTTGCGAATCCAGAGATTATCCGTGGATGGTCAAAAGGTGAGGTCAAAAACCCTGAGACAATTAACTACAGAACCTTCAAGCCTGAAAAAGGTGGTCTTTTCTGTGAGAGAATTTTCGGTCCATCACGTGACTGGGAGTGTACTTGCGGAAAATACAAGCGAGTGAAGCACAAGGGCGTCATCTGTGACCGCTGTGGAGTAGAGGTAACTCTCTCACGCGTTCGTCGTGAGCGCATGGGCCACATCGAGCTCGCAGTGCCAGTGACTCACATCTGGTTCTACAAATGTATGCCATCAAGAATCGGTCTCATGCTAGACATGAGTGCTCGTCACCTTGAGCGCGTCATTTACTACGAAGACTACATCGTAACTGAGCCTGGTGATACTCCACTAGAGCACGGTCAGCTTCTTACTGAGACTGAGCTTCGCGATGCAGAGGACGACTACGGCGAGGATTCATTCCGCGCAGCAATGGGTGCAGAAGCTCTTCAGGATCTTCTCGGCCAGATCGATCTTGCTAAGTTGCTTGAGCAGCTTGAGGAAGACATGGAGAACACCCGTTCTAAGCAGACAATGAAGAAACTTGCTAAGCGTCTCAAGCTTACTCAAGGATTCCTCACATCTAAGACACGCCCTGAGTGGATGATCATGAACACGCTTCCTGTGATCCCGCCAGACCTTAGACCGCTTGTTCCTCTTGAAGGTGGACGTTTTGCGACATCTGATCTTAATGACCTATACCGTCGTGTGATCAACCGTAACAACCGTCTTCTCAATCTTCTTCAACTGAAGACTCCAGAGGTGATTATCCGAAATGAGAAGCGCATGCTACAGGAAGCTGTTGATGCACTCTTCGATAACGGTCGTCATGGTAGAGCAGTAACTGGTGCTGGTAACAGAGCGCTTAAGTCACTCTCAGATATGCTTAAGGGTAAGGGTGGACGTTTCCGTCAGAACCTTCTTGGTAAGCGTGTTGATTACTCCGGTCGTTCTGTGATCGTGGTTGGACCTGAACTTAAGTTGAGCCAGTGTGGTCTTCCTAAGAAGATGGCACTCACACTCTTCGAGCCATTCATTATCCGCAGACTCAAAGAACTCGGCTACTGCCACACAGTTCGCTCTGCTAAGAAAATGATCGATCGTAAGACCACTGAGGTCTGGGACATTCTTGCTGAAGTGACAAAAGGTCACCCAGTGATGCTGAACCGTGCGCCTACACTGCACAGATTGTCTATCCAGGCATTCGAGCCAGTGCTTATTGAAGGTGAAGCGATCCGTGTTCACCCACTCGTTTGTACAGCGTATAATGCTGACTTCGATGGTGATCAGATGGCTGTTCACGTGCCGCTTTCTATTGAAGCGCAAATGGAGTGTCGCCAGCTATTGCTAGCGCCAAACAACATCTTCTCACCATCATCTGGTAAGCCGATCACTACTCCATCACAGGATATTATTCTTGGAACTTACTACCTCACATACCTCCGTCAGCGCACTGCTAAGGAGATAGAAGAGCAGAAGGAAGACCACCGTCCATTGTTCGAAAGCACAACGGAAGTTGAATTTGCAATCGCATCTCGTAAGGTTCAATACCATGATCTAATCCGTGTTAGAAACCCTGACTTCGGTAAGGATACAGTATTTGGTGATCCTAAGCTTAAAATCATCGAGACCACACCAGGACGTGTGCGTTTCAATGAGATTTGGCCAAATAACCTCGGCTTCATCAACTTCACTGTTGGTAAGAAGCAGATCGGTGACGTTATCTGGCGTTGTTACCAGTGTGCAGGTAAGGAAGAGACTGTTCTAGGGCTTGATGCTCTTAAGACACTCGGATTTACTGAGGCGACACGTTCAGGAACATCTATTGGTCTAGTGGACATGGTGATTCCAGAAGAGAAGCCTGCTGAGCTTGCTAAGGCGTATGCAGAGATCGAGAAAGTAGAGTCTCTCTATAAGAATGGTGTTGTTACCAATAACGAGCGCTACCAGAAGGTGGTTGACGTTTGGACTCACGCTACTGACAACATCGCGAACGCTCTTTACCGTAAGCTGGAGCACAACGATGGAACTAAACTCGCTAACCCGCTCTTCATGATGGTTGACTCTGGTGCCCGTGGTAATAAGGCACAGATCAAGCAGCTCTCAGGAATGCGTGGACTTATGGCTAAGCCATCTGGTGAGATTATTGAACGTCCGATCACATCGAACTTCCGCGAAGGTCTATCCGTGTTGGAATACTTTATTTCTACTCACGGTGCTCGTAAGGGACTTGCTGATACAGCGCTTAAGACTGCTGACTCCGGTTACATGACACGTAAGCTAGTAGATGTTTCACAGGACGTGATCATCCACCAGTCTGACTGTGGAACTGTAAATGGCATTACTGTTGCACCAATCTATGATGGTGATGACGAAGTAGCGACACTACCAATGAGAATCTACGGACGCACATCATGTGAAGAAGTAACTGATCCAGTAACTGGTGAAGTGGTGATCAAGGTAAACGACATCATTACAGAAGAGCAAGCTGACGCAGTTGAAACTATCGGACGCACGCATCTCCGCATCCGTTCAGTTCTTACTTGTGAGGCAGAATCTGGAACATGTGCGCACTGTTATGGACTTAACCTTGCTTCTAACAAAATTGCCCAGCAGGGTGAGGCAGTTGGAATCGTAGCGGCTCAGTCTATTGGTGAGCCAGGAACACAGCTTACGATGAGAACATTCCACGTTGGTGGTGTGGCTCAGTCATCAGCTAAGACTCCTGAGATCGTTTCTAAGAATGCTGGTAAAGTAGTCTATAAGGAACTTCGCACAGTAAAAGATGCTGAGGGCAACTATGTTGTTCTTAACAAGAATGGTGCTGTATCTATCCAAGACAAGAACGGTCTAGAGATCGAGGCGCATAACCTTGTGATCGGTGCTGTTATCACAGTCGAGGATGGTGATAAGGTGAAAAAAGGTGCTAAGTTTGTATCATGGGATCCATATAACGTTCCAATTCTAACAGCGCAGGCTGGTAAGGTTGAGTTCCGCGATATGATCGTCGGTATTACAGTTGCTAACGAGAAAGACGAGCAGGGTAATAAAGGTATGGTCGTTACTGAGCATAAAGAAGATCTTCACCCGCAGGTTGTCATTGTTGACGAGAAGTCTGGTGAGGTTCTCTCATCATACTCAATTCCAGTTGGAGCTCACATGTCTGTGAAAGAAAATCAGAAAGTCGGTGGTGGAACCATGCTAGCGAGAACTCCTCGTAAGGTGGCTAAAACTAAGGATATTACTGGTGGTCTTCCGAGAATTGCCGAGTTGTTCGAAGCGCGTAAGCCTAAGGACTCAGCGATCATTTCTAAGTTAGACGGAAATGTATCATTTGGAGCTAACGTTCGTGGTAAGAAGAAAGTCATCGTCACAGCAGAGAGCGGTGAGTCAGCTGACCACCTCGTGCCAATGAACAAGCACATCATCGTAGCTGAAGGTGAGAAACTAGCAGCTGGTGATCTGATCACTGAAGGTGCTATTTCACCGGAAGACTTACTCGAAGCATGTGGAACTCAGGTTCTCCAAGAGCACCTCGTGAACGAAGTGCAGGAAGTTTACCGAGTCCAGGGTGTAGAGATCAATGACAAGCACATTGAGATCATCATTCGTCAGATGCTCCGTAAGGTGAAGATCACTGAGCCAGGTGACACGGAATTCCTCTGGGGAGACCAAGTTGACCGCACTGCTTTTGTGAAGGCAAACCGTAAGGTGGCTGAGCAGGGTGGACAGGCAGCAGAAGGTGAGCCAGTGCTACTCGGTATCACTAAGGCATCACTTGAGACTGACTCATTTATCTCAGCGGCATCCTTCCAGGACACGACACGTGTTCTCACAGAGGCGGCAACGCTCGGAAGAGTGGATATGCTTCAGGGCTTCAAAGAGAACGTCATCATGGGTCACCTCATTCCTGCAGGAACTGGATTCCCGCAGCATAAGGAGAGCCGCTTTGAGTTCACTGTTGAGGAGCCAGCACCAATCGTGGAGGAAGCTCCAGAGGGTGAAGAAGGCGAAGGTGTTGCTGTAGCTGAAACTTCATCAGAAGATGCAGCGAGCCCACTCGGAGACATCGATGATGAGCTAGCAAAGCTCCTTGGTGGCGAGTAAGAAGTGACTCTATACTAAAGAAATAATTCATAAGCCCGAGACCACGCAAGTGGGCTCGGGCTTTTTTCGCTCTGTAGAAAAGGGTTTTATTTTGGCTAGGATGTGAGATGAAGATACTAAGTTAAGGTTTTTAACTTTTTGAAACGTGTGGTAGGGTTCGGACGTATTGTAAAATCATACACTATTTACTTTAGAATCATGAACCGTAGAAATTTCACCAAACTCACGATAGCCGGCGCACTCGCTGGACCTGTGGCCATAGCAAATGCCTTTGAAGAGAAAGCCGCGGTTGCGGTAAAAGCAGCTCCGTTTAAGGCGTTATTCGCCCCACATCTAGGAATGCTAGCGACTTCACCAGGTGGGTATAAGGACCAGATGCAGTTTGCGTATGATCATGGATTTCGTGCGTGGGAGGATAATTATCTGGCGAGTAAAGATCGTAAAATTTGGGATGTGGTAGGTGAGTTCTGTAAGGATAAGAAGATGACAATGGGAGTCTCTGTTATCACGGCGGGCAAGGGATTTGACTTTAGTAACTTAACTGCAGAGCAGAAGGCAACGTTAGAGGCTGACCTAAAGCTAGGGATAGAACTAAACAAAGCGACTAACCAAGGAACGATGACTTACGTGCCAGGGAACAGAAATAAGATGACTCGTGATGAGCAGATTATAAAAGTGGCTGATACAGTGAAGCATCACTGTGACCTCGTTGAGGAGCATGGTATTATTTTATGTAATGAGCCTATTTCACATCCAATGAGGAAGGCTGAGCCTCTCTTGCAAACTTTCGCGCATGGGCACAAGCTTTGTAAAGCAGTGAACCGTAAATCCTGTAAGCTTCTTGCTGATTTCTACCATGAAGGGGAAATGGGACTTGGTGATAAATTGATCGAGAATGCCGAGGCTGTATGGGATGAAGTGGCATATGTGCAGTATGGAGACAGCCCTGGGCGTAAAGAGCCGGGTACGGGTAATCTGGATTTAGGTGCCGTGACTAAGTGGCTTCGCAAAGTGGACTACAATGGTGTCATTGGTTTGGAGCACGGAGTCAAAGGGAAAGGCAAAGAGGGCCTTGATGCTTTGATTGCGGCGTACAGAAAAATTGATGCGTAATTCTAGTTAGTTTAGGCAAGCTCTGGCAGCGCACATCGCCGTCGTTTATTCTCTAGAACTGTTTTACTCTAGCTCATTTTATGAGGTGGAGTTTTAAACTACCCTATGGGCTGGGGAGCATTGTTGTGTGCGAGAGGTTGCCTTTAGAGTAGGGGGATGATGTTTTTCTCGTAAGAGATGGCTACGAAATTTAGTATACTGATTATGAAACGAAGACATTTTCTAACTCTGCTAACGAGCTTGTTTAGCACTCCTACACTTTTGGCGGCTTCCTCGTTGAGTAAGCTGACGCGTATTGATCAATGGAATCTGTCACATGACAAGATGTGGTTAGGTGGAGGGTTTTGGGCGAATCCAATGGAAGACTGGCTCGTTGAAGATGGGTGGGCGGCGTGTCAGACAAGTAGTGCGGATCGTAATATCCACTCACTTCTCTATGAGATAAGTGACTCTAGTAAGCCGTTTGCGCTGTCTACAGAGATCCAGTTTCCTGAAAAGAATGTCTATAAAGGTGGAGCTGGCTTTCGGTTGGGAATCACTACTGATATTAATGACCATCGAGCTCGTTGTTTTTCTAAAAGTGGGCTTAATATTGGGATTGATGGGCGGTTATTATTCATTGGTAAAAAGAATCTTGAGCTCAAGGGGGAAGTTCCTGCGCATGTAGAAATTACACTTATTGGTAAGCCTGTAGGTGGACAAATGGAGTTGAGTCTGAGTGCTTCTAATCCGGTTGATGGCGTTCAGCTTGGAATGCTTACAAATTCAGTTGAGGCTGAGAGCTTACTCGGGAATTTTGCAGTAGTTAGTCATTTCCCGAGTGATGGAGATAAGAGTGCTAATCGTCCAGGGAAGATGGATAAAGATGGTTGTAAATTCAGGAATTGGCAAATTTCGGGAGATGCATTTAGCTATCATCCTGAGAGACAGTTTGGACCAATTCTGTGGTCAATGTACTCACTTAGTGACAATCGTAATGCAGATGGGCACGTGATGAAGATCACTGCTCTAACTGGGCCTATGGGGGTAGAGGATACTCAAGAGGTGGAGCTGGAAATCGAGAAAGATGGGGTTTGGCAAAAAGCAGGGGAGGCAAGGCTTGATAGCGATGCATGGACAGCGACTATCCGCATTACTAATTGGGACGCGAAGGTTCTGACTCCGTATCGTTTAGTTTATAGGGAGAAGCATAGCGATGGATCAGAAAAACCTTACCTCTGGGAAGGGGCTATTCTTGCAGATCCAGCAGGGAAGGAGCTGCGTATAGGGGCGCTTACTTGTCAGAACGCGATGGGTTTTCCTTATCAACCAGTGGCGGATAATCTGGTGAAGCTGAAGTGTGATATGCTTTATTTCTCTGGTGACCAGCTGTATGAGCAACATGGAGGCTATGGGATTATCCGTTCGCCTGCTATTCCTGCGATCCATAACTATTTACGTAAGTTTTATATGTTCGGTTGGGCATTCCGTGATGCAATGCGTAATGCGCCTACGATTTGTCTACCTGATGATCATGATGTTTTTCATGGCAATATTTGGGGCGAGGGAGGAGCTCCGATTAATAAGGAGGTGAAGGGGCCTAGTGCTGGAGGTTATATGCAGCCGGCTAGGATGATCAATGCGGTGCACCGCACGAACTGTTCACATCATCCAGACTTCGCTTCACCGGTTCCTTGCAAGCAAGATATCTCGGTTTATTATGGCGATATGTTGTATGGAGGCGTTAACTTTGGCATTATTGCAGACCGTCAGTGGAAATCTGGACCTGAGAAATCTGGTAATAAAGGTGGAGGTAGGATTGATCACATATCAAAGTCAGATTATGATGCTACGACACTGGATAAACCTGGTTTAGAGTTACTGGGTGAACGGCAAGAGCAGTACATTGAGAAGTGGGCTAAGGATTGGCGTAAGCATGATATGAAAGTGCTGCTGACTCAGACGGTTTTTGCTGGTGTGGCTACGCACCATGGTAGCCCGCGAGGTTACTTGAAGTGTGATCTTGATTCTGGTGGCTGGCCGCAGACTCCAAGGAACAGGGCGATTGATCTGATCCGTGAATCGATGGCATTGCACATTAATGGAGACCAGCATCTGACATCGTTGACGCAGTATGGGGTTGAGAAGCAGCGTGATTCAAATTGGTCATTTTGCACGCCGGCGATTTCGGTGGGTTATCCGCGGTGGTGGAAGGCTGATGCGCTGAAGATGCCGTATGAGAATAGACCTGCACACGGGCTTGCTGATACAGGGGAGTATCTCGATGGTTTTGGAAATAAAATCTTTGTGTATACTATTGGTAATCCGATGGACAATCCTCGAAAGGTCTCAAAGAACCGTTATGAGATGGCGCATAACAAGGGTAGTGGTTTTGGGGTTGTTACCATTGATACTGAGAAGAAGACATACACGATGGAATGTTATCGTTTCCTCATTGATGCTACTGATGGTAAGCCCGACAATCAGTTCTCTGGCTGGCCAGTCACGATTCACCAGGAAGAAAACCGGGGTGAAAATTTACTCAAATAAATTTACTCAAAGATAATGGTGTTATGACGTACGTGTAAATCGAAAATTGCCAATGAGTTTGGGCTGGACAAGCGTTGGAACTAAATTATGTTTTCGCAAAATTTAACCAATCAAATTATGAATCATAAACTAGCTCTACTCTCCGTCATTATCCCTTCCGCATTTGCTGTTGTTAGCTGTGGTACTGGTAACTCTACTCTTGGTGCGCGCATTGCTTCTGAAGGCAATGCAGTAGCTGACATTGGTAAGGCCTGGGAAAAAGGTGATGCTATGATCAAGAAGGGGGAGAAGATGAAGAAGAAGGGGAAAGAAACTATTGAAGATGGTGAAGACCTTATAAAGAAAGGGCGAAAAGCTAAAGAAAAAGCTGAAGAAGCGTACAAGGCGCAAGGCACTACTAGCAAAGTTCAGTAGTTATAAAAGCCGACTTGCTACGAGTCGGAACATTTTACGGGATTTAGGGTCGATTGATCTTAAATCCCGTTTTCTTTTAGACTCCTACCTTACCGTTATGTTTAGCGGATTTTATATCGGGGGCCAGGGAGTTGCTTTATTATTTTTTTCATTTCTAGTGTGAGGAGAGCTGGGAGGAGGGATGGCATTTTAAGTTGAGTGGCGGTGACTAGCTGATCGATGGTGATTTCTTCTGCGCTGAGTTGGTGATAGACGAGGGTTTCTGTTTCGCTGAGTGTGCTGAGGTCTGGTGGTTGCGGGGTTGTGGGCTCGTGGTGAGGGATGTCTATTAGAGGTAGAGCCGTGAGGTCATCTAGAATGTCTTCTGCCTTGGTGACGAGGGTGGCGCCTTCACGGATGAGGTGATTACAGCCAGCGGAGGTGGGGCGATCAATGGGGCCTGGGACGGCGTAGATGGGTTTGCCCATTTCGGTGGCTAGGTTTGCGGTGATCATGCTGCCGCTCCATTGTGGGCACTCGACGACGAGGGTGGCGTTAGCCCAGGCGGCGACGATGCGGTTGCGCATGGGGAAGGTTTTCTTGTCTGGTTGTTGATGGATGGGGAACTCAGAAACTACTGCACCGTGTGAGGATGCTATTTTTTCTGCGAGTGCCATATTTTCTGGTGGGTAAATCTGGCCTAGGCCGGAGCCGAGGACTGCGATGGTGCGGCCGTTTTTGCCGGATGCTATGGCTCCTTCGTGTGAGTAGGTATCGATTCCGCGTGCCATGCCTGAGATGATGGTGAGGCCAGCGGATGCGAGTTGGAGAGCTAGTTTACGGGCGGTTTCTCTGCCGTAGTTGGATGTTTTGCGGGAGCCGACCATGGAGATGGCGTGATTGTCGCGAGGTGAGAGCTTGCCCCAGATGTAGAGGGCGAGAGGGGGATCATACATGTTGCGGAGTGGGGTGGGGTAGGAGTCATCTTCTTCGGTGATGATGGTGAGATCTCTGGCGGCGGCTTCTTCGAGTTCAGTGGTGAGATCGATATGGTCTTGCCAGGTTGTGATGATCTTGGCGGTTTCATTACCAACTCCAGGTGCGCGGGTGAGGGAGTCTATGGGGGCCTTCAGAATGGCTTCTGCTGAGCCGAGGATTTCAAGGAGTCTGCGCACTTTAACGGGGCCAATTTTGGGTAGCATGTTCAGTGCTATAGTTGCCTCACGGTTAGTCATTTTGGTAGTATTGATAGTTATAAAAATAGTGCAAGTTTTCCTGTGCTTATAGGGTGAAAAATAAATAGAATTTCATTTGCGAAATGGGAATCTTGGTGGGAATGTGTCGCTCGTTCAGGATTCAACATCATGGGGGATCCTTTTTAAGAACACTAAAATAATAACTAACACAATAAAACATATGACATATAAAAACACATTGTTGATCGGAGCGGCTACTGCTGCTTTTGCTATGCCTGCAATGGCTGCAAACTCTGTTACAGACGGAGCAAGAGCTTTCGCTAAAGGTACAGCAGACACAGGTAGAGGCTTAGTGGCAACTCCTGGGCAAATGCTCAAGATGAATGATGGAACACTCCCTAATCTTAGCGTTGGAGTTCAGGAATTTGGTCTCAGTGGTAACATTGATTACGCAGATGATGTCGCATACAACCTTAATCTTTCATACGGTTATTTCTTCAAGGAGAACTGGCAGATTGGTTTCACCACTACTGTTCAAGGTGAAGAGAGTGATGCAAACTTCGGGCTTGGACTTTTCACTGAGTATAACTTCGTGGGCGAAACTAAGTGGGTTCCTTTCGTAGGCTTTTCAGCCAAGTGGGCGAAGCTCAATTCAGATGCTCTTGATGCAGATTCCATTGCACTTGGTCTCGACCTTGGTGTGAAGTATTTCATCAGAGAGAACCTTGCGCTTTCATTCTCAATTGGTGCTGATTACGCATTTGATGATGTATTCCCTGGTGGAGATGACTTCAACAAGACGATCAAGATCGGAACACGTTTCTACTTCTAGGTCTTGCTTTTTCACTCATTTAGAATGTGTGGATAAATAAAACTATAAAGACTGATCTCTTAGCGGAGATCAGTCTTTTTTGTCGCCTTTTTAGTCGCTAATGGGTGTGTTATCGTTTAGCTAAATAGGTATGAATAAGGCACTCATCAAAGCAGATAATGTCCATAGAGGATACAGCATCGGTAAAAAACGTGTGGAGGTGCTCAAGGGGATCAATTTAGAGATTGAGAAAGGAGAAAAGGTATTTCTCTGTGGGCCTAGTGGTGCGGGGAAGACGACGTTGATGTATACTTTGGCGGGATTAGAGCAGCCAGATGGAGGTCGGGTGATCATTGATGGCGAAGATCTGTATAAACTGCCTAAGAAGCATCAGTCTATTTTACGTAACTCACGGATGGCTTATATTTTTCAGAACTATTATTTGTTGCCAGAATTTACGGCGGTGGAGAATGTGCTGATACCGGCTTTAATAGGGGGGAAGCAGAATAAGCAGGCTGCGCTGGATGCATTGAAGCGAGTGGGATTAGATCATCGTTCAGATCACCTTCCCGCTGAGTTAAGTGGCGGAGAGCAACAGCGTGTGGCAATAGCTAGAGCACTGGTGAATAAGCCTGAGATTATTTTTGCGGATGAGCCTACTGGGAACTTGGATTCTAAGAATGGAGCGGAGGTGATGCGGCTTTTGTTAGAGCTTTCGGATGAAGATGGTTCGACGCTTGTGGTGGTGACTCATGATACTAGTCTTGCTAGATTTGGTAATAGAACTCTAGTGGTTACTGATGGGGTTGTAGAGTCGTAGCGGAGGGGATGTTGTTTTCTGTAAGTAGGTGAGTTTGTTATATTTACTTTACTTATCGTTCACAGGGTGACTAATGGTAGAGGCTAAAAATTATGTTAGATCAGGATCAACTAATCAAACCCGTAGGAGCACCGCCAGAGACTTTGATTCTCTCTGGGGAGCGACGTGTGGAAACTACCGTGCTTAAGTGGAGTTGCTATGACAAGGATAGCTGTGAAACTACGATTTTGAAAGATCTCTCAGAGGTTGGAGAACTAGATATTACTAAGCGATACTGGTTAGATCTGGCGGGGCTGCATGATGGGGCTTTGGTGGGTGCTATCTGCCAGCAATTTGGGGTTAATAAGATGGTGGGTGAGGATGTGATGAATACGCATTCTTTGGCGAAGGTAGAGGATTTTGACGGTTATATTTATATTTCTCAGAAAGTACCATTTCTGGATGCTGATGGGGATCTTGAGGTGCATCAGATGAGTCTGATTATGTTAAAGAATGTGGTGATTACTTTCACTGAGGACGATGGAGATTTCTTTGCGCCGATTTATAAGCGAGTGAACGTGGCGGGTAGTAGGATGGCGCGAAGGGGGCCGGACTATTTAACATGGGCCCTGATGGATCTGGGAGTGGATCAGACATTGAGTTACTTGCGTCAGTTAGATAAATCTTTAGAGGATGTGGAGGACCTGATTATGAATAGTAAGTCATTGCCAGATCTTACTGAGGTTCATGTAGCGCGTAGTGAGGTGACGCGTCTCTATCGTGATCTGAGGCCGTTTAAGGGAGTGGTGCATCATTTGTATAGCTCCGATACGAAGTTGATCAAAAAGTCTACGAAGGTCTATATTAATGATCTGTTAGATCACGTTGGTTTTGCAATAGAGACTACTGAGTTTCTGCGAGAGCAGGGGGGGAGCCTGCGAGAGCTTTATTTTACGACCACGAGTCATCGAATGAATGAGGTGATGAAGTTGTTGGCTATTGTTTCTGCCATTTTTATGCCGCTATCGTTTCTGGCTGGGATGTATGGGATGAACTTTGTGAACATACCAGAGCTAAATAATGAGTATGGTTACTATATTTTGCTCAGTGTGTTCTTCTTATTAGCTAGCTCGCTGATTGTGCTGTTTAAAAAGCGAGGTTGGTTTTAGTTTTTAGGTGATAGGAGGTAAATGGCTGAGCTTGATTTTTATGTTATTCTTCAAGTATTGTGTTCATCAGCTCGGAGTTAGGGATGAATTTTCTGCGGCCATCGATGGTTTCGACGATTGTAGTGGTGGCTTTTACGTTAACTACGGTGACGGATTCACCATTAATTTGTATTTCAGTGCCAATCGTGAAAACGTCACGAGCGTAGTGACTGTAGATGATTTTAGTTGAGATCTCTTTCATACTGAAGCCAAGAGCAATGCTGATAGTGAGGCAGAGGGATAGCATAATCACTAGTATGATTCGGCTTACTAGTGAGGTTTCAATTTGGAGGTGGTTTAAGGACATTGAGAATCCGACGACAATAAGTAGCCAGTAGACGGAGTTCCCTATGAAGTTGGCATAACTTAGGCCAAGGCCACGTAGTTTTTTTCTTAATGTATTTTTCAATATTCCAGCAATAATGAAAAATATGACTAGTAGGATTATTCCTGAGACTAATCTTGGTAGGTAGTCTAACAGCTGGTCAAAAATGGCTGATAATTTAGAGAGACCTAGCGTTTCTACTGTGGCTACGAGTGTGGCGAGCATGACACCCCAGTAGACGAATTTGGATAAAATTGATGAGAAGGTGAGGTTATTTAGGAACTCATCATCTGGTAACTCAGCTTGGTTTTTTTTGTGAAATGAATCTATTCCTATTTTTAGGAATAGAGACTTTGTTAACTTAGCTAGAATAGTGGCAGCAAGCCATCCAATAAGGAGAATGAGAGCGGCGGCTAGTAATTTAGGTGTGTAGCTTATGACATTCTGGAAAAAAGAGGATTGGGTGAATGCGTTAAGATTAAGATCAGCGATTGTGTTCATATCATTATTTTTCATGTTTATTATCTCGATTTAGGCATGGGAAAAAGGCTTTTAAGGTTTCTGGTATTAGCTCTGTAAACTGGCTACCTAGAGTTTTCGAAAAAAGTTGGCCCATTTGTTGTTGGGTGGATTGGTGTCTGGCATTAGATTTTATTACCTCTTTGAGTTGGTTGTTCTTGAGGGTGTTTTCCGTTTCTGGAGGGATTGTTGCAGATTCTGTAATTATCTTTTCTAGGTCTTCGAATTTTTCCATAACTTCATTCTAAGCTGTTAGGGTTTTTCTGAGAGTAGCGTTGAGACAGGCTTTTAATGGCGCGATAATAACGCATTTTTATAGCACTTTCTCCGATGTCTAAAACTTTTGCAATATCAACAAAAGATAGTTCAGAATAAAATTTAAGCATGATGATTTCTTGATCTGGTTTAGGTAGTTCATTTAAGAGTTTCCTCACTTGAGCGAGGGTGTCAGTAACAGTATTGGGTGAAGTGGAATCTTTGGTTATTTCTGTTTCATGAACGTATTCTGTCACACGTTTTTCATACTTAGATCTTTTTTGCTGTAGCCTTATGGCTATGTTGAGAGTGAATCTATAAAACCAAGTTTTAAATGAAGATTTGCCTTTGAATAGATGGATTTTGTTGAAGAGCCTAATGAACACTTCTTGTGTGGCTTCATCCGCATCTGAATGATTCCAGAGTACTCTGTAGGTAAGTTTTAAAACGTATTCAGTGTATCTATGAATGATCTGGTCAAAGGCTAGATGGGTATCTGGTAGCTCAGATATACATCTCTGAGCGAGTTCTTCATCTGTTGCAGCTTGATAATCCATAGGGGAGAAAGAATAGGTAAGCAGAGTCTTCTGCTTACCTATTGATTATTAATACTCTAGATAGTGATTTCTTAGAAGTAGAAACGTGTTCCGATCTTGATTGTCTTGTTAAAGTCATCTCCACCAGGGAATACGTCATCAAATGCGTAATCTGCACCGATTGAGAATGAAAGCGCAAGGTTCTCTCTGAGGAAGTACTTCACACCGAGGTCAAGACCAAGTGCGATGGAATCTGCATCGAGGGCATCTGAGTTGAGACGTGCCCATTTAGCTGAGAATCCTACGAAAGGAACCCACTTAGTTTCTCCCACGAAGTTGTACTCTGTGAAAAGTCCAAGCCCGAAGTTTGCATCACTCTCTTCACCTTGAACGGTGGTGGTGAAACCGATCTGCCAGTTCTCCTTGAAGAAGTAACCGTATGAGAGGTTAAGGTTGTAAGCGATGTCGTCTGCGTAGTCAATGTTGCCACTGAGGCCGAATTCCTGAACACCTTGGCTGAGGTTAGGAAGGGTTCCGTCATTCATCTTGAGCATCTGTCCAGGAGCGGCGAGAAGACCTCTACCTGTATCCGCTGTTCCTTTAAGGATATTTTTACCTGTGTTAGTGGTACCTTGAGCAAAAGCTCTGGCTCCATCAGTGACAGAGTTAGCTGAGAAAGCTGGGAGAGTGAGAGCAATTGTAGCTACAGAGAATGATAGTAATTTTATATTTTTCATAATTTTATTTTTTCATGCCACCTTGTTGTGGTCATTCACTGTGTGAGATACATGGGGAAGTCAGATCGACACAAAAAGTGCTATTTTTTCTTAAATAGTTTTTTGGGGTGGTCAATTTGTGATGGATTAGGATTTTAATTATTCGCCTAATCGGTTGTGGATGAGGGTTTTGTTGTGTTGTTGTGCTTTTCAGTAGGGAATGCAGCATCGATGGAGCGGATGTGGATGTCTTGCTGTGGGAATGCGATTTCTATACCGGCTTCTCTGTATGCGTTGTCGATGGCGTAATGGAGTTCGCTCTGGCCTGGTGCTAGGTCATCTACGGATGAGATGAATGCGCGGAGGATGAAGTCAAGTGAGCTGGCTCCGAACGCGCTGAAGATGACGTCTGGTTTGGGGGTTTGTAGGATGCGGTTGTTGTTTTCTGCGCATTCGAGGAGGATTTCCTTAGCGCGTACTGTGTCGCTGCCGTAGGCGATGCCTACGGCGATTTCTACACGGATGACGTTGTCGCTGAGAGTCCAGTTTACGAGTTGGCCGGTGATGAATTCTTTGTTTGGGACGATGAGTTCACGGTTATTGAATTGGAGGATGGTGGTGGCGCGCATTTGGATTTTGCTGACTTTGCCGTTGATGTTGCCCACGGTGATGAGGTCGCCGATTCTGATGGGGCGTTCGAATAGGAGGATGAGTCCGGCTACGAAGTTGGCGAATATTTCCTGGAGACCGAAGCCAATCCCGAGGGTGATGGCGGCGGCTAGCCACTGGATTTTATCCCAAGTGACGCCGATGGAGCCAAATGCCCAGATGATGCCGATGGTGATGATGACGTAGCGGATGGCGGTGGTGAAGGTGAAGGCGGTTCCGTGTTTGAGTTTGAGGTGGTTGAGGATTGTGATCTGGAGAAGTGAGGGGATGTTTACTGCTGCTAGATAGGTGAGGAATGAGACTATGATGGTGACGAGCAGGTCTTGTAGAGTGATGTGTTTGGTAGTGGTTGTGGACTCTGAGGCTGCGGGTTCAGATGTACCGGTGAGGGAACTGAGGGGGTTGATGTTGGAGGATTCGGCTTTGTTCGTGGTTTCTGATGATGAGGTTTCCCAGAGGTTGACGTTGTCTAGGACTGAGAGTGCGGGTAAGGTTTTAGACCAGACGGTGATGAGGCTGAATACTAAGATTACTGTGGCGACTACGTGGATGAGTTTGGAGCTCTGCTCGCTGATTTTGGTAACTGTTTCTTGGATTTCCTGTTTCTTTTCTTGTTCTGTTAGAGGGGACTCAGGATCAGCGATAGCGGTTTGGTGTGCGCTCATGAGGGCTCTCCTTCTGGTAACTAGTAGCCAGCGTCTGAGGAGGGCGGAGATGAAGAGTATGCCGAGAGTTATCCTGAGTGTGTAGATGAGCTGGGTTTTCAGGGTGAGCATGGATATGAAGTATCCAACAGCTGCTGCGAACACGAGTATAAGGGGGATGATGACGAAGGTGAAGTAGACGAGGTAGCTTAAGAAGCCAGGCTTTTTCTTGGAGTTCAATAAGCGCTTCTTAGGAAGTAAGATGTAGTGCATGGCGGCAGCCATGATGATGAGGATGAGCATGTTGAAGAGCCGTCCTTGAGTTATCTCGGTATTTAGTCTGGTGAGCGCGGTTGCGGTGATGATGACTATGGGGAGAATGAAGTATAGGGGGCAGAGAGCTTTTCTGCATAGTTTGAGGTGGCCGGTGTTGACCATGTCATTTGATTCAAAAAAGCCACCTTTTTTGGAGAGTCTGCGGATGAGGCTGATGATGGCGGCAACGGTGCTGCCGAGAAGTAAGCCAGCTTGGAGTGGCTGATCTGAGGGTAATCTCCAGCCGATGAAGGCTAGTATGAGGGGGATGGGGAGAATGATGACAATGCTAGAGAAGAGAGCAATGAGGGTGGGGCGAAAGGTGTTGCAGCTGCCACGTGCGGCTTCTTTATTGGCTGCTTTTGCCCATTGGTAGAATTTCTGCTGGGTGGCGAGGATGATGATGAATGAGAGTGTGAAGAGGATCCAGAGGACGGGGTAGTTGAGTGCATCTGATTTTAGCGAGGTGAAGAAGCGGGACAGGGCGGAGGTGCCGTAGAGGGTATTGAGGCTCTGGGCTTCATCTATAAAGCTTTGTTTGCTGAGGGGGGGGTGGCTGACGATCCAGAGTAGTCTGGAGTCGATGTAGTCTGAGTATGTCTTGGAGCTCTTGGAGGTTTTTTCTAGTAGGCTGATGAGTTCACGGTATTCTGTGGATAGCTCATTTCTTTCTTTGATGACTATTTTGTGGAGTTGGAGTGAGGATTTAGTGAGGCTTGTGAATTCTTCTTTTGTGAGTTCTGCTCTCTGGGCACTGGTGAAGTTTTCTTCGTAGGCATCTGAGGTAAATTCAACGATGGCGTCGAGGTGATCACGTTCTTGGAGTAGTTCGAGTTCGTTTTTGGTGGACGCTTGGAAAACGGTTGTGAGTCTGAACTTGAGTGCTTTTTCTGAGGGGAGTTCGCTACGTTGCTTTCTGAGTAGGGTGCCGGTTTCACGGTCTACTGAGAGGTCGGCTTTATCTAAGAGGTTGATCCTTTCTCTGGCGTATTTCTGTTGTTCATCGATAAGCTGGAATGATTGCTTGAGGGTGGCTAATTCTTTTCTGGTGCTTTTAAGTTTGGCTTGGATGCTTTCCTCTGAAAGTAGGCTTTCTGAGAGTGCGATGGTTTGCTCCGCGAGTTCCTTGGCGGGGGAGCCATCTGAGAGCTTTAAGGAGAGAGTGATGACGGACGCCTTGATGCTGGCGGCGGTGTTTTTGTTTACTTCGATTAGTTTGTCATCCCAGATGGCATAGATCTTGTCGATTTTTGTTTGGTCCTTGGTGAGTGTCTTGAGATTACTCTGGAGTATGGGGATATATTTTTCTAGTTGGCTTTGTTCGAGGTCGAGTTTCTCTAGAGATTTCTCATGTTTGGCGATAAGTAATGCTCGTGTGGATTTGCTGATTTCGGTTGTTGGCTCTGGGGTGGCCTGGAGTGTGGCGAGGTCGGTCTGGGTTGTGGTGATCTCGTTTGGGATGAGTTTTAGCCTGGCTGATGAACTTGCTAGTGATTTTTCTATGGTTTCTTGTTGGGCCGTGACGTTTTCTTTGAGTTGTTTGACTTCATTGAATCGTTTGGTGATTTGAGCGAGTGTGGGGGCGGCTATTTCCTCACTTATTTGAGATAGATCGCTGGCTTTCTGTAGATTTCCTTCTGGGGCGGCGAGAGTTTTATTTGATTTTTCTAGTTCAGAGATTTCATTTTCCAATGAGTCGAAGTCTTTACGGAGTTGGAGTAGTTGTTGCCAGGCTTCTTTTTGGGACGACTCGGACTCAGTGAATGAGGAAATTTCTTGAATGATTTTTGACTCCTCGATGAGAGCTTGCCCATAGGAAAGCTGAAGGCAGAGGGTGTAGAATAAACCGATAAACAGAAGGCGCATGGTTATTTAGTAAGACGGAAGGTTCTTAGAGGCAACTACTAATACACGGGGGTGAATTATTTTCTCAGTGATTAGTAAGGTAGGAGGCATACCTATAGTTTTAGGGGGAGGTGTAGCATTCAGAGGTGAGGGTTTATCTGTATCACACATTGATAATGAGGTAGTTTTCATTGTTGAAATGAGAAATTGATCGGCTTTAAGGCTTGATTTATAGCGTGAATTATTTATGATTGTAAGACATGCAATAACGAAAGGTAGTTATTGCTGTATGAACAAACCCGAAAATAATTATGAAATATTTTAAAAATAATAAAACTACGATAGGAATGGTGTCTGCTCTTGCGATCTTGCCTATGACCTCTACAGCAGCACTGATCACTTGGGGTAACTCAGTTGACCTCTATGACACTGTTGCCGCTCCAGCCTCCGCTGCGGTAGATCAATCATTCGTGAGTACTAATGGCTCAGGTGTTGTGGCGTTCAACGGGCAAACCGCTGCTGCAGCAACAAATACACTCAATGGTGTGCTCTTTACTTCAACTAACTCGGCTACGCTGAACGCGGCTGGCTACGCTCAAGGAGGGGTAACAGTCACTAGTGTGGGTTTTGCCGACACTGGGACTGCATTCGGATCAGGTAGCTTCACGGATACAGATATCACTGCTATACTTCAAGGGGGCTTATTTAATGCAAGTACCATCACTCTGAATGGTTTAACGGCTGGGTATACATATGAGATCCAAGTCATATCAAATGATTCTCGTACTACTGGCGGAAGATCCACGAACGGCACAGACTGGGTTACAGTTTTTAGTGATGGGACACAGAGTGTTGCTGATAGTATAACTGCAGGATCATCAGCTACTTCAGCACTCAGTAACCGTGACCCGCTGGATAGTTACTCGGGAGAGAACTCAGGTCACTCAATCCTTGGCACATTCATTGCTGGTGCAGGCGGGACCCAAGCATTTAGCATAGCTGGAAGTACAAATGGGGGAACTACCCTCAACAGTAGCGGACGAGCACAGATTAATGCATTCCAGCTTCGATTGATTGCTGTTCCTGAGCCATCATCAACGGCTCTTCTTGGGCTTGGTGGGCTTGCGCTTATTATGCGCCGTAGGAAGTAATTTTCGTTGATGTAACAAACCAACTTTTATCAGAGCCGCTCTATTTCGATAGGGTGGCTTTTTTTGTGGATGGGTATTTCTTGGTTGTGATATGGGGGCGTAAAAAAAGAAGCTCTGCGGTTAGGCAGAGCTTCTTCTGTGTGCATTATTTAAAATGCTAGTAAAGTGTGTTTACTACTTGAGTGCAACTTTAGCACCTGCGTCTTCGAGAGCTTTCTTAGCTTCTTCTGCGGCTTCTTTAGGAAGGCCTTCAGCAACTGCAACAGGAGCGCTTTCAACGAGTTTCTTAGCGTCTGCAAGTCCGAGACCTGATGCAACTCCACGCACTGCTTTAATAACAGCGATTTTGTTTCCACCAGCTTCTTCGAGAACGACGTCAAATTCAGTCTTCTCTTCTTCAGCTTCACCACCACCAGCAGGGCCAGCAACAGCTACAGCAGCAGCGGCAGATACGCCCCACTCTTCTTCAAGGTTCTTCACGAGCTCAGCAGCTTCGATGATTGTTAGTTTGCCGAGTTCTTCAGCGATTTTAGCTAGATCAGCCATAATATGTATTATTTTCTATTTGTTTTGTGTTTAGGTTTCGTCGCACCCAGGGCATCTGGGTTATTTCAGAGTTTCAGCCGAATATCCGACGAGGAGCCAATGTTTGTTATCAGGCTGCAAGAGTTACCTCAAGCAGCCATCTTATCAGATTTGTTGTTACTCTTCTTCGTCTGAAGATGAGCCTGTGTTGCCGAATTTCTCGTTGAGAGCGCGTAGGATAGATGTTCCTGGCTCGTTGATGACTGAGAGAAGCTTGGCGAGTAGTTCTTCGCGTGATGGAAGTGAAGCGAGGACGTTGATTTTCTCTTCGTCGATTACTTCACCGTCAAGGATGCCTACTTTGAGTTTGACGTCTTTCGCTTTTTTAACGAAGTCTTTCACTGCTTTAGCAGCAGCTGTAACTTCGCCGTCTCCTGTGACGAAAGCGGTCTGGCCTGTGAGCTCAGCGCTGATGTCTGGAAGACCTGCTTCTGAGAGGGCTGCTCTCATGTAGGTGTTCTTCGCTACGTGGCACTCGGCACCGCCTTCGCGGAGGTTGTCACGGAGCTCAGAGAACTGAGGTACAGTAACGCCGGTGTAGTCCATAACGAGGACGTATGGTGATGCGTTTACTCTTTCGAGTAATTCGTCGATGATGATTTTCTTATCAGGATTCATGTGATGTTCCTTTCAATAAATGGTTAGAAATTAGAGGGCGTAGAGTGATGACTCAAGCTTGATGCCTGGGTTCATGCATGATGCGATAGTTACGCCTTGGATGTAGTTGCCTTTAGCAGATGCTGGCTTGGCTTTAACGACTGCGTCGAGAAGAGCTTTTGCGTTTTCGATGAGTTTAGCTTCGTCGAATGATGCTTTGCCGATACCTGCTGCGATGGTTGCGTTTTTGTCTACTTTGTAGTTGATGCTACCTGCTTTTACTTTTTCGATAGCGCCTGCTACGTCGTCAGTAACTGTGCCAGTCTTAGGGTTAGGCATGAGGCCACGAGGTCCGAGAACACGAGCGATCTTACGAACTTCAGTCATTGCGTCTGGAGTAGCGATGGCTACGTCGAAGTCGGTGAATCCGCCTTGGACTTTCTTGATGAGGTCCTCGAGTCCAACTTCGTTAGCGCCTGCTGCTTCAGCTGCTTTAGCGGCATCACCAGTAGCGAATACGATTACGTTGATGTCTTTACCAGTTCCGTGTGGGAGTGACACTGAGCCACGAACCATTTGGTCTGATTTACGAGGGTCGATGCCCATGTTGAATGAAAGTGTGACTGTAGGGTCAAACTTTGGAGCTGGGAACTTCTTGAGAGTTCCTACAGCTTCTTCCATGCCGTATGTCTTAGTGCGGTCCACTAGTTCAGCGGCCTTTTGGTAGCGTTTGCTACGCTTTCTGTTGGTTGCCATGTTGTTGTTTAGTTATTTGTAGCAGTCGTGCGAGTCGATAATGGTTGCGACTCTCCTGCAGTGTTGTGCATTTCTGACAGAATCTGCCAGAGCGGGTTGCGGTCTTAAGCTGAGAATGGCTGTGGGTCAACCATTTTCGGGGAAAAGGCTGTTTTTTTAGAATTTATCTATTTCTGCGAGATTCTCTAGACGGTCTGTGGGGGAGAGTGGTGGATGTTGGGTTTGGAGTGTGGAGCTAGGTTTGTTGGTGATTTCTAGAGTTTTTCTGTGGTTATTTTAATAGGTGAATGGTCGTTTTGGGGGAGTGAAAGAGCTGAAGCTAGTTGAATTGTTAATTTTTTTAAATAAATAACGATTGGCTTGCTGTGGAGTGTGTTTTAATGAATTAGTGTGTGTTAGTTGCTCTAAGTAAAGTAGTTGTGTCTTTGTTTGTGTTTGTTTTGGAGAGTGTTTTTGTTTGATTTAGAGGGGTTTCTTATTTTTATTTAGAAAACATTAATTATATGGTTGTAATGAGTATAAAATTTTATTATGTTTTGTATACGAAAGGTAACCGCAACTGGGTTCTTTTTTTATAAAAAACATTCCTCAACGTTAAAAATGAAATATTCTAATCTGATTCAAACTTTATTTGTAATTCTGACTACAGTATTATGCACAATTAGTTCATCTGCTCAAATCCTGAAGTTCGAGATAGATCTTGTTTTATTGGGGGCTCCTAATACGGCAGATTATAAAGCGGGTGATCACTACTACGGCAGTATAACGGTTGATACCTCAAGGCTTAGTAACACGGGAGATGAATTCTTGATCATAGGTGAGGGGTTAGAATCAGTGTATGTAGAGTTCATAGATGGTCATAGTTATACGCATGAGGATGATGTATCCGAAGGCTATCCACGCGTATATTTCACAGACGGTGTTTTGACGGGTTTTGATATTTGGAACAACAGAGGTCTCAAGAGCGGAATAGAGGACACATTTTTTAGATTCTATAGAGATGAATCATTTCAGTATTCGCCGAATGGGGCGGAAGAGTTTGATGGTAGCTACACGTTGAGAGCTGAAGCTGTGCCTGAGCCTTCTTCGGGAATGTTGATTATGCTTTCAGCGGGTAGTTTTGTATTTTTTAGAAAAAGGCAAATGTAGCCGAAATTTAATAATGATGAACTAAGACCTCCTGTTATCCCCTTCCGCTAATAAAACAGTAAAATTTATCCTCCAAACTAGAAAGAAATATAGAGAATGAACAATAAAAGACAAAACGGCGCGGACGTGATGGCAATCATAGACAGCGAAATAGCTAGTGGTAATTTGCATGCTGTGTGTAAAGCTGAGGCTGAGAGGGAGAGTAACGGGAACTATGATTTGATGATTTCAAGGTATTTCCTAAAGCGAGTATCAATGCTTAATGAACCTGAAGCGGTTAGCTCTAAATTAGTTGATGCTGACGAGAGGGTGAAGGTTGCAGTCAATGGCTCTGCTGGTCATAGAACTAAAATTGTACGTTATCAGCATGTCCAGGATGATGCAGCAACTAGGATGTCTAAGAAAAAACAGCATGAACTTTGTGCTAATATTTTTGGGAATTTGATACTCATCTTGAGTAGTGTGAGTGTGATTAGTGCGATGATGATACTAAAGGGGTTTACAGTTCAGAGTATGCCATATTTGTTTCTGTTTGGTGTCGTCTTGTTATGCCTAGTGCTGCCGCATTTGTTTTCCCGTGTAGTGTTTAAGAAATTCAGTTTTCCTTATCAATCGTATCTAAAGTTGATGTGTATCTTTATGTGTATGGGGTCAGTGGCTTCTGGCATCAAGTTGATGAAGACGAATCCTGAAAACTATGCAGTGCAGGAAGAGCGCTCAACTGTGGTGGAGCCTGAAGCGCCGGTAGCTAACGAGGTGCAGATCAATATTAGTCCTGTAAAAAGTGACTCTTCCGTAGTTAATCATATGACGTTTTAGCCTATAAATTTCTCCTGATTCGGCATGAGGTAAGGCGTTGAGACGCATTATTCTCACTGATTCAATGTAGCATGGTTGCTTATTTTAAGTGGCTTGCTGCTCCCAATTCTCCCAAACGAACAATAAATGAAACAAAAAAATGAAACATAGAATAAGAAATAGAATAAGAAATAGAAAAAAGCAGATCAAGCTACTTGCTGCGGCAGGTGTAAGTCTTGGTCTTAGTGCGATGAGTGCAGTGGCACAACAGGCAGTGGATACCGAGCTTTTGCTTTTGGTTGATGTGTCTGGAAGTGTTGACTCGAGTGAATATACCCTCATGATGAATGGTTATGTTGACGCATTTAATAGTGGTAGCATGGTTGATGAGATACAGGGCGGGGACATAGGCGGTATAGCTGTCGGTCTGATGTTTTGGTCTGGTGCTGCTGATCAGTCATTAGATGTGGCCTGGACTCATGTTTATGATCAGGCTAGTTCTGAGGCTTTCGCTGACTTGATAGAAGCTACGACTAGGCCGTTCTCTGGATCTACGGCGATAGGTTCTGCCTTAGATGCTGGAACTGCGTCATTTGGTACTGAGACTGGTGGGCTTGTGGAAAATGGGTTTACTAGTAATGCTCAGATTATCGATGTGTCTGGTGACGGTGAAGATAATGCCACACCGCCAGAAGGTGACCGAGCTCTCAATGTAAGAAATGCACGAGATGCTGCGATAGCCGCTGGAGTAGACATGATTAATGCGTTGCCTATTGGTAATGCAGGTGGTGCTCTAAATCAGTATTTCATCGATAATGTGATCGCTGGTAGCTCTGGAGGTGTTGAAGCTTTCACGCAGGTTACTACAACATTTAGCGATGTGTCTGCATCACTTCAGCAAAAGATAGCAAGTGAAGTTGCCGCTGGTGCTGATATTAATAGGGTGTCTGCTGTGCCAGAGCCTTCTTCGACATTTCTAATAGGTATGTCTGGGATGCTCTTCATCCTAAGAAGAAAAAGATAAAAGTAAAATCCATCTGCCCTGCTTTGGCCGTGTGTTATGCATGTGCTGGGGTGGGAACAGGTGTTTTTGGTAAATTTTTGTCATGTCTTGATTTGACATTGTTTGATGTTGATAAATTTAGTTTAATGGTTGTATGACAGAATTATTACATCAGATTTTGGCGAAGACATTTCCTACAGCTGAGTCAGCTGTGTTTGAGATAGCGGCATTGAAGGCGCAGATGGAGATGCCGAAGGGTGTGGTGCATGTGATAAGTGATGTGCATGGTGAGGCTAGGAAGTTACGGCATGTAATCAATAATGCGTCTGGGAGGCTGAGACCAGTGGTGCGAGAGGTGTTTGCGGGTAGGATGGATGAGGGTGAGTTCCAGGAGTTTTTGCATTTGTTGTATTATCCTACGGAGTTGTTGCAGAAGAAAGTGGAGGAGTTTGGGGATTGTGATGAAGAGCGGTATGAGTGGGTGTTG
Organism: Akkermansiaceae bacterium; assembly: GCA_051251915.1. Lineage (GTDB taxonomy): Bacteria > Verrucomicrobiota > Verrucomicrobiia > Verrucomicrobiales > Akkermansiaceae > Rubritalea. Next base: position 99,252 of record JBPOGF010000009.1, on the reverse strand, counting down.
GATGTGTTACGGAAGCAGTTTGATTTGATCCGGATGATGTTGAAGACTAAACGGAGGAAGGAAATACGGCATCATGCTCCGAAGGAGTTTAGGGAGTTGTTTGAGGTGTTGTTGAATTTCCCTGCGGATGGGCATCATGAGGTGTTCTTGACGACTCAGGTGCGGGAGCTGGTGAATAGGAGGATGGATTTGTTGGCGGTGAGGGCGGCATCGAGATTTGTTAGGAATTTGACAGTGGATGAGCTGGTGGTGGCTGGTGATCTGGGGGATAGGGGTGCGAGGCTGGACTGGGTGGTGGATTATCTGATGAAGCAGAGTAATGTTTCGCTGGTGTGGGGGAACCATGATGTGAGCTGGATGGGGGCGTGTCTGGGGCATGAGGCTTTGATAGCGATTGTGTTGCGGGTATCGCTTCGGTATCGGAGGATGTTTCAGTTAGAGGAGGGATATGGGATTTTGACGAAGCCGTTGGAGCTTTTAGCAAATCAGGCGTATGGGGATGATCCGGCGGAGTATTTTAAGCCGAAGCGTGGGGGTGAGCGGAGTGAGTTGTTAATTTCACGGATGCAGAAGGCTATTAGTGTGATTCAGTTTAAGCTGGAGGGGCAGATGGTGGAGAGGCATCCGGAGTGGGAGATGGAGGATAGAAATGTTTTGAAGCGGGTGGATTATGAGCTTGGGGCGCTGGATGTGGATGGTGTTTCTCATGAGTTGAGAGATACGTATTTCCCTACTGTGGACCCGGCGGATCCGAATAGGTTGTCAGAGGAGGAGCAGCATTGTTTGGATCGTTTAGTTGAGTCGTTTGTGAGTTCTTCTCGATTGTGGGAGCATATGACTTGGGTAGCGGAGCGGGGGAAGATGGCGATGGTGCGTGACCGTGCAGTGATCTTTCATGCTTGTTTGGCTGTGGATGATGAGGGTGAGTATTTGCCGTTGGAGATAGATGGTGAGGAGTGTGGTGGGGTGGAGCAGTTTGGTGCGTTTAACCGGGTGATTAAGCGGGCGTTTAGGAAGGGGTCTAGGGCTGATGAAGCTGATAAGGATTGGTTTTATTATTTGTGGGCAGGGCCTAAGTCGCCGTTGTTTGGGAAGGATAGGATGGCTACGTTTGAGAGTTATTTCATGGCGGATAAGGCGGCGAGTAAGGAGATACGGAATCCGTATTTTGAGAAGCTTCATGATAAGGGTTTTTGTGATAAGGTGTGTGCTGAGATGGGGGTTCCTGAGATGGGGCTGATTGTTAATGGGCATGTGCCGGTGAAGGTGGAGAGCGGGGAGGACCCGGTGAAGCGTGGGGGGAATGCTGTGACTATTGATGGTGCCTTTTCTGAGGCTTATGGGGATAGGGGGTACACGTTAATTTTGAGTCCAGATGGGATTCAGCTGGCGGAGCATCATGGGTTTAAGGATCCGGTGTCAGTGGTTAGAACTGGGGAGGATATTATTCCTACGATGCGCGATATTAGGGTGCACAGTAGTCCTAGGTTGGTAAAGGTGACGGAGGGTGGGCGCAAGATTCAGCAGCAGATAGAGGCGCTGGAGGGGCTGATCCAGGCTTATGCTGATGGGGAGCTTATTGAGGGGCTTGGGGGGTAGGTTTGAATTTGTTTATGGTCTGACTGTGACGATGGTGGGGGTGGTGTTGCCGAAGTAGTGTTGGGCGGCGGCTTTGATTTGCTCTGGGGTGACGGCTTTTATGTGCTCGGCGGTTTGGCGGTGGTGGAGTGGGGAGAGGCCTAGGGTGGTGTCGATGGCGCAGAGTTGTGCCATGGTGCCGTTGGATTGGTTGGCTAGGGCTTGTTTGGCTAGCCAGGAGGTTTTGACGTTTTTGAGGGTTGCTTCTGGGATGCCTTTGGTGGCGATTTCATCTATGGTGTTGAAGAGTTCTGTGCGGGCTTGGTCTAGCTGCTCCGGTGAGGTTCCTAGGTAGAAGCCGAAGAAGCCGGTGTTGGAGCCGTGGAACTGGGTGGCGGAGCAGTAGTAGGCGAGGCCGAGTTCTTCTCGGATACGGGTGAAGAGTGGGCCTGCCATGTCTGCGCACCAGGCGTGGATGAGGTCTAGGGCGTGTTGGTGTTGGTCACCGACGGCGGTGCCTTGGTAGCCGACGGTGAGGATGGCTTGTTGTTTGTCTAGGGTGAGGTTTGTCTCGGTGCCTTGGGTGATTTTTTGTTTAGGGTAGTTGAATTTGTTTCCTTTTGGGATGGCGGAGAGGTGTTTTTCTGCGAGGTCGATGATGTTGTTTTTGTCGATGTCACCGAAGATGGCGACTGAGGTGTTGGCGGCGTTGTAGTGGTAGGCGTGGTGGGCGTGGAGGCTTAGTCTGGTGAGGTGGGTTAGAGATTCCTCGGAGCCTAGGCGGTTGATGCCGTAGCCGTTGTTAGAGTAGAGTGATTCTTTGAGGGTGCGGAGTGCGAGGCTGACGGGTTCTTCGTCTTGTTCTTTTAGTGCTGAGATCTGGGTGTTACGCTCGTGGTCTATATTTTCTTGGTGGAGGGCTGGGGAGGTGAAGGTGTCTGCGAAGAGTTCTAGGACGGTGTCTAGGTCTGGGGTGAGGCAGGAGGCTGAGACGAGTGAGGTGTTGTTGCCGCCGGAGGCTGAGATGCGTGCGCCGAGGGAGTCTAGGGTGGTGGCGATTTCTTCTCCGGAGCGTGTTGTTGTGCCTTTTGTTAGGAGTGTGGAGAGGAGGGTGGATACGCCGGCTGAGTTGATGGTCTCGCTGGGCATTCCGGCGCGTATAGCGGATTGGATGGAGACGGTGGGGGTGCGGTGGTCTGGGCAGAGGAGGAGGGTGAGGCCGTTGGAGAGGGTGTGGGAGGTGATGTCCCGCTGGGTGGATTTTTTGGTGGAGCTGGGGGTAAGTTTTTTGTCTGATTCCTTTTCGATGGGATCTATGGTGGTGATGGTGAGGAGTGAGCGGTCTAGGATGTATTTTTTACATACGCGGCGGATGTCGGCTTCGGTGATCTGGTCGATGCGTTGGAGGTAGTCGCTGGTGAAGTTGAGGTTTCTGGCTTCGTGGTAGTTTGATGCGAGGTCTGATGCTCTGCCGGATGCGGTGGTGAGGGTGGCGAACTGGGAGGAGAGGGACATGCGCTTGGCTTTGCTGAGCTCGGTGTCTAGCTGGGCGTGGCTGAGGGAGTCTATTTCTTGGAAGATGGCGTTTTGGAGGGCTGGGATCTGGTGTGTTTCTGCTTCTGCGCTGACGCAGAATAGGCCTGGGGGCTGGGGTGTGATCCAGCTCCATGAGCCGATGTGGTGGCAGAGGTTTTGCTGCTCGCGGATGCTCTGGTAGAGTCTGGATGATCTGCCGCCGCCGAGGATGGCGGAGAGTAGGTCAAGGGCGGCTGAGTCTGGGTGGGAGAGTGAGACGGTTTGCCATGCCATGTTTAGCTTGGTGGCGGGGATAGAGAATGTGCCGGTGGCTTTACGCTGGCCGAGTTGTTTGGGTTCGCTGGCGGGGATGGCGGCTTTGGTGAATGAGCGTTTGATGTCTTTTGTTAGAGTGTTGAGAGTTTCTAACATTTCTGGTGTTTCAAAGTCTCCGGAGATGGAGATGAAGGCGTTTTCGGTGGTGTAGCGGTCACGGTGGTAGCCGACCATGTCTGCGTGGGTGATGCGGTTGAAGAGGTCTAGGTGGCCGATGACTGGCTGGGCGCGGGCGTCGTCTGCGAGGGCGGTGGAGAAGAGGAGGCGGGATGAGGCGTTGTCTGCATCGTCTAGGCCCATGTCGATTTCTCTGCGGATGACGTCTTTTTCTTTTTCGTATTCGTCTTCTGGGAAGGTGGGGTGGAAGACCATTTCTGTTAGAGACTTGAGGAAGATTTCTGCGCTTTCAGCTGGGCCATCGATGTAGTAGACGGTGCGGTCGAAGCTGGTGTAGGCGTTCCATTGTCCGCCGGCGGCTTGGACGGTCTGGGAGAGTTCTTCACCGGTGAAGGATTTGGTGCCTTTGAAGACCATGTGCTCTAGGAGGTGTGAGATTCCTGCGCCCATGAAGTTGTCTTCGTGGATGCTGCCGGTGGCGACCCAGATCTGGGTGGAGATGACGGGGGCTGAGGAGTCTGGATCTAGGATGATGCGGAGTCCGTTGTCGAGGGTGTGGAGGGTGGCTGAGGTGTTGGGGAATTTCATAAAATTAATTTTTCTATTGAGCGGCATTGATCCAGGCGAGGCGGGTGATGTAGGTCTGGAGTGCTTGCTTGGGGGGGATGTGTGTGGGGATTTCTGGGATGGAGGTAAGTTTTTGGGATTGGTTGTTTTTGTTTCTGATGGAGTAGTAGAGGGCTGATAGAATTTTAGGGTTTAGTTCTGAGCTGTTTTTGATGTTGAATGTGACGAGTAGTGTGCCTTCTCCTAGGTTAAGTGAGGAGAGAGGGGCGGTGCTGGAGGTGAGTTTTATGTTGGGTTCTAGGGTGCCGTCTGAGGAGTCGAAGATGAGGGTTTCTAGCTGGGTGATGGTGTCTGCGGATTCTTTGCTGAAGGTGCTATTTAGAGTGAGGTTGAGGGTAAGTTTTTTTCGTGCTGATGGGTCTGGGGTCCAGAGTGGGGTTTTGTCTAGGAGCTTGGCGATGGCGGTAGCGGCGGATTTTCGGTTGTTGGCAGTGGCGTCTTTGGCGCAGTCGATGATGCGCTCGTAGGCGATGCGCGCGAGTTGGGGTTTGTTGTTTTTGAGCATGTTCTCAGCGTAGGCGGTGAGTTGCTGGGTGGTGAGGTTAAGCCTTACTAGTGAGTTTAGGGCTGGTGAGGTCTCGGGGATTTTAACGATGGGTTTTGATTTTGGTTTTGGTTTTGGTTCTGGGGTGGGCTTGGGGGTGGTTTTGGGTGTTGCGGGTTTAGGCTTTGGTTGGGATTTGGGTGTTGCGGGTGGGATGTCTGTGAGCTTGGTGTTTCTGATGGTGGGGTTGTCTTCTCTCCAGATGCGAAGTGATTCAGCGGTTTCTTGCGGGGTCGGGGGGGTGACGATGTCGTGGTCTTTGACGCAGAGGTAGAGCGTCAGGAAGGTGACGAGTAGGCTGAGTGGGGCATAGATGTACCAAGGGAATCTCATGTGTGAAAAAATTAGCACAAACCTGCCCGATGAACAGCAGGATTTAGGGGCTGAGTTATAAATATTTGTGAGAGCTTAGGAGAGCTAATGTATGTGGGCGCTTGTGGGGTGGCGGGTGTCATGAGGTTGGTATGATGGAGAGGAGGGGGGGCGCAAAAAAAATCGACCACTACAATGAGTGGTCGATTTTTAACTAAGTTTACTATGAAAAAAACTTATAAAAAATTGGATTAATCAGCGGCTTTCACTTTGAGAGCGCTTTTACCTACGCGGTCACGAAGGTAGTTAAGTTTAGCACGGCGAACTTTGCCGCGAGCAGTAACTTCGATCTTAGCGATACGTGGTGTGTGGACTGGGAATACACGCTCAACTCCTTCACCGTATGAAATCTTACGGATAGTGAATGATGCGTTAACGCCTGAACCTTTACGGCCGATGCAGAGTCCAGCGAAAAGCTGGATACGCTCTTTACCACCCTCGACAACGCGTGTGTGCACTTTAACTGTGTCACCTACGTTGAAATCTGTTACGTCGTCTTTGAGCTGCTCTTGCTCGATTTTATTGATGATGTTCATCGGAATGTCTGTGTTGAAATTTTTAGAGAAATGCACTCTAGGTGCAGTTGCGGGGCGAAGAGCTATCTGATTTTAGAGGGAATTGCAAATTGTTTTTTACGAAAAATTGTAAATTTGGCTATTTTTTATCATTCTCTGCCTACTTTTCGGGGCAAGTGGTTGCATTTGGTGAAAGTCTGGGTAAGGTTGAGGAAGAATTTAACAACGAATTATAAAGAAAATGAGCCAAGAGATAAAAATTGTAACGTATTTAAAAACATTTTGTGGATGGAGTGAGGGTGTGCGCGCGGTAATGCGTAAGTATAACCTTGAGTTTGAGGAGAAGGACATCATTAAGAATCCTGCGTTTCGCTGGGAAATGGAGCAGAAGAGTGGCCAGCCGCTTAGTCCTTGTGTGGAGGTGAATGGCACGATGCTAGCTGATGTTTCTGGCGAAGAGGTGGAGCATTGGATGGTTGAGAATGGTTTGCTTGAGTCTAGTGAGGAAGCTGCTGATGCGCCAACTGATAGTGCTTGTACTGATGCCCAGCATGAGGCAATGGCTCGTGGTGAGGATCCTACTAAGGTGGGGACGATTAAGTTTATCAACTAGGTGGATCATCTTAAGGTGGGGAGAGCGGAGGTTCTTCCGACCAAGATGAGTGCTTCTTGATTGTTAGGTAGACTAGTGAGCGGGAGTGCTGGCTGGGTTTAAACGTGTGAGAATATGATTATTGATAATCAGCAACGGCAGCGGCTGGAATTAAGCGAGGAGGGTAAGTTGGCATTTGCTGACTACACTATCGCGGATGGTGTGATGAGCATTCATCATGTGGAGGCTGATCTTGCTTTGCGAGGCAAGGGGACTGCGGGCCGGTTGATGAAGGGGGTGGTGGCTTATGCTGAGGAGAGAAGTTTAAAGATAGCTCCGATCTGTGGTTATGCGGTTTTGTGGCTTATAAGAGGCATGCGGGGTAGGTAAGGGGGGAGGATTTAATGGGGTGTTTAGTGTTTTAGGATGCTGTTTATTTCTAGGAGTTCGCCATCTGAGAAGGCTGGGCTGTTTAGAGCTGTGAGGTTTTCGTTGAGTTGGGCAACGCTGCTGGCTCCGATGAGTGTGGAGGTGACGGTTGGGTGGTTGAGCGTCCAGGCTAGTGACATGGAGGCGAGGGATTCGCCGCGTTGCTTGGCGATTTCGTTGAGTTGGATGATTTTTGTTTTCTGTTCTTCGACTTCAGATTTCTGCAGGAAGCCGTGTTGTTTTCCGGCGCGTGAGTCTGCTGGGATTCCTGCTAGGTAGCGGTCTGTGAGCATTCCTTGGGCGAGTGGGGAGAAGGCGATGCAACCGACGCCGCTGTCTGTTAGGGTGTCTGTTAGTCCGTTTTCAATCCAGCGGTCTAGGAGTGAGTATTTTGCTTGGTGGATGAGGCATGGGGTGCCCATTTCTCTGAGTAGGGTGATGGCTTCTGCGGCGAGTTCTGCTGGGTAGTTAGAGATGCCGGCGTAGAGGGCTTTGCCTTGGTTGACTGCGGTGGCGAGTGCTCCCATGGATTCTTCTAGTGGGGTGTCTGGGTCTGGTCTGTGGTGGTAGAAGATGTCTACGTAGTCCATCTGGAGGCGTTTGAGTGACTGGTCCAGGGAGGAGAGGATGTATTTGCGAGAACCCCATTCTCCGTAGGGGCCGTCCCACATGTGGTAGCCGGCTTTGGAGGAGATGATGAGTTCGTCTCGGTGTTGTTTGAAGTCTTGTCTGAGGATCTCTCCTGCATTGGTCTCGGCGGAGCCTGGAGGTGGTCCGTAGTTGTTGGCGAAGTCGAAGTGGGTGATGCCGGCATCGAATGCGCGGTGCATGATGGCGCGAGATTCTGTGAGGTCATCTACATCGCCGAAGTTGTGCCAGAATCCGAGGGAGATTTCAGGGAGTTTAAGGCCGCTTCTGCCACAGCGGTTGTAGTTCATTCTGCCGTCGTATCTGTCTTGGTCTGCTGTGTAGGTCATAAGATTTGAGTTATTTGGATTTTGTTTGTCCCTTAAGCATGGCTTCGATGAAGGGGTCAATTTCTCCGTCCATGATGTTTTGGATGTTGCCGCTTTCTTCACCGGTGCGGAGGTCTTTTACCATTTGGTAGGGTTGGAAGACGTAGGAGCGGATTTGGTTGCCCCAGCCGATGTCGCCCTTTTCGCCGTAGGCGCGCTCGGACTCGGCTTTTTGTTTGTCTTCTTCGATTTGATAGAGTTTGGCTTTGAGCATTTCCATGGCGACTTCACGGTTGCGGAGCTGGGAGCGCTCTTGGGTGCAGCGGATCATGATGCCGGTTGGCTTGTGCTTGAGGATGACGGCGGTTTCGACTTTATTGACGTTTTGGCCACCTGCACCGCCTGAGCGTGCGGTCTGGATGTCTAGGTCTGCGGGGTTGATCTCGATGTTGATGGAGTCGTCCATTTCTGGGGTGACATCGATGGAGGTGAATGAGGTGTGGCGTTTTCCTGCGGAGTCGAATGGGGAGATGCGGACTAGGCGGTGGACGCCGCGTTCGTTTTTGAGGTAGCCGTATGCGTATTCTCCTTCGACTTTGACGGTGGCGGCGCTGATGCCTGTGGTGTCTCCTTCTTTGTAGTCAACGGATGAGATTTTGTAGCCTTTGGCTGTGGCCCAGCGGGTGTACATACGCATGAGCATTTCTGCCCAGTCACAGGCTTCTGTGCCGCCGGCTCCGGAGTTGATGGTGAGGTAGCAGCTGGAGGGGTCGTTTGGTTTGTCTAGTAGGGTGATGAGCTCGAATTTGTCTAGCTGGTTGGTGATGGCTTTAAATTCATCTGCAGCTTCTAGTGCTGAGTCGGCGTCTTGGTATTCTTTGGCTAGGGAGATGAGCTCGGCGAGGTCTGCTGAGCGCTGTTCTAGTTCTAGGAATGGGAGGAGTCTACGCTTGATGGCATTTGACTCTGCGACTTTGGCTTGTGCATTGGTGGGGTTGTCCCAGAAGTCGCTTTCTGTCATGATGTGCTCAAGTTCTTCGAGCTCGAGCTGTAGTTTTGGGACGTCAAAGATACCTCCTGAGTGTAGCTATCCTGTCATCGATGGATGCAAGATCTACTGCCAGGAGGTCAGCGTTATAGGTTTCGGACATGGCTTTTTGATAAAGTGTGGGAGGCGAGATGCAAGGAATTAGTCAGTTTCCTGTGAATCTTCTAGGAGCTCGCTGTCGTAGTATTCGATGAGATCTGTTTCTGAGGGGTGATTTGTTTTGAAGTTGGATAGTAGCCATTTGGCGAGATCCTGTTTATCGCATGCGATGGCGTAGTCTAGGATGATTTCATATGCTTCGGGGTCTTTTTTTGTGTTCTTGATCATGGGGAGGAGCTCTGGCCACTGCTCTTTTTTTAGTAGTACGGCGTAGCTGGCTATGCATCCGGCGTGCCTTGGGTTCATAGCTAAGCCTCGTAGGCTGTAATTTTTGGCTTCGTTGTGGTCTCCTAGTTCATAATAGACGTCGCTTTGGAGCATGAGGGTCTCGGAGTCGGTCCCCATATTTTGCTGGTAGGTTTTGAATGATGCGAGGGCGTTATTGTAATTTCCTAATCCATATTGGCTGGTGCCTAAGAAGTAATGGAGGATGTGTTGATCTGGGTATTCAGTTAGCATTGTGGTGGCTGTGTCGCTGGCGAGTTCAAATTTTTCTGACTGGATTAAGCCACCTAGGTAGATAATGGATGCTGAGATTTTGACGGCTTCGGGAGGGTTAGCATCCATGATTGCTTTGCCGTTTTTAACGAAGAGGTTAAAGTCTATGTCATTCATGCTGTCTAGGTTTTGAAGCATGAGTGTGAGTTCTTGATAGGGTTTGATCCAGGTGTTGCCTTTAATGTCTGAGGAGAGCATGACGACGAGCATGGTGGACATTCTTGTGCCACCTTCGATATCTTCATAGTCGTATAGGCACCACTTTTTGTTGATGAGGGTGAACCACCACCGAGATCTGGCGTAGGTTTCCATGGAGTCATCCCATTCTCGGGTGTATGCCGCAAATTCGTGATCAGATATTTTCTCAATCTTGAGAATTTCGATTTCATCGAAATCTAGGAGGGTTGCAAATTGTGTGAATACAAGTGGAAGGGTTTTGGTGATCTGGCTGGTGATTTTCTCCTTCTCAGCGGAGGAGGTTTTTGTGCTTAAGTTTTCTATGCAGAGGTCAGCGAGTGGTTGTCCTGAGAAGATACTGGCGATTTTCTTTTGGTTTTTAGCGGTTAAGGCTTCGCCGAATCTGTTGAGGAGGTCTTGGGCTATTTCTTTTTCGTTTTGAGTGTCAGAGAAGTCGTTTGTTGTTGTGTAGGCGCTTTTGATGGACTCGGCTTTTTCTTCTTGGGTTTCTTTTGTGGATGAACTCAGAGTTTTTTTGTTTTTGCAGCTTAGTGTAGAAAGCGCAAAACTGGTGAGGGAGATGATGGTGATAAATCTGGTGATGACTTGCATGGTGAGTGAGAGCATAGTGATGGTAGTCTAGGATGGCAATGTAATCTTTAATCTATAGGTAGTTTGTTGCTGATTTGCAGAACCTTGACATTTATTTTCCAAGTATTATTTATAAATGCTATGAACGGTTGTGATATGTTGTGTGTGCTGGAGGGGCGGTCTATTTAGGTTGTTTATTATGAAGGTGTGTTTTTATGCGATCAATGGGCAGGGGTTGGGGCATCTGAGTAGGTGCTATGCTGTGGCTAAGAAGTTGAGGTGTTTGTTAGAGATGCTTGGGCAGGAGGCGGATATTCAGTTTTTGACGACGAGTGAGGCGGATTATTTGGTGCGAGATTTTCCGGTGTTTAAGATTCCGAGCAGGGCGGGGTTTCAGGGGCGAAGGGGGGCGGCTAGCCGGTATGCGGCGAATGGGAAGATGATGGTGAGTGGTATGCTGGCGCATTTCTCGCCTGATTTATTGGTGATGGATACGATTGCGCAGGGGAGTTTTCAGGAATTTGCGTTTGTGAAGGATTTTGCGAAGAACCGTGTTTTGATAGACCGGCATAAGAGGTCGGAGTATAGGGGGGCGCGTGTTCATCAGGCGCATTTGCCGTTGTTTGATAAGATTCTTGTTCCGGATGATGAGGAGTATAGGCAAGATTATTCATATGGTGATGAGGTGCTAGGGAGGGTGAAGTTTGTGGGGAAGGTGCATAATTTTGAGCGATCTGAGGCTTGGGGGCGGGAGCGGGTGAGGGAGTATTTTCATGTGAGTGGTGGGCAGAAATTAGTTTATCTTTCAGCGGGTGGAGGGGGTGATGCTGAGGCGGAGGAGCAGGTTGGGAAGTTGTTGGATGTGCTGTTGAGTTTCGATGTGAAGGTGATATTGGGTTATGGGGCACTCTCGAGTTGTGAGAAGGTTTATGGTAAAGATAATGTGGTGGCGGTGACTGAGTGTGGGGTGAGTCGGTATTTTAATGGGGTGGATCTGGCGGTGAGTGCGGCGGGGTATAATACGTATGAGGAGTTGATGGCGGCGGGGGTGAATAGTTTGTTTTTTGTCCAGACGAAGGGGATGGATGTGCAGGAGCGAAGAGTGGAGCAAGGAGCGGAGGCGGGCTGGCATGGGGTGGTGGATCTGGATTGTTCTCGTGAGGTTTTGTTAGAAGAGATTAGGTGTGGTTTGGAGGCAGGGGTGCCGGGGGGGCTTATGAGTAGGGATTACGCTGTTGGTGATAGTGTGGCTGCGTATGAGATGGTGACGACTTGTTTGAGAGGGAGTGCGGCTAATGTGGAGTTAAGGCTTGAGGCTTCGATGGCGCTTCTGGCTCTTGAGTCTTATAGTTTGGGGTATTGGGGAGCGGAGTCTGTGAGTGAGTGTTACCGGTTGTGGAAGGTTTTTGTGGTTGAATGTGATGGTGGTGAGGGGTGGCAGGAGAGGTGTATTGCTGCGGCTTCTGAGAAGGATGTTGGTGGTGAGGTGCTGAAGTTGCTAGGGGTGGAGTTATTAAAGATGGCTCAGATTCAGGAGAGTTTAACAGAGGCGGGGATGTCTTGGGGGCAGCAGTTGCGGGCTATCAAAGATCTGGTGAAGGATGGAGTGAATAGTTTGAGAGGTGATTGTGATAATCAACGGGCTGTAGAAAAATTACTAACAAAACAAAATTATGTGGACTAAGAGACAAGCGATACGCGAGGCCGATCAAGCGGTGAATGAGTACCAATCTCAAGCGGAGGAATATCGTGCAGAGATAGCGCAGTTGATGGGAGAGAGGGATCAGTATCAGCTAGAGGTTCAAGGTGCGCGGCTTGAGTTGGTGGCTGGATTGCTAGGTGGCAAGTTGGATGAGGGGAAGCTGGAGCAGCTTAGTAGAGAGTGGGGAGTGAGTCATTTGGCTGGGTTGTATGAGAGTTTACTGGCTAAGAGGAAGCTGAAGTTAAGTGAGCGTGATGAGTTAAAGGGGCATGAGGTGATTCAGGGGCGGTATGAGTTGTTAGAGGCGGATTCGGCTAGATATGTGGAGGGTGTGTGTGACGCGAAGGATGAGTTGGGTGAGGAGGAGTCTAAGCTGGGAGACTATGAGGCGGTGGAGTTTCAATGGTTGTATGAGAGGGGGTGTCATGAGTTGCGGGTGGATAGTGGGTTGAAGAAGTTGTGGAAGGTGATTACTTTTCAGGCTGCTAAGGAGAAGAAGTATAGAGTTAGGGTGGCGGGGTTATTTCAGGAGAGGTCGTTGCGGTCAGTTGCGGATAGTTATGAGGCGATACTGGAAGAGGTGCGCGGGTTGAAGGAGCGGTTATTGATTACTGAGAAGGTGAGGGATGAGGCTGTAGAGTTGGTGAGGCATTTTGATGAGTTGAATGGCTGGGAGTTTAATTTTGAAGGGATAGTGAGGGAGCATGCCGAGAAGATATTTGGGGATTATTTTCAAACGCTTGGGCCAGACGCGATCTTGGCGAGAGTTCCTGATGAGTTCAGGGTTTTGGCTGCTAAAGTTCATGCGGTCTCGAAAAAATATGATTACGCATCGAACTTGATCAGTTATTTAGAGTCTGAGGAGGAAGATAGAAACCAGAGGGTGCAGAGTATTAACCGGGTGAGTCAAAAGTGGCGCAGGAATCCAAGTGGCCGAGTGAGGGGGGATAAGTCTAAATGGCTTCAGCAGATACCGGCAATGAAGAAAGAGGGGGCGCAGAAGAGGTTGGGGTGGTCACGTAGGATGCGGAGTAGTCTTTTTTATTATGATGATTATCGTGGATACGGCTCATATTATTATTTTGCGAGTCATCACAGGGTGACGGGGTTTTTGGCGTATGATGTTTTTAATCATAGGACTGCAGAGCGCATGCCGCATGAGGGGTTTAGTCGAGAGGTGATTCCTGAGATTGAGGAGTTTAGAGAGGAGAATGTTTCAGGTGAGTGGCTGAAGGAGCTGGAGGAAGAAAAGGAGCGATGGTCTGGGGGAGAGGGTGGTCTTGATTCGGCTGGGTTTGATGTGGAGGAGGGGACTGAGAGTATGCAGGATAATGAAGGAGGCGATGCCGGGGTATCCGCGGGTGTGGCTGCTGGGGCGATGGTGGGAGCTGCAGTTGGTGCTATTGCCGTGGCAGATATGATGGAGCAAGAGATAGAGGATGAGGCGGGAGCGATAGAGTCTCTTATAGAAGATGACGAGGCGGCTGCTGAAGAAATAGGTGATGAGTCGTAGTTGTGTAGGATTGGTGGTTGGGGTGGATTTTTTTATTTAAATTTTGTTAAGTTGTGCGGTTTTTTGAGAAAAAGTCTCTGGGATTCTAAATTAGGGCTTGTCAGATCGTTAAATCTGAGTAAGTTCGCCGCCCACCCCGAGTCTCGCGCAGAAAGAGACTCTATTAATCAATATTAATAAAGGGAGTAAGCAGGTTGATTTTAATGATATGGGAGGGTCCCGTGGAGTTATCACCTTTCAGCAAGCTCCCACCTACAAATAGCTATATGCCAACAATTAATCAACTAGTTCGTAAGGGCCGTAAGACTCCAGAAGTGAAGTCTAAATCACGTGCGCTTGCTAACTGCCCACAAAGACGCGGAGTCTGCCTTCAGGTAATGACTCGTACTCCAAAGAAGCCTAACTCAGCTCTCCGTAAGGTAGCTAAAGTTCGTCTCACTAACGGCCAAGAAGTAATCGCCTACATCGGTGGTGAAGGTCACAACCTCCAGGAGCACAGCATCGTGCTAGTCCGTGGTGGAAGAGTGAAGGATTTGCCAGGTGTTCGTTACCACATCGTTCGCGGTGCGCTTGATACTCTCGGAGTAGACGGACGTAAGCAATCTCGCTCTAAGTATGGAGCTAAGAAGCCTAAGAAGTAATCTTTCGCTCAATCAATTTTAATCAAATAACTATTTAATACTATGTCTCGCAGAAGAGCAGTAAATGCAAAGAAGGATCGCCGCGATCCACGTTATGACAGCCAATTGGTGGGAACACTAATCAGCAAGGTCATGAAGGACGGTAAGCGTTCTATCTCAGAGAAGATTGTTTATAAGGCAATCGAAACAGCAAACGAAGGCACTGACACTGTTGATCCACTTGAGGTCATCACACGTGCAATCGAGAATGCAAAGCCACGCGTAGAGGTTAAGTCTCGCCGTGTAGGTGGAGCAACATATCAGGTGCCACTCGAGGTAGCTCCTGAGCGTTCTGAGTCACTCGCAATGCGTTGGCTTGTAACATTTGCTCGTAACAAAAAGGGTGTGCCAATGCACAAGGCCCTTTCTAACGAAATCAAAGATGCTGCAAATAACCAAGGTTCAGCAGTAAGAAAGAGAGATGACATGCACAAGATGGCTCAGGCTAACCGTGCGTTCGCTCACTTCCGTTGGTAGTCAACGAGTAGCAGGCGTCTAGCCTGTCACGAGCTAAGAAATATATTTTGGTGGATCATCGTAAGGTGATTCACTATTTTTTTGTACTGAAAGCTAGATATGGAGAGAAAACTTACCTCTACTTGACAGGTGGTGAAACTGGCATATTTTTCGCGAATATGGTTACTCAATTTAAAGGAATGAAGATGTTATCTATGGTCTTGGTGGCGGCTACTGCATTGGTGGTGCCGGTTAGTGCTCAGGCTGCGGCTGAGGTTAAATATAATCAGGAGTTAGATGGGTTTGATTATCCGTTTGAGGTTAGCACTTATCGTCTTAAGACTCAGAATCAGGAGTTGAAGATGCGTTATATGGATGTGGGGGATCAATCTTCTACGAAGGTGATTGTTTTGCTGCATGGTAAAAATTTCTCTGGATTCTATTGGGAGCGGATTGCTAAGGATTTGGTAAAGAAGGGCTATAGGGTGATTATTCCGGATCAGATTGGTTTTGGGAAATCTTCTAAGCCTAAGGCTTATCAGTATAGTTTGGGGCAGTTGGCGTTGAATACGAAGTCGTTGTTAGATAGTCTGGATCTCAAGAAATATGATATTGTGGGGCATTCGATGGGGGGAATGGTGGCGACTACGTTTGCGGTGGATTATCCTGAGGTGTTGAATAAATTAATTTTAATTAACCCTATTGGTTTAGAGGCTTATGGGAAGTATGCGCAGTTTAAGGATACGGATTTTTTCTATCAAAACGAGCTAGGGAAAACTCTTGATAAGGCGAGGGCATATCAACAGAAGAATTATTATGATGGTAAGTGGTCTGATGCTTATGAAGAGCTGCTAGTTCCAACTGAAGGGCAGATTGCGGGTGGTGACTGGGAGATAGTGGCTTGGAATAATGCGCTAACATATGGGCCTATTTTCTCAGAGAACATCGTGGCGAAATTTCCACAAATTACTACTCCGACACATCTTGTCATTGGCACTAGAGATAAGACTGGACCAGGGAGAGGATGGAAGAAGTCTGGTGTGACGAAAACTCTGGGCGAGTATGATAAACTGGGGAAGAAAACGCAGGCGTTGATCAAGGGGTCGAAGTTGTATGAGTTGGAGGGCTTGGGGCATATGCCTCAATTCGAGGACTATGAGGCGTTTAGTAAGGTGTTTGATGAGGTGATAGCAGACTGATCGCTAGGGGGCATAAGGCTCTTACAAGTGAAATCATGGATCTGCAAACAACTAAGGTCTAGCTGTAAGATGGAGAGATGGCATGCACAAGATGGCTCAAATCAACGGCATTAGCTCAGTTCCATTGGTTATCACGAACGTCTGTTAAATTGCGACGATTAGATTAGCAAACAATTTCAAAAGCATCAGATCTCTCAGTGATCTGGTGCTTTTTTGGAGTTTTAAATACTCCTCTTCCTTGCAAGTTGGCTGTTTGTTAAGTATGATAATAGGACTAGAAAAAGTAGCATGATCTTAGAAAACAAATTGAACATCAATGACCAAGCTTCCCTTGCTAGAGCGGAGGAGGAAATCAGCAAGAGAAATGCAAAGCAGCTCTTCGATTCTGGTGATATTGATAAAGTCGAGGTCGGCACCTATGCTGGTCTCGCCTTCATTCATGAGTATCTTTTTGATGAGATTGACTGTTCCGCTGGGAAATTAAGAGAAGTCAATATCGCAAAAGGGAGCTTTCGTTTTGCCTCTGTGATGTTCTTGAGGCCTTCGCTTGAGCACATTGACGAAATGCCTCAGAACACCTTTGAGCTTATTGTAGAGAAATATGTGGAGATGAATGTTGCCCACCCGTTTAGAGAGGGCAATGGTAGAGCAACGAGAATCTGGCTAGACCTCATCTTTAAACAAGAACTGCAACAAGTGGTGGATTGGAATCAGATCGGTAAAGAAGACTACCTTATGGCGATGGAGCGTAGCGTGGTGAAAGACATCGAGATCAAACACCTCCTCAAACAGGCCCTAAGCTCAAAGATCAGCGACCGAGAAGTCTATATCAAAGGAATCGATGTGAGCTACTACTATGAGGGGTACACAACCTTTAAAACAGATGAGCTGTAGAAGTAACTTCGTAATGCCAACCTAAATGAAATCTTAATATAAATGAAAACATTAGCAATGATATATAGTGAGTGACCTCAATAACGATAACTGTGATAAAAAATTTATCCCCTCAATTCCTCCAAAATTAACTGAGAGAAAAGAACTTCTATTCAAAGCGAGTGATTTCACCGAACTGGAATACCTTCGAAGTGAAGAAATAAGATAACTTGAGACAAAAACTCCAAATCAGGTTGATGCTTTATCTAAGCATGATGCCGAAGAAAAATTCATCAAAGAAGACCCTAAAACCGCTTTATCTGAAGCTCATCAAACTATAGATAAAGGAACGACAACATTACTCAAACTAATTAGATCAGGATTACTCAAATTTGAAAACCACCCCACAGAAAAAGGGCGTAGAGAAGGCTTAGAAGTAGATAGAAACGACCTCGCTATAGAATGTCTAGCTTCTCGCGCTGACTACCTGAATAGGCAATTGATTCGTCTAGCTGGCAATAATGCACCTGAAGCATGCTCTAAGTTGTGGTATCAAGCGAAAATGCTTAGCGAAGCTTTTACGCGCCTGGCTTTAGTTCACCCCAAAGAATTCATGGCATGTGCCGAAAACTCATTAACAATGCCTTCGATTCGCTCTAGAAACTCTAAATATACAGCTGATTCAGAAGCTATTAGTAATGCTATAAACCTAGGGAAAAATCTAATATTACCAGATATTTCTGATAACAGAAGCCGTGCTGGTGCCGCCTGTCATCTTATAGTCGCTAAAATTCTCGAATCTATTGAATTTTGGAGAAATTACTATTGTCGTGAAAAGCAAACACTTGAAAGGCTAAAAACCTTCTCGGAAACGGCGAAACGTTATGAACACACAAGCTTAGATGAATACCTTAAAAACCACCTATATCCAGATTCATATGAACTTATGATGAAGTGTTCTATTTTACCAGAGTGGCCAGAAGGATCTGACCTGTGGTGGAATGAAGGAGTTCTTCCTATGGTTAGAAAAGAGTTTAGCGAACTTGAAAAACAACCGAACAAAAATCTTATGCTTTGGCAGGAACTATCTAAAGGTGGTGAGCGTGACACGATAAATGATAAACGTAGATATATGGAAAAGTTATGTCGCAACAAATTTACCCAAGCTTTAAAAATTGCCCATAGATAGCTCGCCTATGGGCAAGTGTTTTATACCCGTAGCAACCAGCTTAAACCTCTTTATTTCTTTTTATTTCACACCAACACTATAGGTATGAAAACAAACAATGAAGAGACACCAAAGCAGAATAAATCAAAATATAGCAAACTTATTCAAGTTCGTGATTTTATTACCAGTCTAGCAAAGGTGCTTGGAGCGATCAGCACAATTGCACGCTTTATTTCAAAATTAGTCTAATACCCTTAAGTATTTAAAACATAGCTAAGTATAACGCTGAATGATTGTCTTCTAAAAGTCATTCTCATTATGACAGAAAGGCGTGGCTATAAATTGTGATTGCTTGATGCGTAGCTCTATCTAATTTTTCCGCTCACTCACCAATACACTTAAAACCACCCAAAAACCTCTAGAGTGCACGGAATCGCAGCGCATGTTGATGTAGGGGCGACGTAGCTTTCGGATTGTGTTTTATCCTGAGCTTGATTGCAACCCCCACAAAAATCACGTATTCTAAACTTGCAATAATTTCCAAAAACAAGTAACTTAGACCTTAGTTACTAATAAATGGAAAATCAGCGGGCACAACTTCAACGACTTGCGCAAGGGTCACAGCTTCTGCGTGAGGAAAATCTACGTAAAGCGGGAATCAGCAGTACGGTGATTTCCCAAGCGGTCAAAGCGGGTGAGCTGATTCGACTTTCGCGTGGAATTTATCATGATCCCGAGGCGGAGCTAGATGAGAATCTGAGTCTTTCCGAAGTAGCCGCACGAGTGCCACACGCGGTCATCGCGCTTCTCTCCGCACTGCAGTTTCACCAGATTGGAACCCAGCAACCTCATGCTGTTTGGATTCTTCTGAAGCAGAACGCAGTTACGCCTAAGATCGGTTATCCTGCGCTACAAGTTGTACGTAGTAGGGTAACCTGCTCTTTTTCAGTAGGTTTCGATACTCATCTATTGAACAATATTCCGACCCAGATCACTAATCCAGCGCGCACGGTAGTAGATTGCTTTAAATATCGTAGTCGGGTGGGTCTGGATGTCTGTCTAGAAGCGCTGAAGGATATCCTCAAAAACGGTGTAAAACCCACAGAGATCATGGAGTATGCCAAAGTCCAACGCGTTACGAGCGTGATCCGTCCCTATCTCGATGCCCTTGTCTAATATCACTACACTATGAACCTAATCGCTTCACTTCAAGATCGCCTCAGAAATGAGGGTCGCCAGACTGGTGTCGGCTACGCCTCATTGCTGGAGCAATTTGCGCTTAGTCGTTTCTTTGCGCGCTTGGCGCAGAGTGACTACGCGGATCGCTTTATTTTGAAAGGGGCGCAACTATTCCGCTTTCTGGAGCCTGAGGGACATCGCCCGACGCGGGATGCGGACTTCCTCAGCTTTGGCGATCATGACTCGGAGGCTTTGAAAGAGATTTTTACTGAAATCTGCGAGCTTTCCCCTGAAAAAGAAGATGCCCTGAGTTGGGAAAACATCAGGGCCGCGGCTATACGTGATGAAAACAGCTACGGTGGGGTGCGGGTGCTGATCGCCTGTCAGCTCGGCAAGACGAGGATACCCCTACAATTTGATATCGGCTTCGGCGACATAATTACTCCCGCGGTCCGTTCTCAGAAGTGGGCGGCTTTTCTCGACTATGAGGACACTTCCCTTTCGACTTATCCTATGGAAACTGTCATTGCTGAAAAATTGGAAGCAGCGGTTTCACTAGGCATCAATAATAGCCGGATGAAGGATTTTTATGATCTGCACTGGCTGCAGGCGCATCTTGAATTCTGCGGGAATGATCTCACGGAAGCGTGCACGAATACCTTTGCTCGGCGCTCGACCATTATCTCAGATGCTGTTCCGGTGCCATTCACTGCGGAGTTTAGCTCAGACGCGCAAAAGGTGGAGCAATGGTCGGCATTTCTCCGCAAAGGAAAGCTTGATCATTTTGAGTTCTCGGATGCTTTGGCTGAAATTTCAATGTTTCTGCTTCCTGTGCTTCGGAAAGAGGTTGCTGATCTTGTCTGGGTTCCTTCTGAGAAGTGGACGGAAGCTAGATAAGATCGGAGACTTTAATTGTTTGTTCTAAGAGGATAAAAGAGGCTTGCCAGATCGTTACTTCTGGCTATTTTGCGTCTCCCGCTAGGCTCTATGTTGAGTTTGTATTGGCGATCTATCACATTAAGCAATAACCAGAACGATACTATGTCAGCTAACCCAAACCATCCGAAACGTCCTTATCCACTTGAGCGCACCCGTAACATTGGGATTGCGGCGCATATTGATGCGGGGAAGACTACGCTTACTGAGAGAATTTTGTTTTATACTGGGATGATTCACCGTGTGGGTGAGGTGCATGATGGGGCGGCTACTACGGATCACATGGAGCAGGAGAGGGAGCGGGGGATTACGATTACTTCTGCGGCGGTTACTTGTAAGTGGGAGCAGGTTCCTGTGGATGGGGTGAAGAAGTTGTATGAGGGGGAGGAGATGCGGGTGAATATTATTGATACTCCTGGGCACGTGGATTTCACGGCTGAGGTGGAGCGTTCGCTGCGTGTGCTGGATGGTGCGGTGGTAGTGTTTTGTGGTGTGGCTGGTGTGCAGCCGCAGACGGAGACGGTGTGGAGACAGGCTACTAAGTATAAGGTGCCGAGGATTGTGTTCGTGAATAAGATGGATCGGACTGGGGCTAACTTTGATTATGTGCTGAATGATGTTCGTGAGAAGTTGGGTGCGAATGCTGGGGCGATTTTGATTCCTATTGGGGCTGAGGAGAATCTGCGTGGGCAGATAGATGTGGTGAACCAGAAGGCGATTATTTTCCATGATGATAGCAAGTGTGGTTCTACATTTTCTGTAAAGGAGCTGGAGGGTGAGCAGGTGGAGATAGCTGAGCAGGCTAGGCTTGATCTTATTGATCAGATTGCGGACATTGATGAGGAGCTGGGTGAGAAGTTTTTGATGGAAGAGGAGATCACTAGGGCTGATTTGAAATCTGCTATTCGTCGTGTGACGATTAGTAATGATTTCATTCCGGTTTCTGGTGGGTCTGCATTTAAGAATAAGGGGGTTCAGTTTTTGATCGATGCGGTGATTGATTATCTTCCTAGCCCGCTGGATGTGGATGCGGCGAAGGGGATGGTTTCACCGGATGATGATACTCCTGTGGAGGCTCCGTCTGATGATAATGGGAAGTTTTGTTCATTGGCGTTTAAGCTCTGGGCGGATAAGTTTGTGGGTAAGTTGGTTTTCTTCCGTGTGTATTCTGGGACGGTTTCTAAGGGTGATATGGTTTATAATCCGCGGACTGGTAAGCAGGAGCGTGTGCAGAGGTTGATCCAGATGCAGGCGGATAAGACGGAGGAGATAGAGACTGCTTATGCGGGTGATATTGCTGCGTATGTGGGGATTAAGAATGTGACTACGGGTGATACTTTATGTGATAAGAAATTTCAGATTTTGTTAGAGCCTCCATCATTCCCTGAGCCTGTTATTGCTATGGCTGTGGAGCCTAAGACGGTGGCTGACTCTGATAAGATGTCTGTAGGGCTAGAGCGACTTCAGGAAGAGGATCCTACTTTTGTGGTGAAGACTGATGTGGATACTGGTCAGACGATTATTGCTGGTATGGGTGAGTTGCATTTGGAGATTATTATTGATCGTTTGAAGCGTGAATTTAATGTGGCTGCGAATGTGGGTAAGCCGCAGATTGCGTATCGTGAGTCTATTTCTTCTGAGGCTAAGGGGCATGGTGAGCTGATCAAGCAGACTGGTGGCACTGGGCAGTATGCAGTGGTGGACATCGCTGTGCGTCCTAATGATAAAGGGAAGGGGATTACGATTGAGAATAAGGTTACTGGAGGGACTATTCCTAAGGAGTATATTAAGTCGGTCATTGCGGGTATTGAGGGTTCCATGAGTAATGGTGCTGTTGGAGGGTATCCGGTGATTGATGTGCATGTGGATATTTTAGGTGGTGAGTTTCATGAGGAGGATTCTAGTGATAATGCGTTTAAGGTGGCTGCTATTTTTGCAGTGCGTGATGCGTTTGAGAAAGCTGGTCCTCAGCTTCTGGAGCCTGTGATGGATGTGGAGATTTCTACGCCGACAGATTATCAGGGAGATATCATGGGTGATCTGAATCGTAGACGAGCTCTTATAGGTGGCATGGAGAATAAAGGTGACATTAGTACGCTGAAGGCGCAGGTGCCATTGGCTGCGATGTTTGGTTACATGACGGCTCTTCGTACGGTGTCTTCTGGAAGGGCGTCATTTACGATGGAGCCAGCGAGCTTTGAGCCAGTTCCTCAGCGGATTGTGGATGAAAAATTTGGTCCGAGAGTTTAAGTTTTAGTTTTACGTTGTTGTTTTACTGAAAACGCTCAGTCTTGATTCATGGGGGTAAACGTCTTGAGTCGTAGCAGGACTGTGCGCAAGCTAGGGTAGAAATATACTAACTATAGACTGAAACGGATCGATGATCAGAACGCTGAAAAAATTACAGAAGGCCAATACTCCTATCAGGGTGGGTTTGGTTGGGGCTGGGTCGATGGGGTTTGGGATAGCGCATCAAGTGTGTATCACGCCGGGTATGGAGTTGACTTGGATAGCTGATAAGAAACTTATAGCTGCTGAGAAAACTTCGGCAGCAACGGCGGATTGTGTAACGGGTGATAGTGTTGAGCATTTACTGCAAGAACATCCAGTTGATGTATTGGTGGAAAGTACTAATTCGATTCAGAGTGCATTGCGGTACTGTGAGCTTGCTATACAGAGTAAGGCGCATGTTATCCTTATGAATGCTGAGGTTGATCTGGCGTTTGGGCCTTATTTGGCACAACTGGCTGACGAGTATGGTGTGATCATTTCTAGTGATGCTGGGGATCAGCACGGGGTTTTGGCCACGATGATAGAGGAAATCACGTTGTGGGGGTTTGATATTGTGCAGGCTGGAAATATAAAAGGCTTTCTTAAGCGAGATGCGACTGTGGAGTCGCTAGCTCATGAGGCTGCGATTCGGAATCTAAATCCAGTTCAGTGTTGTGCTTATACCGATGGGACTAAGTTGAATATTGAGATGGCGGTTATAGCTAATGCGTTAGGTTATCTTCCAACGCAAACTGGTATGACTGGGCCGAGGGCTGAGCGAGTGGAGCAGGCGCTTGAGTTGTTTGATTTTAGTGAGTATCCAAAGGAGGGAGTTATCGATTATATTCTTGGAGCTGAGCCTGGGGGAGGGGTGTATGTGATTGCTCGCTGTGAGGCTGAAGTTCAGTTGCCGTATCTTACTTATTATAAGCTTCAGCAGAGCGACCAGGGGCATTATTATCTTTTTTACCGCCCTTATCACCTCTGTCATTTGGAGACGCCGAAGGCTATATATAAAGCGGTGATAGAACATGAGGCGTTATTGCAGCCTTGGGCAGGTCGTGCAACAGAGGTTTATGCTTATGCTAAAGCTGATTTTCCTGCTGGCACGGTTATAGAGGAGGGGATAGGTAGTGATGTTGTTTATGGGATGGTTTCTGAGGTTTCTAAAAGTGGAGGTCAAGTGCCGGTGGTGACGCTAGAAGTTGAAGGGGAGAAGCCTGTATTGAAACGAGATGTTACTATGGGGCAGGCATTGTTGTATTCCGATATTGAATGGCTGGATCGTAGTTTGATAGACCAGTACCTTCAGCCCTCTAATCTTCCTTCGTTATAAGTGTGCAAGTGAGTCAAAATATTTCTAATTCTCAGGTGTCCGTGCTCATCATTGGCGCAGGTGTTTGCGGGTTGTATGCTGGGCTCACGTTAGCTCGTGGAGGAGTAAAAGTTACGATTTTGGAGAAAGAATCACGTGTTGGTGGTTTGGCCGCTGGTTTTCCTTTCGGTGAGAATACTTGCGACTTTGGAGTTCATATGTTGCATGCTTTCAATAAGGAGATTTTCGAAGACTGTGCTGAGCTTATGGGGGAAGAGCGGATTGAGGCAGCGCTTGATGCTCGTATTCGCTGGGGGGATTCGAGTTGTCGGTATCCGCTTCAATTTAAAGATATGCTGAAGGCTATGCCGCCGATTACTTTGGGTCGGTGTGTTCTTGGTTTGGTCATCGCAGAGATCACGGGTGCGAAGCATAAGGCTAATATTGAAAATGCTGAATCTGCTCTGATTGCGTTTTATGGGGCTCCTCTGTATGAGTATTTCTTTGAAGAATTTACTCATAAGTATTGGGGGATTCATCCGAGGGATCTATCGGCAGAATTTATCCGTAGGAAGATGCCTCGTTTGTCGGCGGTGGATGTTCTGCGGAAGTTGATCCCGTCTTTTAAGAGGCAGAAGGCAAACGATGTAGCTGATGTGGTAGAGTCTGCACTAGATACGGAGACGCTGCATTACTCTAGGACAGGTTCTGAAGCTCTGCCTCGTTCGCTTGCTAGGGAATTTGAGAGGCTTGGTGGGGCTATTCTAACAGAGGCACGTATTTCTAAAATATCGCCGTGTAACGGGGAGGTGATTTACAGCCATGATGGCGAAGAGAAGCGTTTTCAAGGTGAGCATATTATCAACACTGCTCCGCTGCATTATTTAGTAGATTTTTCCAAGGCTGAGGCTCCTGAAAAAGTTAGTCACGCTGTTTCACGACTTCGGTACAAGCCTACTGTTATTTTCGCTCTTCTGGTTAATAAAGATCGCTGTATGGAGGGGCTTTATACTTATTATCGTAGCCTTTGCTTTCATCGTGTTGGGGAGCCTAAAAATGCGGGTTTGGAGGTGATACCTGGTGGTCACACTATTTTGATTGTTGAGTCCACCTGTGAAGTTGGTGATGAAAAGTGGCAGGGTTCAGATGAATTTTACCAACAAGTATTAGGCGACCTTGCTGCTGAAGGGATCTGTATGGAAGATGAGATTGTGGATAAGAAGTTGATGAGGAATGCGCATGGATATCCTATTTTTACTAACGGCTTTGATCGTCATCTACAAGTCATCATGGACTGGGTGGATAGTGTTGAGAAACTTACCTCTACGGGGCGTCAGGGGGGGTTCGCTTACCCTGCGATGCACAGTGCGATGCAGATGGGTAAAGATGCCGCTCAGCATGTTCTGAATAAACCTTTACTGATCTCTAACAGCTAATCTTACTATGTGTGCAATATTCGGATGGTATGGCTCAGACTCGCAGGACAAGCTTCTCTTGATGGCTGATACGATGCGGCACCGAGGGCCTGATGGTGATGGATATATGCACACGCCATTGGCGGCGTTGGGGATGACGAGGTTGGCGATTTTGGATGTCTCAAATGGGCAGCAGCCTTTCCATACTAATGATGGAAAGATTTCAGTGGTTTGCAATGGTGAGATCTATAATTTTAAAGAACTCAAAAGGGAGTTGGAGTCTCTTGGGTATCAATTTCAGACTCAGTGCGACGTTGAAATTATTCCAGCTGCTTATCAGCAATGGGGCGGTAATTTCCTGCAGAGGCTGAATGGGATGTTTGCTATTGCGATATTTGATCATACACGTGGTGAGCTTATTTTAGCGCGTGATCGAAGTGGACAAAAACCGCTTTACTATTCTCAGCATGAGGGGAGTTTTTATTTTTCGTCTGAGATACGTGGTTTGCATAAAGTTGGAGTTACTAAAGCACTTAATCACTCAGCGATTCCGGCTTATCTTTCTTTGAGGTATGTTCCGGAGCCTGACACTTTGTTCAGGGCAATTCAGATATTACCTGCAGGTCATACGCTTATTATTAATGCTGAGGGGCAGTCGCTTAAGAAATGGTTTCGTATTGAGCCTCGTGTTCAGAAAATGGAAGAGGGTGATGCTGTCGATCAGCTTTATGAGCTTACTCAGTCTAGTATTCGTACTGCGCTTATTTCAGAGGTTCCAATTGCTGTGCATCTTTCGGCTGGGGTTGACTCTTCGGTTTTGTTATCGGAGATTCATCAACTAGGAACGCCTGTGACGGCTATTACTGCGGGGTTTGGAGCGCGGTCTGATGAAGTGGTGGAAGCGGCTGCTCTTTGTGAACATTACTCTATTCCACACACTAAAGTGATACTAGGTCCAGACGATTTCGCTTCACTTCCTCGAGTGATCTCGCAGATGGAGTTGCCTGTTGGTGATGCTCTTATTTTGGCATTTGATCGCTTGGCTGGAGCTACGCATAATGCTGGTTGCAGGGTGGCGATTGGAGGTGAGGGGGTTGATGAGTTGTTCTGTGGTTATTCGTTTCATAAGATCATGTTGCTAGCGGAAAGGCTAGGAGTGCTGGGGCGACAAATGGCTGCGATAGGCATTAAGTTGACGCCGGCATTTCTTCTGAATAAGATCTCTGCATTTCCTGCTGATATAGGAGGCTCCGGTAAAGGTAAAATTAATCGCTACCTTTCGGGTTATCATCATCTGAGTAAAGCGGAGAAAGGGGTGGAGTTACGTAGTTTATTTTCTAAGGTGGAGTTGGAGGTGCTGCATGAGCCATACGAGCAAGCGGCGATCACGGGTGATGGCGATTTATTAGAAAGTCAACTGATGTATCAATTTCAGAGCTGGTTGCAAGACTGGGCGATCATTCGTCAGGAGCGTAATTGTATGGCGCATTCTGTTGAATACCGAATGCCGTTTCTTGATCATCGATTGATTGAATTTGCATTTAACTTGCCTAATCAGCTTAAGCTAAATGGAACTAGGGGTAAGTTTATCTGGCGACAGATGGCGGCGAAGTATTATCCCGAGGCTCACTGTCAGCGCAGTAAGCAACCATTCTATTTTCCAACGGAATCTGAAGCTTATTTTGGCCAGATCACGAAGTTGCTCGATAGTGCGATTGGTTCAGAAAGCTTTCAGCGGCGTCAACTTTTTGATATGGAAATGATAGGGCGGTTGCGTAGGGATGCTGAACGAACTCGCGAATTCTTGCCGATAAAGCAGCTACTCAGCTTAGCCATTCTGGAACTTTGGATGCAGGAGCACGGTCTTTGACAGGATAATAGATCTTTAAAATAAATAATATGAAGCAATCATTTAGAAAAGGAATTTTACTCGCTGGGGGGACAGGTTCACGATTGTATCCGCTGACTATAGGTGTCTCGAAACATCTTCTTCCTGTGCATGATAAGCCGATGATTTTTTATTCACTTAGCTTGCTGATGCTGGCTGATATCAGAGAGGTTCTGGTGATCACTACGGATCAGCATAAGAAGAGTTTTGAAGATCTGTTAGGTGATGGTTCGCAGTGGGGGATAAGGCTTCAGTATGAGGTGCAGGAAGCACCTAGGGGGATAGCGGAAGCCTTGATCTTGGCGAAAGATTTTCTGGATGGTTCACCGTGCTGTTTGGTGCTTGGTGATAATTTGTTGTATGGTCATAATTTGACACAGCATCTTGTGGCGGCTAGTCAGCAGTTGGAAGGTGCTCATCTTTTGGTATGTCATGTTACTAACCCGGCTGCCTATGGGGTGATTGAGCTGGATGAGGATGGGGTTCCAGTTTCCATCGAGGAGAAGCCGGAGAAGCCCAAGTCGCAGTTAGCGGTTACAGGGGTTTATTTTTATGATGAGCACGCTTCTGATATGGCGGCTACGATCAGGCCTTCTGCTCGTGGAGAGCTAGAAATTACTGATTTGAACCGTCTTTATATGGAGAAAAAGGCTCTTTCTGTGCAGAAACTGAATCGAGGGTTTGCTTGGTTTGATACTGGGACTCATAGATCGATCAGTGAGGCTTCTGGCTTTATTCAGGCGATTGAGAACAGGATGGGTCTAAAGATAGGTTGCCCGGAGGAGGTGGCGTATCTTAAAAAGTGGATCACGGCTGAAACAATAATGGCAAATATTGAGCCGTATGGTAATTCTGATTATAGCCATTATCTCAAATTCATGCTCAAACAAGACCCTAACAATCACCTTTAACTATGGATTCTCCTATTACATTGCGTTCCCCTAGATATGAAGATGAGCGCGGCTGGTTTCAGTCGAGTTATGACGAGGTGTTTCCTCAGTGCTTGTGGGTGATGCACAATATTTCTCATTCTGTAAAAAACACTATAAGAGGGCTTCATTACCAGTTGCCTTTTGCTCAGAATAAATTGGTTACTGTGCTGCAAGGGAGTATTACGGACATTATTCTGGATGTTGACCCTGATTCTCCTAGTTATGGTCAGTGGAGCAAGTTTAAGCTTTCGAGTGATGATGAGGATTTACCCAATCAGCTTTTTGTGCCTAGCAATTTTGCGCATGGATTTTCGGTACATAGTGAGACAGCTATGGTGAGTTATTTGACCGATCAGGCTTATCATCCTTATGCGGAGCATAGTATTAATCCGCTATCCTCTGTGTTAGATTTGCCTTGGGGGGTTGAGGTGCCGATTATGTCCACGAAGGACGCTCAGGCTCTAGACTGGAGCGCTGTTAAGGTCTAGTGCTGCGTCTCACCTAAAATGTTGGATAGGTTTTTAAGATGAGGAAAGTGGTAAATATTAGCTCCCTACGGTCGAAAGCTTTGAGGAAGGTTGATGCTTTTTCAAGAAAGCTTCGTTATTCGTCAGTCATGAATCCCAACTCATTCCTTTCTCACGCCTTACCTTCGAGAAAAATCATCTGCGCCTATCCAATATTTTAAGCAAGACGTAGCACTAGTTTTAATTATTGGACTTTGATTGGGTGTTTGAGCGCGTGACTAGCGTTGTAGATTTTTAGTTCGAGTTCTGGGTCGCTTTTGGATTCGATTTTATTCCACATGGCTCCTGCTTGGTAGCGTGTGGGTTTGCTTAGATCATTGGCGAGGATTTTGAGGAGGTTTGTTTTTCCTGTGATGTATTCGTCTGGCGCAGTGGGCTGATTCATGATGTAGGTTGTAACTATGCCGTCTTTTGCCAAGATAGGATCTGCGTAGGCGAGGAAGTTGCCAGTGAAGATGGTTGGTTTCTGTTTGGCTTTTCTGATGGCGAGTCCGGTTACTGGTTTTACATTGGAGGCATCGCCTTTGATGTCGAAGCTTGAGTCTACGGTGAAGTGGTGGTCGCCGGCGTCCATGGTGATGGTGCGGGTTTCGGTGATTTTGGCGCTATCTACTTCTACTGGTTCGTAGGTGAGCTTGAACTTGAGACGGATGGGACCTTTTTCTAAAACTTCGGATGTTGAGAATACGGGGCTGGTGATGAGTTTTTTGTTGGAGTCGAGGTAGCCGAGTCCTCCGCAGCCTAGGGTGTCGCCTACTTTGTAGCCATCTAGTCCTTTACCGTGGTCTTTGTGGTAGTCTCCTGATTTGTACCAATCGTTAGCTACTGGGGTGCGGACTGATTTAGTCCAGACATCGAATCCGCCGCGTGCATTTTCTACTGCGAGCGCTGGACCGTATGCGCGGAAAGCTATGCGGTCGTTTTCCCAGACGAAGTCATCTTTTCTTTCGGGGACGAAGCGTGCTTCGAGTCTATTGTTAGGGAATTGAGGGCGGGTGTCCTTTAGGGTTACGAGTTGGAATTTGCGATTTTCCTGTGGGGTGAAATCTGCGGTGAAGAGGATGGACTCTGGGGTGCCGTCTTTATTTTCATCGATGATCTGGGGCTGGTGGAAATAACCGCGAATGGTGTCTCTGATTGCAATGTCAGTTGCTTTTGTTCCTGGGAGTTTCTCTGTGACGGTTGTCCATGGGATTTCTACTGTTTCATTGAGGCGGACGTGGGTGTCTGAGTTGAGTGCTGAGAATTCAGCGATTTTAGCGTCTGACAGGATGAGGTGTTTATGGAGTTCATGTGCTGTGAGCAAGAATGCACCAACACCATAAACCGCAGTTTGGTCGTAGGTGACTGATTTTGGGTTTTCGCCGACTGGCTGAACAAATCCGAGCTTTCCATCTGGGTGAACGCAGTTTACTAGTCTGTCCCAAGCCTTATAGGAAGTGGCTTGATACTCTTCAGCATCTAAGATGTTATTGTTGATGCCCCAGAGAAATCCATAGGCGAAAAACGCGGTGCCTGAGGACTCTGGAACTGGGAAGCTGTCTGGATCTAGTAGCGAGGCGTGCCAGGAGCCGTCTTCTAGTTGGATGCTCTTGAGCTTGGCTGCCATTTCTCTAAACTGCTGGATGTATTTACCGCGAGTGGGGTGATCTGCTGGCATGTGCTGGAGGAGTTGGCAGAGGCCGGCGAAGACCCAGCCGTTGCCGCGTGACCAGAATACTTTTTCACCATTGGCTTCTTTTGTGGGTGGAAAATATTTGCTGTCGCGGAAATAGAGGCTGCTTTCTGTGTCGTATAGGTAATCGGATGATTTCCACCAGAGCTCGTCGGTTTTATCGAGATATTTTTGGTCTCCGGTTGCTGCGTGAAGAGCGGCGATGGTTGGGGGAGTCATGTAGAGAGCGTCACACCATGCGAGTTCGCGGAAATGAATGTGATTTACCCATTTGAGGGATTCGGTGTGGGGGACGGCAAGGAAATGGTCGAGGGTTTCTTTAGTTGGGGTTAATTGCTCGGGGCGTTCGTCTCTGAGGTAGTTCCAGAGGTGGAGTCTGCCTACGCAGTGATCATCTGCGAAGTGGGTGCGAGCTCCGAGTTTGTATTCGATGCCCTCTGAGACATTGAGCATCGCTTGGATGTACTTATCGTCGCCGGAGGTTTCTGCATGGGCTGTGAGGCCTGTCCAGAGGGCGCCTTCAGTCCAGTCGGTATCTTCCTTCTTATAGGGGTTGGCTAGTTGCCAGTCTGCGACGGCGTTGGCGACCTTTAATATGGCGTCAGCTGATTTGTCTTTTGAGAAAGTTGGTTTGAGTTCTTGAGATGCTACCTTTTCAACAGTTTCCTTGGCGTGGAGCGGAGAAGGGAATAGTAAACAAGTGGTTAATGATGTGCAGCCGATAGCGATGTGGTTGATCAGAGTGTTGTTGGACAAGGTGATTTTCATAATTTTAGGTTCTTTGGGTAGATTGATACTATCATTGGGTAGGAGGCGTAAAAAAGAGTCACTTTTTCTCTGTAGACACACAAGAAAAAATAAAATTTCAAAAAAAATAAAATAGGGCTTGTCAGATTGCGTTTTCTAGGTAAGTTCGCCGCCCCACATCGTGCCTCAGATAAGAAATGAAGCACTAAATCAGGTAAAACTATCGGGTGCAGCTCCGGAAAACATGGCTATGCGAGGAAATCTCGCTCGTCTTGGTGACCGTGTGAATGCCCTTTATGCATACTTTATACACGAAAATACGAACTTTTTAGCAGTAAGTTGTTCAGATTCTCAACTATTAAATGATGGATCGGAGATGTGAATCTATTTTTAATCAATAACATACAACACAAACCAACATGCAAAACCAAAAGATAAGAATCCGACTTCGTGCATACGATCATCGAGCAATCGATCGTTCTGCGCTCGAAATCGTAGAGACTGCCAAGCGCACAGGAGCCAAGGTAGCTGGACCGATTCCTCTGCCGACAAGAGTTGAGAAGTTCTCAGTGAACGCCTCAGTTAACCAAAACAAGAAGGCAGCAGACCAGTTCGAAATTAGAACACACAAGCGCGTTCTTGATATTCTAGACCCAACAGCACGCACGGTAGATGAGCTCAAGAAGCTTAACCTACCAGCAGGTGTCGACATTCAAATCAAAATCTGAGCCACGAACCCCAACCATTTAATACTATGTCACTAGGACTATTAGGAAAAAAGATAGGAATGACTCGTGTTTTCGATAAGGAAGCGGGAATCATGATTCCAGTTAACGTTATCGACGTATCAGGAAACGAGTATCTCCAAGTTAAGACAACTGAAACTGACGGCTATTCAGCAGTTCAGATCGGTTATGATGAGCAGAAAGAGCAACGCATTAATAAAGCAAAGCTCGGCCACATCAAGAAGAACAACGGAACAGCTAAGAAGCAAATCAAAGAATTCCGTTTTGCATCTGATGCAGACTTACCAAACACAGAAGAAGCTCACCCAGGAGCAGCTGTATTCACAGACGGTCAGGCCGTTGATGTGATCGGCACAACTAAGGGTAAAGGTTTCCAAGGTGTTGTTAAGCGTTACAACTTCGCAGGTCAGCCAGACTCACACGGTCACATGATGCACAGACGCCCCGGTGGTGTTGGTGCTGGTACATGGCCAGGACGTATCTGGAAGAACAAGAAGATGCCAGGACGTCACGGTCAATATAACCGCACAGTTCAGAATCTTAAAATCGTACAGGTTCGCCCTGAAGACAATGTTATCCTCGTATCAGGTGCTGTTCCAGGACCTAACGGAGGTTACGTTACCGTCCGCCCTGCAATCAAAGCAGCTAAGGCTAAATCATAATCAACCATAGAAAGAAACAACTGTAATGTCAGTAAAACAACTTTCACTCGAAGACGCAGCCTCAGCTAACATCACTGTTATCTCAGGAACATCTAAGGGTAACCAAGCAGTGCACGATCTCATCGTAGCATACCGCGCTAACCGCAGAACAGGATCAGCATGTACTAAGACACGTGGAGAAGTCCGCGGATCTGGTAAGAAGATCTATAAGCAAAAGGGAACAGGTGGCGCACGTCACGGAGCTCGCTCAGCACCTATTTTCGTAGGTGGTGGTGTAGTATTCGGACCTCGTCCACGTGACTACTCTAAGAAAGTAACTAAGAGCACACGTAAGCTTGCGCTTCGTAAGGCACTCGGTGAAAAGATCGCAGCTGATGAGGTAGCATCTATCTCTTCTTTCGCTATCGCGGACGGCAAGACAAAGTCATTCATCTCAGCTGTGAGAGAGATCACAGATGTTAAGAAGACACTCATCATTGCTAAGTCATTCGATGAGAAAACTTACCTTGCTGGACGTAACGTTCAAGGTGTGCAACTCATCACAGCTGATGAAGTAAACATCGAGCAGATCCTTCACGCTAACGCAGTCATCATTGTAGAAGACTCATACGAGACACTCTCTAAGAGAACTGCATAACCACTAACCAGAACTAGAACCAATCAGATGAAAGACATTTACCAAGTCATCGACACAGTTCGCCTCAGCGAAAAAGCAACTCTCCTTCAGGAGCAGAACAACGAAGTCGTTCTTAAAGTGGCACAAAGGGCAAACAAACTCGAAATCAAACGCGCCGTAGAGCAACTCTTCGGTGTGAAAGTAGAAGCAGTCCGCACATGTAACTATGATGGCAAGAAGAAGCGCCAACGTAGAGCAGACGCAGGCCGCACAGCAAACTGGAAAAAGGCCATCGTGCGCCTCAAAGAAGGTGAATCACTAGACCTCGTCTAGTAACTACGCTGCAAAACGAAACATTAAAAATCGAAAAGAATAGCGAACAATGAAAACATTCAAACCAGTAACACCATCAAACCGATACAAGGTCTGGAATACATTTGAGGAGATCACTAAGACAACTCCTGAGAAGTCACTCCTCCGTGTAAAGAAAAGATCAGGTGGACGTAACAACCAAGGCCGCATTACATGCCGTCACATCGGTGGAGGTCACAAGAAAAAATACAGACTTATCGACTTCAAGCGTCGTAAGTTCGACGTAGAAGCAACTGTGGTAGGTATCGAGTATGATCCTAACAGAACATGCCGTATCGCACTCATCCAATACACAGACGGAGAGAAAGCATACATCCTAGCTCCACACGGACTAGAAGTAGGCGCAACAGTTGTATCAAGTGAGACAGCAACACCTAAGCCGGGTAACGCAACTCCACTCAGTAACGTTCCACTCGGAACATCAATTCACAACATTGAACTTATCCCTGGATCAGGCGGCAAAATCGCTCGTTCAGCTGGACAGCAAGCAGTGCTTTCTAACCGTGAGGAAGGAATCGCACTTGTTAAGATGCCATCTGGAGAGATCCGTAAGTTCAACGAACGTTGCCTCTGCACCATTGGTAAAGTAGGCAACGGAGACCACATGAACGTAGTATCTGCTAAAGCGGGTCGTTCACGTTGGATGGGTATTCGCCCAACAGTTCGCGGAATGTGTATGAACCCAGTTGATCACCCGAATGGTGGTGGTGAGGGTAAGTCCAAGTCCGGTGGTGGCCGTCAGCACCTCAAGTCACCTTGGGGTCACGTAAAAGGTCAGAAGACACGTCAGAAGCGTAAAGCATCAGACAAAGTCATCGTTCAGCGTCGTAAGACAAAGAATAAATAATCTATAACCACTAACTGAAACTAAACTTATGCCAAGATCACTAAAAAAGGGACCATTCGTTGACCAAAAGCTTCTCGAAAAAATCGATGCTGCAGCAGCTCAGTCAGGCCATAAAAAGCCAATCAAGACATGGAGCCGTAGATCAATGATCACACCAGACTTCGTCGGACTTAACTTCGCAGTTCACAACGGCAAATCATTTGTCGCTGTATACGTAACTGAGAATATGGTTGGACACAAGCTCGGTGAATTCGCCCCGACTCGTATCTTCAAAGCACACGGAACAGTAGGTAAGAAGTAATTCTTAACTCTCACCCACTTCTAATTATGAAATCTTTCGCCAAAACTATCACCATATTCAGCACAGGAGCATGTCTCCTCGCGGCGAGTGCGGTTATGGTTCAGGCGCAAGAGCTCGGACAAGATGAAGTGGGAGCCGATGCTCGCAACGTTCAAATTCTGCAACAACGCATTCAAGAGTTGCAGGATAAGAACGAAAGCCTCTCTAAGGCACTTGTTGATTCCAAACAGGAAACGATAAGTGCTAAGGGGAAGTTAAATAAAATTCGCTTGGAACTCGAAGCTCTCGGAACCTATCCATTAGGGACAGATGACGAGCGCCTCATCCAGGCAGTGGCCAACCGCAAGGTGCTCGAGGACCGCCTCGCTAAGCTGGAAACAGCCGCGACGACTCTCACCGCTCAGGTACGAGAATACCTAAAGCACGCCTTTGTAGCAGATGACCTTCAACGTCTTAACCTCGAAAAAGAAATCAGAGGACTTGACGTATTGCTGGGAATCATAGATAAGCCGCGTCCACAGATAGACCTAGGTTCTCTTCACGAGGCCAAGATCATAGGTATAGATGGCCAATCTGGCACTCTCATCCTAAATGCTGGGGAGAAGCAGCAAGTCCGCATAGGAATGACATTCCGTATCCTACGTGGTAAGAGCCAAATAGCAGAAGCAAGGATTGCTGAGGTTAGACCAGAAATAGCTGGAGCCCTAGTAATCCGACTCGATGACACTAACAACGCGGTCCGCCCCGGCGACATCGCATCAATCAAGACACAAAATTAAACAATCAACATCCTAGAACGATGGAAGTCAAATCAACATATAAATTCGCTCGCGTCTCCGCTAAAAAAGCTCGTGACGTAGCCCGCGCTATTCAAGGCCTACCAGTGTCCTCTGCCCTAGACACGCTGAACTTCACTCCAAAGAAATCAGCATTTCTAATCGGCAAGACTCTGAAAAGTGCAGTAGCAAACGCAGAAAACAATCATGACCTCGATGCCGATGATCTCATCGTCAAAGAAGCCACAGTCGGCGTAGGCCCTACATTCAAACGCTTCAAGCCACGTGCACGTGGATCTGCAGGCGGTATCCTAAAGCGCACTAGCCACATCTACATCACCCTCGCTCCTAAGCCAGTCGAGGCATAATACACTAACAACACTAACATAACACAATTATGGGACAAAAAGTAAATCCAATCGGATTCCGCCTCGCACTAAGCAAGGACTGGCGCTCTAAGTGGTACGCCACAGGAAACGACTACGCAGACAAACTCCACGAAGATCTTAAGATTCGTAAGTATATCAAAGGTCGTCTTCAGTTCGCAGCACTATCACGCGTCACAATCGAGCGTGCATGGAACAGCGTAAGAGTAACACTCCACACATCACGTCCAGGACTCGTTATCGGCCGTAAAGGTTCAGAGATCGAGAAAATGACAAATGACATCTCCAAGATCTGTGGTGGATGTTCAGTTAAAATCGACATCCTCGAAATCCGCAAACCTGAGCTTGATGCTCAGCTCGTAGCAGAAAACATCGCCGTTCAGCTTGAGCGTCGTATTGCATTCCGCCGCGCTATGAAGAGAGCTCTCCAGACAACAATGGAATTCGGTGCTGATGGCATCCGTGTTCGTTGTTCAGGACGCCTCGGTGGTGCAGACATCGCCCGTGCAGAGTGGTATCGTGAAGGCAAAGTGCCTCTACAGACTCTACGTGTGCCGATCGACTACGGATTCGCAGAAGCAGCAACAACTTATGGCATCATTGGTGTCAAAGTTTGGATCAACAAGAAAGAAGAGAAGCCAGGAGCAGGTGGCGGAAACAACCGAGGCAACCGTGGTGGTCGCCGAGGTGGTGGACGTAACGAACGCGGTGGACGCCCAGAGCGCCAAGGCTAATACTTCAGAAACTAAACACTAACATTTAGAAAGAAATAATACTATGCCTTTAATGCCAAAACGCACCAAGTTCCGCAAGACACAGCGAGGAAATCGCGGTGGAAATGCGCAACGTGGAACAGACGTAAGCTTCGGAGATTTCGGTCTCCAGTCACTCGGTCGCTCATGGATGAGTAACCGTCAGATCGAAGCATGCCGTATCTCAATCAACCGCTTCCTTAAACGTAAAGGAAAAGTTTGGATCCGTGTATTCCCACACAAATCAGTAACAGGACGCCCGCCAGAAACTCGTATGGGTAAAGGTAAAGGTGCTGTTGACCGCTGGGTAGCTGTAATCAAGCCAGGAACTATGATCTTTGAGGTCGCAGGTGTTCCTGAATCAGCTGCAAAAGAAGCACTCCGTCTTGCATCAAACAAGCTCGGATTCCGCACAAGATTCGTAGAGCGTAACAAGCTAGCGAAGTAAGCTAAACTTATAACCAAACAATAGAAAAACTACTATTATGGCAAAATTCACAGAACTTAGCGAGCTCTCAGCAGATGAACTCTCTAACAAACTTCGTGACCTCAAGCAAGAAGGTCTCAATCTCCGTCTCCAAGCGTCCACTGGACAGCTAGAGAATACCGCCCGTATCAAAGCAGTCCGCCGTGAAATAGCTCAAGTAAACACATTGTTTACTGTGCTAAACAACAAAGCTGCTCAATAATTACATAGAAAAACATACATACTATGAGCGAAAATACACATTTACGTAAGACACGGGTAGGTAACGTAGTCTCCACATCCATGGATAAGACCATTGTTGTAGAATACGTAGCCCGCGTTCCACACCCACGCTTCAAGAAAATCGTTAAGAAGACTAAAAAGTTCTACGCACACGATGAAGAAGGTAAGGCAGCAGTAGGCGACAAAGTCCGCATCACTGAGACTAAGCCAATTTCTAAGAAGAAATGCTGGGTTCTCTCTGAGATCCTAACTCACTAATCAACCAATATACACTCACTAATATCATGATCCAAATGGAATCAAGCGTATCGATTGCCGACAACACCGGTGCTCGTTCAGCAAAAATGATCGGTGTCCTCGGAACTCGTTCCAAGGTAGCTAATGTAGGAGACATCATCACAGCACACGTGCGTGAAGCTATCCCTACTGCATCTATTAAGAAAGGCGCCGTAATCAAAGCAGTAGTCGTAAGAACTGCTGCTCCTATCCGCCGCCAGGACGGTTCTATCCTTCGTTTCGACAGCAACGCAATCGTTGTAATCGACAAGGATAATAACCCTAAAGGTACACGTATTTTCGGACCTGTAGCTCGTGAACTCCGCGAGAAGAAGTTCATGAAGATCGTATCCCTTGCTCCTGAGGTGCTCTAAACCACTAACTCAAAGCAACTAAATAACATGAAGACTCACGTTAAAAAAGGCGACAACGTCACAGTGATCGCTGGAGGCCATAAAGGCAAATCTGGCACTGTTCTCTCTGTAAACGCAGCGAAACAACAAGTCATCGTCGAAGGTGTCCGCAAGATCAAAAAGGCAGTTAAGCCAACACAAGAGAACCAAGAAGGTGGCATCGAAGAGCTCGATGGTCCTATTCACATCTCAAACGTAAAGAAGGCATAGTCCTCCTTTAACATCGTTCTAAATAAGCGTTACCGTGAAAGCGGTAGCGCTTTTTTTAATCGATTTAACCCATAATTATGCTGGTGGCTATATTTGGTAAAATGAGTGGCGCATTCTTTTTGAATGGGTTCATGGGGATTCTATCTTTCGCGGTTCTAGGGCTAACGAGGTCAATAGTAGCAGCCTTATTGGTACATGCAGTTCTAATGGTTGCGACCTATCTATGGGTGAATCACAAGGGAGGATATCATCCTGTGTCACATAGAGTAAAAGATAGACTAGTCATCATGCTTGGAGGCGTGGCTTTCATTATCGCAGGTATATGGGCTGGATTGTTTGCGGAGCCTGGGAGTGAGGCGGATTCTATGACGAAAATAGATCAGGTGTATTTTGGGGTGATTTTCATTTCGCTAGGACTCGGACTTTTTTCATCTGTGATGTATCGGTCTAAGCGATGATACCTCTTGCATGCTGAAAAATAGGCTCTAGAGGTTTGGAGACGTAGGTCTACTGCTATCAGCTCTTGAATTAACGATCATGTTTTCTATGATGATGTAGTGAAGATTCGTTATTTAGCTTTTCCTGTTACATGGTTTAACGTTGCTACTGAACATGCACCATTTGTTTTTAAGTGGGTGTTGAGGTTTATTTATTGGTTGTTGCTGTTTGTTGTGACGTTGTATTGGGTAATTAGGATTTATTATATAGGTGTTGCGGATGATTATGTGAAGTTACATCCTAAGCGGGAGGTGATGGTTGTGGATGTGCCGGTAGATGGGAATGATGTGAGATACAGTATCGACTATGGGTATAGGTATGACTTAAGATCTGTGCTCTTATTCATAAAGGATGGGAGCTATAATAAGAATGTTTATATGGAGTTAGCCCAATACAAGTATGGATATGAGGTGGATTCATGGCATGTGCTTCTGTTAGGGTTGGAGCTCAGCAGGAGGGTGAATAGTGAGATGACTAGAGAGGAAATAAGAAGGGAGCATATGAGCGTGTTCAAAGAGGTGAGGTTAAATAGGTAGTATTGTATTAAAATGAAGGAAGAAATTAATGAATTACTCGACAGGATCGAGGTGGAGTATGGGGTAGAGGTTCTTTATGCGTGTGAGTCTGGGAGCAGGGCGTGGGGTTTTGCTT
This sequence comes from Akkermansiaceae bacterium, assembly GCA_051251915.1. Classification (GTDB taxonomy): domain Bacteria; phylum Verrucomicrobiota; class Verrucomicrobiia; order Verrucomicrobiales; family Akkermansiaceae; genus Rubritalea. The sequence continues at coordinate 60,507 of JBPOGF010000009.1, read as the reverse complement.
CGCCTGATAGTGATTATGATATTCGGTTTATTTATCGATATACTGAACATGAGTATTTGAAAGTTCAGGCACCCAAGGAGACGATAGAGATAGCGATTAAGGATGATCTTGATCCCGGTGGGTGGGATGTGCGGAAGGCTCTTGGTTTATTGAAGAAGTCGAATGGTGCGCTTTCGGAGTGGCTGCATTCTCCGATTGTTTATCGTGAGAAGGATGGTTTTCTAGCGGACTGGAGGGCGACTTATGGTGAGGTGTTTGCTGGGAGAGGGCTGTATGATCATTATCGTGGGTTGGCTAAGCAGATGTGGAAGGGTGCACTTGCTGGTGATGAGGTAAGGGCGAAGAGTTATTTGTATTGTCTGCGGTCGAGTCTGGCGGTTCTTTACGTGGAGGATAGAAATGAACCAGCGCCGGTGGAGTTTGCGGAGTTGTTAGATTATCTGCCTGAGTCATTGCACTCTGTGGTTGATGAGTTGCTGGTGTATAAATCAGCGAGTGGGGAGAAAGAGAAGATGCCTAGGATCTCTGCACTGGATGAGTTTCTGGAGAAGGAAGTGAATAGAGATTTTCCCGATACGCTGATGCATGTTTCTGATGTTAAGGGACGAGATGCTGCTGTGGATGATCTGCTATTGAGATCTTTGCAGAGTGGGAAAAACTTACCTCTGATGCGGAAAAGTGAGTTTACTTTGGATAGGATCAGGAGACCGGATTTGTTGTTGTTTGAGGCGGTGGGTGGTAGTCAGGCATATGGGACAAATACACCGGAGTCTGATGAGGATCTGCGTGGGTTGTTTGCGGCTCCGACTTCGTTTCTGACAGCGGCGGAGAGTATAGAACAGGTGCAGGATGAGAAGGGGGATGAGGTTTATTATGAGTTGGGGAGGTTTGTGGAACTGCTGATGAAGAGTAATCCTAATGCTTTGGAGTTGTTGTTTATACCGGATGATTGTGTGCGGTATCGTCATCCTGTGATGGATAAGATAGACCCGCAGATGTTTCTGACTAAGAAGTGCGAGATGAATTTTGCTGGTTATGCGTTGGCGCAGGTGCGGAAGGCGCGGGGCTTGAATAAGAAGATAGTAAATCCTGAGCCAGAGGAGCGGTTAGAGTTGCGTGATTTTTGCTACGTGATGGCGGGGCAGGGAGCTGTGAAGCTGGGGGACTGGCTGAAGATTCATGGGCTGGTTGAAACCGAGCTTGGGGCAACTGCTGTGAATCATGCGGCGAATACGTATTCGTTGTTCCGTGGTCCTCATTACCGAGGATTATTCTCGCGGTCTGGGGAGCCTAGTATTCTTTGTAGCAGTGTGCGGAAAGAGGAAGAGGCGCTGGGATGGATGGTGTGTAATATTGATGGCTTTAAGAAGCACTGCAAGCAACATAAGGAATACTGGAACTGGGTAAAGAACAGAAATGAGAACCGTTATCTAGTGAATAGTGAGCATGGCAGGGGATATGATTCTAAGAATATGATGCATACTTTGCGTCTGCTTGAGATAGCGGAAATGATCGCTAAGGAAGGGACGATTCAGCTGCGTAGCCCTAATGTTGATTTCTTGATGAAGGTGCGTAATGGCGAATTTCAGTATGAGGAATTGCTCACGATGGCGGAGGATAAGATGGCTGATATTTCTAAGTCTTATGAGACATGTAAGCTCCCTGAAGATGTAGATTTCACTAAGGCTAATGAATTACTAGCTGAGATGCGATTTGCATTAGAGGACTGAAGCCTTGAGGTAAACCACTCTTATCTACCTAAGGCTATACTTAGTTATTGAAGGTTTAGCTTATGTGCTTACTTTCTCCTACGTGAAAAACAAATTAGTCCTAATCCTAATAGTGTGGATAGTGAGGTAGAGGGTTCAGGTACTTGTGTGCTGAATGATCCTCCTGCTGCTACATTGAGATCAGTTAGTAGGTTATCTGAGAAGGCGCCTGTGCCGTCGTCGTCATTTTCAATGAGCCAGTTATTGGAGTTTAATGAGTGGGCTTTTGCTTCGGCTAGATTTGAAAAACTGACACCTCCGTTGTCAGAATCCCATAAGACGTTGTCGTTAGGGCTCGTGGATGTAATAGGTATGAAGTTAGAGCCAATGCCTAGGGTGTCTGGTAGGCTGGAGTCGGTGGCGTCGGATGCGTTTACATTTGCAGCAATGTCCCAAGTGGGTTGGTGCGTGTAGAGTCCAAAAATGAAGCTTGGGCTTGATTCGGGACCAGTGTAGGCGAAAAGAGATTCTCCAGAAGAAGAGAATGTACCTAATCCGCCAGCAGTAATAGCACCTACTCCATTGGCAACTGTGCTAGAAGTGCCATCCGCAGTAATCACTACTAATGTTCCTGCTGCTACAGAGTTGCCAGCAGTTGACCAAGTAAGTGAGTCATCGGTTGGTGATCCTATTGTGAAGCTGTTGTCATTGGGGCTCCATCCATAATCGGTAAACTGTACATCTGTGGTTTCATCTAGAGTAACCCAGGTGACGAAAGCAAATTGATCGAAACCATCAGTGCTGAAGCCAACAATGGAGATGTCTCCTGGTGCTAGAGCGGTAGCGGCGTGGGATGAGATGGCTAAACTACAAGTTGTAGCAATACTGAGTATGAAGTGTTTATTGATCATGAGTTGTGTTAGAATATTTAAGTTAGTATTGTTAATGGCCTCGTCGGTCGATTTTGATATGTAGATTGTTGACGCCTTTTAATTCGATGAGCTTGGAGCTATTCTGTGTGTCTTGCTTGGTTTTTAATAATGAGTATCCTGATTGACTATTATGCAGGAGAGTTAGAGCCTCGTTGCAGTGACTTTCTTCTGTGTTCTCTAGGCACTGGATAGCACTTAACCAGATTTCGCTGTGGGGAGTATTTCTTTGAGTTTTTCGTTTTATTTTGTAGAAGGTTCTGTCCAGTTTCTTGGTGTCACAGCCTAGAATATCACCTAAGGTGTCTTCTGCGAGTTTTGAGTTCAGTAGGCGACTCGTATTTTTTTCATCGTGGTACTGAGTGAATTGCGATAGTTGGCTGAGGAAGTTCTCAGTGGCTGCTACTGAGTTTTCGGAGTTTTGCAGACCGTTTGAGAGTGTGTCGTCTATGATGTTTTGTTCATCTCTAGGTAATGCTATACCGAGGCGACTAGATTCAACCATGGTTTTTACTACGCTAGAAGAATCTTTAGCAGGGTTGACTCTTTTTAGTTCTATGTCTGAGGAGTTGCCTATTGCGCCGTGAGCATCACGGTGGCGTCTAGATTGGACGTTGTAGGTTAAAAGTTGGTGTGCGTATTCAATGTAGAAGTCATTGTCTGAAGAGCCGGGAACTAGATTTTCTAGTCGCTTATTATAGAGTTCTTCACTGAGGTGCTCGATGAAGAATTGTTGACCATTGTATTCAAATGCTAATGAGTTCCCGTTGATTGACTCCATACCTTCAATGCTAGTGTTTGCCATTGCTGTGGCTACTTTTATGGGGTCAGCCATTATTAGGATATGTACTGAATCAGCAGTTTGTTCTGCAGCAAGGCTGAGAACGCAACCACCGAGCAGGGTTTGCTCGATACTATACTGCTGGACATAAGCTAGAATCTCTCGCACCGCTCCGGTGAAGTTGATTCCGCGCTGGAGTCCAGCTTGAACATCTCTGCGCTTTAGTTGTTCAACTTCCTCTATTTCTGTTGCCGCAGTGCTGATGGTTGAGAAGGCTGCACTGGCTGCTGCGGTTAGGCTGACAAGCTGGAATTGGCGTCGTGAGTAGTTCATGGTATCTTGGTTTTAGGTGATTATTGTTGGGCTCAAGCTGAAGCGCTGTGTTGCATGGTGATCGATCCTGCGTTGATGTTGATGGCTTTGAATCCTAGTTTCTTGTAGAGAGCGACAGGGCCTGTGAATTCATCGACGTCCAGGGTGACTGATTTTTGATTGGTAGAGGCTTTTTTGATGATGGATTTAATCAGATTAGAACCTATTGCTTGTCCTTGATTTTCTTCTGAGATGGCGATGTCTATGATGTGTGTTGTGTCTCTATTCTCTGAGATTACTAGTCTTCCGATAGCTTGGTTGTTTTGCTCTATCATAAGGAACTGGGCATCAGGAAAAGTAGATAGATAACCAGTAGTTTGAGCGCGGAATTGTTGCTTTAGAAGTGTTTCTATGATGTCGGCAGGTAGTGTGTTGAGTTGGAGTTTCTTGGTGTGTGTCTCGGTGAATAAATTAAAAAGATAGGTCTGATCGTTGTCAGTTTGTGGTCTGAGTATAACTGAGGTGTGGGGCATCAGTTCCTAGATGGGAAAAGCCCGGTTACGGCGATGGCGTATTTAAGTGTCAGGGTAGGTTTCCTGTTGTCAATGGGGATGGCTGATCCTGTGGAGTTTGTGGCTGCTGGAGAGATTATAGCAGCTTTAGCATCGGTAGCGTCGCCATAGGCGAACGTTGGCGGTTGTGCTGGGTAATTATCAGTAGGGCTTTTAAGGGTAGCGGCTGTGTCTGAAGTAGGGAGCTTTACTTCTCCTATAGCATGTGTATGCTGCGGAATATGGTTTTGCGTTAGAGTGTGCTCTTCGGTGCCTGTTTCTTGACCTAAACTAAAGGTGGATAGTCCTGCGCCTGTGCCTGGATGGATAGGGGTGCGGCCATTTAAGTTGGGTAAGCCAAATGTGGTCCTTCCGTCACCTCCGTATATTGTTCCCAGAATCGAGAAGAGCGCTTGGTTTGTGTTTATGGGGAGTAGTTGGCCATCACAGCTGGCGTAGCCACTAGGTGTATAGTTTCCTGCAAAGGTAAGGATTTGTCCTAAAAATGGTTCTGACATAATGAGTGTGAGTTGAAATTTGGTTTATGATCTAGATGGATAGGTTCCCACTGTGGCGATGATATAGTTTACAGCTAAAGAGGGTTGGTAGGTGTTGATAGTAGCTGGGGTTTCGTGACCTGTTGAACCCGTGTCGGTTGGTGTGTTGATTAGGATGCTGGAATTAGTCTCACTGTGGTAGTGATTATGTTCTGTTTCAGCTAGATAACCATCTTCGACATCTTGGCTATCTGCGAGATCCGTAGAAACAGGTAAATGCATGGGCCCTAGGGCATGAACGTGATTTGGCAAGTTTTGTGCGCTGATGGTGTATGTTGGAACTCCTCCTTTTTCACCCATGCGGATGTTAGATAGCCCGGGGCCTGTGCCTTGACCTATGGGGGTGCGGCCTTTTAAGTCGGGTAATCCAAAAGTAACTCTACCATCACCTCCATAGATAGTACCTAATAGTGAAAAAAGTGCGGTGTTTTGAGCGATCTGAAGAAGTTGGCCTTCACAAAAAGCCCAACCTCGTGGTGCGAAATTCCCTGCGAAGATCGATACTTCAGCTAAAAATGGATCTGCCATAATGTGTGTTTGTTGTTAGATTTGAATGGTTAGAAGCTGGAAGGATAAATGCCAACTAGGGCAATGATGTATGATATGCCTAGATAAGGCTGGCGATGGGATATGGCTGTTGAATTGCCCGTTGATCCAGTGTTTCCAGTATCAAGGGGCATTGTGGTGTTGGTGCTATCAGTGTATGTTTCAGGATCTGTATTACTTAAATAACGCCCTCCTGGGGTGGTGTTTGGCCCATCATCGGCGACAATATCCATGTCGATTTCACCAATAGAGTGAGTGTGTGGAGGTAAATTAGCGCTATTTAGGTTGAAGGTAGGTGATCCATAATTAGTGCCTACGTCAGAACCGTCTGTTCCAACTGCGCACCTTCCCCTGAGGTCTGGTAGACCAAAGGTAGTTCTGCCATCACCTCCATAGTTCGTGCCTAATAATGAAAAGAGAGCGTCGTGAGATGAAATGGCAAGGAGTTGACCTTCGCAAAAAGCCCATCCTTGTGGTGCAAAATTACCAGCAAAAATTTTAACTTGTCCAATGAACGGTTCAGCCATAGTAGTAGTGATTTAGGGTTATGTGATGTTGAGTTATTTGATGAATATAATCATTAATGATTATATTACGTCATGTGGTGGGGATCATGTCAAAGTAAATCTGGATGTGATAGTGGCGATTTGGAGAATAGTTTTGGTGTAATCAGTTATATATTTAGTATATAGAGCATATTAATAGGATGGATTTAATTCTTTTGAGATGAGGTCTATAATGGTAATTGCATTAGTTATGGATAATGAAATGAGACGGTTGTGTGCTTGGTTTGAAACGAAATTGGAGCAGAAGTTTGAAATATACGATCAGGAGGGAAATCAACTCGGTGAATGGATGCTAGAGGAAGTGGAGCGCTTACCTTCATTTAAGACGAGTGAAGGAGAAGAGCTGGATTGCTATTGGTTGAAGTTTGATAGCAAGACGCAATGGTATGATGGGCAATATCATTTGAAGGCTGAGGATGGTGAACGGGTTGTTCTTTTTGCGAATGCATTGTCAGCTACACAGATGCAATCTAGTGTGAATTAATTTGGCTTAGGGGTTCAGGAGGTATGGCTACGTGCTTTTCATTTAACAAAAAAACTCCGTTATTAATGAGGCAGGTTTAATGTCGCATGATTACTGCTTTAAAAACCTATAAAATAAAAGGTGCAGGAAGTCTATCTCCTCCCCAGCTTGAAGAGCGGCATAAGCAGGCCATTAGACCCATTTCCAAAAGTCTGTTCGCCTATCTTTAGATAAGAATTTCCAATCTCTGCGTTACTCTTCGACTGAGATGCCCACATCACAGTCTCATAGCGCCTTGATCTAGGAAATTCTATTGCCGAATCTAACCGAGCGAATTTTTGGAAAAGGGTCTAAACTGAGGAAGAAAGGGATGAGTTTTGTTGAGATTGCAGGTGTGGTCTGCGTAAACCGAAACAAGCTAACAGGTTACAGAATGGTATAGCATGTGTAGCAGCTAAAAGCATCTTTGTTTCAAATTGAAATGTCGGTGCGCACGTTAGGTCATTATCTTAAGATCTGGATATTTAGCCTCCAGAAAGCAGTGAAATGTTTCTATGAAGGATGCTCGAAGGTGTTCAAAAATGGCTGGACGAGGAGTATGCAACCATTGAGCACAACGCGAAGTAGGAGGAAACTGAGATCCATTGGGTTGACGAAACAGGAATGTGTCAGGAGAAAAGACGCCAAAAATAGCCAGAGCGGGTAAAGAAATATTGTTGTATTAATCTCTAGTAAATAGAGAGCATAGTAGAGGATATTCTAACCATATGATGCATGCTTTACGTCTGCAAGAGGTTGCTGAGATACGAGAGGATTTGAGTGGAGTGGTCTACTTCAGAGGCTGGATAGTCTTAGTTTTTTTAATTAATGTTGAGTAAATGCGGGGGGGATTAGGATCACTTCGCTTTATTGTAAATATCTATTGATATGTTTGTTTTCTTCATATTGAAGGTGTTTTTTATATAATATCGTGCTCTAGAGTGCATTTAAGTTAATTTATGTTGATTATTTATAATTCACATTATCAACGTAGGTAGTTAATCAGAGAGCTTTTTTATACGGTTATCCCGAAATTTATTGATGTCAGTAGTATGCTTAGTATTTCCAGTTCATTCCCGAACTAAATATAAAACTATATGAAAATAATAAACAATACTAAAGTAATATTAGCATCCGTGCTATCTTCGTTATGTGTCTCTAGTGGTCTTAATGCGCAGTCAGTAAACTTCGATTTAAGTTATGCTTCTAGTAGTGGTGCATCTTACCGTAATATCAGTGCTGGTGATGCAAGTTCACTTAACATAGAGGTTAGCGCTTTTGAAATTGAGATTAACCAAATCGGTGGTGAGTCAGTTTCTTTTGAAAACCAGTTTGCCGCGTTCTGTATAGAGATTGGTGAAACCATAGCTGAAGGAAACTTCACTTATGATTTCGAGAGCTTAGAGGGCATATCATCAGGGAGAGCTGGTGTAGGAGGAACTGCTACAAGTGAAATACCTGCTGGTGGAATTGGTGACTTGGCTGCTGCTCGTGTAAGGGCCTTGTTTGATAAATACTACCAGTCGGATGATTTATCTGAGTGGGGTTATTCTGACAGAAGCCCTCTAGCACAAGCATTCCAACTTGCTATTTGGGAGATCTCACATGATGGGGATCTTAGTCTTTCTGATACATCAGGGGCTTTCTATATTGGTCGTCAAAGTGACGGTAATAATACACAAAAAAATGGCATAGATTTGGCTCAGTCTTGGTTGAATGAGTTATCCTCAATTACAGCTGATTATGAATCTCAAAAATGGGATGTCTATGCACTAGAGAGCATTGGAAATCCAGGATATCAAGATCTGGTTTTCGCTACAGAGATTGGTACTGTTCCTGAGCCTAGCTCAGCTTTACTACTCTCTCTTGGAGGATTAGCTACACTCGTATACAGACGTCGTTAGTCCTTGTGCTTGGTCTCGCACCTTAAATTACAGATTAAAGCACTTAATGCTGAATTTAAGGTAAAAAAGCGAATCTGAAGCTAAAACTACCTCTCTACTTTAGAGTAGAGAGGTAGTTTGTTTTAAGATATGTTGTGTTTATTACGAGATGTTGCTTTGAGTTTAGTTATTTTTCTATCGTAACGGCTGCTTTGTTTTGAGTGATGAACTTAAGATTTAGTCGGGCGCTGGTTTCGTTGATGGCTGGGAGTATGATAATTAGTTGGCGTAGGTCTTTATTTTGTTTCCAGATGGCGGTGTAGAGTGTTGAGTTATCGGGGTTTTCTTGTGAGGTTATGGAAACTCCCATGTTGCGAGTTTTCCCACCCGGGTTGATGAGGGTTGGTTTCAAGTCATTGGGAATGGGTTCATTTTTTTCTTCATATTTGAAGTTGAGGTTTTCCTCAGTGGAATTGATAAAAAGTAGGGTTCCCCAGGTGAAGGTCTTGGTGCTGTCGTCAACGACCATTGTTTTGATGCCAATGGGTGCTTCTTCATCGGGGAGGATGATTAGTAAGGGCTGCTGAATGGCTTCGGGTATGGTAAGAGCTATTGATAGTGGTTTGCCGTCTTTTGCGAGACGGTCTTTTGATACTACTCGGAGTTTTTGTGATTCTGCGGGGAGCGTGATTGCTTTAGAGCGAGCTAGGTGGTGCATTCCTTTAATGGGTTGCGATTTCTGCTCGTGAGCGATAGATAATTTGCGTTTGGCAATATTTTGATCCCAAGCTAATACTCGGATGGTCTGAGCATGGAGAGAGATGGAGGTGAGAAGAGTTAGGGTCAGGGTGATGAGTAGTTTGTTCATGGTGTGGGTTTATAGCGTGTGGGTTTATACTTATTATAAATATGTTAAGTAGAGATCTTACATGGTGAAGCAAAATGCCAATACGGCAAGAAGTAAAACATGATATAATACTACTTCGAAAAAGGTTCTGTCGGATTTGTTAGATATGTGATCTTGAGCCTCTTTGTGGGAGGTAAGGAAATGAAAAACCCACACGCTGCTGGAACAGGGTGTGGGTTTATTAGTGCTGCTAGTGGGGATTAGTGGTCGTGGCCTTCGTGGTCGTCATGGCTATCTGTACCGTGATCGTGGCCTTCGTGACCTTCTTCGTCATGGGCGTGGTTGTTGCAGGTGCAGGCAAGTTTGGCGTTGTTGCATTTGGTGCATTCGCCAGCTTCTACTTTGATGACTTCAACGTGTTTGTCGTCTGCGCTTTTGATGCTGACGTGGACTTCTGCTGGGAGTTTGTCCGCTATAGTTGTTGAGGTGTAGGTGTTGCCATCTTGGGTGAGTTCTAGTGGCTGAGAGTCGAGGAGTAGTGCTACTTGGGTTCCTTCAGCTGGTGCTTTGACGAAGACTAGTGTGAGTTCGCCTTGATCGGTGAGGTTTAGCTCTGCGTGGTCTTCGATCATGCGTCCGCCGTTGGGTCCTACAACTACTGAGCAGTTGGTGTGGTCTTGGGTGGGGTCGCCGTGATCGTGGCCTGCGTGGTCGTGGTCATCGTGTTCACCTGGGGCGTGGTCGTGTCCTGCGTGGTCATCGTGTTCGCCTAGAGCGTGGTTGTGACCTGCGTGGTCGTCTTTTTTGTCTCCGCATGATGCGATGAGGGTGGTGAGTCCGATGGCTGTTATTTTTAGTATGTTTGTTAGTTTCATATTTTTTGTTTATCTATTTGTTTGGTTGTTTGTTGTTTTTGGTTAGAGATTGAGTTTTCTTTTGAGTGCGCGGTGGCAGGCTTTTCTTCCGAAGAGATAGAATACGGCGGGGGTGATCGCGAGGCCGAGAATGGTGCTTGAGATGAGGCCTCCGGTGATGGCTATGGCTACTGGGCTGAGGATTTCTTTTCCAGATTCTCCTTGAGCGAGGACGAGTGGGATGAGAGCTAGGCCGGCGGAGAAGGCGGTCATGAGGACGGGGAGGAGGCGTTCTTGGGTGCCTTGGATGATGAGCTTTTTGCCGAATGGGATGCCTTCGTCTTTCATGAGCATGATGTAGTGGGAGATGAGCATGATGGAGTTTCTGGCGGAGATGCCGGCGACTGCGATGAAGCCTACGAGGGAGGCGATGGAGATGGGGACGTCCATGTATGATGTGAGGAGGACGGCGCCCATGAGTGAGAGGGGGATGTCTGTGATGACTTGGAGGGCGAAGTTCATGGAGCCGAAGTAGCTGAAGAGTAGGACGGTGACTACGAGGAGGATGATGATGGACCAGATGGTGATCTTCTGGGCGGCTTCTTGCTGGGCGATGTATTCTCCTTCGATGCTGATCATGTGTTTTCTGATGGGGAACTCTTCTTGGATGCGGCGGTCTAGCTGGCCGACGACGCGTGGGAGGTCTCGCACGGTGGGGTTGACGCTGACTACGAAGATGCGTTCGCCTTGTTCTCGTTTGATGACGTTGGGGCCTTTGGCTTGGATGATGTTGGCTACTTGGTAGAGCTGGATTTGTCCGCCGCTGTTGGTTTCTAGGTAGAGGTTTTTCATTTTCTTTAGGGACTGGCGGGTTTCTTCGGCTAGTCTGGAGACGAGGTTGATGGTGCGTTCTTCTTTGGTGAGTTCTAGGAGGTATTCTCCGTTGAGTAGGTTGTGGATTTGGTCGTTAAATGATTTGGCGTTGATGCCGTAGACTTCTCCGCGTGAGCGGTCGAATATGATCTGGAGTTGTGAGATCTGGGCTTGCTGATCCATGCGGGCTTCTTCTAGGCCGGGGATTTGTTTGCAGAGGGCTTGGATTTGGTTGCCGATGGTGCTGAGTTCATTCATGTCTCTGCCGGAGATCTTGATGGCAACTTTTGCGGGGACTCCGGAGAGCATGTGTCCCATGCGGTCTGTGAGTGGACCGCTGATGGCAGCAAATGTGCCGGGGACTTGTCTCATTTTGTCTCCGAGTTCTTTTTCGATTTGGTTTCGTCCTCGTTTGTTGTCTTCATCGAGTTCGATGTCGAATTCTACGGTGGAGACTGGGACGACGTGGTCACCGCGTTCGGCTCTTCCTGCACGGTGTCCGACTGTTTTTACTCCATCTACTGAGAGGATGATTTTGTCTACCATGAGGGCGAGTTCGTGGGTGGTGGAGAGGGATGTTCCTGGGGCGGTGGTCATGGCTACGATGAGGGTTTCTTCTTTGAAGTTAGGGAGGAATTCCTTTGGCATGGCGTTAAATTTCATCACGCAGAAGGTGAGGAGGATGAGGCCGAGTGCGATGGTGAGGGTGGGGACGCGGAGGGCGGCTTTCATGAAGGTGAGCTCTAACACTTTCTTGAGTGATCCGATGATGATGCCGTCTTTATGTTCCACGTTTTCTCGTGGTCTGAGGAAGATGGAGCAGAGGACTGGGATGACTGTTAGGGAGACTACGAAGGAGGCGATCATGCTGGTGATGGTGGCGATGGCGATGGGGGTGAATAGTCTTCCGGCTACGCCTGAGAGGGCTAGGAGGGGGACGAAGACGAGGATGATGAAGATGGTGGCGTAGAGGATGGAGTTTCTGACTTCGCCAGATGCTTTGGCTATAACCTCAAGACGAGGTTTACGGTTGGCTCTTTCTTTAGAGGCGTTTTCTTTGAGTCTGCGGAGGACGTTTTCTACGTCTACGATGGCGTCATCGACTACGATTCCGATGGCTACTGCGAGGCCGCCGAGGGTCATGGAGTTTACGCTGATGTCCATGAGGGTGAAGATGATGATGGTGACGGCGAAGGAGAGTGGGATGGCTGTTAGGGTGATGAGGGTGGTGAGGAGTGAGGCGAGGGGGGCGCGGATGCTGAAGAGGAATATGCAGAGGACGGCGATGACCCAGAGGCCGCCGTCGAGGATGGCTTCTTCTAGGTTGTGCATGGCGGCATCGATAAAGCTGGCTTGGCGGAAGAGGGGGGTGAGCTGGATGTCACGGCCTTCTAGTTTGAGCTGCTCAGACATTTCTGCCATGGCTGTTTCTATCTCAGAGGTAAGTTTTCTGGTGTCGATTCCTGGGGATTTGACGATGCTGAGGACGACGCCTGGGTGTGCATTTACTCCTGCTTCACCGCGCTGTGGTTCTATGCCCCAGGTGACGTTGGCGACGTCTGCTAGGGTGTAGGTGCGGTCGTGGACTTTTTTGACGACGGTTTTTTTGATCTCGCTGAGGTCGGTGGTCATGGCGAGGACGCGGATCATTTGTTCTTGTGATCTGGAGGTGATGTAGCCTCCGGTGGTGGTGCTGGCTGCTTGTTTGGCGGCTGCGTTGATCTCGTTTGCAGAGATGCCGTAGGCTAGCATTTTCTCTGGGAGTGGCTGGATCTGGATCTGCTGGATGCCTCCGCCCATGGAGAGGGACTCGGCTACGCCGGAGATTTTCTGGATGCGCTTGGTGAGTTCCCAGTCGGTGAAGGTGCGTAGATCCGGTGGCGAAACGGTGCTGTCTGGTGAGGTGACGCCGATGAGCATAACTTCTCCCATGAGGGATGCTACGGGGGTGAGGTAGGGATCGACTCCCTTTTCTAGGTTGACGGTGCGGATGCGTTCTTGGACGAATTGGCGGGCTTGGTAAATGTCTGTTCCCCAGTCGAATTCCACGAAGATGAGCGAGAGTCCTACGTCTGTGGTGGACTGAATGCGGGTGACTCCTTGGATGCCGTTGACGGCTCGTTCGAGCGGGATGGTGACTTGGTTTTCTACTTCTTCTGGGGCCTTTCCTGGGACCTCGGTCATGATGGTGACGCGGGGTTTGGTGAGGTCTGGGAGGACTTCTACTGGGAGCTGGGTGAGCTGGTAGGCACCCCAGGCCATGACGGATAGTGCGACGGTGAGCACTAGTAGGCGGTTGTGGAGGGATTTTTTGATGAAGAAGTCTAGCATAGGTTTGTAAGCTTTGCTTACGTCAATGGTCATTGGTCAATGGACAATGGTGGTGGACGATGAAGCGTTGGTGTTATAAGATGGAATGGTTGTGTGGGGTGGGTTTTGGTATTAGGCGATGTCCTTTTTCTTGAAGATGGTGAAGATGAGGAGGAGGGTTAGGATGATGTTTCCGGCTATTAGGAGGGTGGTTAGGGTGGGGTTGGCTGGTGTGGTGGTTTCTCCGTGATTGTTAGATTTTTTCTGGGCGGCTGCGGCTTTGTCGGCTGCGGACATTTCTGATCCGTCTTCGTTGTGTTCGTGTCCGTGTGCTGCGTCTAGGGCTTCTTTGAGGGAGCCTTTGTCTGTGCTGCTGGTGTGGGTGAGGAAGTAGCCTCCGGAGATGACGACTTCGTCGACGACGTTGAGTTCTTTGTTCTGGAGGATGACTTCTGTGACGCGGTCGTTTACTTCACCGATGACTACGGGGACTTTGGTGTAGGCTTTTGAGGTTTTGGTGGTGAGGCCGTAGTTCATTTTGAAGAGGTGGGCGTTGAGTTTGTCTCCTTGGACTGCGGAGTTTGGGACGGTGAAGACTTTTTCTCTGGTGCTGGTGACGATGTTGAATTCTGTGAGCATGTTGGGGCGGAGTTTTCTATCTGGGTTGTCTAGGAGGAAGATGGCTTTGACGGTGCCGGTGCCGGCGTCTGCTTGGGTGCCGAAACGGATGAGTGTTCCTTCGAAGGTTTCGTTGCCTAGTGAGACGACTTTGATGATGGCTTTCTGACCTATTTTGACGCTGGCGGCTTTGCTTTCTGGGATGTTAGCGACTGCCCAGACTTGGCGGATGTCGATGATGTCCATGAGTTCTTCTGAGGGGTCGACTGGCTCGCCGAGGTTGACGTGGCTTTCGAAGACGGTGCCTGATGCGCTGGCTTTTACGGGGATGACGGGTGGTGGGGAGCCTGGCTGGCGGGATTCTACTTGGAGGACGATGTCACCTGCTTCGATCTGGTCACCTACGACGGGTGGCTGAGAGATGACTCTGCCTGCGATGCGTGATGAGACGACGGTGCGGTTTCTTGGGATGGCCTCGATGCGGCCGATGCAGAAGAGTGTGGTTTGGAAGGTGGAGATGGTGGGGGCGGTGGTTTTGATGCCGGCGTTTTTATTCTGCATGAGGTCTAGCAGGACTGTGTTTGGGTCTATTTCTCCGTGCTGGGCGGTGAGGATGAGGGTGCTGGTGATGAGCGCTATGATGGTGGTGATTAGTTTCATGGTAAATTGGGAATTAGGAATTGGGAATGTGGTGGTTGGCGCTTTTGTTTTAGAAAGCTGAGTTTGATTTTCCTAGGGCGGCGAAGTATTTGACTCGGGCTTGGTGGAATTTGAGGTTGTTTTGGATGAGTGAGTTTTGGAGATCTAGCTCTTGGTTTTTTGACTTGAGGAAGCTGGTGAAGTCTCCTTGGCCGTTTTTGTAGGCGGTCTCTAGGTCGGCTGAATTTTTCAGGGCTAGGGGGAGGAGGTTGTCTTTGACTGATGCGTTTTGGGCGAGCCAGGTTTGCATTTCTTGTTTGTGGGTGGCTACTTGGAGTCGGATCTCTGAGGCGAGGGCGCTGCGTTCTAGGACGTTGCGCTGAGCCTTGGCGGTGGCGGCTTGGATGTTGCCTTCGTTCTTGTCGTAGAAGGGGAGTGGGATGGTTAGGCCCATGCCGATGGTTCCTTCAGTTTCTAGCCCGTCTGGGGCGTCTTCTTCTCTGCCGAGGCCGCCTAGGACGGAGATTTCTACGTCGTCGTAACGTTTTGATTTTTCTAGGAGGATGTTGCTTTTGGAGTGTTGGAATTCTAGTGATTTGGAGCGGAAGTCTGCTCTGTTAGAGAGGGATAGCGACTGGGATGGGATGTTGAGTGGTGGGAGTGAGCCGGAGAGGGTGAGGGGTTTGGTGGCAGGTAGGCCGATGTATTGTTTTAGCCTTGTGGTGAGGAGGTTTACTTCGCTGGTGAGTTGTGATTTCTTGACCTTGAGGGTTTGGATTTCCATTTTGGTCTGGGCGGCATCTAGTGGTGAGAGTTCGCCGAGGGCGGCGGCGTCATCGATGAATGTGGTGATGGTTTGGAGTGAGGAGATTTGTTTGTCGATGTGAGTGGACTGGATGCGGAGTTCTAGTATTTCTACGGCTATGAGTTGGGCTGCGGTGATGAGTTGTTGCTCGGCGATTTTGATTTCTTCTTCGGCGATGAGGAGCTGGTCTGCGGAGACGCGTTTTTCTAGGCTGAGTTTGTTGGTGATGGGGAAGCGCTGGGAAAAACTTACCTCTAGTCCGCCTTCTGAACCGGGGACGGACTTGCTGACGCCGATTCCGAGGGTGGGGTTGGCGCGTCTGCCTGCTTGGCTGAGTTTAGCGGAGGCTTCGTTTATTTTGAGCTTTGCGGCGCGGAGTTGGGGGTTGTTGTTAGAGACTCTGGTGGCGAGTGAGCGGATGTTTAGGGCGCTGCTGTGGTTTGTAGAACCGAGCTTGGTGGAGAAGGTGGGGAGGTCTGTTTGATCTGTGATGACGATGCGTTTTTTCTCTAGTTGAGCGCATGATGAAAAGATGACTGTGGTGCCAATTGTGCAGGCGGTGATGATGAGTTGTTTATGAGATTTCATGAGTACGTTGGTAGTGATTTCATGTGAAAATTTGGAAAATAGGTGTGCTGAGTATGCTCGGGAAAAAGGATGCCTAGACGCTCAGATAGGTGAGCGCAGGGAAAAATGGGGAGCTAGACGCGTCAAGTGGTCTAGCGGAAAGGGGGAATTAAATAGTGAATACGCCTAGGTAGATAGACGTAAAGCGAGCATGATGCTGCGGAAGGTAAACGATCTCACGCGCCAATGGAGGGGCGTTACTTTGGTTTGCCTTTGCGAGGAGGAGGGAAAACTGTGAGAGGTCAACGTGAGTGGATGCGAGTGCTCCGTTTTCGATGAGTTGGTGCTTCGATTTAGTGTCTACAATTTGATCGTTCAAAAGGTAGGGTGAAGTTTTTTGTGGGCTGCAGGTGCAGTCGTGTAAGGGGAGTGGTGGGGTGGCGTTGCAGAGTGCGTTGGTTTCTGAGGTGGTGACTTCAGCTACGTGGTCATGGTCGCATCCGCAGTGATGAGAGTTGAGGTCAGAGACTGTGTCTGTATCCGATGAGGGCTGGATGGAGTTGCAGTCTGGGGCATGGGAGAGAAGCCCTGCGCTCAGGATGATCTGAGTGAGGATGGCAATAGAGCAAACTATGTTCCCGAAGAGCTTCATGTTAAGATTGACCGTTAGTGTATGTTAGATTTGTCTTTTTTCAAGTAGATTATTTTTTGTGGATGACGGTAGTTTTAGGTGAGCAAGCAAGTAGTAACGTTAGCTAGTGACTCCGATTATTTCCGTTTTATAGATGGGTGTCATCGTAGAGCTTACTTTAAGGCCTTTCCTTATCAGTTCATCTTTGAGATTAAGCTTTGAAGACCACGTATTACGGTGTTATGTCGTCATAAGAAGGATTCTTACTATGGGATGCTGAGAAAATGAGCTAGTAAGGAGCCGAAAATGAAATTTATCTGTAGAATAGAGGTCTAAAAAAATGCGACAATATTTCGAATTAACTGTTAGATATTCCCTCTTTAGATGAGAATGACTCGCAAGGTTTTAATCGTTACTGGATGCTGTTCTGGCTTTAGTATACTAGGCTTTTTAAGCATTGATTACTTATTTACTTCGCTGTGGCCCTTAGCTGTTCTTCTTTATTTCTGGTCGATCCTAGCTGTCTTCCTCATATCTCCAATTTCTCTACTTTTATTGATTCTGCCAACAGCTAGAAAGAAGATAGGGTTAACAGTTCTATTCCTAAACATCATATTGGCTGTTGGTTGCTTGTTTTTAGTAGAGAACTCGAAATCTGTAGATACAATGATGTCGGTTTGATATAATTTATGAAACATAAGTACCACTAAACCAATGAAATTGACTAGCGTGGTGCTGAAGTGAATAGGGATGAGTAAATAGTTTATTTTCTAGTCAAGGGGAGTTGGGTGTGGGATGGTATTTGGTATGATGAAGACTTTGATGAATGGTTTGGTTGGTTCTTGTTTGGGGGCTTGTGTGTTGTTTTGTGGGGGAGTGGTTAGGGGTGATGAGTCTGGTGCGGATAGGCCTGAGAAGCCGAATGTTATTTTGATTTTGGTGGATGATTTGGGGTGGCAGGATGTGAAGTGTTATGATGTGGATGAGGCTTCTGCTTATGATACTCCTTATTTGGATGCTTTTGCTAAGAAGGGGGTGATGTTTTGGCAGGCTTATTCGCCGGCGCCTTCTTGTTCGCCGTCGCGGTGTGCGATAATTAGTGGGAATCATCCTGCTAGGGCGCAGAAGACGCATGTGCTGGGTGGGCGTCCTCCTTATGCGAGTACGGAGCGGTCTGTGATGATGGATCCTTGGTTTAGTGGTCGGATGCCGGAGGATACGTTTACTTTGGCGAGGGCGATGAAGGCGAATGGTTATGTGACTGGTCATGCTGGGAAGTGGCATATTGCGATTGATCATCATGCGTTTCCGCAGCCGGGTGATGTGGGGTTTGATTTTACGAGGTCTACGCGTGGGGCGCATAGTGGTAGGGGGCTGGATAAGCCTTTGGAGGGGTTTGCTACTAAGGGTGAGAAGGATCCTTATCGGTTGGATGAGAATGGATTTCCGTATCACCAGAATAATGAGGATGCTTTAGATTTTATCCGTGAGAGTAAGGGGGAGCCGTTTTTCTTGTATTATTGTACTTGGTTGGTTCATAGCCCGATTGTGACTCGTAATGAGAGGTTGCTGAAGAAGTATGCGGAGAGGATGGGGGGGAAGCCGGAGGATATGTTTGGGAAGAAGATTAAGGGTGGGGGGCAGAAGAATCCTTATTATGGGGCGATGGTTGAGTCGTTGGATTATTATTTGGGGCAGGTGATTTCTTATGTTGAGGAGACTGAGGATCCACGCTGGCCTGGGCATATGTTGAGTGAGAATACGTATATTGTTTTTACTTCTGATAATGGTGGTGTTGTGGGTTACACGGATAATGCGCCGTTGGATCTGGGGAAGACTTCTGCGAAGGAGGGGGGGACGAGGGTTCCTTTGTTGATTGTGGGGCCTAAGATTAAGGCGGGTGTTGAGAGTAATGTGATGGTGAATGGGTTGGATTTCTATCCGACATTTGTTTCTCTTGCTGGAGGTAAGCTTCCGGAGGATAAGGGGCTTGATGGTTGTGATCTTGTGCCTTTGTTGATGGGTGATGCTACGGATGGTTCACTGGTGAAGGGTTCTGATGGGGAGGTGCGCGATGTGATGGTGTGGCATTTTCCGCATAATGCAGATTTTGAGAGTACGATTATTGAGGGTGGGTATAAGTTGATTCGGAATTATGATCATGTTGGTAAGGGTAAGGATCCGGCGTTGGAGTTGTTTCAGCTTTATGATGAGAAGGATGGGAGAGTGGATATAGAGGAGGGGAAGAACTTGGCTAAGGAGATGCCGGAGAAGGTGAAGCAGATGGATCAGAGGTTGACGGGGATGCTTACTGAGATGGATGCGAGTTATCCTAGTTTTAATCCGTACTATAAGGGGGATTTAGCTAACAAGGATAAGATTCCGACTGTGGTTAGTGTGGATGAGAAGGGTGGGGCTGTGAGTGTTCAGTTTAAAGAGAATGGGGCTAAGGTGAAGTTGGCTTATCTCATTTATACTTTGAATGGGGGTGAGAAGGCTGAGGAGTGGTTTCGTGCGCCTGTGGGTAAGGTGGATGGGGGGAGCTTCTCGGTGGATTTACCTAAAGGGACGACTCATTATTTTGTGAATCTGATTGATGAGAATGAGTTTTTGGTGAGTTATCCGAGTGTGAAGGGGGTGACTCGTAAGAACTCGAAGGTGACGGGGATAGCGTTGACGCCGGGGGAGTAGGTTTTATGTTGCTTGGGTTGTGTGGGGGGTTACCGCGAAATATACTAAATACACGAAAGTTTGCTTGGGTTTTTGTGGCTTGGGTTGATGTCGCGTATAACGCCTGTGGCGCACGCGATTAACCACGTGCAGCTCTGCTGTTTTACGTGGGGGTGATGGAGCGGAACTTGGGTTGGGGGCTTGGTGCTTTGACCAGCGGTGCTGGACCACGAATAACACTAATTTTCACGAATGTTGCTTGGGTTGTCGCGTATAGCGGCGATGCCGCACGCGATTAGCTGATTTGGGGGTATAAGAAAAGGTGGGGTAAGTTTTTGCGGTTTAGTTTTACATGGTGGTTAATGTTGCTAATGTGTGTGGTGTTAGGTGCTAATAGATACAAAAAAAACTCTTGTGCCACCACTCATTTGCGCGGCTGATTATTAGTTGTCGTGCATTCATTAAACTATTCGACTAAAACTATTATGAACTATTTATCAAATCGCTACCTGCTCTGCATCTTAAGTATTTTTATCATTGGGTCTTCTCAGGCGGTCTATGCTCAAGAATCGACGCCGAGCTTCGTTAAGGTTGGTCAATCTTATAAGACACAGATTGGGCTGTTGGTGGTGACATTTACCGTTGAGAAAATTGAGGGGCAATGGATTAAGGTGAAGGTGACTGACGGTATAGCCTCGAAGGAGATCAGTGGTGATGTGTGGTTAAATTTGAGGAGTCTGGGGTTGGTGATGGAGAATAAGGAGCCTGTTGTTGAAGCTGAGGAGTAGTGGGTGAATGGTTACGATAAAATATTATGAAAAATACGATACTATCTTTTGTTCTGATCTGTTCTAGTTGTTTGAGTGCGGTTGCGGTGGAGGCGCCGAAAGAGCCTACTGCTAAGCTTGATGTTCTTTTGGTGGCTACTGAGGAGGATGATTTGGAGAGGTTTGAGTCGATTTGTGGTGAGAAGATGAAGGCGGCGATGACTGAGAAGCTTCTGAATGGGGTTTCGAAGCAGGTTGCGCCGCTGATGAAGGAGGGTTATAAGAAGGTTTATATGGGGGCGTTGAATCGGGGGAGGTTTATTACTTATTATTGGAAGTTGGATTTTGATGGTGAGAATGTGGCGGATAAGCTTGCTGAGTTATCGATTGCTGAGTTATCGATTGCTGATGGTAAGGTTGTGGGGTTTTTTATTAGGTGATGTTTATGCTGGAGGCTTGAGGATACTAGGCTTGTGGTGTGGTGGTGTTGGTCTTTCTAGGGCGTTGGCCTAGGCTGGCGTAGATGGCCCCTTTGGGGCGTGGGTGGTTCGCGTATAATGCTTGCGGTGCACGCGATTGTTTGTGGCTATGGTGATGGTTGCTTTAGGGTTTTGCGGGGTGGCCTGTTTTCTTTAGTGATGGTGGGGTTTTTCCTGAGACTGGCTGAATGTCTTGTCCTGTGAGTAGGCCTTTTTCTTGTGCTTGGGTGTGCCAGATTTCTTTGAGTAGTTTGACTTTTTCGGGGTTTTGGCGGGCTAGGTCATTCATTTCGGTGCCGTCTTGGGCGATGTTGTAGAGTTCCCATTTGGTGGCTCTGTGGGTGACGAGTTTCCAGTCGCCTTGGATGATGGCTCTGTTGCTTGCGAATCTGAAGAATAGGTCTTGGTGTTGTTCGCGTTGTTTGTTTTCGAAGATGGGTGCGAGTGATAGGCCTTCGTAGGGTTGGACTGTTCTGTTGTTATGGGTTTTGGGGTAGTCGGCTTTGGCGAGGTCGATGCATGTGGCCATGAAGTCGATGAGGTGTCCGGGCTGGGTGGTGATGGTTCCTTGGTCTTTTTTGGCTATTTTGCTGGGCCAGTGGACGATGAGTGGGCTGGTGATGCCGCCGGCGTGTTGGTTTTGTTTGTGTAGGCGGAAGGGGGTGTTGCCGACGTGTGACCAGCCGGTGTCATAGCACCAGTATGAGGCGGGGTCCCAGGGTTCTTTTTCTGGGTGTCTGGTGCGCTCGAATGGGCATGCTCCGTTGTCTGAGCAAATCATGATGAGGGTGTTGTCGTAGATGTTTTTTTCTTTGAGAAATGCGATGAGGTCTCCGGTGGTTTGATCTACGCAGTCTACCATGCCGGCGAAGGCCATCATGCGGCGGGATTCCCAGAGTTGATCTTTCTGGCTTAGTGTGGTCCAGTCTGGAACTAGTGCGGGGCGTGCGGCTGGTTTCCATTGTGTTGGGTATAGTTTGAGGTTTTTTTGTTTGGCGAGTCGCTGGGCTCTGATTTGGTCCCAGCCTTTGTCGTAGACTCCTTGGTATTTATCGAAGTCTTGTTTTTTTACTTGGAGTGGGAAGTGTGGTGCGTTGTGGGCGATGTAGAGGAAGAAGGGCTTTTCTGGAGAGTCGGTGATGGATTCTGTTAGGAATTGTTTGGCGAATTTGATATTGGCATCGGTGGTGTAGAAGTCTTTATCGAAGTTGTCCCATTTTTCGCCATTGAGGCGGAAGCTGTTGTCACCTGTGAAGAAGTTGGTGGCTCCTGAGAGGTGGCCGAAGTATTTGTCGAATCCTCGTTGGGTAGGTTCTTTATCGAGGTGCCATTTTCCTACCATGGCGGTGTTGTAGCCGGCGGGCTGTAGGACTTCTGCGATGGTGACGCCGCGATCCATTTTGGAGTCTCCGGCTTGGTCGCTGTAGAGTCCGGTGAGTAGGCTGACGCGGGATGAGTGGCATTTGGCGGTGTTGTAGAAGCTGCGGAAACGGATGCCTTCTGCGGCGAGTTTGTCGATGTTGGGTGTTTTGATTTCACTGCCGTAGCAGCCGAAGTCGGAGTAACCGAGGTCATCTAGCATCATGATGATGATGTTGGGGCGCTTTTCAGAGGCGAGGGATGGGATGAAGGATGCTAGTAGGATGAGGATGGCGTAGTGGTAAGTTTTGAGCATGATCTTATTGGTTGTGTCGTTCTGAATCTAGGGGCGGTTTGTTTTACGATTTGTAGGGTGGTGAGTAAATGTAAATGGTATTATTCTTGATTGGCTCTGGGTTAATTTATGAGGTGTTGGAGTTGGGGATTTTTTTGGTGGTTGACTGAGTGTTCATTTGAGTATATTGGTGGGTTTATCTGTTATGAATGAATCTATTCCTTTGTCTGCGCTGTTTATTGATTTTGATGCATATTTTGCGTCTGTGGAGCAGCATTTTGAGCCGTCTTTACGTGGGCGGCCGGTGGGGGTGGTGCCGGTGATGGCGGAGAGCTCTTGTTGTATCGCGGCGAGTTATGAGGCGAAGCGGATGGGGGTGAAGACGGGGACGCGGGTGAGTGAGGCGAGGGAGATTTGTCCGGGGATTGTGATTGTGCCGGCGCGGCCGGAGTTGTATGTGCGGACGCATCATAGGGCGATAGAGATAGTGGAGCGGTGTATCCATGTGGAGAAGGTGTTGTCTATTGATGAGATGTGGGCGTGGTTGCCGTATAATTGGCGGAGGGAGGAGAAGATAGCGGAGGTGGCTGGGGCGATAAAGCGTGAGATGTTGGCGGAATTTAGCGATGCGCTGACGTGTTCTATTGGGGTGGGGCCGAATAGGTGGCTGGCGAAGATGGCGTCTAAGATGCGGAAGCCTGATGGGTATATGGTGATACGGGAGGGGGATTTGCCGGATGTGTTGTATTCTGAGGAGTTGTCAGACATTCATGGGGTGGGGCGGAGTATGAAGATACGGTTGCATGCGGCGGGGGTGCATACGGTGAAGGATCTGTGTGGGTGCACGCTGCAGGAGCTGCATAGGATCTGGGGGAGTGTGGAGGGTGATAGGTTGTATTTGCAGTTGCGGGGGCATGATGTGCCGGATGTGGTGATGGAGAAGAGAAGCATAGGGCACTCGCATATTTTACCGCCGGTGAAGCGGAGGCCGGTGGAGGCTGAGGCGGTGTTGCATAAGTTGACGCAGAAGGCGGGGGTGCGGTTGCGGAGTTATGGGATGTTGGCTGAGGCGTTGGTGGTGGATGTGCGGTATCTGAATGGGGAGCGATGGGGGCGGGAGGTGAGGTTTGATGCGAGTTCTGATGGGTTGTTTTTTGCGAAGGTGGTGTCGAGGTTATGGCGTGAGCGGAGTTTGCTGGAGCAGCCTGTGAGGCAGCTTGGGGTGACGTTGTGCAGGCTGGTGGAGAGGGATAATTTTACGCCGTCGTTATTTAGTCCGGTGAATAAAAATAGGGATGCGTTGAATGTGGCGATGGATAAGTTGCAGTTACGGTTTGGGAAGAAGGCGATGCATTTGGGGTGTGACCATGCGGCGCTGGACAATGGGAATATGCGGATAGCGTTTACGCATATTCCGGATTTGGATACGGAGAATTATTGATGACAAATTTTGTTGGGGGATTTATGAATGGGGTATGAAGAGTTTGCAGCCAGCGAAGAGTGGGATTTCTCAGAGGGAGGTAGGGAACGGTGTTGAGTGGGATGTACCGGCGAAGAGGGGGGTGGGGTGTTTGATGATTTTTGGGTGTGTGTTTTGTTTGCCTCCGTTGGCGATTTTGGGAATGATGGGATTTGCTGCCTTTTCTGATAAGGGTGAGGTGTCGTCGTGGTGGGGAATGTTGGGAGGGTTGGTGTTTCTTAGTATTTTCTTTTTGGCGGGTGGGGGGATTGCTTATTTGGGGTATAGGATGCGGTATACATCACATAAGGTGCGGGTGCGTGATGGTGCGGTGGAGGTGGTGAAGACTATAGGGAAGAAGGAGACGAGTGAGGGGATTTTACGTGGGAATGTGCATGGGGTGGGGTTGTATTCTTCTTCGGAGACGAATGGGAAACCGAATTATGGGTTGATGGTGAAGGCTAGGTCGGGGTATGGTATTAAGTTTGGGAGTGGGTTGAAGGAGGGGGAGCTGAGGTGGCTTGCGAGTGAGATGTTAGGGAGCTTGGCGGAGCAGGGTGGGTTACCTAGTGAGGAGGATCTGGATGAGGCGTATTTTAGTTCTGATGAGGGTGAGGGTGGTGATTTTACGAAGGATGGGGTGACTGTTTCTTTGCTGGGGGGTGAGGAGTTTGAGGTGGTGAAGAATGGCTCTAAGATTGGGGTGGGGATGATTTTTGGTGGGTTGTTTGGGGTGGTGTTTGGGAGTATTTTTATGGCGGTGGGGTTTTGGGTTGAGGACGGGCCGCTGCTCTTTGGTATTGTGGGGAGTTTGATTGTGGTGGGTGCATTTGTGACGTTTATTATGGGTCTTACTAGGTTAGGGACGGCTGAGAAATATACGTTTAAGGGGGATAGGGTGATTAAGGAGAAGCTGCGTGGTGGGGTGAGTAAGAGTAAGGTGAGTTTGCAGAAATCTGATTTTAGTAAGGTGGAGGTGAAGAATAGTGGGTCTAGTAATAATGCGACGCGCTATTCGGTGGTGATGAAGGGGGCGACTGAGAAGATGAAGTTGTTTAGCTGGGTGGATCAGGAGATTTCTGATGTGGTGAAGCGGAAGCTGAACGGGTGGTTGAGGCCGGAGGTTGTTAGAGAGACGGTGGATGAGGTTCCGGAGAGTAGTGGTAGGGGGGTCTACGGTGGGTCGATGAGTGTTGAGCGGGCTTCGGTGGTGGAAGCTGTGCCGCAGAGCTTTTCACCGGCGGAGGTGCCATTTTATAGCAATACGGTGCAGATTAAAGATATGAAGGGGGGGACTTGGGTCTTGAGGATTTTCCTTGGGGTGTTTTTGATGGCGGGCTTGGCGATGTTAGGGTTTGGGATTTCTAACATGATTACGGCGAAAGAGAGTGAGAGCTGGCCGAGTGTGAAGGGAGTGGTTTTGACGAGTAAGGTGTCTGTTAATAGTGATAGTGATGGGACGACTTATGGGGCTGATGTGACTTATAAGTATGTGGTGGATAAACAGCGTTATGAGGGGGATAGGGTGGCTTTTGGCGAGGTGAGTACGAGTAGTAGGAACAGGGCGCAGAAGATAGTGAAGCGATACCGCAAAGGGAAAAAAGTGGCGATATTTTATGATCCGAATGAGCCGGAGGTGAGTGTGCTGGAGAAGGGTGTGAGTGGGGGGAGCTGGTTGCTGCCTGGGATGGGCGTGTTGTTTTTCTTTGTGCCGCTGGGGATATTGATTTTCACTGAGCGGGCGCACCGGAAGGAGCAGAAGCAGCCGAGGCGTGGTGAAAACCGTAATTATAGGCACTCTGTGGATTCTGTGCAGAGCCGGTATGGGAAGGTGAAGTGAATGGGGGGGGGAGGAATAGCTGATTTTTATCAACTGTTTCTCTTGGTAATGGAGCTACGTTTGACTGGTCCGATGGTGCCTCCTACGACGAATTCTGCGGGGTAGAACTTTTGTCGCTGGTCAATTTTCCCTTGTCTGACTCCTTTGGCCCAGCGCACTACGTGGCGTAAGATGGGTTCGCTTTCCCAGCTAAAGTGGCTGGGGACTGGTTGGCACCAGTAGAGTGAGGGATCGTCATCGGATGCAATCAGGGAAACATCCTCTGGCACTAGTAGCCGTTTGCGTGCGAGGAATTGCTGTACTGCGACCCAAATGGGAACCTCGTCAGTGATGATGGCTGTAGGGGGTGTCATCTTGAATAGGCCTTCTAGAAGCAGGTTAAGTCCTTGCGGGCTTTCTTCCCAATCCGGTAGGTTGTAGGTGCTGGTCTCGATATTGTTCTCCTCTAGGGTGGCTAAAAACCTAAGTTCAGATGCTGCCAAATGCGGGATGCGACGGTCTTTCCGCGTTAATTTTACGATGCGTTTGTGACCTAGCTTGATTAAGTAATTTACCGCTTCAATGGTGGCAACAGCCTTTTGCATACCAACACGCGCAATGGGTAAAGATCCGCCACGACCAAAAAGAGCAATGCATGGCTGAGGTTGGGTTGAAAACCATTTTAGAATATCGAAGAAGCCGGCTACCACGATATAGATACTTACTGGTGATCTAGTGACTACTGTATTGACACGGGTTACGTCATTTTTTAATGACTGCAAATCTTCATGATAGATGAATGACTCGAAGCCTGCATGATCTAGCTGCTGGAGGATGTCGGTCAAGAGCTTTTGGAACTGGGCGACTTGCTCAGAGAGTGGTTCTGCGAGCATGATTCCAACGCGGATATTTTTCTTGGTATTTTTTGCGTGAGGCACTGCGTAACGACTGTATCCGTTTTCTGCTAACCTCACTAAACCCTCGTCTTCTAACAGACGTAATGCAGCTCTCATGGTGAGTTTAGAGACTCCGAGCTCTTCAGCTAGGCGCACTACGCCGGGTAATTTACCGGTCCAGGTTCCTTGGGTTAGTGAATTACGTAGATATTCTGCGCTTTGTTCGATAACTGATAGACGTTTAAGTGGTTTCATGGTTGACGATGGAGGCTAGATTGTGACAGGTTACACACGTAGACGAACATAACTGAAATAGGTATTAGATTGACCCTTTTGTCAAGTTTGATTGTTCTACTTATATGGTTTATCAACCATTACAATGAACAAAATATGAACCAATTTAAACTCTACCTCTCCCTGTTTGCAGCGTTAATGCATGTTGCTTTTGCTGGAGTCTCAGTTTCAGACAAGGCTCCATCGGCCAATGTGATAGCGACACAGTCAGCTGGCGCGACGAACTCTAAGATTTTCCCTTTAGCTGGGTCGGCTCCAGCTCCTATAGCGGGCAATGCTAACCATGCACGTGGTCAATTGTTTAGTCTCCCCGATGGCTCACGAAGTTCTTATCAAATCAGCTCGATCACGATACAGAAAGATGTTGCAGCCACATTCAACAACGACAGTCTCACTCTAAGAATATTTAAGGGAACCAGTGGGCAATGGACAACAGGAAATGGTCATGCATCCGGAGCTAATTTCTATACTGGAACCTCGGTTACACCGTTGTATGCTGAAGTATTCACGTTGGATGGACCAATCGCTGATGATCAATACGTGACTCTTGAGCTGTCTACGCCACTTACTGTGGATGAGAATGAGGATTTCGGTTTCTTTCTCACTTATGACCCTTCTGCTGGGACTAGCCCGGCGACATTTGATTATCTTGAAAGTGCAGTTGGTGGCAGGCTTTCGATCACCACGTCCGCACATGGGGTATCTGATAGAGCGATGAATTATTATGTTCAGGGGACTGCTATAAGCACTGGTACGGAACTGATTCTAGCGTCACCGTTCCAAGATAGAATGGTTCTTCAACGTGGTAAGAATGTGAAAATTTGGGGCTCGGCAACACCCAATGCTGCAGTGTCAGTAAGTGTGGCTGGTGTGGCTGGCAGCGGTATGGCTGATGCTCAAGGGAGCTGGGAAGTGGAGCTAGCACCCCTTCCTGTGGGTGGTGGATCACAAACTCTGGTGGTGACTAGTGGGGGCTTGACGAGGACGGTCAATGATGTGCTTGTGGGTGATGTTTGGTTTTGTTTTGGGCAATCCAATATGGTTTATAACTTGAATTCGATGGCGGCTTGGAAGAGCGATTATATTGATGCTATCAAGATTAACGATAATATTCGTTGTTTGAAAATCACTCAGAACGGCTCAACTACGGAAGACGAGAGCAATGGGATGAACTGGCTGGATAATTCAGCTGCGCATACTTGGACTGCAGTTGGCTCAGTGTTTGCTAAAAATCTCCATGAGTCTACGGGGGTGCCTGTTGCGATTATTTGGGCGGCTTGGGGGAGTAGTTCTATCGAAGGCTGGATGCCATTGGAGCTTAGTGAGAGGCTTCCGCATTTTGAGGAGATGATGCAACTGTATCAGAGCATCGGTGAATATGATGCAGGGACTGAAAAGTCTAGCAGAGTAGGCACGGGCTATGCTACGAATGAGGCTTATATCACTGAACTCTCTACAAATGGATGGTCGACTACAGACGATGACATTTTCATGCGGACTCGGCCGAATATCATTTATAATAAGATGGTTCATCCGATGAGGCATTATGGCATTTCTGGGTTTATCTGGTACCAGGGTGAGGCAAATGCGGGGACGAATGTGAACTGTGCGAGATATAAATTTAGCCTGCCTGCTATGATGACTGAATATCGTGAGCGTTTTGGGCAAGGGGATCTTCCTATTTTGGGGGTTCAGCTTCCTTACTATAAACAGGCGACTTGGCCGTTATTTAGGGAGGCTCAGGATGTGCTTGCTACACTGAATAACGCTTATGTCTGTGTGACGCGAGATACTGGTTTTTATAATAACATTCACCCTACGGACAAGGAGCCGATCGGTATTCGGCTGGCGCTGATGGTTCGTGAATTTGTGCTAGGTGAGTCAATTGAATCACTTGGTCCGCGGTTTGATTCTATGGCGATCAGTGGTAACCAGGTTACGATTGAATATACTCATGCCACGGGGTTAAAAACTACCGATGGGTTATCTCCGAAAGCCTTTGAAATTGCTGGGTCGAATGAAGTTTACCATGCAGCTACTAGCGCGTCTATCGTTGGAGGGAATGTTGTGATTTCATCGACCTCAGTCGCCAATCCAGTTGCGGTGCGCTATGCTTGGACTGTTCCTGCTTCCAATGATGTTAATCTGGTCAATGAAGTCAATGTGGATGGGGCGGAAAGCGATAGTTTGCCGGCTGCGCCATTCCGGACGGACTCTTGGGATGCATTTGGGCTTGGAGTTCAAGTGCCTGAGGGGGTTGATGATTCTTACGAAATCAACCGAGATGGTACGCTATCTGTGGCTGCTGATGGGGTGTTGGAGAATGATATCGATTTAAACTGGGATGGATTGACTGCGCTACTCATTGAGGATGTGAGCCACGGAGAGTTGACGTTGCTTGCTGATGGGTCATTTACTTATGTTCCTGACGTTGGGTATGCTGGGTCGGATAGCTTCACATACCGTGCTTCGGATGGGGTGAATAGCTCACAGGATACGACGGTGAGTATTGATGTTCTTGGTGTTTCTAGTGGCTACTATATTTGGAAGGGCGGGATTGTTTGGGGTTCTGGCGATGACTCGAAGGAGGGAGATGCGGACCATGATGGCGTGACTAACTTTGTCGAATTTGCTTTGGATACTGATCCGCTTGTTTCGGAGAAAACAGGCCAGCCGATTCTTACTAAAGTAGGGAATGACTATAGTTATGATTTTAATAATGCACGCGCTGGGCTCACGTATGAAGTTCAGATTTCCAATGACATGGAGACCTGGATTGAGCCGGCTTTTGCGGTACTAACGAACACATCTACCACGCCTGTTACTATCCCTGGTAGCAATGAGGTGGGTGGTAAGATGTTTGTTCGTCTGCGAGTGAAGGAGGATTAGTGTCTATTTACTATTGATCTGCCAAGTATCGGTGCGGAATGATGATGCGGGGAGGCCTTCTTTGTTGGTGAAATTTGGCTTGTCTGCATTTCCCCAGCCGAAGCGGACGGCGGCTGGTTTGGCTATTTGTTTGCTGGAGACGATAACGGAATCACCTTTGATGACTGCTTGAGCTGGGACGAATTTCTTGTCATCACCTGCGATGGTGAAATGGGTGAGTTCGCCGCCTCCTTTGGCTGTTAGGCCGCTACCAATGCTGGTGAAGTCTAGGCGGATTTTGTTGGCTTCGACTTTGAATGATTTGAACTGTGGGCCGGATGAGACGAGGTCTGATTTACCGTAGTCGTTAGCGAGGGCGAGGAGGGCGAGGCGTTGACCGACTGGCTTTTTGACTTTGGGGTGGATGTTTGTTTCATCGCCAATGTCCATGGTGACTGCCATTCCGGTGTTGGGCACGGACAGTGCCATGGTCTGGGCTTCGCGGAGCATGGCGGCTGGGAATGGGTCTTTCTTGTAGTGGTATGGTGCAATCTGGACGTAGTAGAATGGGAAATCACCGATTGCCCAGCGTGTTCTCCAGTCTTGAATCATGGCAGGGAAGAGGGTGCGGTATAGCACTGGTTGCTTGATGTTAGACTCCCCTTGATACCAGATGACGCCGCGGAATGCGAAGGGCATGAGTGGTTTTATCATGCTGTTGTAGAGGACTCCTGGTGAGGATTGGTTCAGGCCTTTTGGTTTTTTATCCGAGCGTCCGTAGTTGCCGCCATTTTCTGAACTCCATTTTGGGTAGTTTTCTGTGAGTTGTTTGTAGTTTGGTAATTCTTTTTCCAGAACTTCTGGGCTGAGCCATCCTTCGATGGCTGAGCCTCCCCAGTTGGTGGAAATTAAGCCGATGGGGACATCTAGTTCTTGGTGAAGTTTAGATCCGAAGAAGTAGGCGACGGCACTGAACTGGAGGGTGCTCTTGGGGGAGCATACTGCCCAGCGGGTTTTGACGTCGTCTTGGGTTTTTAGTGAGATGACTTGTGGGACATCGCAGAAGCGGATATTAGGGAACTTTGCTTTTTCTACGTCTTCTTTGAAGTGGTCTACGCCAAAGCCTCTCATTTTCCATTGCATGTTAGACTGGCCACTGCAGATCCAGACTTCGCCTGATAGGACGTTTTTGAGTTCGATGGTTTGGTCGCCGCTTTTCACGGTGATAGCTAATCCTTCGCTAGCTTTTGGGGTGCGGATTTTTGTGATCCATTTGCCTTGTTCGTCGGCGGTGGTTTCGATGGTAGATCTGAGCCAAGATGCTTTGATGGAGACTTTTTCTTTAGGTGCTGTGAGGCCCCAGATGGGTGCATCAGTTTCTCGCTGGAGTACCATGTTGCTGGCAAAAATCCCAGCAAGTTGGAGCTTCTTTGCTGTCTGTTGTTTTGGCTGTTTCTTGGTAGCTGTTTGCGCGACGGAAAATTGGCTTAGGGTGCTCAGGGAGAGCATGGATATACAGAATCTTCTGCAGAGATTGGTCATCTTCATATGACCAATATAGCTTATTTCTAGAAGTGTCAAAAGTGTTAAACTGATTAGTAGTTAGTCTATATTTTGACCCTGTTATTTCTAGTTAGGTGCCAAGTTCTTTCTCTATTTCTTCGAGTGATATTCCTTTGGTTTCTACGACTTTGTATTTCACCCAGATGAGCTGGAGGACCATCATGAAGGCGAAGAAGGCGAACATGTAGCCGGCGTCGAATGCCTTGATGGCAATGGGGAATGCGAAGGTGAGGGTGGCTGCTAGAATCCAGTGGGTGAAGCAACCGAAGGCTTGGCCGGTGGCGCGCTGGTCATTAGGGAAGATCTCGGAGATATAGACCCAGATCACGGCGCCCTGACCGATGGCGTGGGCGGCGATGAAGCCGATGATGCAGAGTAGGACGAGTAGGCTGGCTGATCCTAGTAGTGCGGATGAGTCTGCTTTGGCTTTTTGGGCGATGGTTTTGATTTCGGCTGTGGTGGCATTGTCTGGGATGGAGATTTTATCTCCTTTGTAGCCTTCTAGTTCTGATGAGGTGATGAGGGATTTCTGGGCATCGGCGAAGCTGCTGAGGATGGCTTGGTCGTCGGCTTCGGTTCGGTAGCCTTCTTTATTTTCTACTTGGGTGACTTTGTCTGCGCTTGAGATGACATCGATGGAGCTGGAGACGACTTTGAATTCGGTGAGGCTGAGGAAGGCAGAGGCGCAGACGCCAAGCGATATGATGTAGCCGAATGAGCCGATGTAGAGTAGTGTTTTACGGCCTAATTTATCGATGAGGTAGAGGCCGACGAAGGTGAAGATGAGGTTGGTGATTCCTAGGCTAATGGCGGCGGCTAGGGCGTCACTGATACCGGCGAGATCTAACAGGCGTGGTGCGAAATAGAGGATGACATTGATGCCTGAGAGCTGGTTAAATAGAGCGATGAAGAAGGCGAGTTGGATGGGTTTTGAGAGGCGCTTGGACCAGAATTTAGGGCGGGATGATTTTTCTGTGGGAGCTTGGGCTGAGTGTTCTACTTCAACGACGAGGGCTTCGATTTCTTGGTCGGGCATTTCTGGGTTGATCCTGCGGAAGACGTCAGCGCCTTGTTGGCGTTTGCCTGCATGGGTGATTAGCCAGCGTGGGGATTCGGGGAGTTTGAGTGCTAGGAGGGTGTAGATGAGTGCAGGGATGGCTTCTATGCCAAGCATCCAACGCCAGGCGGAGCCATCGGTGATAGCTTTGCTGATGAGGTAGTTTGAGAGGAATGCGACGAGTACACCAAAAACGATATTGAATTGGAACATACCGGCTAGTTTTCCGCGGTCTTTAGCTGGGGCAATTTCTGAGATGAATAGAGGAGCGGCTATGGTGGAGACGCCGACTCCTAGTCCACCTATGAATCGGGCGAAGATGAAGAAGTAGACATCATTGGCGTAAGCTGAGCCAATGGCGGAGATGAAGTAAAGTATACCGATGCCGATGAGGGTTTTTTTGCGTCCGAACTTGGCGGTAGGAA
The DNA here is from genome assembly GCA_051251915.1 of Akkermansiaceae bacterium. Taxonomy (GTDB): domain Bacteria; phylum Verrucomicrobiota; class Verrucomicrobiia; order Verrucomicrobiales; family Akkermansiaceae; genus Rubritalea. The sequence goes on along the minus strand of JBPOGF010000009.1, from coordinate 28,076 downwards.
TGCCTCCAAATAATGAACCGATTACGGTTCCCCAGAGTGCTGCGCTTAGTGCCCATCCGTGCATGGAGCCACTGAGTGACCAGAGGTTCTGGATTTGTTTTTCCGCGCCAGAGATGACTACGGTATCAAAGCCAAATAGGAATCCAGCTAGTGCGGATGTGATGGACCAAAAGAGAAGACGAGATTTATTCATGGTGTGGGTTTTGGGTTTTGGGTTTTGGGTTTTGGGTGTTAGGTTTTGGGTGTTAGGTTTTGGATTTTGGATTTTGGATTTTGGATTTTGGGTTTTGGGTTTTGGGTTTTGGGTTTTGGGTTTTGGGTTTGGATGAAAAGCTGAGTAGAGAGATCTAGGAAAACTTATCCTTATCCTGAAATCTAAGAATCCATCTTTGGGGAGAATAAACAGCCATAGTTTGCTGTCTATCTTTTTTCAGGTATGCGGTGTTTTACACTGATCTAGTTGTCTGCAGAATAGTCAGTTTTTCACTTCTCCGTGATTATCGAGGGAGTTCTGCGATGAGTGGATTGAGGGTTGACGGTTAGTGACTTCGTGGTAGTATTGATTTATGAAAAATAAATCTCCCTTAAGTAAATATAATGGGGCACAGCGAGGTGTTTCTAGATATGTAGGTATGGCGTCAGCGGCGGTGCTGGCATTTGGTGTTGTTGGGGTAACTAGCTGTGGAAGGAAAAGCCAAGCGCAGGAGGATGAGACTAATTTGAAGCTCGTGGGGTATGATCTGGATCAGACAGGTTTTTTTAAGGCGATAGCGAATGATGATCTTCAGGCATTGAAGATTTTTGAGGGGCGGAAATTTGATCTGAATCAGAAGGATCTGAGAGGACGATCTGGTGTCTATGCGGCGGCTGAGTCAGGATCTGTTAGAGCATTAAATTCCCTTGTTCAGAATGGAGCTGATATTGAGGATGCAGATCTAGATGGAATAACTCCTCTGATGGCTGCGGCTAAAGCGGGGGAAGGTGAAGTGATCAGTTATTTGTTAGAGAAAGGAGCTGATGCGAGACGTAAAGATGAGATAGGGAAATTTGCTCTGATTCATGCGATGGATAGTTTATCATCTGAGGCTATTAATCTATTAGCGCCGGAGAGTAGAGAGCTATTAGATACTGGTTTGCTTTATGCTGCGGACATGAATAAGTATGAAACGATTCCGGTGCTGGTAAAGTATGGAGCGTCTGTGTATGCGCGGAATAGTGGTAAGACTAGTTTGATGATAGCGGCTGAGCGGGGGAATGAGAAAGTGGCTGAAGCTTTATTGAAGGAAGGCGCTAACCTGTATGCGGTGTCAGATGATGGTAGACTTGCTAAAGATTTTGCGGGAGGAAATGAGAGGGTTTTGTCTGTTCTGTTAGATTCTGAAACGGATGCAGAAGAGGTTCCTCTGGCATTGGAGTGGAGTGAGGAAGAGCTTGAAGCGCTTGTGCAAAAAGCAATGGAGCGTGCGATGCCTCCTGAGGTGATAGCTAGTGATGAGGTGGTTTCATCTGATGAGCCCGCTGTGGAACCTGCATTAGTAAAGCCAACACAAGAAGTGGTGGTGAAGCGTATTCAGGGGGAAAACTTACCTCTAGAGTTGGCTAATAGTGGGGCGGTGCAAGAGAATGTGACGATGGCGGCGTATGCTGAGAAATCATTGCCTATCAAAGTGAGGGCTGATGATGCCGGGAGAGTGGAAATCTATGATTTGAGAGAAAATGAAGACTCGCGTGAGGTTGATCCTGTTGTGACGACTGGTAGCAAGATAGGGATGACTGGTTTGCGAGTGAAGCAGATCAAGAAGAAGATGGTAAACAATAAGCTCACCGGCGGACATGATAAGGAGCTCGTGACTCTGATGATAGAGGATGAGAAGACTGGTCAACTACGTGAACTATATGCGGGGTATGAGTCTCAGGCTGCGGAGGCGGTAGCGGTATTAAAAATTAATGATACTGGTGAGCTTTTGGTGGTGGAGCGTAATGATGAATTTTACGATTTGAAGGGGACAGCCTACAAGGTGATGGATGTGAATGATGAGGAGGTGATCATTGAGAACATTGCTTCTGGTGAGCTTTCGTTACTTCCGCTTATGGGGGTAAAGAAATAGAATTTAATGAATTTATGGCAGAGGTAATGGTTAAGAAAGAGGGGCAGCCGGTGAAGCAGTTTTCTGTTTTGCTGCAGAATCGTGTGGGTTCTTTGAGTTCTTTGTTGCAGCTTGTCCGCAAGAGCGGGGAGGATGTGATAGGGCTTAGTATGCAGGATGCTAAGGATGCACAGATTGTGCGACTTATTGTTACTGATCCTGAGAGAGTGGGGCAGTTATTTATGGAGAAGGGGATACCACATACTACTTGTAATATGGTGGTGGTGGCGCTGCGAGAGGTGGCGACTTGTTTAGAGAAGTGTTTGGATATTCTTAAGGCGGGGGAGACTAATGTGGATTTTGTTTATAGTATGCTGACTCATCCGGATGAGTATACGCTGGTGGCATTTCATCTCGATGATCATTTTTTTGGCGCGCAAATATTACGTAATGCGGGGGTCAAGGTGATGTATCAGGGGGATCTTTCGAGGTAAGGGCGTTGTTTTTGGCTATTTTTTCTGCGGTCTGGGAAGCGTTTTAGGAAGTTTGGGTGGGCGTCTAGGACTCTGATGAAGCCGGAGTCTAGGAGGAGGAGTTCGATGCCGTGATTTCTTGGTGCTTTAAAAAGGAAGGGGATGATGAAGATGAGGGGGATGGAGAGGAGTGCGCTACTAATTAAAGCGGCTGTTGCTATGGTGGCTATGGCGCAAAGGATGAGTGCGAATGATCTGAATAGTTTTATCCAGTCAATTTCTTTTGTCCCACCGTGTGTGATGTAGAGGGCGATGCTGGTGGGGCCTATGAAGAGGGCGGTTTTTTCTAGTGACGGGTTTACTGGGTTTCCTGTCTTGTAGCAAATGGGAGGGGACTGGAAGTCTGGTTTGCAGAAGAAGGCGTAGCCTATGCGGTAGGCTTCGAGATTGGCGAGCTCTGGGAGCTCGCTGATGTTCTCCATTTGGTCACTTGGAGTGCTGGGTGTGGCGTAGGGATTGTTTTCCATTGCCGTTTATTTAATATCCCAGCACTCTTTAAATGTGAATTTTTCTTCTTAACCAGTGGTTCTGAGGCCGGATGAGATGGCGTTGATGCTGAGGAGGATTTTAGGGAAGAGGGTTTCTGCTTCTTCTTCTTTTCCTTCTGCTTTGAGTGCGCGCCATTCTTTGATGAGTTCTACTTGCTGGAGGTGGAGTACTTTGAGAGGGTCTTCACGGATGGTGAGTGTCTTGCTCATACGAGGGCGACGTTCTTCGAATCCGCCGTTGAAGATGTCGCTGAGTAGTTCTTTGGTGAGGTCAAATTCTGCGAGGATGATTCCCATGAAGCGGTCTTTTAGTTCTGGGTTTGTGCAGAGTTCTCCGTAGCTGATCATGAGTTCGCGGTTGGCGCTGGCGAGGTTTGTCTCGACGCTGGTGAGGGCGTATTGGAGGAATTTGGATTCCTTTAGGCCGTCTTTGATAGCTTGGTAGTCAGCGGGGTTGTTTTGCTTCATGGCATTAAGTGCTGAGCCAACTCCGAACCATCCTGTGAGGTAGAAGCGTGCTTGTGTCCATGAGAATACCCAGGGGATGGCGCGGAGGTCATTTAGTGAGAATTCTTTTTTGCCTGTGCGGCGTGCTGGGCGTGAGCCGATGCGGGAGTTTTCTAGTGCATCGATGATGGTGGCTTCACGGTAGAAGGGGATAAATCCTTCTGTTTTGAGGAGTGCTTGGTAGGCTTTTTCTGAGCCTTCTGAGAGTGAGGGCATGTATTGGATACATGGGTCGACAGGTGCTGGAGCGTGCTTGTGCTTGGCTGCGGTGGATGCGGCGCAGGCGATGAGTAGCTCGATGTTGTAGGTGGCGTTGGAGAGGTTGGCGTATTTCTGGGCGATGGTTTCTCCTTGTTCTGTCATGCGGAAGTGTCCGCTGAGTGAGCCGTGTGGGAGTGCTTCCATAAACCATTGTGTGGGGCCTGCACCTCGTGAGATGGTGCCTCCTCTGCCGTGGAAGTATCCTAGGCGGATGTCTCTCTTGGCGGCTGTTTCTACCATGGCTTTTTCTGCGCGGTAGAGTGACCACTGGGCGGAGAGGATGCCGCAGTCTTTGTTGGAGTCTGAGTAGCCGAGCATGACTTGTTGGAAGGGGTCTCCTTCTGGGTAACGGAGCTTGAGGCTGCGTTGGGTGACTGGGTGGTCTAAGAATCCTGAGAGTAGGTCTTGTGATGAGTCTAGGTCATCTTTGGTCTCGTAGAGAGGGACTACTTCGATGGGGGATGCTAGGCCATCTTCAGTCTGTACGAGAATGCCGGCTTCACGCTGGAGTAGGTAGACTACGAGGAGGTCAGAGACGGAGCGTGTCATGGAGACGATGAATGCGCCGATGCCGCCCATTCCGAAGTTGTCTATCTGGTCTGCGATGACGCGGTATGAGTCCAGGACTGAGTCTGCTTCTGCGCCTGCGGATGCGGTGTCGTGAAGGAATGGTCTGGCGGAGAGGAGTTCTGCGCTGAGGAATTCACAGCGTTTTTCTTCCGTCCAAGTTTCGAAATTTTCTCCGTCTGGGATGCCTGCGGCTACGAGTAGCTGTGAGACTGCTTTGTCATGATGCTCTGAGTTCTGACGGATGTCTATGGTGGCTAGGTGGAAGCCGAAGATGCTGAGCTTGTGACGTAGCGGTGTGATGTGGAGTTTGATGAGGTGGAGGCAGCCGGTGCTGAGGAGGGTTTGCTCGATAAGGGCGAGATCTGCGTCTAGTTCATCTGGGTGCTGGTATCCGTGGCCTTCTCCTTTTGCTGTGTCGAAGAGCATTCCGCGCATGAGGTAGACGAGTTGTCTCCATGGTTCTTCGCGGTTTTGGTGTAGGATGTCTGCTGCGTAGGATGGGTTTTGGAGTTGGTGGGATAGTTCTTGGATGCGCTCGGTGAGTGCTTCTGGGATTTCTTGAAACTGCTTGGAGATGGTGAGGTGAAAGGCGAGGTCTTTTAGTTCCTTGCGCATGAGGACGATGGCGTGATAGCGAAGGTCTGCGAGGGTGTCAAAAGTGACTTCAGGGGTGACGAGTGGGTGTCCGTCACGGTCTCCGCCGATCCAGGTGCCGAATGTGACTTTTGGGTGTTTGTTGGAGTTGCGGAGTTTGTCTACTGAGAAGCCTGCGTCTCTCCAAGCTTCTACGAAGTGTGTGTCTAGTCTGTTGAGGACTTTTGGGTAGACTTCACGTAGGTAGTAGAGTGCGTTGCGTAGTTCTTGCTTGAGGTCTGGGCGGGTCATGTGGATTTCTCCGGTGCGCCAGAGTGTTTCCATTGATGCTGAGATGTTTGCTTTGATGCGGCGGCGCTCACGGTCGGTGTATTTGTGGTGCTCGCTTTTGGCTAGTTCTTCGTAGATGGCGCGGTGGCGCTCACGGACTGTGGCGCGCTTGGCTTCTGTAGGGTGCGCGGTGAGGACTGGTTCTACGTGGACGTCTTTGAGTACGTCTAGGATTTGATCTTCATCAAGTCCTAGGTCCTTCATGTCTTTGAGTGTGCGGGCCCAGAGTCCACGGATGGATTCTGCTCCGATTTCGTTTTCGCGCTCGCGGCGGATGGCTGCGGAGACGCGTTCTTCTACCATGTTAAGTAGCTGGAAGCCGATGGAGTAGAGTTGCTGAGTGCCTTCTGGTGGGGCTGACTCAGGTGTGACGTTTCTCCATGGGAGAAAGGGGATAAGCTCGTCTTCACCCAGTGAGGTGAGGGCGTCTGATAGTGAATCGATAAGAAAGGTGAGTGTTTGGTCAATGAGGGTAAAGCCTTCTTGACGTAGGTTTTCACGGACGGGATTGATTTCAGATTGAGTAGTGTTCACGGGCTGAGTATGGATGAGATTTTAGCGAGGGTGAAGTTGTTTTTGCGCGGGAGGTGAAGTTTTTTGCCTTATATTGGGTTATGAGTGACTTTTTTGACATTATAGAACAAAAAAGCCTTCACTGTGAGGTGAAGGCTGTAAAAAGGGGGTAAGTTTTCTATGATTTACTTTTCTGTGTCGGTACCTTTGAGAGCATGATCCATTATGTCTGTGAACGTTTTGGCGACAGCTGCATCATATTTTTTCTTGAGTTCTTCTGGCATTGTAGATGGATTATCTGCGTCGAAACCTAGGGCTTTTGCTCTTGCTCTGATCTTCTCTGCTTTTTCTTCAAGTTTGGCTAGGGCGTCTTTGTCTCCAGATGTGACTGCAGGGATAGATTCTTCCATGAGGCTGATCAGGTCATCAACTACGGCTTCTTCTGAGTCTCCGCATGAGGTGAATGCGAATGCGGAGATGAGTGTAAGAAGTAGGGTGGTGAAATTTTTCTTCATGGTTGTTTTGTAGGTAGCGAGGTAGGTCAGTGCAGGGTGGGGAGGCTGGAAATTAGCTATTCCAGCTGAGGGCTCCTTTGCGGAGGGCGTAAATGTAGGCTACTGTGAGGATGCCGACGAATCCGAATATGGACCAGAGGGCATTGGCGTTGATAGCGATGAGTTCTTTGAACTGGAGTGCCCACGGATACATGAATACGACTTCGATGTCGAAGAGGACGAAGAGCATGGCTACTAAGTAGAATTTGACAGAGAATCTTGGTGAGCCGTCGCCTACGGGGAGCATTCCGCACTCGTAGACGGTGTCTTTTGCTCCGCCTGTGCGGCCTTTTTTGCCAAGTAGGACGCTGAGTCCAAGTGCAATGGCTGCAAATCCGATGGCGATGAGTGTCTGGAAGACTACGGGTAAGTATTGTTCTAGCATTGTGTTGGTGGGTAAAATGATGGTGGAGGGCTGTTTAAAATATAAAAATTTAGCCCGTGCTGCTGTGTGCGGCACGGGCTAATGTTTAAGGTTAGATGTATGTCATATCCAGCATAAAATGCGGAATATGAATTATTCAGCCTCGAATGTGCTGTGAGCTTCTGGGAGTCTGGCTAGGCCTTTGTATTCTTTGCCTTGCTTTTCTACCATGCCACGAGTGACGAGGTTTTGTAATTTCTCATATGCCCTGAGACGTAGCATTTCTTCGCCACCGCTTACTGCGTTGCGTTCTTTGAGTCTCTCGAATACTAATTCAAAGAGGTCGTTGAATCCGAAGAAATTATCGTCGTCTCCTAATACGTGAACGATCTCATCAGTCACGTGATCTGGGACGCGACGTGAGAAACGTGTTCTTTTCGTAGTTGCCATAACGTCGTGAAGCATATCATAAAATGTTAGGAATTGCTATTCTTATTTAGTCGAACCTTAAAAATTATTATATTTAGGGGTGGGTCAACAAGCTTTAAATGCTCTTTTTTCTTATAACTTAGTAAGGGTTTGGGTTGGGAGGCATGATTTTGGTGATTGTGTAAAAAAAAACTAGCATTATGGTTAATTTATCTGAAGTAATGTATGAAAAGGTTGGACACTGGGTGATCTGGTTTATAGTGTTGAGCTAATGATTTTCATGAAGAGCATCACGGTGAATACCCAAGGAAAGGGTGTGTATGAGTTGACTGGGGAGGTGGGGCGTCTGGTGGCGGAGAGTGGTGTGGAGCAGGGCATGGTGAATATTTTTAATCGGCATACGAGTTCGAGTTTGGTGATGATGGAGAATGCTGATCCTACGGCGTGCAGGGATCTGGAGGCTTATTTTGATAGGCTGGTTCCTGAAGATTTGCCTTATTTTGTGCATACTTACGAGGGGGTAGATGATATGCCGTCGCACATCAGAATGGTGCTGACTCGAAGTAGTGAGACGGTGCCGGTGCGGGATGGGCGGATGTTGTTGGGGACTTGGCAGGGGGTGTTTTTGTTTGAGCATAGGCGGGCGAGGCATCAACGGGAGATTGTGGTGACTGTGTATGGTTAGTAAAGCGAGAGAGGGGGTGATCGCGGTTCAAGAGCATTTCTCGGTGGTGGATGAGGGGGATGGTTGGATTATGTTGAATAAGGGGGCGCCATTGATTGTCCATCCGGCGAATGATCGGGGGGATGAGCCTACTTTGTTAGGCGGTGTGGAGAATTTGCTATCTTATGAAATAGCTAATGGGGCAAGGTTGAGCATTATTAATAGGCTTGATAGGGAGACGAGTGGATTGGTGTTGATGGCTACTAATAAGGGGGTGGCTAGGGAGTTGGGGAGATCTATGGAGCGACGGGAGGTAGAGAAGGGTTACGATGCTTTGGTTTGGGGCTTTCCGGAGTGGGATGAGAAGGTTGTGGATGCTGCTATATTGCGAAAAGGTGATGTGGAGGAGAGTAGGATTTATGTGAAACAGATGGTGCACGAGGGGGGGAAGCGGTGTGTAACGGGGATGCGTGTAGTGAGGAGGCTGATAGTTGGTGGTAAGAAGATGAGTTTATTGCGTGTGAGTCCTCATACGGGGAGGATGCATCAGATTAGAGTACATGCTGAATATGTAGGTCATCCTATAGTGGGGGATAAGATTTATGGGGTTGAGGAGGTGTATTTGAAATTTATTGAGGATGGGATGAGTGATGAGATGTTGCGTGAATTGGTGCTACCAAGGCATGCGTTGCATGCATCTAGGATGAAATTGAGCATGGGCGGGCGTGAATGCGAGTGGTGTGTGGATTTAGCGAGTGATATTGAGGGTTTGATTAGTGGAGCTGGGAGTGTTGGTATGGTCGTTTAAAGTGAATATTATGGTAGAATTAAAAGAAATAGTAGCATATTTAGATGCTGAGTTACGTATTGCGGAGGTGCCAGATTATCCAGGTGCTATGAATGGGTTGCAGTTGGCTAATGATGGTAGGGTTGCGAAAGTGGCTGCTGCTGTAGATGCGTCATTGCCGGTATTTAAAAAAGCGATTGAGGAGGGTGCTGATTTGCTTGTGGTGCATCATGGGATGTTTTGGCAAGGGGCGCAGAGGGTAGTGGGAGCTCAATATGAAAAGCTCAAGATGGCAATGGATGCTAATATGGCTGTGTATAGCGCGCATATCCCTCTAGATATTCATGGAAAATGGGGTAATAACGTTCTGCTTGCTGAAAGACTAGGAATGGATGAAACTGAAGAATTTCATCCGTGGAAGGGAATTTTGATGGGGCGTAAGCAACATATGGAATTGAGTTTGGAGGAATTGGTGGGGCGCGTTGAAAATGCAGTAGGGGGTGAGGTGAATGTCTGTCCAGGTAGGGGGGCTGAAACTGTGGGGATGGTGGGGGTGATTACTGGTGGGGCGGGCTCAGAAGTGCAGGCCATGGCCGATGCTGGGATTGATACATTTGTAACCGGAGAAGGTCCTCACTGGAGTTACCCATTGGCAGAGGAGTTGGGGGTGAATGTTATTTATGGAGGTCATTATGCTACAGAAACCTTTGGAGTTCTTAAGTTAATGGAGCGTTTGGAAGAAAAGTGTCTACTATGTGGTTGCTATGTTGATCATCCCACAGGGCTTTAGTAGTAAGGATTTGAATGATTTATGCAGTGAGTTCACAAGATTAAAAAAGAAAACTGAGGTGTGAAAAATAAAAAATAGTTGCCTAAGGGCATAAAATCTGAATAATCATAAATGTAGACGCATATTAGGGCAATATTTCTAGATTCAATTAATTCTAGGCGGTATTGATTTAAATAATAAGATGCAGATACTTCGATAGAATAATAACTAACGTTCACCCAAAAATATTATTATGAAAAATACACTAAAATTCGCACTTGTAGGTGCTCTTCTTGCAACAGCCCCAGTGGCTAGCGCAGCAGATTGCTATGCAATCTCAAAATCAGCGGCTAAAGAGATTTCCGCTAAACCTAAACATGTTCTTACTATTGTTTCTCAGCAAATCGCTGCTAACGAGGCTTGCGCATGTGAAATCGTTAAAGCAGCTATTGTAGTTACTGAAGCGGACAAAAAGCTAGTTGCTCAAATTGTAGAGCAAGCTATCGAGTCAGCTCCAGGTAAAGTATCTCTTATTACTACTTGCGCTCTTGCTGTAGCACCTGATGCACATGCAGAAGTAATGGAAGTTTCAGCTAAATACGCCAAAGGGACTGGTGAGAGCTATTCTGCAAAGGGTGGTTATTCTGCTAAAGAAAGCGGTGGCGAGCCACCAAAGAGAATTGCTAAATTCGAACCACTTGATTTCATAGGCTTAGATGCTACAGGTAATTTCAGTCCGCTTCAGATTTTCATTCCAGAGGCAGATACTAGTCAGACATCAGTAGGTGATCCATATTCTCAGCCTTAATAACTATTAACCTCTAACCAACTAAAACCTTATATAAAAATATGAATTTTATTAAATACACAGCAGCGGCTACTCTATTAAGTGGAGTCGCTAGTGCTCAGGGTTTGTTCGACGTAAACCCGAATGAATCAGATGACGAATCATCTCCACTCAGATACACAGCAGGTGTTTCGTTTGGTTATGACGATAATGTTAACCCTACTACAGCAGGTCCTGAAGACAGCTCTTCATACATCAAAGGTAGTCTAGGTGCCAACCTAGTTGTTCGCGGTGAGCAAACATCTTGGGATTTAAACGCAAATCTAGGAGTAACTAATTATTTTGATGATGTCACTACTGATGATACTATTTACAATGGTAACGTTGCTTTCAATCTTAATCATAGAATTAACGATAGAACGCGCTTTGTTAGCCGTAATTTCTTCAACTATGGTTTAGATTTGGGTAACTTCTACGGTCCAATCACATCACGTCAAGTTGAGGAGTATACTTATTTTTCAACTGACAATGCCATCGGGTATCGTTGGACAGATCGTTTTGCTACATATACAGGTATTGCATTCTCAATGCTCGACTACGATGGAAGTGCTAGTGATGTTGATAGCCTAGCTATCTACAATCAGTTTCGTTATACTCTCAACGAGCAGACTACACTAACAGCAAATGTCCGTTATACAATGTCAGATTACAACTCAGATGATTCTGATCGTGTGACCACAAGTGTTGGTTTCGAACACAGACTTACTGACGCTTCTACAGTAGTTGCAGAAGTAGGGGCACAGTTTGGAGATCAAACATCTGCTTATGGTAGTTTTAGCTACAATAATCAGGTTAACACTCAGCTTAGAGCAAGAGTATTTGCGCGTTATTCACAAGAAGACACTGATACTATATTTTTCGGTGATAGATACGAGGATAAGACTACGCTACGTATTGGTGCAGCTGCTGACTACACACTATCTCCTCAAGTAACTCTTACTATTGGTGGAAACTACACTATGTCAGATTATAAAGAAGCTTCATTCTCACCAGATGGTGATTGGGATCTGTTCAATATCTATGTAGGTGCTACCTACAAAATCAACGATGCCCTTTCTGTAAGAGCATCAGCTAACCACTCAACGTCTGACGCGACAAATATTCCTAACAGAGAATACGATCGTAATCGTTATGAAGTTGGTGTAAACTACGCATTCTAAAAAACTATCGAAATATCTGAACGTTTTAGCCTTCACCGTGTCAATACATGGTGAAGGCTTTTTTTATGAGAGTATTCATAGACAAGCAAGTATCCAAGATCCTAAAAAAATATAATGCAAACAAACAATAATATAAATGCAAGTGAGGCAAATCTACACGCTATTGACTACTGGCAAGTAGTCAAAAATAGATATGGTATGATTATTCTGACGTTTCTGTTAGTGCTATTAACCGCCGCTGTCATTACCTATGTGATGCCTAAAATGTATGAGAGCAAGGTAGTGGTGGAGATTAATCCGTTCGGTGCAAAAACGGAGGCGTTAGGAGTAGGTGATAATAATCGTATTATGATGACTCGTCAATTCTTGCAAACGCAGTTCGCAATTATTGAATCAGACGAAACTTTTAAAAGAGTAAATGAGCAACTTAAGCTATCTAGACGCTGGGGCATGAGTGAAAAGGATACTTTGCGGGTGCTATCGGGGATTGTGAATACTAGGCAAGAACGTGGCACCGATCTGATTGAAATTTCGGTTAGACATGGAAAAAGAGAAGATGTTAAGCTGATTGCTAATCAGGTTGCAAACTCCTACGGGCAGAGAAGAACTGATGGTTTGGATAAACGACGCTTGGAGTCTATCAATGAGTTTAAAGATAAGAGAAGAGTCCAAGAAGATAAAGTGGAAGATCACAGGACTAGATTATATGCACTATCTAAGAAACTTCAGATTCCATACCATGGTAAAGATGGTAGGTTTTATGCTGGTAGAGACTCAGATGCCGCTGAGTCTGATAGAGCTAATCAAGCATATGAGGAAGCTAAGAGAACTAAAGATCAACTGGAGTCATTTGTGAATTCTCTAAACGGGCTGAGTGATGAAGACATGATGGTAACGCTTATCGCTTCAGGGAGGCCTGAAGCTGCTGTTCTTAAAACTGATTATGAGCAGTTGAGCGCTTTAAAGCAAAATAAGAGTGTTGCCTTGGCTAGTGGTCTAGGTGCTAATCATAGAACTATCAAGAGTTTGGGAGTTAGCATACAAGAAATTGAAGAAAGACTTTCTAGATCAGTAGTGAATGTAAGGAAGAAATTGGCAGAAGATCTTGTGGTGTTTAACCAGAATGTTGAGAAATTGCGAATTGATACTGATAAAGAGGTTGGAGATCTCATGGTTGGTGCTGAGGAGAAAACTCGCTTTGGAAAAGTTCGTGAGGATTATGAGAGAGAGTTGGCTATTCTTGATGCGATTAAGCAGGCTGAATTTTCTGAGCTATTAGGTGAAAACCTTGAAAGAGATCCTCTTGTTTTTCATCAAAATGCGACGACCCCAGAAGTAGAGGAATATGTTTCTCCTAACTGGACGTTGAATATGGCTCTTGGTGCTGTAGCTGGATTAATCTTTGGTGTTGGTATTGCGTTTGCTCTTGAGTTCATGGATACGTCTGTGAAGTCACTTGAGGATGTGGAAAGATACCTTCAGGTGCCCGTACTCGCAGTAGTGCCGAGAGATGTTGGTGTGCTACATAAACAAGCTGGAGCTAGCCCTGATGCGGAGGCTTACAGAATTCTTAGAACTAATATTGAGTTCAACAGAAAGAATCCAGATGATAACGCAATTACTGTGGTATCTGGTGGAGCGGGTGAGGGTAAATCTACTACGTTGGTTAACTTATCATATATCTGTGCCCAGGGTGGCTATTCTACTCTCATGATTGATGCTGACTTGAGACGACCAAGGCTTCACACATTCTTTGATATTAATAATACCGTGGGACTTACGAACTACCTCACTACTGATCTTATGCTTGAAGATGTTATTCTTCAGACTCCTGTCGATAACCTCTTCTTCATGCCTTCTGGTATTCTTCCTGCTGATGCAGCTGGTATCCTGAACTCAAGAAGAATGTCAGAGATGGTGCAGGATGTTAAGCAGCGTTTCGACTTAGTGCTTATTGACTCACCTCCAATCCTTGGAGTTAGTGATGCGTCAGTTTTAGCGTCAGAAGTAGATCTTACTATGATCGTTGTGCAGCATCGTAAATTACCTAGAAACATGCTCATGAGAGTTAAGCAGGCTGTTGAAAATGTTGGCGGCACCGTTCTTGGAGTTGTGTTGAATAACGTTGATGTTAGGAGTGATAGTCAATACCAGTACTACACAAGTTACTACACTTACTATGCTCCATCTGAGATAGATAGGGATAAGACATCTGCCAACGCAGTCGAAATGCCAGAAAGAATAGAAAAGAAATCATCCGATACGACTGCTGCGAATGACGATGATCTCTATTAACAAAGAACCCAAAAATACAAATAGAATATAAAATTATGAAACTATTACTACTATTATCACTGATGTTAGCATCATTTGCTCATGCAAAAATTACTAAGGGAGACACTCTCGTGATTGAAATCAGAGGAGTTCCTCAGGAGGAGCAGGCTCAGATCAATGGAAACTATCAGGTATCAACTAATGGGACTATCCATTTGCCGTATTTATCTAATCAGCCAGTCAATGTTTATGGTCTAACAACCGCTTCTGTGGCTAGAAAGATTGAATCTGCTTATAAAAATGCTCAGATTTACACTACGCCTGCTATATCTATTCGGAGTATGGAGGAGATGAGAGCGAGGGAGAAAGAGAAGGAGCAAGTGAATACTCAAACGATTCAAAAGTTTGTGACTATTTCTGGCCAAGTGGGTCGCCCTGGACCTCAGCAATATCGACCTGGGATGAGACTGATTGATGTGGTTTCTGCTGCTGGTCCTACTACATTTGCAGCTCAAAACCGCGTGGAGTTGCTAAGGAATGGCAAGATCTACAAATATAATATGAAGGTACCTGCTCACATGATTGAGAAGGTATATCCGAATGATCAGGTTACTCTGAAAGAGAAGAACTGGAGAGGTCAGTAATTCTTATTTAAGGTTTCGGTATGAAACTTCTTTTCCTTAGTTCACTATTTTTCACTACTGTGCTTTGTGCTACGGTAGTGGATAGTGTGAAGGTTGAGAAAGGCGATACGTTGGTTATTGCCATTAGAGGAGTGCCTCCAGAGGATCAGGCTCAGATTAATGGTAATTACCAGGTGAATTCGAAGGGTGAGTTGTATTTACCTTATATTAGCAAATCGCCAATTAAGGCTGAGGGGTTGAGTGCTGGAATTATAGCAAAAAATATTGAGAGAATTTATCAGGAAGCGGAGATTTATACTGCAGCTGCAATTTCTGTAACAAAACAAATTGTTAGAAAGACCTCTTGTGGTCCAGGTTGTGGGCATGTGAGTAAAAGATATCTTACCGTTTCTGGCCAGGTAGATAGAGCGGGACCACAGGTTTATGGCCCTGGCTTTACTTTGTTTCACGTGGTATCTCTTGCTCGACCTAAAGCTGTTGTAGCATTAAACCGAGTTGAGTTATTGAGGCATGGGAAGGTTTATAAATATGATATGAAGATAGAGGCTCATAAGAATGAGAGGGTTTATCCTATGGATCAGATTACTTTGAGGACAAAGCGGGTGATTGGTAAGTAGGTTTTGTGCATAAATAGATTTTAACTTTTTAAAGCTGATAAGCGTGGTTGCTTATCGGCTTTTTTGTTGGGTATAGTAGGGGTATGGAAAGGGAGAGTTTTTTTGATAGAGCATTGTGGCTGGATAGATTTGAAGATGATGAGGGGTATTGTTTGTCTGCGGAAAATGGAGTTTCGCCTGTGGTTGAGTTAGGGTTAACGGGTAATTTGATGGAGGTGTGTGGGTCGTGTTTTTTGATTAAGACTTCAGGGAGTTCTGGTGAGGCGAAGTGGGTGGTTCATTCTAAGAAGGGCTTGCTTAGGCATGCGTCGCTGGTGAATGATCATCTTGGGGTGACAGTGGATGATGTTTTTGGGGTGGTGTTGCCTGTTTATCATGTGGGGGGATTAGGTGTTGTTGCGCGTGGGTTAGTGAGTGGGGCTAAGGTTGTGATTATGGGGGGGAAGTGGTCTGTTAAGAGTTTTGTTGGTTTTTTGGAGCAGAATAGGGTTAGTGTTGTTTCTTTGGTGCCTACTCAGGTGGTGGATATTGTGAGTGGTGGTTTTCGGTGTCCGGAGTGTGTGAGGGTTGTTGTTGTGGGTGGGGGGAGTTTGGATCCTGGTGTGCGTGTTAGGGCTAGGGAGTTGGGGTGGCCGGTGAGTGGGAGTTATGGGATGACTGAGACTGGTTCACAGATTGCGACTGGTCAGTTCGTTGAGGAGGGGTATTTGGATTTGATTGATGGGTGGGAGGTGCGTTTGGCTGATGAGGGGGTGTTGGAGGTTAAGGGGGAATGTTTGTTGGAGGGGTATTTGGTTGGCGGCTCGGGTGGTTTTGAGATGGTGGATCCCAAGGTTGATGGTTGGTTTAGGACGAGTGATCGTGTGGAGTTGTTGGAGAAGGATGAAGGGGTGGGAATTAGGTTTTTGGGGCGTAGTGATCAGCAGGTTAAGATTTTAGGTGAGTTGGTGAATGTTTCTGCTTTAGAAATTAGGTTGAAGGAGGTAATAGGGGGGGAGGTTTATGTTGTGGGTTTGGCTGATGAGCGGCGGGGGGTGAGGTTGTTTCCAGTGGTAGTTGATGGTTTGCTTGTTGACCGTATTCGTGATTTGGGGTGGGGTGGGCTCGAACGGTTAGAGGGGGCGGTGGTTGTGGGGGAGTTTCCACGGAATGAGATGGGGAAGTTGTCTCGGTCAAAGTTGGTTGAGGTTGTGGAATCTATTGTTTTTTCAGCTGATTAGGTTAGGGTTTGTGCAGATGACGTTAGAAGATATAGGATGGAATGTGGATTTTGCCGCAGAGTTTAAACCTCTGGCTGCTAAGGGGTGGGTTCCAGCTAGGCTGATCCGTGATAATAAGATTACCTATGGGGCGTTGTTGGAAGGGGGGGATGAACTTGAGGTCATCATGGGAGGTAAGGTTTATCATGATGCGGAGTCTGATGCTGCTCTTCCAGCGGTTGGGGATTGGGTGGCGTTGGATGTGGGGGGAGAAGGTGAGGAGTCTGTGATTAGGGCGCGGCTTTCTAGGCAGACATGTTTTTCAAGAAAACTTCCTGGTAAAAGCAGTGAGGAGCAGGTGATGGCGGCGAATGTGAGTGTTGTTGTTGTGGTGACTGATGCGGGATCAGATTTTAATCCTCGGCGGATGGAGCGGTATTTTATGTTGATTGAGAGGAGTCGAGCTAAGGCTGTGGTATTGGTCAATAAGAGCGATCTTTTTCCTGATGATGTGAATGAGGAGGCTCGGGATGAAATTTCTGAACTTAGTAAGGGTGCTGATGTATTTATTACGAGTGCGGTGAAGAATGAGGGGTTGGAGGTGCTGAAAACTTATCTCCAGAAGGGGGTGAGTATTACGCTTGTGGGATCTAGTGGGGTTGGGAAATCGACTTTGGTGAATCAATTGCTGGGGGAAGAATGGCAGTGGACGAGTGATGTGAATGAGGTGACGGGGAAGGGTAGGCATACTACGACTGCGAGGGAGTTGATGGTTCTTGATGGGGGTGGGATTTTGATTGATAATCCTGGGATTAGGGAGGTGCAGATGTGGACGGATGAGACTACATTGCGCGAGAGTTTTTCAGATATTGAGGATATAGCGAAGGAGTGTAAGTTTCATGACTGTAAGCATGGGATGGATAAGGGATGTGCGATACGTGCAGGGGTGGAAGATGGGAGTCTGGATGTGGGGAGGTACGAAAGTTTTTTGAAGTTGGATGAGGAGATAGAGGCATTGAAAAAGCGTCAAAAGAAGCGGCAGATGTTGGTGGAGCGGAGAGCGAAGCGTGATCATCGTGTTAAGGCTCGGAACTTGGCGGATAGGATTGATTATCAGAGGGAGCAGAATCCTGAGCGGTATTGACTAAGGTGTGGGGTGATGAAGGAGCTTATTTGTAGAGAGATTACGTTGGAGATGCTACCTGTTGAGGTGGCTCGTAAGCTGTCGCATTTGGAGGGGGTAGTCTTTTTTGATAGCTCGGGGAATTTGCCAGAGAATTATGAGAATGCGGTTTCGATTATTGCTGCAGATCCGGTTAAGGTGATCAAGGGGGAGGGGTGTGATTTTTCAGAGATAAGGTCTGAGATGGTAGGGTATGAGGTTAAGTTTGAAGGTGAGGACTTGGTGAGTTGTCCTTTTGGTGGTGCATTTGGCTGGGTGGATTATAGTGGGGAGTTTTGTTTTGGGATTTATGAGTCTTGTTTGTTTTACATGCATGATCGTGAGCAATGGTATGAGATTGGTGATCTATCGAGTAGAGTTTTAGATAATGAATTGCTTGATTTTGAGATTGGTGATTTTACTGCGCATACTGAGAGGGATGCTTATATATCAGGGGTGAAGCGGGTACAGGATTATATTCGAGCGGGGGATATATATCAGGTGAATTTGACTCAGAAATTTAGTGCTAAAGTGAAGTCTGGGTCGTTGTTCTCTTTGTATGATTCTCTGAGGACGGTGGCTCCGGCTCCGATGTCCGCTTATATGAGTTTTGCGAATAGAGAGGTACTTTCTTCATCGCCTGAGACATTTTTGAAGATGGATGGTCGGAGAGTAGAAACGCGTCCGATTAAGGGGACGCGTCCGAGGTATGAAGATGAGGAGTTAGATAAAGACTCTGCGAAGGAGCTTATGGAGTCAGCGAAGGAGCGGGCTGAGTTGGTGATGATTACGGATTTAGAGCGTAATGATCTGGGGAGGGTTTGTGAGTTTGGAAGTGTGAAGGTGGATGAGATGTTGAAGCTTGAGAAGCTGGAACATGTTTATCACTTGGTTTCTAGAGTGTCTGGTGAGCTTAGAGATGGTGTGGATCACTGGCAGGTTTTGGAGGAATGTTTTCCTGGGGGGAGTATTACTGGTGCGCCTAAGAAGCGTGCAATGGAGATCATCGCTGAGTTAGAAACTGAGGCGCGCGGACTCTATACGGGGGCGGTCGGTTATATTGGGTTTAACCAGGTGAGTCAGTTTAATATTGTGATACGGACGCTAGTTCGTGAGGACGATATTTTGCACTACCATGTGGGTGCAGGGATAGTAGCTGATTCAGATGCAGTTGCTGAGTATGAGGAGACATTACACAAAGCGAAGGGCATTCGCTTTGCGTTAGATCTGAGTGGACGGTAGTTATTTAGAGAAAATAAATGTTTTATGCTCTTGGTAGTGTCTCACTGCGAGTCCGCCTACGAAGAATAGAATCGCAAGGATCATGAAGATGACAAAGCTGAGGCCTGCGTTAGATTGCTTGACGGAGTATTTCTCTTTTCTTGGAGCTACTGGTTCGTCGATGGCATCGTTGCGTGTAGAGGATGATTTTTTAGATCTAGGTTTAGCTTCTTCAAGAATGATGTCGTCATCATCTTCTATTGGCGCCTGCTGGGGCTGTTGTTTTGATTTAGGGAAGCTGGATTTTTGCTGAGGTTCGAAGTCTTCTAACTGGAGAAGTTCTTTCTCTTCATCGTCTAGTGTGAATTCAAGATCGATATCATCACCAATTTGCACGGTCATACCATCTTTAAGATCAATGATAGAATATTGGGTGTCTTCGTGCTTTATGCCATTTGTGGAGTTGTTATCGACTAGAACAAAACCGCCTTCCACGCGCTTCATTTTACAATGGTTAGTGGAGGCTGAGCCTGTGGTGATGAGGATGTCGTTCTCGCTGCCTCGGCCGATTTTAGTAACGATGCGGTCTGTCTTGAGGCGATATGGCTGAGGTGTTTTACCTGGCTCTGAAATGATAATTCTAGGCATAATGGTGATTTATTTGTGGTATCCTAGAGAAACAGTTAGGGCTTAGAAAGAAAAAATACTCTAAAATGCGCGTATTTTGTAAATGTGGCTGTTCATGATGAAATTTCCTGTGTAACAAGCATGCAGTGTTTGAACTAATAAAAACAGATTCTGAGACAAAGGCTCGGCGGGGTAGGTTAACTACTGCGCATGGAGTAGTGGAGACGCCTATCTTTATGCCCGTAGGTACGCAGGGATCTGTGAAGACGTTGCATCCAGATGATTTGGTGGCGATGGGCTCACAGATTATTTTGGGGAATACTTATCATTTGAACTTGCGGCCTGGGCTGGATGTTCTGCGTGAGTTTGGTGGGTTGCACAATTTTGCTTCTTGGGATAAGCCAATTTTGACGGATTCTGGTGGTTTTCAGGTATGGTCGTTGGCTAAATTACGTAAGATTACGGAAGAAGGGGTAAGGTTTCAGAATCATTTAGATGGTTCTAAGATGATGCTTTCGCCAGAGGTTAGTATGGAAATTCAAGCTACTATTGGTAGTGATATAGCGATGTTATTTGATGAGTGTCCGCCGTATCCTTGTGATGAGAAATACGCATTAGACTCGCTTTCGCTGACTACAAGATGGGCAAAACGTTGTAAGGAATGGGTTGCACAGAATGAGCCTAAATCAGGGGATGGTAAGCAGATGCATTTTGGTATTGTGCAGGGAAGTATTTATTCCGAGTTCCGTGAGCAGTCTGCACGTGAGTTGGTGGAGCTAGGTTTCGATGGCTACGCTGTGGGGGGGATTTCAGTGGGTGAGCCTGAGCATGAGATGATCCGAGCAATCGAGAATGCAGTTCCATTTTTACCGGAGGACAAGCCGAGGTATGCGATGGGACTGGGGACGCCTCCTCAGATGTTGGAGATGATTGCTCGTGGTGTGGATATGTTTGACTGTGTGATGCCTACGCGTGTGGCTCGTCATGGGCTGGCCTTTACGGATGATGGGCCTATTCATATTAAGAATAAGGAATTTGAGATGGATAAGCGTCCACTCACAGAGACTACGCATCCGAGTGTGGCGCGGTTCTCACGTAGCTATATCCGACACTTATGGAGAGCGAAGGAAATGTTAGCTTTGAGGTTGCTTTCTTTCCATAACCTGCATTTCTATCTACGTCTCATGGAGAGAGCGAGAGCGGCTATAGAAAACGGCACATTTTCGACTTTCAAAACCGAATTTATAAAACGATATAACCAAGAATAATACAATGAACACATTTGAAATTATAGCCAATCAAGGAGCCGCAGGAATGAGCCAACTTGTTTTCTTCGTCCTTCTCTTCGTCATCATGTGGGTTGTGATGATCCGTCCGCAGCAGAAGCGTGCTAAGGCACTCCGTTTACGTCAGGCTAGTTTGAAAAAAGGCGACAACGTGGTTACTATCGGAGGAATGCATGCAGCAGTGAATGCTGTGAGCGATACGACAGTGTCACTCAGAGTTTCCGAAGGAGTCTTCGTGAAATACGATAAAAGTGCGATCGCTAATGTTCTGACTAAGGAGAGTGAGAAGGTCGACAAAGAGCTCAAGTAAGCTTATTTACTTGCCATTGATAAGCAAATAATATCGTTGAGCTTTCAATCAGAAACCTCTACATCATACAAATGAGTGCTAAGAAGATCTATCTGATCTCAGGTGAAGTGAGTGGGGATACCCATGGAGCTGAGCTGATGCACGCCATCAAGTCTGAGTTGAGTGAGGTGGAGTTCTACGGTGCAGGTGGCCCAGAAATGAAAAAAGTGGGTGGTGAGAACCTCCGCGACTGGGTTGAAAATGCTGCTGTCATGGGTGTGGTGGAGGTGTTGAAACACTATCGCTGGTTCAAAAGGCAGTTTATATCGATGCTTGATGAGCTCAAGCAGATCCAGCCAGATGCGCTGATATTAATTGATTACCCAGGTTATAATTTACGAATGGCAAAAGCTGTGCGTGAAGCGTTACCGGCGACAAAGATTATCTACTATGTGAGTCCACAGGTTTGGGCGTGGAACAAGGGGCGTATACCTAAGATGGCTGCGATCCTTGATAAGATGTTGTGTATTTTACCATTTGAGAAGCCACTATATGAAAACTCTGGATTACCTACGACTTTTGTGGGACACCCGATTGTTGATGAGTTAGTGGAGAATAAAATTGACATTAGTCGGGACAAGAACCTGATAGGGCTATTTCCTGGTAGCCGAGAGCGCGAGATTTCTAAGCTATTTCCTGTCATGGTGGATGCTGCTCGTAGGATGCATAATGAAAACGAGAATCTCCGGTTTGAGGCACCAGCCGCTACTGAGAAGTTGGCTGAGTTGATGCAACAGATTATCGATAAAAATAAGCTTGGGAGTGAATACATTCAAGTGAGTAGCAGAGCGGATGGCGGGAGTCATAAGCTTATGCAGACGGCTCATTGCGGAGTAATTGCGAGCGGGACAGCGACTCTCGAAGCTGCTTGGTATGGGTTGCCATATTGTCTAGTGTATAAAATTGCACTGCCTACTTATTTACTAGGGAGGATGCTGGTGAAGATTGAGCATATCGGGTTGGTGAATATTCTTGCGGGAAAGAAAGTGGTAGATGAATTCATCCAGAGTGAAGCGGATCCTGTGCATATTAAGGAGGCATTGGTAAAATTTATCACTGACCCTATTCACACAGCGAAGGTGAAGTCCGAAATGGCTGAAGCTGTGTCTCAGTTAGGCGAGCCGGGTTGTCATATTAGAGCGGCGAAAGAAGTTATTTCTACACTCACACAACAAGGATAGCAGTTATGAATCCAGAAGAGGAGCAAGATGTAAAAAACGCTAAGAGCGCTAAGAAATTTCTATGGATACTTATGCTTATTCCTATTGGTTTAGCTGTGGGGGTGGTTACAAGTAATATTAACTTTAGAAAGGCAGAGGACGAGAAAGCTGAGCTTGAGCAGTTCAAGGTATCGCAGATTTTTGATAGAACAGCGATCAAAGATGATATGGAGAAGGTGGTGATATCGGTGGATGAAAGCTCTGATTATTTCTTACGGCATATTTCCAGCACATTAGGAATTAACAATTATTTGACCATTGAGCCTGGTCCTGGATATGGGGCTAATGTTGGTTACTATGATATTAAAGGTGATAATGAAGAGGTTATCACAGCTGTGATCGTGGAGCTAGATGAGGTTAATCCAGTTGCGAAGTCAGCATTACTTGCTGTTCCTACAGCGGTGATTAAAAGTATGGCTGGTGAGAAGGACTTTTCTAATACGTTGAGGTTCATTTTCCTACCTAAGAAATACGATGGCAATGTGCTTAACCTCAAGCATAAGGGTGAGGAGTTAAAGTCGCAGATAACGATACGTGCAGGGGGGGGATTTACGATTAATGATGACATCAGTTGGCGTAAAACTGAGGGCGTCTGGCAGCATCCTGCAATGGCCTATCCACATGAGTCGGTGAGTGACTACGTCACGCCTGGCCAAGTTGAGCTTGCGCTCCAGGCAGCGCTTCAGCTGAAGGAGATGTTATCTGCTGAGATGCAGAAATAGCTTAGGCGTTTTGTCTGTAGGCTTCGTAAAGCACGATGCCGATGCTGGTGGCTAAATTTAGGCTTCTCGTGCTGCCTGCGGTCATGGGAATAGTGATCGCGTTTTCCCCGTGTTTTTTGATGAGTTCTTCATCTAGACCTTTCGTTTCTCTGCCGAATACAAGGTAGTCGCCAGCGCAAAACTGCTTATCCCAATATGGGTTGCTAGATTTTGTGGTCAGAAGGAAGAGCCGAGCGTCGTCATGAAGTTGGGATTCGAACTCAGTCCATGAACTCCATGTTTTTACCGAGACGTCTTTCCAGTAGTCTAGTCCTGCGCGTTTTACTGCCTTGTCGTCGATTTCAAATCCCAAGGGTTCTATTAGATGCAGGGTAGCCCCAGTGGCGAGAGCCAGTCTACCAGCTGCTCCAGTGTTGTGTGGAATCTCGGGATGAACCATGACGATGTTGAACATACTGCGGAGCATAAAATCTCTTGTTATGAATGACAAAGTAAAAGCATCAGAGGTAAGTTTTTTTTTGCTAAATAACATTTTGTCACTCATGCTACGGACGAAGAAGCTGAATAGTTTCTTTTTACTCACCTCATCATGGTCGAAGCACTCAGAAGATTAGCATCTAGACGCGTGGAGGGATTGGAAGATTTATCCGATTCCGAAATCGTCGTGCTTTGTAAGAAAGAGTTACCATCTGATCTCACGGCGTATAGAGAACTTCTCCGCCGGTATGAGGGATTGGTCTATAATACTTGTGCCAAATACATTGGCTCAAAGCAGGATGCAGAGGAAGTAGCGCAAGATGCGTTGATCCAAGTATTCCACAAGATTCACCAGTTTGAAGGTCGCTCTGCGTTCAAGACATGGCTTTATAAAATAGTGCAGAATTACTGCCGAAATAGAATTTCCAAGCTAGCGAGAAAACGAGAAGGTAAAGAAGCCTACCAAAAGCAAGTGGTAGAACTAGAGCCTGATCATATAGAAGCTCCCAAATCATCGCTAATAGCGGAAAAGGTAGAGTTATCCATGAACAAAATGAAAGAGCTAGAACGAGAGATTCTGGTTATGAAATTCACCACTGGGATGACAATACAAGAAATCTCTGAGGTTATGGAGATAGGGTTGTCTGCAGCTAAAATGAGATTGTATCGCGCTTTAGATTCTTTTAAACTATTCTATGCGAAGGAGACTACTGATTCATGATTGACGACCAAACATATCAAGTCGAGGAGGCAAAAATAAAAGATCTCTTTCAACAAGCAGGCTGGAAAGTTGAGCTTCAGGCTAACTTTGAGAGAATTGAACGAATTGCGGATCGAGCGATGTTTGAAAACATTACCAAAGATACCACAACGTTTGTCTTCATGAGTTTTGGTACTGCGATTCACGGCCTGATAGGGGCTTCATTTGGCTGTGTGATCGGGGGCGAGGAGATTAACTACAAAGCATAAATTTTATAACAAATCATGAACACAAGCACAATAGCGAGCAATCAGTCATTTTTGGATACACTCATCGGAACTTTCGAGAAGATGTTTAACAGCATTATCACTGGGTTGCCGGACATAGCAATGGGCCTCATTATCCTGATTGTGGGTTTTTTCATCGCGACTATTTTGAGAAAAGTGGTCGAAAAATTTCTAGAAGGTATTAAGTTTAACGACTTTCTGGATAAAGTTGGTGTAGGGGCTGTATCTTATAAAATAGGGGTGAAAAACGGCGTCAGTAATCTGCTCGCTAAGATTATATTTTGGGTTATCCTGCTCTTCATCTTTAAGAATGCGGCGGATCTAATGGGCATTGAGGATATCTCTAATATCATTAATAAGATAGTCGCCTTCCTGCCGAAAGTTCTCATTGCTACGATCATAATGCTTGTTGGATTTATGGTGGCGGACATGGTTCAAAGTGTAGTTCATAAGTCTCTGGATAATCTAGGTCTAGAGTATGCTCGGGCATTGGCGGGTATTTTGTTTGGATTTATTTTCATCCTCGTGCTTACCGTAGCACTTAGCCAGCTTGAGATAGAAACTGAACTGTTGAATGCATCAGTGAAGATCATTCTGGCATCACTTGGGCTAGGGTTAGCGATTTGCTTAGGTTTAGGGCTGAAGAGAATGGCTGGCCAGATTGTATCTGGTGTCTATGCGCGTGATCTTTATAAAATAGGAACCACCATTATTTTTGAAGGAGAAGAGGCTAAGGTAGCAGGTGTGGGACCAGTTACCACTAAGCTAATGACGAAGGACGGTGGCTTCATCATGGTGCCAAATGACGATTTACTTGGAACTGTAACGAGAGGTCACTCAGCAGAATAGGTATACAATTTAAATAAAACTACTAGATATATCCTAGGAACCGATCCAACTTCATAAATTATGTCAGCTCAACCATTAACAAAGACGATCGTTTTCGGACTTGTGGCAGTCACTTTTGGGGTAGGTACCTTCCTTGGTTTATCATATCTCTCTAAGTCGAGTGATGAAGAAGAAACTGTTGTTACTACTGTCGGCACAAATAATGAAATACCTGAGGGTCAAGCTGACGTAGAATCCGATGCTAGTCTTCAAATGGATATTCCAGATAATGAGGTGGTGAAGCCGACAGTGGATGAGGTGGCTGAACGCATGGGGATGGATATGAAATTTGATGATCCTAAGGAGCTAGTGGGCCATGTGATGAAGAAAATGGCACAGATCGATTCTGAAAGGGACATTCAAGATTTAGCAAAAATGCTGGGGAATGGGAAGGTAGATAGTGAACAGTTAGCGCACCTGAATAAGCTCTATCAGGAAAATAGGATAAAGCTTCGTGATGGCGAAGCGATGGAGTTACTTGGAGAAATCAAGGCGGGAAAAATTTCTCGCTGGGCGTTATATCTGAGCGATACTTCTAAGATCCAATTACAAACGACTAGGCAGAATGACGGAAAATGGCAGATCGACCAGGTTATGTTGCCGCTTTCAAATGTTGATGAAAATGGTGTGCCGCTCACACCGGAGCAAATTGCACAACGAAATGCAGAGCTCGAGGCAAAGGACTCGCTCATCTTTTCTAACAACTTCCTAAAGGCGCTTGTGGGGCAAAATTTCGAAAAAGCTAGAACGATGGCAAATGACGGAGCTATCTCGGATGCAAAGATTGCGGGTTTGTGTATTTTGTTTGAGGATGGAGCCTATCGACTCAACGAAGAAAAACCACTTCAGGCAGTTCGCATGACTGAGCAGATGTCTGCATTCTATGTGAATGTAAAAGCTAGTGATGGCAGTGATGCTCAGTTTTCAGTGAACACACTTAGGGATAATGCAGACTCACCATGGCAGATTAGCGAGATCAATCTTGATCGATTACTCGAGGATTACGCGAAGAGGATTGCAGGTGGTGATGTTTATTACACTCCATTGATCAAGAATCCAAATGGCGGTGACATGTTGGTGATATACTTTGAGTTCGACTCAGAAGGTCTTACTGAGAGGACGAAAAAGCAGTTAGACATCGTTGTGAATTTGCTGAAGCTCGACAACCGCAAGAAGGTAAGACTTTCTGGTCATACTGATGGGAAAGGTAGCGACTCCTATAACCAAGGGCTCTCGGAAGACCGTGCTGTTGCTGTGAAAAAGTATCTGGCAGAGCAGGGGATCAAGGGAGAACAGATCGTCACTGAGGCTCATGGGTTTAGTAAGCCAAGACGTCCTGAACATACTAAACAAGATGGAGCTGATGACCCGAAAGCGAGAAGAGCAAATCGCCGCACCGAGATCTATTTAGACTTTTAGGTGATTACTTGGCCCGCGGATGAGACTCATCATAGGCATCCTTGAGCCTTTCCTTAGTGACGTGTGTGTAGATCTGAGTCGTGGAGAGTGAGGCGTGTCCAAGGAGCGACTGCACTGAACGCAGATCTGCTCCATTGTCTAAAAGGTGGGTAGCAAAGGAATGTCTAAGCTTGTGGGGTGTGACATTAAATGGAATGGTGGAGGCTGCTAGATACTTTTGTAAAAGCTTACCGATGGAACGTGTAGACAAGCGTTTGCGGAGTTTTGAGATAAATAGGGCGCCATTGTGGTGCTGTGCCTCACTGCGATACATCTGCACTGCTTTCATGGCGTATGAGCCGATGGGGATGATTCGTTCCTTTCCTCCCTTACCTAGTACTTTCACGCAGTCGTTAGGAGTGTCCACATCATCTACGTTAAGACTTACTAGTTCTGAGAGGCGCAATCCGGTGGAGTAGAATAGCTCTAAAATGGCGGCGTCACGCATTGGCATCCAGCTTGGAGCTTGTTTGTCTAGTTCGAGTTTGAGTGGTATTTCAAGTAACTCAACGATCTGTTTTTGGTTGAGAAATACGGGTAGTTTACGCTCTGCCTTTGGCAGTTGGATGTCATTGAGCGGTGATTTATTCAGTCCGTGACGATGCACGAGGTACTTATAAAATGATCGCAATGCTGAGAACCTGAGTCGGATGGTGGCTCGTGATACTTCATCCTTCATGCATTGAAATAGGTATGCTCTGAAGTCGTCAGCGATACAGTTTTTCCAGCCTGGGAATTTTTTGCCTAAGAAGTTTTGAAATGCAGCTAGTGCTTGAGAGTAATTTCGTAGTGTCCGGGGTGAGGAATTTTTTTCCACTTCGTGAAACTGAACAAAACTATCTATTAGCTGGTCGTCATCCATGATTTAACAACACTGTGGGCAAGTGCCGAAGAATTCTAGCTCGTGGTAGAGGTTGGCATAGCCTGTGGAGGTAGCGATTTCTTTCTCTAGTGCGTGGACTGGGCAGGCGGCTTTGATTGGTTCTATATCTCCGCAGGTGGTGCAGATTAGGAAGTCTTGGTGTCTGCCTGGGATGAGTAAGGTGAAGTAGGCGGCGCGCTCATGTAGTCCGAGTCTGCGGATGATGCCTTTGTCAGTGAGGCGTTGTAGGAGGCGGAACACTGTAGCTCGATCACATAGTTCTGCGAGGTCTGGGTGCTCCGCGAGCTCAGCTAGGGTCATGGGCGAGTTTTTGATGAGCAGTGTTTCGACTAGTCTCTCCAAGGCCTTAGTCCTTCTAAGTCCACTTTCCTTACACTGAGTAAGGATATCCTCGCTATTAATATTACCGTGCTGCATTTGTATTATCATCTACCTTTTTTAGCTCCCACACAAGGGGAGATTTAGTCTTTTACCTTCCAACAGGTGATGTCAGCTATTTTTATAAAAGCTTGATGCGAAAATGCGTGTGCCTGTTGCCTCATAAATAGAGCACACCGAAGCTCTTAGTAATACTCTGTAGCGTTGCCTCATAATTAGGACACTCT
>JBPOGF010000008.1:0-160305 GCA_051251915.1 Akkermansiaceae bacterium | reverse complement strand
TCATCCTCCTAGTACTTTAAGACGTCTAAAATTCTATCAAAATTTGTTCACAAATAGATCTGTGTAAAAGTCAGGGCGTTGCCCTAGGCTAACATAGTTTGCCCCATTGGGGCGGTGGGGATTTCGTTGCCTAGGGTGGTGTAGTTTGCCCCTTTTTTTGGGGGTGGGTGTTAGGTGAGTCTTGCGGCTAGGAGTTCTTTTTGGAAGATGAGTTCTTTTGGCATGGTGTCGTAGAGTTTGAGGAAGAGTTCACCTTGTGAGATGATTTCTTTTTGCCATTCGTCTTTGTTGAATTCCATTGCTTTGTTGAAGTCTGCTTCGGTGAAGTTTTCTAGGCCGTCGGTGTCGAAGTCCTCGAAGTGTGGGGTCCAGCCGATCTGGGTTTCGTGTCCGGCGACTCTGCCGTGGCAGCGATCTGCGATCCATTCTAGGACGCGCATGTTGTCGCCGAAGCCTGGCCATAGGAAGTTACCATCTTTGTCTAGTCGGAACCAGTTTACGTGGAAGAAGCGAGGGAGGTTCTTGATTTTGTGACCTATTTGTAGCCAGTTAGAGAAATAGTTGCCCATGTTGTAGCCACAGAATGGGAGCATGGCCATGGGGTCACGGCGGACTTGGCCGACTGCGCCAGATGCTGCTGCGGTGGTTTCTGAGCCCATGGTGGCGCCGATGTAGACGCCGTGTGACCAGTTGAATGCTTGGTAGACGAGGGGCATGGTGGTGGGGCGGCGGCCTCCGAAGATGATGGCAGAGATGGGTACTCCGTCTGGGTTTTGCCACTCTGGATCAATTGTTGGGCACTGGTGGGCTGGGGCTGTGAATCTGGCGTTGGGGTGTGCTGCTTTTCTTCCGCAGTCAGGGGTCCATTCTTGGCCGGTCCAGTCGATGAGGTGGGATGGTGGTTCTTTGCTGAGTCCTTCCCACCAGACGTCGCCATCGTCTGTTAGGGCGACGTTGGTGAAAATGCAGTTGGCCTTCATGGATTCCATGGCGTTGGGATTTGAATTCCATGAGGTGCCTGGAGCGACGCCGAAGTAGCCGGTTTCTGGGTTGATGGCGTGGAGTTTACCGTCCTCGTGTGGCCAGAGCCAGGCGATGTCGTCACCGATGATGGTGGTTTTCCAGCCAGCTTTGGTGTATTTTTCTGGTGGGACGAGCATGGAGAGGTTGGTTTTTCCGCAGGCGGATGGGAAGGCTCCGGTGATGTAAGTTTTCTCGCCAGTAGGGGATTCTAGTCCGAGGATGAGCATGTGTTCAGCCATCCAGGAGTGTTCTCGGGCGATGTTGGATGCGATGCGGAGTGCTAGGCATTTTTTACCTAGGAGGGCATTGCCGCCGTAGCCTGATCCGTAGGACCAGATTTCACGGGTGCGGGGGAAGTGGACGATGTATTTGTCATCGTTGCACGGCCATGGGACATCGGCTTGGCCTTCTTCGAGTGGTGCTCCGACTGAGTGGAGGCAGGGGATGAAGAAGCCGGGTTTGGTGCGTTTTGAGTCTATTTCACCGAGGAATTCTCCTTCTAGGCGATCTAAGATGTGTTTTCCCATGTGCGCCATGATGCGCATGTTGATGACGGCGTAGACTGAATCGGTGACTTGTACACCAATTTTAGCAAGTGGGGAGTCTATGGGGCCCATGCAGAATGGAACGACATACATGGTGCGGCCTTTCATGCATCCGGTGAATTTTCCGTTGAGGATTTCTCGCATGTCTTCGTCTTCGTGCCAGTTGTTAGTGGGGCCGGCTTGGTCTTTGCGTTTGGTGCAGATGTATGTGCGTTCTTCTACGCGAGCGACATCGGATGGAGCTGAGCGAGCAAGGAAACTGTTAGGGCGTTTTTCTGGGTTGAGCTGGATAAGAGTTCCTGCTTCGACGAGTTGCTGGGTGAGTGATGACCATTCTTCTTCAGAGCCGTCACACCAATGAATGTCCTTAGGCTGACAGAGGTCTGACATTTTAGAAATCCAGGAGTTGAGGGCTGTATGGCGGGTGTGTTCGGGTGGTTGATTCATGACTGAGGAAAACATTAAATGATGTGTGTGACAACATTAACTATCTGATTATTAATTTGAAATATGAGTGTTAAGCATAGCAATGATGAGCTGCGATACTGGTTTAACTTACTTTTCTATTCCACTTGGTGATGATCAGAATGGAGAGGATGAGGCAAGTGGAGGTGATGACGAGGAGGATGGAGAGACACCATTTGAGGGTGCTGACTTGTTTGCCGAACCAGAATTTCCATTCGTCTAGGAATACGGAGTTAGTTTCTGCGATACTTTCTTGGCCGTCTTCTAGGTTGTCTTCATCGCGTTTGAGGGCGTTGCTGGCGCGGGTGGAGTTGGTGATTTTGGTGACGTTTCCTAGTTTTTCATTTTTGAAGTAGGATTGGCAGGCGGGGTAGATGTTCTCTTCATCTCTGACGGGGAGATCTTCTAGTTCTGGCATGGTGCCGTTGATGCCTGTGTGGACTATTTTTCTGATGAGTGTTTTTGCTGAGTTTCTGTCAGGAGCTTCGGCGGCATCTGCTCTCTGGATGGCGAGAGTGAGTATTTTTAGACGTTCTTCCTGGTCTGATGTTAGGTCTGACTCTCCGGTGTCTGGATCTATTTGGTCCTTTAGCTTGTCTCTGTGATAGAAGAGCATGTTGGTATTTCTGGTGTACCAATTTCTGGAGCCTTGGGTGATGATGATGCCTTCGAATGCGTAGCGTAGAGGCATGAGTTTGGAGGGGAATGGCTCGGCTCCTTCTTCTCTGGCTTGTTCTCCGCCTTGGAAGAGTCCTCTGTTCATGTCTTCAAATTTCACTAATGCTCCAGCTAGGAGTAGCTGGGGTACGAGGAGTAAGGGGACTGCGCTGAGTGCGGCTCGCTCGGTGCTAACGATGGAGGAGATGAGTAGAGCCATAGCGGTGCCGACGATGGCTGTGAGGCTCATCCAGAACCAGTGGTAGAGGAACATGCCTTCGATCTCTAACATGTAGTTTCCGATGGCGATGTAAATTCCGGCCTGAAGGATGGCTAGTAGAGATAAGGTTTTGAATTTAGCGATGACGTAGATGCCGGTTCCGTAGCGGTGGTTTCTCTCGCGGCGGAGGACGGGTTTGTCTCTGAGTATCTCTGTGGCGCTGTTTGTTAGACCGAGGAACATGCCGACGGTGACGGAGAGGAAGAGATACTCGATGAGGTTCGTGGATGCTCCAAATTCGTAACTACCTTCATCTGATGCGCGGAGGGTGAGACCTATGAGGAATGCTAATAGGGGGGCTTCTAGGATAGTGGAATAGAGTGTGCCTTTGTTTCTAAATTTAGATAGAACAGAGCGGCGCATGTGGGTGTGAAAGAGGATAACGTGATCCTTCAAGGTACGCTTTCTACTGATAGGGATGGGCATGTTGTCATCAGCACGGGGTGCTTCTCCTATCTGTGTCTGGGCGGGGAGTTCTCCGCTGGCGACGCTTTCTAGTAGGCGGTGGCTTTCGAAACGTTCTTGCCAGAATCTAGGTGGGAAGCGTCTGGCGTAGTCGGTGTTATTAGACTGGGTGAGGTTGTGTAAGGGGGTTTCTAGGACATCGAAGACGAAGTCAGCGGCGCTGTCTTGCTCGAGGTTGTGACGTCTTCTGATGGGGATTTGTAGTTCTAGGCAGGCGTGCTTGAAATACTCAAACATTTCGCTGGAGGTGCCGAAAAATGCGATGCGACCGCCTTTGTCTAGGAGGAGGACTTTATCGAATAGGCTGAGGACGCTGGAGCCTGGACGGTGGAGTGAAGCGATGACGATTTTGTCTTGGGCTGTGCTTTTGAGTGTTTCGGCGACGTGTTCTGAGTCTTTTGATGAGAGGCCGGAGATGGGTTCATCGAATAGTAAAATTTCTGCTGCGGAGCCGAGATCGAGTCCGAGGTTTAGTCTGCCTCGCTCACCGCCACTGATGCTTTTATCACCTGGGGAGCCTACTTTTCGGTGGGCTAGTGGTTGGAGTGCTAGTTCGGCGAGGATGCCGTCGATGCGCTTGGATTGTTCACGGCGTGAGATTTGGGGGCGGCGGATGGAGCATGCGTGGTCTAGGTGTTCGCGGACAGTCAGATTTGCATTTAGAGCTTCCTCCTGGGGCATGTAGGTGATGAAGGGGGCTAGCCGTTCGCGGTGGATGTAGAGGGATATTCCATTGAGTCGGATGTGTCCGCGGGTGGGCTTGAGCTGTCCGGCAACGGAGCTGAGGAGGGTGGATTTACCACAGCCACTGGGGCCGATGATGCAGAGCATTTCTCCTCTGGATACGCTGAGGTCAATGTTGTCTAGTGCTGTTTCACCTTCGTTGAATTCATGTGAGACACCGTCTAGTCTGAGTTCGCGGATGACGGTGCGTTCTTCATCGATGAATCCATCTGTGAAGCGGCAGCGGATTCCTTGGCTGGCGCTGAGGCGGATGAGGACTCCGTCGTTTAGTTCGCAGTTTTGTCTGATGAGCTGTTGTTTTACAAAGATACCTCGTTCAGCTTCGATGATTTCGAGCTGGCCGATTGAGGTTTTGGGGTTGAATTGGATTTTCAACACAACTTTGCCGGCAAGGCCTGGAGATAGTAGCAAGTCGCCTTTTTTTAGAACCGTGGGGTCGTTAGACGCCATTACGGTTTGTTCGTTTTGGTCTAACTTGAATCTACCACCAGCTTCCATCGCTTGTTTTCGGAGGTGCTCAAGGCTGGCTTTTTTTCCGTCTGATAGGACTAGGTTTTGGTGTAAGAACAGTTCTGTAGGGATGACACCTGCTGTGGAGGGGTGTCCTTCTACGGTGATGTCTGATGGGCGTATGATGCTGAGGATTACCTTGGTGTCAAATTTCAGTATCATCGCACTCTGCCTCGACCTGCTCCGCTCTGCGATGAGACCTTGACTGGTTTCGTGGATAAAGAGAGTTCTGGATTCGTACTGTTGTTTACATGTGAGGAAAAAGTTGAGGTCGTCTGCCGAGAGTGTCCACTCTGGCATACTGAGTCTTTGGTGGGATCTGAGTCTGAGGATTTGGCCGGAAAGAATGGCGGTGCCACCGACCCAGAGTGTGTGCTCACCGGTGTTTCTGAGTATGACTATCTGGTCATTTCTGTAGAGGCGGAATGCGTGATGGGCGGCTTGCGGGGGGACGACTACATCTGCATCTTCGTTTCTGGAGAAGATGACGCGGGTGAATGGGAGGAGGTCGTCCGCGTGGTAGCGGTCATTCATTTCATCACAGATGACCATCCCGAGATCTGCCTTGCCGATGAGGATAAGGAGATCCATGAAAGCTTGCTGGCCGCGGTTTTTGCTAGTGGAGGAATCAACCAGAAGGTAAAGCTGGAGACCGAGCGAGGTGATGGACTTGGCATCCATGGACTGAGTGATCTGATCAGCGAGTGCTCGGGTGGATGATGGGCTGCGGAACGCGCGCTGGAGTCTACGAGCGAGCCAGCCGTGGTCGGCTTCGGGGTAGGCATGGCGAAGAAGATCTAGAGCAACTTCTGCTTCAGCGGCATCGACTGAGCCATCTAGCGCGACAAATGATGCGAAGACATCGACCAGAGTTCCAACGTGTTCGATGGACTTGGGCGTAGGGGAGAGCCAGCGTCGCAGCATAGAAGTAGGCTGAAAAAGCTGTAATCTGGACTTGCGGTTTTTAGATACGGTGTGAGATTCCACTAAGAAGATACTGAATGGCTAGGCGTGAGAGTGCAAGTCACCAGAGAGGAAAAAGGTAAATATTTCAAAATCATACGAAAAAATGGTTTTCTTTTTCATCTTTGGCGATACGGTCTGCCCAGAACTGAGCAGGAATTGAGCATTGACGGTGAATGAATTCACTTGAAAACACAGCCTTTTCGAGCTTATTATTTTCGTTTCATACGATACTAAAAATTTACAAATACATTATGGCAAACCAACGTCCACCAGAACCACCACCCACGCCAAAAGGCCAAGGTCCACTAGGCCCAGATGGAAAACCTGTTAAGCCAGGAACCAACTGGAGAGTTATATTCATGCTACTTATTGGTATGGGAATTATCTACATGGCTTATAACTTCAATAGTGAGAGCGATAAAGCTAAGGAGATAGGCGTGTCAGAATTTGTCAATCTACTCGAAAATGAGAAGGTTCTCATTGATCCTTTTGAAGGATACGAGGGTGATTTAAAAGACAATCAGGCAGTCGGTGAATACTTAACTGAGCAAAAGCTCAGACCGGATGATTATCTTACTCAGATCACCAATGAGAGTGCGTTTCAGAGTCAGTTCGTAGGAAAGCGAGATGTGCAACAATACGATGATACGACTAAAAAACCTGAGGAGAAGCCATTTGCGGTGCTTCTAAACACTCAGGCGCACAGTGATTTCATTAACTCTGTCCAGACTGATTATGATGTGGCGATGGAGCAAGTTAGAGAACTTCCTCTTCAAGGGGGGAATACTGAGTTGATTACGATTAAGAAACTCCAGCACTTGCTTAAAGAGGACAAAATAGTTCTTAAAGGTGAGAACCGTATGACATTGCAAAAACTTACCTCTGGTAGTGATGCTGTTTTCGAGGGAGACATGGTAGTGACACCACAACTCACAGAGGCTTCTCCTATCTGGAAGCCGTTTACTTGTATGGTGAACTACAATGTACTCAGTGATCACGATAGAAATGTGATTTTCAATACTAAGTTCAAGGAGGAGAGAAACTCAGGCACGATGAAGATGCTGTTGTGGAATCTTCTTCCTATCTTGCTGATCGTATTCCTACTGTTCTTCTTATTCCGTAGCCAAATGAAGAATGCAGGTAAGGGCGCAATGAGCTTTGGTAAGAGCAAGGCGAAGATGCTGAACCAGGATAAGAATAAGGTTACGTTTAAGGATGTAGCTGGTATTCAGGAAGCTAAGGAAGAATTATTTGAGATTGTGGATTTCCTTCGCGATCCTAAGAAATTTGAAATGCTCGGTGGTAATATTCCTAAGGGTGTTCTCATGATTGGTTCACCTGGAACTGGTAAGACGCTTCTTGCGCGAGCTATTGCGGGTGAGGCTGAAGTGCCGTTCTTCTCAATCTCTGGTTCTGACTTTGTTGAAATGTTTGTAGGGGTTGGAGCTAGTCGAGTTCGTGACATGTTCGAGCAGGGTAAGAAAAACTCACCGTGTATCATTTTCATTGATGAGATTGATGCAGTGGGTCGTCACCGTGGACAAGGCATGGGCGGCGGACATGATGAGCGTGAGCAGACATTGAATGCACTTCTCGTGGAGATGGATGGATTTGATGCTCGTTCAGGTGTTATCATCATTGCTGCAACTAACCGCCCGGATGTTCTTGATCCTGCGCTTCTGAGACCTGGACGTTTTGACCGTCAGGTAAGAGTGAATTTACCAGATGTGAATGGCCGTGAGCAGATTCTCGCAGTGCATGCTAAGAAAGTGAAGATTCATAAAGATGTGGATCTAGGGGTCATCGCTAGAGGAACTCCAGGGTTCTCTGGTGCTGAGCTTGCTAACCTTCTTAACGAAGCTGCGCTACTTGCAGCAAGGACTGGTAAGAAAGATATCAGGCAGCCAGAACTTGAGGAAGCGCGTGATAAAGTCCGCTGGGGACGTGAGCGTCGCTCACTAGCTCTGAGTGATAAGGAGAAGGAAAATACTGCTTATCATGAGGCTGGACATGCGATTCTTAATATTATTTGTGAGCATACGGATCCGCTTCATAAGGTGACTATAATTCCACGTGGACCAGCTCTTGGGGTTACGATGTTCTTGCCTGAAGAAGATAAATACACTTATCGTCGAGGTGAGCTCATTGATCAACTCTGTGTCGCTATGGGCGGTAGAGTTGCTGAGGAGTTGAAATTTGGTAACGTGACTAACGGTGCTGTAGGCGATATTCGTCAAGCCACTAGCATTGCCCGTAAGATGGTGTGTGAGTGGGGTATGAGCGACAAGCTGGGGATGGTAGAATACGGTGGCGACGAGTCAGGTGGCGAGATGTTTATGGCTGGAAAAGGTAAGACTTATTCAGAAGAGACTGCGCAGTTGATTGATGTTGAGATTAGGGATTTGATTGAAAGCGCATATAATCGTGCGAAAGACCTCCTAGTTGAGCATCGTGATGCGCTGAACCTTATTTCTGAGGCACTTCTTGAGTATGAGACTCTTGATGGTAAGCAGACTGAGGAACTTCTCTACAAAGGAGTGATGAGTAATCCTCCGCACATGCCAACGCCTCCGGATCCACCGACACCGATGCCTCCAGATCCTGTTTCTAGTGGAGGAGCTATTGCTGATAAGAAGGACGATGACCCACTTGATGGTGAGGTTGTGGGTGCTCCGGCTTAGTAAGAAGTAAGAGACTAATTATTTTAAGATCCGTTTGGTCAGTAAGATCATACGGATCTTTTTATTTATAGCGAGATTAGCCGCGTTAGTCGTCAGTTACGTAGCCCACTATGCGTCTTCCTCCCGCCTTGCTCCTCTCACTATCTTGAGCCACTATAAATATTCAAATTGTACTAGTTTATGTGAATTAGTTCTATTGTTCTAGTTATCAGATATATTCACATCGGATATTGACTAATTTTAAACGTTCTATTATCACACATTGTGTAAACCAAATAAGACAAATGGTTTTTTAGAGGTATTTTAGAGAGTGTTTCACATTTAGAGGGGGGCACTTTTACTATCTAAAAGGGGTGTGTTGCTCAGTCATGAAGTTCAAATCACTTCTGTGTCACGCCTTAGTAGAAAGGAAAATCACTCCGCCATTTGTCTCATTTTTTTCACTACTTGGTATTATAATATAATGAAACGATTTCACTTATTTGAATTTGAAGATTTGGTCTGGTTTCCAGCTAACTTGCGAAACTATGTGACTGACTTTCTGCGAACGGTTTCAGAAAAGTTTGGAATGTTTGATCCTGTCGTTCCGCAGTTGATCGCTCTGATGGAGCAAAGTAAGTTTTCTAATATCGTGGATATGGCCACTGGAGCGGGTGGTCAGTGGAGGACGCTGCTACCCCAAATATTAGAGGAGAATAAGAATGTAAGATTGACGCTTACTGATAAATTTCCAAATGAAGAAGCTCTAAAAGACATTGGTGAGCAATTTGCTGATGTGGCGGAGATCGATTTACGATCAATTGATGCGGTTGAAGTACCTCAAGACCTGGAGGGAATCCGCACGATGTTCTTGAGTTTACATCATTTTAAGCCAAAGGAGGTTGAGCAAATTTTTAAGAATGCGGTGGAATCGGGAGCTCCGATTGCGATATTTGAAGCGCAGCGGAGAGATATTGAACATGTTGTTAGGTTTTCATTGTCTCCGATTGCGGTTTTATTGCTTACGCCTTTTATCCGTCCGATTAGTATTTGGCGGCTTGTCTTTACTTATCTTATACCGGTTGTTCCTTTTGTTGTTTTTTGGGATGGTGTGGTATCGGTATTCAGGACGTATAGTAACGAAGAGCTGGAGCAGATAGCAAAGTCAGTTGATCCTAAAAATGAGTTTTTGTGGACATCTGAGTTGATATTGAAGGGACAGCAGAAGATACAGATGTTTACTGGGTGTCCGCGCGATTAGAGATATTCCAACGTGGTTGAACGCTGAGTTTTCTTCTAGAAATACTTAAGTAGCTTCTTAAAATGTGCCGTTTAGTTTACGTCCGGTCCAGAAGATGGCTAGGAGGGTGATGAGGGTGATGAGGAGGGCGATGTGTGCCCAGATGGGGTAGCGTGATTCTAGGGGTGACTTGGCTGGAAGGGTGTCTATGAGGTTGGTGATCTGGTTTAGCTGGTCTGGGGTGATGAGCTGGCCTTTGGTGATGCGGGACATTTCTTGGAGTAGCTCGGTGTTTACAGGTTTGCCGATTTTTTCGATTTGTTGGCCTTGGGCGATGATGGAGGTGGATACTGTCTGGGCGGTTTTGTCTCCTTCGATGCCGGCAGTGACTTTCCATTCTCCGATCTGGTTGACGTCAAATCCGCCAGTGAATGCGCCCCAACTGCCTTCGCTTTTGTCTAGGATGATGGTTTTGGATGCTCCGTCTGGGGCGATGATTTCTACTTCTACGTTTCCTTCGCGGAGTGGGACACCGTTGGGGTCGAATGCGTTGACGCTTAGGCTGACGAGGTCGCCTGGTTTTGGTCTGTCTGGGGTGCGGTAGAGGCGGAGTCTCTCGCCTGCAGCCATGTTACGCTGGTAGGACATCCAGCGGGCTACGTTTTTCCAGAATCTGAAGTGGTAGAGGTCTTCTACGCCGCGTCTCCAGCGCCATGCTGAGTCGTGGCCGAGGAAGAGTGCTTTGCCGCTTCCTGCTTGTTTGGTGACGAGCATGGGGATGGAGCCGTAGCTGTTTTTGCGGTTGGCGTGGGTGGCGAGGACGGTGGCGCCTGCTTTGGTTTTCTTGACGGCTGCGCACCAGTAGAAGCCGGGGAGGTTTCTCCAGATCTTGGGGTTTTCTGCTTCGTTGTCGCCGAGGAGTGTGAGGAGTGAGGTTTTGCCTGGGGTGGTGAGGTTGAGTGGTGAGGGGACTTCATCGCTGAGTCCGTTTGGCTTGGTTTCATCAAAGATGATGGGGATGATGGGTTCTAGGTCTGAGCCTTTGAGTGTGAGCTGATTTCCAAGTGGTCCGGGGATGAAGACGATACCTGAGGCTTGTTCTGTGACGAGTCCAGCGAGTAGGTTGGCTTGTTCTAGGGTGAGCTGGTCTTTGCCGATGCCGACGTCTCCGAGGAATACGACGTCGTATTTCTGGAGGTCTTCTAGTTTGTCTGGGAAGCTCTGGATGTAGTCTGGTCCGTCGCCTAGGCCGTTTTTAGGGTGGAGGAGAAGGCAGTCTACATCGACGCCTGGGTCACGTGAGAGGGCATTTCTGATGAAGCGGTATTCCCAGCGTGGACGGGTCTCGATGACGAGGGCCTTGATGGATTCTTTTTTTGCGCCGATGATGAATTCTTGGGCGTTGTTCGAGGCGATGAGTTCGCCTTGGTTGACTGGGAATGAGAGTTTGAGTTTGGTGGAGCCTTCTTGCTTGAGCTGCCAGAGCATGGAGCCTCGGTAGGTTTTGTTGGCTGGGATGGTGACGATTTTTGTTTTGGGTGATGTTCCTTTGTCGTCTTTGACTGTGATGGTGGTGCGGATGTCTCTGTCCATCGATGATTTGATGGAGAATGGGATCTGGACGAATTCGCCGACGATGCCGAAGTCTGGTGCCGAGAGGTTGATGAGTTCTAGGTCTGGGAGGCTTTTGGCGGCACCTACTGGGACTGTGTAGAGTGGGGTTTTGCTGATGAGGAGCTGCTGGGCGGCGCTAGTGGGGGAGTTGATGTTGCCGTCTTTGCGGTTGAGGTTGTGGTCGCCATCTGAGAGGAGGATGACGGCTTTGAGGTTGTCGTGCTCTTCTAGGAGTTGATTTAGTGGGGTGTTGAGATCTGAGCCTAGTTTGGCTTTTTCTTCGATGGAAATTTCCTCGGGTAGGGCTGAGAATTCTTGGGTGAAGACGTTTACTTTACCGTCGTCTTCGAGTTTTTTCCAGAATTCTGCGCCGAGGGCTTGCTTGATGAACTCTTGTCGGGTGACTACAGGTAAGTTTTGGTTAGCATCGAGCCATGTTGGCATGATGGCATCCTCGGTGGTCATGGACTCTGAGCCATCCCAGAGAATGGCTATTTCTGGTTTATCTTCTGGGTAGGTGATGGTGCGCCACTCAGGCTTCCAGAGCATGAGGACGATGATGAGGGTGATGAGGAAACGGAGACCTTCTAATAGGCCCGTGCGGTATGGTCTGGATGCACGTTTCCAGGCGGTAAGGCAGAGGGCTCCGATGATCACTAGGGCGACGATTCCGATGATGAATAGAGCTGTGCTGGGTGAAAAGGTGAGGTTGGAGATGCTGAAGTTCATTTATAGTGGGTACTATGCTTTTGAAGCTTTGGTGGTTGCCTTGGGGAGCTTGATGGATTTTTTGTTAAGGCAGAGGATGGCTTCTATGATGAGGAAGAGGAGAGCGGCGACGAGGAATGCTTGCCAGATTTGCTGGGTGACTGAGTTGTCATCGCTGCCGGAATTTTCGAATAAGCTGTAGTTGGTGCCTTTGAGTATTTCGGCGAGTTCTGGATCATCGATCTGGCCCCAGCTGTCTTCTTCTGCGGGGCGGTTGGTGGCGATTACACGTTCCTTGATGCGTTTGACTCCTGCGAGGTAGAGTGGGGTGCTTTTTATGTCTGAGTCATCGAAGGCTGCGTTGACTTTGGAGTTGTCTGAGACGACGATCATTTCAGCTTCTTGTTTTGCTAGTGGGGTGTGGCGTCCGGTTTCTGAGAAGAATGCTGAGCCGAATCTTTTGTTTCCGAGGTTGAGTAAGTTCTGGATGACTGGGACGGAGATGGTGCCGATTTCTAGATCTGACCAGCGTAGTTCTGGTAAAGTGCTGAGGAAGATGGCGGTGCCTTTTCCGTGGATGACTCTGCCTAGCATGGTGGAGCTATCATCCCAGTCAGCTAGGGATGAGATGTCTCCGCGGATGGTTCTGCGTTTGATGCTACGGAGGGTTTCCATGGGGACAGATTCGCCGTTGCTGTAGTTTCGCTGTGGGCCGTCATTTTGGTTCCAGTCTGAGATGATGAAATATTGGCCGCGTGGTGCGGACTGGATTTCTCCCCAGCTGATGTCTAGGAACTGGTTGTCTGATTCA
Organism: Akkermansiaceae bacterium; assembly: GCA_051251915.1. Classification (GTDB taxonomy): domain Bacteria; phylum Verrucomicrobiota; class Verrucomicrobiia; order Verrucomicrobiales; family Akkermansiaceae; genus Rubritalea. The sequence continues at coordinate 147,617 of JBPOGF010000008.1, read as the reverse complement.
TCATCTGATGGGAAGAATATGGCGGAGCCGCCTTGTTCTATGAAGTTGCTGAGGGTGTCTGCATCCTCTGGGTCTGGGAGCTGCGCTTTCCAGATGACGAGTGAGGCTTTAGATAGGATAGAGGTGCTGACCTGATGGGGTGAGATGACTTCTGAGCTTTGGTGGCTGAAGCCAGGAAGGGCCGCTGCCTTTTCTAGAAATTGGATGGATGTTCCGCCTTCTGAGACGATGATGGTGTGGGCTGGTGTGGCCTCGCCGTATGCGAAGAATGCGGTGTTGTCGCGGTTGTTTCCATCTGGTGCTAGTGAGAGGTATCCGTGGCCGTTGATGACGTTTCGAGGTAAGATGATTTCTTCTTGCAGGGTGATAGACTGTCCGTTGACTGAGTATTCTTTATTGGTGCTGTTCTTACCGTTGAGGTTAAATGAGACGTCAACGAGAGCTTCGCGGGTGTCGTCTGTGCGGGTGATCTCGAAATCTAGGATGAGTAGGTTGTCGCGACGTTTAATGTTGATGATTTTGATCGAGGCGTTGTCCTTTTGGGATTCGGTGAGTGCGAGGATGCGGAGTTTTGGTTGTTGGGGGAGGTTTTCAATTCCTGTGCGGATGGTGTCCCAGCGGGATGATTCTGGTTGCCAGTCGTTGCTTTGTAGATCTGATGCGATCCAGACTTCTGTTTGGCCGGTTTGGTTGCCCTGGATGTAGTTGGTTGCTTTTTCTACGAGGTCTGGGATGTTGGACTTGGTATCTGTGGCTGCGGTGATGGATAGCTGGCTGAGTGTCTCTATGGGGTTAACCTCGGTGAGGGTTCCGCTGGCGGAGTCTACTAGGATGAGATTTGGGTTGCCCATTTCATTGAGCGTTTGCATCACTTGCTGGATGGCTTGTTGGCGCTTGGATAGGCCTTCTGTGCCGGTTTCTGTCTCCATTGAGAGTGAACGGTCAAGGACGAGGACGACAGTGTCTAATTTACTACCACCCCAACCAAGTAGTCCGCCGATGAGTGGCTGGGCTACGGCGAAGATGAGGGCTGCTAGAGCGAGAGTTCTGGCGGATAAGATGAGGATGTGTTTGAGCTTTTTCTTACCTCTTGATTCTCTGGTGGCTTTGAGAATAAAGGACATGGCCGCCCATTTTACCGTGCGGTGTCTGCGTCGGTTTAGTAGGTGGATGATGACTGGGATGGCTGCGGCGAAGAGCGTCCAGAGGATGGCTTGATTTAGAAATGACATTACTGTTTCCCTCCTTTCGGGACGCGATCTAGGAGAAACTCGGAGAGGACGTCTTCGTAGTTTTCGTCAGTTTTAACGAGGCGGTATGCTACGTTAGCGTCGAATGCGGTGGATTTGATTTCGCTGAGGAATTCTTGGACAGCTTCGCGGTATTCTTCTGCGATGATGGTGGGTTCTGCGACGACGGAAGTGTTGTCTTCCATGTCTACAAATCTATGCGGGCGCTCGAACTCAAAGGCAATTTCTTGCGGGTCCATGAGGTGGAAGAGGGTTACGTCGTGTTTTTTGTGACGTAGATGTTGGAGTGCGTCTTTGAGTTCATCTAAGTCGCAGAAGAAGTCTGACATGACTACGATCATGGCGCGTGAACCGATTTTCTCTGCTATGTCGTGGAGTCCCTGGATGAGTCCGGTTTCGCCTTTCGGCTGGATCTCATGGAGGTTTTTGAACATGTTTTGGAGGTGGGATGCCTTGCGGCGGGGGGGCATCTCGAGGTGAGTTTTCTCGTTTACGAGCGACAGTCCGGCTGCGTCTCCTTGATCCACTGTTAGGTAGGCTAGGGTAGCGGCGAGTTTGCGTGCGTATTCGATTTTGGTCTCTGACTCGAAGCTGAATTCCATGGAGCCGCTGGTGTCTACGAACATGTAGGCGCGGAGGTTTGTATCCGCTTCAAATTCCTTGATGTAGTAGCGGTCTGATCTTGCGTAGGCTTTCCAGTCTAGTCTACGGGTGTCATCACCTTGTACGTATTTACGGTACTCGGCAAATTCAACCGATGACCCACGGAGGGGTGATCGGTGGCGGCCTGCGGCAGTTCCCAGCATGGGCTGGCGAGCCTCGATGGGGATGGCACCGAGGCGAGCGATGACCTGGTAGTCTATGAAGGAATAATCCATGGGTTTGATGAGCTAACTTTGAGTAGGTTAGGTTCTAACTACGTGTTATCTCATTTCCTGGACTAGGCGATCTACGACTTTATTTGATGTCATACCTTGTGATTCTGCTGCGAAGTTTGTAAGGACACGGTGGCCCAGTACTGGACCAGCTACAGCTTCGACGTCTTCCATGCGAGCAAGATATGAACCATGGAGGGCAGCGCGAGATTTGGCTCCGAGAATGAGATACTGAACGGCACGCGGGCCGGCTCCCCAACTTACGTTTTGTTTGACCCAGTCTGGAGTTGTGTCTAGGTCTGGACGAGTTTTGCGGACGATTTCTACGGCGTAGTCATAGATGTGATCTGGGACGGGGACGCGGCGGACGAGTTCTTGGTATTCGATGACTTGTTCACCAGTGAGAACGGTTTTGAGGGCGTCTTTAGCGGCACCTGTGGTTTCACGGGCGATGCGTTTTTCTTCTTCGGCAGTAGGGTAGTCGACGTTGATGAGGAACATGAAGCGGTCTAGCTGTGCTTCAGGAAGAGGGTAGGTTCCTTCTTGTTCGACTGGGTTCTGGGTGGCTAGTACGAAAAATGGTGGAGCTAGTGGGTATTTGGTCCCGAGAGCGGTGACGTGTCGTTCCTGCATGGCCTCTAGCATGGCTGCTTGGGTTTTAGCTGGTGCACGGTTAATCTCATCTGCGAGTAGGAGGTTTGAGAAGATAGGGCCTTTAATGAATTTGAATGCTCTGTGTCCGTGCTCATCTTCCTGAATGATATCGGTTCCGGTGATATCTGAAGGCATGAGATCTGGTGTGAACTGAATACGGTTGAATGAGAGCTTGAGGGTCTCGGCGACTGAGGATACGAGCAATGTCTTGGCTAGTCCAGGAACTCCCATGAGGAGTGCGTGACCACGAGCGAATAGACAGATGGCGAGCTGCTCCACAACTTCTTCCTGACCGATGATGATCTTAGCAATTTCTGACTTGAATGCTTGATAAGATTGGCCCAGAGCGTCAATGGCTGCAACGTCGTCTGCTGGCAGGCTGGTAGTTTCTGAAGTGACGGGCGCTGAGGCTGAATGCTCTGTGGTGATTGTGGATGTATCCATGCTGATTGTATGTTTTTGGGTGTGAAATTTTCTGCGATTTATAATTTAGCGATGCTGAGTTCCCTATTTATCTACTGTATGATTATAAAAACCATATTTTAGAGTGAAGTGAAATTCTTATTTTTGAGAATGAGAGAATCTTTGATTTATGCTCTATTTTAATACGAAAATATTTTGGCGATGTTTCAAGGGGTTTGATTAAAGAGTTAGCTAATCTTGGTGTGGTCGATTTTGGGTAGTGAGCATAAAAAAACTCAATGAGCTAGAAGGCTCATTGAGTTTTTAAATCGATCTAATAGTATCTACTATTATTCAGGGAGGACTTCAACGACCGCGGTGAAAGCGTCCATTTGTGAGACTGGGTTACCTTTATAGTCATTGCCTTTATTCTCGGTAGTGCCTTCTATCCAGTATGACCCTGCTGTTCTGACAGAGAAGGAAAACTTACCTTCAGCGTCGGTGGTGAGTTTGATGGCTTTTTTATCATTGTGATAGCGATCATTACCTCGGAGGATTTCGATGGTGATATTTTTCGCTGGCTTGCCATTGTGTACTACGCAAAATGTGTTTTTTTCACCTGTTACGAGGTCATTGGGGTGTGTGTTTACGAATGATAGTTCGAGTCCCTTGTTTTCAGGTATGAGAGCTGTAAGGTTTGGTTGGCCATTGGTTACGTATGTGGTGTTTCTGATAGAATATCTGGTGAGTTTAATTTCTTTTTTGCCTGTAAAATCAATCTTCTCGAGTTCTTCTTGAGTACCTCGCCATTTTTCCTGTTTACCATTTTCTGTCCATCCGCCGAAGACCATTCTGCGATTTGATTCTACTTCGTAGCTACCTTGTTTAGTAACTTCAAAATCAAAGGTGGTGCGGATGCGTCCATCTTTGCTGTTTAAGATTTCAACGGGTTTTCCTTCTGGTCCTGTTACTACCATTCCTTCTATTCCAACAGCATAGTGATTAGCGTAGAATAGGTCGTTAGAAATAGCGGCGTCTACTGTCACCCAGCTGCTTTTTCCTGATAGGATAGTGGTGGATGGCAAGAGCCATGATCTGTGTGCTAGTGATAAACTGCTGGTAGCTGCGAGTATAGTGGTGAGTGATACTGCTAGTTTTAAGGATGGTTTCATTGTGATAACTGTTATTAATATGGTTCGATGATGTCTAGGGATTTAATGAGTGAGGGCTTCTAACCACTAGCAGATGAACCTTTTTACTAGTGTTTCAGCCCTCACTCTGTGATGAACGTATTATTACGTCTTAAAACTCGTATGTGGCTCCTATGCTAAACTGTCTGCCTGGGCTAGCCATGCCAGATGCAGTATAGATGGTGTGCTCTTGGTATTGTTTGTCGAATAGGTTGTCTACATTCAGTGATAGTGAAAGGCCTTCCACTTGCTGAACATCCCAGTTTACGAATGCATTCACTAGGACGTAGCTGTCCTTTTCCGCGACGGCAGGGAATCTACCCAATGCAACTTCGTCAACTTTTTCACGGTATTCGACATTACCGCCGACTGTGAGGGTGCTATCGATTACTTCATAACTAGCTTCTGCTATCCAACGACGTCCAGCGATGACCATACCGGTGTCATCTAGGTATTCATATCCTTTGACTTCAGGTGAGTTGTCAGTGACTGATAGAGATGTGGATAGCTTGTCCTTTTGGTAGCCAACTTTGATTTCATAGCCTTTATTCTCTACGTCTCCGTAGCTAACGTCGCCACCAAGTGGGTAGATGAAGTTGTCTATGTTTTGGTTGAAGTAACTGGCTGATGTGTAGAAATTTTCTTTGGTGTAGCGTGCTGTAGCCTTGTATGTCTTTGCTATTTCGCCATCAAGATCTGCTGGTTTTTCGGCAGGGATGAATGCTTCACGAATGCCTACACCACGGTATGCTTCAGCGTATCCTGCTGTGAACTCGAGTTCATCTGTAGGTTGATAGATGAGCGTTGCATTTGGGCTGAATCTTGATGATTCAATGTTTGTGCCAGCAATATCATCGTAATCGTAGTTATCATACCTACCACCAAATGTTAGAGTCATCCTATCATAGAAGTCCCAGTCATTTTGAATAAAGAACCCGTAAGCAGTTTCTTCTTCGTTTGTGGCGCCTGAGTATGGGTTAACGACATCATTTTTAGAGTATTTGTAGTCTATGCCGTAAGTGCTATTGAACTGGTCAGCTAGGATGGAGGTGTTTTTGACCGTGAACCCTAATGTTCTTAACTTAGTGTAATCACCCGTTGTTTCTCGTTCTAGCTCTTGATTATTAAGATATAGATCTGTTTGTAAGTTGATGTAATCATTGTTACTTGGTGCAAATCCGTGTCTAAATGTGAATGTTTCTCTAGAGAGGTTATTTCTCTGAAGGATGCCTGGATCGCGGCCTAGATCTATGAGGTAGCCGCCTGTTACGTTGAGTCTATCGTAGGCAAATGTATTACTGGTATTGTATTCGTATCCGAAGTCTAAGCTGTGGCCGTTGTCTAGTCTACCTGACAGCTTGAATAGTGTATTTTTAGATGCATAATCGGTAAGCTCTACTTCATTTCCGTCACCGTCCTCGTAGGTATCTCTGTCAGTGTATCCACCTGAAAGAAGTATTCCCCACTCATCTGTTAGTCCTAGGGCAAAGGTCTGTGAAGCTTTATAGCCATCACCATTTCCGAAGTATGATCCTTTGGTGATTCCTTTGAAGCGTTGTCCACCGTCGAGCAGGTCAAATGCGTTTTTCGTTTCGAAGCTGAGTGCTCCATTGAGAGCTCCTAGTCCTTGTAGTGCATTTCCTGCTCCTGCGAAAACTTCTACTTGTTTGAGTAGCTCAGGCTCAATGAATATACTGGCAGTATGGTGATATACTGAGCCCTGAGAAGCTCCATCAATGGTCACATTACTCAAGCTGCTTTCTAGGCCATTTACGAAAATTTGCTGAGCTTGTGGTCTGCCGCCGTTTACGGTCACTTCTGGACTGAGTTTGAATATGCCATTCAGGGTGGAGGGAGCCAATCTCTTAAGTGCGTCAGGAGTTACGACATTGTCTGCTTTGCTTTCTTCGTTAGCAGTTACCTCAGAAATCCCTAGATCTTTATGGGTGTCAGAGGCTGGTTCTTGGGCAACGGCATTTAGATTTAGCATTGCTACTAAGCTAAGTGACGATAAGTTAGTTAGTTGTTTGTAGTTCATATTTAAATAATAGTTATCAGAACAAGTTAGTGTTCTGATTAATTCTATTGGCGTATACTTTTTCTTAAAAACGCTGTCAATATTAATAATGAGAATCATTATCAATAAGGTGTGGTGAGTATGGAGTGGATGGGAAGATGCTAGTGTGTTTGAAAGCTACAAAAAAACCGTCTATCCTTTTGTGAAAAGGATGACGGTTTTATTCAGTAAGCGAGGTTACTTCAAATTTGGTTTAGACTAGTTCTTAGCTTTAGTTTTGGGCTTCGCTTTTTTGAACTCAAGGGTTTTGATTTCGGTGTCTGCTGAGGGGATGGGGAGGTCGGTGGCCCAGTGGATGCCGTTGACGATTAATCTCATGGAGTTTGGCTGGGTGAAGTCTCCCATGTGGCCGAGGGTGGTGGTGAATGTTTTGCCGCCGTATTTGTTTTCCCATGTCCAAGCGATGTTGTCGGTCATCGTCTTTGTAAGGTTGTGTTTGCCATACATGTTGGTGACTTCACCTGTTTTTTTGGAGTTTCCAGTGCCTAGAACGAGTGGGGTGATGCCTGGTTCTGGTCGGGTTAGGTATAGGGTTCCTGGAGATTCCCAGGTGCCGGATATGCCAGTGAGGATGGGGTTGTTTTTCTCACTTTCTACGACTTTTAGAGTGGTTTTGCCTTTAAGGTGGATGAGGTATGGGGTGCCGAAAACATTGATGCCGAAGTCATTATTGAGGGCTACTTTTTCATGATCTTTTGGGTAATTGAATCCGTGTGAGCTGGTTCTTAGGCCGACGACAGGTTTGCCTGCTTTGACGTAGTTCATCATGTGGTCGTATTGCTCGCCTTCTAGTTTTAGCCAGCGGATGAAGAAGATGGCTAGGTCTGTGTCTTTGAGGACATCGAGGCCAGGGAGTCCGCGTTTGTCTTTTTCAGGATCCCAGGTTGGGTTGATGAGGGTGACTTCGAAGCCTAGTCTTTCTAGCTCCGTTTTCATTACTGGCATGGAGCGGTTTGGGGTGTAGTGGTGCGTGCCTACGATGATGGTGATGTGCTTTTTATCCTGTTTTTCTTCTGCGATTGCAGATGAAGAGATGATGGTGAAAAAGGCTAGGCCTTTGATGAATGGGTTGATTTTCATGATGGTGGGTTTGTGGGGCTTTAATTATTTCATTTCCTTGATCCAGCGGACTAGGGCGTCGACTTCTTTATCTGATAGGGGCATGGCTGGCATGATGGGCTGGTAGCCTTGTGGGTATTCAGCGGTGGGGTTTGTGATGGCGCGTCTGAGGTAATCTTCATCGACGATGGTTTCTTTAGTGGAGCCATCGGCTGAGGTGACTTTGTGTTTCAATCCGAAGAGGCCTTTGAGGGCTGGTCCTACTGCTTTGGTTTCGATGGCGTGGCAGTTGGCGCAGTTTTGCTTGAAGGTAGTGAGGGCGTATTCTTTCCAGTTGGCGCTTTGCTCTGCTTCAAATTGTTTTTTCCATTGTTGATGTTCTTCGTTTGACGATGGCATGGTGACACCTGCTGGTTTGTTGCCGGTGATGGAGGAGAGATACATTTCGAATTTATCCTTGGCTTTTTTAGCGTATTTACCTGAGTTGAGTATGGAGTAGTCTAGCTTATTGATGCCTTTTTTAGCGGAGAAATTACTCTGGGAGTCTTTAGAGTGCGGGCTTCCGCTTGCGATGAGCAGCGGGGTGTCATTCATTGTGATGTTGAGGAACGGATTGTTTTTATGTCCTAGTATGAGTTCTACAGGGATGTCGCTGTTGAAGTAGATTTCGCCGGTCTTTGCCTTGGCATTTTTGAGCCATACTGAGTTATTGATGTAGGCTAGTGGGTCAATTTTTGCGATTGGGTATTCTGCTGCGAGTCCTGGGCGGTCTTTCCAGCCAGCCATTTCTTTAACGTAGGCGAGTGGGGTTTCATCCTTTGCGTTTAGTTGCTGGATGTAGGTGGTCCATTTTGGGTCTTTCAGTTGGAGGTGGGAGAGGACTCCTACTAGGCTGATTTTTAGGCGATCGTCTGATTCTTTAGCGAGGGTGCTGACGATGGCTGGTAGGTCTGAGCCGAGTGCGTCTGCCCACCAGCGGAGGGAGCGGACTGCGGCGCGTTTGATAGGCAGCTCTGAGGAGGCGACTAGACGTTTGATGAGTGATGTGTCTCTGAAGTCCTTTTGGCGTTCCATGAGCCAGAGTAGTTCTAGGGCGTATAGGTCGTCTTTAGTGGCTCCTTTTACTGCTTTAGCGAGTGCTGTGTTTACTTCGGCCGTTGGTTGATTTTCAAGGGCTAGACGGGTATTTAGTCTGGCTGTCATGAATGGGTTTTTGAGCTGCTGGATGAGTTCATCTGCATTTTTTTCAATGCTAGATGGAGCGTTAATGAGTTCAGCATCATTATGGGTGATTCGCCAGATACGACCATTTGCGTAATCTCGGTTTTTGTCTCTGTTAGAGTGCTGAGCATGGCCGATGATGGGGTAGTAGAAGTCGGTGACGTAGAGCGCTCCGTCTGGGCCGAATCGGATATCTGATGGGCGGAAAATCTTATTTTTGGATTTTACGATGGTGAGTTTTTTACCAGCTGATTTATAGGCACCATTGACAAGTTTTAGTGGTGTGTAGTTGATTTCATTGGTGCTTAATAGGTGGGATGTGAGTAGTCCACCTTGCCATTCTTTAGGGAAGTGGGGGCTTTCTACGAAGGTGGCGGAGCAGCCTTTATCATAGCGGAATGGCATTCCTAGTTCCATCTTGGCGCTGCTGCCCATGGGGGTGGCGATGTTGTGGATGTCTGCATCGATGATCTGGCCACCGCCGTAAAACTGGATGGATTCTCCCCATTTGTTAAAGGTGACTTTCCAGGGGTTAGGGGATTCAGTTTGGCGTTCTACGGTGATCTTACGTGAGTCCATGTCGAAGGACATGATGGAGGTGTCTTTGGTGTGGACTACGCCGTGGAGGGTCTCGAATTGGCCTCTGTGGAAGAGGGCTTCTGACATGATGATGTCTCCGTGTGGGGATCTGGCTAGGTAGCCGCTGTGGTGAGTGTCTGAGTTATCAAAACCTCGGAGGACTTCTTGTCTCACGTCAGCAACGCTGTCGCCATCTGTGTCTTCTAGGTAGATGAGTTTTTTAGAGACTGATGCGACGATTCCTTTTTTGTAGAAAACGAAGCCATCGGGGAGAAGTAGGTCGTGGGCGAAGACGGTTCGTTTGTCGGCTTTTCCGTCACCGTCAGTGTCTTCGAAAATGAGGATGGTGTCATTTGCTACGGTGCCTGGCAGTGGGTGTGGGTAGCTTGCGAAGCAGCAGACCCAGAGGCGGCCTTGGGGGTCGAATTGCATTTGGAGAGGGTTGATGAGTTCTGGGTAGTCTTCGCTGGATGCGAAACAGTTGATGCTGAATCCTTTGGCAAGCTGGAAGTCTTTGAGATCGTCTTCTGATTTTTTGATGACGCCTAATCCATTTTTAGGTTTTTTAGATTTAACATCGATTTTGAGGATGGGGAGTTTGGGGAATGCGAGTGCTGTGGTTGTATTTTGAGATTGCTTCCAGATGGCGGTGTCTAGGATGTTGGCGAGTTTGAGGAAGTGGGGGATCTCGGTGTTGTATTCGTAACTTCTGGCTCTGAGGCCGTAGTAGCTGATGCCGTTTGAGGGGTGGTAGGCTTGGGCTACTTCGGTGTGCTTTCTCTGGATGAGTTTTTTAGTGGCTTGGAAACCTTCAGAATCTGGATTGATGGAATTTAGCTTGGTGTCGCCGATGAGGACTCCGGCGAAGATTTTGCCTACTTGTTGGCTGCCTTTGTCGTTGAGGTGTTGGCCATCAATGGTGTAGATGTTGTCTGTGTTGGAAAAGAGTTTGAGTGTGGGGGTGTAGAGGTCTACGAACTTGACCTTGTGTTTGGCTGCTATTTTAGCCATTGCGTCTGTGTAGAGCTTGATATCTGCGTTTCTTTTGGTGTGGTCTGGGCCTGTTAGCTTACTTGCTTTTTCGGCTGCGATGGGGGAGACGAGGATGAAATCTGATTTGCCGTGTCTGTCTTTGATGAGGGTTAAGTAGTCAGATAGTTGGGTTTCAAATTCTGCTAGGCCGGCGGCTCCTGCGTAGGATTCATTGCTACCGAATGCCATGAGGACGCGGTTGGCTTTCCATTGGTCTAGGAGGTAGGCGAGGTGGAGGCCGAATTTAGTGGCTCTGATACGGAAGCCTACTTGGTCACCGGTGTAGGCGAGTGAGCGGAATTGGATTTTTTTACCATTGCTAGCGGATTGCATGTAGGTTTCGAAGGTGCCTTCTTCTTGGAGTTTTTCGATTATGGCATTTCCGTACATTACTGTTAGGCCGTTATTAGCGATCTGGACGTCAGCTAAGCTGGATGAGTTCTTTTTTGCTGGCGCTTTGGCTGCTTTCGGGGCCGCGTGTGAGCTTGTGCAAAGCCCCGCGAGTAGTGTTAAAAGAATGGCATTGTGTTTCATGTTATTCATACTTTGAGAAACTTTGAATTATGTCAAAAAGTTAATGGAATATTTTGTATGACCTGTGGGCAGAATGCTTAAAGCACGTAGTCTTTGGTTCAATAGATTTAAAGGCTTGCAGAATAGTTAGTGGGCATAGATGCTGGCGGGACGTAAGAATGACTTCGGAATGAAGAGATTTAGACCATATTTCCATTATTTAAAGCCAGTTAAAGCCAAGTTAGTCCTAGGGATTATTGCTGGGGTGATAGGTGGTGCTGCGCTGAGCGCGGGGCTACCGTTGATGATGGATAAGGTTTTTCCAGTGATTTTTGCTAGTGAGGAGACGGGAAAGACGAAGGATGCTCCGGAATGGTTAGAGTGGTTGGCTGGTGATAATGTTTTGATTGTGGCTTGCTTGATGTTGCCAGCGGTTTTCATTATTAGTGGTGTTTGTGGCTACATTAGTAAGTTGTTACTTAATTATGTGGGGTTGCGAGTTTTGGAGGATATTCGGGTGGATGTTTTTCGTCGGTTGCAGAAGTTGTCGTTAGGTTTCCATGGGAAGCAGAAGGGTGGAGATCTGGTGAGCCGTATGATGGGGGATACGTTGCTGATGCAGCAGGTGCTTTCTAAAGTGGTGTTTGAGATGGTGGTGCTTCCGGGTGCGTTATTAGGATCTGTGGGTGTGTTGATTTATTTATCGATGAAGGATAGTAGTGTGTTTTTCATGCTGATAGGTCTGATGACGGTGCCTCTTTGTGTATTTCCTATTCGGATATTGGCGAAGCGTTTAGCGAAGAAGGCGGCGTTGATGATGGGGAAGCAGGGGGATATTTCTGCGACGGTCTCAGAGAATCTAGCTTCTCAGCCTGTGGTGCGTGCCTATATGATGGAGGATAATCAAGTGGCGAAGCTGAAGGAGGATACGGGGAAGTTTCTAGAGTATAACATGGGGGTGCTGAAATACCGTTATTTGGTGAGTCCAAGTGTTGAGATTGTATCGGCTCTGGGTGTGGGGTTTGCTATTTATTTTGGTTCTAAGCACGGGCTAACATTGGAGAAATTCTTACCTCTATTGGTGGCTCTGTTTACTGCGTATGATCCCATTAAAAAGCTTGGTAACTTGAGTTCGATGATGCGGGAAGGTGAGGCGGCGTTGGATCGATTAGAGTATATTCTGCATAGTAAGGATGAAATATTAGATAGTAAGGATGCACAACCATTTGGTATTGCACGAGGTGATGTGTCATTGGTGAATTGTCAGTTTAGCTACGGGGACCAGGTCATACTGGATGATGTTAATATCGAGGTAAAGGCGGGGGAGACTATTGCTTTAGTAGGCGAGAGTGGGGCTGGGAAATCTACGTTTGTCTCTTTGATTCCGAGATTCTTTGAGGTTCAGAGGGGTGAGGTGAAAGTGGACGGCATCAATGTGAATCGAATGCTGAAGGCTGATTTGAGGAAGAATATAGCGTTGGTGAGCCAGCAACCGTTGTTGTTTAGAGGGAGTGTTGCAGAGAATATTTTGATTGGTAAACCGTCTGGGACTCGTGAAGAGGTGATGGCGGCGGCAAAGAATGCGAGCGCGCATGAATTTATTAGTAGCTTGCCTGATGGTTATGATACCGAGCTAGGGGAGCGAGGTGAGGGGCTCTCTGGTGGGCAGCGGCAGAGGGTTGTTATTGCTAGAGCGTTTCTGAAGGATGCGCCTATATTGATTTTAGATGAGGCTACGAGTGCACTGGATAGTGAGAGTGAGGCACAGATTCAGGAGGAGTTGAAGGTGTTGAGTGAGGGGCGGACGACGTTTCTTATTGCACATCGATTTAGTAGCATTCGAGATGCAAATAGGATTTTAGTTTTTGCGAAGACTCCTGATGGTGGAAGGATTATTGCGGATGGGCCGCATGAGGAAATTTATCAGACGTGTAGTATCTATAAGAGTCTGTATGATAAACAAAAGTAGAGAGGTTTCATTTGGACAGGTTAAGAGGTTATAAATTTTGGGTAGTAATGGCAAGCTTGACAGCGCTCATGCTGAGTATGTGGATAGTGTATGAAGTATTCTATGGGGGAAAAGCTGAACTTATTGAAGAGAATAATGTTGTTGAGTCTTCTCAGGTGTATTTATATATCTTTTCAGCAGTGATTTTATTGATCAAAGGATTCAGCGTGAGACATATTGATCGTTGGTTGTATTTATTTTTTGGAGTTACCTGCCTGTCGTTTGTCTTTAGGGAACTTGATGTAGAAGACTTCGATGTGCCGCAAATAGTGATTTTAATAGGTTCGGGAAAAGGAAGGAACTGGATTTTTATCATAGCCTTCACTTTACTCATTCATGTATTTATAAGTAGGTATATGAAGGTCCTAAAAAGTTTCAAACAGTGGAAATATTCTATAGTAGTTCAAGTCTGTTTATTTGGGTGCAGTATGCTCTTGCTTGGAGCAATAGGAGATGAGTATGATATGCCTTTGTTCGAGGAGGTCTGTGAGCTTAACGGGGCATTTTTTATTGCTTTGTCAGCGTTACTTTTTATCGTTAAGCCACAACTTTTGATGAACTATTTAAGAAATAATTAATGAGAAAAAGGGAACTACTGGCGTTAGAAAGTGCTAGTTGCTGAGATTCTCTACATTTAATTCTGTGATTTAGGAAAGAGATTTATATTTATTTCGAACCAATCAAGGTTGCTCGATACAGAAGCTGATATTTTATGTTCTAAGATATTAGCTAGTTTGTGAGCTAATGCCATTCCGATACCAGCGTGGATTCCTATTTCTGATCTAGACTCACTTTGTCTCCACAAGGCATCAAAGATTTTTTCTGATGTTTCTGGGTCTAGACTGTGAGCATGGTTACCAATACTAATATTACCATCTTCAGTTAATTTAATTTTGGCGAGACTGTTAGCATCTGCATAACAAACTAAATTATCATAAATGTTGGACATGATAATATTGAAGAAGCTGGTGTCGGTCTGAACGTGGAAATCTTTAGCAATTTGCCAATCGACTTTGATTCCTTTGAGCATAGCTGTCTTTTCAAAAGGTTTCCATGAAAGGTGGAGCAACTCACTTAGATTTACATTTTCGATGGTAAGTCTAGTTTCACCTCTTTCTAGTTTAGAAAGTCCTAACAGGTTTCTAACCAGTTGGACCATTTGCTTAGTGGCCTCAAGTGACTGTTCTCCTGAAATAACATATTCTTGGGGAGTTCTCGGTCGCTTTAGAGTGACATCCCACAGGTTGAGTAATCCTGCTAACGGGTTTTTAAGCTCATGGGCGATATTACTGGAAAGTTGCTTTTCTCTTTCGATACCTAGTTGAATCCGTTTCAGCAATTTGTTGATGGAATCCGTAACTGGAGTTATTTCTTTGGTGGTGGTATTCAGTTTGATTTCTTGTAGACGATTTACACGCATGGTCTCAATCTGAGCTTTTAAATCATTAAATGGCTCTAGACTGCGGTGAGTATTCCAAAGTAAAATTAAGCTAGAAAATGTAACACATGAGAGCCATGATGTTATCAAAATCGATTGAAGTTGGCTAAGGTAGGGAGCTACCGTGTCTATTTGTGCGTAACTGATGAAGGCTTTAGATTTGAATTCTGAAATGAAAACATCATCAAGGTCATCATCTGAAAGAGGGAAGACAATGGAGGACATAACTCTGATAGGTTTGTCGTCCCAGTTGATGTTGATCGTTTTTTCGGCTCGATTTTTTACGAACTCAAGAGGGATTCCTGAATGAGTAATTTCTTGTCCATCATTGTACCATAAGGATACTCCTTCTAGAGCTGGATCAAATCCATAAGGGTTCAATTGTCCATGCTCTTGCCATTCTGTTATGATACCACCATCGTCAGTGAACTCTACTAAGGATTTGAGTAGTTTATATTTGTTTTCGAATGAACGATCATATTGGCTGTAAAGAAAGCTCTTGATGAAATAGAACAGACCGAGGCAGATTACGGCGAAAATGACCGTGATTGCTAGTATGTTTCCGAACAGTAATTGTTGTTTGATCGATTTACTCATAGGTTAAATAATACCCGTGTCCTCGTTTAGTGTGTAGTCTGTTAGGAGCACCGTTTACATTGAGCTTTTTCCTCAAGTATCCTATATATACATCAACGATATTTGAGGTAGAGTTATGTTCGCTGCCATACACATGTTCCCAAATGTCAGTGCGTGTGACGACTTCATTCATACGATGGGCAAAGTACTCTATTAGCGCGTATTCTCTCGTGGTAAGATCGATGATCTTGCCACTTCTTGTCACTGTTTTAGTAATCGTATTTATCTCAATGTCTCCGCATGTGATGACGGGTTGTCTTTGGTTACTGGTTCTGCGGTAAAGTGCATTTATTCTGGATATGAGTTCATCAATGTAGAATGGTTTTGTGAGATAGTCATCGGCTCCAGAGTCTAGGCCTTCGATGCGGTTTTCTAGTTCATCTTTAGCTGTTAGCATAATGACTGGTGTGTTGTTGCTGTTTTTTCTGAGCTGTTTTAAAATTTCAAAGCCGTTTAGTTTTGGGAGCATGACATCAAGGATGATAGCGTCATATTCGTTTTCAGTAGCCATCCAGAGTCCTTCTTCTCCATCTGATGATGTATCGACGAGCCATCCTTTGTCACGGATACCTAGAGCTACTGATTCTCTTAGCAGTTTATAGTCTTCAACGTATAGAATCTTCATTATTGATTAGTTTAGGAGGGTGAACATGAGAAATTGATGAGAATGTGTGACGTAATAGTCATTTTTTATTTAGTGTTCTCATCATTATTTCATGCATTTTGTGGATGATATGAACTATGCAAGTAATCGATATTTTGTCAGTAAGTAAACTTAGGCTCTTTCTGGTGCCGGATATGAAGTGTGTGTGTGGGGATCTGGGGTGCGGGCAGAAGGCGGGGAGAGGGGCTGTTTATCAGAGTGGTCTGAACAGGGGAGCGATAGCTGGAATAGATAATAGAATTTAAAAAGGGATGAGTGTTGTTAAGGTGAAAAATTTATTTAGTCGGTGGTATAAGTTGCAGTTCGTTTTGTCTCATATTCCTTATTATGGGTTACCAAATGGTTTAAGGCGTTATGATGCTGAGTCTGTGATGGATTCTCTGACGTCTGAGCAGATGGAATATGTGTTAAAGAGGGTGAGGATGTGTAATAAGGTGGTGGGGGAGTTTTCTTTGAGTTCGGATTCAAAGTGTCTTAATGATTTGAAACTAAATAAGTATAGTGCTTATAAGTTAGACTTTGCTAAGGCTTCATTGGGTTTCAAGAGGGAGTGTCGTTTTGACATGGTATTTGGGGATGTGGTGGATGTTCCGGGAACTCCTAGCTTGGTGAAGACTCGGCCAATAGTGGGAGGTAATGAGAATTCTGTTTTATTGAAGCTGAATACGCCGAGGCATTTTCGGTTTTATAAAGATCCGTATAGTTATGCTGAGAAGTCTAATGTACCTATTTTCCGAGGTTATGCGCATACTGAAGACCGCAAGAAGTTCTTGCGACTTTATGAGGGTAATCCTGGGGTGGATTTCACTGATTCTCATCGGAAGGGAACTGGTAAGAGGGTTTATCTGGGACCAGTGCAGCAGATGGCGCATAAGTTTATTTTGTCTATTGAGGGGAATGATGTGGCTTCAAACTTGAAGTGGATCATGGCTAGTAACTCGATCTGTGTGATGAAGCGTCCGACTATTGAGAGTTGGTTTCTGGAGAGTCAGTTAAAACCTGGGGTGCATTATGTGGAGATAGATGAAAACTTTTCTAATGTGGAGGAGGTGATCCAGCCGTATTTAGATGATGAGGATATGGCGCGAGCTATGGTGAGAGCTCAGCATGAGTATTTGGCGCCTTTTTTGGATGCTGATTTGGAGAGGCTGATTATGCATTTGGTTTTAGAGAATTATCTACGCTTGGCGGGGTGTTAGTGGGGTGGTTTTTGTTTTTTGGCTTTTATTCTGATAGGGGAGGGTTACATAGTTAATAGATGCAACTCCCTTTTAAATCAAGGGGAGCTGAGATGATGAAACTATTAGAGTGTGATTTGAAATGAAGGGGGATACAATTATAGAGTTAAAGGATGAGCATTTTATTGATGCAGGTGCGTATTGTAGGTGCTATGAGAATCCGCTTGATCTTAATGAGTGTATCAAGGTTACCCGAACTAATTCCAAGGCTAAGAAGAGGCTGAGAGTGGATCTGTCTTATTACAGGAAGCTGCATAGATATGGGGTGGATTTAAAGCATGTAGCTGATTACTTGGGGGCGTGTAAGACGTCTGTTGGTGATGGGTATAGATATGAATGTGTGAGGGATAGTGATGCGAGTATTTCTAAGACGCTCAAACATTACTTTAATCAGCCTGATGTGGATAAGGAAAAGCTGTATTCTTTGCTAGATGATTTGGGTAACTATTTGGTTAAGAATAAGATTTTAATTAATGATATGCACTCTGAGAATATCTTGGTGAGGGTGGAGGATGATGGGGAGTTTCACTTGGTGATTGTGGATGGCATCGGTGACAGGGTGGCGATCACTATGTTCAACCTTATACCTTCATTGCTGAAGGCTAAAATCATACGGAGATGGAACCGCTATGCGCGTAAGGAACTAGAGAATAACGCGTTGCTCAGTGAGGATTAGCGTGAGTTTGGAGTGTGAATCTGGTTTTAGTGAGGATTTATAGCGTAGATGACGCTGGAGGTGATGGGGATGGGCTTTGAGTCCGTGAATGTGATGGGGGCTGCGTTTTGATCTAGCCAGCGGTCAG
Organism: Akkermansiaceae bacterium; assembly: GCA_051251915.1. Lineage (GTDB taxonomy): Bacteria > Verrucomicrobiota > Verrucomicrobiia > Verrucomicrobiales > Akkermansiaceae > Rubritalea. The sequence goes on along the minus strand of JBPOGF010000008.1, from coordinate 129,978 downwards.
CGGTGATGGGGCTGATCTGTTGTTTTGCGTTGTTACTCCAGAGGGCTTGGATGGTGGTGGGCTGGCCATGTAGTGTGATGCGGATCTTGAGGCTGTAGAGGTGTTGTTTGTCTTCGTAGTTGCCGTTGTTGAAATGGATGACTTCTGCGTTGTTGAAGAGGGTGTTGAGGGTTTTGAATGCGTGGTAGGATGGGCGTAGTTTAGGCGTTACTGGGCGATTATCTACGAGGCCGTATCCGGGGGCGATGAGTTGGTGCCAGTAGCATGTTCTGACTCGACCTGAGGCGATGAGCGTGAGGTATGCTCTGGTTAGGTAGTCTGCTTGGGTTTGTTCATCTACGAGGGCGCTTCCTTTGCATGGTGAGAATTTGCCTGAGTTTTGAAGTGGCCAGTTGATTTCTGATATCCAGAGGTCACCTTTGGTTTTCCAGCTGAGTTTGTGGATGAGTCTGATGAAGTTGATTTTATTAAGGAAATTAAATCCACCTTGGGTGTTTTCTGGGGCGCCGCGGCGATCGACGTAGAGCTGGGTGTTGTAGCCGTCGTATTTCCCGAGGCGGAAATTAAATAGGCTTTCAAGGAGTGCTGGGATCTCAAAGTCGATGACTGCTCCTCCGATGAGTTTCATTTCTGGGGCGTGTTGTTTGCAGGTGGCTCTGATGATGCGGAAGAGTTTATGGTATTCTCCAAAGTGGTAGAATGCCCATTTTCTACGGTTGTATGCGTTGCCTATGTGGAGGTGTTTGGTTCTATTTTTTAGGAGGGGGATGAGTTTTTGCAGGGCGTTCTTGAGTGCTTGTGGGTCATCTAGGATGAGGCGGTTTTGTATGAGGTTGACGGTGATTTCTCTGTTTGGTGAGGATAGTTTGTCGATATGTTCGATGTAGGAGTCAAAGTTTTCAGCGTCTGCGAGGTGGATGCGGACGAGTATCTGGTTGACTCCGAGGTCATCAACCATTTCAGAGACTTGGTCTAGGGGGACGATGGTTTTCCCATCACATGGGGACTCTAGGTGGACTGAGAGGCCGATGCAGCGGTTACTTGCTGTCTTGGCTTTCCACCAGGATCTTCTGGTGATGAGGATGAGAATGAAGATGGGTAGTAGTAGGAGTAGGATGCCAGACTTTAGCATTTGACCAGAGGCGCGTAGGTAGATTTTGCGCTTCTGTTTTTTATCACGCATGATGCGTGGCTGATCTGAGAAATGATCCCAGGGGAAAAGTGGGTGCTCCTTCATTTTTTCCTTTTTGGGAATATTTTACGGAAGCGTGCTTTGTTGCGGAAGTAGCGTTGGGTTTTCCATTCTGCTTTTTTGAGTATAGTTTGGCAGGTTATTATGTCTGCGTTGGCTAGCTTGGCGTAGTGTTCTAGGAGTAGGTTTCTGGTGGCGTCATCAAAGGGGAGGCGTGCTAGGCTGCCGATGGATTTCTCTAGGGAGAGAGGGGCTGACCATGTGATGCGGTTGATGTCTACTAGGGAGAAGTCTTTTACTCCTTTGTTGTCTGAGATGAGGATGTTTTTGGGGTTGAAGTCTCTGTGGAGGATTCCTTTGAGATGTAGGTTACGACAGAACTGGGCGAATTGTTTGATGAATTCTTGGCTAGGTGGGGAGGGGTGATCTAGAAGTTGGTGCATGGTTTGGGTGCCATTTGCGAACTTGCAGATGTAGTAGCTGGCACGCAGTTTGAATGCGGAGCGGTACTCGAAGTAGCCTATTGGGGCTGGTGTGGAGAATCCTAGTTGGAGTAGTTTTTTTGCGTTGTCGTAGGATTTTTTTGCTTTTGACTTTGAGAATGTTCCGTAGCTGTAGTTCTGGGGGAATCTGGGTATGAAGAAGGCTTTTACTACGCAGGTGGTGTCTTGGTAGGTTATTTTTTTTAGGGTATTTCTGCCTTTCTGAACGATTTCTGTAGAGTCTTGAAATAGTTTGGTGACGGAGTCGCATTGTTGTGTGAAGCTACCGTTGCTGGGGGTGAATTCTCCGCTGAGAGTTGGGCTAGTGAGACTCATGAGGGTTAGGATAAAGAGTATCTTGAGAAGATAGCAATGAAATTATGATCGGTTTTGGTGGGGGTAGTGGTGTGTTATTGTAGTGACTTGAAGAAGGAGCAGAGTTGCTGGGCTTCTTTTTTGTTGGTGTAGTGGGTTACTACGTGTTTTCTACCGGCGATGCCCATTTGGCGGGTTGTGGTGGGGTTCTGGATCATGAGTTCTAGTTTTTCTCTGATGGCTGCTACATTGCCTGTGGGGACGCAGTATCCCTGGGTGCCGTTTTGTATGATGTCTTTCCATGCTCCGGCTTCTGATGTTAGGACGGCGGTTCCTGATGCCATGGCTTCTAGTGGGGTGAGGCCGTAGCCTTCGTTTCTACTGACGGCGCAGACGATGTCCATGTTGCGGTAGAGTTCCGGGAGTTCATGGAATGCGACTTTTCCTAGGAATTTGACTTGGTTACCTATTGCCGCTTCTGCAATCTTTTTGATTTGTTCATCAAGGTAGGATTGGAATTTTGGTGTGGTTTCGCCGCAGATACTGAGAGTGACGTGGGGGTAAGTTTTTAGTAATGGGATAGCTGCGTCTATGAGGAGGTCTATGCCTTTGGACGGGCGGATGCGGCCGAAGACTCCGATGTTGATGTGGTCTGATTTTTCTCGGGTGGAGGGGGTGAAGGTTTCTATGTCGATACCGTGGGGGATGATGATGTCGGCTGGAGTTTTGAGGAATGAGTTAGCGGCGGTGCAAGTGCTGATGATAGCGTCCATTTTGCTCATGAGCCAGCGGGTGAATCTGGAGTGGTGGCGCTGGGCGGTGGAGGTGAAGACGATTTTGATTTTGGCTCCGAAGAATTTTTTAGCGATTAGGGCTTGGATCATTTCGTCATTTCTGCGGGCGTGGTAGATGCGTGGGCTGCCGCTGGGGAGGGGTTGTTTGCAGAGCTTGATGAACTGGGGGAATGTGAGCCAGTTGGTGTCTTCTGATAGGTGGTGTTTTCCTAAGACGGCAGTTTCCATGAGTTCTTTCTGGTGGGGGAGAACTTGGAGCATGGTGGATGTGACTCCTGAGAAGCGTTTGTTAGAATTTCCGAGGATGAGTTGGATGGAGTGGTTGGTCACAGGATCTTTTTTAGAGTTTGAAGGAGGGTGGTGGAGAAGTGAACTTGGTTATCTGTGAACCAAGATCTGGCTTGGTTGGCGATGGTGGATTTGTCTTCTGTGCTCATGGAGATGATGTTCTCGATGTGGGCTTGAAGTGCTTGTTCGTCTACGTGGAAATTGGTCCCGAGGTGGCGTGGTTCTGAGTGGGAGTATGGGCAGAGGATGCCGCGGTGCTTTGAGATGAGTTCATTCATGGGTGGGGCGTCTGTGGTGAGGACGACTGATGATGAACTCATGGCTTCTACGATGTAGTGGCCCCAGCCCTCGGATAGGGATGGGCAGAGGTGTATGCCGCAGGTGTTGGAAAGGTGGTAGAGCTCCTCAGTGGTGAGGTATTTGGCGATGAGGTTGACATTTTCTGGGACGCTTTCTGGTGCGTTGTCTTGGTGCTGGACTAGGTTGAGGGTTGGCCAGTGTGGGTTTTGGCTCCAGAGTTTGAGAATGGTGTCTGTGCCTTTGAGTGTGGATCTGCCTGCGAGATGGAAGAACTGGTTGTAATCTGGGGTGATGTCTGGCAGGTGGGTGTCCTTGGAGGTGAATCCTATGAAGTGGGAGGATGGGTGGTGCTTGAGGAAGATCTGCTGTGCGTGCTGAGATTTGCAGAGGATGTGGTTTATTTTTTTTAGCCGGGATAGGTGCCTGTGGGGGAAGCGTTCTTGGTTTGGTATGAGGAGGTTTATTTTTGCTGCTGGGATCCAGTTTGGGAAGATTCTTTCGAGGAAGATGTTTACGTCAAATTGGTGAGTTTTACTGAAGAGCTTAGATATTCTGAAGAGTAGTGATTTGGCTCTACAGTGGCTGAAGGTGACGGTGTATCCAGCAGATTCTAGGGTAGCTTTAAGAATCCCTACATCGCTATCTAGACCGACTCCGTTACTTCTTGCGATGATGTTGATGTGTTTTCCCATGGGCGATGGTGGTGGTTTCTGGTGATGGTGTTTTGCTTCAGAAATGGTTAGGAGTGTGGAGAGTGATAGTGGATAAAATAGGGGGAATGTCTATTTTTTTGTATGGAGATATTTACGTGTCGACAGTGCATTTTCTATTTACTAGCGTGAAGTTATTAGATGAAAGGTTGGAAATTTTACTATAAGAGGGCAGGGCACTTTGTGGAGGATGGTTTTCGGAAGTATCGGTCTTATTTGATGCCGAAGTGTTATAGGCAATATTTGTCTGTGCCGTTGGTGACTGAGTTGGAGAGTTCAGTAGTTAGTGTGATTGATGTGAAGACGACTGAGGTTTTGACTGATTCTGGTCGTTATTTTCAGGGGATGGTTAGGGGGTTGGTTGATTCTGGGCATATTGTGTATGTGGTGAGGAAGCTTTGGGTGGTGGGTGCGCTGTATAAGAAGAGGTATTGTAGGCCTATGATAGAGGCGGGTAAGATTCAGTTTATAGATAGAAGGGATCTGATAGCAAATTCGGATGAAGTGGATTACTTTTGGTGTGATAGGGAGGGTGAGTTGTGTAGGACGGAGGGGTTTAAGCTGGCTATTCAGTTGAGCATGAGTTCGCGGCCGCTGGCTGGTAGGCGGTGGATGCCTTATCAGGTCCATCCTGATATTTCTGATGTGCCTAGGTTAAGTGTGATAGATATTGCGAAGATGAGGCGGTTTGGGGTGTTTTTTGTGGGTAATGTTACTTCGTCATATGACTCGGATTTTGTGAAATCACATGATGTGATGACTCGGATACAGGCGTTAGATGTGCTGATGGATTCTGATTTGAATCTGGTGAGTTATGAGAATTTTGATGGTGTTGGGGAGGTGTTGGAGGAGGACCGAGAGCGTGTGTTTGTGCCGCGGTATGATAGGGAAGCTAGAAGGAGTGGTGGTTTAATTCCTTTTGAGAAGTATCTAGGGTTGTTAGGAGAGATGGATTTTATAGTGTGCACTCCGGGGACGTTTATGCCTTTTGCGCATAATGTGATAGAGGGGATGTCTCAGGGGTGTGTGCCGATCTTGGAGTATTCTGATTATTTTATGCCTGAGTTAGAGGATGGGGTGAATTGCTTAGCGTTTCATGATGATGAGTCATTGGTGGGGGCTATTGCTAGGGCTGTGAGAATGACTGAGGAGGAGAGGCAGGTGATGCGTGAGGAGGTTTGTAGGTATTATGAGGATTACTTGATGTTTCCTGCTTTTGTGGGGAGCTTGGAGGGTGAGAAGGAGCTGGTGAGGGCTTTTTACTATGCTTAATTTTTTGGTGATTATTTCTTGTGGGGTGAGCTTTGGAGGAGTTGGGTGAAGAGATCTAGATAGGAGAGGGTCATTCTCTTCCAGCAGAACTGTGCGGCGTGTTGTTTGATTTGGTTGATTTGTTCTGGGGAGTTGTGTTGGTCGCTGGCGAGGAATTTTACTACTTCGGTTGCCATTGATTGGGGTGAGTCATCGTGCCAGATGACTCCTGCGTCTCCGACGACCTCTGGGAGTGAGGTTTGATTGAATATGAATGCTGTTTTACCGTGTTTCATGGCTTCAACTGGAGGTAGGCCAAAGCCTTCGAGAATGGATGGAAATAAAAAGGCCTCACAGTTGTCGAGTAGCCAGTTTTTATCGTTGTTAGAGATGTTTTGAATGAGGTGAACTCGCTTGGTTAAGTTAAGCTTGATAACTTGTTGGGTGAGTTGATCAATGTAAGATCCACTGCTTGAACCAGCGATGATGAGGTGAATATCATTGTCTATGAATGGCATCATTTCGATGATGGCTGCATAGTTTTTCTTCTTCATGAATGCGCCTAATGAGAAGAGAAACCGCTGTGGGACATCAAATGTAGGCTTTTCTCCAGGCTGGGTTTCACACACACCATTATAGATCACCTTTCTAGGGATATGTGATAGCGAGGGGTGGTGGGTTTTGAGTTCTTGCTGGGTGAATTGAGAAATACAGACGAGGTGGTCGGTATGAATGATGTGATTCAAGCTACGTTTAAGGTATCTGTCCTTTTTATTTGGTCTTTCGTAGAGGGGGTTGAAATCATGAATCGTAGCGACATGTATACAATGAGGGTTCTTTGAGACCTTGTTTGATGAGTGAAAGGGTGAGTGCCATAGGTCAAATTGTTTGACTAGAAACCGGGCTTGGAGGTGTTTGAGTTTACTTTGTTTGATGCAGTTGAATTTCGTTTTGAAATCTGGTATGCCAGCTGAGGGTGTCAGTAGATGGATGTCAAATTCTTCAGATTGAGGGAGTGATTCTAGTTGAGATAGGTAGGATCTGAGGAATGTGTCTAGGCCGTTGTTGGGGTGTTTTAGTTTACCTACGTCTATGAGTAGTTTTGGTTTTGTGGATGTCATTTTAATGAGGTAGGCTTATGCTTGTAGAGTGTCTGGATGATGGGGGGGAACTGAAGGGATGTCTATATTTTCTTGTTGTGGTATGTGTTTGTATGGGGGGGATTTATTCTAGTTGGTTGATATTTTTTGGCAGAGGCGGTAGCATTGGGTTGTTGAGCTAGAAAGAGAAGGCTTTGAATACTATGAGAACAATCATTATTACAGGTGGGGCAGGGTTTATTGGTGGAGCGCTGTGCAGGTGGCTAGTGTCTGAGGGGGAGGTGCAGGTGGTGAATGTGGATAAGCTTACTTATGCTGCGAATTTATCGGCTTTATCTGAACTGGGTGAGGGGTATGATTTTGTGGAGGCGGATGTTTGTGATGCTGTTAGGATGGGGGAGATTTTTGAGGAGTATGAGCCGGATGGGGTGATTCATTTGGCGGCGGAGAGTCATGTGGATAGGTCGATAGAGTCTGCGGCGGGGTTTATACGGACGAATGTGGTGGGGACTCAGGTTTTGTTAGATGCGTCGCTGGAGTATTGGCAGGCTAGGGGTCAGTTTTGTGGGTTTAAGTTTTTACATGTATCTACGGATGAGGTTTATGGTTCTTTGGGGGCTGGGGGTAAGTTTACTGAGGAGTCAGTTTATGATCCATCATCACCTTATTCTGCATCTAAGGCGGCGTCTGATCATTTGGTGATGGCTTGGGGGCGGACGTATGGCTTGCCGGTGGTGATTTCTAATTGTTCTAATAATTATGGGCCGTATCAGTTTCCTGAGAAGTTGATTCCGCTGATGATACGGAAGGCGTTGGCTGGTGAGAAACTACCTGTGTATGGTGATGGGCAGCAGGTGCGGGACTGGCTACATGTGGAGGATCATGTGCGGGCGTTGTGGATGATTTTTGACAAGGGACGCTGTGGGGAGAAATATAATGTAGGGGGAGATAGTGAGCGGACTAATTTGGAGGTGGTGAGGGGGATCTTGGCTGAGCTGGATTTAGGGGAGGAGTTGATTGAGTTTGTGGTGGATAGGCCTGGGCATGATGCGCGTTATGCGATAGATGCTACGAAGGTGAAGGCTGAACTGGGGTGGGCTGCAGAGAGGACTTTTGAGGAGGGGCTACGGGAGACGGTGCAGTGGTACTTGGATCATCCAGATTTTGTGGATTACCAGTGTGAGCGGCTGGGGCTTTAGTTGCGGAGGCTGTGTTTGAGCTTCCATCGGTCGTGTAGCCAGAAGATGTCTGAGCAGTGCTCGGTCATGACGTTTTCCATGACTGGGATTAGTAGTTTGGTGGCGGCCGTTTTATCTAGATCGGCGGGGATGCTGAATGGTTGAGCAAATTCAATGGTCCATTTACCTGATGAAATGGTGCTGACGGTGACTGGGATGATGGGGCAGTCGTATTTCTGAGCCAACATTGTGGGGAGAGGGGTGATGGATGTTTCTTTTCCGAATAGTGGTAGGGTGATTCCGGCTCCGCCTGCGTGCTGGTCACCTAGGATGCCTAGGATGCCGCCGTCACGGAGGAATTTGCTGGCTTGGATGAGTCCGCGTTTACGGCCAAATAATTTGGTTCCGTCTTTTTCTCTGCTTTGGGTGATGTGGTCGTTGATGAGAGAGTTGTTGAGTGGTCTGAACATTGCAGCTGATGGCTTTTCTGAATTAAAAAGGGGGGCAATGCGGCTGAGGACTTCCCAGTTGCCCATGTGGAAAAGTAGCATGATGCAGCCCTTTTTAGGGTCTAGGTTATCGATGTGTTGTTGACCTTTGATGGTGACAATGTTGGGGATTTTTTTTGAGGAGATGAAGCCGGTGTTGATGGAGCTCGCGAGGTTTGCAAAGGACTTACGGAATACTTCTTTTGATAAATCTTGGAGCTGCTCCGCGGGGAGGTTGGGGTGGACGATTTTGAGGTTTGCTTGGACGATGGCGCGGCGCTTTTTAGCGAGTTTATGGGCAATGCAGCCAATACCGGCGCCAATGCGCCACATCCATGATGTGGGTATGACTCCGAAAGGTTTTTCAAAAACGAGGAGCGCGTAGTAAGCGAATTTGTCGCCGATACTTGGTTTTGCTATCACAAGTTAAGTGTGTGCAATGGGGGAGGGGAATTCAATACGAATTTTAATGAGCCAAGTTAACTGCATGTTTGTGCCGTGTGGAGAAGATGGCAGATGGTAAGTTATACAATGAGGGACTCTAGGTCTTTGCCGTATTTGACATAACTGTCGTAGCATTGTTTCCAATCGATTTCGTCTGCTTTGGCGTGGAAGACGGTGGCTACATGGGGTTCGATGGCGATGAATCCTTTGTAGTTGTCTGCTTTTAGCTCGGTGATGATTTCTGAGACGTGGCTTTGGCCTTCACCTGGGTAGGTGTAGACTGGCTCTACGTCGTCACTGACTGGGTTGATGCAGTCTTTGATGTGGATGTGGGCGACGTGTTCTTTGACTTGGTGGTAGAATTCTAGGCTGTCTTGCCACGGGAATGTTCCGTTTGAGTCAGGTTTAGAGCGATCACGCTGGAAGGTGGGGTTTCCGGTGTCGAAGATGAGTTTCATGTCAGGAACTTCTTCGATGAGGCGGAGAGTGTGCTCTGCGGAGAAGCCTCCCCAGTTCATGCAGTTTTCGTGAGCGGTGGTGAGACCTGCTGCGGTGAATCTGGCGGTGATTTCTCTGAGTCTGCGGAAGCGTTCTTGTTCGTGTTGGTCGCTGCCCCATGGTTCTTGGGCGTAGGACATGACTCGAACGATGTTGGTGCCGAGTCGTTGCATCCTTGGGATGGCGCGTTCGACTTCGGCTAGGGTGATGTCGAAGTCTGTTTCGATGGATTTTGCCCAGGTGCCGATGAGGGAGCCAAACTCGGCGATTTTAATGCCTGCTTGGTCAAGTTGTTCAAAGGCTTTGTCAAATGCCTCATCGCTTAGGTCGTGGATGTTTGATCCATCGATTCCGCGAGCGGAGATGTAGTTCCAGCCAAGTTCTTTGGTGGCTTTGATTTGGGTGCTGAGATCAGCACCGGCTTCATCTGCAAATCCTGTGAGTATCATGAGGCTTTTGGTGTGGGGTGTTCCTTACTTGTAGCTTCGGATGGAGAGTTTGATGCTTTCGTATTCGAGGGCTTCTTTGTGAAGGATGGGGACGTTGCCTTCACCGTTGTATTGCCATGCGGCTACGTAGGTGAATTCGTCATCGTGACGCTGGGCTTCACCTGGTTGGGTGGTGCCATCGATTACTTCTGGTGATTCTGTGGTGAACTGGTGTTCTCCACGGAAGTGACCACCGCATGATTCTTCACGGTTGAGTGCATCATGGCACATGAGTTCTCCGAATTCTAGGTAGTCTGCTAGGCGTGCGGCTTTTTCTAGCTCGGTGTTCATGCCGTCTGCTGATCCTGGGATGCGGACGTTTGCCCAGAAGTCTGCGCGGATTTCTGGGATTTTTTTGATGGCAGCTTCTAGTCCTTCTTTGGTGCGTTCCATGCCGCAGTGATCCCACATGACTTGACCGAGTTCACGGTGGAATGTGTCTACGGATTTTTCACCTTTGATGTTCATGAGCTTGCTGATTTGCTCTTTAACTGCTTGCTCGGCTTCTTTGAATTCTGCTTGATCTGTGCTTACTGTACCTGGCTTTTGGGTGGCGAGGTAGTTTGCGATGGTGGTAGGAAGGACGAAGTATCCGTCTGCGAGTCCTTGCATGAGTGCGGAGGCTCCGAGGCGGTTGGCTCCGTGGTCAGAGAAGTTTGCTTCACCTAGGACGTGGAGTCCTGGGAGGTTAGACATGAGGTTGTAGTCAACCCAGAGTCCGCCCATGGTGTAGTGAACGGCTGGGAAGATCTGCATTGGTGATGTGTATGGGTTATCACCGGAGATCTTCTCGTACATTTGGAAGAGGTTTCCGTATTTGGCACGGATGGTGTCTTCACCGAGTCTGGCGATGGCGTCTTTGAAGTCTAGGTATACTCCGAGTCCGGTAGGGGCTACGCCGCGACCGTCGTCACATGCTTCTTTGGCGGCGCGGGATGCGATGTCACGTGGGCAGAGGTTACCGAATGATGGGTATTTACGTTCTAGGTAGTAGTCTCTGTCGTCTTCAGCGATGTCGACGGCTTTCTTGAGACCTTCACGGATGGCGAGTGCATCTTCTTTCGTTTTAGGAACCCAGATACGGCCGTCATTTCTGAGTGATTCAGACATGAGTGTGAGCTTGGACTGGTAGTCACCACTAACTGGGATACAGGTAGGGTGGATCTGTGTGTAGCATGGGTTAGCGAAGTAGGCTCCTTTTTTGTGAGCTTTGTAGGCAGCCATGACGTTACATCCCATTGCGTTTGTAGAGAGGAAGAATACGTTTCCGTAGCCACCTGATGCGATACATACTGCGTCAGCGGCGTGGGTGGAGATTTCTCCTGTTTTCATGTCGCGGACGACGATGCCTTTGGCGTGCCCGTCTACTTTGACGAGGTCCATCATCTCTGTGCGGGTGTGCATTTCTACACCACCTTTAGAGATTTCTTTTTCGAGTGCTTGGTAGCAACCGATGAGTAGCTGTTGTCCAGTCTGGCCACGTGCGTAGAATGTACGGGAGACTTGGGCACCACCGAATGAGCGGTTGTCTAGGAGGCCGCCGTATTCGCGAGCGAATGGGACACCTTGAGCTGTTGCTTGGTCGATAATGCTGTTAGAGACTTCTGCGAGTCTGTGGACGTTAGATTCACGTGAGCGGAAGTCACCACCTTTGACTGTGTCGTAGAAGAGGCGGCGGACTGAGTCACCGTCGTTTTGATAGTTCTTGGCGGCGTTGATACCACCCTGGGCTGCGATGGAGTGTGCTCTACGTGGTGAGTCTTGGTAACAGAAGCATTTTACTTTGTAACCTAGCTCAGCGAGTGTGGCGGCTGCAGAACCTCCGGCGAGGCCTGAGCCGACAACGATGACGGTGAATTTACGTTTGTTAGCAGGGTTGATGAGCTTAGAGTCCATCTTGTGCTTTGTCCATTTCTGCTCGATTGGACCTTCAGGAACGTTTGAATTGAGTGACATTGTTAGAAGTGGTTAGAGTTTGAAATGATTATTTAAGAAGACCTGCTAGGACGGCGACAGGGATGGAGACGAAGCCGATCCAGATGATGGCGGTGTAGCCTTTTGCGAAGCAGTTGATTAGGCTTGCGTTTCCGCGAGTTCTTAATCCGAGTGTCTGGAAGATGGATGATACTCCGTGGCTGAGATGTGAGCAGAGGAGTGTGATGGCGATGATGTAGAAGATGCTGACTAGGACGTTTTTGAATCCGAGGATTACCATTGCGTATGCGTTGCCGTTGTCACCGAGGTTAGCGAGATCTGAATCTACTCTGACTGTGTAGTGTAGGAGGTGGAAGATGACGAATGCTAGGATGGTGAGGCCGGACCAGATCATGATGCGTGATGAGCCAGAGGCTACGCTTGTTTCTGGTTTCTCGTAGTTTTGGCCTTTGGCTGCTTTGTTCTGGATTACGAGGCCGATGGTGGCTGTGACGTGGAGAACTAGACAGGTAAGTAGGACGATACGTGCGATCCAGACACCTGCTCCGTGAAGCATGGTGTGTAGGAATTCTGCGTATTCATTGAATGCTTCTGGGCCCATGTACATGAGCAAGTTTCCAGTGAGGTGGCCTAATAGAAAGCCGACGAGAACGATACCAGTGATGGCGACGATGATTTTTTTTCCGATGGATGAATGCCAAAATTGGCAGAGAGAACAGCTAGATTTGCTCATGTGATTGTATTTGTAGAGTTGTGAACTGGGACGGGTGTAGCGGAAATAGCATCTAATTTCAAGCTATGTCTGAGAAATTCAGAAACTTTATTTGAATGGTTCTAATTTGGTTATTTAGCGTCTGGTACTTGATAGTATTTGCGGAGGCGGTGGAGTTCTTTTTTGAGTCTGGTGACTTCGCCTGCGTATTCAGGATTGTTGTATTGGCTGTTCATTTCTTGTGGATCTGTTTGTAGGTCGTAGAGTTCCCATTCTTCTCCGTCTGGGACGCCTTTTCCGTAGAAGCGGATGAGTTTGAAGCGTTTTTCTGAGACTCCTTCGTGCTTTCTGACGTCGTGAGTGGAGGGGAATGCGTAGTAGTGGTAGTAGAGGGATGTTCTCCAGTCAGCGGGAGTGTTTCCTTTGATGAGTGGGAGGATGCTTTCGCCTTGCATGTCAGCAGGGGACTGGATGCCGGCTAGGTCTAGGAATGTTTCTGCGAAGTCTAGGTTCTGAACTAGGTCTGTGTTGACGGTGCCGGGTTTGACTTGGTTTGGCCATTTGACGATGAGTGGGGTGCGGAAGGATTCTTCGTACATGAAGCGTTTGTCAAACCAGCCGTGTTCGCCCATGTAGAAGCCTTGGTCTGAGCTGTACATGACGATGGTGTTTTCACCTAGTCCTGAGGTTTCTAGGTAGTCTAGTACTCTGCCTACACTTTCATCGACCGCCCAAATGCAGCGGAGGTAGTCTTTCATGTAGAGTTGATATTTGAATTTGACTAGGTCCTTGCCTGTGGGGTTGTGTTTTTGGTAGTAGGTGTTTCTTTCTTTGTATTGGGAGTGGGAGGTGTATTTACCACCTAGTTTGACGTCGCCTTCCATGCGCATGGTTTTTTCGATGCTCATGTCTTGGTTGTGGGCTGGGGTGCCGCGGCCTGTGTAGTCGTCAAAGAGTGTTGTTGGTTCTGGGATTTCGATGTCTTTGTAGAGGTGCATGTGACGTTTAGCTGGATGCCAGTTTCTGTGGGGAGCTTTGTGGTGCATCATGAGCATGAATGGTTTGGTTGTGTCGCGCTGTTTTTGGAGCCAGTTGAGAGATTTGTCAGTGATGATGTCGCTGACGTAGCCTTTGTGCTTGAGTTTTCCTTTGGCTGAGATGAATTCTGGGTTGTTGTAGAGGCCTTGGCCGGGGAGGACGTCCCAGTAGTCGAATCCTTGCATAGCACCGTTGAGGTGGATTTTGCCGATCATGGCGGTTTGGTAGCCATTTTTCTGGAGGATTTTGGCGAAGTTTTGTTGGTCGTGGTTGAAGTCGCCACGGTTATCCATTTTTCCGTTGAGGTGGCTGTGTTTTCCTGTGAGGAGGACGGCGCGGCTTGGCCCGCAGATGGAATTGGTGACGTAGCAGCGATCGAATCTCATGCCTTCTTTGGCTAAGCGGTCGATGTTAGGAGTCATGTTAAGCTTTTCTAAGCGTCCACCATAGGCACCGATGGTTTGGAAGGAGTGGTCGTCTGAAAATATCCAGAGGATGTTTGGTTTGGTGGCGGCGGTGGTTATTTGGCTGGCAACCAAGGCGGCTATGAGGAGATGGAAAATGGGTTTGATGGATTTTAACATGAGTTTATAAAGGTAAATTTGGGTATAAATACCATTACCAATATTTGACTCACGTGTAACACTAAAAAATGCAGTAGTTTGAAGTATTAGGACAAACTAATACTCCCAGATCATGTATTTCATTTCAAGTGACCTTGCTCGTTTGGCTGCTTCATCTGCGCGACTGCCGTTACTGTTAGAAAGCTTTTTGGCGATGGCGATGGCTCCGTTGGGGTTTTTCATTTCCTCAAGCATTGCGATGGCTGTGAACCCGCATTTGTAGTACCATTTCCACTCAGTGATGGGTGCTTTATTGAGGTCTATGTTGATGACGGAGTAGTAGATTTCTAGTGCGTCATCATCATTATTCATGTGTTGGAGGGCGAGTGCTTTGTTGTATTTGATTTCGTTGAGCGCTTGGAAGTTTCCTTGGTTTTGCTTGATTAGGATGTCGAAGATATCGAGTGCCGACTGGAAATTTTCTGGCTGGATATCTCCGAGGGCGTGGTAGGCTGAGGCGAGGAGGATTCCTAGGTTGAGGGATTTCTTACCAATTGGCTGGGCATCAAAGACAGGTTTGAGAGCTTGGATGGCTTTCTGAGGTTGGTTCTTGTTGATGTAGAGCTGGGCTAGCTGGAGTAGGGATTCTGAGGCTAGGCTAGAATCTGAATTGGCAATTTGTGAGAATAGTTTGATGGATTCTTCCTGTGACTGTGGTGTGCCTTCAAGCTTGGCAGACATGGCTGCGTAGTATTCTGCGTAGCTTTTTAGGGGGTGCTGGGGGTAAGTTTTCACCATGTTGAGGAGGATGCGACGTGCTTCATTGTGCTGACCGTTGTGGTAGAGTGCTTGTCCTTGGAGGAGGGTGAACTCAGCTAGGCGCGGGTGTTCGGGGAAGGTTTCTGTGAATTGTCTGGCGGCATCTGCGGCACCAGCGTAGTCGGCATGAGAGATGGCATTTCTGTAGATTAGGTAGGAGTAGTCTGCTTGCTGATTGTCTAACAGCTCCACTTGACTGATTTCAGGAATGATAGATTGGCTTAGATGTAGATCTACTGGGGAGACTCGGAGACAATGGAGTGCGAGAGCTAGTCTGGCTTCAGTGATGCGTGGGTGGTTAGGCTCCATGAGGGTGAAGTTATGGAGGATGGTTCTAGCGATGATCTTATTTTCTCTGGCCAACCAGAGAGCGTATTCTAGTGTGAGATTAGTCTGGATGGCTGGGTCATCGATGTTTTGCTTGAGTTTAATGAATCCTTCGGTGTCTGCTGCTGCGAGGTAACTGCTGGCGGCGTTTACGATGGATGCTGTTCTGAGTTCGCCGCTGGCTGAATCTACTACGGTTTGGTATGCGGCAGCTGCGGCAGGGTAATTTTGCTCATCGAGGTTGAGTTTGCCTAAGAGGAAGCCTGCTTGTTGTTTGGCGATGGGGGCGATGGGTATGTTGAGCCTTTGGATGAGCTTGAGGGTGTCTTGGGCGGCGTCGATTCTACCTAGTGAAAGCTGGGTGGTGGCGGTATCTGTGAGTGAGGTGCCGGCGAGGATGTGAGTGGGGTAGCGTAGTCTGAGGCGGTTGAACTCGAAGATGGCCTTGGTTTTGCTGGCGGCTTCAGTTTGACCTGCTAGGTAACGGGCGTAATAGTAGAGTGCGAAGGCGCTGAGGTCTGAGTGGCGGTCATCTTTTTTGCTGAGGTTGGTGAGCTTCTGGTTTTGGTCTGCGCCTGCCCAAGTGATTAGTTTTTTGATGGCTGGGTCAGTGATGGGGGTGTCGCTAGGAATCCATTTTCCAAGTCTGGCAAACATAGAACCTAAGAGGGGGCTGGGGTGTGTGTCTAGATAACTAGTAAGGGTATTGATGGCTTCTTGGTTTTGTCCGCTGAGGTGGAGTGCATCGGCTAGGTAAAGGGTGGAGAAGCTGAGGGTTTTGCGGTTGAGCTTATCTGGTGACTGGATCAACTCATCGAGTGATTTGATTGCTTCTTGGTAGTTTCCTAGGAGAATGTCGATCTGAGCTTGGAGTAGTTGTTTTACTTTTGAAACAAGCTCATCCGATGGCTCGATTTTGGCGAGCATCTTGGCCGCATTCTCTGGATCTTCTTTAGCTAGGTATAGGTTTGCTAGCGAGATGTATGTCTGAGGGGAGACGTTTTTGTTGCCTTTGATGGATTGGTTAAGAATGGTGAGTGCTTTATCAATGTCATTGAGAGCGGCGGCAAGGTTAGCGATTTTGAGTTGGCCTAGTTGGTAGTTTTTTGACTTGGGGTCAGTTTGTTCTAGGGTTTGGATGGCGTCATTGTATCTGCCTGTGCCTGCTAATGCTTGACCTTTCCAGAATAGTGCGTCTGGGTGTTCTGCGATCAATGGGTCTGATAATGTAGTGAGGGCTTCTGTTGGTTTATTGGACCGGACTTGGGATTCAGTGAGTAGGAAGAGAAGCTTGAGTTTGGTGTCATCGGTCAGATTCTCCGACTTTAATAGAGCGGCGAATTTTTTGGTTGCGATCGCTGGGAGGTGGTCAGCGAGGGCATTGATGCCTTCTGAGTAGATGGGGTCATCATTTAGTATGTATTTAGCTGGTTCCTGTGCGCTGATAGATCCTGCCCATGTGATGGCCAGTGCAGTGAAAACAGAAATAATACGCATGAAGAGATGCTAAGGAAGGTTGTGGACAATGTAAAATCATTTTAGCTGAGTGGATATCGATTCTAATCGTTGAAAACTGACCTCAGGTCATCACCGCGGCTGGTGAGTTTGCTACCAAGAGTCTTAACAACGCTGAAATTGACGCCACGATGATTTTGGATATGCTAAGCATGGTAATCCTTTTCAACTGAAATTCACCGTAGAGTTTGGTGAGTATGAGCTCTGTTGAGTGTCGCTAGAAGGGGATAAAGTATCTGAGATACTGGCTGAGTGACGTTGATTAGTGTCTCTCAAGGGGGGAATTAGAGAAATGAGTTGGTTGGTGCGTCAAAGTGACTCACCTAAATAGGTATGTAATTTATTCTTGTTGTTAATGAATAGGGTGAGTTAGGTTGTTTCGCATGATGTTCATTATAAATAATATAGGGTGATTGTTATTGTTGGTTTGTGCATTAAATGAAATTTAAATATTATATTCTATGAGACGCTTATTTTACCTATCGATTAGTCTTCTAGTGACTGGAAATGGTTCAGCAGATACCTTGCTTTCTGGGCAGACGATAGGTATTGATTTTGGGGGAGTGGCGCCGGTAGCGGGTTCCGATTTTAACCAGTATAGCGATGTGGATATAGCTGATGGGGCGACTGAATCTTTTTCTGGTGTGCTCAAGAATACTGATGGGGGAGCGGTGGCTGATGTCACTTTTAGTGTTCAGAATAATACGGGTCAGGATTCGGCTAGGGTGACTCTTGTTACGGGTGAGGAAGGATATGGATTGATGGACGATAGTTCTATTTACTCGGATTGTATTATTTCAAACAATACGAGTGGTAACCCACTCACTAGTGATACTGGTAACCCGTTAACTAATGCGCGGTTGACGCTTACTTTTAGTGGTCTGGATGATAGTTTGGCTTATAATCTAAGTGGTGGGTGGGATAATGATAATGCTAATTTTAATGCCACTTGGATATCTGATGGTGAGAGTGCGACGACCAATACTTTGGGTAATGGGTTTGTATCACTGACTGATCTTTCGACTGATGGAAATGGGAATTTGGTAATCAATGTGGTTCGGGATGCACTGCATGTTACGATAGCATCTCTGCAATTGACGGCTGTGGGGTTGACTAATGAGGATGGAGGGTTGAATTTTCCGCTGTCCACGCCTGTGGGAGGCTATTCGTTTCCGGATGCTTTCCCTGGGTTGACTTTTACTGAGATTGCTAGTTTGGAGGCTTTGGCTGGACACCCTGAAAAGCTTTTTGTGGTGGAGACACGTGGGGTGATCTGGATGATCCCTGACATCAATGCAGCGAACCCGACTAAGGTGAAGATTCTTGATCGTTCGTCCGTAAATACGGATCGGTATTTTAACGGTATGGGAGGAGTGGCATTTCACCCTGACTTTAATAATAATGGGTATTTTTATGTTACTTATCCGAGTGATAATGAGGGGTGGACACGAGTTTCTCGGTTCACTGCTGATCCTAATAATTTGGGGCTGGTGAGCAATGCGACTGAGCAAGTGCTTATTCAGGAGAATTATCATCGTTCTCATGGTTTCAATCGGTTGATGTTTGGGCCAGATGGATATCTTTATATTCCGGTGGGAGATGGTAAGCAGGTGAGTCAGCAGGGACGTCCCGCTGCGGAGCTTACTCAAACTATTGATCAGGGTTTCTGGTCTTCTGTGTTGCGCATAGATGTGGATAAGAAGTCAGGGAATTATGAACCGCAGAATTTGGCGAGTGATCTGGCTGATGAGTATGGAAACTGGACGATTCCTGTGGATGGGAGTGGGTTGGCCCATTATTCGATTCCGAATGATAATCCGTTTTTGGATATAGTGGCGGCTGATGGAACGGGGGTGAGTACTTCTTTTGGTAAGGCTACTGATCCGAGTAGGGTGAGAACGGAGATGTATTGCTATGGATTTCGTAATCCGTGGAAGATAGGATTTGTTCCGGGGACTTCTGATTTGTGGGTGGCTGATGTGATGGGGTCACTAAAGGAGCGGTACTTGATTATGCCGAAGGGTGGTAATGCAGGGTGGGCATTTTATTCTGGGACTGGGGATGTGGAGTGGTTGCAAACTACTTATGGGATCTCTGCGCCACAGGGATTTCAGTATGTGCAACCAGTTGTGGAGTATTATGTGACGGATAGTAATAGTGGGGCGAATAATAAATCGATTATTGGTGGAGAGTTTTATCAATCGGTGGAAATTCCTACGCTGACGAATTCATTTCTGATGTGTGATTTTAACCGTGGTGATATTTGGGCGGTGCATCGTGATGATCATAGTGCCTTTCAGATGGTGGACCCTGTGTTAGAATCAGCCAATCCTGACCTCTACTATTTGGATGATGTGGGGATTCAGGAGACAACTTTGGGTGGGGTTTTTGCTTTTGGAACTTATGAGGCATCCGTGACGCGGCTGGGTTCAGAAACTGGCATCACTGCGATGCTGACAAATCCTACTACAGGGGAAATGTTGCTGGCTGATAGTGATGATCATATGATTCGGAAAGTAGAGTATTCTGCGGCGGATTTTGATAGTCAATTACCACAGAAGCTTTCGAATACGGGGGCGTTTGAAGATGTTGAGAATTTAGAGACTAGTGCAGGAATGCATGCGTATGATGTTAATCTTTCTTTCTGGTCTGATGGGGCGATTAAGAGTCGTTATTTGAATATGGTGGATACTACGAATCCAATGCAATACTCGGAAGATGGGTTTTGGGAATTTCCTGCTGGGATGGTGACGATGAAGCATTTTGATATGGATCTTGATCGGGATAATCCTGGGACGGATGTTCGTAGGATAGAGACGCGTTTTCTTGTGAAAACGGATGATGGATTTTATGGGATGACGTATGAGTGGAATGAGGCTGGGACTGAGGCTACTCTTGTGGGGGACGATGGTGTGAATCTGGAATTGCCGATTAAAGAGGGAGGTGTCACAAATTCACAGATTTGGCGTATTCCTTCACGGTCTGAGTGTTATCAATGCCATACTTCTTCTAACAATGTGATGTTGGGGTTGAATACTAGGCAGTTGAATCATGATGGTGAGCTTAATGGGGTGAGTGGAAATTATCTTAACCTTTTGCAAACGGCTGGGTATTTGACTCCTATTGTTTCGGGTACAGCGTCTTTGCCGCATTATAGTAGGCCGAGTGAGATTGGAGTTAATCTTGAGGAGCGGGTGAAGTCTTATCTAGCGGTGAATTGTTCATATTGTCATTTTGAGGGGAATGGATTGGTGCCCGATTCTTGGAGTGGGGAGCATTTTCTTACTATGGAAGAGACTCAGTTGCTTCACGGTGAGGCGATTGGATTTCAGGTTGTGGATGAGAAGGATCGGTTGGTCATTCCGGGTGATACTGAGAACTCAATTATTTTGAGTCGTGTGTCTGAGACGAATGGATATTCGCGCATGCCTCCGTTTGGATCTAATGTGGTGGATGATGAGGGTGTGGCGTTGTTGGTTGATTGGATTGAAGATTACGCTAACGCTAAGCCTAACTTTAGTCTGGCAGGTACTACAAGATCAGTGGTGGAGAATAGCGCTGTGACGACCAATGTGGGAGCGAAGGTTACAGCTAGCGACCCTGATGCTCCAGATGCGAGCAGGGGTGAGTTGATTTATTCTATAACTGGTGGAAATGCGGATGGATATTTTGATATTGATCCTACCACGGGGCAAATTTTTATCGCTCAACCTGGATTGGATTATGAGGTGGCCACTACGCATGATCTAACAGTGAGAGCAAGTGATGACTTTTTGGCGAATCCAGGGACGGCTATTACGGAGGTCACGGTGAACGTTATTAATCTGCTTAATGACGATAGTCAAGGTGATGGGATAGCGGATGAGTGGGCGAAAGAGTGGTTTGGGGTGTCTGAGATTAATCCGGTTCTTGATCCTGATGGTGATGGGAGTATCAATCTGTTTGAATTCTGGGGAAATACAAGTCCGACAAATGCTAGAGAGTGGGGGCCAGTGATTCAGCCGGTGGGTGTGGTTGATGATGCTGGTGAAGAGGGGTTTATTTTTGAATGGGAGATCCGCTCTGACTTGACGATGGGAACTGATTACTTGGTTCAAGGAGGTGATAAGATGGAGTTTGCTAATCTTGCTTTGGGGACGGATATGGAGTTGGTGTCATCGGTGGCGGTTGATGGAGTTGTTTCTAAGGTGCGAGTTAAGGTGCTGACTACGGCGAAGACGTATTTCCTTAGATTAGGTAGTCCTGAGTAGAGTTTTGGGGGTTTAGAGAGGGAGATAAATGTTTGTGATTGTCTCTTGGGGCAGGGGCGTTAAGATCTAGGAACTGTTAGATTAAAAACGATGAAGGTAGAATTTTCAAAATTTGGTGAGAGGTTGTGTCTCGGGAGTGGGATAGAAGAGTTGATGAGTGATCTTGGGAACGCATTGGCTGAGGGTGGTGATGATATGATCATGCTTGGGGGTGGTCAGCCGGCGCATATTGATGCGGTGGATGCGTTGTGGCGTGAGAGGATGGAGGAGATTATGTCTCATCCTGTGAATACTCCGGGGAGTTTTGAGGCGGTGGTTGGGAATTATGATCCGCCGAATGGGACGCCTGGGTTTTTGAAGGCGTTGGCTAAGATGCTGAATGAGCATTTTGGGTGGGAGGTTACGGAGAAGAATATTTCTATTACGAGTGGTGGGCAGACTGCGTTTTTCTTTTTGTTTAATGCGTTGGCAGGGAGGATGGCTGATGGTAGGCGGAAGAAAATTTTGTTACCGGTGGTGCCTGAGTATATTGGGTATGCGAATCAGTCAGTGGGGGAAGATTTCTTTAAGGCTTATAAGCCGATTATTGAGGAAGTGGGTGAGCACCAGTTTAAGTATAGGGTGGATTTTGATGCGTTGGAGATCACGGATGATATTGCGGCGATCTGTGTTTCACGTCCGACTAATCCTACTGGTAATGTTTTGACGGATAATGAGATGAAGAGGTTAGCGGATCTTGCGAAGGAGCATGGTATTCCGTTTATTATTGATAATGCTTATGGAGCTCCTTTTCCTAATATTTTCTTTGCGGAGGCGAATCCAATGTGGGATGAGCAGGTGATTTTGACATTGAGCTTGTCTAAGATTGGGCTTCCTGGGACGCGGACTGGGATTGTTGTGGCTAGTGAGGAGGTGGCGGCTGCTGTTTCATCGATGAGTGCAATTATTGGTCTTGCGAATAACAATATGGGGCAGGCATTGATGCGACCGTTGATTGAGTCTGGAGAAATTCTTAAGATCAGTAACGAGATTGTTAAGCCGTTTTATAAGGGGAAATCTGTTCAGGCGCAGGAGTGGGTTACGGAGTTTTTTGATGATGGTTTACCTTATCGACAGCATGTGAGTGAGGGGGCGTTGTTCCTTTGGTTGTGGTTTAAGGATCTGCCGGTCACTTCACAGGAGCTTTATGTTCGGCTGAAAGATAGGGGGGTGCTGGTTGTGTCTGGGCATCATTTCTTCTTTGGGCTTGAAGGGGAGGAAGATGAGTGGAGGCATGAGCACGAGTGTATCCGTGTGACTTACACGATGCCGGCGGCTTCAGTGAAGGCAGGGATAGAGATTATAGCTGATGAGGTGGCTAAGATTTACGCTGGAGAGTAGATCTGCTATAGAGGTATGTTTTGCTGGTGACAAGGCCACAGGTGGGGGTGTACAGAGAAGGTGAATTTTGCTTTTTTATCTCATGCCCTTGAACGGTTTTGCTAATTAGTAATGAAGTATACTACGATGTGTATTAATGGATATAATGAGTCATATTCATTGATTCTGGTCTGCTAGATGCTGGTTAAGTTATGAATAATTTAATTATTGAATCTATGACAAAAACAAAAAAAACGATAGGTATGCTTTCAGCGGCAGTCGGGATGTTTAGTGCATCTCTGGTTTCGGCTGAACAGCTAGATGTGGAGAAGAGCTCATTGAAGTTTGGTTTTATTAAGCTGACAGATTGTGCCCCGCTAGTGATAGCTAAGGAAAAAGGCTTTTTTGAGGCTGAGGGTCTTCAGGTTGAGGTTATTGCCCAGCCTAACTGGAAACAGCTTCTTGATAACGTAATAACTGGTGAACTTGATGGTGCTCATATGCTATCTGGTCAGCCGATTGCGGCGACCATTGGTTTTGGAACAAAGGCGCATATTGTTACGCCTTACACATTAGACCTTAATGGTAATGCGATTACTGTTTCAAATGCGATTTGGGAGGGAATGCAGGAGAATGATGAGAAGCTTCAGTCAGACACTCCACCGCATCCAATCACGGCAGACGCGCTGAAGCCGATTGTTATGGAAGCTAAGGAAGAGGGGAAGAAGTTGCCAATGGGAATGGTGTTCCCTGTGTCTACACACAACTATGAGTTCCGTTACTGGCTAGCAGCGGCTGGGATTCACCCTGGTATGTATACGTCTACTGACCTGAAGGGTTTCACTGATGGAGATATTGAGTTGTCGACTACACCGCCGCCACAGATGCCATCGACTTTGGAGTCAGGAAAGAATGTGGCTTATTGCGTTGGTGAGCCATGGAATCAGCAGGCAGTTGCTAAGGGTATAGGTGTTCCAGTGGTGACGAATTATGACATTTGGAAAAATAATCCAGAGAAGGTATTTGGTTTAACTAAGGCGTGGGCGGATGAGAATCCTCAGACACTTATTGCAGTTACAAAGGCGCTTATTAAGGCTGGGAAATGGCTTGATGAAACAGATGAAAGTGGGAAGCTGGTTAACCGAGATGAGGCATGTCGTATTCTTTCTCAGAAGAACTATGTAGGGGCGGATTTTGATGTGATTAAGAATTCGATGACTGGTTTCTTTTTCTTTCAGAAGACTGACAAGCGTCCAATGCCTGACTTCAATGTGTTTTTCAAATATCACTGTTCTTACCCTCATTACTCAGATGGTATCTGGTTCCTGACACAGATGCGCCGTTGGGGGCAGATCACAGAGGCTAAGTCTGCATCATGGTATCATGAGACAGCTAAGAGTGTTTACCTTCCAGATGTCTATCGCAAGGCGGCGGATATGTTGGTGGAGGAGGGGACTCTAACTGCAGAAGATTATCCAGCACTTGATTATGATGGGTATAAGCCCGCAACTGCGGACTTCATCGATGGTGTCATGTATGATGGAAAAGAGCCTATTAAATACCTTAATAGCCATAAGATAGGTAATAAGGATCCTGAGTAATAGAGTCTTATAGACTAGTAGTTCATTTGAGTCACACCTTAGCGGGTGTGGCTTTTTTGTCTTTTGTATTACTTGGACTCATTGAAATGATGAATTTAAAACTGGTCGATTGGTCTAGGTATTGCTCAAGCATATATAGTTACCCAAATCATTATGAAACTTCTTTCTAAAATTAAATATCCCCTACTTAAGCTCATCGATATCTCAGGTTTTAAAGTTTTGGACCCAGTGGTGCGATTGGCTTATAAGGAAGAGCCACAGAAACAGATTCGCGACATTATTCTCTATATGATTTTGCCTATTATTTTTATTCTTTTCTGTATTTTAATCTGGAATTGGGCAGGGCCTAACCATAAGACGAAATCTGGGGAGGTGCCAACACCAGCAAAGGTATGGGTAGCGTTTAAAGAGAGCTGGCGTTTTGATCAGCGAGAGAATGAGAAAGAGGAAGCCTTTGAGATGACGGGTGTGGACCGTGAGAAGGCTCTTATTTATGTGACTGGTGAGTTAGCTAAGCTTGAGGAAAGAGCGGCTTCTCTGCAGAGAGAATCTGACATAGTAGCAGGTGAGGTGAAGGAGGAGATGGATGATAGAATTGAGCCGGTGCAGGCTCGGTTGGATGCTCTGAAGGCTACTATAAAAGAGGCAAAAGCACTGCGAAAGGAAGAGATTGCTGCTTATTCTGAGGGATTGATAGCAGGGCAGCGGACTTCAGATTCTTTAGTTGAGCTGATTGAAAAGCAACATGTGATTGCTGATACTGAAAAGGCTGAGTTGAAGGTGGTGAATGATGAACTGAACCTCATACGTGATAATCCTCCTGAACGTTTAAAAAATGCGCAATTGGCTGCTAATAAAATGGCTGATGAAGTGCAGCATTATAAAAAGCGTATTGATTATTTAACCACTGGTAACAGAGAGGTGAAGGTGGAGGCTCTGGAGGATAAAGCAGCGATGGCTGCAGCTGGATTGGCTTCAGCTACGACGGCAGCTGATGCTGCTAAGGAGGCGAAGAGTGTGGTCTCGAATACTGAGAGAGCTATTTCCACTGCGGATCAGAAGTATCCGCGTGCTGCGACCATTATATGGCAGACCTGGCGTTCTATAGCGACGGTGTTTGTAGGTTTCATTATAGCGGCTGCTGTTGCGATACCAGTGGGAATTATGTGTGGATTGAATCGTGTGGTGATGGCTTGCTTGACACCGATTATTTCAATATTTCGTCCTGTTTCACCAGTGGTTTGGTTGTTGATTTTCCAGATTGTTGTTGGTGCATTTTTCCCTGATCCCGAGACTCATCCGTTGTTCATGTTTATGAATAGCCCGAATAATCCGTTAGCGTTTTTGCAGACGAATCCGGCTATGATATTTTCCGCTTGCACGGTGGCAATGTGTGCTCTCTGGCCTGCGCTGGTGAATACTGCGCTGGGTGTCTCCGCGATTGATAAGGATCATTTGAATGTGGCGAAGGTGCTGCGTCTGGGATTCTGGTCACGCTTGTTTAAGATTATCATTCCTTCATCATTACCGTTAATGTTTGCAGGTCTTCGTATCTCACTAGGTGTGGGCTGGATGGTTCTTATTGCAGCTGAGGCACTGTCTTCATCTGATGGTCTTGGTAAATTTGTATGGGATGAATATCAGAACGGTTCTTCTCAGTCATTTGCAAATATTATCTTAGCATGTTTTGTAGTGGGAATCATCGGTTTTTTCTTAGACCGTTTGATGATCATCCTGCAGAGACTTGTGTCATTTGATGATGGGTCAGCAACCGCTTAATCTTAATCTAATTATAACCAAATTATAACATGTCTTTCTTAGAAGTTGATAACGTTAATGTAGGCTTCGGCCCTCCTAGTTCCCGCACTGAGGTGCTAGAGAATATTAATCTCAAGGTTGAGGAGAATGAGTTTGTTGCAATTATTGGATTCTCTGGATCTGGTAAGTCGACGTTGATGAACTTACTTGCTGGGTTAGAGAATCCAGATAAGGGTGAAGTGCGACTTAATGGTGAAGTAAAAAATGCGCCAGGGCCTGATCGTGGAATTATGTTTCAGAATTATTCGTTGCTGCCGTGGTTGTCTGTATTTGAGAATATAGAGTTAGCTGTGCGTTCTGTATTTCCAAAGATGAAGAAGGCTGAGGTAGAAGCTCACATAATGAACTATATTGATATGGTAAAACTTACCCCTGCGAGGGATAGGAAGCCGCATGAGCTATCCGGCGGGATGAGGCAGCGAGCTTCACTGGCGAGGACGTTATCGTTGAAGCCTGAGGTGCTACTTCTGGATGAGCCGTTATCAGCTCTGGATGCGCTTACGCGTTCTGATCTTCAAGATGAGATTTTGAGAATATGGGGAGAGGATCAGCGCACAGTTGTGATGATCACGAATGATGTGGATGAAGCGGTGTTAATGGCAGATAGAATTATCCCTTTGACGATGGGGCCGGGTGCTACTTTAGCGAAGGAGTTCACTGTGAATATGGATAGGCCTAGAGACCGGCATACTTTAAATGATCATCCTGAGTTCATGCGTCTTAAGTCTGAAATCACGGCCTTTATGTTTGCTCTTAATAGAGAGAATAAAGCGCAGAAGAATGATGAGTTTATTCCTATGCCTGATGTGCAGCCGAGGGACTTTAAGCTTCCGTCAGCATCACTCAAATTTAGCCACTTGAATAAGAAATCCATTTCACCCTCTAGAAGCACTCAGTAACTCTGAACCATTATTATCTTTATTATGTCCAAAACAGAAAATTCACGATTCGTAGAAATCTCTCATCTTGTAAAGGAATATCCAAATCCTTATGGGGATGACTTCCGTGTGGTGGAGGATTTTAATCTAATGATCAAAGAGGGGGAGTTCATTTCTCTCATTGGTCACTCTGGTTGTGGTAAGTCTACGGTTTTGACGATGTTGGCTGGTTTAAATGAGATCTCTGATGGGGGTATTATTTTAGGTAATAGTGAGATTGATGGACCTGGTCCTGACAGGGCTGTGGTTTTCCAGTCACCTTGCCTGATGCCGTGGATGACTGCATTTGGTAATGTGATGCTGGGTGTGAAGAATGTGTATCCGCATGTGAATAAGGCGACACGTAAGCAGATTGTGGAGCATTCACTTTCTGTGGTGGGGCTGGCGGATTCGATGAAGAAGTATCCGGCGGAGTTGTCAGGAGGGATGCAGCAGCGAGTGGGTATTGCCCGTGCGATAGCATTGCAGCCGAAGGTGCTTTTGTTAGATGAGCCGTTTGGACGGCTGGATTCGCTTACTAGGATGGAATTGCAGGATGTGATTATTGATATTCTAGCGAGAGAGAAGTTGACTGCTATGATTGTGACTCACGATGTGGACGAGGCTGTGTTTATGGCTGACCGCTGCGTGATGATGTCTAATGGTCCTAAGGCTGGAGTGGGAGAGATTTTGGAAATCGATTTTCCTCGTCCGAGAAACCGGACTGAGGTGTTTGATGATCCTAAGTTTTTTGAGTGTCGTGAGCATTTGCTGGCTTTCTTGGAGCAACGTTCACATATTAAAGGGCCTAGCCGAGTATTTTCTAATGGTGAGACTCTTGGCTTCCTAGATAAGGAGGCTGTAGAGGAGCTTAGACTGCAGAATGAGGGTGTGATTGCCTAGTTCGGGCAGTTACTTGGGTTCTGAGGTTTTCATTAACTAAGCTGTTATCTTTACGGCGCAGTATTTGTAGCTGGGTTGGCGGGAGTGGGGGTCGAAGGAGGCGTGGGTGAGGCGGTTTGCCTTAGCGTAGTGCATGGGCATGAAGAGTTGGCCTGGTTGGACGGAGTTTGATATGTAAGCTGTGGCTTCAACTGTGGCGCGGGTGGAGCTGACGGTGATTTGTTGGTTTGACTTGATGTTAAGTTTGGCTGCATCGCTGGGATTGATTTCGATGTAGACGGACTCTGGGTAGAGTTTTTTGAGGATTTCTGATTTTTTGGTGCGCGTCTGGGTGTGCCATTGGGCGGATGTTCCTCTGCCTGTTAGGAGAATGTAGGGGAATTCTTTGGTGGTGGATTCTGCTACGGGGGTGGGGTCGCTGAAGAGGAATTTTGCTTTGCCGTCTGGATGGTAGTATTTTCCGTCGGCGAAAAGGCGGCGTTCGTTGTTGGTTGTGAGGTGTTCTATTTCGTTTTCGTCACATGGCCATTGGATACCTTTGGTGACTTCTAGCAGTTTGTAATCTTTGATGCCTGTGATGTCGCAGGGTTGATCTCTGGTGAGTTCTGTGAGTATTTTGAATACTTCTTCGGGTGAACTCCATTTTTGGAACATTTCGGCGCAGCCCCAGAATTGGGCGACGAGTTTAAAGATGTTGAAGTCTGAGAGTGCTAGGCCTGGAGCTCGGGAGACTTTTTTGACGAGTCCGATGCGGCGTTCTGAGTTGATGAAGACTCCGTCTTTTTCTCCCCAACCTGCTGCGGGGAGGACGAGGTCGGCATTGACGGCGCTTTCGGTGGAGGAATACATGTCTTGGACCACGAGGAAATCTAGTTTCTCCATGGCTTCGTTGTATTTGTCCTGATTGATCCATGAGTGGGCGCCGTTGGTGGCGATGACCCAGAGGCCCTTGATCTTTCCGTCGTGGATGCCTTGGATGATTTGATCGTAGGCTAGGCTAGGTTCGTCGGGTATGGTGGATTCTTCTATTTCTAGGATTTTGGCGACTTTTTGTCTGTCTGTGGGGTCTGAGAATGAATGGCCGCCAAGTAGGCCGGTGGTGTTGCTGAAGAGTCTTGAGCCCATGGCGTTGCACTGGCCGGTGATGGAGTTGGCGCCGGTTCCTGGTCTGCCGATGTTGCCGGTCATGAGGGCTAGGTTGATGATGGCTTGGGCGGTGCGGGTGGCTTCGTGTCCTTGGTTGACGCCCATGGTCCACCAGAAGGAGACGTTTTTTCCTTGATGGATGGTGGAGGCTAGTTTCTCTAACATTTCAGGGGGGATGCCTGATTGTTTGTGGACTAGTTCAGGGGTGAATTTTTCTACGTGTTTGGCGAAGTCTTGGTAATCGTTGGTGTGGGAGTCGATGTATTGTTGGTCGATCCAGCCATTTTTGATGAGGATGTGTGCGATGCCGTAGAAGAAGGGGAGGTCAGATTTCGGCATGATGGGATAGTGCTGGGTGGCAGCTACGGCGGTCTCTGTGGTTCTGGGGTCTACAACGATGATTTCTGGTTTGAGTTTATTTTTCTCAACTCTTTGCCACATGATGGGGTGGGCGATGCAGAGGTTGGAGCCGACGAGAACGATGACGTCTGACTTTTCAAAGTCTTGATAGGAGTATGGGGGGGCATCGAAGCCGAAGCTTTGTTTATAGGCTGCAACGGCGGTTGCCATGCATTGGCGGGTGTTGCCATCGCCGTGTTTCATGCCCATGCCGAATTTAGCTAGGGCGCCGAGGAATGCCATTTCTTCTGTAACGATTTGGCCGGTGCTGATGAAGGCGACTGAATCTTTGCCGTGGCGGGCTTGGACTGATTTGAATTTCTTTTGGAATTCGTCCATAGCTGTCTCCCATGAGACCTCTTCTAGCTCGCCAGATTTATATTTTCTGAGGAGAGGGGTGGTGGCGCGGTCGGTTGCTTTTAAAGGTTCGAGGGCTTCCCATCCTTTGGGGCATGCCATGCCTAGGTTGACTGGGTAATCTGAGTCAGGGGTAAGGTTTACGGCTTGGTTGTCTTTGATGTGGATATTTAGGCTGCAACCGGTTGAGCAGAATCCGCAGACCATGCTGGTGGTGCTGTCTGGGGCGCTGTGCTGGGGAACTTGACCGAGGCCGAACTTGCCAGGTGAGCGTAGGAGCTGGCTGGTTTTTGGTCCGCTTTGTTGGAAAATAGGCGGGATTGTTTTTAAGAGTTTGGCTTTTAATGTCATCGTTCTAGATTTCCTGGCATTTTAAGGGTGACCACTGCTTGGAAGAAAATTTGGCGTTGTAAGAACTCACCTAGTAGCATTGCCAGAATCGCTGCGACTGAGAAGAGAGGAGAGTAGATGGTGAGGATGATGCTTAGGATGGATACGGCCATCATGATCCAGCGGAGGGTGAGGGTGGAGCGTAGGCTGTGGAGCTGGATGAGGGCGCTTTTTTTGCTCATGGACCAGGTGGTTTGCTTGGCTGAGATGAGAGAGATGGTGTCTGCGGATGTTTTCCAGAGTGTGGCTAGGACGAGGGCTACCCAGAGAGTTACTGGGGTCTCATTGTTGAACACTAGTGAGGCAATGAGAATAGCGGTGGCGCCACCTAGTAGTAAGGTACCGGTGAACTTTGAGGTTGTTTTACCGAGGGTCCAGAATGCTCGTTTGGTGTCGACGTATACCATGATGGAACAGAATACTGAGATGAGTCCTAGAGCGACGGCGGATGCTCCGGCGAGGATGATCCAAGTGTTTTCGATGGTTGGGAGCCAGGTTGGGAGTTTATCGGCGTGTTGTGAAGCGATGGTTAAGCCGGTGAAGCCTAGGAGTGCGGGCATCCACATGCCGAAGAGGATGATTTCACGGCTGAGCCATGAGGTCTTGAGTCCGAGGAATACTCTCCATGAGCCGAGTGGGCTACCGAGGTGGAGTGTGCTGGAGATGAGACCAGTGAGGCCGAAGATAACGGCGAGTATGGTGAGTGGAATATGTAGTGCTAGTGACCATTCAGGAGCGATTAAACGAGCGAGGAGGTCAGCGACTGAGATGCCGACAGAGAGCTGGGTGAGGGTTAGCATCCAGCTGAGAGGGGTGTGTTTATGAGATGGTTGTATTGAGTGCTCATCTGCTGCAGTCATGGTGTCACTGAGCTTGCGTTTACTAGTGTAGACGGTGGATGGGAGGGTGTAGTCTGAGCGGTATGCTCCATTGATGATGGATGTTTCTCGTTTTGCGTTTTCGTGGATTTGCTCGGTTTTGATGAGCTGGATGGAGATGGCTCCACTTGGGCAGGACTGGACACAGGCTGGGGCTTCACCTTCTGCGAGGCGCTCGTGGCAGATGTCGCATTTTCTAACAATGCCTAGATCTTTGTTGTATTTAGGGACGTCATATGGGCATTTGAGTGAGCAGTATTGACAGCCGATGCACTGGTCATCGAGGTGTCTAACAACTCCGGTATCTGGCATTTTCTCATAGGCTCCGACTGGGCAACCGTTTAGGCATGCAGGGTCTGCGCAATGATGGCAGGCGCTGGTGACGGTTTGTTTGTCTGCTGAATCTAGGCTGACAATTTCTCCGATGTCTCTCCAGGATTCGGTTTTATCGAGTCCGTTTAAACTATGGCAGGCTACGACGCAGGCTTTGCAGCCGGTGCATTTGTCGAGGTCTACGGAGAAGCTGTATTGCTCGCCTGTGGATGGCTTTCTGATGGGGATGAGGTCTTGATAGCTGGGAGCCTGAATGACTTTGGAGGTGTATTCGTGCTGTTGGCTGAAGCGTTCTACTGCGGTGAGTGTCTTTTGCTCAGCGAGTAGGGCGTCAATTAAGGTTGCTTCTTGTTCTTCAGTTTCTGGGTCGATTAATTTCAGCATTATATCATACCTCCTACTTGAGCTGATTGAGTAAAATGATTAATGCCGTATCTGTGGACAAAACTATTGAAGTTCTCACTATGTAGTTTTTCTTGTTTGAAGAGATCTAACAAAGACTTAATGTAGGAGGCTAATTTCTTATACGGGATGGCTTTCCTTACTCTAACGGCTGAGAGGTTGACGTCTGCTCCGCCTCCTAGGTAGACGTGATAACATTCCTGATTTTTTACGCGAACTCCGATGAGACCGATGTCGCCAATGTAGTTTTGGGCGCAGCTGAACGGGCATCCTGTGAAGTGGATATTTACAGCTTCATTGTAATCTCCTAGTTTCTGTAAATATTGAGATAATTCTAATGAGTGTTCTTTCGTTGCTGTGGCAGAATACGAGCAACCTGAGCTGCCTGTGCAGGCAACTATGCTGCCAGCTAGCTTGGAAGTGACGGTGAGTGATTGTGATAAGAAGGTTTCAATGACTGCGTTGAGATTGGCTCGATCAACGTGTGGGACGAGGCAGTTTTGAAGGGTGGTGAGGCGGATGTTGGAATTACCGAATTTTTGTGCGACGGTTGCGAGTTTTCTTAGTTGTTGGCTGGTGTATCTACCTGCTGCGCCGTTGACGCCGAGGTAGCAGAGTTTATCCTGATGTTGATCATGCACTCCGAGGTGAGCATCTGTTAATCTCTCCGGAGGTGTTTGTGCTGAGTCGTCCTCGATGATAGAGGCTGTGAGTTGAGATTTGACTTTGGATTTGAATTCTTCAATGCCAATTTGGTTGATCAGGAATTTGAGACGTGAGCGTAATCGCTTGCTGAAATCTCCTTCTGTTAGATAAGTCTCGATGATGACGGATGTGACGGTCACTATATCCTCTGGCTTGATTAGCCAGTTGAGGTCTTGGGAAATGGTTGTTTCATTGCGGATGTCGGCAACGGATAGTCTGAAGTAAACTTTTCCATTTACTGAGACGGCTTTGATTCCTAGGTCATTAGCTTCTGAGGCGACGCTGATTTTTCCACCGCTGTCTAGCGCAATGTTGAATTTGCCTGGGAGGCCTTGGAGTTCGTTTTTGTAGAGTAGGCAGTTGTGGATATCTTTGGCGATAGGCATCACGTCTATCAGTTCATTGGTATCGAATCCGGTGGTGGGGGTGACGGTGACGTTTCTTAGATTGTTGAGTCCTTTGACAGCTGGGGCTATTCCTAGATGGAGCAGTTTTTTGAGGACGATGATTCCGTCGCTGTCTGCGATGTCGCGGATTTGAAAATTGGCGCGAGTGGTGACATCGGCATATCCTGCTCCATGAGTTTCTGCGATGTCAGCTAATGTAGTGACTTGTTCGCTGCTGAGTTCGCCACCACTCATGCGGCAGCGTAACATTAGGTTGGTTTCCTTTGGGAAGATGAGTCCTTGATAGAGGTAGTAGAGAAGGTCTATGTCATCACCTGCTTCAAGATAAGGTGAAAGTCGGGCCCAATCTGGGTCACTATGCCTCAGATCGTGGTTGAATGGACTTTGCGCTCCCGAATCTTGTATCATGAGATTATTTATAGCACTTTGGGTGCCAACTCTCGGAGGGGAATGATTTGAGTTAATGAATTAAGGTCATCATTTCTATGAATTAAGTAAAGTGAGCAAGAGGAGGATGATGAGGGAAAGGATACCGGAAACGGTCTTCCAGAATAAGACTGGGTTTCTTTCTATGTAAGGGAGGTTTCTGGCTTCGATGAAATCTGGATTTGGGGTCTCTAAGTCATGCACGAATTCGCTCAAGCTAGAGTATCTTCTCGCTGGGTTCACGCTTAATGCTTTCTTTAGTGCTTTGTCTACCCAGTGGGGAACCATTGGGGAGTAGTGGTAACTTGGGGTGTAGTCTAATGCTGTGAAATCTTGAAGGGTATTCGCTTTTTTCCATCGCTCTCCGTATGGGTGTTTTTCGTTAGTGAGGAGGTTATAAACGATGACGGCAATAGAGAACTGATCAGATTTGGTGCTGATTTGTCCTCCGGGGAATCGGTATTCAGGAGCGCCAAAGTCCATGGTGCCGAGATTTTCTTCACTTTCGTGAGTGGTCGCTTTGTTGTGTAGGCTAGCAACTCTGCATGAACCAAAGTCTATTACTTTTACGACATTTTCCTTGGTGATCATAATGTTGTCCGGTTTGAGGTCCTGGTGGAGTGTTTCGAGTCGGTGTAGTGCTCTGACTCCGCCAACGATTCCTTTCATGACGGTGATTACTTCGGATACTTCGAGGTTACCTTTTTTGGATTTCGCCCAGTCAAAGAGGTTGACTCCGTGGATGTGCTCCATGAGGTAGTAGAGGAATGTGGGCTTCTTCTTTCCTTCGATGATGTCGATGAGGTTTCGATGTTTAGTTCTTTTGCCAATCCATTCCTCGGTAATGAATCTCTCGATGTAGGCTGGGTCGTCCTGAAAATTTGACGACGGGGTCTTCATGATCATGAGGTCACCTGTTTCAACGTCTCTGACTTTGTAGAGTTGGCTTCGAGAGCTTTCATACATGATGCTTTCGATTTCTAAGCCATCTAGAATTTGTCCAGGGTATAAGAGTGGGGGGAATGGTCGGTCGAGGAGAACTCTGACTAGTTCATCATGACTGGCCTCTGGTAAGGAATCTGCGCGAATTAGAAGGCTGGTGAGGTTGTCGTTACTTCCTGATTCTAAGGATGATTGGACAGTTGTTTCGGCTGCGTGATCTAAATCTATGGAGCTGTTAACTATGTCCACGAGGGTTTCATCAAGAAGCCATTCGTGGACGCCATCTGTGGTGAGGAGGAAGATGTCACCTTCTTCGACGTTTATTTCGTGATAGTCGACCGTTGCTGAGACATCGAGCCCCATTGCGCGGTTCAAATATTTTGGTTTGTTGGTGATTTGGGAGGTGTGATCTCTGGTGAGTTGCTCAATGTTGTTGCTTCTGATGCGGTAGATGCGGCTGTCTCCGATATGGAATATATAGGCTGTTTTACCAACTAAAACGATGGAGCTCATGGTGGAGAGATAGCCTTTCTCCTCGGCGAGTCCGTTAGTTTGTCCTTGGCTGTAGAGCCAGCGGTTTAGTGCGTTGATGACTCTTTGGCCTGAGGTTTTGACAGTCCATGAGTCTGGGGTGCTGAAGTAGTCGTAAAGGAATCCTTTGACGCACATTTCAGCGGCTTCTTTACCGCCAGTGGCATCACTTACGCCATCGGCAATGACTCCAGCGATACCTTTAATGAGTTGATCTTGAGTGTCTGGTATTTTTACTCCGAGACAGTCTTCGTTAGTAGATTTCTTTCCTTTAGTGGAAAACTGCCCCACAGAAATAGTAAGTGTTTTTTGTGGGCTTATCATTCTAGGGGCAGTTGTGCGTAGTGGTGTAGTTTTTCTGATGTTGTGATTATGAGATGTCGATCAGCTCGATGGAGCCGTCTGGCATTACTTCAGCTACGTGGCCTTCTGGCTCTTCAAGGAAATAGGTTGCTATGAAACCTATAGCACTTGAGCAGGCGATAATGAAGAAGAATGTGGAGGCGTCTACGAATGAGAAGACTGTGAGGAAAACCACAGCACCTACGTTGCCATATGCTCCTGCCATGCCGGCGATTTGACCAGTCATGCGGCGTTGAACTAGGGGAACCATTGCGAAGACTGCCCCTTCACCAGACTGCACGAAGAATGAGCAGAACATGGTAGCGATCACCGCGAGAGGAATGGCCCATG
The DNA here is from genome assembly GCA_051251915.1 of Akkermansiaceae bacterium. Classification (GTDB taxonomy): domain Bacteria; phylum Verrucomicrobiota; class Verrucomicrobiia; order Verrucomicrobiales; family Akkermansiaceae; genus Rubritalea. Next base: position 95,084 of record JBPOGF010000008.1, on the reverse strand, counting down.
TAGAATCGATGAATCCCATGATGGCGTATCCGGTGGCGAGACCGACTAAGAAGATGAGCATGCTCTTGCGTCTGCCAAATTTATCACTGATGAGTCCGCCAGCAGGGCGAGCTACTAAGTTCATAAAGGCGAAGGCTGATGCTAGGAGACCTGCTTGCACGCCTGTGAGGTTGAACGTCTCCATGAAGAAGAATGGGAGCATTGAAATCACGGCGAGTTCTGATCCAAATGTGATGAAGTAGTTAAGGTCGAGAATAGCGACCTGCTTAAATTTATAACGGAACATGTCTGGCACGCCGCCGTCTTTAAGCATGGTTTTATTGACCTTGTGAATTTGTGAGAATTGGAAAATGAAGAGTAGAATCAATCCTCCATAAATCAGATTCACGGCTGTATGGCTTAGTAAGGCAACACCTGTGGGTGAGAGTTTCCAGTTTAGGATAGCGAGAGCTGCATACATGGGTATGGTCATGATGATGAGGAAATAGAAGTCGCGAGGATTGCTAACTTCTAGACCACCAACCTTTTTAGGCTTGAAGTATGTGGCTCCTTTTGGGGTGTCTCTAGCGACTTTGTAGTAGAATATGCCGTAGATGAATGTGATGACGGAGAGGCTGTATAGTGCGTATCTCCAACCATTCTCACCGCCGAAAATTAATGCGATTGTTGGGATGGTCATGGCCGCGAATGCTGAGCCAAAGTTACCCCAACCTCCGTAGATGCCTTCGGCTAGGCCGACTTGGCGGGCTGGGAACCATTCACCGATCATTCTGATACCGATAACGAATCCAGCTCCTACGAATCCCATAAGGAATCTGGTGATAGCTAGCTGTTCATAAGTTTGTGCTGAGGCAAATAATGCACACAGGACACCTGATATCATGAGTAGGCTGCTGTAGGTTTTCCTAGGTCCTAGCTTATCTACCAGCATTCCCACTATTACCCTAGCAGGGATGGTAAGCGCTACGTTCAATATGAGTAGGGCTTTCCACTGAGCTTTGGTTAAGTTGAAACTTTCTTTTAGTACTTCACCTAATGGAGCATGACTGAACCAAAGGACAAATGTTAGGAAGAACGCGAACCATGTTAGGTGAAGGGTTCGAATATTGGATTCTTTAATTTTTAGTATATTTAGTTTATTGGGCACAAAGATGATTAGCAATGAGCGTGCCAATTTCAGTTATAAGTATTCTTGGGTCAACTGGTTTCGATGAATGGATTTCATTTATTGGTTTTCTTGGCGAAGTTGGTGCGCTTACTGCTGAGTGAGAATTCATATGATACAGCTTCCTGAAATACGCCAGTTAAGAGTTTTTATCTCTTTAGAAGAAACGCGATCGTTTACCGCTGCCGCTAACCTTCTCAATATCACTCAATCAGCAGTGAGTCATTCATTAAAGTCTTTAGAAGGATTACTAGGATGCCAACTAATAGAGCGCTTGGGTAAGAAATGCATTCTGACTCCTCATGGTGAGGTTTTTCTTTTTCATGCTAAGAAAGCATTGCTCCAGTTAGAGAGTGCCACTTCTAAGATAACCACGTTGAATGATTGGGGGTATAGTTCTTTGAGGATCGGGGTGAGTAGTACTTTGTGTCAGTATGTGATGCCTGGGACATTATCTAAATTTTATGAGAAAGAAAGCCGATGCGAGGTCTTTATAACAATTGGGGATACTGCTGACTTGATCAAGAAACTAGAGAGCGGTGAACTGGATTTTGCATTTGGTCTGTATTCTAGGTTTCATTCAGCAATTCACCCATTCGTAAAGTTAGGTGAAGACAAGCTGTGCTTTATCACTGCTCCTGAGCACCCATGGTGTAAGAGAGTACCGGAGCGTTCTGAGGAATATGCTAAAGAGAGGTTCATCACTTATGGGAATGACACTGTAACCAATCATATCCTGACCTCACACTTATCAGGTATAGGCATTAAGCAACGAGCTACTTTAGCGATGGGGAATATGGAGTCTATTAAAGAGATGGTGGCTCTCAATATTGGAGTCGGAATTATCTCAGAATGGATTGCTAAGCGTGAATTAGAAAAAGGTAATCTGGTGAAACATGAGATTTCTCCTGCTCCTGTTAGAGAGTGGGGATACTACATTAGTAAGTCTAAGTCACTTTCCTTAGTGGAGGAAAACTTTTTGACGATATTTACAGAGAATCTAGAAAGGTGTCTTGTGTGATACATGAATTGGATTAATTAATTAGATGAGGGGGTTGTTTTGATCTAGGTCTAAAACTTGCTGTAACGTAAATCACTATGTTAAAGAAAATAGCAGCAACAGTAGTGTATTCAGGTATTTTGATTCATTCAGCTCAAGCAGGCGAGCATGAAGCGATCAGTGTCACACCGGAAAAAGGCCCAGATTTTATTAAGTTTTTTGCTAATGCTCGTCTTCGTTATGAGGCTAGGAATGAGCAAGGATTTGACGCGTCACACGCGGTTACTTTAAGGTTGAGACCTGGTTTTGAGCTTTTTCCTGATGAGGCGCTTAGTTTTTATGTAGAGTCTGAGAATACTTTGGCTCTGGTTGATGATTATCAGGTGGGGACTCCTCAGAGTGCAAATTTCACTCCGTTTGAGGCGAATAATACGGTTATTTCAGATCCTGAGACAAATGAGATTAATCAAGTCTTCCTCAAATATTCAAATGATAATTTTACAGGTAAGGTGGGACGGCAACGGATCATTCTAGATAGTGCAGCGTTCATTGGTAATGTGGGCTGGCGACAAAATGAGCAGACTTATGATGCTGTTTCACTCAACTACAAGCAATCAGATTTTAATGTGTTTTACGCTTACGCTAATCAAGTAAACCGTATTTTCGGGGTGGATGGATCTGGGGCCGTGCAAGCGCTAGAAGGGGATGTTCATTTGTTAAATGCATCACTAGCGAAAGGGGACGATAAGTTTGGAGGATACGCTTATTTGATGGATTTTTCTGATCAAGGGGCAGGTTTTCCGGTCAATGCGAGTAACAATACTTATGGTGTGTATACGGATCTAAAGAAGTCTTCAGGGATGTATCATTTGGAATTTGCTTATCAAACTGAGGCTGGGAGCAAGGCGGACTATGATGCCCTGTATGGAGCTGCTTCTTTCATAAAGAAAGTTGGTAGTGTTTCATTCACTGCTGGTGTGGAGCATTTAGGAGATGGTTTTGTAACTCCTTTGGCAACGGTTCATGCTTATAATGGTTTCGCCGATGCGTTTATTGGAAATCGGCTCGGTTTGGCTGATTCTTGGGACGGTTTGAATGATATTTATCTTAAAGCGGTCACGAAGGTTGCTGATGATATAGTGCTTAAAGGTTCGTTGCACCATTTCCGTGATGATTCTCTTTCTAGTAGTTACGGGTGGGAAGCTGACCTCGTAGCTGTAAAGCCGATCAATGAGAATACTAAGATCATTGGTAAATTTGCCTACTTTATGGGGGATGATGACAGTGTATTTCAGAACGATATAAGTCAATTTTCTCTACAGCTAGACTATAGCTTTTAGTTTTCATTTGATCCCGCTCATTTATTTCATGAGCGGGATTAATGTGTGATGGTATGGCTACTGCTTATAACTACTCTATGAAGCAAAAAATCATAGTAGTAGGGAACGGAATGGTGGGGTATAAATTTTGTGAGAGGTTTCTAGAAAAAGATACTAAGAGCAAATACCAACTGGTTACATTTTGTGAAGAACCGCGCCCGGCCTATGATAGAGTTCATCTCTCTGAATATTTCTCAGATAAGTCTGCTGAAGACTTGTATATGAATAGTCTTAACTGGTATGAAGACAATGGTATAGAGCTTTATATTGGTGAGAAGGTAGTGCAGATAGATAGAGTGAATAAGCAAGTGATCTCGTCTGCTGGTAAGACTGTGAGCTATGATAAGCTGGTCTTGGCTACAGGCTCTGCTCCTTTTGTTCCTCCAGTTCCAGGGATCGATAAAAAGGGGGTGTTTGTTTACCGAACTATTGAAGATTTAGACCAGATCAAAGCATACGCAAAGGAGTCTAAAAGCTGTGCGGTGATTGGTGGAGGTTTACTGGGGCTTGAGGCCGCTAAGGCTGCGCAGGATTTGGGGTTGAAGACTCATGTTGTGGAGTTTGCTCCTCGTCTCATGCCTAGGCAGCTAGATGCAGCAGGTGGAGCTCTTCTTAAAGGGATCATTGAGGAAAGAGGGATTGATGTGCATCTGAATATGAATACGAAGGAGATAGCGGGTGAAGAATCTGTGTCTAAGATGGTATTTGCGGATGAGTCTGAGTTGGCTGTTGATATGATCATTGTTTCTGCTGGTATCCGTCCGCGTGATGAACTTGCGCGAGAAGCGGGGATCGAAGTGGGAGAGAGAGGGGGGATAAAGGTGGATAGTTTTCTGCTGACTTCTGATCCTGAGATTTTCGCTATCGGGGAGTGTGCGTTGTATGAAAATATGATCTATGGGTTGGTGGCACCGGGGTATCAGATGGCTGATGCGGTTGCTAATTTGCTTACTGAGACTGAGGATAGTTTTGATGGGGCGGATATGTCTACTAAGCTGAAGTTGATTGGCACGGATGTGGCTAGCTTTGGTGAGATAGAGGCGAAAGATGGAGCTAGGGAAATTGTAATCCATGATGCTCATACAAGAATTTATAAGAAGCTGGTGGTCTCTGGAGATGGTAAACTTCTGCTTGGCGGGATTTTAGTTGGCGATGCGGATGCTTATGGTGGTTTGCTACAAATCTACCAGAACCAGATGGCGCTACCGCCTGAGCCTATCCAGCTGATTTCACCTGCTGGCGGTGGAGAGCAAGCTGGAATAGGAGTGATGGATCTGCCAGATGCAGCGCAGATTTGTTCCTGTGAGGCAGTCACGAAGGGGGCGCTCTGTTGTGCAATAGAAGATGGTGCAACATCAGTAGGTGAGCTCAAGGCTTGCACGAAGGCTGGGACTGGTTGTGGAGGTTGTGTGCCGCTCATGACGGATCTTTTTAAGGCGAAGATGAAGGAATCTGGTATTGTGGTGAGCAACCGACTATGCGAGCACTTTGATCTTTCTCGGGCAGAGATGTATGATGTGGTGAAGGTCTCATCGATTAGGAGTTTTGATGATCTGATTAGTAAGCATGGATCTGGGCTTGGTTGTGAGGTGTGTAAGCCTGCTGCGGCTTCAATTTTTGCATCTCTCTGGAATAACCCTATTCTGGATCATCAGCCACTGCAGGATACGAATGACGCTTTTTTAGCTAATATCCAGCAAGATGGCACTTATTCAGTAATTCCTAGAATACCTGGTGGAGAGATCACGCCTGACAAGCTGATCGCTCTAGGGGCGGTGGCTAAGAAGTATAAGCTCTACACAAAAATCACTGGAGGCCAGAGGATTGATCTTTTAGGTGCACGGGTGCATGAGCTACCACTTATTTGGGCTGAGCTCATTGATGCTGGATTTGAATCAGGTCATGGCTACGGAAAAGCACTTAGAACGGTGAAGTCATGTGTGGGTTCTGCATGGTGCAGATTTGGCGTACAGGACAGCACTACGCTAGCGATCGATATGGAGAAGCGTTACCGCGGTATTAGGTCACCACATAAATTTAAAGCTGGTGTGAGTGGCTGTGTTCGAGAGTGTGCAGAGGCTAGAAGTAAGGATTTTGGTATCATTGCTACAGAGAAAGGGTGGAATCTTTATGTGGGTGGTAATGGGGGGATTACTCCAAGGCATGCGGATCTATTTGCTACCGATATTGATCGCGAAACAGTGATCAAATATACTGATAGATTTCTCATGTATTATATCAAGACTGCGGATAAGTTGGAAAGAACATCCACTTGGTTGACCAAACTTGAAGGAGGACTTGAGAAATTAAAAGAGGTTGTGATCAATGACTCACTAGGGATCTGCGACGAGTTAGATCAGCAAATGCAGCACCTTATCAATACATATGAATGTGAGTGGAAGAATGCGATCAATGACCCTGAGAAGCTTAAGCGCTTCCGCCACTTCAGTAATAGTGACGAATCTGATCCTAGTGTTCAGTTTGTTCAGGAGCGTGAGCAGATAAGACCAGCCACACTTTCCGAAAGAAACTTTTCAAATAGACTATAAACCAACTAACTATATGAACACAAATTGGACCCAAATTGGCTCAGTAGCAGAATTTCCCGCGAACTTTGGTAGCTGCGTGAAGGTGAATGATACTCAAGTTGCCGTTTTCAATCTACCTACTGAGAAGAAATGGTATGCTGTGCAGAATTTTAATCCTCAGAATGAGCGCATGGTGCTCTCCAGAGGGATCTTAGGTGATCAGGACGGAGTTCCTATAGTCATCTGTCCATTGCATAAGTATCGCTACTCATTAGACAGTGGCCAATGCTTCACGGATGAGCAGTATAGCTTGAAGGTGTATGAGGTGAAAGAGGAGCAGGGCGCTCTATGGGTGAACGCTGGCTAAATTTAATCATTGAATAGAGCTGGATTAGAATCTGGTTAGTCCCAAAGACTAGCCGGATATTCTCCTGCTTCTACAAGCTTTTTGATGCTAGCTACGCAGGCGTCTTTGTCCTGTGGGTAGGTGACTCCGAACCAGGAGCTGGAGGTTTTTAGAATGTTACAGTCAGCTTTTTCTGCCGTGATGAGTTCATCGATTACGGTGGGGAGGTAGCACTCTGATTTCATTTCTGAACCTCGAAGTTTAAGGAACTCGGTGAAATGGTTCTGAAGGTGCTCCATTAGGGAAACCGGGAATCCCCAGAAGTTCATGGAAGCTATAGCGGAGGGTGAAATTTCAACCCTTTTACCGGCGAGGTTTTCTCCACGGCAGACTCCGTCATTCTCGATAAGTATTTCGGTGTGTTCTTCTACGGTGTCGAGGAAACCATTGGTGTCCTTACAGATTCCTCGGTTTACGTCACCGTGATCTGAGAGTGTGTTGCTAAGCTTGTAGCCAACCATGCAGTAGTGGGCTTTTTCCTCTGACTTAGCGATAGACTGGGTGAAGTAGGTCGTGATTTTTTGGAAAGAATCTTTGCCGTAGAAGTCATCTGCATTGATTACGGCGAAGTGTGAGTCGATAACATTTCTAGCAGCTAGAATAGCGTGTGTGGTTCCCCATGGCTTGGTTCTGCCCTCGGGGAGCTTGTAGCCTTCAGGGAGGTCGTTGAGTTCTTGGTAGCAGTAGTCGACCTCTATTTTGCCAGCAAATTTTCCGTCCATGCGGGCCTTGAAGTCATCTGCAAAGTCCTTACGAATAATAAAGACCACGCGGGTGAACCCTGCACGGATGGCATCATAGACGGAGTAATCTAGGACGCTTTCGCCATTGGGACCCATTGGGTCCATTTGTTTGAGTCCGCCGTATCGGCTACCCATGCCTGCTGCTAGTACTAGAAGTGTTGCTTTCATGAAGAATGTGGGAACTTAGTTTAATAAGTGGGAAGAGTTATGCTTCACAATGAGTTCACTATGCAATAATAAATTGTTCCTAAATATTATTTGTATGAATCGATTTTTAATAGTGGCGGAAAATGTTTGCGGTAGCCTAAAATAAAGTAGTAGTGTTTCGTCAGCGTTATTCCTAGCTTGGTTTTTCGATAACCGAGGGCTAAGAATGAGCGAGACAAAGACACAAACTATGGATCTAACAAAAGAACATGCACGCAAAGTCTATAAGGCCATGGTCAGGGCCAGATTGCTAGAGGCGAAGTTTAGTTCTCTCTATAAGGCGGGCCAAATTGTGGGGGGAGTTTATTTAGGGCGAGGGCAGGAGGCTGTGAGTGCTTCTGTGGGTGCTAGGTTAGTGCCGGGGAAAGATTTATTTGCTCCATTGATACGTGACCAGGCTGGTAGGACGGCATTTGGCGAAGATATGCTGGATGCTACTCGAACGTATTTAGGATCAGCACAAGGGCCGATGAAGGCGCGCGATGGAAATATTCACCGAGGAAGACCTCAAGATGGGGTGGTGGCGATGATTAGTCATTTAGGGACTTCGCTAGCAGTGCTAGGTGGGATGCTCAAGGCGCGGCAGATACAAGGGAAGCTGGATGGCTGTGTGGGTGCGACGTGCATTGGTGATGGAGCGACTTCTACTGGGGCGTTTCATGAGGGTTTGAATTATGTAGCAGTCGAGAGGTTGCCTGTTGTGGTGGTAGTGGCTGATAATCAATTTGCTTATTCCACACCGAACAGCAAGCAATATGCATGTAAGGATTTAGTAGATAGAGCGAAGGGATACGGGCTAGCGGGGCATTCAGTGGACGGGACAGATATGTTGGCTTGTGCGGCGGTAATAGGCCAGGCAGTGGACTCAGCGCGTAATGGTGAAGGTCCGCAGATGGTGGTAGCTAAACTATTACGTTTAGGAGGGCATGGTGAGCATGATGACGGTTCCTATATTCCAGAAGGCGTTAGATCTAGTCATTATGGAAGAGACTGTATGGAGGTGGGTAAGCAACAACTCATTGAACAAGGTTGGCTGACAGAGGAAGAGCTAGGCGAATGGGAGGAAGCGGCTAAGCTGGAAGTTCAGCAGGCAGTGACTACGGCCCAGAAAGAGGATGGGCCAGATCCGTATAAAGAGGACTGGTGTGCGCTGTCGAGAGGGAGCTTTAGGGATTGGTGATCAGTTTCTAGTAAGAATAATGAGTTAAGAACTAAGGTTAGAGAAAATTTTATATGTCAGTTACCTACATAGATGCCATCAGAGACGCCCAGTATAAGGCGCTCGAAACCGATGAAAGAGTGTTCCTGTATGGACAGGATATTGGGAAGTTTGGGGGGGCGTTTAAGGCCACTAAAGGGCTTCAAGAAATGTGGCCGGATCGTGTGATGGATTCACCGATTAGTGAGGATGCGATGGTGGGGATGGCTATTGGAGCTGCTATTGAGGGGATGCGGCCGGTAGTGGAGATGCAGTTTGCTGATTTCTCGTCGGTTGGGTTTAATCAGATCGTTAATAATGCGGCGACACATTTTTATAGGACTGGGGTGCCAATTCCGCTTACTATTCGGATGCCTTCTGGGGGGACTCCGGGTTCTGGGCCATTTCATAGTCAGAGTATTGAGACGATTTATAGTCATTATCCGGGATGTATCGTGTTGACGCCGGCGACTGTTTCGGATGCGTATCATATGTTGTTAGAGGGGATAGCGATGGATGATCCGGTGATTTATTGTGAGCATAAATTTCTTTATCGTTGGCTGAAGAGTGAGAACTATGATGGCGACGGACTTCCGATCGGAAAAGCTAGGATTACTCGAGCTGGGAAGCATGCTACTGTTGTGGCTTATAGTGCGATGGTGCATGAAGCTGTGCGTGCTGCTGAGATGTTACAGGCTGAAGGCTGGGAAATAGAGGTGGTGGATCTGCGTTCGGTTAAGCCGTTAGATACGGACACAGTGATAGCTTCGGTTGCTCGAACTGGGAGGTTATTGGCTGTAGGTGAAGCTTTTCCTTGGGGTGGTGTTACTGCAGAAATCGTGGCGCGTGTGGTGAAGGAAGCTTTTCATTTGTTAGATGCTCCGCCTATGCGCTTGAACGCGAAAGACACACCCATTCCGTATCACCCTAAATTGTGGGCGGCTCATCGACCGACACCAGAATCTATCCGCCATGCGCTCAAGGAGTTGCTGGCTTATTAAAATTTACTAAAAAATCACTTCACAGAATCATGCCAAGAATACCAATCGTCATGCCGCAGCTCGGTGAATCCATCGCTGAGGCCACTATTATCCGTTTCAATGTAGCCGTAGGGGATACGGTGGAAGTGGATCAGGAAATAATCGAAGTGGAAACCAATAAGGCGACCATGGGGATCACTACGCTATGTGGTGGTGTAGTGAAGGAAATCCTTGCTGAGGAAGGGACTAGCTATGCAGTGGGCAGTGTCTTGGGGACAGTTGAAGCGACTGAGGACGAGATAGAGCGCACTGGTGTTTCTACAGTCCGAGAAGGGGTTAGTGATGCTGTGGAGGAGCAGGACAGGCAGGGTGAGGAAGACGAGGCGAACTTGCATTTTAAGACTGAGGACGGTGGTTATTTTGAGCCTAAGAATGTTTCACCAACGGTTCAGGGGCTTCCTGTGCCAGCTGGGAAATCTGGGGCGCATTATATTTCGCCGAGGATGCGGGCTAGGATGAATGAGCTTGGGCTTCGTGCTGCTGATATTTCTGCGATTGCTGGAAGTGGTGGTGGGGGCCGTGTGACGGTGGAGGATTTGGAAGGATTTTTGGAGTATATTAGTGAGTGGCCTGCTTCACCGGCATCGCCGATGCGGCTTGCGGTGGCTGATGCTATGCGGAGGTCTTGGACTCGTCCGCTTGCAACTGTTGGGCATCCGGTGATCATGGATAAGTTGTTAGATCACCGTCGAGCGCAGAATCCTAAGCCTGGTCTTACGCTATATGTGTTGAGGGCATTTGCTCTGGCGTTGGCGGAATTTCCATCGGCTGCGGGTTTCCTGATTGGGGAGAAGATTGTTCATCCTAGAAGTTTTGACATTGGTTGTGCAGTTCAGGTTGAGGATGGGGTAATGGTTCCGGTGATCCGTCAGGTGGATACTAAATCTGTTAGTGCGCTTAGTGCAGAATATGCGGAGCTTGTAGATCAGTCTAGGGCACGTAGGCTTCCTGAGGCTGCTACTAAGGGGGGGATCGCTACTGTGACGAATTTTGGAACCTTTGGGCTTACTTGGGGGACGCCGATTCCCTTGCCTAATGAGACTCTTATTCTTGGCATCAGTGCTGGGGTGAAGAAGCCGGTTTGGTCGGATCAGGTGAATGCTTTCATTCCTGTGACTGAGGCTGAGCTTGCGTTGACTTTTGATCATAGGGTGATTGATGGTGGTGATGCAGGGAGGCTGTTGAATAGGGTTGCTGAGTTGTTGAGCAAGCCTGAGGATTTGTAGGAAGTAGGTAGTAAGGATCTGAATGATAGAGAATGTATCAATGACTCCAGAGAAAATCACGAATATAGAGACGCGGAATGCAGCTATTAGGGAGTTGGCTGAAGATGGGCGTGATGTTGACGATGGGGTGATCTTTGCTCTTTGTGATGTTATTTGTGAGCCAGATGAGATCGAGAATACTAATGGCTTCGCTTCGCTGCTTGGGGAGATTAGTGATGCGAGGTTTATTGAGCCGTTGATTGCGCAGATTGGTAGGGATGATTCGCGGGGAACTAGTTGGCTTGCGGATTATCTGTATGCTTTGATTCTGTTGTTGGAGGAAGAGGAAGATTATTACGAGGTGTCAGATGATTTTATTCATTTGTTAGGTGGATTGCTTTTGAATACTGGCGGCGGGGAGCTTTCTTGGAAGGCAGGTGATGTCTTGATGCGAATTGAGAATCCGTTATCGAAGGGGTATGTGATTCAGGGAGTGGTGGATACGGAGTTATTTCATATGACGCGGATAGCTTGTATGCGGGCGATAGTGAATCAGTTTACGGAAGAAGCTGAGGCTGTGCTTGCTGGGTTGGAGGACGATCCTGATGAGGAAGTTAGGGGGGCGGTTGAGTCTGCTTTGGAGTTTTTGAGGGAGAGAGATTAGGATGGCTTTTGACTGGATGTCCGAGAAACGACTAACTACAGTGAAACTATGAAATGCTTGTGTCTCGCTGTACTTGGTCTTGTTGCTCAGCTAGTGTCTTATGCTGAGGAGGTATCTTATGAAGAGCGTGAAAAGATAGAGGCAAAATATCGTGTGGGTCATGCTGAGTTGATTAAGAAGGCGGATCGTGTGGAGGTTTATCTGGTGTCCTTTGATGTATTTACTAGTGAAGATAACGGGCCAGAGGGAAATAGTGAAAAGAGAATCATGGTTGCGCCTTATGACAAGACTACTGAAATACTGAGCACTAAAGTGGTGGGAGGTGAAGATCGAAAGAAGCTCTTGGTTGCATTAGGGGATCAAATCGCAAAGCCTGAGCAAATGGGGGGAGCTTTATGCCATTACCCAATTCATGGGATTAGGGTCTATTCTGGTGATGTATTGCTTCACGAGGGAACATTTTGTTGGGTGTGTGGTAATTTTTCTTTTAGCTATCAAGATGGAGCAGGTTGGTTAGATACTACAGCTGAGCTTAATGGAATTTTTACTAGTCTGATGCCAATACCTAAGAAGGAACTCGAACGTTTTTATAACGCGCATCCAGGGGCTAGGCCAAAACCAAGAGAAGGGCATGAGGGTAAGGAGAAATGAAAGCTAATTTGATTATTTGTGGGATGTTGTTGGTGTCGTTGTATTTGTTGGGGAATTTGTTTTTGAATAGTTTTACGAATTTTGCGCAGCCTGTTAATGCGAAGGCTCTTCAGAACTGGTATAGTGGTATGATTATCTCTCATGTGGGGCCGGTGTTGGTGATTCTGGGGATGTTATTGATAGCGTTTGTCTTGAGGGTGCTATCCAATAAGGGAGATAATGAGTGAATTTAGGTGTGTTATTTAACACGAAAAAGCACGTTCCGGTTAGGGGACGTGCTTTCGTATTTAGAATGGATGGGGTGGCTTAGTAAGCGAAGATTTCGCCGTCTGCGAAGAATCTTTTTAGCTCGTCTGCTGCTGCTTCTGGGCCGTCTGATGCGTGACAGACGTTGACCATCATGTCTTCGCCGAGGTCGCCGCGGATGGTTCCTGCTGGTGCTTCTGCGGAGTTTGTAGGTCCGAGGAGGTCACGAACGACTGCGATAGCGTTTTCACCTTCGAGAGCGAGTGCTACTACTGGTGTTTGCTGCATAAATGCGACGATTTCAGGGAAGAAAGGTTTGTCTGCTACGTGTGAGTAGTGCTTAGTGAGAAGCTCATTGCTAAGTGTCATCATTTTGATGCCACGAATGGTGAGGCCTTTGTCTTGGAATCTGCCGAGGACGTCTCCTGAAAGGTTTTTTTGAACGCAATCAGGCTTTAAAAGGATAAGTGTGGTTTCATTTGCCATGCGCAGGAGTTAGCTTGTCTGTAGGTGCGTGGCAAGTAGGAAATTGATTATTGATTACTGAGTATTGAATATTTCTAGTAGGGGGAAGTGCTATCTCTCTCGGGAAAGAGCTTGTGCAGATTCTTGGTGGACTTGGCTTTACAATATGGGGTAAATCACGTAGCCAATAGGTATGTCAGCTGAGGAACGTAAAAAACAGAAGGGCAAGGCGGGAAAAAGCCTTAAGGATGCTATGGGGCTCTATGGTTACATGGATCGATATAAGCATATTTTTGTGCCTTCTCTTTTTGCTCTTTATACGACTGCGGCACTGTCTCTGGCTTTCCCGTATTTCCTTTCTAAGCTGATAGGTAAGTCTATGATGGCAGGTGGCGGCGATGCTGGTGCGGCTGCGAGTAAGGCTGATATTATTGCAAATGTGAATGTGATTGTGCTTTGGTTGATCGGGGCTCTTTTGTTGCAGTCATTTATTACTTATTGGAGGGTTCGTGGGTTTATTAAGTCTGGTGAGGGTGCGCTGAATGAGATTAGGCGGTCGTTGTTTAGCAGGATGGTGAGGTTGCCGATGAATTATTTGACTGAAAAGCGTTCTGGTGAGCTGAGTTCACGGATTGCGGGGGATCTTTCTATTATGCGGGAGACGTTGATTACGACTGTTCCTAAGTTTGGGCGTATGATTGTGACGTTGATTGGTGGTTTGGTGGTGATTTTTATATGTTCTTGGAAATTGTCTTTGATCATGTTGGGGAGTGTGCCGGTGGTGGTGTTGGCGATTGCGGTGTTTGGTAAGAAGATTAAGAGTTATTCTAAGGCGACTCAGGATGCGCTGGCTGATACGAATATTGTGGTGGAGGAGACGATCATGGGGATCTATGATACGAAGGCATTTTGTAATGAGGAGTATGAGGAGAAGCGTTATGATACGGCGCTGACGAAGTTCTTGAACATCACGATAGATGGGGCGAAGGCAAGGGCTGCATTTATTAGTTTTATCATTTTGGTGTTGTTTAGCACGGTGGCATTTATTGTTTGGTATGGGGCGCAGATGTTGGCGAATGGGGAGATTGATATTGAGAATTATGTGAGGTTCATTTTATTTAGTGTGTTTGTGGCGGCATCACTTGGTTCTGTGCCGGAGATTATGAGTCAGTTGCAGATTACTTCTGGGGCGACGGAGCGGATTAGGGATCTGATCGATGAGGATATGGAGCTAAATTATGCATCAGATTCTGAGAGTGCTTTGGTGGGCAGTATTTCTGCTCAGGGGTTAAGTTTTGCTTATCCTTCTAGGCCTGAGGGTCAGGTGCTGAAGGGGGTGGATTTTGAGGTGAATACTGGTGAGCGGGTTGCTTTGGTGGGACCAAGTGGCGGCGGTAAGTCTACTGTGTTTTCACTTCTGTTAGGTTTTTATCAGGGGTATGAGGGGGATTTGAAGTTTGATGGTAAGCCTATTTCTGAGATAGGTCTTAAGAATTTGCGTAGTTCTATTGCAGTGGTACCGCAGGAGGTTTTGCTTTTCGGTGGGAGTATTGAGGAGAACATAGCTTATGGTAAGCCTGGTTCTAGCAGGGAGGAGATCATTGAGGCGGCAAAGCAGGCGAATGCGCATGATTTTATTGAGGAGTTTGAGAGTGGTTATGATACTACTGTTGGGCCTCGAGGGATTAAGCTTAGTGGTGGTCAGCGTCAGCGTGTGGCTATTGCTAGGGCGATCTTGGCGGATCCTAAGATCTTGTTGTTAGATGAGGCGACTAGTGCGCTGGATTCTGAGAGTGAGAGGTTGGTGCAATCTGCGTTAGATACGTTGATGCAGGGGAGAACGTCTATTATTATTGCTCATAGGCTTAGCACTGTGAGAGATGCGGATAGGATCTTGGTTCTTCAGCATGGAAGAATAGTGGAGAGTGGGAATCATGATGAGTTGATGTCTCACAATGGGACTTACAAATTGCTCGCGGAAACTCAATTAGGAAGCTAAATTAACGATTATGCCTGTAGAAGAACAACTCGAAGAAATCACTGACATCGCTTGCGAGTGTTGTGGGTTTAAGACTATTTATTCCTCTGGATTTGTTTATCTGGAAGATGAAGAGGAAATGCCAGATATGGAATATGTGGCGCGCTGGACTGATGGGAAGGGTGATCATGGGGTTGCGTTTTTGGTTTATATTGAGGCGTTTGAGAAGTACGCGAGCGTGGTGTTTGACTTTGAGCATCACGCCTTCACGGTGATTAATCCGGCGGATAATGACTGGGGAGATGTGGAGGCTTCTGAGCTGTTAGAGCGAGATGATATTATTGATACGGATCATGCTGAGATTTTGTTTAAGGCGTTGGATGAGATTTGGCTGTGTGATAAGTCGATTGGGAAATTCGCTGAGATGGTGATGATTGATACAGGATCTGCCGAGTAGTCAGTTGATTATCTATTAAGCGCATATCCTGGCCTTAGGGCTTGCCAAATGTATTGTTGGCTAGCATTTTCTTTCGAGTGCGAGGGGAAATAAGAGTGGTGAAGGTAGTGAACACTGAGGTAGATGTGCCAGTGGCCGTTGATCTTGGAGGTAAGCTGGGTGGTCTGACTCTGAATCAACAGATTATGTCACTGGCTATGTGGCCGTTGTTGCAGAACCTGATGAGTGTGTTGGTGGGGTTTGCTGATAGAGTGATAGCGGGGCATGTGAGTCCTGTATCTGAGCTTGGGGCGGTGATCGATATGATGGGGCTTATGATGTATATGGGCTGGCTGATGATGATCATGCAGGCGTCGGTAGCGACGGGTGCTCAGGCGCTGGTATCTAGGGCTTATGGGGCACGGGATTATGTGCTAGCTGAGCGAGCTGTGGGGCAATCTGTTTTCTTGGGGTTGGTGACAGGGGCGATGGCGGGGCTGATGTTGTGGTTGTTGGCGCCGATGTTAGCTGATTTTTTTGGGTTGAATGCTGGGGCTAAGGTTTATTTCCTGTCGTTTATAAAGATACTTGTATTCTCGGCTCCGATGAGTGGGATTGTGTTTGTGCTGAGTGCGTGTTTGCGTGGTGCGGGTGATACTTGGACTCCATTCAATGCGATGGTGGTGGTTAATCTGGTGAATGGGATCATGAGTTACTTCTTTGCTGTCTACTTTGGGATGGGGATTGAGGGAATTGCTCTAGGAACTGTGGTGGGCTGGGCTGGTGGTTTGGCGATGATTTTTTGGAAAATTTATCCGCGTGAGGCAAAGAAGAGTTTGCTAGTGTTGCACCGCAAATGGATGCGGTGGAATGGGGCGATTAGTTTGCGGATTATCCGTGTGGGGGTGCCTCAGCTGGTAGAGATCTTGGGGATGTGGTCGATCCACGCTTATGGGTTGCGGATGATAGCGCTGGTGGGGAGTAAGGATGAGGGGCTGATAGGGTCTCATGGTCTGGCGGTGCAGATAGAGTCACTGAGTTATATGCCGGGGTTTGCCTTAGGAACAGCTGCTGCGACGTTGGCTGGGCAATATTTAGGGGCGGGTTCTAAGGAGTTGGCTCAGCAGGCTGTTAGAGCGTGTTGGCGAGTTGCTTTGGTGGTGATGAGTTTGCTGGGGATTGTGCTTTATTTTAATGCTGGCTGGCTGGTTTCAATCATGAGTCCGGGTGGAGGTTCACAGGCTGACACGGCAGTGGCTCTGGTGATGATAGTGGCCTTTACGCAGCCGTTTTTTGCGACGGCTATGGTGATGAAGAACTCGATGCGTGGGGTGGGGGCTACTGGCACGGTGATGCTGTATTCCTTCTCTACGATGTTTCTTTTTAGAGTAGGATTGCTTACGCTAATGGTGTATTACTACGGTGCAGATTTGAGAGTAATCTGGTATGTTTTTGCACTTGATGTGGTGATCCAGTCGATGGTGTTTATCTGGGTTCACTATAAGGGGAAGTGGATGGATAAGGAGGTTTAAATCTCTAATGGGCTCCGCTGAGGGGAGGCTTTTGGGTGGGGAGTTTTAAATTGGTATCTTTTAGTTCGGAGATGGTTTGGAGTGATTCTATGACTGCGTAGCTGATGGCTGTAGCTCCTACTTCTGTGGGGTGGAGCATGTCTGTCTGGAGGAATTGTTTGGTAGTTCCAGCTGGGTAGGTGATGTGTTTGAGTTTGATTTCCTTGTTAGAGACGCTGAGCTTCATGAATGATGCTAAGTCTATGATGGCGGTCTGTTTTCTTTTCTTAACCCATGATGTGAGGAGCTGGTTGGCCTTTTCTACGGTTTCAAGGTTGGGGATTTGGCTGGCCGCTAGCATTTTGTTGAGTGAATGCGAGGCGTCTGGGATGTTGCCGATGACGAGAGGACAGGTGATGGGGTCTAACTTTTCAAGAGCGGCTTGGAAGGTTATAAGACGTTGCTCAGAGGAGGAGAAATTTCCATAGAGTTGCCAGAATAGTTGATCGACAGCAATGATGACGCTGGGTTTGGCTTTCAAGGCGTCTGAAACTTGCTTATGAGAGATTCCGAGTGGGTGGATGAAACAGAATCTGTTGCTGAAATTGGCGAAGTTGGCGGCTGGGGTTTGGAGGCACTTTTGAAGGTAGTGATCTAGGGCTAGTGCGTCTGACTTGGGGCCACCGAGTTTCTCAGTGTGATCATAGCCATCAGAAACACTCGCTCCGATGATGACGGGGCGAGCTAATATTTCCTGAGCATTTGTGATGCTAAGCCAGCTTAGTAGAATGATGAAAGTGAGTGAAAGACGATTCATTTATTACCGTCTTATAATGCATAAACAGGTTGTTGTCAATGAGCCGTGATTAGCTTAGATGTTGAGGGATTCACTACGTGATCTGGTCTAGGATGTCTGCACAGAACTGGGACCAGGTTTCTAGGGAGTCTCGCATTTCTCCTTGGAGTTCGGCGATGGAGCTGAATTTTAAGTCGGCGATGGCGTCTTCATTGGCGGCGACTTGGTCTGAATCTAGCTCGACGAGGTGGACTACTCCTAGGTGGACTTTGCCTACGTCGTTAGAGTCATCGTTGAGAATGGCTACGATTTTCTGAGTGTAGGAGCCGTTGATTTTTAGTTCTTCTTCGATCTCGCGAACGACTCCAGCCATGTAGGTTTCTATGCCGAGGTGGTCGTCACGTGTGTCTACTGGGTTGATGTGGCCGCCGATGCCTAGGGATCTCTTGGCGTGTAGGCGAGCTTCTCCTCCGGATTTGCCCCGTGCGTAGTTAAGGAATTTTCCTTGGTAGTGGAAGAGGGCGTAGGGGATGAGTTGCTTATGAGTAGGGTCGTCTTCTGCAGTGGCTCGGTCTGTGAAGAAGTTGTTTGATGGGTCGAGTAGAGCGGAATGGTATTTGTCGACATCTGTGTTGATGCCTTGGAACGCGCCTAGTGAGTCAAATAGCTCGCGTTTGACGACGAGGATTTGTTCTCCTTTATAGTCTTTCATTTTGAGTGGTTAGCGGTGATCAGTTAGCTGTGATCGATGGCTAGGGGTAAGTTTTTAGGCGGTGTAGTTTTTGACGTAGCTGGCGATTTTTAGGTCGTCGGTGCCTGCCGCCCAGACATTTCTGAGGAAGTCAGCCATGGGGATATCTCCATGATCTCTGAGGAATTTTCTATCTCCACCGCAGCCAAACATGATGTCAGGGTCTAGCTCGCCTTTGAGTTTGGCGCGGGCTTTGGTGATGATACGCGGAAGATAGGTGATGTCTGTTAGAGTGTCGCCAAAGGTAGGTAGGTCGTCGCGGTCGATTTCTTTAGCTGAGTGTTTTTGGTCTTGGACTACGTTGAAGTAGTCGCGTCTAACAGCGGCTACGAGTAGTGCTGTGGATTCTGATGGGACGCCTTCGCCGCCGAGGTCTTCAACGAAGTCGAAGAGTTCGCGTGGCTTGTAGCCAATAGAGCTCAGGAAGCTGAGGTCTTCTTTGGAGTAGTAGCTGTTGTAGTCAGTGTTGCCGTTGTTGAATTTTTCTAGGCAGCTGCGAAAGAGGTCGAGAAATTGATCGTTCCAAGTCATGTTACTAAACTGAGTTCTTGAGAGGGTGTTGTCAATGTATCAGGGTAAAAAAAATCTCACTCGCTCGGATTTTGAGCAGGTGAGATATGAAGGTGATGGGGGAGAAGGTGTTCTTGTTCGTTATTTTCCTTTAAGTTCGTTCATATAGACGCTCATTTCTTTCCTAGGGTAGTAGGTATTGATGAGTGTCATTGTGGCTGCGGATTTTGCTTTGAAGCTGGAGATAGCAGGTTGGATGATTTTACTGACATCTTCTGAGTTGGTATTGAAAGTATTGGTCATTTTTTTCATAACCGTTGACACTTGCGCTTCGTATTGGAGCATTTTCTGGGCGAAAGCTTTTTTCTCAGGGACGGTGGGCATGGGGGATGCTTTGAGGACTGTTTGGAGAGCTACAATTTTTGAGGTAGTGGCATTGATGGTAGCTGCGGCAGCGGTGGCTTTTTCAGGGTCAGAGGCAGTGGCAGCGGTGGCGAAGATGGTCTTGACGTGGTTTAGGGCTTCTAGGGCTACATCATTGGTTGCGCGTTTTGAGGATGCAGATGTTGACTGTGCCATTATTGGAGAAATGAGGGCAGAGGAACAGAGTGCTGTGGCGATGAGTAGCGTTTTCATGGTTTGGAAATTTAACCCGCGGCTGGGGATTAGCAAGAGAATTTGTCTCGTTGAGTATAACGGTGGTGCGCACGCGATAGTGTGATATATAGGGTGTCAAGGTTGGTTAGTTTTGTTGGGCTTTGATGGTGGTGAGTGTATTGGTGAGGTTTTCGATGATTTCGGGATGTTGGGTGTAGAGGTTGGTTGTTTCGCTGGGGTCATTTTCCATGTCGTAGAGTTGGCCTTTGGTGGCTACTTTACCGGAGCTACGGCCGCCGGATTTGTTGCTTAGGATGAGCTTCCATTTGCCGGAGCGGATGGCGAATGTGCCGTTGACTGAGTGGTGGATGGTTGCTGGTTTGACGGCTTCGGGGGTATTTAATTCACCTTTTAGATATGGGTGAAAGCTGATTCCGTCTGCGTGGGTGAGTTGCTCGGGGTGGATGATGTTTTTGATGGTGGCTAGGAGGTCTACGGTGCTGATGACTTGCTTGCTGGTTTTACCTTTGTTTTTGGCGTAGCCGTTTTCGCTGGGCCAGCTGATGATGAATGGGACGCGGTGTCCTCCTTCGAAGGCGTCGGTTTTTTGGCCTCGGTAGTGGGCGTTTACTGCGTGGCCGGTTTTGGTGACGTGGTAGATGGAGGGGAGGGCGAATGAGGCGTTGTCGCTGGTGAAGATGATGAGGGTGTTGTCATATTCACCGGTTTCTTTGATGGTTTTGATGACTTGGCCTACGGACCAGTCTGTCTCGAGGACATAGTCGCCGTAGTCTCCGATACCAGATTTCCCTTTAAATTCGGCTGATGGGAATACTGGTTTGTGGGGTGAGGGTAGGGGCATGTAGAGGAAGTAGGGGGCTTCTTGTTTTGCGGTTGTTTTGATCCAGTCACAGGCTTGCTGGGTCATTAGGGGGAGGTAGTCTACGTGTTTAAATTCTGAGCTGATATCACCGGCTCTGACGAAGGTGAGTTCTACGCGGTTGGCTTCTTGTTGGCCGTCTGGGATTTGTTTGAAGCGGTCGTTTTCTATGAGGGCGTAGGGTGGCATGTCTAGTGAGGCGCTGATGCCTAGGTAGTAGTCAAAGCCGCGCGCGGTGGGGCCATTTTTGATGGGGGCGGTGTAGTCCCAGGTGCCTTTGCCTGATTTGGCGATGTCCATTCCTAGGTGCCATTTGCCGATGCATGCGGTGGCGTAGCCGGCTTTCTCTAGTTCGGAGGCGATAGTGGCTCTTTCTGGTGCGATGAGTGCGGGGCTGTAGCCATTTAGGACGCCTTTTTTTAGGCGGGTGCGCCAGGCGTATCTGCCGGTGAGGACTCCGTAGCGGGTGGGGGTGCAGACGGCTGAGTTGCTGTGACCGTCGGTGAATTTGATTCCTTCGGAGACGAGGAAGTCAATGTTTGGGGTGTTGAGTTTAGATTGAGGGTTGTAGGATGAGACGTCTCCGCTGCCTAGGTCGTCTGCGAGGATGAGGACGATGTTTGGTTTGTCGGTGGCTAGGAGTATGTTTGCGGTGATGAGGAATAGGATGCTGGTTAGTTTCATGATGAGTGAAGGATATTTTAGAGTAAAATTTTGCTGAGCTGGGTGGTGATGTCTTGGTCTTGCCAGGGGAATATTGTGCGGAGGTCTAGGCAGAATTTGTCTTGATCGGTGTAGCCTACGATGGCTGGTGTGCCGGTGCGGAGGAGGCGGGAGATTTTGTTGAGTGAGATGCCGGTGGGGGTGATGGATAGTGCGATGGAGGGGATCTGGGAGGTGGGCATGGTGCCTCCGCCGGTGGCGGCCATAGATTCTTTGGTGGTGATGTCTGCTTTGGTGATGGGGCCTAGTTGACTTAGGATTTGGTCTGCGCGTAGTTGGAGGTTTTCAGTGGATTCGGCGAGATTTCTTAGGGTGGGGATGTCTGTCTTGCTGGGGTTTGACTGGCTGCGGAGGTATTCATCGATGCTTTCTTGGAGGACGGTGAGGATGAGTTTATCACAGCGGACGGCGCGGAAGAATGGCTCGGATTTGATGCCGGCTACTAGGTCTGCACGGCCGGCTATGATGCCTGATTGTGGGCCGCCGAGGAGTTTGTCGCCAGAGAAGCAGACGAGGTCGATGCCGTTTTTGAGGGCGGCTTGGGGAGTGGGTTCGTGGTCTATGGGGGCGAGTTCATCAGTATTCATGAGGGCGCCTGAGCCGATGTCTTCTACGATAGGGATGCCGTGTTGGTGGGCGAGGTCAGCGAGTTCTTGGAGTTCTGGCTCGGAGGTGAATCCTCCTAGATAGAAGTTGGAGCGGTGGACTTTTAGGATGAGGGCTGTGTTGGGGGTGATGGCTTTTTGGTAGTCTGCGAGGTGGGTTTTGTTTGTGGCTCCTACTTCTACGAGTTTGGCGCCGGATGTTTCTAAAATTTCTGGTATACGGAAGCCTCCTCCAATTTCTACGAGTTCGCCACGTGAGACGATGACTTCGTTTTTTTCGCCATTGGCTAGGTGGCGAAGGATGATGACTAGGGCTGCTGCGCAGTTGTTTACAGCGGTGGCGGCTTCAGCATCGAGGAGGCATGCGAGAGCGGTTTCTAGGTAGCCTGCGCGTTTACCTCGTGTGCCTTCGGGGAGGTTGAACTCAAGGTTGGAGTATCCTGTGGCGATGTTTTGGAGGGCATTTGCGGCGGTTTTTCCGAGTGGTGATCTGCCGAGGTTGGTGTGGATGAGGATGCCGGTGCCGTTGATGACGGGTTGGAGTTTGGAGGCTGCGAAGTGGGTGAGGTTTTGAGTGATGGATGTTTCTATTTCGCTGCTGGTGGTGGTTTCACCGGCGAGAATTTTCTGTCGGTAGGTGTCAATTTCTCGACGGATGAAACCGATGATGAGTGGTTTAGGAAGGGGGATGGATTTGCTGAGGGAATTAGCGAGTTTCTCGACTGAAGGTAGCTCTCGGAGTGACATGATAATGAGGATATTAGTGGGGTGGGGATGGGTGTAAAGTTCAGAGGTGTGAGAAATGAAAAGATTGTTGATTCAGAAGAAAATTTATCTTTTCAGATGGGGGCGGGTGTATACTGTCAGAGGTGTGATCACGATAGGAGTCTCTAGTCAGAAAGGTGGAGTGGGAAAAACCACGGTTTCGATAAATTTGGCATATGCCTTTGCGCGTTCTGGGCGAAAGGTATTAATCATTGATGCGGATCCGCAGGGGTCTGTGGGGTTGTCATTGACGCGGAAAACGCGAAAGCTGAAAGGTTTTTTTGATTATCTGAGTGATGCGGGAGCGAGTTTTGAGAGCGTGATCGTGCCTACTCGGATGGGGACATTGTCATTAGTGCCTGCGGGGCAGGGGAGTGAGTATGATATGAGTTTTGGGTATGAGGGTGACTCATCTGCAGTAGCAGGTGTGAAATCATTTTTAACGGATGCGGAAGAGGCGGGTTATGATGTTTGTATTATTGATACGGCGGCAGGTTTATTTGGCATTACAAAGGATATTTTAGTTGAGGTGGATGCGGTGTTGGTGCCGCAGCAGTCTGAGCCATTGGGTATACGTAGTATGCCAAAGATGCTGGAGGCGCTGAAGAAAGTGCGACTGCTGAATCCGAGGCTACATATTTTAGGTGTGGTGCTGACTATGGTGCAGCGCAATCTGCGTGAGAGCGTGGAAGCGGGGGAGGGATTGCGATCTGTGTTGCCACAAAATTTGGTGATGGGTGCAGAAATACCGAGGGCGGATATATTTATTAAAGCTAGTGCTAGAGGGCTTCCTGTGGGAGTCTTAAAGGGTGGAGCTGAGGTGCAGGAAGAATTTAATGCGCTGAGGAGAGAAATAGAGCTGAAGCTTGTAAAGAGCCAGCAAGTAAAGAAAGGATAAGATAATGGATTCAATAAACTCATGGATAAACGAAGACGAGGTGCGCAAGTTGGCTGAGGATTTGGCTGCTAGTCCAGAGGTGTCGAAGGAGTGGAGAGATAATAATTTTGACGGTTTCGCTATTCCGGAGAAGCAGGGGGAAATTACCAAGCAGTTAGTGGAGAAGGAAGAAGATATAGCTCAAGCAGTTAAAGACATTAAGTCCAGTTCACTAGCTGGAGCTAGTGCGATGGCTGCATCTGCAGGGTTGCTGGGTGGTAAGAAGTCTGAGGTCTCTGAGATTATCAAAGGGGGGGAGGCTGAGGTTGCAGTTGAAGCTGTAAAAGAGAAAGAGGAATCTAAGGTTGTGGAGTCGGCTAGAGAGGTGAGTAAGTCTGAAGATGAGTATATAGCGAAGTTACCAGCAACTGGTGATCATAGTCTCAATGTTGTGCCTGTGAATGTGGAAGGCAGGGCTAAGGTCAAGTTAACTACAGTGCATCCTGAGAAAGAGTTAGGAACCTTTGAACAGATCGATAAGCAACTTGCGAGTACGGTGAAAGCGAAGGGGATCTGTGTGATTGATCGTGATGGGGATGTTTTATATTCTAGTTTGAAAAACGAGAACTTGGTGGCATTTGTAGTGGATGCGATGATGGGAACGAAGCTGATGCGAACTCAGGAGAGGGAATTTGGAAATATACGTCTCAAAATTTCTGCGAGAGAATACCTTGAATTTATTTCTGTGAAATCTACACGCGGGGTGATCATATTAGCTGCGTCCATGGACCATGTTCTTGGTAGTAAGAATGCTGAGTATGTGGCTGGTGATATGCTGAAGATTGCTGATATGGTCTAACGAATATTGTTTAAAAGGAAAAAGAGCGGCAGACAATGTCCACCGCTCTTCACACCTACGATCCCAATCGCTATGGATTGAAACTTATTAACCTATGCCAGTTCTCCCGAAAGAGCAGGTGGCAGTGGTTGATCTTTTTTTCGCAAACTTTTACGCATCTTGGCAAGCGCAACATTTTGTAGCTGTCTGATTCTCTCGCGAGTTACACCGAATTCTACTCCAATTTCTTCGAGTGTGAGCGGCTTTTGTCCGTCGAGTCCGAAACGTGCTCCAATGATGCGAGTTTCGCGTTCATCGAGGTTGTCTAGGAGATCATCCAACTGGTTATGCATATTCTTACTTTGCAAGGCTAGAGCAGGGTCTAGTGCTTTTTCGTCGCCGATGATCTCGCTGTAATCTGAGCTGTCATCATCACCGATGGGAGCATCGAGTGAGGCTGGGCGCTGAGATGCCTGCTTGAGCATGGCTAGTTTGTTACGAGGAATGCCTAGTTCTTCAGCTAGCTCGGAGTCTGTAGGCTCGCGGCCTAGCGCTTCAGCTAGCATGTTAGAAATTCTGCGCATTCTGGAAATTTTGTCTACCATGTGGACTGGTAGGCGAATCGTCTTGCTTTGGTTCGCAAGTGCTCTCTTGATAGATTGCTTAATCCACCATGATCCGTAGGTACTGAGTTTGCCACCTTTTTCAGGGTCAAACCTTTCCACTGCTTTCATGAGGCCGATATTGCCTTCCGAAATGAGATCTGAAAGAGGTAGACCGTAGTTGGCATAATCTTGAGCTATTTTCACCACTAGGCGTAGGTTCGCTCGTATCATGAGTGATCGAGCTTGCTTGTCGCCTTTCTTGATTTTGGCAGCGAGTTCGACCTCTTGCTCACGAGTGAGAAGCTCTGTCTTGGCTATCTCACGGAGATAGATTCTTAGGCTGTTGTTGTTATCGTTAGGTGTCATGTTATGGTTTCTTTCTATTTTTGTAGGAAGTTATCTCTATGATCTCCTCCTTATTTGTTTAGCGATACTGTCATGTCTCATTTGTCTAAAAAATGTGATCACATTGTATATAACGCTGCCTTCACTAAATAAGATGCTTGAGAAGCATAATTTGTTCACACTTTTTTGTGTTATTTGAGATATTAGCCATATGTTGTTGATAATACGTTGTTTTGATGAGTTTTTTTACGTGATATCAATTACACAAATTAAACGATAGTTTAGATTAAAATGACGATTATAATTACGGTACATTTTTGTAACGTAAAACGAGCCGAAAATTTATCAATAAACGGCGAATATTTAGTTAGAAAAAGCTAACTAAAGTGCAAAATTAGTCCAAAATGGAGCTATAGACTTGATCTTTAATGGATCACGGGAGTGCCGAAGAGGGTGAAGCCTGATGAGCGTTCTATTTTAATAGGAAGGATCTTTCCGCTCATGCGCTCGGCTTTGCCATCGAAGATGACGATTTTGTTCTGACTAGTTCTGCTGGTCATTCTGTTGGGATCTTTTTTAGAGCCGCCTGTGCAGAGGACTTCTTGAATGGTGCCGACTTGGAGTTCGTTTTTGTCGATGGCGATTTGGTTCACCATGGCGAGAAGGTCTTGGTTACGTTCTTCTTTTACTGTTTCAGCAATTTGATCTAACATATCAGCTGCTGGGGTATTACGACGCTGGGAGTAGCGGAAGACGAAGGCATTATCAAAGCCGATGTCGCGCATGGTTTCCTTGGTCATGAGGTAGTCTTCCTCGGTTTCGCCTGGGTAGCCGACGATGACGTCTGTGGTGATGGCTAGATCTTTGCGGGCTGCTTTCATCTTGTTACAGATCTCGATGAACTTCTCGTTTTTATACGGTCTACGCATGCGTTTGAGAATGCGGTCACTACCGCTTTGCATAGGGAAGTGAATGTGGGAGCAAAGCTTGGGTAGATAGGTGAAGGCATTGATGAGGTCATCTCTGTAGCCAATAGGGTGCGGTGATGTGAAACGGATGCGCTCAATGCCATCGATTTCATGTACTGCTTCTAGTAGTTGAACGAAGGGTGATTTACCATCGACTTTAGGAAATTCTGTTCTGCCGTAGAGGTTGACGATTTGTCCGAGGAGGGTGACTTCTACTACGCCTTTGTCTCTGAGCTTTTTGACTTCATCGATGATGCTGGAAATAGGTCTGCCTCGCTCGCGGCCACGGGTGTCTGGGACAATGCAGTAGGAGCACTTCATATTACATCCTTGCATGATGGAGACGAAGGTGGCTGGGCCGGTTTCTTCATCGACGTGATCTTTGATGGTGTTTTGAGAATCTAGTTCTTCGTCGGTGTCGCAGACATTGTCGCCGATCATGGAGAGTTCAATATCATCCATTCTACGTTCTAGTCTTTTGCTGAGGATGTCGTTTACATACTCGAAAACTTTGTGGTATTTCTGGGTACCTACTACGACGTCGAGGTGGGGAACATTATCAAAGAGTTCTGCGCCACGGCTCTGGGCCATGCAGCCCATGAAACCGTAAACGACGTGTGGTTTACGCGCGCGGTGTTTGCCCATGTGGCCCATTTTACCTAGTGCCTTTTGTTCTGCTTGATCACGGACAGAGCAGGTGTTGACGAGGATGGCGTCAGCGTCAAACTCGTCTTTAGTGATCGTGTAGCCACCTTCAGAAAACATCCGAGCAACCTGCTCAGAATCGCGTTCATTCATTTGGCATCCGTAGGTTTTGATAAATACTTTAGGCATCGCTTAGATGGTGTAGAGAGCTGATCTTAATAAATCAAGCCTTACGACTGTTGTTTTTTAGGAGAATAGTATGGATTTGGTGAAAGTTTTTATGTGATCTGCGACGATTGTGTTTTTAGGACCTATTACGCTCAGAGTTCTTGCGGGGGGAGTCTCTAAGGTTAGATGCTGGAGTTGTCTTTTACGTGGGAATGCTGTGAGAGCGCGTTTTGGTATAAATGATATTCCCATGTTTAGTGCTGTGAGTTGGCACATTAGGTCGAAGTTTTCTAATTCCATGGTAGGGGAAAGCTGGATGTTTTTATGATTGAGCCATTGATCGATGATGATTCTGGATGGGGAGTTTAATGGTGGGAGAATCCATGATTGTTGGTGAACCCACTGTTGGAAATGTTTGATTTTGAGGGATGGTGCAGATTTATTTGCGGGGAGGATGATGCAGAATGTGTCTAGCATCTGATGGTGGATCTGGACGGTGGATTTTAGTTTGTGTTGGTGGGTGAGGATTCCTAGGTCGAGTTGGTTGGTGGATATTTTGTTGATGAGATCTTTTCTGGTGAGTTGTGATATGATGGTTTTGACATCGGGGTGCTGGATGGATTGTGGCTGAAAAATACCAGGGAGGTGGGCTAAAGATAGGGAGTGGGAAACTCCGATGTTGATTTTTTTCTGTGTGTGTAAGAACTCTTCTGAGATTCTCTGGAGAGCTGAGTTGAGGATGTTTGGGATGGGAGCTGTGTCTTTGAGTAGTTGTTTGCCAGCAGGGGTGGTGGAGAGTGTTCTGGTGGTGCGGTGGAATAGTTGGATTCCTAGGTCTTGTTCAATCGATTGGAGTTTTTTTGAGAGCGCGCTTTGGGTTAGCTGTATGGCTTTAGCGGCGGCTGTGATGCTTTGATGGTGATGAATTAGGTGGAGAATGTGGAGGTCTTGCAGGTTTATTTTAGGTTGTTGTTGTCTATTCATGAATTTTTGGAATTAATATCCGATATTCATGAATTTGTCAATTTTGGAAGAGTAGGTATGATTTCAATCATGGCTGATAGAGAAGAAATAAACCCACTGAATGTGGAAGGTAGATTTTATAATGACTGTAGTTGTATAGACTGCGATTTGTGTAGAGAGATAGCCCCTAGTGTGTTTAGCCGCGATGATGACGAGGGCTTAAGTTATGTTTGGCGACAACCAGAGACGGAGAAAGAGATAGCACTTGCATTAGAAGCTTACAAAAGTTGTCCTACGGAGTCTATCGGTTATGACTGATAGCTCCTTGGCTTATCTATGAATAATGCGTATTTGGTAGGCGTGGGACTCTTGGGTTTCGTCTTGGGAGATGAACATGGCTTGGACGTTGAGTTTTCCTTTTGGGATGTTGATGCCTTCGAAGAGTGAGGTTCTTTCATCTGAAAGTGTTTTGCCTTTATAGATCTCGGTTCCGATTTGGAGGACTGGGGTGAATCCGGTGAGTTTTGGGTCTTTCATTCGGCTTTCTGGGGCGGCGTATATGATGACATCGGCGCGGGTCTTGGTGGGGAAGAATAGTTTCCAGAATCCATCAAACTCGGTGCCCCAGTTCTGGGAAATTCTTTCCTGCCAAGTGAGGACTAGCGGGTTTTCTTGTTCTTTGTCGACGATGATGTCTGGGATGCCTTTGTCTCTGATACGGGTGAGGGTGACGTCATCATACCAAGCGTCATAGAGGTCGGTGAGTCGTTTTACTTCATCTGGATATTCTGTGGCGAGGTTGGTTGTTTCACCTGGATCCTTGAGTAGGTCGTAGAGTTCAAATGGCTTTTCTTCTTCGAGTCTGGTGTTGCTGAATCCAGAATCGTTTGAAAGTTTCCATTGTTTGTCGCGGATCATGAAGTTGTGATAGCGGTCTAAGCTTGCGCCGCGGTGAGCCTGGATAATGATGGGGCGGGGTGCTAGGTCTGTGCTGGCATCGATGGATTTGTCTAACAGGCTTCTGCCGTCGAAAGCGAAGGCGTCTGGGACTCCTAGTTCGCATGCATCCATGATGGTGGGCATGATGTCAATGTGGGCTGCTAGATTTGAAGTGATGACTTTGCTGGATTTAAATTTTGCTGGCCAGTGCATCCAAAGTGGTGAGCGTACTCCACCTTCATGAACGTTGGATTTGATGCCGCGGAATTTCCCTGTGAATCGCTGGGTGTTAGGGCCGTTGTCGTTGAGGTAGATAATGAGGGTGTTTTCTAATAGTTTGTTGGTTTCGAGCATGTTGACGAGTTTGCCAACGTTTTGATCGAGATTGGTGATCATGGCTGCTACGCGTTGTACTTTATCGATGAGCTTGGCATCGCCCTTTAGTGCTTCTGGTAGTATGGATGGGATATCTTTTGCTTTGTAGTAATCTAACAATTCCTGAGGAACGTCACCGAATGGACCGTGTGGAGCATTGGTGGCGATGTAGGCGAAGAATGGGCGCTGGGCGATGACTGAGTCTGCGATGAATTTGATGGCTTCATCAAAGTAGAGATCGGTGCAGTATCCTTTGGTGGTTACTTCTGAGTTATTTCTAAATAAGATGGGGTCTGTGTATCGTTTCTCGTTTTCTATAGGGTCTGATGGCTGGCCGAGTCCGCCTCCTTTGTGGATGAATGAATACTCAAATCCTTGGTCTGACGGGCGCATGGGATAGTTGTCTCCGAGGTGCCATTTTCCAAAAATACCGGTAGCGTAACCTGCGCCTTTGAGGGCTTCTGCGACTGTTACTTCATCGGTGGCCATCATGGACCTGCCGAGGTAGGTGTCTAGTGATTTGGTGCGTTGATTGTATCTGCCTGTCATGAGTGATGCTCTGGTGGGGGAGCATACTGGGCTGACGTAGAAGTTCTCCCAGCTCACGCTATTTTTAGCGAGTTGGTTGAGGTGAGGGGTTTCTATGACGGTGTTGCCGTGGGTGCCGAAATCTCCCCATCCTTGGTCATCGCTCATGATGAGGATTACGTTAGGTTGGTTTTTTACTTCTTCGACTACTGGTGCTGGTTCGGCTTCTTCTACAGCTACGGCATCTTGGGCGTAGAGTGGGGTGAGGGAGGCGAGTAGTCCATTGATGATGGCACAGGGTTTTAAAATGGCTGATAATTTTGATTCAATCATGATTTATAATCATAGTATGCGAGAGGAAACGAGATAGGTCAAGATCAGCTGTGAAGATATTGATGGTTTGATACAGCTGTTTTGTCGTGCTGTTAACTGGCCTATCAGTGGCTGAGAAGAGGTGAATTCCTAGAGGTGGAACACGCGTCTTAAGTCTATAGTTCTAAAGCACAGTGATTCGTGAAAGAGCTACTGGGCGCTCTCGATCTCTGTGCTGGAGCTGGCAAAATACATTACCGCCACTGTGCCGATGAACCCGGCGAAGAGGAGTAGGATAATGATCATAGCTAGACATGACTTCATGGAGGGGAATGTAGGGAGGAATATCGATTCGTCCAGTTAGAATTCTGAAATTTTGAGACTTTTTCTGTGAGACTGGAAAGTTCGCTTAAAGTTCTGGCATTACCTAGTGAAATATTGTTATGCTATGCGGTGCAATGGACACGCTAAGCAAACATTTACAAGCAGGCAAGGAACTCAGTGAGAGAGAGGTGTATGTAGCAGTTGAGATGCTGCTAGATGAGTCGATCTGCAATGATAAGAAGGGGGATTTCTTGAGGAGTCTTACTGAAAAAGGGGAGACGGCTACGGAGATCACTTATTTTGTTCAGGCGTGCCTTGAGCGTGCGGTAGATCCAGAGGTTGGCAAGATGGAGTTTGATGGTCCTACTATTGATGTTTGTGGGACTGGGGGTGATAAGTTGGATTTATTTAATGTATCTACGACTAGCATGTTCGTCATTGCGGCGGGTGGAGCGGTGGTGGTGAAGCATGGGAACCGTGGAATTACTTCTAAGAGTGGTGGAGCTGATGTGCTGGAGGCGCTGGGGGTGAAGTTGGAGATTTCTCAGGAGAAGTTCCGTGAATGTTTGAGTGAGGCTGGTGTGGGGTTCATGTATGCTCCTGCTTATCATCCTGCGTTTAAGGTGATAGCACCGGTTCGGAAGAAGTTGGCGGACGAGGGGATACGGACGATTTTCAATTTGATTGGGCCGTTGCTTAATCCGGCTAAGCCTGAGTGCCAGTTGGTGGGGATTTGTAATGAAGGATTGGCGCAAGTGTATGCTGATATTTTGCAACGTCTGGGACGCGATAGCGCTTGGGTTGTGCTGGGGAAAACGGCTGAGGGTGCTACTGTTGATGAGTTGAGTCTGATGGGAGAATCGCACATCTATAAGTCTGGGGCTTACCAGGATTTAGTTGATGAGACTGTGTTGCCAGCTGATTTGGGTCTTGATCAATGTGAGGTTGCCGATCTCGTGGGTGGAGATGCTGAGCTTAATGCTCAGATACTAACGGATATTCTTTCAGGAAAAGAGCGAGGTCCCAAACGTCAAATGGTGTTGCTTAATGCAGGGGCGGGTTTGGCGTGTGCTGGGCTGGTGGATAGTCTAGCGGATGGTGTGAAGAAGGCAGGCGAGCTTATTGATGACGGACTGGCGCTGGATCGGCTGCACAAATTACAGCAGGTTGCTAAGTAGCTCTTAGGCGAGCTCTGATGATGTCTGAGACGATGTCACCGATCATTACTAGGCATGCACCGAGGAGGATGTAGAAGAACATTTCGTCTTTATTATCTCTAGCTGAGGCATCGACGATGAGGAAGCCTAGTGAGCTGATGCCGAGCATGCCCATGACTGTGGCGTCACGGATGCATGTTTCCCAGCGGTAGAAGAAGTAGAGGAGGAGGCGGTTGAAAACGCTGGGGAGGAGGGTGAAGAGGTAAAGTTGGTTGCTGTTTCCGCCGTGGGTGACGATGACTTTTGCGTTGCTGGGGTCTGCGTTGTCTAGCATTTCTCCGCCTAATCTGCCGATGATTCCGTAGTTATGTAGTGCTAGCCCTAGGATGAGAGGCCAGGCGGTGGCTCCGAGGATCTGGAGTAGGAGGTAGGCTAGTAGGAATTCTGGCATGGATCTGGTGATCATGAGAATAGCTTTGGTGAATAGGGAGATGGTACGTCTTATGAATAATCTGGTTTTTGATAGGCCGAGTGAGACTCCAAAGTAGTCTGCTGAGTTGAGGGATTTGGCGCTGGATGGAATACTGACGAGTCCGAGGAGGAATGCGATAATGATGGCGGCTGTGGCGATGTAAAATGTCTTGAGTGTAGCGTCTAGACCTTTGGTGAGGATTAGCTCTTTTGCCCATGGGATGGCGTCTGCCCAGTTTCCGGATTGTTGGACTGGGTAGGGGGTGATTTCTTGGGTGAGGAAGCGGTCTATGTTTGCTGCGCGTTGTTTGCTGCTGAGGTCAGATAGCATGGGTTCACCGGTGTTCCAGGCTATGAAGGTTAGGAGGGCTAGTGCTGCGGTGATTATGTAGAGGGAGTATTTTCTGCCTACTTGTTTGCGGAGATGTTCTACGTGTTTTTCTCTGGTGTGGACGGTGGTTGTGGTGGGTGAGTCTTTAGGTTTTGGAGCGGTGCTGATTTTTTTTCTGATGTAGATGCTGAGGTTTTCAATGATGATGAGGAGGAAGAGTAGGCTGTAGAGTAGTGTCCAGATTTCATTATAGTAACCGTCAGCGAAGGCGGTTTCAATGTGGTAGCCAATGGTGGTGATGCCTACGAAGCCTAGAATGGCGGCGGAGCGGATGGCGCATTCGTAGCGGTAGAGTGTGTAGCTGAGGAGGTCTGGAATGGCGCTGGGGATCATGCCAAACATCCAGGCGCTGACTGAGGGGGCGCCGTGGGCTTTTAGGCAGTTGCTTTTGTTAGTGTTTTGTTCATCGATGATTTCAGAAAATACCTTCGCTAAGGTGCAACCGTAGGGGATGGCTAGAGCCATGATGGCGGCGAATGGGGAGGTTCCTAGGGCTGTGATTAGAAGTAAGGCCCAGAGTAGTTCATGGATGGATCTGCCGAAGGTGATGATCGTGCGAGCTATGCGATGGATGATGATGAGGAGGGGGCGCAGGCCTAGGGAGTTGCGGGTCTGTGGCCACCAGGACTTGGTGCAGAAGAAGCCTAGGGTGATGCCTAGGAGGAGTGCTATGCTGATGGCGCAGGTGGCGTATTGGAGGGTGAGCCAGAGGGATTTGAGGACTTTTTGATAATAGGGCGGGGCGCTTTCAGAGATGCCGGTGCTTTGATATTCAGTGGCTGGGCTTAGGGCAGCAGCGGAGAATTCATTGAAGAGCTCGAAGCCTTTATCTGATGGGATGAAATCTTTCCAGCCTAGGCCTAGTCCGTGGAGGCTGAAGATGAGTATCATTATGATCGCAAAAATGAAGCGTCGTTTTTGACCTCCAATTGATTTTTTTACGGGCAGTGTATGAAGCTTGCTCATCGTGTTACTGCGCGAGTTGTTCTTCGCTAAGTTGGTAGAGATTTGCTAGGTCGGTTGGGCTGACTTCGGTTTTATCAAAGAGGACTTTACCGAGTTTTAATCCGATGAGGCGGGGGAAGAATTCTTGAGCGAGTTCGATGTTATGGATCGACATGATCAAGGTGAGGTTGTTTTCGCGGCTGATCTCGATGAGGAGCATGATGAGGCTGCGTGCTCTGGCGGGGTCAACTGCTGAGATGGGTTCATCTGCGAGGATGGTGTGGGCACCTTGGTAGAGTGATCTGGCGACTGCTACGCGTTGTTGTTGGCCACCGGATAGGGTTGAGGTGATGCTGTAGAGTTTTTCTGAGATGCCGGTTCGTTCAAGTAGTTCGTGGACTTTGAGTAGCTCGGATTTTGGTGGGAAGAGGAATCTCCAGAGCATGCTGACGGTGCTGATGAGTCCTACTTTTCCTAGGAAGATGTTTTGGAAGACTTTGAGATTGCTTACGATTCCTAGATCTTGCGGGATAAAGGCGATTTTGCTCCTTGCTTGGCGGAGTTGCTTGCTGTTGAGAGATTTTATGGATTCGCTAGCTAGTAGAACTTCTCCATCGTCGGCGAGATGCTGGGCGTTGAGGAGCTTTAGCAGGGTGGTTTTACCGCTGCCGGAAGAGCCAATGAGGGCAATTATTTCACCTTGTTCGATGTCGATATTAACATCGTCAATCGCAGGGATGGAGCCAAAGCGTTTGGTGAGATTACGGAGTTGAAATAGCTTAGCCATGGAAAAACATCCTTTGAGGGGTTAGCTCAAAGGATGCTGATGGTAGATTCTATGTAGTAGTGAGTGACTACTTGAGGAAGCCTAGCTCTTTAGCTACTTTTACGATGCCATCGAAATCTGAGTTTTTGGCTTTGATGATACCTGAGCGGTTGATGGCAGCAAGTGCTTGTTCATCCTTGCATTCGATGAGTGCGGTTTGGAGCTTGCTGATGAAGCCTTCTCCGAATGTTTCGTTGAGTGATGGGTGAGCGGTGAAGTTGTAATCAGCGTAGTCTGGAGTTACCCAGATAATTTTTGCTACTGATGGGTCGATTGTTCCTTCTGCTACGAGTTTATCATATGTCTTGTAGCTTAGGACACCGGCCTGAACGCTTCCGCTCTGGACTGCTTTAGCTGTGCCAACGTGACTTGCTGAGCCTTGGAACTGGATTTTTTGTGTGAAGAATTCTTCAGGAGTCTTGCCTGTTTCTTGTTCAATGAACCAAGCTGGCATTACTCTGCCTGATGTTGAGCTTTGGCTGCCAAAGGTGAATTTCATGTCTGCGATCGCTGATGGGAAATCATCTGATTTTTCAAGTCCAGTGTCTTTGTGGGCGATGAAATAAGATTTGTATTTAGGATCTTCAGTTCCTTGTGCGATGGCTTCTGCGCCTTGGACTTTAGCGCGAGCTTGGGCACCAGTGACGCCCCCGAACCAAACTAGCTGAACTTCATTGTTGGCAAAGCGATTGACGGCAGCAGGATAATCTCTTGAAACACTGTGCTCGACTTTGACGTTGAGTTGTTCTTCAAGGTATTTAGCGAGTGCTTGGTATTTGAGGTCGATATCGGAAATTTTATCATCAGGAATAGAGGTGATAACGAAGACTCTTTCAGGAGTTGCTGTGTTAGTTTCTGATTCAGATTCTTTCTTATCTCCGCAAGAGCTAAGACCAAAGATTGTTGCAGTTCCTATGGCTGCAGACATGAGTAGTTGTTTGGTATTCATTTGTTTTTAAGTTTGGATTATATGCCGTATTTAACACGACTTGGACGTTATTGAATGTGGATCAAATCTTAAGAATGTCTAGTATTGATTTGAGACGAAGCTTTCACCCATTATGGCAGATGCCTAGGCGTAAAAAAGCACTCTGCTTTCGCTAGAGTGCTTAAAGAAATATAGTTTATATAATGGTATCTGAGACCTTAGAATTTCTGTGCTCTTACGTGTGAGTAGTAACTCTCAGCGCCAAGTTCAGGTGGGAATTCAGATAGGCCGTCATGCACGTTCATGCTGATGTTTCCATCAGTGCCACATTTTTCATACGGTGGCTTAAAAGTGCCGTGGTATGTAGGGCAACGGAATGTAACTAGCTCATAGAAGCCATAGCCGATGCGGCTAAATGCTCTACGTGTGCCGTCAACTGCTCCGTATGTCCAACCTGCTTTACGTCCATATGTATCGGTCTTGCGAACGATTTGTTCAGGGATCTCAACAACTCCATAAAGGATGTTGCTGATAGCTCTGCCAAGTTTACGAGTGGATGTGTATGTAGATCCAGGAGGTGCCTGGATATCTGCAAATGAGCAGGTGACTGTGGTGATAAGTGCGATCGCGGTGATTAGGATTTTCTTCATATCTGTTGTATTCTGTACTATTAGTTGTGGTGTTGACAATGGTAAAATGTTGGAAATTACCGATTTGTAAATTTTTTTATTATTTATGTGGTAGTTAGTTGCTTTTCTTAGACCATTCTTCGAGTTTTTTCTTAACTGAGGTCTTGATTTTATCATCGAGGTCTGGGCTTTGGAGCGATGTATTTAGGACCTTAGTGGCCCAGGCAGATTTCTCACTAGTGGCAACGCTTCCAATGACCTGTTTTTTGCCTGCTTGAGAGGGGGTTTGTTCGATGAACTTAGTCCAAAGTTCACTTCGTTTTGCAGGAGTGATTTTTATGTTGGATTCTAGGAGGTCGATGAGGTTGTTACGGTATTTCTTTTTGTGTGAGGCGTTTGTTTCAGCAACGTAGACTTTGAGCAGGGCGTCAAATGGCTCAATGTTAGAACCGCTGGAGAGTCCCTTGTGGGCAGAAAGTCTGAATAGGATATCTTTACTGTTGAGTGCTTTGTAAAGGATGTCGAAGGCGTCTTTAGTGCCCGTGTTGCCAAGTAGTCTTAGGTAGGCGAGCTTGATGTCGATATCTACGGCTTTGTTGTATCTGGCGATGATTTTACTCGCTATGCTGTTCTTTGCTTTTGATCGTTTGACGATAGCTGCGACGGTGTTTGCGCAACTTGCGCGGGTGGTTATTTGGTTGGTTACTTCGTAAACGCTAAGGATATTATCGATATAGCTGTCATCTGCAAATTTTTCCATTCTCTTGATGGCTTCACCCGATTGTTTCTTATTTGGGTTCTTTATTGCGTAATCTAGGAGTAGTTTATGGGCCTTTGGATCAAACTTAGGGTTGAGTGCGATGGCTCGGAAGATCTGGCTCATTGATTCATCTGTGATTGGTTGGCCTGGGGTTGTTGCAAATTTGGCAATTTCTAGAGTTGGGGAGAACTCGCCATCGATAGCTTCAGCAATACTGAGGGCGTAATAACCGCCAATTTTGTCTTTGATGGAGGTTTTTATCATGCTTGTGAGAAGGTTGTCTAATTCTTCTCTGGTTACTGGTAAAGTTTCATTGGCTTGGAATTTTGCTTCAATGCCTTTGATTAACCTCGCGTAGGTTTCTTGGTGTTTCTTTTCCTCGCTGGCTCCTGAAATGAATAATGTTAAGATGATCCCACCCACTACGAGCATGGAACCGAGGACGATCAGCATGGTCTTATTTATGGGTTTCTTGGGTGGAGCATGAAAATCTGGAATGTTCGCATCTGGATTTTCTACATGTGAGGTGGTTGATCCTGAGTTGATATTTACAGGTGCTGAGCCTAGATGTCCGGTTGGCTGAATGGCTGTAGGGGAGGTGTTGGGATTGGGCCTTCCATCAGGAGAAAGGATGGGCTGAGGAGCTGTTCCTTGCCTTGCTGGTTGGACTGCGAGCGGTCCTGTGAGGGTGCCTGCTGGCTGAGTGCCTACTGGTCCGGTGGTGTTCTTTCTTAAGAGTGGTGCTGCTGGGGTGATGAGTTGCTGTGTTTGGCCCATGCCTCCTTGGGCAGCGAGAGATTCGTCTGCGAGGAATTTGTCTAGAGCTAGTTTAGCAGAGTCTGGACGGTGATTCATGTCACGCTGAATGTGCCACATGACCCATTCGCAGAGCCAGACGGGGAGGTCTGGGCGTGCTTGTTGGAGCGGGATGACTGAATTTTGCAGGTGGCTAGCCATGACTTGGGGAGCGGTGTCTCCATCAAAAGGATAATTACCAGTGAGCGAGTAGTAGAACATGGCGCCTAGGGAATACATGTCTGTACGTTGGTCGAGCGGGGTTCGCTCAAACTGCTCTGGGGCCATGAAGAAAATGGAGCCGAAGACGGCGTCGCCGTGGTCGATGGTTTGGAGTGATGGTTTGGCGGAAAATTTAGCGAGACCGAAGTCCACTAGCTTAATCTGGAATCTTCCAGATGGTAGCCAGCTAACCATTACGTTACTTGGTTTAAGGTCGCGGTGCACGAGGTTGAGTTCTTGCGCTGCGATCATGGCTTCTTGAGTCTGGATCGCTACTTCGCGGAAATCTTCGTAGGTGAGTGTGCCGCGCTCTACCATTTCATCAAGCGTTTTGCCGTTGATGAGCTCCATGACTACAAATGGTCCGTCATCATCAAGGCCGGCATCATAAACGGTACAGATGTGAGGGTGTTGAACAGAGGAAAGGGCGGTGGCCTCTTTAAGTAGGTTCTTGGTAGCAGTTTCGTTGTCTTCGTCTAATTCGTCAGCTAAGACTCTCTTGATGGCAACTTCTCGACGGAGCTGTGTGTCGTATGCTTTGTAAACTGCACCGACTCCACCTTGCCCTATTTTACCTCGTATTTCGTACCGTTCTTCTGCCATAATAATGATTTAGTGAGGCTATTCTGCTCATTTATCGTATTCTGGCAATGTAGAAATGAGCGAAAACTGGTCTATTTTTTCACCTTGAGAGAATTCCTTAAGAAAAGTGCATTTTCTGATTTCTGGTGCTTGACTTCAATCGTAAAAATGCTTAGCGTCCGCGCCCGACCTGAAATCATTCGGAACTAAATAACAAACACATTTAAAATCACTATGTCATCATTACGAGGAGTTACAGTAAACAAAGGAGAAACAGTAGATCGCGCTCTCAAGCGCATGAAGACTTTATTAGACAACGAAGGCATTCTTGAAGAGATGCGTCGTCGTCGTGCATTCGAGACACCAGTAGAACGTGCGAAGCGTAAGCTCCGTTCTGCATCTAAGCGTAAGAAGCAACGCTTTAAATACACAAGTCCTACACAGGACGCGACAGCAGCAGCTAAGGCCGCTGACAGAGCAGCTGAAAAAGCGGCTAAGTCTACTAAATCTTCTGAAGCATAAGTGCCTCTCGGTTGATCTCAGGTCACGACTTTAAGAAAAAGAGCATCCTTAAGTGGGTGCTCTTTTTTTGTTCGTTGTTTTTATGCCGTGTTTTTTTGTAAAAAGGATTCTCAATTTAGTGAAGTGGTGTTAAGTCGTAGGCATGTCAAGCACAGCACGCAATTATAAGATAGCAGTTCTTCCAGGAGATGGGATAGGTCCAGAGGTAATGATTCAGGCATTGAGTGTGCTGGATGTTGCTTGCGCGAAGTTTGGATTTACCGTTGAGAGAGAGAAGTGTCTTGTGGGTGGTGCGGCGATTGATGCTGTTGGTTCACCTCTGCCAGCGGAGACAGTGAAGGCTTGTGAAGCTGCTGATGCGATTTTATTTGGTTCAGTGGGTGGTCCTAAGTGGGAAGATTTAGCACCAGATGATCAGCCTGAGCGTGGGGCGTTGTTGCCTATTCGGAAGCATTTTGGATTGTTTGCGAATTTGCGTCCTGGGGTATGTCTTCCTGCGCTGCGTCATGCATCTCCTGTTAAGGATGAGTTGATGCCGAATGGGTTTGATATTCTATGTGTGCGTGAGCTTACGGGGGGAATTTATTTTGGTCAGCCTAAGGGGAGGAAAGAGCAGAATGGTGAAGTTGTGGCTTTTGATACGATGATCTATAGTAAGAGTGAGATCGAGCGGATTTGTAGGGTTGCGTTTACTGCTGCGATGGCGCGAGATAAGCGGTTAGTTTCTGTGGATAAGGCGAATGTTTTGCAGACTTCTATTTTGTGGAGAGAGACTTGTATTGAGGTGAGTAAGGAGTTTCCTGAGGTGGAGCTTAGTCATCTGTATGTGGATAATGCGGCGATGCAGTTGGTTAAGCAGCCGGATAGCTTTGATGTGATGGTAACGGGTAATCTTTTTGGGGATATTCTTTCTGATGAGATGGCGATGATTTCTGGATCACTGGGGATGCTTCCGAGTGCTAGTTTAGGTCAGAAGAATGAGAATGGGCTTTATTTCGGGATGTATGAGCCATCAGGTGGTTCGGCTCCGGACATTGCTGGGAAGGGTGTGGCTAATCCTATTGCGCAGATTTTATCTGTTTCTATGTTGTTGCGTTATTCTTTAGGAGAGAATGAGGCGGCTGATGCTGTTGATACGGCTGTGAATGCTGCTATTGCTTCTGGGATGCGGACTGGTGATTTGTTCACTGGGGCTGCTGGTGAGACGACTGCTACTACTGCTGAGATGGGGCAGGCGATTATTACTGCGTTGCAGGTTTGAGTTTCCTGCTAGATATCATTGAGCAATTGTTTGAGACATTACCTTTTTGGATCGTTTGTTTACCTTTTTGTGTGGGGATGCTGGTAGCATTTTTTGCAGCTAAGAAGGTGAATGAAAAACTTGGAGGGGCTCAGTTCAGATCAATCTCTGAGGATGTGTGGTATGGGTATTCTGCGGGGAATTTTGGGTGTGTAATTAGTGCCATTTTTGTGGCGATAGCTATTTCATTAAGAGCAGATATAGATCTTGGGCCTTCTCTCGTATTGCTCATTTTAGTCATCATCTTTGTGTGGTTTATTTCTATGGTTGTAGGTTTATTTCTCTATCTTCCATGCGCATTATTAGGTTATAATATCAAAGCGAGGAAGAGGGGTGAAGCTGAGATGGCGAGGAGTCAGCAAAAAGTTCTGGATGAATTGGGTGGGGAGGGTTCTGGTGATAAATTTTAGTCTTTATCTTCACTTAAAACTTAACAGTTGAAACATTTTAATATAGATCACTGCCATGGCAATTGACCCACTACTTACATTGCTCGCTCAGAAGGCGAGATATTCACATCAGGAACTTGCAGATTTACTTTCTCTTACCGAGGCGGAAGTGGCAGCTAAGATGGCTGAATATGAGGCTAACGGGACTATTTTAGGTTATCAGACGGTGATCGATCCCGAGTTGTCTGGTAATACTGATGTGTCAGCATTTATTGAGGTGAAGCTTACTCCTGAGCGTGGTGGTGGATTCGATAGGTTGGCGATGCGGATTGCTAAATTCGATCAAGTGGAGTCGTGCTATCTGATTAGTGGTGGTTACGATCTTAATGTGGTTGTGGTGGGAGCTGATTTGCGAGATGTGGCGAGGTTTGTTTCTGAGAAGCTAAGTACTATCGATGGTGTTCTTTCTACAGCGACTCATTTTAGGCTTAAGACATATAAGCAGAATGGCTTTGTGTTTGAGGTTGAAGAGCCTGAGGGTAGACTTTCTGTAGCTCCTTAATTTATTGATCAAATGGACTACAGTAAGAAAATATCTACTCAGGTGGCAGCGGTTCCTCGCTCGGGGATTCGTGATTTCTTTGAACTTGTGCAGGGTAGGGAGGATGTGATTTCTCTTGGTGTTGGCGAGCCTGATTTTGCAACGCCTTGGCATATTCGCGAGGCAGCGATTTATTCTTTGGAGAAGGGTCAGACTAGTTATACTTCAAATTTGGGTTTGGTGAAGTTGCGTAAGTTGATCGCGGGTTATGTGTCTGATTTCTTTCATGTGGATTATTCTGCGGAGAAAGAGGTGATTGTGACGGTGGGTGTTAGTGAGGCTATTGATTTGGCGTTGCGTGCGCTGATTAATCCAGGTGATGAGGTGATTTATCATGAGCCTTGTTATGTTTCTTATAGTCCGAGCATTGTGATGGCGCATGGGGTGGCGGTTCCTGTGGCTACTACTAAGCAAGATGGGTTTGCTCTGAAGGCGGCGGCATTGGAGAAGGTGATTACGCCTAAGAGCAGGGTGTTGATGTTGAATTTCCCGACGAATCCTACTGGTGCGATAGCGCCGCGTGAGGATCTGGAGGAGATAGCGGCGCTTTGTATCAAGCATGATTTGATTGTGCTGACTGATGAGATTTATAGTGAACTTATTTACGGTGAGGATGAGCATGTGAGTATTGCGTCGCTGCCAGGGATGAAGGAGCGTTGTGTGCTGCTGCATGGATTTTCTAAGGCATTTGCGATGACTGGATTCCGTCTGGGGTATGCTTGTGCGCCGGCTCCGCTGGTGGATGCGATGATGAAAATTCACCAGTATTCTATGCTTTGTGCGCCGATGACGAGTCAGGTGGCTGCGATAGAAGCTCTTGAAAATGGGGCGAAGGCGGTGGAGAAGATGAAGGCTGCTTATCATCAACGTAGGGATTATATGGTTCGAAGACTTCAGCAGATGGGTATTGATTGTCATCTTCCTGGTGGGGCGTTTTATGTTTTCCCGGATATTCGGAAGTTTGGGATGGCTAGTAAGGAATTTGCTATGCGGTTGTTAGAAGAGACTTCTGTGGCGGCAGTGCCTGGGGATGCTTTTGGCAAGAGTGGTGAGGGTTTCTTGCGTTGTTGCTATGCTACGAGTATGGATCAGATCGTGGAGGCGATGGATAGGATAGAGAAATTTGTGAAGGCTCTCTAACAAGATCTAACGATAACTAACAAAAAATGGATTTAGCTAAGATAAGGAACGATAAGACATACGCGCATGTGGTGCCACTTGCTACCTTTATGGTGCTGAATTTGGTGTTGTCTGTGATAGATGAGAGCGGTCTGAAATGGGATCATCCGGATGCTGCGTGGTGGCAGATGACTGAGCATTGGTTTTATCCATTACAGACGCTTATCTGTGGTGCGATGTTAGTATTTTTCTGGAGGCACTATGAGATCAAGTGGGATAAGAGGATTATTATTGGTGCGATTATGGGGGCTGTGGGGATAGGGTTTTGGATTCTGCCGACTCATCTTTATACAGCTTTAGGGTATACTGAGGAGAGTGCTGGATGGCTGAAGCATCTTGGTGTGGCGGCTCGTGATGATGGGTTTAATACCAATGATATGACGAATCCTACGGCGATCTGGGCGACGACTATATTTCGTTTCCTGAGGGCTGCGGTGGTGGTGGCGTTTGTGGAGGAGATCTTCTGGCGTGGGTTCTTGATGCGTTTTTTACTGAATATGGATGGTAAGTATTGGAAGATTCCTTTTGGTGAATTTAGCTGGCTAACTTTTGCTGTGACGACGTTAGCTTTTGTGTTTATTCACCAGCCGGTGGATTATGCAGGGGCGGTGGTTTATGGGACGCTGATGTATTTCTTGGCTGTGTGGACGAAGAGCTTAGCGGCTTGTATTGTGATGCATGGGGTTTCAAATTTGTTGATGGGGATTTATGCATTGCAGTTTGCTAAGTATGGGTTGTGGTAGTTGTTAGATTCACCAGCTTTGGCGGTAGCTGTTGACGTGGATGATTTTTTTGGTGGTCCAGTCTAGGAAGAATTCGTTTAGGTTGAGGCCTTCGCTGAGGGTTACTTTGGTGCAGTAGATGGGGGTGGTGAGTGAGAGGGATGGAGTGTTTTTTTGTTTCCATTGTTTGAGGGAATTCTCTCCGTTTATTGTAGGGACTGGCATTGATGGCTGAAGAGTTTGAAAGGTGAGGGAATAGGTAATCCAAGTGTCTTTACTTTCGTGGGTGATTCCTAGTTGGTCACTGGCTTTTACGGCGATGGCGTAGGCTTCTTCTTTGGTTAGGTTGACGGGGTGTTTGGAAAGGTGGTCTTCGAGGTGTTTTACATCCATAGTTGTAGCACCTTTACTGAAGTTTAGTAGCCAGTTGAAGTATCCGTCACGTTTGTCGCGTTTTAGAGAGGTCCCGCCCAGTTCAGGGATTTGGACTCCGCTAATGGTGTGGTGCCAGTGACAACCTTCTTCCTCCCAGGCTCTGGTTAGACCGTCTCCGTCATGGTGAAAGGATGCAGTTCCTAGGGGAGGGGTGTTGTGTATGAGTTGGTAGATTTTGGTGGCGTAGGTTTGGAATGACTCTTTTGAGGTCATTTTATCGCCAGATAGTGGAGGGGTGTTTTGTGATAGTGAGAGGTAGGAGATTTGTTGGTTACTGTCAAATGTGGCGTAGATGAAGCAGTGTTCATTGCGGCCAGATAGTGTTATTGTTGTGTCTGCGTCGTACCCGTTTTGAATTTTTAGTTTGGGGATGGGGGAGTCGGTTAGTTTTTTTAGGGTTGTGCTGAGGTTGCTGACGGCTTGTTTTTTGATGGAGGGATCTATTTCCTGTGGTGATTTTGTGGGGTGTTGAGACTCTTCAGGTTGTTTTGTAGGGAGGGCTTCTAGTTCGTTGACTTCGACATTTTCATAGACTTTGTATTGCTTGATTTGATCGGTGGTTAGCTTTTGGTTTTCTTCTGCTAGTAGAGTTGAGGTGAGGAGGGAGATGGCTAGTAGCGCTAGGTATTTCATGGGGTAGAGGTTAGCAGAATTTAGCGGTACTTGTGTAAAGGGGAGGTAAAGAGTGTGTTTATTTCATGACTGGGGCGGAGCGTTCTACCCAGTTGTGGGTGAGTTTGCCGTCTTTGAATGACCAGAGGGCGATGCCGGTGAAATGGTAGGGGTGGGTGTTTGGGGTGCTGGAGTCTGGGACGTTGCCGGAGTTGGCGTGGGTGATCCAGCGGCTGACTACGCGGGTGCCTTCTGGGTTCTCGAAGCAGTCTAGGTTTTGGAGTCTGAGGCCGTTGGTTTTATCTAGTGAGGATTTGACCCAGGCTTTGAATGCGGGGCGGCCTACGATGTCTTTGCCAGCGGTAGTTAGAATGAAGTCTTCTGACATGTTTTTGTCGATGAGGTCGAGGTCGTAGGGTGGGTTCCAGGTGTTTTCCCAGAACTGGAGTAGGAGATGGCGTGCTGAGGGGCCGTTTTTGATGGCTTTTAGGGCGTCGATGATTCTGGAGGGTTCTGCGCGGCGGCGATAGTCGGCATCGACGAAGGCGTAGGTGATGGTGCCGTCTGTGTCGATGACGTAGGTGGCGGGGAGTGGCAGTTTCTTGGCGGCTTC
The DNA here is from genome assembly GCA_051251915.1 of Akkermansiaceae bacterium. Lineage (GTDB taxonomy): Bacteria > Verrucomicrobiota > Verrucomicrobiia > Verrucomicrobiales > Akkermansiaceae > Rubritalea. The sequence goes on along the minus strand of JBPOGF010000008.1, from coordinate 50,669 downwards.
TTTTCCGCTGCGTTGTTCTAGTTTGAATTTTTCTTGGTAGCGGGTGCGGGTGGATTCGTTTAGCTCGAAGCTTAGTCCGTATTGGGTGGCTACGTTGTGGTTGAGGTCTGAGAGTACTTGGAATGGGAGGCCTTGTTCTTTTACGGAGGCTGCGGTGGTGTCTGGGAGTTCTGGGGTGAGGGCTACGAGTGTGGCTCCGTGTTTTTTGAACTCGGGGTTTTTGTCGCTTAGGGCTTTGAGGGCGATGTTGCAGTATGGGCACCAGCCTCCGCGATACCATGTGAGAATGACAGGGCCGTCTTTGAGGAGGGTGGAGAGTTGGATTTGTTTGCCGTCAGGGTTTCCTAGGGTGAAGTCTGGGGCTTTGTCTCCGACTTTTAGGACGCGGTGGTAGATGCCGGAGGCTTCGAGTTCGGTGAGGGCTTGGATTTGGCTGGAGATAGTTTTTTCTGGGGCCTTTTTGAGGAAATTATTTTTACGGGCGTCTAGGGTTTCTTGGAGGCTCTGGGCGGAGGTTCCTGTGGTGAATAGGGCGGTGGATGCGGCAGCTAGTGTGGCGGTTCTGAATTTCATGATGGGAGAACTTCGAACACGTGAAGATTAGCGCAAGTGAAATTTTAGTTCTCCTGTTTTCGGTAGAGGAAGGCATCTGAGGTTAGGAGGGATTTGATGAGAGCGTTCATGCTGCCGTTGCTGTTGCGGTAGGCTTGGTGGGCGGCTTGGATGACGGGGCGGTCGTGGATGGTTTCATTGCGGCCCATCCAGAAGCGGAAGGCGTGGCGGACGAAGACTTGTTCTACGCGTTCGCTTTCGGCTAGTTTCAGGATCATTTCTAGGGCGTTTGAGACTGGGCCGTCGAGGGAGGGGTCACCGGATTCGATGATTTCTCCGGTGGTGATGACGGGTTTGTTTTTCTCGGTGGTGCGGAAGACTCCTGCGTGGTTGTACATTTCGAATGGGAGGCCTAGTGGGTCCATTTTATCGTGGCAGGCTAGGCATCTTTTTTCTTGGGTGACGCGCATACGCTGGCGGAGGGTGTTTTGTGGTTCATCTGGGAGCTGGGCGTCTACGGTAATGGGGACATCTGGGATGCCGCCACCTAGGAGACGCTCACGAATCCAGATGCCGCGGTGGATGGCGTGGTTGTCCATGGCGTCTGTGTGGGAGACTAGCCAGGATGGGTGGGTGAGGATACCGAGACGCTGGCCTTCTGGGGCTGAGGCTAGGATGCGGTCTGGTTTCATGCTGCCTTTGCCAAATGAGGTGCGGCTGACGCGGGCGTAGATTTTGGGGCCTTTGAGGTTTGCTGGGGCGATGGCGGGGTTGTTTTTCTTGTTGGGCTTTTGCTTTTTGAGTTTAGCTAGTTCATTCTTTTTTATGTCTAGGGGTTTTGTGGCTCTTTTTTTGTTAAAGTCAGTGATTAATTCGGCTTCAAGTTTTTCTATGGTCTCTTCTAGTTCTTTGATTTTGATAGCGTGAATTTGTGCGGCTTCTTTTGTGCTGATGATTTCATCTTTTGCGAGTTGTCTGCCGAAGTAGGTTTTGGCTGATGCGTCTGCTACTACTTTCTGGGTGGTGAGTAGTTCTTTGAGGACGTTTTTATCTTCTTTTAGGATGAGTTCAATGAGGCGGTCTGTGCTGGCTTTGGCATTGAACATGGCGCGGTAGTGCTGGGCTTCTTTGTTGTTGATGCCTGTTTGATTTAGGGCTTGGGTGTCTTTGCAGATGTAGCCGGCTAGGTCGTGGTCGAAGTAGTCTTGGAAGAAGGTGAGGATTCTGGGTTTGCGGATGGAGTCGTCTGCGAGCATGCGGGTGAGCTCGCGTTCTACGTCTTGGCGGGTTCGCATGCGGCCTTGGGTGATGGCGTCACGGAGTTGTTGGTCTGGCTTGATGTAGCTGAGGGCGTGGTTTAGAGCTAGTCCTAGTTCCCAGTCTTGGAGCATGACGCGACCGTGTTCGTCTGGGGTTCCTGCTGTAGCTAGCTCTGGGCGGAATAGGGCATCGCGGTGGAGGAAGATGGAGGAGAGGCCCATGAAGATGCCGTCTTCTCTGCCGACTTTGACGATGGAGTCTTTGACCATTTTTAGGTATTCGTTGGTCTCGTCTGGGGCTGGGGGGCGGAATGTTAGGGATTCGAAGAGGTAGTTTATGGCGGCTGTTAGGCGCTGGTCTGTGATCTCTGGGTGTTTCATGAGATCGTAGACGGGGGTTAGTGGACGGACTGTTTTGGTGCTGTAGACGATGGATGAGAGGAGGCCTCTGATGTCACCTTCCATTTTGTAGGTCTTTGGGTTATCGGTGATTTGCTCTGGCTTGGCGATGCTGAGTGGGCCGTATGCCATGTAGCGTAGGATGTCATCTGCCATGCCTAGGATCTGGGTGGCTTCTGCGCTGTTGACGCTGTAGAAGTGGGCGTAGTTTTCGAAGCCGTGCTTGCGGTTAGAGGCGAGGATGGCTGGGACGCTTTTGACGGCGGTGGCGTAGGCGACTGTGCCGCCTTGGTAGTCGATGATACGGTCGGTGCCGAAGTAGAGTTTGAGTTCGCCGCCGTGGTTGGTGGGGACTACGTCTCCGTGGGTTCTGAGGCCGGGTTTGTTTGGGTTGTATTTGGGTTCTGTGTTGATCAACTGGTTGAGTCTGGTGATGTGTTCTTGGGGGGTGATGCGCCAGATGCGTGCTGGTGAGGAGGTGGGGACTAGGCGGATGGTTGATGGGAGGTTTTTGAATAGTAGGGAGTGGTGGAGGAAGTTTCCTTTTTTGGGTTCTAGGTGGGCTTTGAATCCGCCTTGATCCTTCATGACGCGGTCTAGCTCGGCGACGATCCAGTCAGAGAACTTGAGGCGCTCGATGAGTTCTGGTTGGTCTTTCTTTTTTGGCGGCATTTCCTGGATGGCGACTTGTGCCCAGACGGATTTCCAGACAGCGACGTTGGTCTCATCCACTGGGCCGATGTTGTGGAGTTCTAGGTCGCCTTTTGCTTCTGAGTCATCGTGGCAGTCGGTGCAGTTGTGCTCGATGAATGGGAGGGCGAAGCTCTCGTAATCTTGAGGGATGGGGATACCTGGGGTGTATGTTTCTGTCTCTGTCTGGGCAGAGCAGGTAGCTGTTGCTAGGATGGCTAGAACAGTTAGGTGGAGTGATGATTTTTTCATTATGCCAAGATCTCGCTGAGTGGTCCTGTGGTGGAATCGTATTTGGCGGCCATTTTGTCGCTCATGTTGAAGCGGTCGACTGTGACGCCTGAGGCTCTTAGGATGGTGGTGTAGAGGGCATTAATAGGGCGTTTGCCGTCTAACTGGGTGAAGCGTCCGGTTTTGAATGCGCCGCCGCAGCTGCCTAGAAGGATGACGGGCCAGTTTGTTCCTTTGGTGTGTTGTTTGTCTGCGTTGTTGCTGGTGTAGACGATGAGGGTGTTGTCCATCATGGTGCCGCTGCCTTCTGGGACGCTTTCTAGTTGTTCCATGAGTTTGACTAGCATTTGGCAGTTGTAGTGGCGGATTTTGTCCCAGATGGGGTTGTTGTTCTGGACCATGTGCCCGAGGTTGTGTCCTTGTTTATCTATGCCGAGGCCTTTCCATGAGCCGAAGATTTCGCCTCGGCCTGAGCCTATTGTTAGGACATTGGTGATGCCGGATTTTAGGGCTGAGATGCCTAGGTCTAGGAGGCGGTCATGCCAGTCTGTTTCGAATTCTGGTCTGGTGTAGGCGGAGTCTACTTTTGGTGCGAATTTCTGGAGGTGATCTGAGGCGTTGTTGAGGCGCTCGCGGAGGCCGTTCATGTCTTGGAAGCCGTGGGTGAATTCATCGTAGCGTTGTTTTTCGGCTTGAGGAAGGGACTGGCCTTTGGCTGCGGAGAGGCGCTCGATGGTGTCGAGCATATTGGATTTGGCTTCGTGGTGGTTGCGGATGTCGCCTTGGGAAATGCCTCCGTAGAGCATCTGGTAGAGATGGTTTGGGTTGGAGTGCATGAAGATGGGTTTGCCTGCGCCGCGAGCTGAGAGGTTGGCTACTGTTGGCTTGCCGGTCATATTTCCTAGGGAGTCCATGCCGATGCAGAGGTGGGGGAGGAGGGTTTCTGGTAGGATCTTGCTGAGTTCGTAGTCGATGGTGGATGCGCTGGGGGCGACTCCGTCACCGCCGCGGTATCCGCCTAGTGCGCCGAAGAATGCGCTGTGTGATGGGCTGGTGTGGCGGCCGTGTAGACCACTGATGATGTGCATGTTTTCACGGTATGGTTCTAGGGCTTTGATTGGCTCTGGGAGCTTGACGCCGGCTAGTGAACCGCTGTTTTTTAAGGATGGTGGGATGCAGGTTTTGGGGTCGAATCCTTGGTTTTGGAGGAAGAAGATGACTCGCTTGGGTGCGCCGGCTAGGTTGTATTTGGGGTCAGTGAAGGCGGCACGGGAGATTCCGGGAAAGAGTGCTGCGCTGAAACTTGAGGCGAGCATTTGTAGGGATTTTCTGCGATTGATCATAATGGTGTGATGGAAAATATACGTGTTTAGTCAGTGTATTGTATCACAATATCGCAGAAATTTCCAAGGTGGTCTATCGCATAAATGTATGATTGTTGGTTCTTTATAGGTAAATGAATCAATGAGGATGGCTTTATAGCTGTGAACAAGGATCTATATGCTGGGAGCAGGATTGTGAGGAAGTTTGTGGTTCATTTTATGGTTATTAATCCTTGTGCCGATAGTTTCAAATGATATTCATTGGTCTAAGATTACATTTAATAGTTACTCGTTTTCACTGTTACTTTTTAATCTGTTCACTTATCACAAAAATTTATGAAAATAGCCCTAAAATACACGATACTCAGCCTGTCTTTCTCCTCTCTTGTAATGACTTCTTGTGGAGATGAAACTAGTGCAAAAGATAAAGTGCTTTCGGAATTGGAAAAGAAGCCGATGACTGAAGAAACCGCAGTGACGTTAGCTTATGCAAAGATCTCTAAGTTCGTGATGAAGAATCTGAGTTACAGAATGGGGGATACTCCTGAGCTGGATAAATTATCTAAAGTGAGTGAGGGGCTTGAGAAGGAGTATGAGAAGGCTATGTATGCTCATCCGGATCTGGCGGAGCTTGTGAAGGCTAAGAATGAGCCTGGAATAGCGACGAGCGAGGGGTTTACGCGGCTTGGTAAGTTGTTAACGGCGGCTAATGAGGTGCCTGAACTTCAGGTTATAAAGGCTAAGGTTACTACAGCTAAGCTTGCTACGTTGAAGGAGATTGCGAATGCTTATGAGGCTGGTGGGAAGCAGGAGATAGCGGATGAAATCCGTGAGATTCTGGGGCGTATTGAGAAGTAGTTAGAGTTTTAATTTTTAACAAGTATCTGAGCTGCCATGATGTTTCATGGTGGCTTATTTTGTTTACTGTTTAGGTAGATGATTTCTGGAGGTGGTCCAGGTGCCGTAGGCTCCGAGTATGAGGGTGAGGAGGGCTAGGGTGATGTGGATGTTTTTGACGCTTGATCCTTTTTCTATGATGGATGCCATTTTCCCTAGGTCTTGATTAGGGACATTGTTTAGAGAATCTATATCTAGTAGTGCATCTACGACTAGATGAGGGCTGATAGATTTCATTGATATGAGGAAGAATAGTGAGAGGCCGCTGAGGGTGGTGATGATGATGAAAATGAGTTGGGGTTTTATTTTCATGATGATGTTAGAGGTAAGTTTTTATGTTTTGGTGAGGGTGATGATGCATTCTAGGTGGCGGGTTTGGGGGAAGAGGTCGAAGGGTTGGATGTCTTGGATGGTGTAGCCGGCTTGTTGGAATTTCTGGAGGTCGCGCATTTGGGTGGCGGGCTCGCAGGAGATGTAGATGCAGGTGGCGGGCTGGTAGGTGAAGAGCTGGTCTAGGAACTCTGTGGAGCAGCCAGCGCGGGGTGGGTCGATGAGGATGGTGGTTTGGGCTGGTGGGAAGTCGATTTTTTGGAAGATGGCTTCTGCGCTGGCGGCGGTGAATTCTGTGTTGGTTATGTTGTTGAGGATGGCGTTTTGGCGAGCCCATGAGACTGAGGTTTCTGAGACTTCTACGCCGGCAACTTGTTTGAAGTGCTTGGCGAGGGTGAGGGCGAAGAGGCCTGAGCCGCAGTAGGCATCGATGAGGTAGGTGCTGCCGGATGCGGTGGCTTGCTGGGCGGCGTAGTTGGTGAAGGCGGGGAGGATGGAGGGGTTGTTTTGGAAGAAGTCGGAGGCGAGGAAATTGAATTTAAGGTCTCCTACGTGTTCGGTGATGATGGCGGAGGGGTCTGCTTCTACGTGGCTGTCTGAGGCACGGAGGAGGAGGGTGGTGTCTTTTTTGTGTTGTTTGGCGAGGCTGTGGGTTTTCTGGCGGAGGGGTGGGAGTGCGTCGTTTATTTCCTGCATGGCGATGGGGCAGGTGGTGATGTCTAGGTATTCTTTGCCGCCTTGTCTGGAGACGAAGCCGATGTTGGAGATTTTGCCGTTGTAGGGTTTGCGGAAGTGTGGGGTGAGCTTGGAGCGGTAGTTGTAGGTTTTGGGGGAGGCGATGGCTGGATTTACTGGGTGCTTGGTGGGGTCTAGGCCTGCTAGGTGCTTGAGGAGGTCTGCTACTTGGTGGGTTTTCCAGTGTAGTTGTTGTGGGTAGTCTAGGTGTTGGTATTGGCAGCCGCCGCATGCTTGGAAGAGGTTACAGACTGGGGTGACGCGGTGTGGTGAGGGGGTGATGACTCTGACGACTTCTGCTAGGGAGCAGTTTTTTTTGTTGCTGGTGATGCGTGCGAGGACGGTTTCTCCTGGGATGGTGAAGGGGACGAAGATGACCCAGGCGGTGAGGTCTTGGTCGGGGATGTCGATACGAGCGATTCCGTCGCCGTGGTTGGAGAGGGACTGGATGGTGAGTTCTAGCTGGTGGTCTCTGTGGAAGGGGATGTCTTTTGAGCTCTTGGTGTTGTTCGATTTAGAGTCATTGGATAGCGTTTTTTTGACTTTAAAATTACGGATGTTAAACTTTTTTTGTGGGCGCATGATGTGGAACGATTTGTGGTGGCAATCCTTAGGATTGGGCATATAGTGACGTTATGTTCCGCAAGTTACTAGAAATTTTGATGATTTATTCGCTGTGTTCCGTGTTGGGGATGAGTGCCGAGTTGACGTTTGAGAAGAAGCTGAAGGAGGTGACGACGAAGCCGGATGTGGAGGTGGTGAATATTGAGTTTGATTTTGTGAATAATACGGATGAGGTGATCAAGATTGTGAATTATGATGCGCCTTGTAGTTGTATGGAGGCTAGGTTGAATAGGGCGGATAAGAAGAATAGTTTGGTATTTGCTCCTGGGGATAAGGGGACGTTGATTGGGATGTTGGAGTTTGGGACATTTAGTGGGACGATTGATAAGGTGATTAAGGTGCGGACGGATAAGGATGTGGGGGATGAGCCGTCGATTATTTTGACGAGTAGGGTGACGATTCCTAAGTTGATAGCTACGGACAAGGAGACTTTGGTTTGGCAGGTGGGGGATAAGCTGGAGGCTAAGGAATTTAGCATTAAGGTGGACGCAGAGAGTGCTACGCCGATTAAGGTGGTGGAGCATAAGTATGGGTTTGGGACGGATGAGATGTTTGATTATAAGATGGAGACGATGAAGGAGGGTAGGGAGTATAAGGTGACGGTGACTCCGCTGAAGACGGATGCTCCGACGATGGGGGTGGTGAAATTTTATACTGATAGTACGATTGCGCGTTATAAGATGGTGCAGATTTTCTTGTTGGTTGATCATCCTAAGAAGTAGATGAATTTATGATGAGTTGGGTGAAGCAGGGGTTGGCGTTTGTGGTTATCGCGGTGTTGTGTGCGGTGGGGACTTATTTGGTACACGGGGAGTATGACCGGCGTGTGGTTTGTGATCAGGGTGAGATGGAGGAGTATGAGGTTTGTATAGGGACGGTGCTGGATGAGTGGGGTGGTGATGTGGTGTGGGTGGATGCGAGAGCTGAGGTGGAGAAGGAGGTAAAACTTACCTCTGCGTTGGAGATTAGTGAGGCGAATGCTGAAGAGGAGGTGAGTTCTGGGGAGGTGAGGATGACTTTGTTTAAAGCGAAGGGGGATGGGAGGAGAGTGGTGGTGTTTTGCCAGACGGATGCTTGTGGGAGTAGTAAGTTTGTGAGGGATAAAATTGTTGGGAAGTTATTGCAGACGGAGGATAAGGTTTTTTATCTGCATGGGGGGTGGAAGGCGATAGAGAGTGATGGGAGATTGTTAGGGAAGTGAGTTGCTTATATTTATTAAAAAAGTGAGAACTGGATCTTTTGACATGGATTTGACATAAGTAGAGTGCAATTGAGTTATTGTGCGGATGTTATGAAATACAAAACTATATTAAATACGATTTTATCGACTGTTCTTTTGACTTCTGGTTTATACGCTCAGGAAGCGAAGGATCCTTTTGCAGAAGATCCTTATGTAAAAAAGAAAGTATCGAAGAATGAGCAGAAGGGTAGAGCGAGTAAGCCGGTAACTTTGTCGGCAGTGTTCGAATTATTTTCTGTCACGACTGAAGAGGCTGCAACGTTAATGCGAGCTAATCATTCTGATAAGGAGATGTATGAGATACTAGGGAAACAGGCCAAGCTGGAGTCCGTGACTGTCGCTAGAGGGAGATCAGGAGAAAGGAGTGCTAGTACATCAGTGAAAGAGATGATTTATCCTACTGAGTATGATCCTATAATGAGTTTAAAGAAAGCTGATGTGAATAAAGCTAAGGTTGCTGGGGATATGTCTAAGAATGGTGATGTGCTCAGTTATTTGGTAGCTTGTGCTTTTGAGACACGGCATGTGGGTTTGAGTCTTGAAGTGGAGCCAATTTTAGGTAGTGGGCATGCTTTTTGTGATGTCCGAGTAGATGCCGAGTTAGTTTCTTACACGGGTGAGAAAGAAATCGGGAAGGGAGCGGGTATGCTGACGATGCCGATGTTTGAGACGCAAAGCTTGAAGACAGGAGTTACTTGTGAGTTGAGCAAGCCTTACATGTTAGGTACACTGAGTCGACCACCGTTATCAGAGGAGGGAGATGATATGTCTAAGAGAGTGTGGTTTGCGGTGATGACGATGAATCTTGTAAAGTAGTAGGCTGGTTATTGAATTAGGATGCGTTCTTTAAGCTTCACTTTGATCCCTATGTTTATCTTGGCTGTGTTTACGGCTGTGGTGGGGGAGCGCTTGTCTAGGCGTGAGGTGGTGGAGCGTATTCCTGTTGATCGGGATTTGTTATTGGATTTTTCTTCAGCTTTAGAGGCTGAGTTGGATCGGCTGGATGGCCTTTATGTGGGGCATCTAGATTACCTGGTAGAAGGCTATGTGAATGATGAAGACGAGAAGGTGAAAGAGTTTGCTGAGGAGTTAGCTTGCTTTGAGGCTATGGCATTGTTTTCTGAGAAATCTAGAGTGAAGGAATTTGATGTGATTGGTTCGTCGCGAGGGAGAGCGTTACCGGAGGTAAGTGTAGAAGGGCTTAAGTTGCCTTTTGATGAGAAGCGTGCGGTGATTCTTCCTAAGAGTTATTTTGAGGATGGGGTGGTTGGGAAGTCTGGGTGGGTTGTGTCTCCTGAAGGTGGGCATTTTGTGTATTGGAGTCATGCTGAGGAGGGGAAACTTGTGGCGATAGTGATTGATAAGGAGAAGTGGTTGGCGGTTAGTAGTGGACATTTGAATGAGTGGCTTCCTGCTAGAATGGAGCCCTTGATTGTTGACTCAACTCAGTTCAGTGTTAGCCGGCCTGGTGGGAGTGTGCTTTATGCTGAAGCTAAGGATGAGAGGGAGAGCTTGGCTGCCTTGGTAGTGCCGATGCGGACCTATGCTGGGGAGTGGCTAGTTCAGGCGTGGAATGGGGTGACGGTGAAGTCATACCGAGATCCATTGACGCTTAGCTTGGCTATGTTGTTGGCTGTGATTTTTTTGTTGAGTGGGTATTTGCTTTATCAGCAACAGATGCGGTCGTTGAAGTTAGCGAAGCAGAGGGTTTCTTTTGTGAATCAGGTGTCTCATGAGTTTGGTTCTCCGTTGACGAATGTGACGTTGAATTTGGATTTGATAGCTGAGTCTATTGACGGCGAATCTGTAGATACGAGGCGCCGATTGGGGGTTGTTTCTGAGGAGATTAGTCGTCTGAATCGTATGGTGGCGAATGTTCTGACGTTTTCTCGGATGGATCGAGGTGGTTTAGAATTAGAGGTGGAGGGGTGTGATCCTGACGAGGTGATTAGTCATATTTTGGAATCGTTTCTGCCTGCGCTGGTTAGGCGGGGGATTACGATAGAGTCTGATTTAAGTGTTGGTGGGGAAGTTGAAACTAGTTCTGATGCTCTGAGTCAGATAGTGGCGAATCTTATATCTAATGTGGAGAAGTATGCTTATGCAGGGAAGTGGATGAGGGTAACAAGCCGTATGAGTAATGGGAAGTTGATCATTTCTGTAGAGGACCGAGGTGATGGAGTTCCGGAGAATGCTCAGGGGAGGATTTTTCGATCATTTGAGAGGGTTCAGAGTATAGTGGCTGAAGGCTCTAGTGGGACTGGTTTAGGCTTATCGATTGCACGTGAACTGGCTGAGAGGTTAGGGGGGAATCTAAGGTTGTTAGAGACTGAGAAGGGATGTCATTTTGAGTTATCTGTTCCTTGTGTTGTGATGGGATCACTGGTGGATCAGAAGGAGGTAAAGTTATGAAGATTTTACTAGCGGATGATGATCCGCTGACGCTTGAGGCTTTGGCTGCTTGTGTTGAGCGTGAGGGGTTTCAGTCGTTACGGGCGAATGATGGTGTGGAGGCATTGGCGCTGTGGAGGAGTGAGAGTCCTGATATTGTTTGCTTAGATATTATGATGCCGAATTGTAATGGTTATGAGGTTTGTAAGGAGATCAGGGAGAGTGATGCGGATGTGCCTATCCTGTTTCTTTCTGCTAAAAATGAGGAGGCCGATGTGGTGGTAGGGTTAGATCTTGGGGCGGATGATTTCATTAGAAAACCGTTTTCGCGGGGGGAGGTGATGGCGCGTATCCGGGCTACTTTGAGGCGTAGTTCAGCGGTGAAAAACGAGACTCAATTTGAGATGTTAGATATTGAGGTTTTTCCGCTTCAGTTATTAGCGAGGAGGGGGGAGGAACGGATAGATCTGACTCCAAGAGAGGTGAATATGCTTATGCTTTTGTATCGGTGTAAGGGGGATGTCGTGTCTCGTGATCAGTTTCTGGATCATTGTTGGGGGGTGGATTATTTTCCTGATTCGAGAACTCTGGATCAGCATATTTTGATGTTGAGAAAGAAGATAGAGCGGGAGCCAGGGAGTCCTGAGATCATTCAGACGGTGAGGGGAGTAGGTTATCGGTGTCCTTTGGGTTAATTTGTTTCGCTGATTGTGTGGGGCGTTTTTAGAGGAGGGCTATGGAGTAGGGGTGGATGTCGTCGTAGGGGATGTGTTGGAAGGTGCTGAAGATGGGGTGGAGGTGGAGGCGGTAGTGGCGGATGTAGGGGGTGCCGATGCCGCAGAGGATGCAGGTGAGCTGGGCGGGGGTGTGGATGTATTTTTTCTTTTTGGTGAGGAATTCTTTGATGGTGGTGAGTTGGGCGTCGGTGATGTTAGAGGTAAGTTTTTTGTTGGAGCTGGGGGTAAGTTTTGTGGGGCGTTTTTCGTTGTAGCAGGATGAGCAGTTGTTGCAGGGTTTTAGCTGGGCTTTGGGGACGGAGAACCATTTCTCGAATTGGACGGGGATGCAGGCGCGAGTGGTGGCGATGCGCTGGACTTCTTGGAGGCGGAGTTCGTCGTGGGTGAGTTGGTTTTGGTGGTATTGGTAGAGTGTGGTGGTGAGTTCGGTGACTTGGTCTGGGTTTAGGGGTTTGAGGATTTTGTAGTGTTTTTGCCAGCCGGAGAAGCGCATGTAGCATTCTCCTGATTGTTTGATTTCTAGGAGGGTTTGGTAGAGTTTTTCGGTTGGGATGCCGAAGTCTGTGGGGGCGTCGTGTAGGTCATAGCGGGTGTATAGGCCTTCCATGTTGAGGAGGTGGTTGAGGGCTTTTTGGTGTTTTTTGGGGTAGTCTGATAGGTTGAAGGTTCTGCCGTAGAGGACGTTCATTTTGATGTAGCGCCAGGTGGTGTGGGTGTATTTGGAGATTTTGAGGAGTTCGAGTTTGGCGAGTAGGACGTCTAGGGTGGTGGATAGCATTCCTAGGTTTACGCGGGTGTGGTAGGGCTGAATTACTGCGGATTTTCCTTGTGATGTGAGGGTGGTGACGAGGCGGTGGATGGAGGATTCTGGGAGTTCACGGGCGCGGATGAAGTTGGTGAGTGGGATGGTGTCTGCTGCGCAGGCTAGGAGGTAGGTGTGGGCGGGGGATGCGTCTCTGCCTGCGCGGCCGGATTCTTGCATCCAGCCTTCTGGGGACTTGGGGAGGTGGTAGTGGATGATGGAGCGGATGTTTGATTTATCGACTCCCATTCCGAAGGCGATGGTGGCTACGATGACTTGGGTTTTGCCTGAGAGGAAGTCGTCCTGGATAGTTTTGCGGGATGTGGTGGACATGCCTGCGTGGTAGGATTTGGCGCGTAGTCCGGTGGAGGAGAGGTGGTGGGCGATTTCCTCGCATTGTTCTTGGCGCATGGCGTAGACGATGGCGGGGAGGTGGTGGGGCTTGGCGAGGATGGAGGAGAGGTGGTCGGGGCGTTGTTGGTCCTCGGTGGGGATGATGGTGTAGGAGAGGTTGGCGCGTCTGGGGGATGAGGAGATGTGGTAGGCGGTCTTGATGCGGAAGGCTTTGCGGATGTCTGAGGCGACTTTTCTGGTGGCGGTGGCTGTGAGTGCTAGGACTGCGTGGGGCTTGATGGCGCGGGTGAGGTGGGGGAGGGAGAGGTAGGAGGGGCGGAAGGAGTGGCCCCATTCTGAGTAGCAGTGGGCTTCATCTATGGCGACGAGGGAGATGTCGATTTGTTTTAAAATTTCTAACAGTTGTGGGTTAGAGAGAGTTTCTGGGGAGGTGTAGAGGAGCTGGATGTTGCCGGCTTTGAGTTCTGTTAGATTATGATTTCGCTCTTGGGTGGTGAGGGTGGAGTCTAGCTGGGCGGCGGCGATGCCTTGCTGCTGGAGTTTCTGGACTTGGTCTCGGATGAGTGAGAGGAGCGGGGAGATGACGACGGTGGTGCCGTGATTTCTGAGAAGAAATGAGGGGAGTTGGAAGGTGAGGGATTTTCCTGAGCCGGTGGGAAGGGTGGCTAGGGTGTTGTTGCCCGCTAGGATGTGCTCGATGATTTCGAGCTGGGCGGGGCGAAAATCTGGGAGGCCGAAGTATTTCTGGAGTGCCTGGTGTGGCGACAGCATGGGGTTTGGTGTCCGTTATTTACTGGGCGTCGAGAGAGACTTCAGAGAAGGTGATGACGAGGCTGTAGCCTTTGGTTTCTTGGCCTGTGCCGAGGTAGATGTAGCCGTTGTGGGTTTTCCATTCGTGTGAGTAACGCATGGTTCCTGGTTTAATTTCGCTTTGCTTAGGGTATTCTCCAGCGTTGCTGGTGGCTCCGTGCATGGATGAGAGTAGGTTACTGGCTTGTGTCCAGGATGTTTTGAGTCGTTGGTCATATGCTCCATCTGGGAGAGCGTCTGAGCGGAAGGTGATTTGTTGGAGTTCGCGAGATTCTGACCAATCGAAATAGAGTGAGAATTTCAATCCTGCGAGATCTCGGGTGGTGGTGAATGATCCGTTGAGTCCGACTCTGCCGAATAGGTTGTCGGCGATGTTGGCTTTTAGGAGTGGGCTATTTTTGAGTTTTCTGGTGGCGGTTTCACGGGTATCGCCGTAGTTGAGGTTGGCGATGAGATCACCTGCACTGGTTAAGGAACTAAGGCTCAGTGCGAGTAGGGATAGGGTGATAGCGAAAAAAGACATGTTAGTTTTCTAAACTAGAGTAGATGGCTTGGCAATGACGATATTTGTTTTGATTTATGGGGAGAGTTCGCTTGAATATGGCTATGGAGATAGGACGTGAAGATATAGCGGAGATTTTAGAGGAAATAGCACTTTTACTGGAGCTGAAGGGGGAGAATGTCTTTAAAACTAGGGCTTACAGGAATGGTGCTGAGGCAGTGATGAATGTGGAGGAGGATGTGATAGCTCTGGCGAAGGAGGGGAATCTGGGAGGGGTGAAGGGATTTGGTAAGGCGTTGCAGGAGAAGGTGGCGGAGTTGGTGCAGACAGGGAGGATGAGTTATTATGAGAATTTGAGGGCGGAATTTCCTGAGGGGTTGTTTGCGTTGTTTGATTTGTCTGGGCTGGGGCCGAAGAAGATAAAGGCTCTTTATGATAAGCTGGGGGTGGATTCTGTGGCGGCGCTGAAGGAGGTGTGTGTGAGTGGGAAGGTGGCTGAGTTGAGTGGGTTTGGGGCGAAGACGGTGGAGAAGATTTTGGAGGCTATTGAGCTGAAGGAGAAGTTTGCGAGTCATTTTAGACTGGGGAGTGTGTCGGTGATGGCGGAGACGTTGTTAGAGTATGTTAGAGAGCATCCGGCTACGTTGCGTTGTACTCATGCGGGGTCGTATAGGAGGTCTAAGGAGATTTTGCATGATATTGATATTTTAGTGGCGACGGATAGCCCAGCTGAGTTGACGGAGTATTTTAGTAAGTTGCCAGAGGTAAGTTCTGTGATTGTGTGTGGGGATACGAAGGCATCGATCCGGTTGGATGATGGGTTACAGTGTGACTTGAGGGCTGTTTCTAATGCGGCGTATCCATTTGCTTTGCAGTATTTTAGTGGGAGTAAGGAGCATAATGTGGAGTTGCGGAAGCGGGCTAAGCTGAGGGGGTGGTCGCTGAATGAGTATGATTTTCAGGGAGAGGATGAAAGTGTGGAGCTGCCTGAGGTGAATGATGAGGCTGATATTTATAGGGCACTTGGGCTGGATTTTATACCGCCTGAGTTGAGGGAGAATAGGGGGGAGATAGAGGCGGCTGATTTCTCTTCTGGAGGGGAGATTCCGAAGTTGATAGAGTTAGAGAATCTGCGAGGGACGTTCCATAATCATACTACGGCGTCTGATGGGCGGAATAGTTTGGAGGAGATGGCAGAGGCTGCGATTGATCTGGGGTTGGAGTATCTGGGGATAGCGGATCATAGTAAGTCATCGTTTCAGGCGAGTGGCTTGTATGCGGATCGGTTGTTGAGGCAGGTGGAGGAGATAGGGAGGCTGAATGGGAATCCGGAGTGGGGTGGTAAGTTTAAGTTGCTGGCGGGATCTGAGGTGGATATTTTAAAGGATGGGAGTTTGGATTTTCCGGATGATGTGTTGAAGCAGTTAGATTACTGTGTGGCGTCTGTGCATAATGCTTTTACGTTGCCAGAGAAGGAGATGACGGCGAGGATTATTAAGGCAATGGAGAATGAGTATGTGACGATGCTGGGGCATGTGACGGGGAGGTTATTGCTTAAGCGGAATCCTTATGCTGTGAATGTGGATAAGATCATTGATTGTGCTGCGGCTACGGGGACGGTGATTGAGTTGAATTGTAGTCCTATGCGGTTGGATATGGATTGGCGTCATTGGAAGAAGGCTAAGGAAAAGGGGGTGAAGTGTAGTATTAATCCGGATGCGCATAGGACTGAGCAGTTGCAGTATTTATCTTACGGGGTGCGGCTGGCTCGGAAGGGGTGGCTGACGAAGGATGATGTGATTAATACGAAAAATTTGGTTGAGATTGAGGCCTGGTTAAAATCTAGGTAGGCAGATTTGGTGCTGCGGATGACAAGTTATGCGTGGCAGGGAGTGTGAGGTGCTGTTAGATTTTAGGTGAATTAAACAATAAAATTTATGCCAATAGAAAAACACGATTTACTACACGAGTTACCAGAACATAAGGAGACGATTCACCGCTTGAAATTAGAGGATAACCATTTTGCTAGGTTATTTGATGAATATCATGATTCAGATAAACAGGTGCACCGAATTGAGGAGAATATAGAGACGACTAGTGATGAGTTCGCGACTCAGCAGAAGGCGCATCGATTGGCACTGAAAGATCAGCTTTTTCAGATGATTTTAAAATCTGAGGATTAGGACTTTAGGAAGCTAGAGGTTTCTTGCGGTAGGCTGCGGTTTTTTTGTAGATGAAGATGGCTATAAAAACTCCGGTTATGCCTGCTGCTGCATCTAGCCATGAGCAGCTACGGGTGGGGAAGTAAGACTGTGAGGTTTCCTCAATGATAATGATGGTGGCGACACAGCTTCCTACGATTAAGTGTGGGTGTTTGTGGTTGTTGATTTTAAGTCGTGGAGAAAACGTGGCGACAGCTAGGTAAGCGAGAATTCCCATGAGGATGAGATGCCCTAATTTGTCATGGTAGGGGACGTTTTGTAGAACACTGAATAGTTCTGGGGAGATGTTGTTTGTTTTTAGGATGGTGAGGCCTGCAAGGAAGCCTATGAATGCAATGAGAAGTAGTAGAGTGATCACATAGGATATGACTACTTGAGGAGATAGCTGTTCAAAAGAATCGTTATTTCACGATGATGGCTTGAACTGGCTTTTTGAGCTCTTTGAGGTAATAGGGATTGTAGTTGCCATTTTTTTTGTAGAATCCGCATTGGTTTCCTGAGTCTGTGATTATGGCAGTAGTGAATTTTGTTTTGCTTGATGTGAGGAAATTTTTAAGTGCGAAGCCGAGTTCCGTAGTACTAACATTTGGGGTGTAAGCGATGGCGTGGCGGCCTTTTCCATCTGTTAGAACGAGAGTGTGTTTGTGGATGCCTGTTGTTTTTACCGCGCCTGTGAGTGCCCCATTCTGGATGACGAATAATGCATTATTCGGGATGGTAAATTTGCCGGATTGGTAGGAAATATTGGTGGTAGCAGATGCTGAGATACCAGCTACTGCTTTAGCGTTAGTGGTGCTCTCGCCGATGTTTTCTTTGACGTTTGTTAGGCTGGCGGATTTTGAGGAATCGAAATGATAGAAAGTGAAGGTTACTTTTTTGTCTTTATCGTTAACTGGTAGTAATACCTGTTCAAGTCTCGCCGAAGCAGTTAACTGGGAGAAGCTGAGTATGGCAAAGGCCATGGTGAGAACTTGTTGAAAAGTTCTGTATTTAGAAAGTGTCATGAAGTGAGTGTTTTAGTTACTTTTAAGTATGAGGAAATTCAGCACTGGTTTATTCCAAAATGGGCGAATTGTTTTGTCTCCGCCAGCTACTGATGAAGCTACCCATAGATCAGATGAGCGTCCTCCGTCAAGGTTGAGTGCAGTGGTTGGGTTGAATTGAGGGGTTTCTAATGAGGTGAGAGCTTTGGAGAGCTGTGCTAAAGTGCAGGATTCAGCATGACCGATACACCAGTGTTTTTTTCCATCGGTGGCGATGAAGGATCTGACGCGTGAAGATTTGTCAGATAAACCTGCGACTGGATTGGAGTTTTCTAGTAGCATGGGGCCAGACTGGAGGAGGTGAGAGGGAGGGGATTGTGATAGCTTAGTCCAGATGGCTCTGCGCGAAATGCTGGCACCGGTAGGGGTGTGATAGAAGATACCCGTTCCTAATGATGAGGGGTTGTTAGAGCCACGTTTGCTGCCATTTGAAATGACGATACCTAGAGGGGAGCCTTCTGGGGTGAAGAAGCCTGCGTTGATGGCGGCGATGCCGTTATTTGCTTTAGCTGCGGCTTCTGCGTCTGCCCATGTTGAGCCTGGCCCTTTTGGTTGATCAGCGACGATGAGTTGCTGGTTTCTGGTGTCGAAAGTAACGATGTTGAACTGAATGCCTTGGTGTTTGATTTGATGCAGTTTAGTAGGGAGGATGGCTTGTGGTTGTGTGACGATGACAGGGGTAAGTTTTTTTTGAGGGGTGGTTTGAAGGGGTGTTTGTGTAAGTTGATCAGTAGGAACATTCTGCTGGCAGGCACTGGCGCCAGAAATGGCTATCATGGCACTGATATGGAGAAACCATTTGGAGAATGTTGGTGAGTTGCTATTCATTTTAATGCTTTTGAGAATGTTAGATATGGTGGGAAGCTACACTCGTATAGGCAAGTAGCAAGGGTTGGAATGAAGTTGTGTCATAAAAATGAGAAACTGGAAATGTAGCTAGACGCACTAGGATAGTTCGTATATTAATTTCGGATAACCACAAAATATAATTTTAAATAATCTATGAGTTTTTTACCACAGCCCTTTAGTCATCCTTACGAAATCGCTCCTGAATATAGTAAGAGTGTTGCTTATTTTTCTATGGAATTCGCCATTGATCAGACCTTGAAGATTTATTCTGGAGGTCTTGGTTTTTTGGCAGGCTCTCATATGCGTAGTGTCTATGACCTTAAGCAAAACCAGATAGGGATCGGGATTTTGTGGTCATTTGGTTATTATAATCAAGTGCGTGGTGAGAATAGAGAAATGGCTGTTTCACACAGACGTAAGATTTATCATTTCCTAAAGGATACAGGGATCAAGTATACGATTAAAATCCATGGGGCAGATGTCTGGGTGAAGGCTATGTATCTTCCGGCAGATACGTTTGGAACGGCGCCAATGTATTTCCTTACTACGGATATTGATGAGAATGATCACGTTTCCCGCACGATTTCTCACAGACTTTATGACTCAGATGGACTTACAAGGACTGCACAGTATATGCTTCTTGGAATAGGTGGAGCACGCTTGCTGGAAGAGTTAAAAGTGGATCCTGATGTGTGGCATCTCAATGAGGCGCATGCGCTTTCAGCAGCGTTCTACGTATATTCTAAGTATAAGTCGATGGATGAGGTTAAAAAGCGTTTTGTTTTTACTACTCACACTCCAGTGGAAGCAGGAAATGAGAAATCTAGCTTTGATCTGCTGATGAAATTTGGATTCTTTTCAGGATTACCTGCTGAAGAAGTGAGAGAGATGGCAGGTGTCCATGATGATACATTTAATCATACACTTGCTGGGCTTCGCATGAGCAGGATTGCCAATGCTGTTTCTAAGCTTCATGGCGAGGTGTCTCGTGAGATGTGGAAGGGTCACGAAGGAATCTGTGAGATCACTCACGTGACAAATGCTCAGAATAAAAAATACTGGGCTGACAAAGAACTCGATGAGGCGAGAGCCGCGAATGATAAAGAGGCTTTGGCCGCACGCAAACGAATCTTGAAAGAGAAGCTCTGTAAGGAAGTGGCTCACCAGACTGGACGTTTGTTTGATCCAGACGTGCTTACCATAGTGTGGGCGCGTAGATTTGCAGGATATAAGCGTGCTAATTTGGTAGCAAGGGATCTGGAGCGATTTTCTACCATGCTAGAGCGCACAAATAAGCCAGTGCAGATCATCTGGGGAGGTAAGCCTTATCCTAAGGATTACGGCGCGATTGAGGAATTTAACGGGTTATGTGATTTAACGAATAAGTTTCCGCATGCAGCTGTTCTTGTGGGTTACGAGCTTGATCTATCTAGGCTGATGAAAGATGGATCTGACTTGTGGCTCAACAATCCGATTGTGACACGAGAGGCATCTGGCACATCTGGAATGACGGCAGCTATGAATGGGAGTGTGAATATTTCTACGTATGATGGCTGGGTCTGTGAATTTGCTAAAACTGGGAAGAATTCCTTCTTGATTCCTGAGGCGGACCGTAATTTATCGCCAGAGGCTAGAGATCAGCATGACATGTTAGGATTTTACCAGCTAATGGATACAGAAGTTCTTCCACTTTATTATGGGAATAAAGATGCTTGGTGGGATGTGGTGCTTAACAGCATGAACGATGTTGTTCCGTTTTTCGATTCTGACCGTATGGCAGACGAGTATTACAAGAATATTTATAAGAGCTAAGTTAACTCTTACTTTAAGTATCTAACAGAAAGCCTTCTCAGACATTTGAGAGGGCTTTTATTATTACAGGGTGATTTTTACTCCGCCTTGTAGACGAGATTTTTCTGCGGCAAAACCGATGACGTGTCCTTCGATAGCGGTTTCGATCAGAGATGAGTCTGAATTATGAGTGCCATGGATGATTCCGGACAGGGCACTGATGAGGCCAAAGTCACCACCTCCGTGTCCTGCGTATTCGCTGGCGACATGGTCTTCGAGGTTGATTTTTTCTAGCTCGCCGTTGTAGTGATCACGGATGACTATTTCAGTATCAAATTGCTGTTTAATGGAGTCGCCACCTCTTAATGAGCCTTTGGTTCCGTAGATTTCTAAGGTTCTGCCACAATCGAATGCTGTCATTGATAAGGTGGCTGAAGTTCCATTTTCAAAGTCCATCATTACTTGCTGGTGGTCAACAACATCATTATCGCATTTATAGACGCAACGTCCCCAAGGTGAAACACTGAGCCAATCAAGAATTTCTTCTTTGGTTCTTTCTTCTGTGGGATTAGGGAAGACCATGTTTAGCCAGCGCTCTCTGTCGCTAGTGTATCTTAGAGAACTGTAGAGACAGGTATCTGCGTGTGGGCAGCCATCTGTGCATCTCTCTGTTGCTCCTTCTGGGGCATGCTTTTCGGAGAAGTGTGATATGCCACCAATGGATGAAACTGACTTACAGGGAGAATCCATTAGCCATGAAATGATGTCGGTATCATGGCAGCATTTGGCTATGATCATGGGAGTGGACTCAGCTGATTTAGCCCAGTGTCCTCGGACAAATGAGTGTGCTTGGTGAAAGGCATCTACGCCCTCGTGAGCACGTATGGAGACGATTTCACCGAGTCTTTTTGAATCGACTATTTCTTTTACCTTTGAATAGAAATTTGTGTATCTGAGAACGAAACAGAGTATGATTTTTCGATCTAGTTTTTTCGCTATATCAGCAAGTTCTCTGACTTGATCAATGCTTTGTGCAGCTGGTTTTTCTAGGAGGATGTGATAGCCGAGTTCTAATGCTTTTTTAGCAGGGCCGAAGTGATACTGGTCTTGCGTGGTGATGAGCATGATGTCAGCGAGCTTGGGCTGAGCGAGGAGTTCTTCTGCGGAGTCGTAGGATTTAAAATCAGGATTGTTTGAAGTCTTGCGAATGGCGTCAACTCTGGAAGTAATAGGGTCAGCGCCAGCAATGATTTCAAACTGGTCATCGAGGCTCATTGCGATGTTAGAATAAGTGCGGGCACGAGATCCGCAACCACATATAGCAAGAGATAGTTTAGATGACATAATGGTATTCTTAATAAGAAGTAATCAATGCGAAAGGAGCAAATGCAGAAGAGAAGAAAGAAAATACCACCGACCGGGATCGAACCGGTACGCCCCGAAGGACACCAGATTTTAAGTCTGGGGCGTCTACCAATTCCGCCACGGTGGCCTTTCTAAATCTTCTAAGAAAGGTGAGAAAACGATGTCTTCTTTTTTCTGCAAGCGCAGACTACTGTCGAGATTTGATTTCGTCAATAACTGCTTTAAAATACTTTTTATCTTCTTCGTTAGTCTTTGGTAGCAATGCATTTATGGTGGGTATAGACTTTGCTGTTCCTACTTGGCTGAGGATACTAGCTGCAGATTTATAGTGAGTTTTGCTAACAGTAGGGAGTACAGAAATGACAGCTTGTTCACCGCGGTCTTTAGCTCTTATGAGATAGTTTTCCCAAAGTAGATATCCTTTTGGTGATGCCCATTGTTTAGCGAATACTTCTTCAGAGCCAGCTACATTTAAATCGGTTAGGTAATCCATGACTGGCCTAGTCATTTCGTCTGTACCAGCTACCTCCCTTGCGTATTCTAGTACAGCTTGATCAGTATTGTATTCAGGCAAGGTCCATTGGTGGAGCGTGGTGATGGCTTGTCTGGATAGTTCGTGGTCATTCGTGTTGATGAGGTCAACTAAAGCCCTCGAGATGTCTGACTGTCTTCCTTTTCTTGTTGCTGTTTGAAGTCTTTTTGCTGCATCGAGTTGTTTACTTCGGTCAATACTGATGAGTTCTAAATAATTGGAATCAAAGTAGTGCTGATTACTAGGGTCACTAGTTCGTTCGGTGGGTTGGCCTACGAGGGTGTTTGTATCGACTACTATCTCGATCACTTTGAGGGCAGATCTGACGTCATTCATTTCCTGTGGGGTTCCGAACTTTTGAGTTACTTCGAAGACTCGCTCAAGTGGTGTATCTGTGACAAATGTGACGAGTGTAATGGGTTGACCATTGAGTTCTCGGCCAAATGTATAGGTCACAGGGGGAGATTGGAAACCAACTGTGTATTGTAAATAGGGGAGTATTGTATCGAGATATTGTATTTTACAGTCGCGTAATACAATTGCTTTTAGAGAATCTGGATCGTCTAGAGCTACTCTGGATGCTTCTACTTTATCAAACCCGATTGAGTTTTTATAATCGTCTAGTCTGGCTGAGAAGCTGGTTTCATCTATTTCTGTATCAGAGTCTTTTGAGTCTGAGAGGCTAGTGTCATCAAACGCGTTTGTTGTGATCGTTGATTCTAAGACCTCAGGAAATACAAATGGCATGGCCAATAGTGAGCCGCCTAATATCAATGAAAGTAACAAGCCCTTCACTTTATTCCTAGTGCCAGCCAAGATTAGACCCGTGCCAGCCACAGCGATGAATCCGGCAAGGACGAGGCGCTTCGTGTTATCAAGTCCTTTGAGGATTCCTCCTTCTCGGCCACCTAAGAGGAAGATGGCGATGAAGGATAGAATGACTAGAGCTCCGATGATGAGCATCAACGTTTTAATTGGTTTTTGTGGTTGAGCGTATTCGGCACTTACATTCTGATAGCTAGCCGTTTGGAATGAGACATCTTGTTCTTGTTGGGGGGCGGTAGTAGTGTTGGGAGATTTGGCAAATGTCGCGGCGTTTGACTCGGACTTTTCACCGGGATAGTGTTTCTTTTGTCTCACTATTGCGGCTCCCTCGACCTTGAATTTTTCGTCACAGGCACCACATTCTACCATTCTACCTATATATGATTCGGTGACTGCGAATTTTTGTCCGCATGATGTGCATTTGATTTGGATTTTGTCCATTTTAAATAAGATATTGGGGTGGGTTGTTAAATTGTCAGCTGTTTTGATTTCTACCAGTTAGGATGATCTCTATAGGTGTTGGTCTGTTAGGGATGGTATTCGTTCGATTTTATTTTGCCAGCATGAATTCATGATTTACTTCAGAGTCAGCATACTTTAGTCCATTTCCATGAGCAAGGTACATATTGATTTAGCGGACAGGAGTTATGACGTCTGGTGCGAATACGGAATGCTAGATTCTCTTGGCGAGAAAGTTTCATCATTGGGGTTATCATCGAAATGTGCCTTGATCACGGATTCGAATGTGGAGACTTATTATGCTGAGTCGGTAACGAAAGCGCTTACTGATGCGGGAATGAGTATTTCTACGCATGTTGTTAAGGCTGGCGAGGCTGCTAAGAGTATGGCAAATGTCGAGGTATTATGCCGGGAGATGACACAAGCTGGGCACGGACGTAAATCATTTGTGGTTGCATTGGGCGGGGGAGTGGTGGGAGATCTTGCTGGATTTGTGGCGGCAGTGTTTTACCGTGGGATTCCATTTGTGCAGATTCCTACTACTATCGTTTCTCAAGTTGATAGCTCAGTGGGTGGGAAGACTGGGGTGAACATCGCGGAGGGGAAAAACCTTGTGGGGGCGTTTCATCAGCCCAAGATGGTCATCGTAGATCCGGGCACACTAAGCACTTTGCCAGGGCGTGAGTACCGTGAGGGGTTTGCAGAAGTGATAAAGCATGCTGCGATCCGAGATGAGGCGATGTTTGCCGATTTAGAGAATTTAGATCCTGCTGATCAGGAACCACCGGCGGACCTATTAGCGAGAAATCTGGCTATCAAGGCTCGGGTGGTCGAGGAGGATGAGCAGGAACTAAATGATACTAGAGCTTTGTTGAATTTTGGCCATACTATTGGGCATGGTATCGAGGCTAGTCTGCCTTATGGTGAGCTTCTTCATGGTGAGGCTATTTCATTAGGTATCCGAGCTGCTGTCTATCTGTCGCAGAAAAAGAGTACGTTATCGGTTGAAGAGGGAACTCGCATATTAGCATTATTAAAGGCGTTTCAACTACCGCTTGTTCTGGATGAGAAGATAGCGACTGAGACTATCATGCAGAAGCTGCTAACTGATAAGAAATTCTCTAGTGGATCGATCCGTTTTGTGCTTTTGAAGGCCTTAGGGGTAAGTTTTGTTTCAGATGAGATAACGGAGTCAGATTTGAGAGAGGCGATAGAGCATCTCCGAACTGAGCTTAAATGATCTCTAATAGGTCAGCTAGTGAGTAGATAAAGTGATCTGCTCCCTCGCGGACTTTTTGGCGGTCAGTGTATTTCCCATATCCTACGAAGAGGTCTACACCGTCTTTGGTCTCAAGATCTGAGGCTCCGTCGCCTACCATGATGATGCGTTCAGGGGAGAATTCAGCTTTGAGTTTCTCGATGATTTCTGGCTTTCCACCGTTGTATGTAGTTGGGTAGGTGTTGTCGAATTTTATATAGTTTCCAGCGTCATCTAGTATGAGTGGTACTGCTTCGACTCTCTCGATGCCGAGAAATCCAGCTAAGGGTTCGATCAGTCTTTTGAAGCCTCCTGAGAGGATGATGGGTGTGTAGCCGAGGTTTCTCAGAGCACTGAGGGTATCTACGGCTGTGGGTTCTACGGTGTCGATGTAGAGTTGTTCTACTTTTTTACAGGTTGCTAGATCTGGCTGGATGATTTCTAAGCGACGTGAAAAGACCTCGTCTAGCGGTACTTCTCCGTTCATTGCCGCATTGGTGAGAGCTTCTACTTCGTTGAATATGTCAGCACCTTTTTCGCGAGCTAGTTCATCGATGCCTTCGATGGAAGAAAGTGTGGAGTCGCAGTCGAAGACGATGAGTTTTGTGGAGTTTGTAGTCATGATAAATGTTTAAATTGTTCAATGATTGGTAGGTCGGCTTCGGCCCAGTCTAGTGTGACAGCTTCGGCTAAATCTACCCAGCGGATTTGAGCGTGTTCGATGGGGGTAGGCTGTTCTGAACCATTGATCTGGCAAAGAAATGGGGAGAGCGCAATTTTAAAATCAGGGTATTGGTGGGTTATCGTTTTGAGTGGTCTGAGGATTGAAATACTTACCTCTAGCTCCTCTAGGATTTCTCGTTTTAATGCTGAT
The DNA here is from genome assembly GCA_051251915.1 of Akkermansiaceae bacterium. Classification (GTDB taxonomy): domain Bacteria; phylum Verrucomicrobiota; class Verrucomicrobiia; order Verrucomicrobiales; family Akkermansiaceae; genus Rubritalea. The sequence continues at coordinate 25,576 of JBPOGF010000008.1, read as the reverse complement.
TCCTTGGATTCACCCAGTTCGATTTTGCCACCTGGAAACTCCCATTTACCGGCAAGTGATGTATTAGTTCCTCGCTGACATGCTAGAAATTTACCATTATTGTCTATGATTAAGGCACAGACAACTTCGAGCGGTTTCATGATCTAGGAGAGCCCCTCAACAACTAAAGGTTTATCTGCCGTCAGCAAGACGATTAGCCAAGGCTTCTGGTAGTCCTGCTGCTAAAATCTTCTTTTGGGTAGTCTCGATATCATACTCAAGACGACGGAAGTAAATGAGCTTAGCTTCCAAATCATAGATGCAATATGAGGCGCGCCAGTCTCCGTCTCTAGGCTGTCCGACTGAGCCGGCGTTAATGAAATATTTCATGCCTTCCTCAATGGCTATTGATTCTGGTGGAACGTCTTGCACTTTAGCTCCGCGGACGAAGACTCTGGGTACGTGGGTATGGCCGTGGAAGCAGACTTGGGTAAATTGGTAGGAGAAATTTGACATGGCATCAAATTTATTGGTCACATAATTCCAGACATTTGGTTGATCCAATGTGGAGTGGACGATGGTGAAGTCCTCGACCTGTCTGACCATTCTCATTCTGGCCAAAAATTCACGTTGCTCGTCGGTGAGTTGATCACGTGTCCACTGAAGAGCCTCAGCGGCGATCGGGTTCATCATTTCAAGAGAGTGGTCACCACCTGCGTCTTCATCATGGTTGCCCTTGACTACTGGACAGTCCATCTGGCGGATGATTTCTAAGCATTCTGATGGGTTCGCATTATATCCGACCACATCTCCAAGGCAAACATAGCTATCGCAGCCTTGCGCCTCGGCATCGGCTAGAACGGTTTCTAAAGCTTCTAAGTTTGCGTGGATATCTCCAAATAATGCGATCTTCATGGACTATATATAGTTGAAATGACTGGGTGATGTCTATGCATGAACGCTAGAGGGGCAAAGGGAAAGAAAAAAATAGAGTAAGTTTGTCCTAACTATAGATTGCTGGTTCTCATGGCTATTATTTCATGATGCTAGGTTCGTGAGGGAATAGACGTTTATCTTGCGGGATATTAAGCAGGCCTTCTAATTCTTCAATCGATTTTTCCACACCGTATGGCTTTTGACCTAAGTCGCGACGTTGCCACTTAATTTTGAGGTTATGATAAGCGGCAGCATTAGATCCATAAATCTCGCTGAAGGTCAGTTTTTTATCAACGTTATTTAATGGGTGATTTTGGCCAATTAATACTTCATTCAGCACGGTAGGCATGCGGTATATTCTTCCTAGAGCAAATAGATCAAGGGCGTAATCGTAGGCAGTTTGGTGACGTTCTGGTAATTTTTGCATGCAGAACAGGATCTTCAGCTTGATTTCTCTTATTACGTGTTGTGGGAGATCTGGAAGCTTGAGTAGGTCCTGATAGGTTGCGACTGCTGCGGCGTAGTCTGGATTTCTGTATCTGTTGGATTCTAACATCGCTTTGAGATTTAAATATCTCCAGTCGTCTGGATTTACCTCAATTGAGCGATTAATGATGTCCTTTCCTTTCTGGATGTATTGTTTAAATACCTGTTGTCTACCTACTTCAGTGAGGCTTTTGTCATCCCTTTTGTCGGCTGCTGCGTTTGAAGCCATGTGCCATGAGGCCATTTCCCAGTAGTAGTAATTATAGGGGTCGAGAAGCACGATTTCGTCAAAGGAATCCTCGATTTTGTCCCACTCTTGGTCTGAATGATAGCGGCTAGTCTTGACGCTCATGAAGGCTGCAATGGTGGGACGAAGGCTACCGTAAGTCGCCACGAATGCCTTCTGTTTGAGTCTAGTGCGGTCCTTAAGGGTCAGTCTGGGCGGTACTAGCTTAAGGGTGTGTAGTTCCTCAGAAAGCTTCTGTTCAAAGGGCATCCTGAGCCATCCAGTTACGCCGAGTACTAAGATGATGACGATGATGTTTTTTAGATTTCTCATTTGCTTAAAACTCCTTCTTTCTAAAGGTGAACCAAGAGAGAACAACGTAGATTGCAAAATACAAAAGTGCGATGAGTGAGATCTGGCCTATGATGATGAGTGGGACGTCTCGGCCGTCTATGACGCCGTCTTCGATAGATAAAAATTGTAAATCTGGGAAGAAAACAGCGATGGCTAATGAGATGCTGGAGAGTTGATTATGCTGGCCAAATTCAGCCATGGTAGTGGCGTATTCTCTGGCGTCTGCTTGGATGAGGCCGATGACTATGATGATCAGGGTTAAAATCAGGGTGAACAAGGTGGATGTAGAAAAGGTGGAGATTAGAAGGGCGATGGAGGCGATGACGATGGCTTTCAGGAAGATAGCAAATGTCGCAAAATGGAGATTCATAGTGACTCCGTGGGCTTTGAGGCTAGCGAGTTGTTCGCTGATCATTTCTGGGGGCATTCCTACTGCTTGGAGGTCTGCTGTGTGTAATGCGAGGATGGCGGATGCTTTCTGATGGAGGAAGAAACTTAGCATTAAATCCATGGCAATGAGGGAGACAAAGATTAAGACGAGAACTCCTAATAGTTTACCTAAGAGGTAGTCTAGCCTGGGCACGGGCTTACACAAAATGGTGTATAGTGTGCGGTCCTCGATGTCTTTTGGGATGAGAAGGGCTGTGGCTGAGAGGGCTAGCAGCATAGAGAACATGTTCATGGCTGCGAAGCCTGCGCTTTTGATCAGCCTTAGTTCTTGTTCTGGGCTGCTGTCGCCGCCGGTTTCGTTAGGGAATATGATTTGTTTGGCTCCCCAGAGAAGGATAACGAAGGCTATGAGGAAGTAGAATACCTTCATTCTGACTAGCTGGGTGAAGGTGTGGCTGGCGATCACTCCGATTCTGGAGAGTGAGATGAATGACGTCTTTTGGAAGTCTTCGGTAAGTGCTGACATATTACTTGTTCTCCTTTCTGCTTCTGCTTTTGGCAGTATCGATGAATAATTTTTCTAGCGATGATCTGGGCGTTCCACTGCTTATTAATTTAGCACCACTGTTAGAATGCTGCCTGATGAGTTCATCTATTGATTCTAATAGTCCATCATCCGCATTTTCTAGGATGAGTTCATGTTGGTTTTCGATCGCTGTTAGCTCCTCTAGGGTTCCTTCATTCACCATTTTACCTTCGAATATAATACCCACTCGGTCACAAACTTCCTGAACTTGCTCTAACAAATGGGAGCATAGAAAGATGGTGACGCCTTCTTTTTTTAACTTGAAAATGAGATCTCTTATTTCGCGGGAACCGATAGGATCAACTCCTGCGGTTGGTTCATCTAATACGAGTAAGCGGGGGTTCTGAATGAGAGCTTGAGCTAGGCCTACACGCTGGAGCATTCCTTTGGAGTAGCCGCCGAGTCTTCTATTACGTGCGTGGTCTAGTGATACTAATTCTAGCAATTCATCAACTCTGTCTTTTAATACCTTACCTTTAATGCCGCATAGTTTACCGTAAAATTTGAGTGTTTCTGCTGAGGTCTGGTGTTTATAGAAATAGGGGTTTTCTGGTAGAAATCCTATTTCGCTGCGAGCGTCTACACGTCGGGAGTCGCAGCCAAAGACTTTACAGATCCCTGAGGAGGGGGCAACGAGGCCAAGTAGAGCTTTCATTGTGGTGGATTTTCCTGATCCGTTTGGGCCGATGAGTCCGTAGACTTCACCGGGTGCAATATTAAGCGAAACCTCATCTACTGCTCGAAAGGTCTGACGTTTGAATGAGGACTTGTAGGTCTTCACTAGATCACGGATTTCTACCGCGTAGGCGGGTTTAGATTCAGGTTTTATCGTAGAACTCTCACTCATAGTCTCTATTGATTAAGCTACTCAAAAAACACTCACTAGCAATCAAATATCTAGGATATAATCGATGGCGCACGTAAGTAACGATGCATTCACTTGATGCTTGCTCTGCCTTGCTGCGCTGATATTTCTTAAGTATGGAAGAACCGGTAAATCCTTATGATCCACCTAAATCTGTGCAATATCCTGATATGGTGGAGGGTGGTCAGGTGTCTGGGAGGTTTATCGTCGTTGGACGTATTGTGGAGTTACCTAAATACTGCTTTCTCACTGGCGCGAAGGTTACTTGGGAGAAACGCCGTGCTAAGAAGCTCCAATTTGTGGATCCTAACTGGGCGTTGTTAATATTTATCCCTGTTATTGGGATAATTATATACGCCATCACTTGTCACATTAATCGGAAGATCACGCTTGTCCGCTACAGCTTATCGGACGCAGGGAGGAAGAAACTCTTCAATAGGCGGCTTTTCTGGGTGTCAATGAGTGTGATGCTTTTAGGCTCATCAATCTGGGCTTTTAACTATGGGAATGAGGAAAAGGTGGGTTATTTCTATTCATGCGCGTTCGGAGCTTTCATTGCATTCCTGATAGCTTGCTATAGAGGGGCGGTCATGAGGGTGAAGAAGTATAAAGATGGGCGATTTTATATTGCAGGGAGTGGTAAAAGGTTTCGTGATCTGCTTCAGAAGCAACAGCCAAGAACTAGGCTCTGAGATACATGACACTTTAGCTTTAAAATAGCTGGTAAATTTGACTTGATCCTTAGTCGCTTAGCCGTATGTTTCCGCCACACAAACTACATATTTAACAACAAATTATGGCAACAACAGATATAGAAAAACATGGCTTCCAAGCGGAAGTGAAGCAGCTTTTGGACATCGTTATCCACTCACTTTATACGGATAAGGAAATCTTTGTGCGGGAGCTTGTCTCCAATGCGGCAGATGCACTTGAGAAGCTTCGTCTTAGACAACTCACTGACAACACAATTGTGGACGGTGATTTACCGCTTGAGATTAACATTACGACTGACGAAGAGAATAACACGCTTACTATTTCTGACGCGGGTATCGGGATGACTCGTGCTGAGCTGCAGGAGAACCTTGGAACTATTGCACACTCTGGCACTAAGGCATTTCTTGAGCAGTTGAAGGAAAAGGGAGATAGTAATGCTGACGTGATTGGTCAGTTTGGTGTAGGATTCTACAGTGCATTCATGGCGGCTGATGAGGTGGAAGTTCACACTCATAGTTGGGATCCAGAAGCAGGGGAGGATCTTGTCTGGACTAGTGATGGCTCAACTGGTTATACTATTGAAGATAGCTCAGGCATTGGTCGCGGTAGCCGAATGGTGCTGAAGCTTAAGGAAGGTCAGGAAGAGTTCGCTAAGGCGGACCGTATCAAGCAGATACTTGAGAAATATTCAAATTTCGTTTCATTCCCTATTAAGTTAAATGGAGAGATTGTTAATAAGGTTGAGGCTCTCTGGCTTAAATCTAAAAGTGATATCTCAGAGGAAGATTACACTGAGTTCTACAAGTTCGTGGCTGGTGCATGGGATGAGCCTCGCTACACGATGCACTTCAGTGCTGATGCTCCGCTGGCTATTAACTCACTTCTTTTCGTGCCACAGGAAAACCAAGAGCAGTTTGGAATGGGGCAAATGGAAGCAGGTGTGTCACTGTATTGCCGCAAGGTGATGATTGATGCTAAGCCGAAGAATCTTCTTCCTGAGTGGTTGCGTTTCCTCAAGGGAGTTATTGATAGTGAGGACTTACCACTGAATATCTCACGTGAGAGCATGCAAGACAGTGCGTTGATCCAGAAACTGAATAAGCTCATCACTAAGAGATTTCTCAAGTTCTTAGAGAAGCAAGCTAAGGATGATTCTGAGAAGTATGAGGAGTTCTTTGCTAAGTTCAGCAGATTTCTTAAGGAAGGGATTGCGACTAGCTTTGAGCACCAAGAGTCACTTGCTACGTTGTTAAGATTTGAGTCTACGATGACTGATACAGGTAAGCTCACTTCATTTGCTGAGTACATTGATCGCGCTAAAGAAGATCAAAATGAGATTTACTATATTGTAGGAGCTTCTCGTGAGGTTATAGAAAATGGACCATACCTTGAGGCCTTTAAGGCTCGCGGAATTGAAGTAGCTATCTTTACGGATGCTGTGGATCAATATGTGTTTGACACGATGCCTGAGTTTAAGGGCAAGAAGCTTGTCAGCGCAGATCGTGCGGATATTGAGCTAGATGATGTAGCTACAGAGGGTGAAGCTCTCGATGAAGCTTCACTTACTGCTCTCACTGGCTGGATGGCCGAAACACTAGGTGAGCGCGTGGAAAAAGTGGAAGCAGGTAAGCGACTTGTGGATAGTCCAGTGGCAGCACTAGCTCCACAGGATGCGCCGAATGCTCAGATGCGTTCGATGATGAAAGCGATGGGGCAAGAGGCGCCAGAACCAAAAGTAATTCTGGAAGTTAACCCGAGGCATCAAGTCATTAAGAATCTATCTGCACTCAAGGAGACTGATGCAGAGCTAGCCGGTATGGTTACTCAGCAACTCACAGACAACGCTCTTCTTGCTGCGGGCATGATGGATAACCCGCAAAAGATGGTTAATCGGATGAATGATCTGCTTGCTAAGATTGTGAAATAACGCGTTAAGCATATACAAAGTATTTGATTCATGGTCAGGAGCTCAGCGTTTATTCTGCGAGCTACTGACCATTTTTTTGTTTATTTGGGAGAGGACGGGTGGTTGTGGAGTATTGCAACGTTGGTTGACGGAGATTGGCTAAAGCATTCATAGTTTCTTACTATTCGTGTTATAAAATATAATACGAAGTGTGAATTAGTTAAGAATAGTTAAATTTTATACAAAATGCGGTGGCAGGGTATAGTTAGAGCTGTATTTGTTGAAGAATAATGCGTTTTTTACTTATTTTTATTTGGCTTTATTTTTAGTAACTAATTTTATTTTAGTGTGTTGTGGTTTCATTGCTGGTTTTTTTATTGAGAATGAGGTGCTGTTTATATTTAAAATAAAGTTAAGTTGTGTTGATTGTTTTTAAAATAAAAAATTGACATAAAAAATGACATATTATAAAAAATACTTGATATCAGGCCTACTGGTATTTCCCCAAACCCCTAATATATAAAAAATGAAAACTCCTATCCTATACTCATCCCTAGGTCTTGTAGCTTTGGCTTCTTTTGCTAATGCGCAGGATGACTTCACAGAAGAACAGATCAAATTAGCATCGCAAATAGGCACCGTTAATAGAGAGAAGGGGACAATTACTTCTACTCTTAGCAAATACGTGAATTCAAAATCTGAAGAGGAACGTAAAGCCATTACTTCAGCAGATGTTATTAATGCAACTCGTTACAATATTAACCAAATTTCAAAAAAGGCTATCGGTCTAGTTGACTGGCAAGGTTGTGAATGTAAAGCTCCAGTAGTTTTAACACAATTCGATTTTGAAAACCTAAACGCAGGCCAATCGTTCACTAGTGTAGCCCCATCAGCAACAGCAACAGGCATTTCATCTACTGATATTTCTGGACCAGGATCTGGTATCATTTCAGATGATGCTGGAAGTAACTTCGGTTGTTTCGGCGGTTTTGGCTCAACAGCAGCTGGTGATGGAGACGGTTCAATAGGATTCACTATTACTAATGCTAAGGCGGCTACTTATTGCCTAAGTGACTTTACGTTTGATTACTACGCTGAAAGTAATAGGAGCTATTATGGTCCTACTGAGTTTACGGTAGAGATCTTAGATGGTAACGGATCACTCCTGTTTGTATCAGACACTGTTAGCACATCTGGTACATCATCTTCAAACATTGGTTCATTCTCAATGTTTGGTCAACAAGGTTTGGCTGGAGATCCTAGTTTTGATTGGTTGGAATTCGCCCAAGGTGATTCACTTACCTTCAACATTGTAGGAACTGGTGCTGAGCAACTTGGACTAGACATCGATAACGTGATGGTTACAGCATGTCCTGTGCCTGAGCCATCCTCATCACTACTTATTCTACTAGGATCATCATTCATGCTCCTTCGTAGGAAGAAGTAAGCGAAGATAATTTATAAAGTTTAGAAAGGCTGGAATCCTCATTTTAGGGTTCCAGTTTTTTTATTTCTGAGTATAAGCTCTGAAAACAATATGAACATGAATAAATTGATCCTTCTAGGTGCTTCCATACACATCACGTTGTTAGCATCTTGTGCAAGTAACACAAATGCTGAACTCAAAAAGAAGAGTGAGAGCGTTCCTGTATCAGTCAATAAACCGGAGTCCACTTCTACGGCTAAAGTTCTTTCTACGGAGTATGGAATAGCTTCATGGTATAGTGTGAAAACTAACTATGGGACTAAGACAGCTAGTGGGAGAAGGCTTTATGATAGCGCATACACTGCTGCTCATAAAACTTTACCTATGGGGAGCCAAGTGCGTGTTACAAATTTGAGCAATGGGCGGTCTGAGAAACTGACTATTACTGATAGGGGGCCTTATGTTAAAGGGCGTGTTATCGATGTCACTATTGGAAGTGGTAAGCGACTTGGGTTCTATTCACGTGGTATTACTAAGGTGAAAGTTCAAGTGCTCAAGAGGGGGAGTTGGAGATATAAACACCCGTAACGTGTAATGAGTCATATCACTCCATAAAACAAATTAACCAAATAGTTTCTTAGAGGTGTTTTAGATAATGTTTCACATTTTGAGAGGGGGGGAGCTGTTTGTTTCTAACTATGTTGTTACTCAGTCATGATGATCGCATCTTTGCTCTCGTCCCCGCGCCCTATGATCTGGTGGTCTGGCTTAGACAGGAGGAACAATTACTTTGCCGCCTATCTTATTTGTTTCACTACTAGGTATTAGATGCTTTTTTGAGCTTTCTTATTGGTCCTCCAGAGGAGGAGTAGCCAGAGAGTTACGATGATTAGTCCACCTGTTTCGTTTCCTGCGGGGTAGCGCTTGGCAAATTCTTCAGGGGCTATGAAGCAGAATAGTGGTTGGCTCCAGTCGATCTGCGAAGCTCGGAAGAGTGCGAGAGCAAAGGTGATGCCTGCTAGTGACAGAAATACTTTTGGTGAAAAAGGGCTGAGGACATTGTAGAGGCAGACAAAGGCGAGGGCGCCGTAGCCGATGAGCCAGGTATCGGTAAGCCATAGTGAGGTGCCGTATTGGCTCACATCATTGGACTGTAGTGAGGAGAACATAGCGAACAGAAGGAATCCAACTATGCTAAAAATTTTCTGTAAAACCTGTGGCGTTTTACTCGCTGTTTGAGTGACGGGTAGGGATTGAGGTTCTGGTTGAGATTTGGATTGCATGGCAGTGATAATTTAAATCAAGAAAGGGCTGAGTCAACTGCTTTACATTTCTGTTCTCCAAGCTTGTCATAAAAGATTCTGGAGTTAAGTTCTCGGATATGGGCATGAAATACTTACCAATCATATTCTTTTCGTTTTTTGTATCACTGGTCGCGACGGCAGGTACTGAGGTTGAGGCGGAAGCCATAGTGCAGGAGCATAAAGCGCTTATGACAGCGTGGCAGAGCGAGTTAGCAGGAGCTCAATCGATGGAGATGATGCGTCAAGTAATGGCGAAGAAACCAGATGTTCAGGACTACAAAAAGCGAATGATCAAGGCGGTGGGAGCGGAGCTGAAGCAGCCGTGGGCTCTTAAGTATGCAGGTTGGTTACTAGCAAATACTCCACTTGGCACTAAGGACGTGAAATTCATTATGGATTATGCTAGCAAGTTTCACATGGATGCAACAGATCTAGGGACGTTTTGCTATAGCGTGGCTTTGTCTAAGCAGACGGTGTTAGAGAAAAAAGTCTTCGTTGAGAACGCATACAAGAAGATAGAAGATCCTAAACAAAAGGGTGTGGCGGGGATCTCACTAGCCATCGTCCTGAGTGAAATGGGTGATGCCGCTGTGAATAACGCGCGTCGACTCACATTAGTAAAAGAAGCGATTATTAATTCTGCCGATGCGAAGGTAGCAGGAACGAGTGTGGGTGAGATCGCCATGGAAATGGTTCATCGCTTGAAAAATTTGAGTAAGGGATGCACAGCTCCAGAAATCTCTGGTGTGGATAGCTCTGGAGTGCCGGTGAATTTAGCTCAATACAAGGGGAAGGTGGTGATGTTGGTTTTCTGGTCTAGTTTTGATCTTCCAGTTGAACAAACTATTGAGCTGCTGAGCTTCATGCGTAATGTGGAGAAGCAGTATGCTGGGCAGGATTTTGCTCTTATTGGAGTGAATAAGGATCAATTGGCAAATTTACGTGAGCTCGAAAAAGAAGCTCAGACAAGTAGTAAGAATATCTCTGACCCTCAACAGCAAATCTTCAATCAATATCGAGTAGGTAATCCTCCACACACTTATGTGATCGATCAGCAGGGGCGGATTCGCTTCACGGGCGTAGTGGGGTCATTTGCTACTTTGACGGTGGAGGCTCTGCTTACTCCAGTGGCGCCTGCACCAGCACCTGCGGCACAACAATAAGGTAGATATCCTATATCCTAAAATTGAGCACCTATGGCGAAGTGGAATGCTCCGCTAGGTTCGCCGGATTTCTGGTTGAGATTGAATCCATACTCAAATCTCGCTGGACCGACTGGTAAATCAATCCTCATGCCTATGCCTAGACTGTGAGTGGGATTACTAAACGAGTAGTCGCCTGCATCTGCGAAAAGATTACCTGTATCATAGAATAAGACCCCGGAGAATAGGTCATTAAATGGATGAATATACTCTGCGCTGGCGTTCCAGTATGCTTCGCCGCCTAGAGGGTCGCTGGATGCCGAGAGTGGTCCTAGCTCGCGTTCACCAAAGCTTCTTACTGAGTCCGAGCCACCGCTGAACAGTCTGAGATCAATAGGGAGGTCATTCGAGTCAGAGGGTAAAATAGCACCGGTATTAAAGCGGAACATAAGTCTGCTTTTACTCTCATTTTTGAGTTGGACTCGGTATGAGGCGTTGAGGTTGGTTCTGAAATAACTGTTAGAAGCGTCTCCGCTAATTGCGCCATATTCTAAGAGTCCGCGAGCATGGAAGCCTTCAGTCGGTAGTACTGGGCTGTCTCGGAGATCTAAGGTTTGTTCGAATCCAATTTTAGTATTGAGATAGTCAGCCGGTCCGAGTTCCTCGTCGGTGATGCCATCTGCTTCCAGTTTGACATAGTCTAGGCCTGCATAGAGCCGTGATGTTAGTGATGATCTTGGTTCCCAATTAAATGAGGCTTCCAAGCCGGTCTGGTTTTTTTTATAACCATCAAATCGACGTTGGAGAGCATATAATCTGGTGGTCTGGCTTACAGGAACTCCAGCGAAATAGGGTTCTGTTAGGCTGAGTTCACCGAGTAAGCCGCGGGAGCTTATTTCGGTTCGTGCTGAAAACGTTTGTAGTTTGTTGAGAAAGTTTTGGTTGGTGTATGATGATCCGAGGATGAGTCCATCGTAACTGGCAAATCCACCGTAGGCGCGGATAAAGCGTGGTTTTGCCTCAGTGACTTCTAGGTTGATATCTAGTTGGTTGGCGTTGATTTTCTGAGGCACGAGTCTGACTGACTCGAAGGCGCCTGTAAGGAGTAATTTCTTAGCGACTTCGTTTGCGTCACTTTCGCGGTATGTTTCACCGACAAGTGATTTAGTATAGCGGGTGAACCTGGTGGTCTTAGTTCTGTCATTGCCGACGACGGTGATCTTGCGCACCTGGTAGAGGTTGCCAGTGTCTACATTGAAACTGATCTGGATTCCTGAGGTGTTTTGAGAACTTACCCTAAGCTTAGCGAACTGGAACCCTTGGTCGCGGTAGTGCTGGTGAACGGCGTTATTTAGCGAGCTAATATTTTCACTGGTCGCAGGTTTGCCGATGTAAGGTTCGATTACTGGTTGGATGGCTATACGTTGCTCAGGAGTGATGCCTGTAAATGCTGGAGGAAGGATGTTGTGCATGGGGCCGCGCTGAATATTGAGCTTGATGTTCACCATGCCGGTGGGCTGCTTGTTTATGGATACTACGCTGACTTGAGCATCCCAGTGGCCGAGTGATTTGAGATAGTTGGCAATATTTGTAGCGCCTTTTGCTGGGTAATCTTCTAGATAAGGAGTTTGTTCACGTTTGAGGATACTGCCTTGTGGGATGATCTCGCTAAAATATTCGTTGATTAATTTGTCCGAGAGGGGGTCATTACTCACGGTTGTGACATTCCCTATTACGTAGCGGATTCCGAGATCTACTTTTAGCATGATCACCTCGTTACCAGGTAGCTCCCAGTTTACTTTGCTCTGGGAGTATCCTTTTTTAATCAATAATTCGCGGAGGAAAAATGCCGCGTCATCAGCTCTCCACTCGGTGGCGGTGCGTTTGCCTATAAATTCTAATCTAGGTTTGATTAGTGCTGCCATCGTCTGCCTAAGTTCTTCATCGATGCCACGCACCTGCACTTCTGCGGCATGACTCGTACTGAGTATGCTGCCGTATAATGTGAGTGCTATTGTGGTTAATTTACTCATTTGAACTAGTTATTGAAATCTTAATGCGAAGATGACTAAGCCGCGCGTTTGTGGTGGTTGGTTATCATCGAGCTGGGCTGTTAGGAACCAGCGGCGATGAAGTTTTATTGTGGCCGATGCGTATTTTTCACCGGTGAGGTCGTTGACTTCGCCGACCTTTAGGTCTAAGTCTTCGATGCCGGAAAGGACTTTACTGAATAGCTTGTTTCCTCCTGGCCGATCACTGCGCTGCTTGAGTTCTTGGAGGAGGATTTGTAGAGTTTTAAAGGTGGCTACATCTCGGTCTTCTAGTCCTGAATTAGTTGTTCCTGTGGCAAGCAGAGTCATTATTTCATTTTCAGGGAGAGCAGGGTAAGAGCTAAGTGCGAGCTTGGGATCATCTGCTGATCCATAGGCAAAGAGGGTTACGCTGTGTGAGCCTACTTGAGATTTCCCTCTGATCTCTAACACTGGTATGAAACCGTTTTTAGGGCTAAATATGATTTTCCCGGTATTCACTAGGAGAACACTGAATGGTAGTTTCGCTTTTACTTTTTTAGCATACAAGGTTCCATCGAGACTGGGTTTTGCGAGGATGCCGCGAACTTTGACTAGTCCTTCGACTCGGCCGCTACCAACATTGCCTCGGATCAAGATAGGGTCTTCAGTGTTTACTGTTAGATCTAGTTTCCATTGATCGAAGGGTGCTGGTATGGGGAGTGTTTCTTTAGCTTTGGTGTCTATAGATGGGAGGCTGACAGTTCCTACTGAACCTGTCGGGACGCCGATGGGGATGAGGTCTACGTCTTTGTAGAAGAGAGACTCGACTATGCCGATGTCGCCAGAAATGGTAGCATCTTCTAATGTTCCTTTGAGGGTTAAGTTCGCATTGGTGCGCATCGCCACTACATCGTCCCTGTAGATGAGGGCATAGCGGGTGGTGAGTTTGACATCGAAGATGGGGGCATCAGGGGTGTTGACGTCGACTTTTGAGATGATGGAAAACTTACCTCCATTGATTTTGGCGTCCAATTCTGCATCGAGAATCATGGTTTGATCTAGCTCACCTTTGAGTTTGACGTTGGTTATATCTCCTATGCCTGCATCTTTTAGGCTGATGATGGGGAGGTCTGCGTTGAAGTTGATTTTGTATTTTGGTTCTGCGATGGTGCCTTGGAATTCAGCTTTGACATCTAACATGCCTTCCAGTTTTTCTAGATCTGGTACGAATTTAGTGAGTCTTCCGAGTGGTAGTTGTTTGATTTCTGCGGAGCCTTTTAGCTCTGAGTTGGTCTGGATGGTTTCTAGGAGATTATCATCTTCGAGCCATTGGTGGGGAGTGAATGGGAGTTGGAGGTCGATGGTGACGAGCTGCTTGCCAGCTTCGAGGAGGTTGCCGTCGATGTTGAGTAATTTGTCTTCCGTAGCGAGTTTGGTGTTGAGTGAAATTTTGTCTAATCCTAGCTCGAACACGTCACTCAAGGATTCAACGTCGATGTTTCCATTGATCTGAGGAAGGCGAGGGCTTCCTGAGATGTTGAGTTTGGTTTGGAGGGTTCCTGTTAGATTAAGATCATCTGAAAGCGGGAGGAGCTCGGAAAGTCTTTTGAGTAATAGAGGTTCAGTATCGATGTTGATATCCCAAGGCGATGTTTGTGCGAAGAATTTCTTACTGCTGTCGATCTCGGTGGAGAAGGGGAGTTTGCCTTTGATGCTGCCGATGAGTTCGCCATCGCGTTTGATTTCTGAGCTTCTGATTGAGACTTCTTTTCCGTCCCAGAGTATTGAGGCGTTGGCGAATAGGTCTTCTTGCTCGGTACTGAGGGTTTCAATGTCGACTGATTTTGGCCAGTCATAAGTGCCTTTGATGTTGATTTTAGCGGGGGCCATTCCAGCTTGAGAGAGTAGTAGGTCAGTGGTTGTGAGGGTTCCTTGGTGGGTGTTAGATGTAAGGTTTCCTGTTCCTTGCCACACAAGGTCTAGCTGGTTGTTGAGCATGATAGGTGAACCGTAGACTTCTGCGAAGCTGTTGATCCACGGGGAGTCCTCTAGGTTTGATTTTGCTTGAAATGAGGCTAAGTAAGTTTGTTTTTCTGAGTCAAATTCCCCAGCAACTTCGAACACGGAATCTTCTTTTGGCTGGAGGTTGAACTTGATGATGTCTCCTATTATATCTGCTTTGATAGCTAGTGTTGGGACATCTGATCCTTTTACGTTAACTCCGGCAAAGTCAATATTGGCAGATGCGTTGGCTAGCTGGGCCTCCAATAGCTTAGCTGAAACCTTACCTGCAATGGTGCTACTATTGAGTTTGATTTCTGTGGGGAGTTCTTGGAGCTGGGGTAGGAGTGCTAGGATCTCGTCATTGAGTTGGGTCTTAAAACTTACCTCTGCAGTTGTGGATTCCGACCAATTTGTAGCGTCTGGAAAGTCCCATTTTCCGTTGAGGTCTATTTTTAGGGGAGTGTTGAGGGCGATGGAGTCGAGCTTGAGTTGGTATTCTGAATTGTCTTGTTTGAGGCTGAGGGTGGTGTTCTCGATGAAGTATTTTTCCCAACGTGCCGATTTAATTCCTAGTGTGCCGTCGAACTTCCATAGGGGGATGGCTGATTGTAGATCCTTTGTAGGGATGCTGAGGTCTAACTTGTTGATCACGGCTTCTGTGTCTATGTCGTCAGTCTGGATGCTAAAAGTTGAGAGGGTTTTGAAGAGGTCATCGGTTCTGAGTTCTCCTTCGCGCAGGTTTAGAGTGGTGTTTTGTGCAATGTTGGCGTCGATAATGGCATCGCGGTATTGTAGGCTGGCGTCACCTTTTAGCTCAGATGACCAGTCGAAATTGATTTCTCCTAGGGTTAGTTCGGACAGGAGTTTGAGGCGGTCAGAGGTAAGTTTTCCTTCTTGCCAGACGAAGGTTGCTGATTGCTCTGGGGTGCTGAGATTGTTTGGGTCTGAGATGATCCATTGGTTTAGGTTGATCTCATCGGTAGTTGCATCGTGTTGGATGGCTCCTAGTTTCCAGTGGAGTAGTTTCTGGCCATCATTCAGTAGGGTGACGTCTAGATCCTTTAGTGTGATCTCAGGGTGCATGATCAATGGTCTGATCGTTTTTAGGGTTTCCTTCCAGTTACTTGCTTCATCGGGCTTTTCGCTAGGTTTGAATTTAGCGATGTCGATCTCAGCTTTTAGGTTGGTGACTGCTAGTTTGTCTGCTTTTAGATCAATCAGCTGCATGATTTGATAATCTAGAGTCACTTCATCGATGCTTAGTGACTGGATGCCCTGGGTGCCGGTGTATATGAGATTTTGGACCTGGAAGCCAGACAGAATTGACCCTTGAATTTCAACGGTTCCGGTCATGCCTTGATCTTCTAAACTTTTATTTAAGAAGTGATGAGCGAGCTTACGAGCTACGATTCCATTTATTAAGAAACCAATGATGCCGAGGATTATTCCACACCAAGTCAGGCGACGCAACCAGCGGCGTTTCTTAGGTTGTTTGGGCGGTTGATCTGGTTTTGTGGCATCCGCATCTGTGGGTTCTTTTTTACTCATTCTATGGGAGAGTTGATGTGCGGGTAACCTACTTCAAAGCTTGAGAAAAGCAATGGTGAGATAAATTTTATCTCATTCTTAATCACAGGGTGAGAATGCTCGATCGGTAAGATCAGGCGGTAATTTCTAGAGCTCCGGTTTTGATTGCGTCTAGCTGGAGGGCATCCATGAGGTCTAGGTTTGATGGGATGCGGGCTAGGGGGGATTGGTGTTTTAGGGCGGCGTTGTGCCAGAGGGAGAAGTGCTTGTTGTAGGTTTTTTTGTAGTCGCGCAGGACGTGGGGTTCAATGCGGTGTGGGTGGCGGTTGTTGGTTTCCGCGTCGATGAATTCGAAGTTGCCTTGCCAGTCTGGATTAGCTTCGGATGGGGAGAATGGGCAGAGTAGGATGAGTGAGCCTTGGCGCTGGGTGAAGTGGCGGATGACTGGGTTGGCATCGCCTGGGAAGAGGAGGTCGCTGATGAAGACTCGGATGGTGTTGGGTCTTAGAGGGATGGCTTCTAGGTTGGGAGCTCGGTTGGGGTGCTCGTCTTTTAGTTCGGTTGAGATTTTGAACCATTGGTCGCTGAGGACTGCTTCGATGGGGAGTTGGCGGTGGCTTGAGCCTTTGATGAGGTGGATGTTAGTGGCGGCTCCTGCTTGGAGGGCGGTGCTGATGATGGTGTAGAAGACTTCGGCTACGCGGATGGATTTGGATTCCTCGAAGAACATGGAGTCAGAGACGTCTAGGACGATGTCGACGATGGGGCGGACCTCTTCGCGATAGAGTTTCATGGTGTAGGTTCCGGTGCGGGCGTAGGCTTGCCAGTTGATGTGGCGTGGGTCGTCACCAGGGACGTAGTTTCTGTGGTCTTGGAAGTCTAGTGATGAACCAGAGCCGGCTCCGGCAAACTCACCAGCCATGCCTTTCCAGACGCGTGAGCGGAGGGGAAGTGAGACACTTTCTGCGCAGGCGGTGGCTTTGATGCGGGCTTTTTTTAGCTGGTCTGGGGTCATTATTTACTGGCTTGTTTGCTCTTTGGTGGCGGTTAGACTTTGTTCTGCTTCGATGATGCCATCAGCTTGTCTGTCGTTGTCTCTGATATGTTTCCAGAATTTCCGAGAGGTTAATACGCAGGCTAGCCAGTAGATGAGGAAGGTTGGAATGGCGATAGAGTGGGCAATTTCTTCAGTAGAATTGCGGTCAAAGATGTTAAATTGCACAGGGGGGAGCCAGCTGAAGACTGCGTAGATTCCGAATGTGCGAGTTTCTTCGGCGATTGCGATGATGATGATCCATAAGACCGAGGTGGCGATGATGCCTCCGAGGTAGAAGACGAAGAGTTGGAGGGTGTTTCTGAAGAAAATGCGTGCTAGTAGGAGAGGGAAGACGAGGCAGGAGAAGATAATGCCAGTGACTGTGATAATTTCCCTACGGAAGCCAGCATCATAGAAACGATGTGATGGGTCATAGAGAAATGCAGACACGAAGGTGAGAGCAAAGAGGAGCATCACGAAGTTTAAACCTGATGCCCAGCCTGGATAAAATAAATAGCTGCCGAGTTTACCGAGTATCCCTTTTTTCACAAATGGAACGCTTACTGTGGGCGTGGTAAATGGATGTTCAGTGAGTGAGATGATGCTGATGGGTACCGAAATGATCAGCATGAAAATAGGGGTGGCCATGCGGAAATCACCGGGGCTTAGCATGATGATGAGGAAGAGTATGGCTATGATGCCAAGGCAGATGAGGCGACGTGGGGTGGAGCGATTTTCTGATATGGGGGCAATGGTACCTGCACCGTAATCTAGTGCTAGCCATGCGAGGTAGATGGTGCTCAGGACGAGGAGTAAATAGACATAGATGGCCTCAGGGAACTGGAATGAGCAGAGCTCTACTAGCTCGCGATACACATAATTTGAGGCGAAAAGCTGGATCATACCTGCGCTAATGAAGAAGGCGCAACCAAGGCCAATCAGTCCGCGAAGAATCATAGATGGGAGTGATGAAAGCCCGACGAATACAGCTGTGATGCCAGCGGATGCGAGGAAGATGGTGAAGAGTATCATCAGTTCTGCGAAGAGCTGCATACCGCCGAAGAAGTATCGGAGAATGAGATAGGGGGTGACGGCGGCGATGATGAGGGCGGACTGGGACACGAGCGATATCCATTTTCCGAAGACGATGCGCCAGGCTGAGAGGCGGGTGATGACCATGAGGTCGATGGTGTTTTCTTTTACTTCTGAGCCGATGGCGGAGATGGCGCGGAGTGGCTGGAGAACGCAGGTGGCGAGGCCGATGCAAATGAATACTGAAGTAGAGATGTCTCTGCCGGTGTTGTTGTAGGATGAGGAGAAGGAATGGCCCATGATGAGGACGCCGAGGATGACTTGGATGGCGATGAAGAGGATCATGAAGGTGATGCCTTTTAGTCCCTGGCGGAGTTCCTTGACGAGCATGGGTGAGAGCCGGTCTGAGAAGTCTGATGTCTTCTGGATGATGGGATGGATGGTAGATTCTTCTGACATGGTGGTGGGTGAAGTATGGGGTGCGGGTTATTGTCTTTCTAGAATGTCGATGAATGCGTCTTCTAGGTTCCGCTGTTCTTTATGAAACTCGATGATAGGGAGGCCGTCTTTGACCATTCGGCGGAGGACGTCAGCGGCTACTTCTGGGTCTTCTGAGTCGATGCGGATTCTGCCGCCGCGCTTGCGGTCCTCGATGAAATCTACGTATGGTGAGGTGACTGCCCAGTCTGCGAGCTTGGTGGCATCTCCTACGATTTGGACATCGTAGAAGAATCCGCCGGTGGAGTCTGAGCCTTGGAGGAGGGAGTCTGCATCGCCGTGGTGGACGATTCTGCCGTCATTGATGAAGAGGAGGGAGTCACACATTTCTCCTAGTTCGGAGAGGATGTGGGATGAGATGAAGATGGTTTTTCCTTCTTCGGCGAGGATGCGGATGAGGTGTTTGAGTTCGACGCGTGCCTTTGGGTCCAGACCGGCGGCAGGCTCATCGAGGATGAGGACTTGGGGGTCGTGGATGAGGGCGCGGCCAAGGCAGAGGCGCTGGGTCATGCCTTTTGAGAGTTTGTTAGAGAGGCGGTCAGCTAATGGGATGAGGTCGGCAAATTCCATGACTTCTTGGATTCGCATTTGTCTTTCTTTGCCTTTGTAGCCGAGTGCGCGGGCGTAGAAATCTAGATACTCCAGGACTGTCATGTGGTCGTAGTTTCCGAAGTGGTCTGGCATCCAGCCGAGGAGGGAACGTACTTTAGCTGGGTGGTTGACGACGTTGATCCCGCATATTTCGACTGAGCCCATGGTGGGGTAGTCGAGGGTGGCGAGCATCCGCATGGTGGTGGTTTTTCCGGCGCCGTTGGCACCGATGAATCCGCAGACGGAGCCGTGTGGGACTTCAAAGCTGAGGCCGTCGACTGCCTTGAGTTTGCCGAAGTAGCGGTAGAGGTTTTTGACTGAAATTGCGGACATTTTTTGAAGTGTGAATTTTGAAGGTAGAAATGTGAAGTGAAGGTCAGACTATCTGACGACTGGGCCGGTTAGGATGGATTGGGTGTGGGTCCATTTGACGGAGTCGAGCGTGTCAATGGCTGGGGCTTGGTCGGTGATGGCAACGAAGTGGTTTTTGCGCTTGCGTAGGTCGGCTAGTTTGGTTTGGAGCTTTACCGTCATGTTGGCGTGGCTGTCATGGACGAGTTTGATGGCTTCAACGGGGTTGCTGGGGGTAAGTTTTATGGATTCACCGGCGGCGATGTTAGATGCTTTCCAGGTTTTTCCGGAGTCGTCTAGGTAGATAAGTTCTTTGATCTCGAAGTCGAATGATGAGTTTAGAGTTGGTGCTCCAGCGGCTTGGTTGCTTTTGAGGGTGATTCTTCCTCGGGTGGGGACGACGCTTTCTAGATAGTGGCCGTGGACTGAGCGTGACTGAAACCAGTCTCCAGATGCGGCGAGTCCGTGTTCGCCGTGTTCTGCGGTGTAGTTTGATGCTCCGCCGCCGTTGTTTCTGGTGACGCGTGAGAAACGTGAAGGTGAAACTGGGACTGGGGACATGTATGCTGGTGAAGAGGTCTCAAATGAACCGCCTAGGATGATGCCGGTGCGGGCGACTTGTTCTTGCCAGACGTAGGCTTTATTTTCTCCACCATCTGCGCGTACTTCGATGAGCTGGACGCGCTGGCCGTGGCCGCCAAATCCATCTTGAACTACGATGAGGAGCACCAGTAGTAAACTGGCTCCAAGTGCGATGAGTGGGGTGGTGATGAAGAGGCGGTGACGTTGCCCAGCCTTAGCAAAGACGAAGAGGTTTACGGGGCCGACTAGGATTCCGAAGGCAATGAGAATGAGGATGAGGTAGGTGGGGGAGAAGCTGAGTTTACCAAGTGCTCTCTGGAGTGACCAAGGTCCTGTTCCTGTAGAACCTAGTTCGTAGTTCTCATTGATGGCTAAAATTTTAGCTACTTCTTTCTTTGGTGGGTTGATGAGATTTGCCGCCATTTTTACATCAAGTGCCTTGATGCTGGTGAGGGGGGTGATGGTGACGCTGCCGAAGGATCTGTCGATCTTGGATTTACCTTTATTTTCCTCTGAATTGTCTATTTTAAGCGATTTGAAATTTGATGCATGATTGAGGCGATAGATGTAAATGTTTCCTCCTAGACGGTTCCATTCTAGAATGGCATTTTGGACTTCTACTGACATTTCGCGCCAGTCATCATCGGTGCAAACTATGACGTCGAAACCGCTGTATGCACGCCAGTCGCTAGAGAGGAGTGATGGGGTGAACTCGGTGGTGTAGCTGGTATTTGCAGTGCGGTGTCCGCTTGAGCTAGATGGGATCAGGCTGTCGAACTTAGAGCTATGCTGGATGTAGAGCTGGGTGCAGAGCAGTGTGGCGGGGAGGTTCATGTCTTGGCCACAGTTCATGCTGCCATGGCTATTTCTGCCGCTGGAGCTCATGGAGATGGCGAGTGACGCGCTGGCTACGGATGTGTGGTGGTTTTTGGTGATGGTGGAGGTGACTGGGACGAGGATATCGTAAGTCTTGGAGCTTTCTGGTGGGCAACTGTAGCTGAACTCTGAGGTGAGGGTTGGGAAATCATTACGGCCTCCATAGTAATAATAGTAGTCGCCATTTGATTCTGAGGTGAATTTCAGTTCCCAGTTTTTCTCAAGTTTGGTGCCATTTTTTAGAGTGAGGCGCAATGGTACGTATCCGCTGCTGGGGAGGGCTCCTACGAGTGGTAGGAGCTTGGCTGTGGTTTTATTTTTATCATCGTAGGATTCATTGATGAGTAGATTTTGAGCATTAAGTGCTGCGCTGCTGATGAAGAGGAAGCATAGCAGAGATGTGAGGGATTTTTTTAACGAATTCATGGGTGAAGTCTTAATTCTTAGAATGTATGAGAGGGGGGATTAGATTAGGTGGATGCTTTAATCGTCTTTGGGGTGGATTTATCTTGGCCTGGGATTTCTTTTAGGAGGTTGATGACGACGTCATTGGTGGTGATGCCTTCTACGCGGGCGTTGTAGTCTAGGAGAATTCTGTGTCGTATGACGGCGGGTGCTACGTAGGCTACGTCCTCGAATGATGCGTGGGTGCGTTCATTGATGAGGGCGCGGGCTTTGGCTGCGGAGGCTAGGGAGAGCGCGGCACGGGGGCTGGCACCGTATTTGACATTTGCGGATGCGGCGGACTGGCCTGGGTGGGTGGCGTCTACGAGTCTGGCGATGTAGTTGGCTACGACGTCTGGGAGGTAAATTTTTCTAACGAGTCTGAGTAGGCTTTCGAGGGTGCCGGCATCCATGATGGAGTCGACGTAGGGTTCGGTGCCGAGTTCTCTGGAGGTGACGATTTTCTGGAGTGTGGAGACTGAGTTTCTGGTGACTTCTAGTTTGAAGAGGAAGCGGTCAAGCTGGGCTTCTGGTAGCGGGTAGGTTCCTTCTAGTTCGATGGGGTTCTGGGTAGCGAGGACGAAGAATGGTGAGGGTAGCGGGTGGGTCTCACCGATGACGGTGACGCGCTGTTCCTGCATGGCTTCTAGGAGGGCGGACTGGGTCTTGGGGGAGGCTCGGTTGATCTCATCTGCGAGCATGATGTTGGTGAAGAGGGGGCCGGGTTGGAATTTGAATTCGTGGCGGCCATCTACTTCTTGGAGGACTGGGTTACCTGTGATGTCTCCGGGGAGGAGGTCTGGGGTGAACTGGATGCGCTTGGTGTCTAGGCCTAGGGTCTTAGAGAGGCCTTTGACGAGTTCGGTTTTTCCTAAGCCTGGGAGACCTTCTAGGAGGATGTGACCACGGGCGAGAAGTCCGGTGATGACGAGGTCAATGAGTTGTTCTTGTCCGAAGAGGACTTGGTTCAGAGCGGCATTGAGTGAGCGGATGTGCTTAGCGGCATTGGTGACTTCGGTTTCTGATGCGTATTCCATAATGAGTGTATTTAGATCATAGGCTAGTGCGCCCGATGAGGGATTAGCTTTCGACTAAAAAAACTAAACCACCAAACGACGATATAGAACTATGAAATACGGCTAAAACTGGCAAGAATGGATTTTAGGTATCTGTGTTGTTGGTTATTTGGTTATTTGGGAGCGTGGTTTTGCCCTTGGGAGCGGGGAGCAATGCTCCGTTAGCTTGATGGCGTGCAGGACTCACTCATATCTAACGGGCTCCGGACTCCGCATCCATTTTGGCCTTTTGCTACGTGGGTGTAGATTTCTGTTGTCTTTACGTCGGCATGCCCGAGTAGATCCTGGATGGTCCGTAGATCTGCTCCGCTTTCTAGTAGGTGAGTGGCGAAGCTGTGTCTTAGTGCGTGAGTGGTTACCCGTTTTGCGATTTTAGCGGCACGTGCGGCTTTGACTACAGCGGTGCCATATGAGCTGGGGTGGATATGATGTCTGCGGATAATGCCAGATGTAGGGGCTTTCGATTCATGGTCTGCAGGAAAGATCCAGAACCATTCCCAGCTTATTGCCGCCTTTGGCATTTTGCGCATGAGGGCGTTAGGAAGGGCAACACCAGCGGCACGATTCGCTCTGTCCTCAACATGGATTTTTCTGGCATATTCTATCTGTATTTTGAGTGCTTCTTTTAGGATCTGGGGAATGATGGTTACTCTATCTCTGTCTCCTTTTCCTTGTCTGATGGTTAGCGTGTCACGATCAAGATCTACGTCCTTGATGCGTAAATTCACTAGTTCACTCACTCTCAATCCAGCTCCGTATTGTAGTTCTGCTTGTAATTTATACTTAAGGCAACCTCCGGCAACCCTCGTCACCGCCGTGGGATGGAATTTGTATGAGATATGTATGGGTTAGTGGCATTGCATGCGATTGAAAAGGAAAACCACCCTGCGGGCTGTGAAGCATTGCAGTGCCTGCCTTCGTTGCTCTTCAGTTACGGAAAATTTCCGCGCCTTCATCGCGCCTTGACATGCACTACAATGCTCCACAGCGTCGTCAACGCTGGTTGCCGGAGGTCGCCTTAGGTTCTAATTTTTCGATTAACCGCATCACTTCACCTTTAGATAAGACCACTGGAATACGTGAAGGCCGCTTCCTCATTTTTACGCCTAGATCTAATTCTTTTATGCCACAAACATCTTTATAGAAAAACACTAAGGCGTTGAGTGCTTGTTTTTGTGTGGAGAAGCTTACCTTTGTTTCACTGACTAGTTTTGCAAGCCATTCCTTAGCTCTAGTAGGGTCTTTCGCCTCTTGAGGGGTCTTTACGGTGGCTCCGAATCTAGCGATCCAGCCTCCATAGGTTTTGCGGGTGCGCCATGCCAGACCTCGCCTTGAGCCTACTTTATCCACCGCTTGCATCATACGCTCGCTGAGGCTTATGGGTTTTACTCCTTTTGACTTACAGAGTTCTAGCCAGGCTAAATACCAGCGTATTGCCTCTGTCCAATGATCGAGTTGCCAGCTTTCCCTTTCTTTAGAAAGCACCGTCTCTCGCCAGAACCTTGCCGCGGAGTCTCGATTAGGCATTAGACTAGAAGCTAGCCTCCAGCTCTCAAACCAATTAAGAAGAAAGCCAATGGATTCCTTCTCATTATTGTTAAGATCCCTACTGTGATCAAGATCATCACGCCAATCTGCAATTTGATTATAATTGTTCATGTGAGCACTGTTCATTAGATTAAGTGGTGAGGTCAACAGAAAAACATATCCTTATAAAGTGCTGATAGTTAATATAGAGTGAAAGAGTGATATGCTAAAGTAAAATATCAGAAGTGAAGGAAATCTAAAATATAAGCAGATTTAGAATAAAAATAGCTTGCCTGAAATGGAGATGTTCACTATTAATAACTCACTAAAATTAATATGCCTATGAAAATAAAGACACTCAATTTTCAACCTCAAATCACCCCGCTGAATATCAGCTAGGCGTGAACTAATAATACTGTTATGCCAAGAAATCCATGAGCCTCTCGAAAGATGAGAAACGCAAGCTAAAGAAGGGCTACAAGGACGCTCTGAAGAATCAGGTCGTGGATGTTTGCGTCATTTCGGACTCGCTCACACCGGACAAACTGGATTCGAGGCTTCTGAACGAATATCGGGCCATCAAACTCGATCCTGCGGTATCACAGGTTGAAGGTGCCCAACACGAGTTTCTCGTATCTCAGCGAACGAATGCTGAGAACCACGTTCATATCGCGGTTCGCCGCGTTGATGAAGACTTAATCGATTTATTGTTGCAGCGAGAGAAATTGATGGATGCAGATGTGCGCGACTTGCATGGCCTTGGCGTTGCTGTCCTTTCCTCACAGGCTCAGCTCTCCGAGGTGAATGATCTCCTTTTGTCTGCTACAGTCAGGGTCTTCGGACGGCTGTTCCACGGACATTTCGCTAATGCTGATGCAGTCATGGATGATTGGCTTTCTTGGTCGCTAGACTACATGGGGCCAACCATGGCGGAAGTCTCTCGCGTCTACGATGCCGAGAGCCCGAACTTCGAGACAGTCCTCCGCAACAATCCGGATCTGATCTATAAGAAGCCGTGGTGGAGAGTCGGCAAGGCATAACAAGGCGCGGATGACCAAGCCGCTGCCGCTGTGGAGCAGAAATTTTGAAGCCAGTTCTAACATTTAACCAGCAGTCGAAAGCGCGCTCTCAGCAGCGGCTGGCATCGCTATAACGTTAGGCTCAAAAGATGCGCGAGAATCCAGATACAATCACCATCTCAAATGCACGGAAGGCCAACGGTGAGACCTACGACAAGATCTGGAAAAAGGTCGGCGGTAACGGCACCAAGTGGACATACGCAAAGCTCGAGAAGAAGCTAAGTTTGCAGGAATATCGATTCATCGTCGCGATCATGTTTCGGTCGGTTGGCGAGAACGGAGGGTTTCTCCACGCGATGGAAGGATATCGTCACGAGAGATCTTTTCCTGGGGTTATCGAAGCGTGGCGCGATATTGGCGCCGAAGGGCAGGTAAGAATGATCGAGACGGCGGAACGGCAGATTGATAAGCTCGGGCTTTGCTATCACGAACTCCAGGAAGAAGGACGAGATGACTTTGAGAAGCTGGTGTTTGCCCAGTATGGCCCGTTTGTAGAATATGAGCAGGAGGAACGAATGCTCTATAGATACCAAGTGACTCACGAACTAGCCTAACAAGATAGAATGAGAAGGTAGTCGAGGTCGCTCCAGCGATCTGGTATTCTACCATCTTATGAAAACGTCAAAT
>JBPOGF010000007.1:0-167674 GCA_051251915.1 Akkermansiaceae bacterium | reverse complement strand
GTAGAAGCTTACGGAGAAGCTTGGAAAGCATTCCAAAAATCATCCTGACTTATGTATAAAAGTCAGGGTAAAACCCTGGGACCCATTCCCTCACAAAACACCAAGCGCCGAAGGCCCGACACACCTCCCCAGAGGCACCTCACTTCACCCCCATCTCAGCCCCCACCTCATCACTCCACCCATACCTATGAAAAACAATAGGGTCCCTCTCCAAACCTCCACTTATAATATCCGTAAACTCAGCCTGCTTAATCGCATCTAAAATTGCCAACTCCCTCTCATAGTCCTCCCTAAGCTTACCAAAATGAGTCTTCTCTTCTTTGGATACCAAAGGATCATTATCCGTATTTTCCTCTTTATTTATAGACTCATGTAAATCCCCATCTTTTCCGTAATAAGGAATCTGCAATTTCTTAGACCAAGCATACAATTTCCCCCTAGCCTCCTCAACTTTGCCCTCCTGAACTTTACGCTTCTTAGCAAACAGCTCGACTACCTCCTTCTTCCTTTTCTCTAATGCAGCAACGCGCCTCCCTGCATAAGCATGCGTCAACGCATAAGCTATCCGCTGAGCCTTTAGCTCTGAATCTGCATTTACTGATAACTTGATCAAATCCGTCCCCCGCTCTTCCCCTAACTTGATGCTTCCCCCTATTTCTTTAACTAGATCCTGTTTATTTTTTCCTAACAAACTCACCAAATCATAATTCTCAATCGCCCTCCCAATAGTCTCTTCACTTTCTATTATAGCGAACTGCGTTTGAAAAAATTGACGAGTCATCATCCTATTTCTTCCCACAGCATCACTCATCGTCCCGTAAGGATTTATCTCAAAAACAGTTTCTGAACCAAACTCCCTACTCATACCCTCCTCCTTTCTCACCTCGTCTTCAGCCTCCACCAAAGCCCCCTTATTAACCCCCAAAACATACCCCGAATAACCAGCAACCCCAGCTACAACCAAAACAATAAATACAATCTTCCTCGACATAACCATACAGACACCCATCCCCACAAAACGTTAGAAATCCCATGAAAATTCAAGTAATTCAAGCCATTCGTGATAACCCCCGCAGGCAACAACCCAAGCCCATCAACCTTTCGTAAATTTCGCATATTTTGCGGTCAAAAAAAATCCACCAACCCAAGCTTCCCTACCCATCAACCAAGTTCCGTAAACTCAGTGCCTTCAAAGACGAATACCTAAACCTCCTAAAAAAACTCAACATCGACTACGACTCAAAACACATCTGGCCCCCATAACCCCTACCCATCAACCCTGCTCCAACAGAGCAAAACATATCCAGCCCAGGGTAAAACCCTGGGACCCATCCCCCACAAAACACCAAGCGCCGAAGGCCCGGCACATCTACCCCGAGGCACCTCACTTCACCCTCATCTGCGCCCCCACCTCATCACTCCACCCTGCCTCATGAATAATAATAGGCTCCCTCCATAAACTCTCATCCATAAACTCTGAAAACTCAGCCTCCTTTATAGCCTCCAAAATAGCCAACTCCCTCTCATAATCCTCCCTCACCTTCTCAATACGCGCCCAATCAGCACCCAGAATAACAAGATCCCCATCCTCAGTTTCCCCATCCTCAGACCTCCCTCGCTGCCCTTCCCCAAACATAACATCATAAGGAATCAGATGCTCTTCAGAATAATAAGTTAATCTGACCCTGTGATCTTCCACCTTATCCTCCTGAATTCTAAGTTTATCAGCGAATTCACGAATAGACTCTTCACGTCTTCTCTCCAACCCCTCTCTCCTGAGAGTCGCAAAAGTCTGAACCACCGCATAAGAAACCTGCTCAGACCGTAACTTTGAACCAAAAGAAACTCTCAACCTCAACAAATCACTATACCTAACAGAACTCAACTCCATACCATCCCTAAGCTCCGCCAACAACACCTCCCTACCCATATCAAATAACCTCACCAAATCATAATCTTCTATCGCCCGCCCCAATACCCGTTCACTATAAAAAGGACTCTCACCCTTATCAAACAGATCAGGCTCATAAGCACGTGTCATCAATGTCCTATACTTAGAAACCCCCACAGGAACAATCTCAAACACCGTCTCCACCCTATCCCTAATACTATCATAAATCACATAACCAACCACTCCTGCAACAAATGCAAAAATAAGAATTATAAATAGAAACCTCCTAGACATATAAGCTTCGACCCCCTACCACCCCATCCGTTAGAAATCCCCTGATAACTAGGCAGAACCAGCTAATCATAACAAAGCATTTCAACATACTGGTTCATCGCAGTTCAACTAATTCAATGATCCAAAAACCATCACCCAAACCATCCCCCAAACCATCATCATCCACCACTCGTGACGGCATGAAGTCATTCAATAATTGGCTCTAATAATTGGCTCTAACTGCGAAAATCTCTATCATGATAGTTTAATACCTCGAGTGCCTGACTGACACCACCCCTCTCTAACAAAACCTAACAACCCCTTACCTCCCCCTCTGACGTGCATTCTCAACAAGGTTACAAAAAATAAATGAAACACGTGTTAGGTATTTAAATACAACAGAATGTAACTCCCTCACCCCTCCCACTTATGTAATAGGCAGAACATATGTTTCTTCTAACAGAACAAACTCTGTGGAAACCAACCAAACAAACACAACCTAACACATCATGAAACAACCCCACAACAAACTCCTCAAACACGCAACCACCTACACCTGCGTCATCACCCTCAGCCTAGCCCCCTCTACCCTCCTCGCACAAGAAACAGAAGACACCGAGCAACCAACAAAAACTGATCGCCAATTCCCAAGATCATTCTCAAAAAAACAACGCCACGCTCCAGCTCCACACCTCCGCCCCCAAGAAATGCAAGGCGGATACAGAAGCATCGATGGCTACGGCAACAACATCGCCATCCCAGAATGGGGCAGCTCAGAGATCCCCTTCCTCAGACTCTTCCCCGCCGCCTACGAAGACGGCATCAGCAGCCCAGCAGGATCTCAGCGCAAGTCCGCCAGAGAAATCAGCAACCTCATCGCAGCCCAAACCGAATCCGTCCTCAACCACAAAGGTGCCAGCGACATGCTCTGGCAATGGGGCCAATTCCTAGACCACGACATCACAGAAACTCCCGTCCACGACCCAGCTGAACCATTCAACATCCCCGTCCCAACAGGAGACCCATCCTTCGACCCAGATAGCACCGGCACCCAAGAAATCCCCCTCTCCCGCTCCTTCTACGTCGATGACGACGGCTTCGGAGTCCGCCAACAAGTCAACCTCCTCACCGCATACATCGACGCCTCAAACGTCTATGGCTCAGACATCGAGCGCGCCCACGCCCTCCGCACACTAGACGGAACTGGACGCCTAAAAGTCACCATCACAGAAACCCACGGAGACCTCCTCCCCTTCAACACCGAAGGCATCGACAACGCCGGCGGAACCAGCGACACCCTATTCATCGCAGGAGACATCCGCGCCAACGAACAAGTCGGCCTCACCGCCATGCACACCCTCTTCATGCGTGAGCACAACTACAGAGCCAATGAATTCCAACTAGAAAATCCAGACGCTACCGGTGAAGAAATCTACCAACACGCACGCCAAATCGTCGCAGCAGAAATGCAAGCCATCACCTACAATGAATTCTTACCCCTACTCCTAGGCCCCAAAGCCCTCCCCAAATACAAAGGCTACAACCCGCACGTATCAGCAGACATCTCTAACGAGTTCGCCACAGCCGCATACAGATTCGGCCACAGCCTCCTATCACCCACCCTCCTCAGACTAGACGCCTACGGAAATGAAATCGCTGCAGGAAATCTATCCCTAGCAGCAGCCTTCTTCAGACCCACCCACACCGTCGAAGAAGGAATAGAGGTCACCCTCCGCGGTCTAGTCACCCAGCAATGCCAAGAACTAGACGAACTCGTCATCAGCGAAGTCAGAGACTTCCTCTTCGGAGCCCCAGGCGCAGGCGGACTAGACCTAGTAGCCCTCAACATACAGCGAGGACGCGACCACGGCTTACCAGACTACAACACCGCCAGAAAACTCACCCACAAGTTCCCAGCCCAAGAATTTTCTGACATCACCACCAACGAAGAAACCATCGCCAGGCTAGAAGCAGCCTACACCGATATCAACGACATGGACCTCTGGATCGTAGGATTAGCAGAAGATCCCTCCCCATACTCAGACTCCATGCTCGGAGGCCTCCTCCATAAAATCGTAGCAGAACAGTTCACCAGACTCCGCGATGGCGACCGCTACTTCTACAAACACGACCTCCCACAAGATCTCGTAGAAATGGTAGACCAGCAAACCCTAGCCACCATCATCCGCCGCAACACCACCATCGACACTGAAATCCAAGACAACGTCTTCCTAGTCACCAACCCCGCTGAAGTTGACACCACAGAAGAAGCAACGGAAGAAACCAACTCAACCCAAAACCAACGCACCACCCAACCCGACAAACGCAGAAAACCAACAAGAAGGTAATCTTAAAATTCATTGTAATAGTAGTTAATTAGTAATTGGGACCCTCCCACAAAACACAAACCCGGCCCACAGCCCATCCAACTGTGAGCCGGGTTTACTACGTCCTCCCTTCACAAGGTGCTGGAGGTTTCCAACCTCCCATAATCCCGTGCAACCCGCCACCATACACGACACCTCACCAAAAAAATATAACTCCCCCACAACCTCCACAACTTCCCCCTCCTCAATCACCCCACCCGGCAACTCAAGTATCTTAATATTCCTAAACCTTACCTCTGACCCCTCAGCCTCTAAACAAAGGTACCCCTTCTTCTTAGAACTATTCCTAATACTATTCACAAACTTCCCATTAATACTCAAATTCACCGTCCCATTAATCGCCACAATCGTATACTTATTCCACTCCCCCACACCCTTACAGCGATACTCCTTAGAAACACTCCGCGGCCCATTCGGAGCACTTGCTCTCGGGTTATCAGGCACCGCTGTCATCTCCCCAGCAGCAAATAATTCACCCGAAATATAACTATCCTCCTGCTTCTTCCCATTCGGCCTATTCACCCAATCCAACTCCAACATCTGAACCTCCATCCCGCTAGGAAGCCTATTTTTCCCAGGCACCGCATCACACCATAGAAACACCCCACTATTCCCCTTCTTCTTCATATGCTTCCACTCTATCTCCAAAATAAAATTCTCATACATCTTCTCAGACCGCATCACCCCAATCGGTAACCCAGTGCAATGCAACTCACCATCCACAGCCTTCCACGTCGTCTCACTAGTATTCACATCCACCCACCCAGACAAATCCTTCCCATTAAACAAACTCACCCACGCCCTCTCACTAACAGGCTTCCCATCCTCCCCAGCTACCAAACAACTAAACAACCCCGAACCAATAATTAATGTAAGTAAATACCTCATAATAATGATCTACAGCAAAACTCCCCCATCCGCACCACTTTTCACCAACTCCTCCATTTACACAGCACAGACCTATCCACTTGACTTCATAAGATAACCTCATAAGTTTTATAACTTACCACAGTATGATTTCCTATATTTACTCAATGCTATTTGCAACACACTCTAAGCGAACTAACGGCCAACACCCGTCCAGCGCGCTAAGTGTGCTCTGTTCCCTCACCGCAATCAGCCTATTGACCCAGTTTGCACAAGCTTACCCTGACGACCTCAGGGACTCCCCCGTCATGAAGCAAGCCATCATTAGAGCAAACTCAGGCCTCCTAAATTTCGAAAAGCACATTGCCCCCATTATCGATAAACACTGCACAGAATGTCACAACCCAGAAGACGATGAAGGCAGTATCGATCTCGAAAGACTACTAGACCCCAAGAAAGCATCCCAACACCCTAATCTATGGGAACTAGTCGGCAAAACCGCGGACATGAACATCATGCCCCCCATCAAGCGCAAGACCCGCCCAAGCCTTGAGGAAAGAGCCCTCCTCGTAGGATGGGGTATCCAAATCGGTAAAGTCTGGGACCTAGGCATCATGGGCTCCAGCCCAGGAAAAACTCCGCTACGCCGTCTCAACCAAAAAGAATACAACAACACAATCAGCGACCTATTCGACCTAAAAATCCGCCCAGCAGATGACTTCCCAGAAGACAGTGCCGGCGAAGGAGGCTTCGACAACGACGCCAACGCTCTTTTCCTCCCAGCACTCCTAATGGAAAATTACGTCGAAGCCGCAGTCAAAATCACCGACAAAATACTCACTGATCGCACCATACGCAACAAAATCCTCCGAGGCGCCAGTGCAGACGCCGCAGGAGCACGACAAATCCTCACCTTCTGGGCTCCACGTGTCTACCGAGGCGAAATCGAACCCGACATCATCGATAGACTCGTCAGCGTCTACGAAAAAGCCCGCGCAAAAGACAAAAACCACCTCCAGGCAATGCGCGACCCCTTCATCATGATGCTCATCTCCCCACGCTTCCTCTACCGCTCAGAACTCCGAGTCGACAGCAACCAAGAGACACTAGCCCTCACCCAATTTGAACTAGCAAATAGACTCTCATACTTCCTCTGGACATCCATGCCAGACCTCGAACTCCTCAAACTCGCCAGCGAGAAAAAGCTCTCAGACCCAGCCGTCCTAAAGAAGCAAGTCATCCGCATGCTAAAAGACCCCAAATCCCGCAGACTCTCCATGTTCCTCGGTGGTCAGTGGCTTGGTTGGGAAGACCTCAGAGGCTCAGCAAACCCTGATATCAAAAAATTCCCTCAATTCGACCTCTCATTACGTGTCGACATGTACAATGAATCAACCCACTTCTTCACCAACCTCATTCGTGAAAATGGCAGCATCTACGACCTCATCGACTCAGACTACAGCTTCCTAAATGAAAACCTCGCCAACTTCTACGGAATCAAAGGCGTAACCGGAAAAAAATTCCGCAAAGTAAAACTCAATCAACCCACCAGAGGAGGAGTCCTAGGAATGGGCAGCGTCCTCGTTGCCACATCCATGCCACTACGCACCAGTCCATCACTCAGAGGCCTCTACGTCCTAGAGCGCCTCTTCGGAGATAAACCACCATCACCTCCCATGGATATCGAACAACTCCCCACCAATGACACTCTACTTAAAACCAAAACAATCCGCGAAACACTCAAGTTTCACGCTGAAAGCCCAGATTGCCGAGCATGCCACGCTCTCATTGATCCCATAGGCTTAGGCCTAGAAAATTTCGATGCCATTGGCCGCTGGCGCACCACCCAAAATGGCGCGCGCATTGACACCTCCGGAGAAACCCCAGACGGAAATAAATTCAACGGCCCCGCCGAGCTCAAAAAACTCCTCGTCTCCAGAAAAGACGAATTCACTCGTCATGCAGCTGAAAAATTCCTCTCCTACGCCCTAGGCCGTGAACTCACACCATACGATCGCCCCACCACCTACAAAATAAAAGACCAGGTCATGAAAGATCAAGGCAGCATGCACACCCTCATCATGTCCATCATCACCAGTGAACCATTTCTAAACCGAGTAAACCCTAAAAAATAACTTAACTTCATCCTATCATGAGTCGTAATCATTCTAATCTATCTCGCCGTGGCTTCCTCCGCGGAGTAGGCGTCACCATGGCACTACCATTCCTTGAATCCCTCTCCCCAGCCGCAAAAGTAATGGCACAGTCCTCCTCAGGAGCAACGGGAGCAATCGGAGCTGATGGAAACCCCGTTAGATTCGCTACATTCTTCATGCCAAATGGCGTCAACCCCAGAGAGTGGATGGCACATAAAAACCCAGGGGCACTCAAAGAACTCCCCCGAATTCTAAAACCCCTAGACGCCCTCAAACAAGACATGAACGTCATCACCGGAATCAGAAATCCAGGTGACGGTCACAGCATGGGCACCTCTAGTTTCCTAACAGGAGCCGGCTCCTACAAAACCAAGAAATCAAGCGAAGTAAACGTCCACAACCCAAGCCTTGATCAAATCATCGGCGAAGCCCTCAAAAGCTCCACCGTATTCCCCACCCTAGAACTAGGCATTGGCGGACAAGCCAAATCAAATAACGGCATGGCCGGCACCACCGTCTACACCAGCCACATCTCATGGAAAAACGCCCACACCCCCATCCCATACGAGACTAACCCCCAGCGCGCATTTAATAGACTCTTCAAAAACGTAAACAGCAAAGGGATGAAACCCAAAAAACGAGAAGACTCCAATTTCCCAGACCGTAGCGTGATCGATGCCGTCCTAGAAGACGCCAAGTCACTAGAAAGAAAACTAGGCCGTGAAGACGTCAGCAAACTAGACGAATACTTCACCGCCGTTCGCGAAGTAGAAAAACGCATCGCCCAACAAAATGCCGTCGTTGGCCTAAATCTCACCGAAGACGTCCTCAAAGATATCTTAGGACTAAAAGGAGATATCAGACAACACATGTCAGGACAAAACGGGGACTTCCAATCACAACCCAAAATCCCCTACCGCGAATACGGACACCTCATGATGGACATCATGGCCCTCTCATTCTGGAGTAACTCCACTCGCTCAGCCACCCTATGCTTTGGTAACGGATTCACAGGAGGTGGAAACATGTCATTCATTGATGGCGTAAACAGCGCCCACCACCAAGCCTCACACCACAGCTTCCAAGCCGAAAAATTAGAACAGTTCACTAAGATCAACACCTTCTACATGGAGCAGTATGCATACCTACTAAATCGCCTCAAAAACATGAAAGAAGGCTCCTCAAATGTCCTAGAAAACTCCCTCGTCCTCTTCGGGTCCAACATCAGCACAGGCCAAGCCCACAACGGCAAAAATATCCCAGTCATCCTATCAGGAAACGCAGGAGGACGCCTAAAAACAGGCAAACACATCGCCTCCAAAGACCAAAAGATCGAAGACCTTCACCGCTCCATCCTAGACATGATGAATGTCGAAGCCAAGATCGGCAAAGGCTCAGGAACCATCAACTGGGCCTAAAAACTTACCCCTACACCACCAAACACACACCAATGAAACTACTCTGCTCACTTTTCATCATCACTCTGTCACTATTCTGCACAGCCAAGCCCCTACCAGAATCACCAGATGAAACCACCAAAGAATACACCCACCTCATCAAAGGCAAATGGGTTCACCAAGAAAAAGCAACAACAGAAAACTCACTACCCTTCTGGTTCTACGCAGATAAAAAACGCATCAAATCAAACAAAAAATACCCTCTCCTCATCGCCCTACACGGCAGAAGAAACAACGCACCAGCAGGACAAAAATTCAAAGTCCAAACCCTAGCTACAGTCTTCACTAAAGACGACGCCTACAGAAGAAATCCATGCTTCGTCGTCCAACCCTACTACCCACCAAAAGGCGGATGGGAAAAAGTCACCGAAGAGCTAGATGAAACCATCAAAGACCTCGCCAAAAACTTCCCCATCGACACCAACAGAATCTACCTCGTCGGCTTCTCAAACGGCGCCCAAGGAACATTCCGCTCCCTCGCCCGCCAGCCTGATTGGTTCGCCGGCGGAGTAACCATATCTGGCCCCGTATCTCCAAAAGAAGTAGCCGGCAAATTCAAAGTCCCCGTCTGGTGCTGGGTCGGAGAAAACGACACCCCACTCAACAAAAATAAACGCCTCCCCATCCTAGCAAAAGAACTCATCAAACACGATGACCGAGTCAAACTCACCATCGTCCCCAAAGGCAAACACACCTACATGCCACTCCCCCTCGGCGATAAAAAAGTTCATGAGTGGCTCTTCGACCAAAAATTATCAAAATAAACAAACCAAACACCTCCCACCAAAATGCTAAGGTTCATCAGAGAAAATGCCCTTATCATTTACCCCGTCCTCCTCATCACCTCCTTCTACGCCACCTGGTTCGCAGCCCGCTACCATCTCGGCCATTGGCCCATAGCCTCACTAGATGATCCCAAGTCAATCAAGGGATTCTGGATGTGGACCTACTCCAGCACCATCTTCCTAGCCCTCCTCGGCTTACCCATCGCCATCGCTCTAACAGCCTACGACACCTTCACCAAGTATCAGTCCGCTTCCTCCAACAAGAAAAAATCACTACTCAAAATAGCTACCGGAACCAGCCTACTAATCACCACCTACTGGATCATAGGCAACGAACCACAAGACATCCTCCAATGGCTCCTAGACTAAAAACTCACCACTCTTCTCAACGATGAAAAATCTACTATCTCTCAGCGTCCCCATCGGCCTCATCCTCTGTGGCGCCGGCATCACAGCACTATTTGCCAGCGATGAACCCAGCCAAGAAGAAACGCTGAACCTTGAAACATCAACAATAGACGAGTCCTCCACATACTACGTCTTCGTATCAGAAATAGAGGTCTTCAATAAAGCACTCGATGACGATAATGACGAAGACGACTGGGATGATGACGATGACGCACCAGACCTATTCTACGAGATAAAATACCAAGGCAAAAAAATCTTCAAATCCCCACAGCGAGACAACACATTCATCGCAAACTGGCGCGGCATCACACTCCCAGTTGCCCTAAAAGACCTCTCAAGCATGATCAAAGGGGATGTAAATATCAACGTAGATTTCGAGCAAATCGTCAACGCCTCCCGTGTCAAAGGCAACTCAGAAATCACCCTCCACATGTATGATCATGACACCATGACATTAAGCGATAACATCGGCATCATCCCCATACACCTAACTGATCTCAAAGAAGGAACCAACGTCATGATCAACTCTAACAGAAATGAAGACAACGGCTGGAAACAAATTGAAATCAAAGTAGTAAAACGAGAAGGAAGCGTGAAAGATTTCCTCCTACCACTCCTCCGAGAAATGAACAACGAACAATAAGCTCAAGCTTCATCTTCAAAACACCCAACCATGAAAACAATCTTCTGCCTCCTCATCCTCTCCAGCTTCACACTAGGCATCGGAATCCTCGCCCCCACCATGCAGACTGAACCTCGCCTCACACTCTACGATGGCGATTACACAGAAATCATGAACCTACTCTTCCCAGAGGAATTTAAAACCTCCAGCTACTCCATCATCGAAGGCATCCAGCACATGTGGAGCGCTGGTTCCAAAGGAATCGCCTCACTCATCTTTGCCTTCTCAGTCGTATTCCCCATCCTAAAAATCCTCATCCTCTGGCTAGCATCCCTCAAACTAACCGAAGCCAAATGCCCCGGAAAATCTCTCAAACTTGTAGAAAAACTCGGCAAATTCTCCATGATCGACGTCTTCGTCATCTCAGTCCTCATCGTCACCGTCAAAGGCCTCCCAGGAGGATCACAGATCCACGCAGCATGGGGACTCTACATCTTCGCAATAAGCGTCATCCTATCCATCATCGCCGGCTACATGCTCGCCCACCGAGCCCACGAAATAGAACTCACCGACACCCAGAATAAAACGTAAAAACAAATTTCAATACAAACAAAACCCAAGCCGCACCATCATCCCAGCACCAATGCCCAGAAATCGCCCCACCTACCTAGCCCTCGTCATAGTCACCATCACCCTAGGCCTCTTCACCCGCTCATCCTTCCTACCAGAATTCCTCAAAGGCGGCTTCATAGCCACTTACGCCGGCGACGCACTCTGGGCATCCATGGTCTACTTCATCACCTGCGTCATCTTCCATAAATCGTCACCCCTAAAAATAGCCATCATCGCCCTCACATTCTCCTACGCCATCGAGATCTCCCAGCTCTATCAAGCCGACTGGATCAATCAAATACGCTACACCCGCCTCGGCGCACTCATCCTAGGCAGAGGCTTCCTCTGGTCAGATTTCCTCTGCTACACCATCGGCGTCCAGCTCGCCTACTTCGTGGATTCTAGAGTTGCGCTCGCTTATAAAAGCCACTAGTTTACTGGCATTCTATGAAAGCTATCCACCTATTACTACCACTGACAGCAGCCCTCACCATCCCCCTCGCAGCCCAAGCCAAAGCCCAAAAAAAGCTTACCCCCATCCAACCATGGTCAGGCTACCACGTGCATGATGAAGCCCGCCCTCGCCCAGTCCAGGTCGAAGCCAAGTCCATCACCACAACCCCAGCACCATCAGACGCAGACATCATCTTCGATGGCAAAAACTCAGACGCCTTCACCAAGAAATGGGAAGTCAAAGACGGTATCCTCATCGCCACTAAAACAGGCACCAACCCAACCAAAAAATCCTACGGCTCATGCCAGCTCCACCTCGAGTGGAGAGTCCCAGCAGATCGTAAAGTAAACGGCCAAGGCGGCGGCAACAGCGGCGTATTCCTCATGGGCAAATACGAAGTCCAGATCATGGAAAGCTTCAAAAATGTCACCTACCCAGACGGACAAGCCGGAGCAATGTACGGCCAATACCCTCCACTCGTCAACGCCTCACGCCCACAAGGAGAATGGCAGAGCTACGACATCACATTCATCGCACCAGAATACAAAGACGGTGAAGTAGTCACCCCAGCCACTATCACAGTCATCCACAACGGAATCGTTGTCCAAAACGCGCAACCCTACAAAGGCCCAACAGTATTCCGCAAGCTAGCCTCTTACCCTAAAGACCACCCAGCCAAAGGCCCCATCAGCCTCCAGTTCCACGGTGACCCTATCGAATACCGCAACATCTGGGTCAGAGATCTAGGCGAATACAACAAAAAGAACTAATCCAAATCACTCCTTCACACTAAAAAAAGCGCCTCTGTAGAAATCCTACAAAGGCGCTTTTTTATATTAAATATCTAGCTCCTATAAGCTAAAACGCTAAACCTCTATACCATCCCCGCTCTCTCAAGCACAGGATTCAGCTCAGGATCTCTCCCCATGAACTGACGGTATGATTCATCCGCCGGACGTGTATTCCCCGCTCCCAAGATCTCATCCCTAAATGATTTCCCAGTCTCAGCATTCAGCACACCCTCCTTCTTAAAGCGCGTAAATGCATCCGCATCCAGAACCTCAGCCCACTTGTAAGAATAGTAACCAGAAGCATAAGCCACCGCACCACTAAACAAGTGATTAAACTTCCTCAAAATACTCGGTGACTCAGTAGCCATATCCGTACGGTATCTCTCCAGAATCTGCTGCTCCATCTCCACCAGATCCATCCCCTTATACTTATCACCATGCAAATGGATCTCCAGATCTAGCATCTGCATCCCAAGCTGACGCATATTATGCGTCCCACTCATATAGTTTCTAGCAGCGATCATCTTATCAAACAACGCATCAGGAATCACCTCACCAGTCTCATAATGCTTCGCAAACATATCCAGAGTCACACGCTCCCAGCAATAGTTCTCCATAATCTGTGATGGCAACTCCACAAAATCCCAAGGCACATTCATCCCAGACAAAGACTTAATCTCAGCCTCACCCAGAACATGATGCAATAAATGCCCAAACTCATGGAAAATAGTTTCCACTTCTCTATGAGCTAACAACGCAGGCTCCTTACCCACAGGCTTAGTCATATTACCAACCATAAGCCCCAAATGAGGAACCCTAGCCTTACCATCCATCGGCGGCAACCCAGTCTTCAGCGTATTCATCCACGCTCCACCACGCTTACCCTGTCTAGGATGCCAGTCAGCATAAAATGAACCTAACAGATCACCACTAGCCTCATCAAACACATCATAGTAAAGACAATCCTCATGCCACACCTGCACAGCACCCTCCTTATCCTCACCAAACACTGTCTCACGCTCCTCTATCTTGATACCAAAAATCTTACTAGTAATAGCAAACATCCCAGCCATCACATTCTCCACTGAGAAATAGGGACGCAGCGCCTCACTATCAAAATCATACTCCTCTTTCCTGCGCTTCTCCACCCAGTAACCAGTCTCCCACGGCTCTAACAAACGAACCTCAGACCCCGTCTTCTCAGACACATACTCCTTCAAACTCTCCTGATCCTTCAAGAAATGTGACTCGACCTTAGCATGCATGCTCTCAGTAAAGTCCATCGCTCCCTGACCACTCTTAGCCATCCTATGCTCCAAAATCATATCCGGAAAATTATCCTTCCCTAACAACTCAGCCTTCTCCTGACGCAACTCCAGAATCTCCCAGATCAACTTCGTATTATCCCAGTCGCCCTTATAGCCTATCTGCCCCATACCTAACCAGATATCCTTCCTCAAACTATCATCATCAGCAAACTGCATCACAGGAGCCATCGACGGATACTGCAACGTAAACCTCCACTTCGGAGCCTCCTCAGTCCCTTCACCCTTCTCCAGAGCGCTCAATCTAGCTCCCTCCTTCACCATCTTCGGCAACCCAGCAAGACGCGCCTCGTCATCCACCACCAACTCCCAGTCATCAGTAGAATCCACCACATTCTCAGCAAACTTCTGCGTAACAGCTGACAACTTAGAATCTATCTCAGCCACCCTAGCCTTCTTATCAGCAGGTAAATCAGCACCAGAAGAAACAAACTCAATACAAGTCTCATCCACAAATCGCTGCTCCAGAGCACTCAGCCCCTTCCCCGCATCACTATCCCTAAAAGCCTTCAAAGACACCCAGATCTCAGCATCAAGCGAGATCGATGAATAAAACGCAGATACCTCAGGAAGCATAGCATTAAGAGCATCCCTCATCCCATCAATAGCAGTCACCGAATCCAAATGATTCAACCTCCCCCAACCACGGCCCAACTCCTCAGTCGCACTCTCCAACGCCAAAAACGTATTCTCCAAAGTCACCTCAGACGCATCCAACTTCCGGATCGCCTCCAGCCTCTCCTCAGCCAGAGCTATGCCCTGCTTAATGTCACTCTCCACACAATCAGGAGTAAGGGCGGACCAGCGAATGTGGTAATCGTCAGATAAAAATGGATGCGTTGTCATAATCAATAATAGTCAATTTTTGGTTACACACACTCCAGCGACATCCCATAAAATTGCAAGCAACAAACCAAACATAAACCAATTCCCCACCCACAACTCCTCAACTCCCCTCCATTTGCCACCATTGCTAACGCACGATTCTAACCACAACCTCAGCCCCTCCCGAGTAAAACGAACGAGTAAGCCAGCGAAGCTAATGTCGAAAGCAATGCTATGACCGGTTGTTATCGACATTTACTCCGCCAGCTAAAATCGCACCTCATCAGCTCAAACTCCTATGAATAAAGTATTTTCTGATACCTTAAACCTAGCAGCCTCACTGATCAGCCCTCAATTTGCAACAATGTTGCAACCAGAAACAAGCTCTCTCTTGTTGCACAAGAATCATAACTGAATGAATCAATGCCCAGTAAATAAATGATATGAGGTTTAAAACAACTCATCAAGTAGGTGTGCTTATTAGAACACCACATTTCACATCTATTGGCAGACGGAAATTAAACCGTTCCTACCTCGCACTTTGAACTTCTGGTAAATAATATTGATGTTTTTAGACACCGTATTCATACTAATTCCCAGCTTAGAAGCTATCTCTTTCTGAGTGAGATCAGTAAACAAATGCGGAAATATTTCTTTTTCTCTAGGTGAAAGCGGATGGGACGCTGGTGCGACAAGACCCCGCTCGATAAAGAGTTTCCGATGAAGTACAGCAGCTCCTGAGATCGCTAAGTAAGCCAATCCTCGGTCTCGCTCCGTAAATGGCGCGCCATCCACATCCCGGTCAATTAGGAAATAAGATTCTGCCACAGGTGATACATGATAGGCGGTGTGCATCCGCTCCTTTATCCCTAGAATAGGCACATTGTAATATTTTGTTTTCCAGTGATCGTCAAAATCTTCGTCAGAGATCGTATCCTGCCTAAGCTGAACTCGCGTTTGTCCTGATGCTTTGAGCATCGCTTTCGTGTCCCTTCCAGTACCATGCTTCCGAGTCAGTTCAATGAATTTGGAAGTAATCTCATCAACATCGAAGTTAGGATCGTAGTCTACTATGTCTAATGCCCACCAGCCAGCCAGCAGCTGAATAGAATAAACATCTGAGGGTGATTTCCCATGAATCACTGCAATCCATGAAGCCTTCTTAGCATTGAATAAACAAGCAAGCCGTTGGGTAAATAACTTCAGCGTCTCGCTGCTATTCGAGTAAGTAGCATCCGCAGCTATTCTCCACAGATCATGAAGCTTAAGGCTCTCTTCGTTCGTTAGATTGGTTAGGGAATTTTGCATAAATTTCTTAATTCAGTATTAGATAACTCAGCTCTCTATTAGCCAGCTATACAACAACAACACTATCAACCTCCCATTTTCAGTAATCATGTAAATATCAATCCACCCACAATTGATAACCAGTTCATAGCAAGAACAATACATCTCACTCATGTTAAAATGTTAGATTCATTCATCCTAACTTTTAAAAGAAACTCAAGCTAACGCAACAAATTTGCATTAACTATTGCAAGTTTGTTGCGTTTACCTTAAGAGTTTCATCAATCAACACAACACAACACAACACCAAATATGGAACTCACAGCTAAACACTCAGACTTCACCCGTCAAGCACGCGTAGACCGCATCGGAATCATCGCCTCCGTCCTCTGCGCCATACACTGCGCACTCACCCCCATCCTCCTCATTCTCCTACCCACCTTCGGTAAGACATGGGCACACCCATCCACCCACTGGGCCATGGCAATAGTAGTCATCCCCATCGCCGTTTACATGATGAAAAAAGGATACC
The DNA here is from genome assembly GCA_051251915.1 of Akkermansiaceae bacterium. Taxonomy (GTDB): domain Bacteria; phylum Verrucomicrobiota; class Verrucomicrobiia; order Verrucomicrobiales; family Akkermansiaceae; genus Rubritalea. The sequence continues at coordinate 151,002 of JBPOGF010000007.1, read as the reverse complement.
AGAAACACGGTAAAAAATGGATCGTGGCCATCGGCTCTCTCGGCATCCTCTTCGTCATCGTAGGAGCCATCCTCCCATACGTTGAAATACCGCCCACCTCAAACCAAGCAACCATCGCCCCTGCCACCACCGCCTCATGCTGCGCCTCAGGAACCTGCCAAGCCACCGCAGCGGCCACACCAGTCTGCACCGACAACTGCTGCCCATCCATCACCGTAAACGAACTGGGCGAAAAATCCCTCCATATCCCACCAGCCAGCATTGTCACCACACTAGGCGGTCTTTGTCTAATAGCCGTTCACGCAGGAAACCTCTGCAGCTGCTCATCCTGCAGATGCCGCAAAAAACGCAAACTAAAGCCAGCACCAGCCGTCTAAACAGCCATGACCCTTGACAAAAAAAGGCTCAGACTCCTGCTAAAAGACTGTGCCAACGGTTTCTACCAACAAATGTATTTCTGGGGCAAAGACGTCATCCACCCCAGTGGCAACCAACTACAAGCCCACGGATTCAAAAAATCACCCTCCACAGGCCTACCCGGAACCAGCTGCTACACACTCCAGACCAGTCAAGGCACCATCGAACTCTACGGCTCATGCGCCGGATTCTATACCGACTCATCAAACTTCGTTTTCCTCAGACAACGCTGCCGTTTCTACCAATGGCTCCCCAACCACCGACTCGTCGCCGGACAATGGTCACAAAGCGACATCCAAGCCTCTGACCCCTCCACCATGCTCACCTCTCTCACCCCATTCCTAGAATGGTGGATCGCATACGAAAAATGGATCGAACAACGCCACGGCACAAAATACCGCCAAGACTGCTACACACAATGGCAGAAAGTAAAAAGCAAAGCTCCCTGGCTCCCTCCCCAGCCAGCCACACGCTGGATCCAAGAATTCCTCCAGCAAACAGACACCCATACCCGCCCCAAGAACTTCATCTAAATGAACCTCCCCTATATTCCACACATCACCTCAACCCATCCCGCCATCCTCATCACCGGATTCCTAGGAGCAGGTAAAACAACCATACTAAGAGACCTCCTCCTAGCCGCTCAAGAGGAAAACCTCCTCTCAGATGTCATCCTAAATGACTACGCAGACGCCAGCCTAGATAGCGAAACCCTCAAACAATTCGCCAGCAACGTTGAGCCCCTCACCGCCACCTGCGCCTGCTGCGAGGGCCTAGACTTCCTCCTAGACCTCTCCGTCAAATCCTCAAAATCCACCGCAGACCTCCTCTTCATCGAGCTAAACGGAACCGCAGATCCACTCCCCATCGTAGAATCCTTCACCCTACTAGAAGACAAACTCAAGCTCCACCCCAGATGGCAGATCTGCGTCATCGATGCCCGCCACTTCGGAAACAGAAGCACCTACCAAGACATCGAGGAACTACAGCTCCAAACCGCCAGCCACATCTACTTCTCCCACACCACACCAGAAACCCCACTAGACGCCATCACCCAGCAGGTCAAGCAAGTCAACGCCTACGCATCGATAGTCGACAAACCTCAACTCATCGAAATGGTCATTACCCTAGCAAAAAAACACCACACCCAAGTATCCACCCACCCCACCAACCCAAACCAAACATCAGATCTCAACCTTATCAAAAAATCCCCCGCCCACCACAAAACTCACGCCTTCACTGCCTGCCAAATCCTCATGCCCAAACAAGCTCCAGAGGAAACCATCAGAACCTGGCTCGCCCTCCTCCCCCCAGACGTCATCAGAACCAAGCTCCTCATCGGCATCACAGAAAGACCAAAATACCGCTACCTATTCGAGCGAGTCGGAACAGAAGTTTCCAAATACACACAAAGAGTTAACCTCAACGACAACGTCCCAAACTCCGCCATCCTCATCGGCCCAGACCTAAACCCCCAACACCTCCAAGAACTCACCGCAAAACACATGAATACCAACACCCCCACCCCATAATCGCTTTCTCCAAAGCAGTTCCATCATCCAAACCCACCATCATCCAAGCCCAATAACCTATAACCTATAACCAATAACACTTTTCATTTGCTATCACTACCCGATGAACCATAATATCGGCATCATGAAAAAGCTAATCTTCATCCCTTCAGCTCTCGCTCTCACCACATTCTCAGCCATTGCCCAGACTCCCGCCCCCGCCGTGGCCCAGCTAGTAGAGCAACAACCACAAGAATCCGAGCTAGACGCACTCACCCAGAAAAACACCCTCCAGGCTGAGAAACTCAAAGAAGAACTCGCCGACCTCCGCGCCAAAATATCCAAGCTTAAACTCGAACGAGAACTCCTCACCGAACAACAACTCATCGAGGACCTCAAGCAAACCGCTCTCGAAAAAGCCGAACTCAAAGCCTCCATCGACCTCGAAGCCAAGCTAGAACGTGAAGCCTCCATCGCCAAAAGCAAAGCAGCCCTAGCCGCCTCAGAACTCTCACTCCAGAAAACCAAGCTCCTCAGCAAAACCTCCCTCCAAGAAGCCGAGCTCGAAGCCATCAAGATCAACAACCAACGCGAAAACTTCGCCGACAACAAGCCCGTCTACCTAGAAAATCCACTCCAAGACGCAGACACCCTCGTCATCTCTGACCGCCGCATCGGCTTCAATGGCCCCGTCACCTCAGAAAGCGCAGATCACATCTGTGACCGCATTCACTACTTTAATAACAAAGACAAAAAGCTCCCCATCTTCATCGTCATCGACTCCTCACCAGGCGGCTCCGTCATGGCCGGTTACCGTATCCTCAAGGCCATGGAAGGCTCAGACGCCCCCGTCCACGTAGTCGTCAAGTCATTCGCCGCCTCCATGGCAGCCACCATCACCACCCTCGCCGAGGAATCCTACGCCTACCCAAATGCCATCATCCTCCACCACCAGCTCAGCTCCAGCTTCATGTTCAGCACCATGAACCTCACCCAACAGAAGGAATCCTACGAAGATGCCAAAAGATGGTGGAACAAACTCGCCACACCAGTAGCCAAAAAAATGGGCATATCTACCGATGAATTCATCAAGCAAATGTATGGCAAAAACTCCGATGGAGACTGGTTTGAATTCGCCACAGAAGCCAAGAAACTCAAATGGGTAAACCACATCGTCACCAGCATCAAGGAAACCTCAGCGCGAGTTAACCCTGACACCATCAAACCAAAGAAAACCGAAAAAGACGCATTCCTCAGCGAGACCGTAGGCAACGACGGCAAACCATGCCTCTACCTACCTAGACTCAACCCACACGACGCCTACTTCCTCTACAATCCTGATGGCTACTACCGCGTAAAGTAACCAAACCGAATTTATATTGAAATATTCTCTGAGAATCTCAGTTTATATGAGACGCGCTATTTACTTGCGATGATTTGCTTCTCCCCCCTACGGGGTTAACTTAGATCATCCAAGCCACCTACAACTCTCTAGCAATACAAACCAAAAGCATCCTCGGAAACCACCGAAGATGCCCATAACATAATGAAGAAAGCCCTTTTAAAATTCATCCCAATCGTCGTCATCATCCTGGCGACATGGTTTGGCGTGAACCACTTTTCCACACCCCTCGATGACGCTGACGCCAAAAACTCAGCAAAACCATCAGGAAAAGGCGCAGGAAAACCCACCAAAGGAGGGAAAAACAACTATGCTAGAAAACTTAAAGGCCAAGAAACCACAGCAGACATCCTCACCCCAGTAGACTTCCCCGTAGAACTAATCACACAAGGCACCGTCAAAACAAAAACCACCACCACGCTCAATGCCCTCGTAGCAGGCCAAGTCATCCACATCTCCCCTAAATTCCAAGACGGAGCATTCTTCCAAAAAGGTGAAGTCCTCGTAGAACTCGACCCCGCAGATTTTGGAGCCCAGATCATCAGCGCCGAAGCAGCCCTCGCCAGATCCGAAGCCGCACTCATCCAAGAAAAAGCCACCGCCGCCCAAGCCCTCCGTAACTGGAAAGACATCGGCTTCGACGAAGAACCAAACGACCTCGTCCTCAGAAAACCCCAACTCCGCGAAGCAGAAGCTAACCTCGCAGCCCAGCAAGCCGCCCTCATCCGCGCCAAGCTAAACCTCGAGCGCGCCTCCATCAAGGCCCCCATCAACGGCCGCGTCCGCACCCGCCTAGTAGGCCCAGGCCAGTCCGTAGGCGCCAGCACCAACCTTGGCGAAATTTACGCCACAGACATAGCAGAGATCCGCCTCCCACTATCCTCCATCCAGCTAGAACAAATCACCATCGACGAACAAGGCAACCAAAGCATCCCAGTCACCCTAACAGACGCCATCAACTCCAACAACAAAACCATCTGGAACGCCACCATCAAACACGTCGAAGGTGAGCTAGATGAATCCTCACGCGAGCTCTTCGTCATCGCCCACATCGAAGACCCATTCGGCATCCTCAGCGACACCCCACCACTCCGCATCAACCAACCCGTAAAAGCCAGCATCATAGGCAACACCCTCGAAGGCGCCTTCATCATCGACCGCAAATACCTCTACGGAGCAGATGAAATCATCCTCATCGAAGACAACGCCGTCCAGCGCAAACAAATCAACATCGTCTGGACCACCCCAGACTCCGTCATCACCCAAGACCCAGACCTAGCAGGCAAAACCATCGCCACCTCCAGACTCAGCTTTGCCACAGACGGATCACCAGTAGAAATCATCACCCCAGAAGGCCTCATCCCAGACTCCCCAGCAGCCAAAAAAGATGACGACTCCTCCGCACGCAAAAACAAAGGCGGCGGCAAAAGCGGCAGATCAGGAAGACTATAAACGCCCTTAATACACTCACACCATGAACAAAAAGCTCCTCACCCTCATCGCCATCATCCTCTGCGCCACAGGCCTCTACTTCTGGTGGTTTTCAGACTCTAAAGTCGTCACCCGCAACACTGAATCTCTCATCGAATGCTTCGAGAAAGACGCCGGAGACGGCAGATTCGGCGGAGCCATCACCACCAGCACATTCCGTGACCTCCTAGATGATAAAGTAGGCCTCAAAGTCAACCGAGACGACATCCCATACGCATCAGACTTCGGCTCCATCTTCGACAAAGGCTCACTCGTCCAGATGCACGGCGGCCTAGCCAACTCCCCCGCCATCGTCACCATCACCGACAAAGTCATCAACATCATCGACATCACAGCAGACACCGCCAACGTCCAACTAGACTTCCACATCAAGACAAACAACCTCCCCCGCGACCTAGACCACAGCATCAAAACCCAGCTCACCTTCAAAAAAACCGACGGCGACTGGAAAGTCTCCCAAGCCACCATCACCGAATAACCCCCTCTCTATCATCCTTCCCTGCTTCATCATGCCGGACCAATGACTAATCAACCAATGACTCATGACGTGCCACAGGCACCAAAACCACTGAACAACCCTAATCCCTGGCAACGATGAACATGAAACGCATCATCCTCCTCATTATCATCATCATACTCTCAACAATTGCCATCTACGTAAGAAATAACCACCTCAGACCCAGCTCCATGAATCCAGCCACCCCCACTTACCAACTCGGAGACATCATGGACGACCTCAACGGAATCAACATCTACTACAACGGTGACTCCTCCGTCGACCTCGGCAGAAACCTAGCCCCAGACGGCTACAACCTTGGCCTAAAATACCAATGCGTAGAATTCGTCAAACGCTACTACTACGAGAAACTCAACCACCGCATGCCAAACGCCTGGGGCCACGCCAGAGACTTCTATGACCCCTCCATCCCAGACGGCACCCTCAACCCCCGCCGCGCCCTCCTCCAATTCCAAAACGGCGGCATCTCCAAGCCCCAGCCAGAAGATATCATCATCTTCAGCCCCAGCGAAACAAACCAATACGGACACGTCGCCATCATCAGCCAAGTCACCGACACCCAAATAGAAATCGCCCAACAAAACTCCGGCCCCACCGGCAGCCCCCGCGCCACCCTAGAACTCACCCACCAAAACAACACCTGGAAAGTCTCCACCCCCCGCATCCAAGGCTGGCTAAGAATCCCCTAAAAAAACTTACCCCCAGCCCCCCGCACTAGACATCAATCCTCTAGTCTATCCAACCCCTCTAGAAAATCACCATCCTGTCTCTTCTTAGACTCCTCATATTTCTTGATCGGCTTCAGCGCAACTTCTACTAAATGATTAGCTCCACCCCACAAAACCAAAAACGATAAAACAACCACACGCCCTCTATAACCCACCCAAACAGACACCAACCCCGTTATCCAAACCATCATAATACCAACAAATAAATACCGGTAATGATCAAACAACCACCGAGTATCCCCCTCAAGCTCCCCCATGAAATCACGCTCTATCGTCATATCAATGGCATCTAGAATAAATACATAAGCCTTAAAAGCCAGCGCCCCAGAAAACCAAAGCGCAATAAACACTAAAACCTGACAAACCCTCTTAAATCGATTCCCCATTATTTAATACCCCCCAAAAACAACGAAAAAAGCACCAGAATCATAACAACAGACCTCATCGCACTATCAAGCTTATCTCGGCTGGTGGAAAATCATCACTCCAGCCAAATTGGTATTTCAAAATAGCTATCCCCTCTCTAGCGTAATCATTCGCCCACTTTAACCGATACGTCTGGCTTTTACCAGCAGCTAAATAACGGGTAGAAGGAGGAGTAGAATGGATTGAAACAGCCGATATAGGAGAAAATGAAATTCCACTCTCCTCTCTCCACTCCACCACTAAACGATGGTCAATACTATCATACTCATCATCACTATTAGATTGCTCAGGCAACCTCACCTTCCTGCTTGTTGGATTAACAAAAGTGACTGTAATCACGGCTATTTCTCCCCTACCTAGAATAGCCTTATCCGAACTCAAATCAATATAAGGTTCACTAGGAGACAACTTCTCACCCAATTCCGAATCTGAAACTGAATCTGAAACTAACCGCTCCCGCCCTTTTTCACACCCAGAACTAAATAATAGCCATGAAAGAGTAAGCAAATACGTTAATATGTATGAAATCTTCATTTTGAAAAAAATTATTAATTAGCCCATCCGAAGCTACTGAGCCCCAACTCCTCTTTCAGTCTTAAGACTACCCTTAACTTTCTCTTTCCCCCCAGTCTCACTCATAGGCTTAGAATTCTTTTCAACCTGATCAGAGCCGCCTTCTTTAGCCTTATTCCTCCCATCAGATTTAGCTAACCTGTTCAGATAAGTTTCAAGCTGCTCTAACTTCACCATCACTTGACCAAGTGCACCGTCCCTAGTCTTAGGTGTCGCTTTACAAAGCCTTATCAAGCTCTCCCCTAGCTCAGCAAATAATAACGGACTCTTGCGTTGAGCCGGAGACCAAATCTCCCCATACCTACACCACATCGAAAACTCATAAGTCACCCCATCAAGTCCCGAATGATCCCCAAGTGGATACCGGGTAGCTCGCAACATTCTATCCCAAACATCATACAACCGAATCCCCAGAGCCTTTGGTAAATCCGTAGTCAGAACAGTAACCTTCACTTCCCTTTGCTCATTCTTACCGTTATTCTCAGGCATTGCATACCAGATACTCTTATCAGCAATCGCATATTTAAGCGTCAACTTCTTCGCCCCTGCAACATCCCACGGATTATCGTCTTCTCCCGCCAATGATACTGAATACTCAGCCGAGAAAGAAGGACACACCAACATACGGAAATAAAAAACAGAATCTAGACCAAACCGCTTTCGAAGCTGATCACTATATCTCACACTCCAGTCGCCCGGATACGGATTTACCGGCACCAAATGATCTGGCTCCGGAGGCAACACAACCTTCACTCCATTCTCTGCATCATCAGCAAACGGATCACCTTCCTGAGCATAAATAACTGCACCTAACATAGGAAAACCAAACACCATCAACCTGAAAAAAAACTGAATGTAATTAAACGTCCTCATATTAAACATAACAACACAATCACCGACCACTGACAAGAACCCGAACATAAACTTGAGCTTAATAGTCATAATTAACTGAAAACATAGCAGTCACCACACCTCAGAGATTAGCAACTTACTCCGAATCTACCAGTGATTTCGTTGCAGGCAAACTCCGCCACGCTATCACCTGAAAAACACCCAAAAGCAGTGTCGACCATATTGAAGCTCCCAACAATACATTTTCATCATCATACGGAGCGTCCCAAACTGGATCAACAATGCCAGAACTCACACTAATAGGAGAATCGTTCCTCGCCTGTTCCATCACTTTCCATATCTCACCTGAGATCCGCATCACTTCTTCTTCCGGAAGTGTCGAACTCCTGACACGCTCACAAACTGCATCAAATGTAGCTGGAACAGTCACATGATCATAACCTACCCATTTCGAAAAAGTCAGATCATCCAGATCCACACCCGAGAATCCAGCAGACTGATCCCCCGTCCAGTTCAAGTAGCCCGAGGTGAAATCGTGATGCTCTATGTTGCCCCGACCAGTGAGCACCAAAACATATCGATGACCCCCTCCATACCTCTCATCCAGCTTCGACGTCTCCCATTTAACGACCTGACGCACTCGACACCACCCAGGTATCTTCTCTACTACTGGTCGAGCCCACTCTCCAGCAGGAAAGAATGTGACTAAGAATACCAGACCAGCCAGTGAGAACCAAGGTGTTCGAAACAAGTCCGTAGACTGACCGCGCCGTTTTCTATACTCGACCACTGCATAAACTACCCAACACACACCAACCACAACAATAGCAAAGAAGATCAAACCATATGACAACGCAACGTTCCACCCGTGTATATCCGAAAGGTAAATCAATTGGAGAGCAAGTAAAGGCAACGCAGCTACGAGACCAATGAAAGCACGAGAGCTTCGTTTATTGGCTTCCATTCTTAGCACCCCCTCCAAGCTATTCTCCCCCTGACAAGACCATGAACATAGTCGAAGGCGTTAAAATTCATAGTCATCATAAACATAAATCTTGGCTGAAAACCTAGCCATATGCGAGCCAGAAATTACCAGCTAAATATGGTTCTCCCTGAGTCCTACTGATGCATCTACTTAGACGCTAAAATCTCTTTGCGGCTTTTTTCGGAGAACTTCGCTAGGCTAACATCATGATAAATCTTCCCATCTTCAGTTTCAAACGTAATCGTCTCTTTCTCAGAGCTCACACTATGGACGTGCCCCTTAACGATACTCCCATTGGCTCCCTCCCAATCCTTGTAGCTGACCGCTTCCCTCACGTATGACTTCGACAGATACTCCGAATAATCCTCAATCCACTTCCGGAACTTCTTGTCCTCCGCATAACCGGTAAATTCGAAAAAAACATTATGAATTAACGCCATGTGAGAGACCATGACCACCTACAAAACTTACCTCTAAAACCACAATCTCGTGCACCAAAACCATTACACACAACAAAAACTTACCCCCCAAATAATCCCTCTACATGCCCCCATTATTTTTTGAACTAACAGCGCCACTCACTCCACTCTCCTCTCAAACATACGCCCAATATAAGGAACTGTATCCTTACCTACTTCATCATCAGGATTAACCTCCTCCCATGTCCCATCCTCTAAACAACGAATTGACACCTCCCTTTCTAAGTAATTCAGCTGAACCAATTCTGTACCATCTGAATACTTCATCAAAGTCACCACAGCCCTATCCCTATAAAGATCATTAGGCGTAATGATATTATTCCACAATCGGCCCCATGTATTCGGCGTAGCCTGCAGAGGATGTTGCTTCAGGTAATCCTCCGCTACACTTCTAGTCTTCTCATCAATCCTAGAATGCCACTCCACCTGCACAGAACGCGGCCAGCACGTCCACGTAAAATACGCCAGCACAACAGAGGCTAATGCCCCAAATACTAAAATAGTCTGTCTCTTCTTCATAAGTATTTCCAGATCCCCATTTCTACCACATTTAAATGGCCATTCAACCTCCGTCTTTCCAGCGCCTCTCACTTATTCAACAACATCTTCTTAAGCATCTTCTCCGGTTAGTAAAAATACTTCATCAAAAAAAATCACATCATCCACACATTCGTGAAAATTCGAGTTATTCGTGGTCCGGCACCGCAGGTCAAAGCACCAAGCAAACCTGCGCCGTAATCCTCATATTCCGAAGTAAATATTCCCAACAACCCAAGCAACCTAAAACCTTCACCCTCAAAAAACTTACCCCCAGCGAATTTTAACATTTCAATCGTAAGTAATTCCGCTACACCAGCGCCGTGCTAGCTATCAAAAAACTCAGAGTCGAATTCGGCCCACGCGTCATCTTTGAAGACCTCTCATTCACCATCCTCGAAAAAGAGCGTATCGCCTTTGCCGGTCATAATGGTGCCGGTAAATCCACCCTCATGAAATGTATCGGTGGAGTTCTGGAGCCCAATGATGGCCAGATCACTAAGCCTAAACATTGCCGTATCGGCTACCTCCCACAGGAAGGTATCCACATCAAAGGCATCACACTCTGGGACGAAACAGAATCCGCATTCGCTGAAGCCAAAGCAATCCAAAACAAAATCGATAAACTCGGTGACCTCCTAGAAACTCAAGACCCAATGGAAGAAGAGTTCACAGAAACTCTCGAGAAGATTGGCGAACTAGAAATCCTCCTAGAACACTTCGACCCCAACCGCATCAAACCAAAAGTAGAATCCGTCCTCACCGGACTGGGCTTCAAGCGCTCAGACTTCCAGCGCGACTGCTCAGAATTCTCAGGTGGCTGGCAAATGCGTATCGCCATGGCTAAACTCTTCCTCCAAGAGCCAGAAGTACTCCTTCTCGATGAGCCTACCAACCACCTTGACATCGACTCCCAACAATGGATGGAGCAATACCTATTCAACTACCCAGGTGCCATCATCATCATCTCTCACGATCTCTCACTCCTAGACGCCCTCACCAAGCGAACCATCGCTTTCGCCCACGGCAAGGCAGAAGAATACGCAGGAAACTATTCCTACTACCTCACTGAGTCTAAGTTAAGAAAAGAGATCAAAATCAAGGCATACCACGCCCAGCAAAAAGAAATCCAAAAGCAAAAAGCATTCATCGAACGCTTCAGAGCCAAGGCATCCAAGGCCACTCAAGCACAGTCTAGAATCAAAGCTCTAGATAAAATCGAACTCATTGAAATGGAGGTCGAAGACGCAGTTATGAGCTTTACATTCCCCAAGCCTCCTCCTAGTGCCCAGTCAGTAGCTAAACTAGAAAACGCTAGTAAAGCATACTCCAGAACAGAAATTTTCAAAGACTTCAACTTCGAAGTAGAAAAAGGCGACCGCATCGCCATCGTAGGACCCAATGGTGCCGGTAAATCCACTTTCTGCCGACTCATCACCGGCCAAGAAGCCCCCGACTCCGGTGACTTCACCCTCGGATCAAAGTCAGCCATCTCATTCTTCTCTCAGAATCACGCGGATGAACTAGACCCAGACCTCACCGTCATGGAAACCTGTGAAGCCGTAGCCTCTCGCGAGAACGCACCACTCGTCAGAAACATCCTCGGCTGTTTCCTCTTCCGTGGTGACGATGTCTTCAAAAAAGTAGGTGTCCTCTCCGGTGGAGAACGCTCACGTGTAGCACTCGTCAGAATGCTCATCCAGCCTGCCAACTTCCTCATTCTCGATGAACCAACAAACCACCTTGACGTCCAGTCCCAAGCAGTCCTCCAAGCCGCACTAGACGAATACCCAGGCTCCTACCTCATCGTATCTCACAACCGCCAATTCCTCGACTCTATCGTCACCACCACACTTGAGTTCCGTCCTGAAGAAGAACCTCGCTTATACAAAGGAAACGTCACTTATTTCCTAGAGAAAAAAGCCGAGGAAGCAGACAAAGCGAAAAAGGCGGCCAAAATCGCAAAAGCAAACCAACGTGAGAAAAAACTCGCCGCAGCTGCCACAGCAACCACCGCCAGCAACGCCCCCAGTGACGACAGCAAAATATCCCGCAAGGACCAACGCAAACGCGACGCTGACATCAGACAACAGCGCAACTCCATCCTTAAGCCACTCGAAACCGAACTTGAAACCCTCGAAGCCGCTATCGCTGAAATAGAAGCCGGTCAGGCTACTCTCACCAAGCACATGTCCACTCCAGAGATCTCAACCAATGGAGAAAAAATGCAAGAAGCCTCCATCGCCTACCAAGCACTTTCAGATAAATTAGAAAAAACTTACTCAAATTGGACGGAAGTCTCGGATAAAATCGAGAAATTTAACGAAGAATTTAAAGAATAATTTTAACTCTTCAAATCATCTAGTGCTACGTATTTTTATTTGTGATACTATACTTGCCTAGAGAGCTTTTAGATGTACATTCTAGTTATAGAAATCATCGATTCGCCAATAGATTAACTAAATTCAACAACAATATTAGATATGGACTACAAACCGACAACCCCTACACCTCTCTCACCTTCAGACTACGCAGGCGTAAGCCGTGCAGCATCAGATCTCCGCAGACACGCAGCAGATGCTGCTGAAGACATGGCAGATTTCGCAGCCACTAAGGCCCAAACAGTTAAAACTGCTGCTGTAGAAAAAGCACAAAACTTCCGCGACTTCGCAGGTGAAAAAGCAGCCGCAATCAAGCAAGAAGCTGGAGTAAAACTCAAGCAAGGCGCAGAGAAAGCAAAGGAACTACACACCACTGCTGAAGATTACGTTAGAGAAAATCCTACTAAAGCCGTCCTCGGAGCAGTAGGCGTAGGCGTCATCATCGGCCTTATCCTTCGCCGATAATTTCACATCAGAAATAAACTCCCTTAAAAAGGACTTCTGAGATAACCACGGTGAGATAGTACCCACAAACACAAAACGGCTAACTGCTATCAACTTGGTAGCACGCCCCACTACTTGCCCCACCGTGGCGCTTAACAACAATCAAGTTCACTGGATCACTTAAAACAGTACCCGCACCTCATGGAGCAATCATCAAATCAACAACCGCAGCAACGACCACCAGTAAGACGTCCTATGGACTCTATGTCTGGCTCTAACGCTCCGCATGATGGTCTGAAGCAAGCCGCCATGTCGCTCAAAGATTCCAGCCTCAGCTACATGCAGGCCAAATCTGAGCTCGCGGCTATCGAAGCAAAGGAAGCCGCTACATACGCTAAAAAGAAAATCAGTATTGGCATCATCACCGCCTTCTTCGGCGTATTTAGTTACGCACTTTTCCTGCTTCTGGCTTATGGAGTCATTCTCCAGTTTGCCGGTGACCAAATTACTAAAATTTCCAATATCATCACCCTGAATGAATCCAATACGGTTATCCTTCTCATGATGATTTTCCACCTCTTCCTATTCCTCATCTATCTTGTGAAACTCAGCAAGAAACCTCAGGAAGAACTTTTCGCACTGACTAAATCTGAATTTCAGAAAGACAAACAATGGCTCGCAGAAATCAATCAAACGAACGGAAACTAGAACTGCTCAGCCAGCTAGATAAAAACCGTAAAGACATCACCGTTAAAAAACAGGTGCTCGTCCAGCAGATCGATGAGAGCAAACAGCAGCTCAAGGAGAAAATAAATGTGCCTAAGCGCGTCACCAACAAAGTCAAATCCTCATTCGCCAGCAGCCCCACTAAATGGTTTATCGGCTCAGCTGTAGGCGGACTCATTATTTCCAAGCTCTTCTTCGGCACCGTAGGCTCTGTTTTCAAAAAGCCCAAGCAACAAGAAAAAGTCTCACGCGGTCTCCTCTTCACCCTCGCAGGACTAGCAATCCGCCCGATGGTTAAATCATTCCTCATCGGAAAAGCAAAAGACTACGTCACTCAACGATTCCTAGTTCCGCAGCAACCTCAGCCTCACCAAGTATCCTACCACGATGAGTATAACTCAGACAACAGATACTAAAACAAACCTACCTCAAGGACGGACCCCAAGCCAACACCCCCCAAGCAGCTCCTCTTCCCCAGCACTGATCACCGCTAACCGATCACCGCTAACCCCAATATAAACATTTCTCAACTTTAGCGTTTATTTCTCCCACCCTCCGCGCTTGAATGGTCGCCATGATCGAACTGCCACCATGGGATAGCCCATTCTACGCTGTAGCCACATTCCTATTCGGCATCTGCGTAGGATCATTCCTCAATGTAGTCATCTACCGCGTCCCCCGTGGCCTCAGCGTCAACGAACCCAAGCGCTCATTCTGCCCATCCTGTAAAAAGGAAATACCCATCTCGCGCAACATCCCTCTATTCACCTGGCTCATCCAGCGTGGAAAATGTGCCGAGTGCAAATGCTCTATCCCAAGCCGCTACTTCTGGATAGAGCTCCTCACAGGTCTCCTCTGGGTCGCCTGCTGGCATGGCTTTTCAAATCCACTCGTAGCCATCTTTTACATGCTCCTCGGCACCATAGCTCTCGTCATCATCGCCGTCGACATCGAGCTCATGCTCATCCCCAGACCCTTCACTATCATCGCGGCCATCATTGCCCTCGCAGGTGGAGCCTTGATCCCAGAAAGGTTCGGGCTCCTCACCTGGAAAGAAGGTCTCACCTACTCCGCATTCGGCCTAGCCATAGGCTGGGCCGCCCTCTGGTTAGTCGTCCTCTTAGGAAAAGCCATGTTCGGAAAACGCTCTTTCAACTTCGAGGAACCCACCCCTTGGTCAGTCCGAGAACCCAAACACGAAAACGAAGAAATCAGCTTCGTCATCGATGATGAGATCATCCCTTGGTCAGACATCTTCTTCCGCAAAACCGACAAACTTATCATCGACGGCCTCACCCATCTCAACATCGACGGCTCCCCACGCTCAGCAAAATTGCTAGAAATCAGAGACCTCTACATCCTCGTAGACGGAGAGAAACTAGACATCGAAGAACTCAAATCCCTCGACGGCAAAACCACCTCCGCCACCATCCCTCGCGAAGCCATGGGCATGGGTGACGTAGACCTCCTCGCCGTCCTCGGTGCCACATTCGGAGCCCCCTCACTCCTCGTCATCGTTCTATTCTCCTGCATCTTCACCATCCTTATCGCCATACTCGGCAGACTAGGATTAGGCAAAATGATCCCCTTCGGCCCAGCCCTCATAGCCGGCGGCGTCTTCTGGCTCCTCTACGGCCAACAAGCCTGGAACTGGTACATCTCCATCTTCACCTAAACCAACTGGTAAATGGCAACAAGCAACTAATACTACTCGATCGGAATCATCGTAACACCAACATGCACACTATGACTCCCCCCCCCATGCACCGCACCCTTTAGCATACTAACATCAGAGTAATCTCGCCCATACGCCACACGCACATGCTCGTTCCCACAAACTAATCGATTCGTAGGATCTATCTCCACCCAGCCTATTTCAGGGATCAACACTGCAACCCATGCGTGAGATGCATCAGCCCCCTCAAGTCGCTTACTACCTTCCGGAGGGTGAGATAAAATGTAGCCACTGACATACCGCGCACAAATCCCACAAGAGCGAAATGCCGCTATCATCAAATGCGCAAAATCCTGACAAACCCCGCGTCGTTTCTTAAGAACCTCCGCAATCGGTGTGCTATGCTCAGTAGCCTTAGCATCGAACTTAAACTCATCTTTAAAAACATCCAGAAAACTTAGAACAGCATCCCCCACTGGCACATCAGGTGCCAGACTCTTAGTCGCGAACTCATGCAGCTCAGCTGAATCAGGAGTCAGATCTGTTGGATACATAAACTCACTCTGCATAATCTCAGCTGGTTCCACCAAATGAAGATTGTGCTCCCGCAACTCTTGGCAAGTCATCTTTACCAGCTTTAAATCAGGCACCACACAGAACACCTCAACCTGACTATTCGTCTCCATCACCAATGACTGATGTAACTCGTGAATCGAGAACAAATGAGATACATTATCAAAATAGTCCTCCCGAATTTGCACATCATGTGTTTCAGGAACTATCTCAATACGAAATGTCTGGCAGGTCTGGAACGCGTTACTTATCGGTTTAACATGAGCAGAATGATGAGACACCGTCACAGGGTGTGCATAGTCATAAACTGTTCTGTGCTTGATGTTGTAAATTGCCATAGGTGAATAATATTAAATAGAAAGTGCCATTGCCGATTCCTTGGCAAGAGCAGTAGGAGCGAAGTAAGTTTTATCAAATTCCGTAGAAAGCGACTCCAAGTCATGAATGAAACCATCAAAGAAACTTACTACCAATTTCGGATTGGTTTTATATTGCTGGATGAGTTGCTCAGAATCACTCAGCCCTATTCGGCTATGCAACTTCAGCGTACACAAATCAATAGGGTGACGTTGATTCATCTGGTGATGCGGAAGCTTTAGCATCAGTTCCTGAATGTCAGTCGCTTGATAAGCCAAAGATCTCGGATTATTCTCGTCAAAACAAACCACATCTAAAACATTCCCAGGATCCATCACATTCAGATACAAACGCCGATAAGTAATCGAGCTATCCGCCCATACCAATAAGTATTCAAGCAGCCCCTCCTTCTCAATCTGACCACTAGCAAATGCTTCACGCAGCAGTTGGGCAATCGCCAAACTCCTCTCAATACGGCGTCCCACCTGAAGGTAAATCCAGCCTAATGACCGAGTCATATTTTCCATCAATGTTCCGATAAATCCAGAGAGATCATGCAAAATACTCTCTAACGCATGAATCACATTATCATCATAAGCATTCGGATCCACTACTGGCTCCGCTTTTGCCGCCTCACACACACTAAGAAGTCGTAACCAAGTATCACTAGACAACCGCTCTTTCAAAGCCGAGGCCGTGCGCTCAATGTGGTCCAAGTTACTCAATAAACTAGCTCCCGAAGATCGATTATAAATCGCCTGCAACATACGTTGCTCTGTCTCCACCAGCGTAAGAATGCCCGCTTCTGGATTCAGCTGAAAATCACCGGGATCACCGCTCTCCGGTAACTGCGTAATAAACGGAGTCGCTGTTTGTAACGTCACACTACTAGCCTGACTAATCAGTAAACTACTTAACGTCTTTAGTAATCTCGCTAATGACTCAGTACGCTCAAGATACCTTCCAAGCCAAAATAAATTATCAGCAGTACGGCTTGGCAGATCATCTCGGAGTCGTCTATGACGCTTGACAGAATCTAAGACTGAAGCTGAGACCGGAGCCTGAGTAGAACGGTGCTCGTCACCGCGGTCTCCTATCACCCAAGTATCCTTACTATGCCCACCATTTTTAAGAGAGCTAGACGTGACATGATCATCATCATAACGAGTCAAGCCACCCGGCATTATTTTCCACCCTCCTGCTGTAGGAATCATGATCACCCGCATCATGAAGTTACGAGGAACCAGACTACGCCCCTGAGATGCAGGAACCGTAGCTAAGGAAAACGCCTCCTGCGCACAATAACCCTGCGGCTTATGTTGAATACGCTTCGCTAAATTCGAGAGCTCCTTCTTAGTGAGATTTGGCCCATAATAAACTGGTGATTGAGGTGTCTCAAAAGTAGATCTCACTACCAATTTCTCAAGATTCGCTAACACATACCCTAGCTCCCTAGCCTGTCCACACCACCAAGTTGCTATCGATGGACATTCCAATGGCTCACCCAACAATTTTCTAGAAAGCCTTGGCAACAATGCCGGAAACGCAACAGACTCAGCCACTCCACACCCTAACCCATTAGCCACTGTCAAATTCCCCTGTCGGATCACATTCACCAGCCCAGGCACTCCAAGAAGCGAATGATTATGAAGCTCCAGCGGATCACACCACGCAGAATTAACACGCCTCAAAAGCACATCTACTGCCTCCACACCACTCACCGTTTTCATATACAAACGGTTATTGCGAACCGTCAGATCAGCCCCCTCCACTAGCCTAAAGCCTAAGTTTCGAGCCAAAAATGACTGCTCAAAATAATTCGGATGACTTGGACCAGAACTCAACAGAGCAATGCTAGGAGACTCCACATTCCGCGGAGCTAAAGTGTCAACATACCTACAAAATTCATTAATAAATGGCTGCAACGACTTCGCTCCAGACTCAGTCATCATGGCAGGAAACACCCGTGACATCAACGACCTATGCTCTAGCGAATACCCCATACCCGCAGCAGATTCCAACCGGTCAGACATCACCAACCAATCACCATTCTGTGAGCGAGCTATATCTGCAGCATAGACGTGAATATGCTTCTGCTTAGAGCCAATCAAGCCATGACATGGGCGCAGGTATTCAGGATTCCCCATCACCAAATAAGGCGGTATATTTCCCTCCTTAAGTAATGATTGCCTACCATAGATATCCTGCAAAGTAAGATTAAGCAACAGAGCACGCTGACTCAACATCGACTCAATCCGGTTCATCTCTAGCTCATCCACACAGTTAGGAACCATATCCAATGACCAGTTCCCACGGTCACCAGAATCCTCACTATACAGATCGTAAGTAACTCCGTAATCCTGAATCAACTTATCCAACTGCGCCCTACGCGTATCCCATGCACCAGTCTGAATCGTATCAAAATGCTTAGCAATTTCCTTCCAATGAGGTCTTAGCTCACCAGAAGAATCGCAACATTCGTCATAACCGACTGAACCGGCAACATATTTCTGAAACAACTTCCGGTTCGTCACGGAGTTGTCTTGGATTATAGTACTGCTTTGAGATTGTGATTGGCTAATCATGTGTAGGTAACAGGGCGCAAACTATCACACATTAGCAAGCTATTGTGAAACCTATTCTTCCACTAATTCCATAGCAGGATCAGTAATCTCAGAGAACATATATTCGTTTCGTAACTCAATCGCTATTTCAGATAAAGATTCCTCAATTTCTTCAATAGCTTCTTTCATCCCACCATTTTCCAGCCCCTCTGGAGCCATGTATTTTAGCTTAGATAAAAGTATTCCAATTTGACGCTCAGCCTCGTTTGAGAAATGTGTCACCGGACAGTTTGATATCGCATGCATTGCCGACTGTAATCTATTCAAACAAAACAACACCGACCGTGGAAAATCTCTAGAAAGTAACAAAAAGCTAGCAATCCTATTCTCCACCACTTGTGAAGCAAACTCATGATAGTAGGCCTCATACGCACTACAAGCTCGTAGCACCGCAGACCACTGCGCATTCTCAAGTGAGTCATCATCCTCAGAATTCAACTTCTTCAAATGACGTTTCGCATCCAAGATCCGGCAAGTCTTATCAGCTCGCTCCATTTCATACCCACAAGTCAGAAATTCGTAGCCTAACTTATGGTTAAATGTCACCTCTTTGATCCCCTGAAAAAGAAGCGTATATTCTTTAATCCGCTCGTAGAAATCAAAATCCAGCTCCCTGCACACATACTCCGCATCCGTATTCTTTAAATACAAATACATGCGGTTGATCGTCTCCCACATTTCAACCGAAATCTGATCCCTGATCATCCGAGCATTCTCCCTCGCCGCTGCTATACAGCTGAATACCGAACTCGGGTTTTCGTTATCAAAAGTAAGGAAATAAGACACATTGTAACTAGTATGATCTTCGTACAGTGACTCGAACAACTGCCTGTCACCAAGACTGGATAAAATCGGCTCCCACTGAAGATAATCAATATCTTCAGAAGTCGACTCCACCTCTAACATCGAGTTATAATTAACCTCGACTAAACGGACGGTATTTTCGGCGCGCTCCATGTAGCGGCCTAACCAAAAAAGTGAATCTGCAACTCTGCAAAGCATAATATTAAATAGGTTGAATTAATCGTGATTGAGGACCCAAGTATCTTTACTTCCCCCACCTTGGGAGGAATTAACCACCAGAGATCCTTTTCTGAGGGCTACCCTAGTGAGACCACCAGGGATAATTTCAGTTTTCTTACCACTGAGAATGTAGGGACGGAAATCAATATGTCGCCCATCAAACCCATCGTCAAAATATGTCGGATGCTGAGAAAGTGATATCGGCGTCTGTGAGATGTAATTCCTCGGATTGGCTTTCACCAGATCTTTGAAAGTCGCTATTTCCTTCTTAGTCGCCTTAGGTCCTATAATCATCCCGTAGCCACCTGCTTCATTAGCTGCCTTCACCACCAGATTCTCCATATTATCAAGCGTGTGTTGCAAATCATTCTTACGGAATGGTAACCACGTTTCTACATTCGGCAATATCGCATCTTGACCGAGGTAATATTTAATAATCTCAGGCACATAAGCATACATCACCTTATCATCAGCAACCCCAGTCCCGATGGCATTTGCCAAACCAAGATTCCCCGCCTTATAAGCCCGCATCAGCCCCGGAACACCGAGTAAAGAATCTTTCTGGAATACCTCAGGATCAATATAATCATCATCAATCCGGCGATAAAGAACATCCACTTGCTTCAAACCTGTAATCGTGCGCATGTAAACACAATTATCAGATTCGACCACCAAGTCGCGCCCCTCCACAATTTCTACACCCATCTGCCTAGCCAATGAACAATGCTCAAAATAAGCACTGTTAAACACCCCAGGTGTTAGAACTGCAACCGTAGGATTTTCTTTCCCATTCGGCGTGATACTTCTGAGAGTATCTAGTAATTTCTCAGGGTAATCCACCACACTACGAATACCCGCATTAGCAAATAACTGTGGCATCGCACGCCTCATAGCCTGACGATTCTCTAACATATAAGAAACCCCAGATGGACAACGCCCATTATCCTCAAGCACCAAATACTGCCCCTGGTCATCACGGATCAAATCAGTTCCACAAATGTGAATATAAATATTGTTAGGCACATCAACACCCATCATCTCCTTACGGAAATGCTTCGCAGTATCTAAAACCTCACGCGGAACCACTTTGTCCTTAATAATCTTCTGGTCATGGTAAATATCATGCAGAAACAAATTCAGAGCCGTAATACGCTGCTCTAATCCCACTTCTAGCAACTCCCACTCAGTCTTAGGAATAATCCTTGGAACCATATCAAATGGGAAAATTCGCTCAGTGCTCTCCTCATCACCATAAACAGTAAACGTCACACCTTGCTGCAAAAATGCAAGATCAGTGGCTTCACGTTTCCTATCAAAATCCTCCTGTGAGAACTTACTAAAGCGTTCGTAAAAATTATTATAGTGCGGACGCACCACGCCATCTGACTCAAACATCTCGTCAAAAAATGCTCCTGTTTTATATTGAATTTCCATAGTGATATCGTTGTTTATTTGCGTCTAAGGTCGAGGGTAATTGGCATTTCTGGAGAACGTTCCAGTCTACGCATTGTAAATGGTCCTGGAGTATGTCCTAATGAATGGAAGCGCTCAGCACGGCGTGTCTCAGCCTCCAATGCATTCACCGGGAATTTCTCATGACTACGTCCACCAGGATGGCTAACGTAATACGTGCAACCACCAATCGCTCGCGCATTGCGGCGATCCACCAAATCAAAGATCAATGGAGCATGAACCGGAATCGTCGGATGCAGACAGCTAGGCGGCTGCCATGCTCGGTAGCGAACACCAGCCACAAACTCACCCGGCCTTCCAGTCGGTGTCAACGGAAGCTCTATCCCATTCACACTGATCGCTTGGCTCACATCATTGAAACCTGTTACCATGACCTGCATCCGCTCTAGTGAAGAGTCAACATAGCGAGACGTTCCGCCCCCACCAGCCTCTTCACCCAGCACTAACCAAGGCTCTATCGCTTGGCGCAACTCAATAGTCACCCCATCCACACAAGTTGATCCGATAATTGGGAAACGGAACTCCACATGCGTAGTGAACCACTCCGGCTGAAATTCGAAGCCATGATTATTCAACTCATTGAGAACCAAATTGAAGTCTTCACTAACAAAATGCGGCAACATGAACCGATCATGAAGATTCGTCCGCCAGCGTGTAAGTGGAGCCTCATACGGATGATCCCAGAAATGAATGATCAATGCCCGTAAAAGTAATTGTTGCGTCAGACTCATCCGCGCATGCGGAGGCATTTCAAACCCTCGGAACTCCACCAAGCCAAGTCGACCAGTGGTGCTATCCGGAGAAAACATCTTATCAATACAGAATTCAGCACGATGAGTATTACCCGTCAAATCAGTCAGCAAATGACGGAAAATCCTATCAACCAACCAAGGCGGAATATTATCCTCATTCGCAGAAGGAACCTGCTTAAACGCCAACTCCATTTCATACGCTGCATCCGGCCTACCTTCATCCACCCTAGGCGCCTGTGAAGTAGGTCCTATAAACAAACCACTAAACAAGTAACTCAATGATGGATGGTTCATCCAAAATCCGATCAAAGACTTCAGCAAATCTGGTCGACGCAAGAATGGCGAATCCGCAGGAGTAGCCCCACCGACAACGATGTGATTTCCACCACCTGTTCCCGTATGTCTACCATCAACCTGATACTTATCAGTCCCTAGATAAAGCAACCTTGCTTCTTTATAAATCGTATTGGTATTACTAACCAGCTCCTTCCATGAATAAGCAGGCTGCACATTTACCTCGATCACGCCTGGATCAGGAGTGACTTTCATATAGTCAACTCGTGGATCATGCGGAGGAGTATACCCCTCAATAATCAATGGAATTTCAGTCACTGCCGCAGTATTCTCTAAAGCAGCAATTAGATCTAAATAATCCTCAATCTCCTGAATAGGCGGCATGAAAACATAAATTTTACCTTTACGGCACTCAATACATAATGCTGTTCGAACCACCCATGGCGCTGACTCTCCAGCATACGGCACTCGATTCTGTTCTTCACTATTCAGCACATCCTCAAAGTTATCCGCAGCCTCCTGCTCTTGCTCTAAACGCTCACTCTCCCTTACCTTGTAATCTTGATCACGGTCCTGAGGCACCACTACAGCCCTCCGCCCAGGTAAGTTAGGATGTCTATGAGACGGATCACTTGGGAAACGATAAGGCATATCACCCTCCTTCACCCAAGGCAAACTATCCAAAGGAAGTCTAAGTCCAATCGGTGAATCCCCTGGCATCAAAAATAGACGCTTACCGCGTAACATCCATATCCCACTATGCCACTCTTTCGCAGATCCTTTAGTCCGCTCCAAAGGCAATACATACCCAACTGGAACATTCAAACCGCGCTCAAAAACTTTCAGCAATTCATCACGCTCACGAGGATCGTCTAACTTGCTATTAAGTGGATCCACATTCACTGGCAGCTCACGCTCACGCAATGAATAGCGAACCGGATCCTCAAAAGCAGGATTAATATAATGCTTATCAACATCGAGTTGGCGAGTCAGTTCCTCAGTAAATCTAAGTGCATCATCATGCGTAAATCCATAATCTTCCTCTTCATCACCTATCCACTTATCATCCTGCCATATTGCCGTTCCATCTCGTCTCCAGTAAAGTCCTATCTCCCAGCGAGGAAGCGCCTCACCCGGATACCATTTACCCTGTCCATAATGCAACAACCCGTTAGGTCCAAAATTCTTGCGCAACTTGCGTATCAACTTATCAGAAAGTATCTTCTTAGTTGGCCCCACAGCCTCCGTAGTCCACTCATCTCCATCCTGATCAAATAAAGAAACAAACGTCGGCTCACCGCCCATACTTAAACGAACATCAGCATCCTGCAGCCTCTTATCTATCCTATCCCCCAGTGCCAATATAGCCTGCCACTGACCTTCAGTATATGGCTTAGTCACCCTAGGATCCTCATGAATCCGTGTCACAGACATCTCATACCCAAACTCCGCCTCACACTCAGTAATGCCACCCTCAATTGGAGCCGCACCACTAGCATCCGCAGAAGTGGCCAACGGAATATGACCCTCCCCACAGAATAAACCACTAGTCGGATCCACACCCACCCAGCCTGCACCAGGTAAATACACCTCACACCATGCATGTAAATCACACACATCCTCGGTCACACCTGCAGCCGCAGACTCTTCGATAGGCTTTTCATCAGGTACCAGTTGAATAGAATAACCAGAAACAAACCGCGCAGCTAAACCTAAATGACGATACAAATTCACCAACAACCACGCAAAATCACGGCAACTACCCTTCCCTAATTCTAACGTCTCCTCCGGCGTATAAATACCCGGATCCATCCTCAATCCATAGCTAAGCTTAGCATTCACCATTTGATTCACCATCCCAATGAAATCAATAGAACGCACCTTCGTACGGTCAACAGATTCATAAAACTCCTTGAAAAGCTCCTCCATCGGCTCACTCTCAAAGAAAGGACGTAAATCTCGCTTCAATGCCGGATTATACTCAAATGGAAACTCTTCAGCATACTCATCCAAGAAAAAGTCAAAAGGGTTAATCGGCGCAAGATCCACTACCAGATCCACCTCAACTCCAAACTCCCTAGTCGGTTGATTAATCACCAAACGCGCTAAATAATTACTCTGAGGATCCTGCTGCCAATTTAAAAAATGGTCTTCAGGAACAACCTTCAATGAGTAGCTTACTATCGGCGTGCGACAATGTGGTGCAGGTCGTAATCGAACAACTTGCGGTCCTAATGTAGCTAGTCGATCGTAGGAGTAATGTGTTTTATGATGTAGCGCTATACGTATTGCCATAGGTTTTGAGGTAGGTAACTTCGTTAGTAGAATACAGATAACACCCCTCTCGGATGTACTCCGTATGCTTCGTTAATTAACAAGTCATCATACTACTCATAATACTAGCACATGCAATGCCAACTTCACCACAAGGCTGTCATCATGAGTTCTTAACAAGCCCAGCATCTCCCCCCAAAGTCGAAATAATTATTTAACCACATATCTACCACCGCTCACACTAATCCGCGGTGGCACCTTCCCCTTCTCAAACGCATCATACCCAACCTTCAAATTCTGCCAAAAACCATACCACTGACTATCCTTCATCGCCTTCATATTCGCATCAGTCATCCGAAACGGAAAACAATGCACCGGAACCGCCACCTGACCATTACTCAGCGCCGCCGCACACAACGTGTATATCTCCTCCACATAATAATCCGTCATCGCCAAGCACCCAGCTGAAACCTGATTCCCATGCACCATCAACGAATGACCAGTCCGCCCATGAGCCCTATCATACCGATTCGGATATCCCAAATTAAACGACAAATGAAACCGACTCTGAGGATTCAACGCCCCACGACCAAAACTATAAAATCCCTCCACCGCCTGCATATCCCCCTCATAAACCTTAGGCCCTAACCCTCCAGACATCGCCATGATCCTATACCTCTTAAACTCCTGATACCTCTTCGTCTTCCTATTCAGCAACCACACCTCAAGCTCGCGCGTCTCCTTGATCACCCTGATAAAAACCGGATTCCCAACAGCGACCCCAGTTTTATACATCTCCTGCTCCAACCTCGGAACTACCCGCTTAGCCGCATCAGCTGCCCGTTTTGCTCCATTTGCATAATCCTTCTCAGACAACTGGGACGGATTCGTAGTATCAATAACCCTCGCCACTCCTGTCACCGTAGATCCTACAAAAACAAACAAGCAAGCCACACATAAAATTAGCAATGCAAATCGATTCGAAGTAAGTCTGGAGGTAAGTTTTTTCATCTCCCCCACTATAGCTAGATCTTAATAACTTTTCAACTTTCAAATCTTCCATCCTCATCTAGCTTACTGCCATGTCAAACACCACAGCAAACCACATCGCCATCATCGGCGGCACAGGACTCTATAAAATGGACGGCTTCACACTCGAAGAAGAAATCACCATCCACACCCCATTCGGCCACCCATCAGACGCCATCATGAGCGGCAAGCTCGCCGGCAGACAAGTCTACTTCCTCCCCCGCCACGGCAGAGGCCACACCATCCTCCCGCACGAGATCAACCACCGCGCTAACATCTGGGCACTCAAATCCCTCGGCGTCTCATACATCATCTGCGTCACCGCCGTCGGTAGCCTCCAGCAACAATACGCCCCCAGAGACATCGTCCTCTTTGACCAATACTTCGACCGCACCAGCAGAAGAAACGAGCACACCTTCTTCGGCGACGGCATCGCCGCACACATCCCCTTCGCAGACCCCATCAGCGAAAACCTCCGCACCATCCTCAGCACCGCCGCCAAGGAAACTACAAAAGACACCCCATACAACGTCCACGACCGCGGCACCTACGTAAACATGGACGGCCCCGCATTCTCCACCAGAGCAGAAAGCAACGCCAACCGTCAACTAGGGTTCGACGTCATCGGCATGACAAATGTCGCCGAAGCCAAACTCGCCCGCGAAGCAGAAATCTCCCTCTCCACCCTCGCCATGATCACCGACTACGACTGCTGGAAAGTAGAAGAAGAACCCGTCTCCCTACAAACCGTCATCGGCCACCTAACAGAAAACTCTAACAACGCCCAGAAAATCATCAAACAAGCCATCCCCCACATCCCCACAGACGCCACCTGGCCAGAGCACTCCACCCTAGCCCTATCCATCGTCACCCAGCCAGATAACTGGCCAAAAGACACCGTAGAAAAAATCCGCCCCATCCTCCAAAAATACATCCCCTAAAGTGCCAGAGGTTTCCAACCTCCCCCATCAACCAAGCACTATTGACCATTGTCCATTGACTGATGACCTAGCGAAGCTATCCCCACCTTACTAATCCCCTCCCCTTTCAAACAATTCAACACATCAATAAACCTCTGGTTCCTAACACCCTCCTCAGACACCAACTGCACAAACACCTCACTCCCATTTGACCGCGCCAAATCATTGATCATCTTCAACCTCTCCTTAGTCCTAGGTATCTCCCTATCCTCCCCATCAGTATCCAGCACCTCCTCCGCTGCCCCCTCATTCATCACAATTGATCCATCCCCCTTCAGTCCGATCAATACCCTCACCACCTCATCACCAGGAACCCCATCTGTACTAGGCATCGTCATAGGCAAATCCTGCTCCCTAGGCTGAATCGTGCTCGTCACCAAAAAATAGATCAACAGCAAGAAGCACACATCAATCAAAGACGAAATATCCAACACTGGCTCATCGTCACCCACACTCATCATTCGTTTTCTTCTCATAGTCTCATTCGTTATAGATTCACACTCAACAACGCACCAAACTCAAAAATACTTAGAATTTTTTCGTTGCGCATTGACAACTCCGTATTATCGTTATTGAATCCCATTCTCAACAATAGTCCAAGCAAACTCAAAATGGCCAAAGACGATAAACTCAAGACATTCTGCAAATGGAGCCCCAAGCAGATCCAGAAAAACTTCGACCTCTTAACCGAACTAGTCACCGACCCTAGCTTCGTATGCAAAAAATGCGCCCGCGTCTCCAACAACAAAAGAGCCCTCTGCAAACCAGCACAGCTCCCTGTGATTGCGAAATGGTAGTCTACCACGGAGCATTTGATGGTCGGCACTAAAGCGGCTGATGAATTTGCAGCCAATCAGAATCAACAATCAGCTTCTTTGCAAAGCAGTAAAAACTCTTTCACATAATCCAACGCCAAAGGAGCCCCCATTACACAGGCCTGATAAGCTACACCATCTGCTTCGCAATGCAGCGAGCAGAATATCCGCTCTCCATCGACACACCACTCGGCAGATGCTGACATATTCGCGATGTGATGAGGATTCCAGCGCGTGATATTTACCGTCGTGAAGGCTTGCGCACCAGACTCTGCAAACACCGCTTGGTTCGTCTCAGTGGTATTCGGCCCCATCTCCCCTTCTTTTAGATTCCGTTCCATCTGTGACTCCAGTTCAGATTCCCATCGAAGAACGGTGAAATTGCTCTCCATAGAATTCAGTTTCGTTAAAACATCAGGAGTAAGCTGTTGTAAGTCCTCAAGCAGTCCACGGTAATGCCTACTTGGGATTTTAAACGTATGGTCCCTCACTCTTTGACTCCGCTCCCTTCTCAGCCTTCCTGCCTCCTCTCTCTCGTGCACAAGTGCTTCTGATTCCGCAGTATCAGTCTCTGGTTTCAGCTTCTCATCTAGCCCCGAGATTACTAAATAATTACCGTTCTCAGCCTCCTCAATCCCCTCCACTCTATACCTTTTCTCCCCGATCAGAAACTCATCACCCGCCCCCAGAATGAGAGTTTCATCAGGAAGAGCGACCTTCGCCGTCAGTCGTCCCTCACGCTTCCAAAAACTCCCCGAACAAACCTTCGTTCCATCCAGATAAGCACAAGTCCCACTTTGTAATCGCATCTTCATCTCCACTTAGATAGTGCCTTGCTATCCTCCTCAATCACTATGAAAGCGACCGAAACGATGAGTGATGAACACATTTTCATAGGATTAATGACAAGACCTAGAGTGAGTAATCTCATCATAAAAACTTACCCCTGCGTTTCCATCGGCGGATGACTAATGATGAAATCTAACACATCATCAATATCATCCGTACAAGTCAACATCTCCGCATAAGCCCTGCCCTCAGCCAGCTGCTTAATACACGGATAAATCATCGTCTCCTTATTATACCGATCTTCCCCAAGGAACACCATCGGACTAACCTTATCAAAGGTCACATAGTGATTCTGAGTCGCATCCATAAAGATCTCCTGCGTCGTCCCCGCACTCCCCGGAGCAAACACCACCCCATACTCAGCTATAGCTAACAGACCATCTTCCCTAATACTGTTAGAAAAATATTTCGCTATCCGCTTACTAAACAAATTCGTCGGCTCATGCCCATAAAACCACGTCGGCACCGCTATCGATGACCGCCCATGCGGATACAAATCAATCACACTCTGCGCCGCCTGCATATACCCCGGATCACTATAAACTGGTGCCTCCGCAAGCAAGGCAAACACCTCCTCCAAACCCTCATCATCCACCTCCGCTAACCAAGCCCCAAGATTAGCAGCCTCCATCATCCCCGGCCCACCACCAGATGCCACATAGTACCCAGCACGCGTCAAATTACGCGTAAGCTTCACCACCTTCTTATAATAAATATCAGTCCGCGGAGTCCCATGCCCCCCCATAATAGCAACCACCTTCTTAACTCCATCTCCTTCCACTCTACCCTCTAACAGATCCCTCAGTGCATCATCCACCGCATGATCATGCAACCTCTGCGCCAACGATTCTAAAATATCCGGCTTAGCCCTCCCCTTCGCTTCAAAGTGATCATAAATCTTCTTATCCACACTCTGATCATGCCTCGGAGTCCACCCCTGCATCAGCTCCTCTCGTGAATACAACTCCGCCCGATACGGATTATAAGGAAGATTAGGCAACGTAGGAAACACCACAGCTCCTTGCTCGATCAAAAACTCAACCGTCACATTCTTAGGAAAATGACATCCCAAAAATACAGCCCCACTAAAATTCAACTTCTTCCAATCCAAATCCACATCAATAAAATTCAACCCCTGAATCACCGAACAGTGCAACTGACCTTTATGTTTAAGGAAATCCTCCAGTGTATCTAACTCTCTAATTATTGTACATCGCATACCCTAACAATACGCCATTCCCCCCACTCCACCAGAGTGAAATTAAACAAAATTTCACCCCCTCACGCACAAAAGCCCCCAACTGCCCTGCCCCGCCCTACCTAAGCAAAATAATCGCGTACGTCTCCGCCGTCATACGCGACCATCACCCCAAGCCCCATTGACTATTGCCCAATGACCATTGACATAGCGCAGCTATATCGCATCCACACTCAAAACCCCAATATAAGGCAGATTTCTATACTTCCCCTTATAATCCAACCCATACCCAATCACAAACTCATCCCCAATCGTAAACCCTACATAATCTGGCTCAAAATCAACTTCCCTCACCTTATCCTTAGCCAGCAGCACACAGCTCTCAACACTAGCTGCACCAGACTCCCCTATCTTATCACACACAGCCTTCATCGTCAGCCCAGTATCATAAATATCATCCACCACAATCACCCGCTTCCCATCAAAATTAGGCATCTTAACATCCAGAAATTTCACCTCACCACTACTCTCCAGTCCCCCATGATAACTAGAAACATTCAGACACTCCACATCAAGCATCACCGGCATACTCCTAAATAAATCTGACGCAAACACCAACGCCCCCTTAAGTAACACCACAATCACAATATTATCCTCACCCTTCTCTAACACCCGCTTAGCCAACACCTCAATACGATGCTGAATAACCTCCTCACTCACCAATATCTTCTCAACATCCTTATGCATAAAAAAATCATTACCATAAATATCACACCCCACCGAACAAAAAGATCATCACTCTCCATCTAACCACCAACCAGCTCCATCGTGCATCAACCAGTGACATACCAAAGGCACAAAAACCTCCAAACAACCTAATTCCAAATTCCAAATTCCAAATTCCTAATCCTCAGGAACCCCATCCAACAAACACCCCATATCAACCAACCTCCCATCATCACCAAACTCCACCCCCTCACTCTCTAACAAAACCCGCTTCCGCTCAATACTATCACCTATCACATCCCCCATAAACCCACCCAACTTAAGCGTAGCCGGTATCACCCGATGACACGGCACCTCAGGCGCATACGGATTCCGCCGCATCGCATTCCCTATCGCCTGAGCAGACCCACACCCCACCGCAGCACCCAGCACCTTATAAGTCACCACCTTCCCCGCCGGCACCCTACAAAGCGCCTCATAAACTCTAGATTCAAATTTTGTTGGCTCCCTTTCCATCATATTAATGACGCACAAATGGAGGCAGCGAACTACCTATCGCATCCGCCACAGCTCTCAGCATCTCAGCCTCTTTACTCTCCAGCACGCCATCATGCATCACCGAAAGCCCACAAGCATGGATCACCTGTTTCTTAATCACAGGACTAGCCTGCTCTAACTTATCCAGCGCCTTATCCACCTCCGCTAAACCACATCGCTCAGGCGGCAAAATCGTTAACCTCTCACCCACATCAGAAATAGCACCACACGCCGCACCATAAGCCGTCACCAGCTCCTCACCATTCTCAGCACCTATCCCAGCCATCGTAGAAAGCAACACATTCACCTCAGTAGACAGCTTACTAATCTTCGTAAACCTCGTCTTCACCGAACCATAATGCAAGAAGTGAGCCGACAAATGACGCTCTAACACCTTCTGCAACATGAACTCAAAAATATCCACCTCACCATCACTAGCTATCATCCACCGAGTGATCTCAATAAACCGCTCATACTCCGGCATAGTCAGCCTACGCAACGTAGGAATACACAAATCTATCAGCGCAATCTTCTCAGAAGAATGCACATCACGTAATGCCTGATTCCAGTTCAAAGCCAGCTCCACAGCATGCTTACCAGCAGACTTATTCAGGAAAGAAACTTCACCTTGCTGAAGCTCATCATCCTCCGCCAACAACAACCCAAACACCAAAGCCTGCGCATATTCCCTATCATGACAAGCCTCTATCCACTCATCAGAAATAGAATCAAGTATCTGCTTACCCACACCCACATCCTGATGCGCTGAGTCACCAATGTCATCCCACTCCTGTCGGTCCACCTTCACCTGAGTTCCATTATGAGCACGCCCCTCAGAAGCTCCTCCTGAAGTAGCAAACCCACTCAACCTAGCATCACCACCTCGTGACCTATTACCAGGTCGCCCCTGATGCGCCACCGGAGGTAACTCCGTATTCTTAAACTCCCCATCCCAGTCCTTCTCAATCGTAGCTATCCTCACATCCAACGGCGGATGCGTATCAAACCCATAACTAAACATCCCACCATCAGCAAAAAACATATGACTCGCCTCACCCGCCTTCGCATTATTGATCTCAGACCCATACTGCTGCCCACCTATCTTCTTCAGAGCACCCGCTATCCCACTAGGATCTCGAGTAAACTCCACCGCACTAGCATCCGCTAAATACTCACGTTGCCTAGAAATAGCAGCCTGGATCATCCGAGCAAAAAACACCCCAATCGAACCAATCACAATCAAAGCCACCCCACTAAGCAACAACGCAATAATCAACCCACCATTATTATCCTTACTATTACCCCTCACCCGCACAAACCGCAACGAATGGAACAACATCCTCCCCAACAAAGCCAACATCATGATCCCAAACAACCAGCCAATCAACCGCATGTTCAACTTCATATCACCATTCAAAATATGACTAAACTCATGAGCGATCACCCCCTGAAGTTCCCCCCTCGTAAGACGCTGCACGCACCCCCGAGTCACCCCTATCACAGCATTACCCGGCTCAGTCCCAGCCGCAAACGCATTAATCCCCGCCTCATCATCCATGATCCACACCTGAGGCACTGGCAGCCCACTCGCTATCGCCATCTCCTCCACCACATTCACCAGCCTCTTCTCATCCAGATCCGTCGTATGCGGATCCACAGGCCTAGCCCCCACATCACGCGCCACCGCAGCACCACCGCCAGCAAGCTGCATTGACTTAAATAAATTCCCTAACAGAATAACCCCAGTAGTCACCCCAGCCACCGTCAGAAATCTACCCAGATCCCACCACTCGCCACGCGTAACATCACGAGTCACATTGCCAAACTGATCACGGTAAGTAACCTCAGTCCCCCCCTGCACCTGGTAAGCAAAGCCCACCACCGTATACACAGCAGCCACCACGCCCACCACAGCCAAAATAAAGTACAGCACTAGCCACTTAGTCCGCTTCCGTGCATCATCCTGC
This sequence comes from Akkermansiaceae bacterium, assembly GCA_051251915.1. Lineage (GTDB taxonomy): Bacteria > Verrucomicrobiota > Verrucomicrobiia > Verrucomicrobiales > Akkermansiaceae > Rubritalea. The sequence goes on along the minus strand of JBPOGF010000007.1, from coordinate 118,387 downwards.
GCCTCGTAAAAATTCATAGTTTTAAATAAATAGTAAAGAGGCACGAGCCCAAGCAATAACGATATCTAACATCATCACTCAGTCCCCGCGCTTCCCGCTTCCTGCTTCCAAAGCCGCAGGCTCGCTCCCCCCCCTTTTAAAATGACACCTTCACACTCTCGCGCTCAGAATCATCTGCCACCTCAAAGAGCACAGCCTGGTTAAAGTTAAACATCCCAGCAAAGATGCTAGAAGGAAATGTCTCACACTTGTTATTATACATCGTCACCGCATCATTATACGCCTGACGTGAAAACCCTACCTTATTCTCAGTAGTAGTTAGCTCTTCACTTAGCTGCATCATATTCTGGTTAGATTTTAAATCCGGATAACTCTCAGAAAGCCCAATAAAACTCCCCATAGTAGAACCCAAGCTAGTCTCAGCCGCAGCCAAAGTCCCCATAGAAACAGAATCCTCAGGTGACACAGATTTACGCGCACTCTCAGCACTATTTCGCGCCTTGATCACATTTTCTAGCGTCTCACTCTCATGCTTCATGTAAGCTTTTGCAGTTTCTATCAGATTAGGAATCAAATCATGCCTACGTTTCAGCTGCACATCAATCTGCGAAAACGCATTCTTATAACGGTTCCGGCTCTTCACCAGACCATTATACATACCCATCAGCCAAAATGCTACCAGCACAGCCACTACAATTAATCCTATTAGTATCCACATATATTTTTTATTTTGTTATTAGTTAAATAGACTCTGCACCCTAATCCAAAATTTTCCATTACAAAACCACAAAATTTCTATAACAACACAACCCAGATCACACCTAAACGATCACCGCCCCCCCCAAGCCGTTCCATCAACCCTAGCCCGATCACCGATCACTGCTAACTGATCACCCCACCCCCAAGCACACAACCAAAGTACTTCACACTTCACCATTCTACCCTCACACTTCAAAAATGAAACACACCATCATCGCCGCCGGCAAACCCGCCCTCAAATACTGCAAAGACGGAGTCGCAGAATACCAAAAACGCCTCAAACGCTACGGCTCATACGAGCTCAAACACATCAAAGACGGCTCCTCACAAGACGTCTCCACCCGCCACCTAGAACAATCGTCCTCCCCCAGCACCATCCGCATCGTCCTAGACGAACGTGGCGAACAACTCACCACCGACCAACTCCTCAAAAAAATCAACCACTGGGAAATGCGCGGAGAAAAGCGCGCCACCTACCACATCGGCGCCTCAGACGGCCACACCGAGCAACTCCGCAAAGAAGCCGACCTAGTCTGGGCACTCTCACCCCTCACCCTCCAACACGAACTCGCCCTAGTCGTCCTCCTAGAACAACTCTACCGCATCGCCACCATCCAAAAAGGCGAACCCTACCACCGCTAACCACCAACTTTTTCTTTTTTACTTCCCTCTACCATAATCATTAGAAGGATCCCTATACATAGCATGCGTATGCATATGCCCCCCCTGACCCTTCCCCTGAGCAAAATATTCAATAATCACCCCAGGCCCCTGAATCCTATAATTCGAAGTACAACCCGGCTCAGTATCACCAAACCAAACAAAATAAGTCTCACCCAACTGCTCAGCAACCTTCTTCATCGCCACCCAAGAATGAACATCATTCAAAATCCCCACCCGCTCCTCGATCAACTTCAACAATAATCCCCGCTGCTTCTCATCCAGCTCACTAGCCAAAATCCCCTCCTTCTTCGGAGTAAGATCCTTCGCCTTAGGACCAAATGCCACATTCCCCCTCTTCCCCAAAATAATCGCCTTCTCTCGCTGTTCATCACTCAGAGATGCTGCCAACGCATAAGACACATCCTCATCACCAGCCAACTGCCTCACCTTCTCCCCATTCCTCACAAAATCCACCGGATTCCCCCCAGTAAAACTAGGAGACAAAGTCACCATCTCTCCAACAACAGTAGCATTAATCGCCAAATGATGCCCCCCATACTGCCACATCCACGGCTCAGTCCCGGACGGCTCACCTAAAATAGAAAAATAATACTCATCCTCACTATAATGCCTATTCTTAACACCATGCTTAATCCGTAATAACCTCTCAGAATACATATTATCCACCACCTGCTGATACCCCCTCTCACTCAAAGTCGCCTTCAAAACCCCCATCACAGCCGCCTTCTGCTCATTACTCAGATCTCCCATCCTTAACCCCTTCCTCGGCACCATACTCGAAGGCAAGTTAGACCACAACTTCCGCTGAACATCATCATCAAACCCAAACTTCACCTTCTCAAGCTGCTCCTTATCTAACATCCCTAACACCCCATTCGCAGACTTCACTATCCCATCAGTCACCTCCTGTGCAGACTTCCCCAGCGCAAAACTCGAAATAGAAACTATATAAATAAGGACAAGGCATCGAATGATCATCATTTATCATTACCTAATCCCGAATGACAAAGCAAGAACAGGATCAGAATTCATCCTGTAAAAAAAAGGCACACCTACTTACAACGCCACCGTAACCAAACTAGGCAAACATAAACGACTTCAGCATATCTGTTCAGCATAATTAGCCGCTATTCAGTGGTTAAAAATACATCTTTTTAGGCTTCATCGTAATGGTTTCGTGATTTTTGTGTATTTCGCGGTCATGAAAAGTTTCATCGTACACCACATTCGGGAAACTTCGTATTATTCGTCGTAAAATATCCCTAACTTGATCGCTCTACTTACAACATCAGAATTTAATAATTGAACTCCCAGATTCTAACAGACTAACCTAACTACCCTATGAATTTTGTCGCCATCGATTTTGAAACCGCCAACGGAGCAAGAAACAGTGCCTGCGCAGTTGGCATAGTCACAGTCAAAGACGGCATCATCACAGACACCTACTACACCCTCATCAAACCCCCAAGAAATGCCTACCACTGGGGCTGCATCAGAGTCCACGGCATCAAGCCTGCAGACACAATCTCCGCCCTCACCTTTGCCGAACTCTACCCAGAATTTCAGCGCAGACTACAAGGACAAACCGTAGTCGCCCACAATGCCCCCTTCGACCGAGGCGTCCTCCGCGCCTGCATGGACACCGCCGCACTAGACTACAACTCATTAGAAATCCACGACAAATGGCAATGCACCGTCCAGATCTACCGCAAAAAAGGCTTCAAACCCTGCAACCTCAACGCCTGCTGTGAAGTCCTAGGCATAGAACTACAACACCACCAAGCCCTCTCAGACGCCAAAGCCTGCGCAGAACTCTACCTAAGGAAATAATTCAACATCCAAAACTCACTCCTCTTCTACCTTATATTGAAACCTCCCGCTACTCTCCACCGAAAAATCGATACCAAAATCCTCCTTTAACTCCAAAAAGCTCCCCCTCTTAAAAATCCTGCCTGAGTTCTTCACCATCACCACATAAAGTATTTTATCAGTTCTCTGATGCTCGTACCACACCTCAGGAGTGAACTTATTATTAACCTTAACCTTCCCCCTCTCCCCAATAGCTTTTACCATCTCAAACGCCTCATCCTTCGTCTCAAATTTACCCGCAACTATACAAACAGGCTCTAAATCCAACCTTTCATAAGTCATTTCCACCACCTTCGGAGGAATACAAACAATCCGTTGCTCATGCTCATAAGAGACAGACATGTAAAAACAATTCATATCCTGAGTAATCCCATCCCTTCTCCATTTTATATTCGAATTCCTATCATGTGATAATTTCTCCTTAACCCAGCCTCCCCATATAAAACCCAGAGCAGGCACATCCACCCTGCTTTTAGCCACTACTCCATCTTCCACCCTTTTATCTAAAGCAGTCGGAAGATGCGGATACCTCAAAAGAAGATCAGCCATAGAAATATTCACATTTCTTGACTCCACCTTCTCCGAGTGAGCTCCAGGATCAGCATAGTCCATTCCAGCATCATAAGTAGAAGTCACATCTAACAGCAACACACTATCTGCCAGCTTAGTCAATAACGCCCCCACCAATGGACTCGGATCCTCAGCTTTCTTCTCATAAACATCCAGATACTGCTTCTTCTGAGAAATATAATAACTCCCATGATTATCCACCTCAGTCCGTAGCACCGCATAATGTTCCCTATTCGCCCCTATCACCCTTTCAGTCACCTCAACGACACGATCAGGTGTAGCCCACAACAAAGAGCTCGAAGCAAATACACAAATTCCTAGTTTAAAAACATTCATCATCATTCTCATAATTACGGATTACCACTATCCCATCTATCACAATCAGTTGATCCGATAAACGAGCAAATGTGTTGCTGTTAAACGACAGTCGTATCACCACATTATTTACCTAGCATTTACAATCCACCTTCTCATCCTGTGATATATCTTTTCATACCGTGTCCCATTTACCTCAAATTTTACACAGCAAAAAACTTACCTCTATCGAGACCTCTCTCTTCTGGAGCATCCTCTACATAGGCACCGGCATCATCCTATGGAATAGCCTAGACTACTTCCTCCCAAACACCATGCACAGCTTCCTCTTCGAGCGCATGGAACTCACCATCCAAGACTGGTGGCGCTACACCCTCTACGCCCACGTCATCGGCGGGCTCATCTGCCTCACCTCCAGCCTACTCCAGTATTCTAAACTCCTCCTCACCCGCGCACCACGCATCCACAAGTACCTCGGCCACATCTACGCCCTCAGCATCATCACCCTCATCTTCCCCACAGGCGTTGCTCTCAGCACCGTAGCCAAAGGCGGCACATCTGGCATGATCGGTTTCCTCTTCCTCTCCATAGCCACCCTCATCACCCTACTCCTAGGCATGATCGCCATCTTCAAGCGCAACATCAAATCCCACCAAGCTTGGATCACCAGATCCTTCGCCCTAGTCACCACCGCCATCACCTTTCGCACCCTCCAACTAGGCTTCGCATCGATAGAAGTCACACCCGAAACCAACTACCAACTCTCTCTCTGGCTCAGCATCATCATCAACCTTATCTTAGCAGAATACTACCTCTACAAATCAACTAAACCTAAAAACAAACCACAAACTAAACAACCAAACCACATAACATGAAAAAAATAATACCAACCATAGCCTGCACCAGCATACTCCTAGCCACAGGAGCCCTCTGTCACGAACTCATCATCGCAAAGTCTGACTCACCAATAACCAACACAAAAACTCCCACCAAAGAAAAACTAACAGAAGACCAAGCCATCACAACCATAACCCACGAAATCCTAGAGCCACTCAGACAACAGTCCCAGCGCTCTAACAGATTCTCAAGAGTGGGACCAAGACCACCCAATGTCTACCACCTAGTAGAAACTCACTCCAGCCAGACTAAATCAGACAAAGAAAACGCCAGGTTTTTCAACATCCTAGTCCATCAACCAAAAAGAAAACAATTCCTAACAAAAGAGGAATCCCTAAAAGTCTCTACCGAGCAACAAAAACTAAACCCCTCAGAAGATGCCACCATTTACCTCAACATCAAACACCTAACAGAATCTAACAAAACCCTCATCAAACAAAATGACAAATGGGTAGAAAAGTCCGAGCACAACTACCTCAAACTCTTACCAAAAATCGCAACCAAAAAATAACACCACACAGAAGCTCATCCCCCATCAACCCAAACACCATCAACCCAAACACCAATGACCAATCAACCAATGACCTCTGACGTGCCCCATGCACACAAAACGATTGAACAACCCTGGCTCGCATACCCTAAAAAACCAGCTAAAACCTCACCACCCTAACCGATCCAGCACCACCCAGTGCTGAGATCGTTGCCTTCAGCTTCTCTATCAACACCGCACTACCATAAAATGGCCCAGCACCAGCACCACCAGAAAGATGCGTCTCAACCAACACAGGCTCACCATTCACCATGATAAATGACGGATTCCCACTATCACCCGACACTAACATCTTACCATACCCCAACTTCTTCTCAGGATCATAACGCAGAAACATTTTGTCACTTACAATCCTAGCCACCTCATGCACAAACACCCTCTTATTCTGATCCGTAACCAACACAAACTCCCCCTTTAACCTCTCCTCCAGCCCCTCCGCAGGAGCAAGTAATGGATAAACCTTATACCCAGCAGGCACCGGCTCATTCAGCAAACCCACAGCACAGTCACCATGCACATTCCTAGCAGACACCAGCACACGTTCTATGCGCTTACCATTCCTATCATGAAACACCACCGAACTAGGAACCGGCCGCTTATAATGAGACGCCATCACCACATGCTGCTGCGTCACCAACGTACAAGTCCGCTTATCATTAAATGAAATCCCAGACGCATCAAACTTCCGCGTCCACGTAGTATTCATCACACTATCCCCCAGCGAATCATATTTCTTAAAAATCCCCGGATCATCATACGCCACCGGCATGTCCGCTACCTTTGTAGAACGGCTCACCGCAGGCACCCCAGTCGCACCACCATCAGCACACCCTTGAAGTCCAAACCCACTAACCAAACTAACCGTAACTAACAGACCTAATCTCAGTTTATTCATACCGAGAGTTAAATCCCTAAACCTCACCTCACCAAGAGAAAAATCATCTCATTTACGTGCCTTCACACTACATACATAAATGCAGTGCCGCGCCCGCTTCGACCTCTCATGTGCCTTCGCCGCATGCGCCACCACCTCAAACCCCACCTTCTCTAACAACTTCTTAAACTTCGGAGCAGGCTCAGACAACCAATAGGAAACCTTACCCCCAGGTCTCAAAATCTGCTGAATCTTCTTCAGGAACTCCGGCGTATACAACCGATTATTCCCACCCGTGATCAAATCATCCGGAGTATTATCAATATCCAACAACAACACATCATAACTCCCACTCTGCTTACTACAAATAATATCAAACAAATCCCCCTGCGTAATCACCGTCCTCGGATCATCTAACAGCGCACCATTACACTCCACCAAAAACGTCCTATTCCACTCTATCAATGGCGGCATCAGCTCAGCCACCTCCACCGTAGCAGGCTTCCCCACCAGCTGCAAAGTGCGCTTCAAAGTAAACCCAAGCCCCAACCCACCTATCAACACCTTCGGATGAGCCGGCCGCGTAGCCTTATCCACCAATATAGTCTTACACCCCACATCCGCCAGCATCTCCTCAGAAAAAGTATAAGCCGTACTCATCAAGTCATTCCCATTATACTTCAGAAAGAATTCCCCATCACGTTTATGAAGCGAAAACAACGTCCCACTATCTATTCTAGACTCACCGAGATCTTCATAAGGTTTCATCCCCACACTCTCTCCAAAAAAACACAATGATCAAGCCTAGACTATAACCCCACAGCTTATATCCCACAGCTCCCTTACAATAAACGAACGAGGCTACAGTTTTCACTGTAGCCTCTACGAACAATACTATCTCTCTTTACTTACAAATAAGTTGCTTACTTACGACGACGTAAGATCAAAGCTATTCCACCAAGCCCCAATAGAGCTACTGATGAAGGCTCCGGAACCGGCGTTACATCAACGATAGATAACTCATTGAAGCTCACTACAAAATCGTTCACACTAGCCAGCGTACCTGTCTGAAGTGTGACAACCAAGTCATCACCAGTATCAAAAGCAACGCCATCAAAGTTCACTGTAGTAGTAGAATCACCAGTCCCAAACAAGCCGAGTAAATCAACAGCACCTAGTAGACCATGGCCATCAGTGACAATACCGAGATCACTAACAATACCAGAAACACCGTCTCTAACCCCTAAGCTGATACTAGTACTACCGAGCAAACTGACGAACGCTGAGTTTCCAACTCCTAGAGTTAATTCATAAACTCTACCTGCCGCCAACTGCACATCATCAAATACTCTAGTGCTTGTAACGGACCCAGCAACAGCAGTACCTAGAGCTCTTACATCACCTTCAATAGTGTAAGTACCTGAGCCCGGCATATCGGCACTAAGTGAGTAGTTTACAGTAATAGGGATGCTGACCGTTGTATCCCATCCGTCTCCTAGATTCCCTGTTTCTGTAACAGCGAGTCCAACTACAGCTGATGCTTCCACCGCATCAGGCGCAGAACCTCCTCCAGTATAGTCAAACACATTCTCAATCACAACCTGAGCAGATGCTTGTGAAACAAACATAGCTGCAGAAGCCAACGACACACACATAGTTTTCATTTTCATTTTATTAATTTAATGGTTTACGATTTAGAGAAGGAATCTATCTGAATATCCTCCACATCAATAAACATCATAAACTAAAACTAACTAACGCATCCATTCTAATAACCACACATTATACTAATAACTTAAAAACATTAACAAACTACATATCACTTATCCAACTATAACACTTAGAAACGACTCAAAAATTATATCATAATAACTACAGCGTTTACCATTTCAACATTATCAACATCATCAAATATTAAATTATAATAAATTATAAATGAAAGACCTAAGCGTTAATTATTTATAAATAATACACAGCGCTAAGCATTGTATTGATAATACAAAAACATCAACAACACACACCCAAATTATCCAACCATAACACAGTAGACACGCTCACCACTTATGGTGTCATAACCACAGCACACCAAATGGCATTATTAACCAGAAATAAATTGAACCAAGGCTATCTAATGTTAATATCCATTAAAATTCATCAGATCAATAAGCACCGCCTCACAACAGATAAAAATAACTAACTCTACAAAAAATATACTACAAAATATCTTCTAAGCATGGATCAATCACCGATTTCACCTACTCCTCCACCATCAAATCACATTCTAGATTCGATGCTTGGCAGCCACAACAAGTCACCTACAGCATCTGTCCAAAACAAACTAAAACAACACATAGAAATTAGCGACTTAAGCAGATTACTTGAACTAGCCAACGCTGAAACTTATACTGAAGCAGCGTTCCATATAGGCATCAGTGAATCTCACCTCCGCCGCACTATAAGTAACCTAAATAAATCTGTAGGCTTCATACTTGTAGAAAAACTCCCAGGGGAATCATTAATGCTCACCTCAAAAGCAAAGTCTTGGCTCCAGTCATTTGGGGAATTCCACCGCTCCTTAAGCAGACTCAGTGAGTGCATGAATAACATTCAAAGTGTTAATAATAATCTAGAAGTTGGGATTATCCCATGCATCGCATTCACTCAGACTCTCTGGCAATATTTAGCCGATAGACATGCTGAGTTTGATTTCAACTGTCACGCAGGCTCCAGCCTCGATAGCTTAATAAAAAAAGAAATCGACGGACTTATTAGCCCTCAGCAAATCGATAATGAAGAATTTAACCATCAATTACTCTACAAAGAACCATTACTTTACTACCATCTCAAAGATCAACCATGGTCACCTACAGACTCACACGTCAATGTGATCTTGCAGTCCCCTATCCCCGCAGACCCCGCTTCAATACAGACATTATCCGAGCTAGCTTTGTTCCCAGAACAAAAAATTAACTACATAGAAGTAGCTAACACATGCGAGGCTCTTCAGCTAGTTAGAGCAGGAAAAGGAATATACCCATCACTTCTTTTAAACCCTAAAATCATACCTCCAGAAATCACGGCTACCCCCTTCGAAAAGGAAATTAATATCTCTATCTACCTAATTACTAGCATCTATAACGATTTCGATTTCTCTCCTCAAGTAGCCTCAAAAACAACCAAGAATATAAATCAAGACTCAAATCCTAGCACTGAACCTAACGTATGAATCTAACGATCAAACAGCTTCAATACTTTCACCAGTTTTCAAAAACAGGCAATGTCTCCGTCTCAGCCAGCAACTTAGGAGTATCTCAACCCGCCCTTACCGCCGCGCTTCAAAAAATAGAAAAAGATCTAGATACCGAACTTTTTAACCGCAGTAAAGGTTATATAGAACTCAACAAAAATGGGTCATTACTCGCCCCTCAAGTCGCCAGACTACTAGACGGATACAATCACATATCCGACGTTGCAGACAACATAGCAGTTAGCCTAGAATCTGATCATGCCCACATTTGCATACCACACACGCCTTGGACCAGCTCCCTCAGAGCTGCCTTAATCAGTGATCCTCGTTTTATAGTACGCACTCCTGAGAGAATACGTGCATTCAACCGTCTATACGACGCAACCGTAGTTTTCCATTTTTGTAGTAATTTCGCTAAACCTGGCTTCAAAGTGACTGAAATCATGAAGATCCAAGGTATGTGCTCAGCCAAGACACCAAACTGCCAGCTTTTTGAGGCTAAAAATAGCCATTGTGAGCTACTGGTTCCTACTGAATCCCTATTAGTAGGCATCCGCCAAATGCTCATCAGCCAATCAGCCGATGAAGCAGGACTTAGCACTAAAATCATACATGAACTAAACAGATACGATCAAATTATAGTCTCTACTATGTGCCCTAAAGTAATGGCCGTCCTACCAGGGCCTGCCTCAAAATGGGCAGAACAGTATAACAACATCGTAGAATTCACAGACATCGAGAACTTTGCTAACTTTAATTTAATCGTAAGCCTAGTCACCCCACTCAAGAGCAAACCAGAACTGATCTCCGAAATCACAGAAACAGTAAAATCTCATATGCTCGGAAACGCTCCCCACACAAACTAGCCTCCCAATCTCTCCCTCCTCCCCTCCCCGCTCACAGGACCCTTGCGTCTCTGAGCTAAGACAGATCCCCAACCACCAGCACCAGCATGGCCGTTCTGTCCACCTGCTACAAAATGTCCCACCCATCCGCGACACTTTGTCCCTCACTCAGCCAACCCACGCAAAACGAAAACCATAAGTCACTCACTATAAGCACAAACACAACCTTGGCACACCGTCTGCAATAGAAGCACTATAGATAACAATTCAATCACAAACAAAGAAACAACACATTAAAAAATTATGGCTAAAATATTAGGAATCGACTTAGGAACCACAAACTCATGCATGGCTGTCATGGACGGCGGTGAAGCAACAGTTCTCGAAAACTCAGAAGGCGCACGCACCACACCATCCGTAGTAGCATTCACCAAATCAGGCGAACGCCTCGTTGGACAATCTGCAAAACGCCAGGCTGTCACTAACCCAACCAACACCATCTTCTCAGCAAAACGTCTCATCGGTCGCAAGTTCGATGAACTCACAGCTGAAGACAAACGTCTCCCATACGAAATCGTAAAAGCAGACAACGGTGACGCTCACATCCAAGTAGACGTTGCTGGTGAGAAAAAAGTTTACTCACCACAAGAAATCGCCGCCATGGTCCTCGGTAAGCTTAAAGCAGACGCTGAGACCAAGCTCGGAGAAACCATCTCAGAAGCAGTCATCACAGTACCAGCTTACTTCAATGACTCACAGCGTAACGCAACTAAAGCCGCTGGTGAAATCGCCGGACTTAAAGTTCGCCGCATCATCAACGAGCCTACTGCAGCAGCACTCGCATACGGACTCGATAAGAAGTCAGACGAAAAAATCGCTGTTTACGATCTCGGCGGTGGAACATTCGACATCTCAGTCCTAGAAATCGGTGACGGAGTATTCGAAGTACTCGCCACAGACGGTGACACCCAACTCGGTGGTGACGACTGGGACAACGCACTCATCGACTTCATCGTCGCTGAATTCAAGTCACAAGAAGACATGGACCTCAGCAAGCAAGCTGACGCCCTCCAGCGTATCAAAGAAGAAGCAGAGAAAGCAAAAATCGCCCTCTCATCTTCTCAATCATACGACATCTCACTCCCATTCATCACCATGAATGAGACTGGACCAAAGCACATCCAGATCACTCTAACAAGATCCAAGCTTGAGCAACTTACTGACAAACTCTTCGCCCGCACCAAGCAGCCAGTTATCGACTGCCTCAGAGAAGCAGGCGTAAGCGCATCAGAGATCGATGAGCTAGTCCTCGTAGGTGGAATGACACGTATGCCAAAAGTCGTCGAGACAGCAAAAGAACTCGCAGGTAAAACACCAAACCAAGGTGTAAACCCAGACGAAGTTGTCGCTATCGGCGCAGGCATCCAAGGCGGAGTCCTAGCAGGTGACGTCACAGACGTCCTCCTCCTAGACGTAGCTCCACTCTCACTCTCCATCGAGACCATGGGCAGCGTAGCCACAGCAATGATCGAGCGTAACACCACCATCCCAGCCAAGAAGTCACAGACATTCTCAACAGCTGCAGACAACCAACCAGCTGTGGACATCCGCATCTGTCAAGGTGAGCGCAAAATGTTCGAAGACAACAAGATCCTCGGAAACTTCCGCCTAGACGGCATCGAGCCAGCTCGCCGCGGAGAACCACAGATCGAAGTCACATTCGACATCGATGCCAACGGAATCCTCCACGTCTCAGCCAAGGACAAGAAGTCCGGCAAAGAACAGAAGATCTCCATCGAAGGCTCAAGCGGTCTCTCAGACGAAGAAGTAGAAAAGGCAAAACGCGATGCTGAAGAGCATGCAGAAGAAGATGCAAAACGCGCAGAAGCAGTCACTACCAAAAACGAAGCTGAAAGCATGGTCAACCAGCTAGAGAAACAAATGGAAGAAATGGGAGACCAAGCTCCAGAAGACCTCAAGCTAGAAATGCAAGGCAAGATCGACGCCGTCAAAGAAGCCCTCAAAGAGGACGACCTAGACAAAATCAAAGCAGCCAAAACAGACCTAGAAGCAATGCTCGAACAGTTCCAACAAGCCGCTGCAGCAGCAGGCGCAGGCGGAGCAGGCGGCCCAATGCCAGACATGGGCGGAATGGGCGGAGCACCAGAAGCTGACGAAGCACCTAAAGAGCCAAAACAAGCCAAAGGCAAAGTCGTAGACGCAGAAGTAGTCGAAGACGACAAATAATAACAACTCATTCATCCGTCTTACCTGACCGCTCGGTCGGATAAGGCGGATCTTTTTAAACCAATAACAAACCAACTAACCAAATTATGATAACACCACTAGGACAAAGAGTTCTTCTCAAAAGAACACAAGCAGAAGAAGTAAGTGCAGGCGGAATCGTTCTCCCTGACTCAGCTCAAGAGAAACCACACGAAGCAATCGTTGTTGCTCTCGGAACTGGCGGAAAGAACGAAGACGGAAGCGATTTCGAATTCTCAGTAAAAGTAAACGACAAAGTCCTCATCGCCAAATACGGCGGCACAGACGTCTCAGTAAACGGTGATGAGCACCTCATCATGTCAGAATCAGACATCCTCGGAATCGTAGGATAATACAAATAATCAATATTCAATAACCAATCTAAAATTAAAATGGCTAAACAACTACAATTTGACGAAAAAGCAAGACAGGCACTCCTACGCGGCGTATCTCACCTCGCTAAAGCAGTAAAAGCAACTCTGGGACCATCTGGCCGTAACGTCATCATCGACAAAAAATTCGGTTCACCAACAATCACCAAAGATGGTGTCACAGTAGCCAAAGAGATCGAACTAGAATGCCCATACGAAAACATGGGTGCTCAGCTCATCAAAGAAGTATCATCTAAGACAAACGACGTAGCAGGTGACGGAACTACTACAGCAACTGTCCTCGCAGAAGCCATCTATAAAGAAGGCCTACGCAACGTAACTGCTGGAGCTAACCCTATCTCACTTCAGCGCGGTATCCTCAAAGCGACAGAAGCAATCGTTGCTAAACTCGCTGAAATCTCAAAACCAGTATCAGAATCTAAGGAAGTTGCTCAAGTAGCTACTGTCTCGGCTAACTGGGATGCAGAAATCGGTAACATCATCGCTGAAGCAATGGACAAAGTCGGCAAAGACGGAACCATCACTGTTGAAGAAGCAAAAGGAATCGAGACCACTCTCGACGTCGTTGAAGGTATGCAGTTCGACAAAGGCTACCTCTCACCATACTTCGTCACTAACCCAGAGAGCATGGACTGCTCACTAGACAACGCACTCATCCTCATCCACGAGAAGAAAATCTCTAACCTTAAGGACATCCTCCCTATCCTAGAGAAAACAGCTAAGACTGGCCGCCCACTCCTTCTCATCGCAGAAGACATCGAAGGCGAAGCACTCACAGCTCTCGTGATCAACAAGCTCAAAGGCGTCCTCAACGTAGCCGCTGTTAAAGCTCCAGGATTCGGTGACCGTCGTAAAGCAATGCTCGAAGACCTCGCTATCCTCACAGGTGGCAAGTGCATCACAGAAGACCTCGGCGTTAAGCTCGAAGACCTCGAAATCGAAGACCTCGGCTCAGCCAAGCGCGTCATCATCACTAAGGACGACACAACAATCGTCGAAGGTGAAGGTGGTTCAGAAGCCATCACTGGCCGCGTAGGTCAGATCCGCCGTCAGATCGCTGACACCACATCAGACTACGACCGTGAGAAGCTCCAAGAGCGCCTCGCTAAGCTAGCCGGTGGTGTTGCTATCATCAACGTAGGAGCTGCTACAGAAACAGAGATGAAAGAGAAGAAGGACCGCGTTGATGACGCACTCCACGCTACTCGCGCCGCTGTTGAAGAAGGCATCGTCCCAGGAGGTGGCACAGCCCTCATCCGCGCACTCGTTAAGTGCCAAGAGTCAAACTGCTGTGACCTCGCTGCTAACGAAGACGAGAAAACAGGCATGGGCATCGTAGCACGCGCTATCGAAGCTCCTCTCCGCCAGCTTGCATCTAACGCAGGACGCGAAGGCGCCCTCATCGTTGACAAAGTGAAACTCGCAGACGGAAACATCGGTTACAACGTAGCTACAGACATCTACGAAGACCTCATCGAAGCAGGCGTAGTTGATCCTACAAAAGTAACCCGCTCAGCACTCCAAAACGCAGCATCCATCGCTGGACTCCTACTCACCACAGAATGTCTCATCACAGACATCCCTGAGCCAGAAACAGGCGGCGGCCACGACCACGGCCACGACCACGGCGGAATGGGCGGAATGGGTGGCATGATGTAACAAAGTGCCGGAGATTTCCAATCTCCGAACCAACCCAACCAACCAAAATCTCAAAGCCGATCGCAGCTCATCCTGCGATCGGCTTTTTTATGACCCATTTTCAGCTCACATTAAACAAAATAGGCTGGCAATAACCCAACAGAAAACGCTAAACATCTTTCAGATAGAAATCCCCCAACACCAAGCCTCACTAAATATTTCAATTTACATTATGCAAACTAACCAAAAACTAACTCTACTACGCGCCGAAATGGCAGCAGAAGGCATCGATGCATTCATCGTTTCCAACGCTGACCCCCATCATAATGAATATGTGGCGGATCGCTGGCGCTCTAGAGCTTGGTTAGCTGGTATGAAAGGATCAGCGGGAACGGTAGTTGTCACTGCTGAATGGGCCGGTCTATGGACAGATAGCAGATATTACGAAGCCGCTGAAGACGCACTCGCTGACTCAGAAATCGAACTCATCCGCATGAGTGACATTGGTGTAAACCCTATCGATGTCTGGCTGAAATCAAACCTCACAAAAGGCCAAACCGTTGGCTTCAACGGCGCAGATACCGACCTCAAGCAAGCCAGAAACTGGGTCAAAAGCTTTGAGCAAGCACTACTCAAAACCCGCACAGACCTAGACCTCGTCGACATCATCTGGGAAGACCGCCCAGCAGCACCAAAAGGTGAACTCTTCCTCGTAGAAGACACCTACACCGGCCAAACCATCGAAGATAAAATCACCGCAGTCCGCGAGAAAATGCAATCCGTAGGAGTGGAAGCCTACCTCCTAGGCCGCACAGATGAATCCTGCTGGCTCCTCAACTTCAGAGGAACAGACATCGAAGCCTCACCCACACCATACTGCTACACCCTCATCACAGAAGACGCAGTCAACTTTTACGTAGACCCAGACAAACTCACCCCTGCCGCAACCGCTAAATTTGAAGCCGCAGGCATCACCATCAAAGCATACGACTCCATCGTCCAAGACCTCCAACAACTCGACGCCTCAAACCGCGTCCTAGTCGTACCAAACTACATCAGCTACCAACTCTCAGAAGCAGTCAAACACTGCCTCCAAATCGAATCTCGCCCCATCGTCACAGACCTCAAAGCAGTCAAAAACGCAACAGAAGTCGCACACCTCAAAAAAGCACTCATCGATGACGGCGCAGCAATCGTAAAATTCTACACATGGCTCTACAGCAGCCTCAACAAAGGTGAAACCGTCACAGAACTCTCCGCCAGCCGCAAGCTAGAAGCATGCCGCGCAGAATTTGACGGCTACCGCCACGTCAGCTTCGAGTCCATCATGGGCTACGCCGCAGACGGCGCCCTCAACCACTACTCAGTAGACGAAGAATCAGACAAACCAGTCCTACCAGAAAACATCTTCCTCATCGACTCAGGCGGAAACTTCGTCCACGGCACCACAGACACCACCCGCACCATCCCAATGGGCGAGCCCACACAAGAGCAGAAAGAAGACTACACCGTAGTCCTCCACGCCCTGCTAGACCTCCTCATGCTTGAGTTCGCAGAAGGCAGCACCGGCGCCCAACTCGATGGAATCTGCCGCCAGTCACTCTGGAAACACGGCAAAAACTTCAAACACGGCACCGGTCACGGAGTAGGCTTCGGACTCGAAGTCCACGAAGGCCCACAGAACATCTCAGGCACCAGCATTGAGAAAATGAAACTAGGCATGATCACCACCATCGAACCAGGCTGCTACCGCTCCGGCTCACACGGCATCCGTATCGAAAACATGGTCCACACCGTCCTCAGCCAAGAAACAGAATTCGGCAAATTCTTCAAATTCGAGAACCTCACCTTCTGCCCCATCAACACCGACCTAATCGATCGCACCATCCTACCACAACACCAAATCGATTGGCTAAACAACTACCACGCAGAAATACTCGAAAAACTATCCCCTCTCCTAAACGAGGAAGAGCAAGCCTGGCTCAAACACGAGTGCAGACCAATGCTCTAATAAAAATCACAGAGCAGCCCACCTCATAAGGCTACTCCTTCAAATCATCATAACTACCGGCATTGGTTACATCCGTATAACCCATGCCGGTAAGTTTTTTTCGGGCTATCTCTGACCGCCCACCACTCTTGCAGTAAACAATAATCTCAGCATCTTTCCTCTTCACAAAATCAGCAACCTTATCCCCAATCTCACGATAAGGAACATTGATAGCCCCCTCCAAATGCCCTCCAGCAAACTCCCCTGCCGTCCGCACATCAAAAACCACTACTTCCCTGACCTCAGCCTCAGCCTCCACCACAACTTCAGCCTCCACCTCCTTCTCCCTACTAGAGCATGAAACAACTACGGCAGAAACAGCTAAAATAAATACACTCTTAATCATAAAATTTTTTATTCTTCAACGTTCAGATAACTCATACATCACGCAACAAGCCCCTCCTATCTCCCACCAAAGATACTAGTCCCCACTCGCACATAAGTAGCCCCCTCAGCTATCGCTGTCTCGAAATCCCCGCTCATCCCCATACTAAGATGCGGCAGCTTAAAACCGTGCGCACTCTCCAACTTATCTCGTAGATCAGCCACCTTTCTAAACCACACCTTAGCATCAACTGAAACCTCAACCGCAGGAGGAATACACATCAACCCAACAATCTTAAGATGCTTCAACTCTAACAACTCAGAAAAACTTACCTCCAACTCCTCCACACTAAAGCCCCCCTTACTCGCTTCTTCGCCAATATTCACCTGAAGCAGAACAGACGGGTTAATACCCATATCAGCAGCCACGCCATCAGTGTATTTAGCCAGCTTAAGAGAATCAATACTATGGATCACATGAAACAACCCCAACACCTTCCTTACCTTATTTCGCTGCAACCCACCAATATAATGCCACTCCAACTCCTGCGACATCACAGGTATCTTCTCCTGCCCCTCCTGTAACTTATTCTCACCAAACACCCGCTGCCCAGCATCCACCGCCTTCTGCACATGCTCCGCCGGCCAAGTCTTACTCACCGCAATAAGCTCCACCTCACCAGCATCTCTACCAGCCCGCTCGCAAGCCTTCTCAATTCGTGACTTTATCTCACCTAAATTATCCACTACACTCATAACACTAACCTTTCAACCAACCCGCCACATCCTTAGCAAAGTAACTCAAAATAATATCCGCACCAGCACGCTTAATCCCCGTCAGACTCTCCAGCACCACCGCCTTCTCATCCACCCAGCCAGCCTTCGCAGCACTCTTAATCATCAAATACTCACCACTCACCTGATACGCAGCCACCGGAAGCGTAGTCGTCTGCTTCATCCTATAAATAATATCCAAATATGCCCCCGCCGGCTTCACCATCACCATATCCGCGCCCTCTTCCTCGTCCAGCAAAGTCTCTCTAACAGCCTCATCAACATTCCCATAATCCATCTGATACGTCTTCTTATCCCCAGCCTTCGGAGCCGAATCCAAAGCCCCACGGAATGGCCCATAATACGCAGAAGCATACTTCGCCGTATAAGATAAAATACTTACCTCTGAGTATCCCGCATCATCCAACCCAGCCCTAATCGCCGCCACTCTCCCATCCATCATATCACTAGGCGAAACAATATCCGCCCCAGCCTTCGCATGACAAAGCGCCTGCTTCGTTAAAATCTCCACAGACTCATCATTCACAATCTCTCCATCTCTAACAACCCCATCGTGACCATCAGAATTATAAGGATCTAGAGCCACATCAGTCACCACCACCAACTCCGGATAAGCCGCCTTCAACGCCTTAATCGCTCGCGGAATCAATCCCTCATCATTCCAACTCTCATCCGCAGTCTGATTCTTCAGAGCATCATCCACAGCCGGAAATAACACAACCCCAGGAACACCCAAAGCATAAGCCTCACCTGCCTCCCTCACCAGCCCATCCATAGACCACCTCTTACACCCAGGCATCGCATCAATCACCTCATCATCACTCCCCTCATGCACAAATAACGGATAAATAAAATCATGTGCACTAAGGCTCACTTCTCTAATCAAATTCCTTACCCCTACACTCTTTCTGTTTCTTCTAGGTCGATGATGCATGCCCTTTATTTAAATCAGACTACTCATTATGTATAGTACAATTCTTCAGCGCATACAGACTTGTAAGTAACCTGTTTTGTGAAACAGTGACCACGAATAATGACAGCTCATATTCTAACCGTTCTCATCGCCTCACTACCGGTATTCCTCATCGTTTTTCTCGGCGTAGGACTACGCAAATGGAACGTCATCGACAAAGCAATCGACCAAGGCATCACCAAACTCCTCCTAAACGTCCTCCTCCCCTGCTTCATCCTCCACAACATTCTCGGAAGCAAAGTCGCCTCTGACCTCCCAAAAGTCCTCACACTCGCAGCCCTCGGCGCAGGTATCGTCCTCATCTCACTAGCCATTGCCTACACCCTCTCACCTAAACTAGGCCTTGGAAAAGGAGAAGGCAGACGCTCATTCACCGTCGCCGTCGGCCTACAGAACTACGGCTTCATCCCAGTCCCCCTACTCATGTCCCTCTACGCGGACAGCGAACTCCTCGCCACTCTCTTCCTCCACAGCCTAGGCGTAGAGCTAGCCATCTTCACCGTCGGCGTCATGATCTTCACCGGCAAGTTCACCCTCAACCCACGCATCCTCCTCAAAGGCCCCATCCTAGCCGTTTTCTTAGGCGTATTCCTAAATGTAACCAACCTCCAAATCCACCTCCCCACCCCGCTACTCACCAGCGTCAGCTGGCTAGGCTCATCAGCCATACCACTCTCACTAGTCGCCATAGGCATGAGCATCGGTGAAATTCTACCAGAGACAAAATACACCCTAAAGATCAGCCTATCCGCCGTCTTCTTCCGCCTCATGCTACTCCCCACCCTCATCATCAGCATCGCCTACCTACTCCCACTAGATGAAGGAGTAAAACGCGTCCTCCTCGTCCAAGCCGCCATGCCCGCAGCCCTCTTCCCCATCGTCCTAGCCCGCCACTACGGAGGCAAACCAGCACTCGTCGCAGAAGTAGCCATCGTCACCAGCATCATCAGTTTCCTAACAATGCCGCTCGTGATCGCCGCCGGCTCCTACCTACTCAGCGTCTAGTCTCTCCAGACTCCACCCATCTTTCCCATCCTTCACCACCCAACCTAAGCCCTTGAGCTCATCCCTAAGCTCATCGCTCTTAGCCCAGTCCTTATCAGCCCTAGCCTGCCAGCGCTGCTCCGCTAACTCCTGGATTTCAGCCGGAATCTCTAACACGGCCTCCACCTTCACCTCAGGCAAAACAACCCCAAGAGCATTCAGCATAAAATGCAATCCCTTCCACTGCACCAGCGCATCATCCTCATTCTGAGCACGCTTCAGCGCCCCAAACATCGCACCAATAGCACGCTGAGTATTCAAATCCTCATTCAGCCCTAACCAAGCAACATCAAACAACCCCTTATCCTCCAGCCCCAATAAATCTTCATAACTCGGAGCCTCATCAACACCAGCCTTCTCAGCCAGCGCACGCTCCGCCTTACGGATCTTACCCAGCGCCTCACCCGCCGCATGCAGACCATCCAAAGTAAAATTCATCTGCTTCCGATAATGCGCACCAATCAGCGCATACCTCACCTCCGCCGCCGTATGTCCCTTCTCTAACAGATCCTCAAGTCGGTAAAAATTCCCCTTACTCTTAGACATCTTAGAACCATCCACCAACAAATGCGTAATATGAAACCAATGCGCCGCAAAATCCCCACCGCAAGAACACTTACTCTGCGCAATCTCATTCTCATGATGCGGAAATACCAAATCCTCCCCACCAGAATGCAAATCAAAACTCTCCCCCAAATACTCCCGTATCATCGCCGAGCACTCCAAATGCCACCCCGGACGACCCTCCCCCCAAGGACTCTCCCAGAAATTCTCCCCATCATCATCCCGCCGCGCCTTCCATAAAACAAAGTCAGCCACACTATCCTTCTCATACTCATCCGCATTATTCGCCCTCTCATCCTGCGTCCTACCAAGATCCAAATCACGCTCATCCAAATGCGAAAGCGCACCATACTCCGGATACGATGAAATCTTAAAATAAACCGACCCATCATCCGCCGCATAAGCATGCCCCTTCTCAATCAACTCCTCAATCATCGTGATCTGCTGCGGAATATGATCCACCGCCCCAGGCTCAATATGCGGCTCCAGTAAATTCAACGCTGCACAATCCACATGAAACTTCTCAGTCCACCCCTCAGTAAACTCAGTCAACGTCTTCCCAGCAGCCTGAGAATCACGAATCGTCTTGTCATCCACATCCGTCAGATTCCGCACATGCTTCGTCTTCATCCCCCCAAGCTCCAACGCCCTCCGAAACACATCCTGAACCACAAACGTCCTAAAATTCCCAATATGCGCCGGCCCATAAACCGTAGGCCCACAGCAATAAAAACCAAACGTATCATTATCGATCGGCGTAAGCTCACGGAGCTCTCTAGCTAAAGTATCAAAAAGGCGCATGAGGATTGTCTAAACACAATCACACAGATTTCAACCCTAAATCCTAAATCCCTGTAGACCAGATTTAGCCATTCCTCCGTTATGGTGCCTAGGCCACGTCATCGCTCCAGCACAATGGAACTCCGCTTGCGAGCAAAGAATCCGCACCAATGACAAATGACCACTCAACCTCTGACGTGCCAAAGGCACCAAAACCTCCAAACAACCCCAGTCTCAGCACCCCAAATTAAACCAACTTAGCCGTCTTAAAATGCATCTTCGCCACCTTCTCCAGCATCTCCCCCCCATGCCTCTCCTTCATCTCCCTAGCCGCCAAAATAACATTCTCCCCCGCACCCAAAGGTAACACCACACCACCAGCCTCACTCGCCCGCTCTATCCAGCTAACAAAAGCCTCCCGCGCCAAAATAGAAGCAGCAGCCACCGCAACATCACTCTCCCCCTTCGTCCGCTGAGTCAGCTCCACATGCGCCGCAGACTTCTCCCGCGCCAGCATCCCCTCCAACAACTCCTTCCGCGCAAACTGATCACTCAGCGCACTCGGACAGCTCGGAACCTTCTCCGCCAAACTAGAAATCACCTTCGCATGCCCCCAAGCCAGCAAACGATTCAAATTCCCAAACTTCCCATAAAGCTCATTATACTTCTCCGGCTTCAGAGAAATAACCTCCCACTCCAGCCCCCTAATCCCTCGTATAATCCCCGCCAACTTCTTAATCTTCGCCGCACTACTAATCCGCTTACTATCCATCACCCCCTTCTCTAACAGCTCCCGTGAAATCTCCTTATTCACATACGCACCAGCGATCACCAACGGCCCAAAAAAATCACCCTTACCACTCTCATCCACCCCAAAATGCGGCTCAAACATTTCCGGCATCAGCACCTCCTCATTCCCCATCCTAGCCTCACCCAGAATCTCAGGCTCCAAAATAAACTTCACAAAATCCTCCGTCCCCTTCCCCTGCACCAACACCTTCGGCCCCTTCTCATAAACAGTAACATTACAAACTCCCGAAGAATCCTTCTTCTTCGCATGCCAAATCGCCCACTGCTTCTCCCCAAACTCAAACCCACGCTCCTCACAGATCCCCCTCAACTTAGAAACATCCTTAGCCTCTATCTTCACCGTATAAGTATTAGTAGCCATAAATCTTTATCCTTTATCCTTTATCCTTTATCCTTCTCACTGCCTCAGTCACCTCACCAAGACAAAAACTTACCTCCAGCCCCCCTATCCTATCCACCGCCTGCACCCCAATAGAAGCATTCGTCAAAAACACCTCATCCGCATCTAACAACTCCTCCAAATAGATCACTCCCTCCACCACCCTCAACCCCGCAGACCTCGCTCGCTGAATCACCAACTCCCGAGTCACCCCAGGCAAACAACCACTCTCCAACCCAGGCGTAACCACCACCCCATCCTTAACAATAAAAATATTCGCCGTCGCCGTCTCCGCCACCTCATCACGCGTATTCAAAAACACCACCTCATCCGCACCAGCCAGCTGAGCCTCTCTCAACGCCAAAATATTCTCCGCATAAGACCCACACTTCACCCCCGCCACCACACTCCGCTCATTCCGCACATACTCACTCACCACCACACTACACACCTCCGCCCTCACCTGCGCCTCCTCTGCCTGAACCATACAAACCCCATCCATCACAGTAATCCGCACCCGCGCACGAGTTCCCACCCCCATCAAAGAATTCGCCTCCACAACCTCCCTAACAAAACCTTCTAACAGCTCAACCCCATCAACCTCAACCTTCAACCTATCCATCCCCCTCCGCAACCGCACCATATGCAACTCAAACCCATCCACCTCACCATCCACCGCCGTCATCGTCTCAAACACATTCAGCCCAAGCTGCACATTCCGATCTAACAGCGAAACCTTAGCCTCCACCTCATCCACCAGCACCCCATTAATAATTACCTTACTCATTCTAAAAATCACCCTAGCCAAAAACCCCCACAAATCCACAGAAAAACCACCCCGTTCAGCAATTCACCCACTCTCATAAAACAAACAAAACTGCTCCACTCTAATCCAACAACGCCTTAAACCCACAAAACAACTTAGATCTCTCCGGCGGCAAATCCGGCAACACCTCATCATTCAACAAATAATGATCACAAACCCTAAAGAAATCCTTCTCACTCCGCACCCTCCTAATCTCATACTCAAACGCCTCATCCAACCCCTGAGCAATATAAATCATATACTTCTTCATCTTATTCACATGCTTCGCCTCATCAAACCCCACCCACTCCACAGCCAACTCCGCAAAAAGCAACGTCACATACTGATGCAAATCCCTCCTACTAGGCACCACCACCTCACCCCCTTCTGAATAGCTAGCCCTCAACTGCTGGAATATCCACGGACTCCGTATCGCCCCACGCCCCACCATTAACCCCGCAGCCCCAGTCTTCTCATGATACGCCCGCCCCGTAGCCACATTCACCACATTCCCATTCGCCATCACCGGACACCCCATCCGCTCCACCGCCGCCTTCACAAACTCATCCCTAACAGGCGTCTGATATTTATCCCTAACAGTCCTCCCATGAATCGCCAACGCATCAATCTCATGCTTAACAAAAACATCCAAAATCTTCTCAAACTCCCCCGCATCCTCATAACCTATCCGCGTCTTCACCGTAAATTCCTTACCCCTAGCACTACACACCTCACGCATCGCCCCCAATATCCTATCCACCTGATCCAGATTCCTCAACAACCCACCCCCAGCATCCTTCCTACAAACAGTAGGCGCAGGACACCCCAAATTAATATCCATCCCAGCAATATCATAATCTAACAGAATCTCAGAAGTCCTCACCAGACTCCCCACATCCACCCCTATCATCTGCGCATAGATCGGCCGACCCGTCTCATTGTGCGTAATCGATCGCAAAATCTTCTTCTCCGGCGCACTATCCGGATGCACCCGAAAATACTCCGTCACAAAATAATCCGGCCCCCCACCATACTCACTCATCACCCGCATAAACGCCAAGTCAGTAACATCCTGCATAGGAGCAAGCGCCAAAATCGGCCCCTTTGATGCCCCCCTTAAATGATCCGTAAACATAACCTCAATGAACAATGACCCAGCCACATTGAACAGCACAAACTCCACACAATTCCACTAAGACCTGCGGAGGAAAATAAAAACTCCAAGAATAAAGAGATTTTTTACTTCCCAACAAGGCTACTCTTTATTTTGTATAGTAGGCTATTCGACTAATGAGAAAACGCAGTTGGGGATAAAAACGATCAAATGATTAGGGGGGGTATTTTCCTCCATGAGCCTTAACACCAACAATAGCCACTCCACCCCAGAGGAGCGACGCTCCGTCAAAAGCTTACTAGTCAGTGATCATTAGTCCTATTCTTCTCCCGCAAGCACTTATCCACCCAACACCCAAGCATCAGCCTCCAAAGAATACGACCAATGACTAATCAACCCATGACCTCTGACGTGCCGAAGGCACCAAAACGGTCGAACAACCAATTCTCATCAAAACAAAACCAAATACCACCCACCCCTCACTCTTTTATCTTGCCTTTCACACCCCCACTACGTTATCTATATAGTCACTATGTTAGAAATTAATTGCCCTGAATGCTTATCATCAAACATCCTCGAAGATCGCCAAATAGCACGCGACATCAAGTGCATCACATGCGGTGCTACATTCTTTGTAGAGAAGTTCATTGAAGAAGAACACGAACCAGACATTCACCTAGAGAAAGTCCCTAACCTTGAAGAGGACCCCAACAACCACGTCATCATCACCACTGGCCCACCACCGTTTGATTACGAGATTATCGACACCATCATCGTTCTAGACACACTCAGTAAGAAATTCTTCAGCCAGTCCAGCCCATCACTAGCATTCGAAGGCGTCCAGAGAAAACTCAAGAAACGCGGCGCACTACTAGGTGCTGACGCCGTCATCAACTGCCACTTCGACTACCGCATCTCCGCAGGCCACGGCATCTTCGGCGTCATCCACGATCTAGAAATCTTCGCCTACGGCACCCTCGTCAAACGAGGCTAAGCCTCCCACCCCTCCCACAACCCTAGATCAGGATTCCTGAAACAAACAAACACTCCCCTAATAAACATGCCCTATGTTTATTAAAAGTAGCACGCCCTAAATCAGCTCTAAAAAACACCCCATCACTACATCCCAGAGCTCCACACCTAGTTAAATCACTCACCCTAACAACCTGAGCCATCTAACTACGTGTTCACCCCCACTATATAGTACTCGCACTCTCGCGTCCATTCTTGGAATAATGAATAGCCACAAAAGCAAGCCCACTCTAATAGAGCGAGACGTTCTAGGCAAAAAAGACCACCAAGGTAACACCATCAAAATGGGCAAAGGCTTCCGAGCCGATGACCTCTCAGAAAAAGATCTAGAGGAACAAGAACCACTCCCAGAATTAGAAGACCAGTGGTCCGAACAAAAAATTGAATTCCTCCTCAAAAGCAAAGTAGCGCGATTCGCCATCCTCCTTCTCACCCTCCTCCTCATAGCCGGCATCTGGGGATTTCTCAATCTACGCAAAGAAAGACTAATCAAGGAACAACGCGCCAAAGAAATAGCCAAGCAAGAGCTT
This sequence comes from Akkermansiaceae bacterium, assembly GCA_051251915.1. GTDB lineage: Bacteria > Verrucomicrobiota > Verrucomicrobiia > Verrucomicrobiales > Akkermansiaceae > Rubritalea. Next base: position 92,282 of record JBPOGF010000007.1, on the reverse strand, counting down.
GCCGCACTAAAATCCGCCAAAGATAAAAAACAACGCATAGCCGCTATCCACCTCTGCGTAAAAAGCTACCTAGAAGCCCACAACAAAGAAGAGCGCGTCATCTGGTGCAGAAACCCCGATGTCACCCTCTTCAAAATGACACAACACTATAACAAACCTAACAACCATTTCCAGAGATACAAACTCTCAGGAAATCTCAATGTCAGCAAAATTCATATAAACGGGAAATCATTGGAGCTAGTGAACGCTAGATGCACGCCAGCCTCCACAAACAACAAGCCCCCAATAGAAACAAAACCTCTATTATTGGAAAAGCAAACAGACGGCAGCTACCGAATAGATTGGGAAACAGACGTAGTATACCAAGGAGCCGACTGGGATGTATTTACGAAGACCAAAAATATAGAACCACACACCTTTAGAGTAGAAATCAGAGACAAGAATAACACCGGTCCATACCTCTATCAGTTCAGTGATGAAAACACCTTCCAAGCCTACCGCGTTAATATCAGAAATGAGCCAAATAAATACCTCATCGCTTATGCTAGGAAAAACAGCATAACCAATTTAAATATCAGACGCACTCTAGCGATTGATAATTTGATAGAAAATGATCTCACAATCACCTCACCAAAACCCTTTGCGCCCATGATTTTAAAGTTAGCATTCCCCAGCCAACCTCAGTCTAATAAATGCGTAGAGATAGTCGAAGTCGTCTCAGACTCATGGTTCGCCCGTTGAGGCATATACAACTATTAAGTCATCATTCATTCACTCTACTACCTTGAACTATTTATAGTGCCCCAATCTTGGACTATCAACACCTTAGACCAATGAACACCCACCTCTATCTAGATAAAATTAACCATCTAATAGTTACCATCACCTCAAAGGGAGTAGATTCATAGTGCACAAATCATTAGATATGAATCAACAACAACCACGCCAAAATAAATAAGGAATAAAATTCAATAATTTACTTGCATAAAATTCAGCATCTCCTACAAATTCGGCAGGAGCGGTTTAAAGTTTAAGAGCCGCTTCATTAAACTAACAAATAACTAATTAATTAATTAAAATGAAAAACGATATCAAAAAATATCTCACACTTGGTGCAGCTCTCGCGGGATCAGCATTCATGGTTTCTTGTGACGGCGACGACGTTACTGTAACTGAAACAACATTCGACACTTCTGAACTCGTAGCTAGCATCAACGATCTAGGCACTAAGCCAGTTGCTCCTATCAAACTTGCTGAGTACCCACTCACATCACTCAAGCTTACTTTTGAAGCTCTCGCAGGTGGATGTGTTGGAACTACTTTCAACGCAGGTGACGAGCTAGAGATCGACTTCGACTCTATCAACGTTCTTTCAGCAGACGCAACAACAGCTTCTCACGCACAAGCTGACCTCGCTCCTGACGGTTTCGTAATCTTCGGTCTAGCGACTCAAGAAGGTTATGTTGAAGGCCTTGAGAACCTTACAGACACATTCACAATTGACTCAGTCAAAGCTGGTGTTGACACAACAGGCTCTACTTTGCTTTCTAACCTTACTTTCACACCTTTCGCTTCTGACCTAAGATCTGTATCAGGTCGTTTCATTGGTTCAGCTACTGTTGAAGTTGCGTTTAACCAAGACACAGACAACGTTGTTGTTGATTTGGAAGGTCTTATTGGTAACACACTTGCTACTTCAGGCGGCGCTGCTACTGTAAACTCTGTAACTATCTATGAAGATGTTGCTGGAGCACCAGTTGAAGTTGAAAGCCTTGACGCATCTGTTACTCACGAGTCACTTCTCGGTAGCACTAACTACGGTGTATCAGTAAGCATCACGTTTGAAGGAGTTAGCTGTGTAGTTAACTTTGCAATCGGCCAAGCACAAGCTGACGCACTTGAGACAATCGACGGAGACGCTGCAAGCTATGTTGCTGCTAACATCCAAGCACTACTTGACGTGCTTGATGTTGAAACAACACTTGACGTTTCAGACGAAACTCCAATCGTTAACGAAATCGGAGCTAGCACATCTCCAGTTCACCTCATCGAAGGTGCTACTGACGGTGGTGTAGAAGGTTCTTACAGACACGACTTCGACTCATCTCAGGGAACTCTTGAGACAATCATCGATTCTGACAGCGACGACACCTTTTAGGTCTTAATTCTGATTTAGAATATTTTAAGAGCCACCATTAATTTGGTGGCTCTTTTTCGTGCTAACCTCTTGACATAAATTCAAAATTAACTAGTTTTGATTTATAAAATATCGGCCTATTTTAACACTATGAAAAACAAATTCACTCTATTTACCCTAGCAATACAAGCCTCCCTTTTTTCAATATCTGTAAGCACCGCTGCGGTGATGTCTGTAGATATCGAAGAAATTAATACCGTTTCAGCTGCTGATCCAACTGTGTTATATAGATTTCAAGTTATTGACCAACTCATCGACAGCACACCTCCGAATTTCTCGAATCCAGCATCCGTTTCGGATGTTTCCGAACTAGGCATTTTTGACCGCGTAGAGAGGCATTCAAGTCTCGAAGGCTCACGTGGAGTATACGTAGATCTTCAAGAAGACAGTGCAAATAGCGACCTTGTTTCAGTATTTCTTTATCCTATGGTTTCAGGCCATTCAACTCACTCACTGGGCATTACAATCGACTTTGATCTAGATACAAATCAAATTATAGATAGCTTCACGTTCAATGGAGGGGATCTATGGTCCACGCCTACTCCGGCCGACGTAATACCAGTCTTTGCCGTATCAAATAACGGAACATCAATCACTATCGATTACGAGTTTACTTCTACTGCACTAAACCCTGGTGCTCAACAAACGATGAGTAGCACTTCTTCATTTGACCAATTTACACTAACACTAGTAACTGTTCCAGAACCTACCTCTGCATTGCTGATCAGCATAGGCGGTCTGACCACACTATTACGTAGAAGACGTTAATTACCTGAAAGATAAATAATCGAGATGCTCAGGATCCATTATACTCTGCTATTAACTATTTTATTTATTTCCTCCTGTAAGGAAAAGAAAGCATCTCAAGTTGAGAGCTATGAATCTGAGGTAATAAAGATTGCAGAGCATGTCGAGCAGGCTTTCTGGAAAGCTGAGGATAAACGTATTAAAGAAGCTACTAAAGGAAAATCAAAATACACCCCATGGGAAAATTTTTCCAAAGAACACGAGGTAGCAATCCAAGGCATCCACACGGAAGACGTTGATCCTCCTATTTATACCGCTGTAATACGTTTACATATACCGGAAATTAAAGATGCATATTATGAGTTCCATTTCCAAAAAAAGGAAACAAGCTGGCGCTCTACAGAAGCATATATGATCGGCCCCAAGCATCAGCGAAATTTCTATTCAGATCCTTACCCTGGAAGTAAAAACCTGAAAGAATATTTTCCAGCTGAACTTGAAGACCTAGGCGCTCCTATTATCATAGATCCCGTTACAACAAATGAGGGTGAAAACTAACAATATGCTGTAACTTGCATGTTCAGAAGCCTAAGTATTAATTACAGCTATGGCATCATCTACTCTACGTAAAATAACTACAGGCTTATTAGCTTTGGCTGTCATCTGCTCAGCCTATCTAGCCTGGAATACCATTTTCTACAAACAACCCATTCTAGGGTGTAGTGCCAAAAGTGGCTGTAACAACGTTCTCACTAGCCCATGGTCTTTAGTAGCGACAGTCCCTACGCTCCTTTTAGGCATTGTTGCCTATTTCTCCTTATTTTGTATTACTCTAAGGAATAATAACCCTCGTGACAACAAATTCAAGGGAGCTCTTTTAGAAAAGACTCTAGCCTACCTTATCATTTTTGCTGGCCTGTGGTTTTTCAGCTTACAAGCATTCATTATAAAATCATACTGTCTCTGGTGCTGCACTATTCACAGCATTGCTATTATAGCCTCAATTTCACTTCTCTCCTCACATTTCAAAAGAAAACTATCACCCACCTTCTTAGCTCCTCTCATCGCCTTAATCGCCGTATCACTAATGGCTCTGACCCAAGTCTATTTCCCATCAGAAGTAACAACCTACAACACCAGCCATACGGGACAAAGTAATCTACAGCTCTCAGCTGACACGCTAAAAATTCATGGTGACCTCGTATCTGTAAAAACCGAAAACCTCCCTCGACTAACCTCCTCTTCCAGCAAGAACATCTGCATAGTACTCAGTGACCATACTTGCCCTCACTGCCTAGATTTCCAACGCAACATAAAAAAGAATAGAGAAGTAATCGAAAGCAACCTCACTATTTTCTACCTTCCTTGCTTCCAATCTATAGAAGCCAGAGAAATTAATCGCTTGTTAATAATTGCAAAAAGAGCAAACCCTGCCGCATATGAGTCAGCACTAGATGCCATACAAAATGGCTCACTTCCTCTAAATCATATTGAGATAACTCAATTTCTCGACAAAAAATGTAACGGTCATTTTGCCATTTATAAGAAATCTTTTTCACCCTGGAGCTATGAAATCATGGATATCAGCAGTGAGATTATGAAATTTAATCTAGAGGAAGCACAAGTGGCGGCATTTCCGCAAACTATTACAAAAAGTCACATTATAGAAGGAGTCATCAGTATTCAAGATCTAATCAAGCTCAGTAAGATCCAACCTTCTAGTTCTAAAGATATCGAAGACTCTCAACCATTGGTGAACTCTTCACCCATGAAAAGCAAAACCTCCAATCTAATAGTAGAAAAAAAAGCCTACAACCTAGGCCGAATTACTAAAAATGATATTGGTCGGGATGTTCTGAATCTTAGTAACCCTAGTAAAACTCCACTAAATATAACTAAAATACGGACCAGCTGTGGCTGTATCGACCTATCTCATGAGCCTTTCACTATTGCTCCTAAATCAAAGGTTAAGTTACCCTTCGAGTTCCACACTAATAAATTCCTCGGTGACATCACACACAAGATATTTTTATATGATGAAGGTGCAAGCACCCCCATCTCAATTCCCATCACTGCTAATGTCTGGCTTCCATTCAAAATATTCCCGTATTCAAACAACCTAGGAAAAATTGCCACTTCCACCAGCTCAGGAAAACAAAAGGTCAGCTTCATTAATACAACTCAACAGCCTATTTCCTTAGATTTAGCTACACAAGATGGTCATCTCCTAAATACCGAACTTAATACTATCGTAGAAGGCGTTCACTACGAACTAACCTTCGAAATAGTCAACATGCCCGCAAAACGTCTGGATACTACCATCAGTTTGAAAACCTCTCATCCAGATTGTCCAGAAATCCACATCCCTGTGACTGCTGAAAGTGCCCCATTATACGAACTAACCCCTACAACTCTCACCTCAAATATCGGCATAATCAAGACGGATCAAGATGCCACATTCACACTCCATAGCTATGACAAGAGCATCACAGATCCACGGATTCTAAAAGTGGCTTTCAATGGCAAGCAAAACGATAAAATAGCAATTGAAATTCTACCAAAAAATAAGCCTAGTCACCCACCTAGCTTTAAAATTCATTTCAAAAGTGGCTTTGACCATCATCAAGCAACAGCCGAAAAAAGCAATGTTGAGATAAATAGCAACATCACACAAAAATCTATTTTTCTCAACTTTCAATCCACTCAATCTAAGTAAATTGAGTAGCAAAATGCAAAAAAATAAGTTTGCTCGTAAAGGCAATTGATGATTTACCGTATGCGTGCTAGATTAGAAACCTATTAACTGTAACTAACTGAATATCCAGCTTCCAGAATCATAATGATATTTTTCAAACATAAAACACTCTGTGTAACTTCGTTAATAGTTGCAGCTTCAGCCACTTCATCATGCATTTGGATGAAACCCGTTGACGTCAGAATCAAAGAAGCCAGAGATGAAGTATCGAATGACTATATAACGCAAATTCGTGCCAAAAAAAACAAGACTTTAAACAATAAGCTAGATATCAGCTGGAACCAAGGTTTGGAAAAAATGTATCTTTCTAATCCAAACTTAATTCAGGCAGACTACCGTTTGGAGGATGCCAAGTATCAACAAAAACAAGTATGGAAGCGTATGATCCCCGGACTTTCTGTGGGACTAAGTGACTCATTCACCGTCGAGGATATTGGAGAGGCCTTCTCAGGCTCTTCATTCAGAATCAACAGTTACATCTCACTCGGTAACCTACTAACTTTGCCAAAAACGGTATACACAAACAAGCTCACCTACATTGGCTCTGAACTGCAGGCAGAATACACCATGCGTCAACAAGTCATCGCATTATACCGGCTTTTCCAAGAGCAACGTCTCCATCGCTTAGAGAAACAAGCCTTAGATATAGAAGGTGAAATACTCCAATCAGTTGGCAGGTTAAACGATAATTCTGTTTTAGCGATGAAACTTAAGCACGAAGAAGCCTATAAAGCATGGGAAAAGAACACGAGTGATTGGAAAATAAAAGTAGGTGATTTTTTCATGGCTGGTTATGACCATATAAACCTCAAACCAGGCAGCATCCCTGATATTCTCTATAAGCCAAGCGAACTAGACTTCACTGATACTTCTCGCTGGGGGCTTCTACAGCTTAATCTACTTGCCCTTGAAAGTATCGCTCAAGATGGACAAGTACTCGACACCTATCTACGCTATGTACCTAGTGCCAATTTATCAGTATCAGCACCTCCTCTCTATAATAATACTACGAATCAAGATTTTGATCCCGCTTTGATAAGGCTAGGTCCATCATTTAACTGGAATCTAGACTCTCAGGGCTATATCGGCCAACAACTCAATAGAATTAAAAGAGATTATCCGCTCAAGGAATGGAGAAAAGACAAGCGAACACGTGAAGAAGTTAAAAAACTCTTTGACGGGAAAGAAGCCCTCAACGAGGTTCTTGCAGAACTACATAAAGTTCGAGAAACTGTAGAAGTGTATAAGAAGGCTGTCAGAACCGGATTAGTTAAAGACCCTCAGAAAGCAGTGCAGACAATGAGAGCACTCAAAGAAAAAGAAGTACGTCTGATGGCAAAAGAGATTGAAATCTGCTCAGCTTTCTGGCTAATCGACGAACAACGCTGGCGGCCAATCACTAAACGCTGGCTACAGACTCGTAAACAAAGAGCAACTTTACGAAAAGAGAATGGAAAAAGCGAAGAGCTCAAATTCGGAAATCAGGTTAAAAAATGGGTGGGTCGGAAAGAGTGATCCATCAATAATAAACACATTATCAATAGAAAAATCATGAATAAACATCTTCAAATAAATTTAAATTCCCCGCCACGGCAAACTCCAGTAGCGGCAACAACTAAAAAGCCATCACATAGCTTAATCCCTTGCTCCTTACTCGTTGCTTTTTGTTCACTCCTCCCCTCTTGTGACAAGCAGAAGGAATCCACTTCTACACCATTAAACCCTGAACCTGTTGCGGCGACTTGGGATTGGAATCAGTATGCTCAATCAACAGAAATGCACTTGAGTTCTATCCCTGTAGATATTCAACCGAAAGAAAGCTATGAAGTCCAGAGTGAAGGATCCGGTATTATCACCTTGGAACTTACCAAAAAGAACACTCTCGTAAAGAAAGATCAATTAATCGCCAGAATGGATGTCGAGGACCTAGGCGAACAAGAAATACGCCTAGATCTCACTAAAGAGAAAATCGAGATCGCCAAGATGAAACAAGATAGCTTGGAAATTCCTGAAAAAAAGAAACAGGCAAAAGAAGAACTCGCTGAAGCCCGTTTGAAGGTAAGACGTCTCAAACTAATGCTAAATCACCCAGCAACTAAGGAGTTCTCTGCAGAATTGTTTGGCGGCGACATCGGAGAAATCGATCAAAAAGCACTTGCTGAAGCTGAAGAGAATCTAAGTCTAGCTGAAAAAAAGTTTGCCTTTGCTGAAGATTTTGAGGAAAGGCTACTCGCCGGCGATCGCGTTATCCAAGAAATGGATAGAAAAAAAAGCGAAAGAACCCTCCAGCAACTAAAAGATCGCTCGGTCTATAGAGTTCCATTTGATGGAGAACTAAGGCTTGAAGTCAACTTTATTGAAGGACAACAAGAATACACAGTTTCCTCTCGCGAAACTATCGCTACCCTTAACAATTATGATGAAATTCATGCACATCTAAAAGTGGCCAATTCTGAGTGGATCAGTCTAGAACCTAAGAGACTATATATCCAACTATCGGATAAAGAGAACACTCTACTAGAATTCAAAGATGATCGAATAGAAAAAGACAAACGCACCCAACGTGAAGAAAGAAAATACATTTTCTCCGTACCTTTAGAGGAAAACACAAAACTCAAACGCCTTACTGGCACCCAAATGAATTCCACACTCATATACAGACTCCCTGAGCAATGTTTCATTGTCCCTAAATATGATGTTTCGCTATTCGCCTTAGGTAAAACTGATTCACTTGTCTGGAGAGATGTCGTAAAAACTCTCTGGCCAAATGCCAAACTACTAGGTGTAGGCCACAAAGATCTAGCAATTAAATTTTAAATGCTATCTTGCAATAACATCTACTACCGCTACGCTAGAAGAGCGCCATGGATTCTAGAGGACTTCTCTCATGAATTTGATCCTGGCGTACATCTTATCAAAGGCTTCTCCGGTTGTGGTAAATCTACCCTTCTCCGAGTGATAGGAGGATACTTAAAACAACAGCGCGGTAAAATCCAGATCGAAGGATACCGCTCTAACAATTACAAGTTCAGAAAAAAAGATCTCGGTTTTGTTTTCCAACAACTCAATCTACTTCCACTTGCTAACATCAGCAGAAATTTAAATCTCGCCGCAGCACTAGCTGGAATCCCTAAAAGAGAACGAGATGCTAATACCGATAAATACCTTTCATTGCTAGGCCTTGGTGAGTTTAAAAAACGCCTTCCTAAGTCCATGTCCGGTGGACAACAGCAACGTGCTAGTATCGCCAGAGCTCTCATCAAAGAACCTAAAGTATTACTTCTTGATGAACCCACATCTGGGCTTGACGATTTAAACACAGAGGTGATCATCAACGTTCTGAACGAATTCGTCAATGGCGGTGAGAGGATCGCCATTATCTGCACACACGACTCTAGACTCGACAAAGTAGCTCATGATATCTTGGATTTTAACCGCTTCCTACCTATGGAAGGACACTTGGAAGCGCTGGCTGGAACAACCAGGTAGCATACTCGCTCGCTCTGTCGTCACCATCATCATGGTGTGCTTATCAGTATTATTACTGGTTGGCTTCCGTATGCAGATAGAACGGCTACGGTCAGAAGTGGAAAGCTTTGGACTAGATAATATGCTAGTGATAGAGACGATTACCCCCTTTGATCGAGGAGCAGGACTATCTTCTGACAGGTTCCGTAGCATTCAGCGCCATGGTCAACTCTTCACCGCTCGTAAAATGCTGGCTTCAGCCAATGGCAGTAACGGGAAAAATGCTGCTGTAGTTGGCTATACTGACGCTGACATTCGCGGACTGCTCCCTTACCTAAAATATGGTCATGAAATCTTTGTTCTATCCACTGACATCCCTCAAGGTATCGCCGTGGACTACACCATATCTGATCATAGCTTCACAGCAGTGGCTCTCAAACCAGAGGAAAAACTACTCCAGCTTATACAGGGAGATACTCTCTTTGTGCCATCAAATAGAATTCCTGAGCTCGAAGAGCGAGGCTATTCACTAATTTACTACCTTCAGCGAGATGCAGACGCTCCAGAAATAGCAGATATTACCGAGTCCATCCAGCGTGTAGCCAGAGCTGATGGCAATGGAAAAATAGACATTAAAAGTGCAGATCTAATTAAGAAGAAATTAGAAAAACTGGAATCTCAACAGAACTCCATGAAATTTTGGCTAGCACTTATTTTAGGAGGTGCCTTAGCTCTCATCTACGGAGTTCTCTCCATTTTAGAGTTCAGGCAGAGTATGTACATTGCAGCGTTGTTGAAGAGCTTTGGCGTATCTAGCTTCCTCTTAGGTTTACGTTCAATCATAGAAAACATTCTCATCGTTAATTTAGTCACGCTAGGTCTCATTCACCTTCTTTCACTCTACCATGATACTATTTTTAAGGCCCTTAGAGTAAAAGCCACTACAGACATTAATGCTCTATACTGGGGACAAGAAACTATGTGGACTATCGCCGCAGCTAACATAGGAGTTCTCATCAGCTCTATTCCAGTATTCTGGGCATTAAGAAAACAAGTAGGTAACATCTTAGAATAATCATGGAATCCTCACCTTACAAAACCCCTAACTCCAAAAGTCCACCTACCGAGCCAGATCCTGCCCCTGAGCACTCTAAGCTCACCCTTCCACAAGTAGATGCTAAAGTCTGGATAGCTCTCACCTACACAGCTCTCATCATGACCTTGCTGACCTACTACGGCAAGACGAACCATAGTATCCAATACTTCAAAGATTTCTTCTACAGCTTTGGAACTGTCGAGAAAATCACCTTCGCAGCTAAACTCTATTGGGTAGTCTTCGGCGTTACTATCTACTTTATTATCCCGTGGATCATTATCAGGTGCAGGAAAGAAAAACTCAGAGACTATGGGCTCCGACTCCCGACCAGTTATTCTCACCTCTGGATCTATGGCGTCATGCTTGTTATCGTAATCATTCTCGCATACTTCGCCTCTTTTCAGCAAAGCTTCCAAAATAAATACCCCTACTACAAATACTTTCAAGAAGCACCGGACCTATACGCCCTATTCTGGGTTGGTAGAGCATTTCGCTTCTTTGCCCTAGAATTCTTCTTCCGAGGCTACCTGCTCTTCTCTCTGCGCCCTAAAATGGGTGACTCAGCCTTCTTTGTCTCCATGGTCCCCTACTGCATGCTCCATTTTGGCAAACCATTCCCTGAGACAATCTTCGCCATCATAGGAGGCATCATCTTCTGCTGGATAGCAGCCAGAACCAAATCCATCTGGGGAGCCGTAGTCCTCCACGTCGCCCTAGCCATGGCCATGGACTTCTTCTCCATCGCCCAAAAGCTAAATTGGATAGGCTAGTCTGACCAATACACGTAACACCTAGCAATCGGATCACCTGCTCTACGGTTCCTCTGCTATGCATTGATTGCATAATCAAGTAGCGTTTCAACCTATCAGGCCCCATCTCCCACCCAGCCTGACACACTTAGACCCTTTTCCAAAAGTTCGTTCGGTTAGATTCGGCAGATGAATTTTCTAGAACAAGGCGCGATGAGATTGTGGTGTAGGCATCTCCGTCGAAGAGTAACGCAGAGATTGGAAATTCTTATCTAGAGATAGGCGAACAGACTTTTGGAAATGGGTCTACGTCTAGACTTGCCTACAAGCACAAAAGCTAAAGACCTTTGATCTTTATATCTGATGCTCCCCTCTCCAATACAGGATTTATTCATTCAGAGCTAGGAGCTTATTCATTAGACGACAGGTTCAGCCATTACCTCGCGAAGTCCTTACTAACTACTCACTGTAATCTAGAACACTCAACTCAGCGTTGCTAACATAATCACAAACAAAAAGCCTCACTTTCGTTTGAAAGTGAGACTTTTAGATTGGTTACGGGAGTAGGATTTGAACCTACGACCTTCAGGTTATGAGCCTGACGAGCTACCTGGCTGCTCCATCCCGCGATTAAAAAGTTGTTAGTCGCTTAAGTCTGCTGCTTACTGCTTGTTGCTTGCTGACTCGGGCGGCAACCTATGCCAGTCTTCCCAATTCCGCAAGAACTTTCTGCATCTAATTCTAATTATTTTCAGCCTCTTTCATAATGTCGTAAAGCTTGTCCGCTAATTCTTCAGTAAGCTCTTCCAGTTGTCCCTTAAGCTTAATGTCAAACCACACTCTCAGCGTCGAATTGTCCACAGGATAGACATCTAACACTTTTATGTTGTTCTCAAACACCTCAGGGATCAAGCCTAGCTCAATACTGCCTGAAAAAGCTCTTACTAAGTCTGAAACTGCTTCCTCTCTGCGATTTCCGGCAGGATTCTCTTCCGATTCTGTCAGTGTTAGGCTTGATGCATCAATAATTTCATCCTTAGACTCAGCAGCTCCCATCGAATAATCGAATTGTCCTTTCATAAGAATAAGATCGTTTTGACCACATCGCACATCTTTAATAGTTACTTGTGTGTTTGAACCCTGGTTTTCAACAATTACCGTGCCTTTATGGGCTCGGAGTAGAGAATAACTATTTCTAGGATCTTTCATCTGCATCAGCTTAAGCAACTGGAAATTATCCCCTCTGATAATAATTACACTGTCCTTCTTACCATCAAGCACTTTAGACGATGTATCAGTATCTGCTATCGACTTCGTCTTCCCTGTTAAATTAATCGCTGTTGTCACAGTGAGACCTTTAGCTGAGTTCAACTTACCCGTTACCTCACCAGATCCATCAATGTTTCCGTCAAGCCAGTCTTCGTAGCTGTGACCAATAAGATCCGTCACCTCAACATCTTCAAAACTGTAGCTCCCCTTAAGTTCAGGCTGCGCTTTCACTTGGATTGAAGCATTCAAGCGAAGCGTCCCTTCACCGAGCTTGAGTGAAGCTGATTCGATATTCACCTCTCCAGACCGGTGACAAAGTACCCTCATCTGTTCGATCTCTGCATTTTGTAGCCAGCTATGTGAAAATGTTCCTCCAGTAATATTAATTTCCCATGTGTCCAAACCCTTCGTAATATCGAGCTGTGCACCTTTGATAGCCCCCGCTGTCGTTTCGGAGTGGCCCCAGAGTATAGTGGCATCAAAAACCTGAATAGCATCAATCTTCAGTGTATCATGATCTCTAAAAAGAGTCGAGTAGGCAGCCATAGCTTGATCATCTGAAACATCGCCAGTCTTCAGCTTAAGCTCCATTTTTAAGATACTGATTTCTTTAGCGCTCCAGCCCGAGAAATAGTTATCACCTATACCAAGTGGAGATAGGTTCACTCCCTGAAACGTAGCAGTCTTAGTTCTATCAACGATTGATCTACGTCCCACCACAGACACATCCTCTTCTTTCACATGCCAATCTTCAAAAAAGGAATTCTTCGTCTCACCTAGCGCAAGTGCGGAAAGTAGCATTTCACCAGTCAGCATCCCACCTTTGGCTCTACTTATATTAGAAATTTCTACTTCCCTAGCATTCAAGCCTTTTGCAATCTGCTGCTCAACGTCTAGCTTGAATGCTTCTGAATGCGGTCTGTTAGTAAGATAAAACCAAAATAGTCCTACCCCAATAAGAACTAGGATAAGCAGCCTGAACAACAGCCCACAAATCTTCGGAAACATAGAACCCGAGCCAGTATCATGAGTAAACTGGAACAACAGGCCTTGTTTGGAAATCCATTGCTCAATCCTAGTATTAAATGATGCTTCGAGTGTTTCTAGTTCAGGGTCCATAATTTTCTGTGATTGCTCAGCCTGTACAGTAATTGCGAGCTACCTAGGTAGCTCGCAACATTATTCATATTTTTATTTATTTGACCAGCTAAACTAGCAACCGCAGCCGCCACCGCCACCACCACCGCAACATCCACCACCACTGCTGGCAGTTTCGATGTCGTCCGCTGTAGGGACGCGTCCTAGCTCAAGAGTCAAGCTCACCATTTTACCAACGGTATTTTGGATTTCTTGAAGTTCTTTTTGGGCTGACATAAAGTCAGTCACAACTGAGTTTTGGAGTAGTTGCTCACGCGCTTGCTCGAATTCAGTAATTTCTGAATCGCTGAGTTCTACGCCTGAACGTTGTTTCTGATTAAGGGCATCACCACTTTCGTGGACGGACTGGTATTGTAGTCTTGCCTCGTCGTTATTAAGAAATGCCTCTACTTGAGATTGTAGTTTTACGAATGATTCCTGCTCAACAATTGTAGCACATAGCTCTTTTGTTTTTGCGGTTACTGCTGATTCTTCTAAGATCATGCTCATGAATGGTTCTTACTCTTGGTAATATGAGATTGCAACTAGAAATACCATTAATAGCCCCATCCCAAGGGAACTAAAGGACTAGCCTAGCTGCCCCCCTCCTCAAGTTGTTGCTTCATCTGCCTCACATCCTTGATCAGTTGAGGCAGCTTACTCAGTGAACCTTGCTTCCTAGTCTCTTCACGCATCGGTCTTGCTGGAAAACCAGAATAAACAGCATCACCAGGGAGTGACTTCGTAGCTCCCGCTCTACCAGCAAGAATCGCTTTATCTCCTATTTTAATATGCCCACCCACTCCAGCCTGAGCTGCAACAGTGACATAATTCCCGAGCTTAGAACTTCCAGCCAACCCACTCTGGGAGACAATAAGACAATGCTTCTCAGTCTGCACATTATGCGCTATTTGGACTAAATTATCCACCTTCGTGCCTTCACCGATGATCGTTTTCCCAAATCGAGCGCGATCTATCGCGGTATTCGCACCTATTTCCACATCATCCTCTAAAACTACGATCCCGACTTGATCCACCTTCGTATGCCTACCATCCACAAGCTCGTAACCATAGCCATCAGAACCAATCACACAACCCGGCTGAAGGATCACGCGATCACCAATCTGACAATGCTCACGCACCGTAACATTAGGATAAAATAAACAATCCTCCCCCACTTTGCTCCCTTCACAAATCACCACACCAGAACCAATCTCCGTGCCATCACCAATACTACATCCTGACTCAATGATCACACCTGGCTTGATCGATACCTTCTCAGGATTGATCACCACATCATCTGCTATCACCGCACTAGGATGAATTCCGTAGCTAACAGTTCTCTGCTTAGTCGCCAACACCTTCACCACTGCTGCAAAAGCATAAGACGGATTTTCAATTTCGAGTAAAATAGTATTTTCTGGCCGCTGAGGTAAATTCCCCGGCACCAAAACCACACCAGCTTGAGTAGTGAGAAAATCTTGAAAATATTTCTCATTCCCTAGAAATGAGACTTCATCGTTACCTGCTTCATCTAATGACGCCACTCCTGAGACATTGTGGTCTGCCCCTCCCTGCACGAGCTTGGCTCCTGTGAGATCAATTATTTCTTGTATAGTAAGTTGCACACTAGATGTCTGCCCTATTTTCTTTAGCTTGTCACCTCAGTATCTTTGCTTTTTTTGAAATCAACAGATCAATCACCAGAACATACCATTCACCCCACACTACCAATTGATTCTATCAGCCCCAGAATAAATATTCATCCTCTCACCACGCATAAACCCTACCAAAGTAAGATCTCCACGCTTCGCAAAATCTATCGCCAATGAAGTAGGCGCTGAAATCGCTGACACCAACGGGATCCCCACCATCAAAGCCTTCTGCACTACCTCAAACGACACTCGCCCAGATAGTTGCAACGCCACTTGCCTCAAATCCACCCCACTCACCAACGCCTGCCCTATCACCTTATCTATCGCATTATGCCGCCCCACATCCTCCCGGATAATCAACAACTCCCCATCCCCATTAAACAACCCAGCAGCATGCAATCCCCCAGTCTGCTCAAACACATCCTGCGAATCCTTCAGCCTACTAGGCGCCTCTACTAGAGCCTCCCTGCTAATAGAAAACTTACCCCCAGCACTAGCACCCTCAGTCACTTTGATCTGCAAAAACACCTCATCAATACTCGCCTTACCACAGATCCCACAGCTACTCGCACTATAAAGATTCCTCTGCAACCTAGCCAGATCCACCTGCACATCATCCTCCAGAAAAACCAGCGCATGGTTCTGCTTCTGCTCTAAATCAATCCGTCTAACAGCACCCACATCATCAATAATCCCCTCAGTCATGAGAAACCCCATCACCAGATCCGCATCATCCCCCACCGTCCGCATCACCACCGCGATAGGAACTCCATCCACAGTGATCTGTAGCGGCTCCTCCACAGCCACCAAGTCTACCATCTCCTCCGCCTCACCTCCACGCAGCTTGATAATCTCTACTGACTCAGACTTCTTCATTTTCAATAACATCCCCTAAGATTTCTAATTCATAGCTCCCAGCACTCAACTCCCCATCATTCAAGATCCTAGCCCGCAGACCTCCCCTACCTTTCAGAGACTCAAACGCCCCATCTGCACACGCCTCATCCATCCAGAAACACGGCTTACATTCCCCAGAGCCAGTAAACTCTATCCCTCCCAGTGAAAATCGCTTCCCGATCAGCCTATTCAGATCCACCCCTTCTAATACCACATTACGCCTAAACTTACTCGGCTCCAGATCACCCTTCACCACCTCATCCCTCACCCTTTCATACACAGCCCAATCAAAAAAAGTAATCTGTCCTTTGTAATCTTCCTCATAATCAAAAAATCGATCATCCCTGACCCCACTACCCGAAACCAGCTCTATGCCATTCCGCTCCTCTATCTCATGAGCGAGCGAACCCTTCCCATAACGACCGAAATAATTGTGTCCATTTGAAATATAAAGATGCTTTATCGTGACCTGCATAAAGCCACGATAAGTAAACTTTCTAAGATTACAACCCGAATGCACAACGTAAACTCCAGCCCCAACAAGATCATCACTTACTATAAATTACCAACTCCTCTATCTAAATGCTTGAAAGAACCACCACTAGAGATGATCATTCACAGGAATTCATGCCAGCTCACCTCAAAAAGTATCTCATTCCTCTCATCCTCCTCCTCATAGGAGTAGCAGGAGCATGCGTGCTGATCCCTTACGAAAAAGCCGTTGTCGCAGAGCAGTTCATTGGCTACCCTAACTCACACCGCCAAGCCCACGATCTCCGCATCTGGCTACTAGGCGCCCTCTGCGCGCTACCATTTATCTGTAGCGTAGGCTACTACTGCATGGACCGACTAGATCGCTACACACTCAGGATTTTCTTCAATGCATTCCTCATCTGTTTCGGCGCCCTATTCATCATCATGTTCCTTGAGGATTTCCAGGACAACATCTCAGACTTCCAGCAGTCGGATAAAGTAGGCTCCATCATGCTCAAGCACTACCTTACCAAGATGCCGGCGCTCATCGTTTTCATTCTCCCATACTCACTCATGCTCTCCCTCCTCTGGGCTCTAGGAAAAATGTCGAAAAGCCAAGAACTAGTATCCATCATCCAGACCGGCAGAGGCGTAGTCCGCTTCACCAGACCACTCGTCTTCGCAGGTGTAATCTGCACCATCATTTGTCTCATTTTCAACTACCACTGGGCACCCTACGCCGAAAGCCAAGAAGACCTCATCCTTGCTGAAGCCAAAGGCAAGACATCAAACGCCGCTGAATCCGTCGCTTTCCAAAACAGATCAGACACCCGTCACTGGCTAGTAGGCTCATTCCCCTTCGCCCATGCCTCAGGAGAACCCCTAAAGTCCATAGAGATCACCACACTCGACGCCAACAATAAAGCCACCCAGAAAATCCTCGCAGATCAAGCCACCTGGTCCATGGAAAATCGACAATGGACACTCCACAACCCCATCACCTTCGACCTCATCGAGGTGAATTCTGATAACCCACAACCCGTCCCAGTCACCGTCTCCAAGACCGACCTCGTCACCGACTGGAAAGAAACCCCCTGGCAAATCATCAACCCAGGACTCAAAGCCCCATACCTAGGCATCCCAGGTCTAAAAAGCTGGCTCGCCAACCACCACGACAACCCACTTTCAGACAAGCGTTCCTACCAGACCCACCTCTACTACCGCATCGCACAGCCATTCATCTGCCTCATCATCATCCTACTAGCAGCCCCACTCGGCATCGTGCTCAATAGACGCGGAGTCGGCGGCGGCATCGCCATCGCCATCTTCCTCTGCGCCGGCATGATCTTCTGCTCCACCGTATTCCCCACCCTCGGAGAATCCGGCCACCTTCCACCACTCATAGCAGCCTGGGCCACTAACATCCTATTCGGATTCATCGCCCTCATCCTCTTCTACCGCCGCATCACCGGACAACCTATTTACCAGACCATCAAAAACCTCATTCCCAACGGTCAGTAACCCATTCACAGACTCTAACACCTCAAAATCATGGCACTACCAGAAGCTTGGTCTATCAAAGCACGCGCCCACCAGTGCGCTATCACAGAAGTAAAATTTGTAGATCAACAACAATTCTACACCGCCATATTCCCAGACCCAGAATCCAGCGGCTACCTCCGCATGGACTTCTCACTAGAAGGATGGAAAGACCGCCCAGAAGAACTCCAAAAGCCATTCTCATTCTGGAAAAACACCTATGAAGCATCCGTCATCGAAGCTAAATCCGAAGTCGTAACAAAAGAATCCGCAGAGGAGCTCCTCAGCAGACTCATCGAAGAAGACCAAGAGCACACCGAAAATGCACGCTACATCCTAGCCGTCATGCTAGAGAGAAAAAAACTCCTCAAGGAAACCGATAAACAACAAACCCCCAACGGAATCCTACGCATCTACGAGCACCGCAAAAACGGCGAAATCTACATCGTTCTCGACCCCAACATCCCGCTCGACAAAGTAGAAGCCGTCCAAAAAGAAGTCTCAGAACTCCTCGACGGAAACGACCGAAAACAACAAAAAGCAAAAGATCAGGCCGAAAACCAAACCGAAAACAAAGCCGAAAACGAAGCAAAACCCCAACATTCCCCAGAAGAGCAAACCTCAGACAAAGAAGAATAAATAAAAACTTACCCCCAGCAAAATCTCTCCCCCTAATATTTCCTCCAAAGTCTCCGACTAAGCAAGACCAACACCGCAATAAATTCCAATCTCCCTAGAATCATCAGCATGGAAAGCAATCCAAGCGATGGCCCAGACAAGATAGAGAAACTCTGCGTTGGCCCCAGCTGAGAAAATGCCGGCCCAATGTTACAGATTGATGACAGCACCGCAGACGCACAAGTAATCGCATCCAAATGAGGTTCCAACAGCGCCATCGCCATCGATCCCGTCAAAAAGAAGAACACCGCAACAGAAGTCACAACATAAACGGAACGGATCAACTGGTCATCCACCGTCTTACCATTCATCTGTAATTTCAGCACCACATTCGGACGGAATCCACGGATAATCTCATTTTTCATCGACCGTATCCACAGCAGCACCCGGCTCACCTTCAGACCACCAGCTGTAGATCCTGAGCAGCCACCCACCACCATAAGCAACATGATGATCTGCTTACTAACCATCGGCCAAGTCTCATAATCTCCCACCACAAACCCAGTAGTCGTAATAATCGTGATCACATTGAAAATCACATCCACTTCGCAAGACACACACTCAGTCACTGAATTAGCGATCGATATAATCACAATCGATACAAAGATCACAATCAGATACCAGCGCGTCTCCTCGTGACGTCTCAGCACATTGATATCCTTCCTTTTAAGTAGCGTCATATAAAGCGGGAAACTAATACCACACAGCAGCATCGATAAAGACAACCACAGCTTCACCCCATCAGAGAAGCTCGTCACACTATCATTCTCAGTTCCAAATCCCCCAGTAGAAGCCGCCGCAAACCCGTGGTTGACCGCCTGAAACAACGTCATATCCATCATCCACAACCCAATAATCGTAATCACCGTCAGCCCAATATAAATCCTCCACAAACTCCGCATCGCAGACCGCAGATCACTACTAGACAAATCCGCACCATGAATCGATGACTCAAAACTCAGCAACGTCTTCCCCCTAGACTCACCAGAGAAAATCAACAAAAACGCCCCAAGAATCCCCATCCCACCAAGCCACTGAGTCACAGATCGCCACAGCAATGTAGTCTCAGAAAGTGCCTCCACA
Source organism: Akkermansiaceae bacterium (assembly GCA_051251915.1). Classification (GTDB taxonomy): domain Bacteria; phylum Verrucomicrobiota; class Verrucomicrobiia; order Verrucomicrobiales; family Akkermansiaceae; genus Rubritalea. The sequence continues at coordinate 72,538 of JBPOGF010000007.1, read as the reverse complement.
GAAGGAAAAATACTAGCCCCCGTCGTGGTAAAACCAGAGCTAGCCTCAAAAACCGCCTGAACATAAGTCACCTCACGGATACACAAATAATGAGGTAACGCCGCAAAAAACGAACACAAAATCCACCCCAGCCCAACCACAGCAATAGCCTCCCTTCGAAAAATCTTCTTATCCTTACCCCCACGCAAACGAAACTTCCCAACCCCATAAGCCAGCGCACCAGATAACATCGTGATCGATACAGACAACCACCAGCCTTCATAGCTAGTAGGCATCCCTTCACGATGATGCGGAACCAGCCAACCCAAAAGCATACAGCTCATCATGCTCAATCCAACCAACATGATCAGCGAGCCAAGTGACTTAAAAATAATACTAAAATTCATACTCTTACGCCTCTGCTTTTGCTCCAGGCGGCGCGAAACTAGCTGATTTCACAGAATTTACAACCACCAACTCATCACCCCACAAACACGCCACATCCCCGATCCCTCCTCCACCCAAACCTCACCACCCGCCCCATCACCAACCTGATAAAACCTCTATTTAAATTCACACAAAATTCACCCCCTCTTCATCATAACTTCAAATTCCCATGCTTTCCTTACCTCGACTAAGAAATCATCGAATATGAAAACTATCCTAAATAACATAAACAAAATCACCGGAGCCCTACTCGCTACCTCACTGCTACTAGCCGGCTCACTCACCGCCGCACCCCAAGAATTCAAGACCGAAGCCCCCTACATGGAAACAGATTCGTCAGAACCTCAATCCACCTTCCCCCTCCTCTCCACCAAAGTAGACGCCACCCTAACAGACGGCATCGTAAAAGCCACAGTCACCCAAGTCTACAAAAACACCCACACCACCCCCATCGAAGCAACCTACACCTTCCCGCTATCCACCAGAGCCGCTGTCCACGCCATGGAAATGCAAATTGGCGACCGCACCATCAAAGCCAAAATCAAAGAAAAACAAGACGCCAAAGCCATCTACCAAAAAGCCAAAGCCGAGAAAAAAGCCACCTCCCTCCTGGAGCAAAAGCGCCCCAATGTCTTCCAAACCAAAGTAGCCAACATCCTCCCAGGAGAAACCATCGAGGTCCAGATCACCTTCTCAGAACTCCTCATCCCAGAAGACAACACCTACGAGTGGATTTTCCCAACCGTAGTCGGCCCCCGCTACGCAGGAGACACCACCCAAGCATCACCAGATTCCGGCACCCTAGAATGGGTAAACACCCCCTACTACGACCCCACCAACAAATCAACCGCTCCTCAAGAACCACACTTCTCCATCAACGCAACCGTCAACACATCACTAACATTCCAAGCCTTCCAATGCCCAAGCCATCAACCAACAATCAACCACTTAGCTCCAAACCAAACCACCGTCTCACTAGACTCCTCAGCCACCGGCTACCAAGCCAACCGCGACTTCATCCTCAGATTCAGACTAGCCGATGAAAAAATCGTCTCCGGCATCACCACCCACCAAGGTGCCGATGAAAATTTCTTCCTCATCAACGTCCAGCCACCAGCCAGAGTCACCCCTGCACACATCCCACCACGCGAATACCTCTTCGTCATCGATGTCTCAGGCTCCATGACCGGATTCCCACTCAAAACTGCCAAGAAACTCTTCCTGAACCTAGGAAACAACCTCCGCCCCATCGATCAATTCAACATCCAGTTCTTCGCAGGAACAACCCAGCTCCTCTCCCCACACCCCATCCCCGCCACCCGCGCAAACATCCAAAACGCATTCGATAAAATGAATCAACACAACGGCTCCGGCGGAACCGAACTAAACAGCGCTCTCAAGAAAGCGCTCTCCATGACCTCCAACACAGACCTATCACGCAACATCGTCATCATCACCGATGGCTACATCTCAGAAGACCCACAAACCTTCGAAATCATCCGCAGCCACCGAGGCACAGCAAACATCTACAGCTTCGGCATCGGCAGCTCAGTAAACCGCCACCTCATCGAAGGCATCGCCAAAGTCGGCGGAGGAGAACCCTTCATCGTCACCCAGCCTCAAGAAGCAGAAGCCGTAGCCGCCAAATTCGCTGAATACATCTCCTCACCAGTCCTCACCAACATCACCATCAACTCAGAAGACATCCACCTAACAGAAGTTCAGCCCTCAGGCCTCAATGACCTCTTCGCCAACCGCGCACTCGTAGTCACCGGAAAATGGAAAACCAAAGGCCCCCAATACGGAAAAATAACCATCACAGGAAAAACCGGAAGTGATGAAACATTCTCCCAGACCTTCACCATCGACACAAAAAGCGAAAAACAAACCGGAAAACAATCCAAAAAACAAAACCCCGTCATCAGAGACCTCTGGGCCAGAGAAACCGTCCGCGAGCTAATCGACTTCAACACCTTCTCAGCCAGCGCTGACCTCAAACAACGCATCACCAACCTAGGCCTAGAATACCAACTACTCACCCCCTACACCTCATTCGTAGCAGTAGATGAAACCCCACGCGACTTCACCGGCAATGCTAAATCCGTCACCCAGCCACTCCCCCTCCCCGCAGGAGTCAGCATGAACGCACTCTCCCCAGCACAGAGCATGAAGAACGGCAGCATCCCAGAACCAAGCTCCACCCTCCTCTTCATCATCTCCGCATTCGCCTGCCTCCTAGTGCGTAACAGAAATTAAAATGAACCCGCGTCAGACAACCAACCTATGCATCCTGCTAAGTTTCATACCAAGCTACATCTGGTACGCAAACCGCATGATGCATGGAGGAGAGGAAGCTCTATCCATCATCCTCATCCCACTAGTCATCTACTTTGCTATAAACACCCCTCGCACTCAGCGAAATAGTAACTGGCTTTCTCTCCTAGGTCTGACGCTCTACTCCATATTCTGGCTCCTCCACCTCCCCGCCACCATCAAGGCCACACTAGCCATCACCACCCTCCTCCATCACTTCGGACTACTCAGAAATTTTGGTCTCTCAGCCCTAGCCTACCTCTCCCTACCCTGGCTAAGCTCCCTCCAGTTCTTCCTCGGCTACCCCCTCAGAAAACTAGTCACCCAGCTCTCCGGCAGCCTGCTCAACTCAATAGGCTACAACGTAGAAGCCGATGGCACAGGCCTCATTTACCAAAGCCAACAAGTCTTCGTAGACCCACCCTGCAGCGGTATCAATATGCTCTGCGCCGGCATCACCCTATCCGCCATCCTCTGCGTCTTCTTCAAGCTCACATGGAAAAAAGGCATCATCCTATTCTCCACCACCACCCTCATCATGATCCTCATAAATGCCCTCCGAGGCTGCATCCTCTTCTTCCCAGAAAGCAACCTAGTCCACTGGCCAGACTGGACCCACATAGGAGTAGGAATCGCCCTCTACACCCTCTGCCTAACCCTCCTCATCTCACTCACCCAGAAACTCTCAGCCAATCATGCCTAAACTCTACCTCATCCTCATGCTAACCTGCAACCTCACCTGGCTCTACTCCACAAGCATCCTACAAAAACCACCATCACCCCCACAAACCACCATCACCATCCCCCAGCAATACCAAAACCTCCCCCTCCAAAAATGCACCCCCAGCCACCTAGAAGCACAATTCGCCAAACACTTCCCCGGCATCATCGAAACCTACCAACACCCACAAGGCCTCATCATCTTCAGACAAGTCACAGGAGCCACCAGAAAACTCCACAACTCCAGAACCTGCCTCAAATCCAGCGGCTTCACCCTCTCCCCACCCACCAACACACAAGACCCCACCGGAACCATCTGGCAAACCTACACCGCACAAAACACCCAAATCAAACTCACCGTAAAATCCACCATCCTCTCCCACTCCCACTCCCCCTCTCCCTCTCCCTCCGGCACCAAAAGCTGGCCATCAGCAGAACAATGGTTCTGGCAAGCCCTCTTCTCCCACCCAGACAAAACCTACCTAGCAATCACCGAAATCAACAATGTTAAATAAAGGAGTTAAATCCCCCATCCTTAAGCTCCACCTAATTCAAACTCACCTCACCAACACCTAGCCAATTGGCTAGGTTACCAAAAGATAGAATTTATGTATGATGACAAACCTAGAATGGTACACACATTGTTTTTACTAAAAAACCAACACTAAATATCCAGCACACAACTAACACATAAAAATAACACACATGAATACAACAACCAAACTATCACTCGGACTGGCAATATGCTCGCTAGGCCTCACCGCTGTATCTTCAGCAGCTACTGTCATTTTTAACGGAGGTGAAATTAGAACTGCTGCTAGCTGGGGTGACTCTCCAGGAGCTTTGCCTGTCGCAGGTGACATTGGAACTATTAGCGTAGATGGAACCGTTGCTGGCAACTTTAACGGAGCATTTGCCGATGTTACAATTAACCAAGATGCAGGCACTATCAGTGGAACTTTTAACGCTAACTCAGCCGGTCTCGTCTGGAACCTCCAGGGAGGAACCCTTGCAGGGACCACAGGTCTAAATTTCAACGCAAACTCAGGAAGTATATTCAATCTTTCGGGAGGGCAGGTCAACTTCGGACAACAATTGCTTGTTAATAGTAGTGTTGGAGGTTTTAATATCAGCGGTGACGCCATCATTAATGCGACAGATGATTTCGATCTCAGGATTAACCAAGACAACGGCTTTTTCCATATAGCAAGTGATTGGACTGGTAGTTTTATAAGTGCCGGTGACGATGATGCTGCCGATTGGATGGCACAATTAGTGTCAGGTGCAGGGAATGAAAACTTAGGTACTGCCAATAAGAGTTCAGCTCGTGCAGTCAAGGTTGGTGGTGTTAGTGGTGTTGGTGGTGTTGAAATTACCGATCTTAACTTTGCAGATTACTTCCTAGTCACACCAAACGGAGGAGGTGGTGGAAGCACTCTCACCCTAGTGCCAGAGCCATCATCAACAGCCCTACTAGGCCTCGGTGGATTAGCACTCATTCTACGCCGCCGTAAATAAATTCTAAAAACTCATCATTTTTTCAGAAGCCACACCTTGCTCACGCAAAGTGTGGCTTTTTATTTAAAATCACCACCACACCACACAACTCTATCCTTGCATATCTCTCTCCCCCAATTATGCATTCCCCCATGGAAAACGCATTAGCCCTCTTCATCATCATCTCACTCCTAGCACTCTGGAACCTGGACTTCATCGCCACCCTCCTAAACCTCAAAGCGCTCGACCCCAAACTCCCAGAAGAATTTTCCGATGTCTTTGATGCTGACAAATACGCCAAATCACAAAACTACGTCCGCGTCACAGAAAAATTCGGCATCATCGAGAGCATCTTCTCCCTCATGCTCATGCTCGGCTTCTGGCTCACCGGCGGCTTCAACTGGCTAGACAACCTCGTCCGCAGCTTCGGCCACGGAGAAATCATCACCGGCCTCATCTTCATGGCCCTCCTCTTCGCCGCCCAGATCATCATCATGATCCCCTTCCAGCTCTACGACACCTTCGTCATCGAAGAAAAATTCGGCTTCAACAAAACCACCCTCAAAACATTCATCATCGACCAGATCAAAGGCCTCATCCTCATGGCCCTCATCGGCGGACCCATCCTCGCCCTCATCCTCTGGATCTTCGACTCCGTCCCCATGGCTTGGCTCTGGGCATGGGCCGCATTCACCATCATCCAGCTCCTCCTCACCTACATCGCCCCATCAGTCTTCCTCCCCCTCTTCAATAAATTCGAGCCAATGCCAGAAGGAGAACTCAAAGACGCCATCAACGACATGGCCAAAAAATGCGACTTCCCCCTCACAGAACTCTTCATCATGGACGGCTCCAAGCGCTCCACCAAATCCAACGCCTTCTTCACCGGCTTCGGCAAAAATAAAAAAATAGCCCTCTTCGACACCCTCGTAGAAAACCACACCACAGAAGGCCTAGTCGGCATCCTCGCCCACGAGATCGGCCACTTCAAATGCAAGCACATCGTCAAACGCATGGTCATCGGCATCATCCAGTCCGCCGTAGTATTCTACCTCCTAGGCCTCGTCACAGACAAAAACGGCCCCGTAGCAGAATACCTCTTCGGCGCCTTCAAGATGGACAACATCTCAGTCTACGCCGGACTCATCTTCTTCGGCCTCCTCTTCGCCCCAGTCAAAAAAGTCCTCGGAATCTTTAGCAACATGTCCAGCCGCAAACACGAGTTCGAGGCAGACGCATACGCCACAAACGCCCAAGGCACCCCAGACCACCTCATCCAGTCACTCAAGAAACTCTCAGCAGACAACCTAGTAAACCTCACCCCACACCCACTCCCAGTCTTCCTAGACTACTCCCACCCCCCCATGCTAGAGAGGCTAGAGGCCTTGAAGAAACTACGAAAGTAGATCACCCACCACAATCCTCCCACCAGTGGCAAACTGCTCCGCAGTCATCCTTGCACTACCCTCAGGCTGAATGTTAGTGCACCGAACAGCACCCTCCCCACAAGCAATAACCAGACCATTCTTACTAAGCTCCAGCACCTCCCCAGGCTTCCCGCCCAGCTCACTCTCCACCACAACCTGTGGAAAAATCTTCAACCTCTTCACCTTCCCTTGCGCCTTCCCCTTAGCCTCCACAAACGTAGTGCTAGTCTCCGGCCACGGATCATACGCCCTCACTCGGCGTTCCACCTCAGCAGCAGACATCTTCCAGTCCAGCTCACCATCCTCACGCATCAACTTCGGCGCATAATTTGACAAACTATCATCCTGCACCTTCCGCTCAGCACTACCATCCACCAGCTTCGCCAGTCCCTCTAACAAAGCAACCGGAGCCACCTCAGCCAGAAGATCATGCACCACCCCACCAGTATGCTCCGGTAAAATCTCTAACTTGTGTTGTAAAATCACATCACCCTCATCCAGCGCCGGCGCCACATGCATCACACTAATCCCAGTCTCCGCATCACCCGCATCTATCGCCCCCTGAATACAAGACGCACCACGGTATTTCGGCAACAAAGAAGCATGCAAATTAATACAAGCAATCCGAGGTGCATTAATCACCCGCTTCGGTAAAATCTGCCCATAAGCCATCACCACTATAAGATCAGCCCCAAGCCCCTCTATCACCTCCAGCTCCTCAGATCCTCTCAACCTCTCAGGCTGCCACACAGGCACCCCATTCTCCTCAGCCACCACCTTGATCTCCGGCGGAGTCATCACCTGCTTTCTACCCACACGCTTATCCGGCTGAGTAAAAAGCCCCACCACCTCGTAATCGCTCTCCAGCAGAGCCACAAAGGACGGCAGAGCTATCTCTCCCGTCCCCATGAATAAAATTCGTTGCTTTTTCAAATGATCAGTAATTTAGAGAACCACCTTCTTCATATCCTCATAAATAGGTAAGGAAATAATCTTAGTCAAAATATCATGCATCACCTTCACCGGCTCCTGCGCCGCATCTATCTCAGTGATTATAGAATCATCATAAAAATCAATAATAGGCTTAGTCTCAGCCTCATAAGTCTGGATTCTATCCTGTATCACATCCTCATTCGCATCATCTATTCGGTTAGAGCGCAGCGCACGCTTACGCATCCTACGGGCCAACTCATTCCGATCCGGACATGATAAGTGGAACACCTGATACACCTCAATATATTCAGCCAAGATCTTAGCCTGCTCCACATTCCTAGGAATACCATCAAGAATCAAAATATCCGCATCCGGGAAATACACATGACTATCCTTCCAATTCTCAATCTGAGCCTTCCACAAATCGATCGTAAACTCATCAGGCACTAATTGTCCCTTACTAGAATACTCCACAAATTTCTGCCCTAGCTTCGTGCGTGTATCAAGTGAACGAAAAACATCACCACAAGCACAATGAAAAAACTTAGGTAGCATACCCAGAGTCACCCCTTGCGTGCCCTTTCCAGAGCCGGGTGCACCGATAATTAAGATTGCTGGTTTCTTTGACATACGACCAATCTATTTATCCAAAACAGTATGACAAGTGAGAACTAACAGGATGTCTCATTTTTAGCAAAAAAGAGCAGAACTACTCATCCCCCACTTATCCAGCTGAGCCTACTTTGTTACTACACAGACTATCTTTATCGCATTTAAATAAACTCATGTTAACTACTTTCTTATTCCCCCATAAAATAAATTTTCATGATGAAATATACACTAAAATTTACTTACTGAATCAGTTAACTTTATAGTAAATAAGACAATCAACTAAAATCACATCACAAAAAATAAAAAAACCACTAAAAATAAGACAATTACATTTTTTTTAAAGCTACGCTAATATTGATTATTAGTACCAATAATTAATGAATATTATCTAATATTCATGACACCTAATTTAAACATATTTTTGAACTATTTCAATAGTATTGAGATCCTAGAGATAAAGGCGTCCTATGTACAGGTGCACAAATTCGTGCACTCAACATAAACAACATTATTCCCATGAACAAAAAATATAAAATCGCTGGCAGCCTCCTGCTAGCACTCACACTACCTACTCTAGGGCAGACAGTAGTAACATCAATGGACAGCTTTGGCGGCAACATTGATTTCACTGACACTATTACCCTAAACCAATACAATGGTAACTTAGCCGATCTTGCTTCTATTGAGATCTACTACGTAATGGACGCAGACGGTGGCACTCTAGGTGTCGATAACGAAGGTGATACCGAAGCCTCCATCTCTGGTAGCTTCGGAGTGATACTCGACGTTACAGGATCATCTGTGGATCTTTTAGATGGATCATTTGACCCTATCTTAGACGGATTCACTTCAGCATACACGATCCCTAACACTACATTAGGAGCGAACGATGGAGACGATGTCTCTACATTCGATATCGGTGGATCAGATTACGCATCATTCACCTCCACAGGTAGCTCTGCATCTGGATCAGGCCTAGTTAATGATTTATTCTGGAGCCAATATGTAGGTTCAGGAACATTCACTATCGACTTCGCTGTGGACTCATACTTCAACCTCTCAGGTGAAGGCGGATCTACTATCCAGTTCGACTCACCAGATGAAGCAAAAGGAAAAGTGATTGTAAAATACACACTAGTACCTGAGCCATCATCAACCATGCTACTCGGCCTCGGTGGACTTCTTCTTATGCGTCGCAAGCGTTAATTAAGAACTCGTTTTTCAACAATGATAAAAGCTCTGTGGTGAATTCACCACAGAGCTTTTTTATTCATTCATCTTCTCATACCAAAGCCGCCAACTTGCAGGATCATCCCCCAGATCTGCTCCCGTAAAGCCTCTCATAATTAACCTAGCCCTCCAAGCCAACCGCTTCTCTTCATGCCTTATCAGCGGAGCCAATATCCAAACCACCTCTATTTCCTTACGCAAATCAAACTGCGCCATGATCAATTCTTGAAACTCCTCCACCCCCTCAGTAAACCTCTTACTATTGATCAACTCAGCCAAATGCGTCAAATCCGCAATAGATTGCCTTTTCTCTATCCGCTGGAGGTAAGGTTTTAACAAATTGATATCCCCCCTCGCAATAATCTCTCCCTTCATCACCGCAGCCACCTCCCTCTGCAACTCACGAGTCTCATGATCATTGATAAAAAACGACCGTAGCAACCTCTTATCACGCTCAGTCAAATACCCCTTAGCAACAATCTTTTTCTTAACCTCCCCCAACGCCCCCTTAAGATCAGCAAACATCTTCCTCTCTAAGATTCCATCATCTATCGCTATCGCTAACTTCGCTACAACACCCTCATCCAACAACGGAAACCGCTTCGCATCAGCAGGATCATAATCCATAAATTGATACAGCGTAGCCAACTGCACACCATCCCTTCCTGACTTAGCATAGGTATGTAGCTCCTTCAAAAGCTCAGCCGAACAAACCCGCACCAAAAACTCTAACTGATGCGGTGTAAAATGATAAATCTCTGGAATCAACCTCCCTTTACTTAGCTGCCTCAGCAAATACCGATTCCTACACAACCAAATCAAATCATCCCTAAGTCCATCATACCTAGGAAACAATATCGCACTATCCTCCACTGCGGGACCTGCCAAATTTAGATAAAGATCAGCAGAGTAATCTTTCATATAACAATACGCTCTCCCATACCGCTCGTGACCTCTAAAATAAAACACCAAATTTCCGGGTAAAAACTTCTTGTCCTTATTTGCCTTATCCAAATATTGATTCAACGGCGCCAGATTTTCACCTCCAAAAGCATATGCAGGAAGAGCCCAACCTAAATAGTCCTCTCCATTCTCCCCAGCCAAAATCTCCCACACAGGCAGATTGTCCCCCTTAATTTCAGCCAATCTATACACCCCTTCACTCCCTACTATCAAATCCACCAAAGAAACCTTCCGCTCCTTCTCCGCCACCTGTGCCCCCAAATCCCCCCCCAGAAAACACAAAAACAACATCACAACAAAGATTCTCATTCCACACATTAATAACTCACACCACCCTCGTCAAGCCCCCAACCCAAGCCCAGAAATCAACCTTTTCACTCCACCCTCGTTTCATCATCCAAGACCAATGACTAATCAACCCATGACCTCTGACCTGCCGCAGGCACCCTAACGGTCGAATGGCCTAATCTCACCTCCCCACCACCACGCACTAATAAAATGGTTGCAAAACTGGCTCATTGCCAGTAGTTCGCGACCCATTAACTCTTCACCAGACCACCATGTTCAACCTATTCACTAAGAAAAACGGCAATTACAAAGACGACATCCTCTCAGGAATGACAGTAGCACTACTCCTCGTCCCAGAAGCCATCGCATTCTCATTCATCGCCGGAGTAAACCCCATGGTCGGACTCTGGTCAGGCGTATTCGTCGGCCTCATCACCGCCATCTTCGGCGGCCGCCCAGGCATGATCTGCGGTGCCACCGGAGCCATCGCCCTCGTAGCAGCCCAAGCATTTAAAATCGGTAAAGAAAAAGGAGCAGAAGGCCTAGCAGCAGGTGGATTCGAAGGATACACCGCCTACGACATCGGCATGCAGTATCTAGTTGCAGCACTCCTCTTCGCCGGACTCATTCAGATACTATTCGGCATCTTCAAGCTAGGCAGACTCGTCCGCCTCATCCCTCACCCAGTCATGATGGGATTCGTAAACGGCCTCGCCATCATGATCGCAATGGGCCAAGGACTCTTCTTCCAACAGAAAAACGGAGTCACAGAAGGCTCCGTAGACCTCGGATGGCTAGGCGGCTCCCAAGTAGCCCTCATGATCGCCCTAGTCATCCTTACAATGGCCATCATCCAGTTCCTCCCTAGGCTCACCAAGGCCGTCCCCGCCACACTCATCGCCATCATCACCGTATTCGGCATCGGCCTGCTCCTCCCAGGAGGAATCCGTGACATCAGTGACATCCTACGCATGCTCAGCCCCACAGACACCGCCAACATCAACAGCGACTTCCCCCCCTTCTCAGACCTCTCACAAGTCCCATGGATGCAAGCAGACTTCTACAAGCTTATCCTCCCCATCTCCCTCACCATCGCCATGGTAGGACTACTAGAATCCCTCCTCACCCTACAGCTCATCGATGACATCACTGAGACCCGCGGCCAAGGAAACCGCGAATGCATCGCCCAAGGCACAGCCAACATCGCATCAGGCATGTTCGGCGGTATGGGAGGTTGCGCCACCATCGGCCAGTCACTCATCAACATGAAAAATGGCGGCCGAGGCAGAACCTCAGGCGTAGTCGGAGCACTCACGCTCCTCGCCCTCATCCTCTTCGGAGCAGACATCCTCATGAGTATCCCAGTTGCAGCACTCGTCGGCGTCATGTTCATGATCGTCATCAGCACCTTCGAGTGGGCCACCCTAAGATCCATCAACAAAATTCCACACAGTGAACTCCTCGTAGTCATCGTTGTCACAGCTATCACCGTCTACACGCACAACCTCGCCATAGGTGTCGGCATCGGAGTCATCCTCTCAGCCCTCGTATTCGCAGCCAAAAGCTCCACCCACATCCAGGTCGATACAGTAAAAGACTCAGAATCAGAAGACGAGCGCATCTACGCCCCAGAAGGAATCCTCTACTTCGGCTCCGCATCAGACTTCCTAGAACGCTTCGCTGCCACCTCAGATCGTAAGAACATCGTCATCGACTGTGAAAAAATGCGCGTCGCTGACCTCTCCGGAATCGAAGCCCTCAACAGCATCGCCGAAAAATACAGTAAAGCTGGCAAGAACCTCAAACTACGTCACCTATCATCAGATTGCAGAGCCATGCTCGATAAAGCCGGCACCATGGTCACCATCGAAGTTCTCCCAGATGATCCAGAATACTCCGTAGCCAGGCTCAAAGCAAACGCCTAAAAATATCACACCCTCCCGCGCTTTCCCCTTGTCGGCATCATGTTCCCACTGCTAATAGTAGCTCTACCTATTAGTAAAACTCATTATGGAACACAATAAAACCGATCAAGAAAACAACGAAACCTCAGGAGGCTACAGAAAGTCCAGCCTCACCATCCTCTTCAGCCTTCTCGCCATCTGGTTCACCGTCAGCTTCGGCTGTGGGATTCTTTTTCGTGAGCAGCTAGACGCCGCATTCAGCATAGGTAACGCGCCATTCGGATTCTGGATGGCTCAGCAAGGATCCATCATCTGCTTCGTCCTCATCCTCATCGCCTACGCCATCCTCATGGGTAAACTCGATAAGAAACACGGATACTCAGAAGATTCTAATGACACAGGAAAGGAGACCAAATAGATGGATCAAGACACTCTAAACTTCATCTTTATCGGCCTCTCATTTGCGCTCTACATCGGTATCGCTCTCAAGTCTCGCGCCACCTCCACTAAAGAATATTACACTGCCGGAGGAGGCGTATCCCCACTTGCCAATGGCATGGCAACCGCGGCCGACTGGATGTCAGCAGCAACCTTCATCTCCATGGCTGGAGGCATCGCCCTCAGTGGCTATGACGCCTCACGTTTCCTCATGGGCTGGACTGGCGGATTCGTCCTCCTCACCATCCTCATGGTCCCCTACCTCAGAAAATTTGGCAAAGCCACTGTCCCTGATTTCATCGGCGACCGCTACTACTCAAACTTCACCCGCTTCGTAGCAGTCCTCTGCGCCCTCTTCATCTCACTCACCTACATCATGGGGCAGATGCGTGGCGTAGGAGTTGTCTTCTCGCAGCTATTTCAGATCCCCATTGAAGCCGGCGTCATCATCGGAGCCGCTATTGTTTTCTTCTATGCTGGACTCGGTGGTATGAAAGGCATCACCTACACCCAAGTAGCTCAGTATTGCGTCATGGCATTTGCCTACACGCTCCCCGCCATCTTCATCTCCATGGCACTCACAGGAAACGTCATTCCTCAGTTAGGCCTAATCGGTGACTACACCGCCAATGGTGAATCACTCCCATTCCTAGAAAAAATCAACAACATCAACACAGAACTAGGCTTCCAAGAATTCACCAGTTCAAAGCTGAGCAAAATCAACATGTTCTGCATCACTGCCGCCCTCATGTGCGGCACAGCAGGCCTACCTCACGTGATCGTCAGATTCTTCACCGTCAAAAGCGTCAAAGCCGTCAGAAAATCTGCCTGCTGGACACTCGCATTCATTGCCGTCATTTACCTCACAGCATCAGCAGTAGGATCATTCTCCAGAGTAAACCTCGTAGAAACACTCAACAACACACCACACGCAGAAGCTCCAGATTGGTTTGAGCGCTTTGAGAAATCAGGCCAAATGAAATGGGAAGACAAAAACGGTGATGGACTCATGCAATACTCAGCTAAAGAAGTTGCTGAAGGTAACATTGCCGCAAATGAACTCACCTTCGGAGCCGACATCATCGTCATGGCTAACCCATATATGGGCAACACTCCACAATGGGTTATAGCGCTCCTCATGGCTGGTTGTATCGCTGCCGCACTTTCAACTGCAGCGGGATTACTACTCGTCCTCTCTACCTCCATATCCCATGACTTGATGAAAAAAATCATCAACCCAGATCTTACAGACAAACAAGAAATGAAATGGGCTCGCATCGCCTCACTAGGCTCACTCATTATCGCTTGCTGGTTCGGTATCAACCCTCCATCAGCATTCATCGCCAAAACCGTCGCATTCGCATTCGGGCTCGCCGCATCATCCTTCTTCCCCACACTCCTCATGGGTATTTTCTCCAAAAGAGTAAACAAAGAAGGTGCTACTGCAGGAATGATCGTCGGTATCTGCTTCACCTTCATCTACATTACCTACTTCCAGTTCTTTGGAGGCACAGAAGATCAATACCTCTTCGGAATCTCACCTGAAGGAATCGGCTTCGTAGGCATGCTACTTAACTTCATCGTAGCCTTCACCGTCTCCGCCTTCACCCCAGCACCACCAGAAGACGTCCAGCGAATGGTCCGCCGCATCCACAATCCCAGCGGAGCAGGAGAAGCATCAGATCATTAGCGAAAATTCAATATTCAATTAAATGCCCCTCACACCTGAAGAAAAAAAACGCTACGCCAGACACTTCACCCTCCCAGAAGTTGGCCAAGTAGGGCAGGAGAAACTCAAAGCCTCATCCGTCCTCTGCATCGGCGCAGGCGGATTAGGCTCACCAGTTGCACTCTACCTTGCCGCCGCCGGAGTCGGCACCATCGGCATAGTAGATGATGACACCGTAGAAACCTCCAACCTCCAACGCCAAATCCTCCACGGCGAGTCATGGATCGGCAAACCCAAACTAGACTCCGCAAAAGCACGTCTCTTAGAAATCAACCCACACCTAAACGTCGTCACCTACCCCGCCAAGTTCACCTCAGCAAACGCAGTAGAAATCGTCCAAGACAAAGACTACGACATCATCATCGATGGCACAGACAACTTCCCCACCCGCTACCTCTCCAATGACGTCGCATTCCTCCTCAAAAAACCAAACATCTACGGCTCCATATTCCGCTTCGAAGGCCAGATCAGCGTCTTCGCCCCCCACCTAGGCGGCCCCTGCTACCGCTGCATGCTCCCAGAACCACCAGAACCAGGCTCAGTGCCCAGTTGCGCAGAAGCCGGCGTTCTCGGAGTCCTCCCCGGTATCATCGGCTCACTCCAAGCCATGGAAGCCATCAAACTCATCCTAGCCGCCGGCACACCACCACTCGGCAAGCTAGTCCACTACGATGGCCTCAACACCAACTTCAGAAACTTCAACCTAAGAAAAGATCCGCAATGCCCACTCTGTGGCGAAAACCCCACGATCACCAAACTGATCGACTACGAGGAATTCTGCGGCGTTAAACCACCCGAAACCATGACAGAAATAACAGTTACCGAACTCAAAGTAAAACTCGACTCAGGCCTAGACGGAATGCTCATCGACGTCCGCCTTCCAGCCGAACACGCAGAATGCTCCATCCCAGGAAGTAAGCTCATCCCCCTACCAGATATCCCAAATTCTGCCGAAAATTTACCAAAAAATACCACCCTCTACATTCACTGCAAAGGCGGTGTAAGAAGTGCACGCGCCTGCGCGTATCTAGCTGAGAATGGATTCACACAACTCGTCAATATTTCGGGCGGAATGGATGCCTGGCTAGAAATGAACACACATCAATGAGAAGACACCAACAATCCCTAAAAACAGGAAAGCGGCTACTATTAGCCAGCATCCTGCTTCTGTGCGGATTCCTAGGATGGTATTACGGGAGCATGCTTACTATACCATCCCTCAGCACCTCTTACCCACCACTCGCTGCTCACACAGCCCCCGCTCAACCTCCCCTTGACCCAGAGGTTCACTACACCACCTTCCAAGATGAAATCATGCCCATCATGGAGCAGTACTGCTATGACTGCCACATGGACGGCTCAGACAAAGGCTCGCTCGACCTAGATAAATACACCTCCTTCGCCAGCATGACCCAAGATCGTGAAAGCTGGCACAAAATCAAAGAGCACCTCGACCTCAAGCTCATGCCCCCAGTCGATGAACCTCAACCAAAAACCGCCGAGACATCACGCATCACCAGCTGGATAGACAACACCATCCTATACGTCGACCCAGAAAACCCTGACCCAGGCAAAGTCGTCCTCCGCAGGCTCAACCGCAATGAATACCAGAACACCATCCAAGATCTGTTAGGCGTCACCATTGATGTCGAGAAACTTCTCCCGCTAGATGACACCGGCTACGGCTTTGACACCATCAGTGATGTCCACACCGTCTCCCCAGCACACATAGAAAAATACCTAACAGCCGCAGAAATAGCGCTAAACAAAGCCACCCGCATCGACCAGATGCCATGGGCCGAGCACCCATTCCCCATCAACAAGCTCAACTACCAGCCAAACGAAATCAAAGACGGCCACTTCTACATCAGCGGAACCGCAGACATCCCCACTCACTCACTCAGCGAAGGTATTTACCAACTAGAAATCGCAGCATCATCCACCCCAGCTGGTAACGAAGAAGCACTCCTAGAGATCAGAGACCACCACAAGGTTCTCGCCAAAGTAGAAATCCCACACAAAAGCGCGGAAACTCAAACCAAACTCAAAGTAGTCATCACCAAAGACTCCTCCCTCACCATCGCCTACACCAATGATTTCTATGACCCTAACCACCCAGATAAATCTCGCCGCGACAGAAACATCCAGCTCCACGAGCTCAAACTAACAGGACCACTCGATGGCAAACGCCCAGACAAACCATCCTCCCATCAAGACCTCCTCCCAGACAGACTCGCATCCCAGACAGCAGAAGCCTACGCACTCGAAGTCTGGCACACGTTCGCCAATAAAGCATTCCGCCGCCCCGTAAACCTCAGCGAAATCCAACCCTACACCCAGTTTCTCACCCCCAGTGACGAAACCCCAGAAATACTCCAGCGCCAGATCATCCTAGGCATGCAAGCCATGCTCTGCTCCCCGCACTTCCTCTACATAGATAGCGCACCCGCAAATCCTAACAAACCAGTCTCCCCCATCTCCGAGCTAGCCCTAGCATCACGCCTCTCCTACTTCCTCTGGTCATCCACCCCAGACCACACACTACTAGAAAAGGCAAAAAACAACCAGCTACGCACCACTCTAACAGAAGAAATAGAACGCATGCTAGATGACCCCAAGGCAGAAAACTTCATCACCAACTTCAGCGGACAATGGCTCCAACTCCGCGACCTAGACGTCATCTCCCCAGACTCCAGACTCTTCCCTCAATGGAATAAAAACATCAAAAATGACGCCATCAGCGAGAGCCAACACTTCCTCAGACACCTCCTAAAAACCAACACCAGCCTACTCGACTGCCTAGACTCCAACTACAGCTTCCTCAACGAAAGACTCGCCAACTTCTACGGCATCCCTGGCATCACCGGAAAACACTTCCGCAAAGTCACATTCCCAACAGAACACAACCACCGCGGCGGACTCCTCACCCAACTCTCCGTCCTCACCCTCACCTCCTACCCAGACAGAACCTCACCAGTCCTACGTGGAAAATGGATCCTAGAAAACATCCTCGGCACCGCCCCTCCTCCTCCTCCCGGTGACATCCCATCACTAGAACCAGATGCCAAGCACAACCGTTCACTCAGCCTTAGAAAACAACTAGAAGAACACCGCCAGAAAGCCGAGTGCGCCGCCTGCCACAACCTCCTAGACCCCCTAGGCTTCACCCTAGAGAACTACAACGCCATCGGCGAATGGAGACTCGCCGACAAAGGAAAACCCATCGACACCTTCGGCAAACTCATTACCGGAGAAAGCTTTAAAAATGGAACTGAGATGAAATCTGTGCTAAGAAAGAACAAAGCAGATGATTTTTTACACTGCATCTCAGAGAAACTCCTCACCTACAGCATCGGCAGAGGACTAGAGTATTACGACAAACACGCCCTAGAAGACATCATCACCCACACCAAGAAAAACAACCTCACCCTCCGCTCCCTAATCCACGCCGTAATCCACAGCACCCCATTCCAACAAACCCGCACAGAAAACTTCAACCAATAGCCAACCATTAGCCAACCACTACCCAAGCCGTTTCATCAACCAGGCACTATTGACCATTGCCTATTGACCAATGACATGGCGAAGCCATATTATGAACCGCAGAAATTTCCTAAAAGGCGTCGCAGCCACCATCTCACTCCCCCACATGACTTCTCTAGCAGCAGTCACTAACACATCGAGCACAGCTGCCACCCCAAACCGCCTAGCCTTCCTCTACGTCCCTAATGGAGTAAACCTCAAACAATGGAAACCCACCGGCATAGGCTCTAATTACGCACTCTCAAATTCACTACAATCCCTCTCCCCATTCAAAGATGACATCCAGATCATCAGCGGACTAGACCACGATAAAGCAAAATCAAACGGCGACGGCCCCGGCGACCACGCCCGCGCCAGCGCCACATTCCTTACAGGCTGCCAAGCCAAAAAAACCGCCGGAGCAAACATCCGCAACGGCATCTCAGTAGACCAGCTAGCCGCCCGCCACATCGGCCACCAAACCAAGCTCTCATCACTAGAACTCTCCACCGTCCGCTCCCGCCTATCAGGCTCCTGTGACTCCGGATACTCCTGCATCTACCAGCACAACATCTCCTGGAGAGACGAGTCCACACCCATGCCCGCCGAATACGACCCACGAGTCGCCTTCGAGAAAATCTTCGGCTCCGGCGACTTCAAAGCAGACGCCATAAGACGCGCCAAACGCAAATCAGTCCTAGACTTCATCGGCCAAGACGCCAAAAACCTCCACCAGAAAATAGGCACAGAAGACCGCCATAAATTAGACGAGTACCTCACCTCCATCCGTGAAGTAGAACGAAGCATCGAGCAAGCAGAACACTTCCAAGACCACTACCCCACAGACGCCAAGCCAGACGGCGTCCCCGCAGGCTACCAAGCCCACATCAGATCCATGTTCGACATCATGGCCCTTGCCTTCAAGACAGACAGCACCCGTATCGCCAGCTTCATGCTCTCCAATGAAGGCTCTAACAGAACCTTCAAAGAAATAGGAATCAGCGGCGGCCACCACGCCCTCTCACACCACCGCAGAAACCCAGAAACCCTCAAGCAAATCGCCCAGATCGACGCCTTCTACACAGAACAACTAGCCTACTTCCTCCAAAATCTCAAGAACACCACCGAAGGAGAAAACGGCGGCAACCTCCTAGACAACACCATGATCGTCTACGGCAGCAGCATCGGAGATGGTAACAAACACAACCACAACGACCTACCCATCATCCTAGCAGGCGGTGGCGCAGGCACACTCACCCCAGGCAGACACATCCAAGCCCCACAAGGCACCCCCATGACCAACCTCTACCTCTCCCTCCTAGAAAGAATGGACGTCTCAGCCAAAAGAATAGGAGACTCCAACGGCCAACTGGATATGATTCAAACATAAGCTCATCAAAATAAAACCAACGATGATCAAATATTAATTTTGATAATCGTATTTTCAGTATATACTGAAAATATGAACACTCCAATTCACGTCCTAAACTCAGAACAAGAACTCCCTATTACACTAGATGAAGCATGGGAATTCTTCTCTACTCCCGCAAACCTAGAAAAACTTACCCCTAAAAACCTAAGATTCAAGATTATCACCTGCTCCCATGACCACATGGTCCAAGGACAAATCATCAGCTACAAGATCCGCCTCATGCCCTTCGTCTGGATGAACTGGGTTACCGAGATCACCCAAGCAGAAGACAAATCTCACTTCATCGATGACCAGCGCTCCGGCCCATACAAAATATGGCACCACCGCCACACCTTCACTGAGACCGAAAACGGCGTCCTCATGCAAGACCAAGTCCACTACCTCCTCCCCTTCGGCCCCATAGGCAAAATAGTCCACACCCTATTCGTCAAAGCCCAACTTAAACGCATCTTCCACTTCCGCACCCAGATCCTAGAAGAAAAATTCAACACCAAGCGCCAATAACCCACCCGTACCCAGAACGTTTCATCAACCAAAACAAAAACTATTGTCCATTAACCAATCCACCAATGACAGGCGGCTCCCTAGAATTCAAAACACCCTAATAAAATACTCTACAACAAATCTAAGAGACTCTCAACAACCCCATCCGCCTCACTAAAATCCAAACAACCAGTCAACCTACTAGGCACCGCCACAGTCACACACCCAGCCGCATTACCAGCCTTCACCCCATTAAGTGAATCCTCAATCACCAAGCACTCCTCAGCCTTAAGCGAGAAACGCTTCACCGCCTCCAAATAAAGATCAGGAGCCGGCTTAATCCGCGGCGCATCCCCACGGCAAACCACCTCTTCAACATACCGAATCAAATCCAATTTCTCCAACCACATATCCACCCAACGATGCGATGAACTAGAAACCACAGCCAACCTCACATCGCTCCACTCACCAGAGCTAAGTTTTTCAAACAACTCCCTCACCCCAGGCAAAGGCACCACTCCCACCAAATCAGCCTCTAACTCTACCTGCCGCTTCGCATTAATCGTAGGCCAGTCAAACTCCTTCCCCGTTAACTCCTCCAGATACTTCTCAGGCGACCAAGTATCAAAATCAGACCCAATGCACTGAACATAAGTCTCCACATCCAACACCTGGCCCTCCCCCTCAAACACCCGCCTCCAAGACTCATAAATCGGCCACTCAGAATCCATTATAATCCCATCAAAGTCAAACAACACAGCCTTAATCTGTGAACCCCCAAGTAATTCAGTAACCTCCATGCCCAAAACCTAAAAGTTCCCTGCAGTAAACTGCAAGGAACTTCGTAAAGTATTTTTTTGTCAATGTGACAGAGAACTCTAAGTCCTACGACGACGCGCAATAAGACTTAACGCTCCAAGTCCTAGCAACGCTGTAGAAGTAGGCTCCGGCACTGCAATCACTTCAAGGTTAGCTAACCCAGCAGCAAGCACCGTAGTAGGTGTTGGTGTTGATGTTCCTTCTGCCGGAAGTATCCAATTCAACTCTCTGGCTACACCATAAGTATCACCTGCTGCAAATTCAGTATCTGAAGTAGTTAATGTTGGGAACCAATAGACTGCAAATTGATCTCCTGTACTAACTCCTCCTTCTAAAACAACTTCAAGTGTATCAGTACCAACCCCAGAAATTCTTGCGTCACCGAAACCACTTGCTCCGATCGAACTTACAATGTTCAAGATCACATCATTCCCATCAGCCAGCACTGTATCGATAGCTATTGTAGAACCTTGTGTAATTTCACCAAATCCATCTCCACCGGCATCAACTACAAAAATGCCAAGTACACCAGCTGTTGTTAGTTGATCACCACTCGCGGTTTGGAATCCTTCAACTCTTGCTGAAGTAACTGTTACCACAGCTTGAGCTGTAGTTACACTAAGGCAAAGACATGCTATATTTAGTAGTGTTTTTTTCATAAATTTTATTGTGTTGGTGCTTCATAGAAAGGGTCATAATATCGCTCAGACAACCAGAACGAAGTCGGATCTGGCACTGTATCACGGCCAACTGTTCTAATGATGTAGCCTCTTCCTGGTTGAAATACAGTTACATCATCCTTCTTACCATTCTCTGGCGAGTTTGGTAAATACCATCCATCTAACGAATCATCACTAGAATCAAAATAAACATATTCAGTGCTAATCGGTTGGTTAAATATTGTTATCGGGTATGTATAAGCCTGTAATGTATCTCCATCACGAAGAGAGAAACTCGTTGTAGGCTTAAACGCTCCGCTCTCTACAAGCCTGCTTTGAGTTAAAGTAAGAGCAACAGGAAAGGCGATCGCCTTGTAACTATCATTTTCAATGAGATGATTGTCCAAACTATTACTAAAATCAACTAATGGTACATCACCTATAATGTTTGGAGTATAATCTGCTGTATCGTTATTACGAAATACATAGAATGTTTTACTTGATAGCACTATGTTATCTTTTTTACCACTTTCTGGTGAGTTCGGTAAATACCATCCATCTAAAGTATCATCAGTCGATGAATCAAAATAGGTATATTCTTTGGTTATTGGAATATTGGTGCCTACAGTGACTTCTCTGAACTGAACAATGCCTTTGATCACACTAAAAGTTGTAGTCTTGGGTATACCTTCACCATTTGGAAAAGCTGTCCCCAGTGTCCAATGCGGCCTAATCTCAAAATTATCAGTTGCCCCCGCATCATCAATAAGATCCTCAATATCCGTATCCCCATCTTGATCAACAGTAACAGTATCCGTTCCATTCGCAGTCACATCAAAAGTTCTACCCTCTAACGTCCCAGTCGTAAACAACACATAATACTTCTCAGGCTGAACCGGTTCACCAGCCACTTCCGTATCATCATAAACTAACTCACTAGCAGTAAAATCTTCATCCGAAATAGTAATCTCATTCCCAGAAATAGACACCACCTGACCTCCATATACCTTAGGACGGTTCATAGGAAGTGAGAACGGGGTATCTGACTCAGCATTAAAAGTGAGCTTCACAAAGCCTACCGGAGCAGACACTTCTGCACTCACAATATTGGCTAAACTTAATGCTCCAAGCGCTGAGCAAGCGGCTACTGCACGGAAGGTAGATTTAATCTTGTTCGATTTCATTGTTTTATTTTTCAGAGTGAAAGAGTTTGAATAACTTAACAAGAAAAATGCCAGATCACAATGGTTATACAAGATCAAAATTCCACCTGTGAAAAATTAATCACCTCTCCCCCATTCACTTCTGTCACGGAAATAAGTTCAGCAACCTAAATCACCTCCCAAATAACCCATATTCAATATACAATAATCAACACCAGCTCTTACACTTCATCATCCAAATACTCTTGCAACTGATCTGGCAGCTCATCAAGTAATGGTGTAAGTTCTTCCTCGATTTCTTCAAGATGATTGAGCTCTACATCTGTAAGCTCCTGATCCGGAGACTTAGTACTACACCATTGACTAGACTGAAAAAGATCTAACAGAGCATGCGCACCCACTTCATCCAGCGACTTAAGCATCGCTTCATGATTCAGCGCGCTCATCCAGAATCCGTGAAGCCCCTCTTCCTCTATAATACTAGCTACTTCCACCACATTCATGATGTTCTGCTCCTCTTCACTAAGCTTCCTCTCTGGATCTGCCTCTACGTCCTCAATGAACTCCTCTATATCTTCGGTAAAATCTAACATAATGTGAGCGCCATTCCTCATTTGAGTTGAAGGTTTTGTCAACACGATTTGATAGAAAAACAAATTTTTTCCACCCCCCTCTAACCAACATTCACTATTAAATAACCAATAATCAATCACTTGGCGGAGTCCTATGATCACCAAAATATTTTTCACTCCGATATCTCAACCATACCCTCAAAGTCTGCGGAACATCATCGCGCTGCTCCTTCGTCAACGTCTCATAAAGCTCTATCGCCCGATCCCTTTCCTTCCGACACGCCTTATTATTATGCGCATCCCAGTGAGATCTAGCCAATCGTATCCGCCGATTCACCTCCTTAATGAGCGTCTTACCCACCAGCGGTTTGTTAAGTTTCTTCTGAATGTTCTTTTTTGCAGGCACTTTCAAATACTAGATGAAAATTGTTCACTCGTAAATGTCGATTTCCGCTTGCATATCGGCGGGATTCGTCAAGTATTTGCCCCATCATGGCAAGCATCAATGACAACTTCTTAAAATTAAAGGCAGGATACCTATTTCCTGAAATCGGCAGACGCGTAGCAGCATACACTGAAGCTAACGCAGACAAAGCAGCATCACTCATCAAATGTGGCATCGGCGATGTCACCGAGCCACTCCCAGAAGCCGTGCGCGAAGCAATGCACGCAGCAGTAGACGAGCTAGGACACCGCGAAACATTCCGCGGCTACGGACCAGAGCAAGGATACGACTTCCTCAGAAACGCCATCGCAGACAACTGCTACTCAGACCTAAACATCGGAGCTGGAGACATCTTCATCTCAGACGGCTCCAAGTGCGACACCGGAAACATCCTAGACATCTTCGGCCAAGACAACAAAATCGCCATCACCGACCCAGTTTACCCAGTCTACGTAGACACCAACGTAATGATCGGCAACACAGGAGAAGCAGACGAAGAAGGCCGCTATGAAGGCCTCGTCTATCTCCCATGCACCGCCGAAAACAACTTCGTCCCAGCCATCCCAGAAGAAAAAGTAGACATCGTCTACCTCTGCTACCCTAACAACCCAACAGGAGCATCCGCCACTCGCGAGCAACTCACAGCATGGGTAAACTACGCCAAGGAAAATGACGCCATCATCCTCTACGATGCCGCCTACGAAGCATTCATCCAGGACTCAGACGTCCCACGCTCCATCTACGAAATCGAAGGCGCTCACGACTGCGCACTCGAATTCCGCTCATTCTCTAAAAACGGCGGCTTCACAGGAGTTCGCTGTGGCTACATCACCATCCCAGACACAGTCACCGGCGCATCATCCACCGGTGAGCGCATCTCTATCAAGCAACTCTGGTCACGCCGCACCTCTACTAAATTCAACGGTGCCTCATACCCAGTCCAGCGCGGTGCAGAAGCATGTTTCTCAGAAGCAGGCAAAGCACAGATCTCAGCCCTCGTAGAACACTACATGGGTAACGCCAAGCTCCTCCGCGAAGCATGCACAGAAATCGGCCTCAAAGTATTCGGCGGTGAAAACGCCCCATACGTATGGGTTGCTTGCCCAGAAGGCCTCACCAGCTGGGACATGTTTGACAAGATGCTCAACGAAGCAAACGTAGTCATCACTCCAGGCTCAGGATTCGGCGCAGCAGGCGAAGGATACTTCCGTATCTCAGCATTCAACACCCGCGAAAACGTCATCGAAGTCTGCAACAGACTCAAAACTTACCTCTAAGTTTTAAGCAATTCACCACTCCAAACTCACCAATCACTATTCAAAATGTCCATCCTCGACGTATCAAACCTTACCACTAGATTTCACACTAGAAATGGCATCGTGCATGCAGTCGAGGATGTCTCATTCTCGGTCGAAAAAGGGCAAACCCTTGGCATCGTCGGTGAGTCTGGATCTGGTAAATCTGTCACCTGTTACTCCCTACTAGGACTCATCCCTACCCCTCCAGGGAAAATCCATTCAGGCAAAGCCATCTTCGACGGCGTTGACCTACTCCAAGCCAGCGAAAAACAACTCCTCAAGATCCGCGGCAAACGCGTCTCCATGATCTTCCAGGACCCCATGACCTCCCTCAATCCCTACCTGAAAATTTCCACCCAGCTCACCGAGCCACTAGAAATTCACGAGGGTATCAAAGGCAAACAAGCGCTCCACAAAGCCATCGATGCCCTAGCAGAAGTCGGCATACCCGAGCCAGAAAAACGCATTCACTCATACCCTCACGAGTTCTCCGGCGGCATGCGCCAGCGCGTAATGATCGCCATGGCACTCATCACCCGCCCAGAACTCCTCATCTGCGATGAGCCAACCACAGCCCTAGACGTCACCGTCCAAAAGCAAGTCCTAGACCTCATCAAAGACCGCCAAAACGACCTCGGCACCGCCGTCGTCCTCATCACCCACGACCTCGCAGTCGTTAAGCAAACCTGTGATCACGTCAACGTCATGTACTCAGGCAGAATCGTAGAAAGTGCAGAAGCAGACACCCTCTTCGCTAACCCGATGCATGCTTACACTCGCGCACTGCTCCAGTCCATCCCCGCCACTCACAAAAAAGGCGAAAAACTCTTCACCATCCCAGGCCTTCCCCCTGTCCTCACCGACCCACCAAAAGGCTGCGCATTCTCTGCACGCAACACCCTAGGTGATAAATTACTCTGCATCCAAAACCATCACCCCCCACTCACGGAAAAAGCCCCCAAACACTTCGTCCAAGACTGTCCAGGATGTTTATGTTAGCGCACTAAAAAACTTACCTCTGGAACCCATGAAAAAGCAACTCACCACCATCACCCTATACTTAACCCTCTGCCTATCATTTGTTTCAGCAAAAGAACCGGCGCAAGACACCTCCCCCCTCACCAAGCTAGCCTGCGGCTCCTGCTTTAAGCCAAACTATAAAAGCGCCCCCAATATCTGGCCAGTCATCGCCGACACCAAGCCACAAGCTTTCCTCTTCATGGGAGACTGCATCTACGCAGACACCCACGACATGGACGTCATGCGACAGAAATATCAAGCTCTAACAGAACTTCCCGCATACGCAAAATTTTCCAAACAACACAAAATTATCCCCATCTGGGACGACCACGACTACGGCGTAAATGACGCAGGCGAAGAATACCCAGAAAAAGCCCAGTCACAAAAAATTTTCCTAGATACCTATGGCTTCCCAGAAGATCACCCAGCAAGATCACGCAAGGGCATCTACCACACCTATACCCAAGGACCAGAAGGCAAAGTAACACAAATCATCAACCTAGACACCCGCTACCACCGCAGCGCCCTAGACCGCCGTAAAGTAGGTAGGCGTCAGGAGTATTTCCCCGTCACAGATCCTAAAGCAACCATGCTTGGAGACGCACAATGGGCATGGCTAGAAGCAGAACTCAAGAAGCCAGCCGACCTCCGCATCATCGTCTCCAGCATCCAGATCATCTCCTCAGAACACCGTTTCGAAAAATGGTCCAACATCCCGGCCGAACGCCAGCGCTTCCTAGATCTCCTCAAAAAATCTAACGTCAAACGCGTAGTCATCCTCAGCGGCGACCGCCACCTAGCAGAGATTTCCAAGCTCACACCAGCAGACACCAATCTAAACTTCGACCTCATAGAACTTACCTCCAGCGGCCTCACCCACGCCAGCGCCCCCAAAGGACCAAACAAATATCAAGTCCCTGGAAGCTTCGCAAACGTCATCAACTTCGGCACCCTAGATATCGACTGGAGCAACAAGATCCCTAAAGTCTCGCTTGCCATTCTCGATAGAGATGGCAAACAGATCTTCAAAGTGGACACTAACTTTAAGGAGTAACCCTTATTTATTAATATTGTTTCCTGATTCACGCTTGTGAATGAGGTGAGTCACCAGTGAGGTCCAGCCAGTCTGGTGAGATGCTCCAAGCCCCTCCCCTGTCTCGGCGTGGAAATACTCATGGAACAGAACCAAATTATTCCAGTGCTCCTTCTCAGTATAACGAACCGCATTTCCAAAACATGGACGACGACCATTCTTGTCTGGGCTGAAGAGAGTCACCAATCGGTCACAGATATCATGCGCCACCTCGCGTAAGTTACACTGCTTACCTGAGCCCTTAGGATACTCTATTTTGAAGGATTCTCCATAGTAGAAATGATAACGCTCAAGTGCCTCAATGAGTAGGTAATTAGTCGGGAACCAGATCGGCCCACGCCAGTTAGAATTCCCACCAAACATATCAGTCTCTGACTCACCAGGAGTATAGCGGACCTCATTAGTTAGCCCCCCATGACTGAAAATAAACGGCTCTTTCTCATGCGCCTTACTGAGTGATCGGATACCGAACTCAGAAAGAAATTCATCCGGATCTAACATCCTCTCCAGAGTCCTACGCAGCTGATCTTCAGATGCCACAGAGAGCAAAGTAAGATCACCTATCTCACGCTTCTTAGCTCGGCGTGTAGAAATATATTTACTCAGCTCAGGTCTGTTATCTAAGAACCACTCCAAGCGCTTCCTAAACTCAGGCATCTGATCTAGTGTCTCCTCCGTTAACGTCATCGTCGCGAACAATGGCAACAACCCTACTAAAGAACGCGTCTTCAAGTGCATTGGCTGCTCATTGTTAATCATCAACTGATCATAGTAGAACCCATCTTCCTCATTCCATAAGCCTGAACCACCAATGCTGTTAATCGCATCCGTGATATTAACAAAGTGCTCAAAGAACTTAGAAGCAATGTCACCATAGGCTGGATTCTCAGGAGCTAACTCTAGCGCCATTGATAACATAGTCAGACAGTAACTCGCCATCCACGCCGTGCCATCAGCCTGATTCAAAGTAGAACCATCCGGCAACGCATGTGAACGGTCAAACACCCCAATATTATCCAAGCCCAAGAAACCACCACCAAACACATGGCGCCCTTCGCTATCCTTACGATTTACCCACCAAGTAAAGTTAATCAAAAGTTTCTGGAATGCTTTTTCAAGGAACAGCTTATCACGGAACCCTTTAGGTGCCCCCATCTTATAAACCCTCCACACAGCCCATGCATGAACCGGTGGATTTACGTCAGAGAAGTTCCACTCATAAGCAGGCAGCTGCCCATTAGCGTGCATATACCACTCGCGTGTAAGCAACAACAGCTGGTCCTTTGCAAAGTCAGGATCAATAGTAGCAAATGAAATCATATGGAACGCTGAGTCCCAAGCCGCAAACCAAGGATACTCCCACTTGTCTGGCATCGATAAAACATCCTGAGCATAAACATGCTCCCAGTCATGGTTACGCCCCTCTAGCCTTCTAGAAGGAAGCGGTGTCCCATCCGGGCTGTGGTGTAGCCAGTCCTTGACCACAAAGTGATAAAATTGCTTCGTCCACAGCAAGCCCGCATAAGATTGACGACAAATCAATTTCTCCTCCTCAGGTAGCTGCTCAGGGATCTTCTCATCATAAAACTCATCGGCTTCCGCAATCCGGTCCGCCATCGTATTATCAAATTGATCAAACGCCTTAACCCCATTATCCTCACTTGCTGCATGCAAGCGACAACGGATAGAAATAGACTTCCCAGCAGGAACCATCATCTTAAAGACAGGAGCTGCCTTCGTTCCTATCTGCCCTGGGTTTACCGCATTTTTATCCTCATTAATGATATAACGGTGAAAGGCATCCTTCTTGTATAGATGCTTGCTTTCTCTATTAAATACAGCCTCTTCATTAGTCTCATTCTCAGTGAACAACCAGTTCTCCATCGGACACTCATCACTAGACTCAACATGAAAAACAAAATCCCCCAAAGTCTCGTGCTGGATCTTCAAGACCCCATCCTCAAGCACCATCCCAGGTTTCTTCGTCGGAATCTCATTCTTATTCCCACCTTCCCAGATGTTACGAATCCAGACCGTTGGCAACACATGAATAGGAGACTTCTCTGCCGCCCTATTGGTCACC
Organism: Akkermansiaceae bacterium; assembly: GCA_051251915.1. Lineage (GTDB taxonomy): Bacteria > Verrucomicrobiota > Verrucomicrobiia > Verrucomicrobiales > Akkermansiaceae > Rubritalea. The sequence continues at coordinate 43,469 of JBPOGF010000007.1, read as the reverse complement.
GTTATCTTCCACAAAATATCTTCTGGTGATCGCTTTGCTACCTCCTGAACAACATCAAAATAACAATCATCATCAAACACCCCAAGATCAGCTAGCTCGATCTCTGGATCACGACGCGACAGATGGCTGTTCGCCTCTAACAATCTTTCATACGGATACTCACACTGTGGATATTTATAAAGCACCTTCGTGTATGAGTGAGATGGAGTAGAGTCCAAATAGTAATAACACTCCTTACAGTCCTCTCCATGATTTCCCTCATGCCCACCAAATCCATAAAGTCTCTCCTTAAGGATCGTATCCTTTCCATTCCACAATGCAGGAGCAAAACACAACCGCCCTCGACGATCAGACCACCCGTTCAACCCATCCTCACTCCAACGATAAACTCTACTACGAGCCTCATCATGCGGAAAAGCAGTCCAGCTATGACCATGCTCAGAATAATCCTCACGCACCGTCCCCCACTGCCGCTCGCTAAGATACGGCCCCCAACGGAGCCAATGTTTTGTGCGTTCACGGTTTTCTCTAAGTCGTATATTTTCAGGAGTCATAATTGTAGGTGGTTGCTGGAGTCATCCAATAAACTACACTAAGCAAATCTCAAGCCATATTCAGTTATATTTCACCACTCGACCCACCACCCCAAATAATACCAATTCTCTCTTTTCACCTTTTCAAAACCTCAAATAATCATTAATAAACTCAGGATAATGCTTATTTGCACAAAAACCCTAGGAAAAAGAAAACCCCCAATCGATGACTGGCACTACACCCCACCCCCTGAAATCACTGACCCAGGAAACGGTGGCACCACACTACGTGAACTCCTCACCGCCATCGTCCAAGAAGAAGTCAGACAATTCAACACCAGACAGAAAAAACAACAACTCACCTCCATCCTCTCCCAGAAAAATATCCAGCAACACGCAAAACAAGGCAAAATCTCCATGGGCGGAAACGAAAAAACCACCCTCGCATCCTCAGAAGAGGCCATCTTCGTCACCCTAGAAGCATTCCAAGACGGCCTCTACCTCGTCTTTATCGATGACGTAGAACAACTAGATCTAGACGCCCAAGTCTACATCTCAACATCCTCCAAAATGACATTTGTAAAACTTACCTTCCTCACCGGATACTAACATGACTGAAGAATCACGCTCACAACACCTCAAAGACAACGCTCACAAACAAAACTCAAAATCCAGAGTCCCAACAGTAGAAAAACTCCCCGCCAACATCCTCAGAGCAGCCCGCGCACTCAATAACCAAAACCCAGACACCGGCAAACTTAAAAAGCAACAAAAAGGTCGCCGTGACCTCTACCACCACAACTCCACAGACAAAGAAAACCACAACACCATCGAACTACTAGAATCCCTAACCACTCAACAACGCACCGCCGTATTCGAGATCTTCTTCGGCGAAATCGCGCCCATGGTAGAAACCGCCTGGCTGCACTCCACCACCCAAGTCTACCAAACCGGCTGGCAAGCCAGAGCATTCAGAGCACCAAAAAACGAAACCTACCACCGCGAACAAAGAATAAACTGGCTCACCAGCCTCAAAAAACTCTGCGATAAATATAAATTCACCCCAGAAAACCTCCCTAACCTCACCCTCAGCCTAAATTACCAAGCAGCCCCACTCACCCCCATCCTAATCAGCCAGATCGACCACAAAACAGACTTTGGTAATCAAATCCTAGAACAATACATCGACATCATCTATGACGAGAACAGCGGCCAATCCATGAGCCACCACCTCATCCCAACACTCCTCACAGCCTCCAACCCCAAAGGCTGGGAAGCTATCGAAAAACTCCTCCTAGCAGCCCAGCGCCAAGAAGGCCTCCGCCAATCCATCATCGATGCCGTAGACCTAGCCCACCCACAAGCATTCCTCCGCATGATCGACCTCATACTCGACCACAATCTCCTAAGATTTAGCTCCATCGCCCGCGGAATCGATGTCTGGTTCGCCCAAGAATGGGACGCCCAAAGCTTCAAAACCTTCAGAGACATCCTCACCAACATCAAACAATTCCTCACCTCCCCAAAAGCAGCTCTCCAAGCCACAGAATCCAACACCCCCCAAACCGTCTACTTCGGACTCTGGGCAATGGCATTCTATGACATCGAACTAGCACTCCCAAAAGCAAAAGAACTACTCGCCGCCGACAATGAAAAAATCCGCTTCGCCACCTCCACCTTCCTCAGACTCACCCGCTGCACAGCAAGCAGCCAAATAGCCGCAACCGGACTCAAAGACAAAAGCCTCCCCGTATTCCTACAAAATGCCTGGGTCATCCAAAATCAACCAAAAACCGACTTCTTCGAGATCCTAACCCAACGACTCAAAGCCCTCCCCAGCAAACAAATAAACATCCCACCCACCATCTGGCCATGGACCGCACGCACCCTAGAAGCCAGCAGCATCGCAGACCTCATAGTCCACCACAGCGGCCAACGCAGCATCCTAGAAATAGCACCATTCAGAGACCAAATGTCACCCTACGGCCGCGCAGCCCTCGTCGAGAAACTAGCCAAAAGCTTCAAAACAACCGCAGACACCAACCACTACAAACTACTCCTAGACTGCATCAAAGACCGCTCACCTGACGTAGTAAACACAGTCTTCAAAAAACTCAAAAAACTCAAAATAGACGAAACAGGCAGCCTCGTCATCGAAGCCCTACTCACACGCAAAGCAGCCAACCTCAGACGCTCATCCCTCCGTCTACTCTTAGCCCAAGATGACCCACAAGCCCTCGCCTCATACAAGCGCCTCCTCACCTCCAAAAACGCCGCACAGAGACTCGCAGGAGTCGAACTCGCAGGCCAGCTCATAGGAGAAAACCGCAAAATAAACGAAGTCAAACAAACCCTTCTAGACTACAAAAAAAGCCGTAAAATACTCACAAAAGACGAAACCGCACTCCTCACCCTAGCACTCCAGCATCACCAAGAAAAACACACCTACCAGAACGCCCTCGGCCTCTGTGACCCCGCCACTATCAAACCTCCCATCATCCCACAAGCCGCAAAAGTCACCACCCTCACTAACAACACCTCAGCCCTCATCATCTCCCTAAACCAATGGGTAAAACAACGCTCAGAAATAGAAGTAGAGCTCACACCCAGCTACCAAGGAAGCACCACAGAACGCCACCTATTCGGCAACATCAAATGGGGCTGGCCCACCTACTCCAAAAATAAATCCCACCAAGAAAATCTAGCCCTCATGCCCTTCGGCGCCCAACTCATTGACTGGTATGTAGAATTCCTCAGCACCAACAATGACAAAGACGGACTCACACTATTCCGCGCCCACCTCAAGATCCAACAAGAAACCTCAAACTACAGCTACTGGAATGATAAGTTCAAAGTAATCATAGATAACACCACCATCGAGCACTATGACCACGTCTCCAGCCTCATCACATGGATCCTAGAACAGCAAACCTACACCCCCCAACACATTGACACCATCATCGACTACGCCATCGCAGACACAGGAAACTACATCAAAGAAGAACTCAACAGCTCAGGATACTCCAAATCATTAAAAAAACGCACCGAGATATCCCACGGCCCCGGCCATAAATGGGAAACCGCACTACATGGAACCACACTATCAGACCAACAGTTCACCCGCCTCTTCGAGCTTCACCGCTGGTATTGGCGCCCCACCATCCTACAAAACTCAGAAACCATCCCCCTCACTAAACTCTGGAACGTAGACGCCATCGAAACCACTACCCTCCTCAGAGCCATTGAACTAAACCTCATCGACTCCAACGAACTCACCTACCTACTCGCAGGAAAATCTCCCACCAACGAAGAAGAAAACCTCAGTACATTCCGCTCATTTTGCACCCGCAAACCAAACAAAGAATGGCTAAAACACCCCAGCTACCCAGCCCTCCTACACCTATCCCAAAAAATCCAAACACGCATCCTAGAAGTAGAAATGGAACGCGGAGACCTCAAACAAATCACCTCACCAGAAGCCAGCGGTATTACATTCGTCGAAGGCTCAGAATACTTCATCAAATTCGCCACCATCATAGGCAACAACAACCTCGTCAGACAATACCAATGGGGCGAAGGCAGCTACGCAAAAGCCTCCGTATTCAGCTCACTACTCCGCGCCTCCACCCCCACTAATCACGACAGCCATGAAAAATTCTCCAAGCTCGCCACAGCCAGCAAAATCTCCAAAGAACGCTTCATCGACCTCGCCATGTTTGCACCCCAATGGGCAAAACACATCGAAGCCCACGTCCAATACCATGGACTAGAAAACGCCGTCTGGTGGATCCACGCACACACCAAAGACGAACACTGGGAAGTAGACCAAGACGTCAAAGAACAATGGAATGCACAAGTCGCAGAGAAAACACCACTAACCCCAGATGAATTAGTCGACGGAGCAGTCGACGTCACATGGTTCAGCGAAGTCTACCAATCACTCAAAAAAGCAAAATGGACCATCGTCCTAAAAGCCGCCAAATTCGCATCCTCCTCGGGCGGACACAAAAGAGCCGAACTCTTCGCCAACGCCATGCTCAAGCAAATCACCAAAACAGACATCACAAAACGCATCAAATCCAAACGCCACCAAGACTCAGTCAGAGCACTCGGACTACTCCCACTAGCAACAGGAAAATCCCGCGAAAATGACCTCCTACTCCGATACGAACTCTTCAAAGAATTCACCCGCGTAAGCAAAAAATTCGGCTCCCAACGCCAAGCCAGCGAAAAACGCTGCGCACAAATCGGCACAGAAAACCTAGCCAGAACCGCAGGCTACGCAGACCCCATCCGCCTCGAATGGGCCATGGAAGGAAAATCACTAGAAGACCTCAAGTCCGGATCCATCACAGAAACAGACGCAGACGTCACAGTCTCACTCTCCATCACAAAACTCGGAGAACCAGAAATCTCCATCAACCGCGCAGGCAAACCACTCAAAGCAATCCCTGCCAAACTCAAGAAACTCCCCAAATTCAAAGCCCTAACAGAACGCAAAACCAAGCTCAAAAAACAAATCTCACGCATGCGCCAATCACTAGAAGAAATGATGTGCAGCCAAGAACCCTTTACCGCAGAAGAAATCAAAACATTCTCCCAGCATCCACTACTAGCACGCTTCACCAGCAACCTCCTATTCACTCACGACAACACCGTCGGCAGAATCACCAACACAGGTAACGCCCTATTCACCCACAACAACTCCACCATCCCACTCAAACCCACAGACCTACTCACCATCTCCCACCCCACCCAGCTATTCCTAAGCAAACAATGGAGCTACTGGCAAAAATACTGCTTCGAACACCAATGGATACAACCCTTCAAACAAGTCTTCAGAGAATACTACCCCATCTCAGACGCCGAGAAAAGTGACCTCACCAACCGCAGCTCCCGCTACGCCGGCCACCAAGTCAACCCCAGACAAGCTCTCGCCCTCCTCGGGAGCAGAGGCTGGCTCAACGTCCCAGAAGAAGGAGTCCGTAAAGTCTACCACAAAGAAGGCATCTGCGCCTGGATCGACTTCGAAGAATACTTCTACACCCCAGCAGAACTAGAAGGACTCACCCTAGCCAACGTCTACTTCTTCACCAAAAATAACCCTAAAATCATCCCGCTAGACCAAGTCCCTCCACACATCTTTAGCGAAGCCATGCGGGACCTAGACCTCGTCGTCAGCGTCGCACACCAAGGCGGAGTAGACCCAGAAGCCACCCAGTCCACCATCCAAATGCGCGCAGCATTAGCCGCAGAAACCTGCCAAATGCTAAACCTAGCCAATGTCAGCTTTAAGGACACCCACGCCATCATCCACGGAGACCTCGCAAAATACACCATCCACCTAGGCAGCACCATCGTCCACACCCTCCCTGGCGGCGCCATATTCCTAGTAGCCATCCAGTCACAACACCGAGGACGCATCTTCCTCCCATTCGCAGACAACGACCCAAAAACCGCCGAACTCCTCTCAAAAATCATCATGCTCTCCAGAGACAAACAAATCAAAGATCCAGGCCTCCTAGCCCAAATAAAACCTTAGCCACCCAGCCACCACACCACAAAAAAAACGCTCTCCAGGTAATCCCCAGAGAGCGTTTTAAAAACAGTCAGAGCTCCATCAAGCTGGCACCGATCACTGATCACCACCAACAGATCACCCCATTACTTCTTGAGCATATCAACAAGCGTGCGACCCATGTTCGATGGAGTCTCAGAAACAGCAATACCGCATTCAGCTAGAATCTTCTTCTTAGCTTCAGCTGTATCCTCCTCACCACCAACAATAGCACCCGCGTGCCCCATGCGGCGTCCCGGAGGCGCTGTAGCACCCGCGATGAATCCAGCAATCGGCTTCTTGCAGTTCTCTGCAGCCCAACGAGCTGCCTCCGCTTCAGCATTACCACCAATCTCACCGATCATGATGATCGCTTCAGTCTCGTCGTCGTCATTGAACATCTTAAGAACATCAAGGTGTGAAGTCCCATTGATCGGATCACCACCAATGCCCACACATGTAGACTGACCATAACCAAGCTCAGTAAGCTGATATACCGCCTCATAAGTAAGAGTTCCTGAACGTGACACAACACCCACGTTTCCACGCTTATGAATGTATCCTGGTGCAATACCAATACGGCAACCACCATGTGAACCTTCGCCGCGACCAGGTGTCACAACACCAGGGCAGTTAGGCCCGATAAGACGAGTCTTGCTACCTTGCATCGCTGCCTTGACACGCATCATATCCGCTACAGGAATACCTTCAGTAATCGCGATCACGAGCTCCATACCCGCATCCACTGCCTCCAAAATCGCATCAGCGGCGAACGGAGGTGGAACGAAGATCGCAGAAACTGTTGCGCCTGCTTGATAAGCTGCCTCAGATACGGTGTCGTAAATTGGAGTGCTTGTTCCGAATGTTTGTCCACCTTTACCCGGTGTGACACCTGCTACGATCTTAGTGCCGTAGTCGAGAGAAAGCTGTGCGTGCTTTCCACCGAATCCACCCGTGATACCCTGAACGAGCACCTTTGTGTTTTCATCTACTAGAATTGACATTTTTTATTTTAAAGTGAGTAGTTAATATTGATTAGTTTATCCTTTTACCGCTGCAACGATTTTCTCCGCTGCGTCGTTAAGGTTATCTGCAGGAATCACAGCTAGATCAGAAGCTGCAATGAGCGCGCGCCCTTCAGCCACGTTAGTTCCCTCAAGCCTCACGACAAGTGGGATGCTAAGTCCTGTCTCAGCCGCTGCTGCCAAGATACCTTCTGCAATGATGTCACACTGCATGATACCACCGAAAATGTTTACCAAGATACCCTCTACCTTAGGATCAGCAAGGATGATCTTAAATGCTGCTGCAACCTGTTCTTTAGTAGCACCACCCCCTACATCGAGGAAGTTGGCAGGATCACCACCACAATGTTTGATGATGTCCATAGTAGCCATCGCAAGACCAGCTCCATTCACAAGACAAGCAATGTTGCCGTCGAGACCAATGTAATTAAGGTCAAACTTTGATGCCTCAACTTCACGAGGATCTTCCTCAGAAGTGTCACGCATCGCTACGATCTCTGGGTGACGGTAAAGAGCATTGTCATCGAAACCAAACTTAGCATCGAGAGCCAACACATCACCATCAGGAGTAACCACAAGCGGGTTAATTTCCACCATGTCACAGTCACAAGCAATGAAGAGCTTATAAAGATTCTTGATCAACTTAGCAAATTGCTTCGCTGTATCACCAGTAAGGCCATACACCTTAGTAAGCTTACGCACCTGATAAGGCTGAAGCCCCGCAAGTGGGTGAACGAACTCCTTGATGATCTTCTCAGGAGTATTCTCAGCAACAGCCTCAATGTCCATTCCTCCTTCAGTAGATGCTACGATCACTGGCTGACAAGTCGCACGGTCAAGTAGGATAGAAAGGTAAAACTCACTCTCAATGTCTACTGACTCAGCAATCATCACCTTGCTCACCAAACGTCCCTCTTCACCAGTCTGGTGAGTCACAAGCGTCTGCCCTAGCATCTGTGCTGCTAGCTCTTTGATCTCAGCCGGTGTATCTGCAAGATGCACCCCACCTTTAAATCCGTTCTTAAATGTGCCTTTACCACGGCCACCTGCGTGAACCTGTGCTTTAACAACTAATCCGCTGCCACCAATTGCATTGGCTGCTGCTTCCGCTTCTTCAGCAGTGCCTGCTACTTGCCCGTTGGGGCTTGGCACTCCGAACTTTTCAAATAGCTCTTTGGCTTGATACTCGTGAATATTCATTGGTCAAATCACTCCATTTTGGGTGATGCATTAGTTCAAAAGGGTATTGGTCTTATAGTCAAGGTGAAATGGCAGAGATCCTCCATTAATAACAGTAATTAAAATCATTAATGCCAGTCATTAAACCCGTTAATAACGGTAATGAAAAAAAATAATGTGCATCACGTTCATATGTGTATAGACTCAACGCGAATAGCAACAGATATGGAACTCGATTTAATAGATACCCTCATTGACCTTAAGGAATATAAGCCCCGCGAAATAGAAGAGGTCATGGAAGACCCCTTCACAGTCAGAATACTACCTGACCACGACCGTGAGGACGGTGAATCTCGCTACTACATGATCGGCAGAACCATCGCAGACCGCTACCTATTCCTCTGCTTCTGGACAGATGGTAAAAAAGCCCGAATGATCTCAGTCCGTGCACTTTCAGAAGGCGAAAAACGCTTCTACGACAGACGCTACGCAGAATTTAAATAAGCTCACACACTATTTCCTATGAAAACAATTAAAGATTGGTCTGATTTACCTGAGTTTGAAGACGAAGAAGAAGAATATGATTTCTGGCAAGTTCACGAACTCGATGGAGACCTTATGAACGGCTCAGTCCACGAACCAGACTCACGTGAATCCACCACCATCACACTTAGATTCGACCCACGCATGCTCTCACGCATCAAGCGCATGGCACGCAGCCGTTATCTAAACTACCAGTCAATGATGAAACAATGGCTCTCCGAACGCCTAGAAGACGAGACCAGACGCTCAGACGGAGACACAAGCCCTAAGTAAAATCTCTGTTATTAACCATTGCTCACTTGAGACATGTTTAAGTTTCCAGATTGGTGCTATCGCCAACTCCCATCAAACCACAAATTCTGGATCGGAACATGGATCATCTGGTTTGTCACACTATGGCTACTCTCCTCCGGTAACCCAGAGATAAAAGATGCACTCAAGATCCCCCATTTAGATAAAGTAGCCCACTTCTGCTACTATATGGCAGGCGGATTCTGTTTTGCTAATTTCCTCCACTTAAAGAAATCCCTCCCATGGAACTGGAAACGCATCATACTCGTGACTTTTCTCACCGGTGCACTCGTCGGAGCCATTGATGAATACCACCAAACTAAAACCCCCGGCAGAACAGGCAATGACCCCGCCGACTGGGCAGCCGACATCTCAGGCTCCCTCGCCGGCGCCTATTACTGCTATTTCATGTGGTCCAGATTAAAAAAGAACCCCTTGGTTAAGATTTAAGTCATGGCCATGATGCGCCATCTTATGCTAATTCAAGGTCATGCTCATCACCAACGCCCACATCATCTCGCCTAACCTCGAAATCATAGGTGGTGCCATCGAAATCCAAGACGGCAAAATAATCAAAGTCCACCAAGACTCTAACAACCTCCCAGATTCTGACGAAATCTACGATGCCGATGGCCAATACGCGTTCCCTGGATTCATAGACATCCACTCCCACGGAGCCGACTCCAAAGACGTCTGCGACAACGACCTCGAAAGCATCCGTCACATCGCCAAAACAAAACTCCGCGAAGGCGTCACCACCTGGCTCCCCACCACCCTCACCCAACCACAACCAAAGCTATTAGAAATTGCTCAGAAATGTGCCCAGTACATGAGCAATCAGGAATTCGCCAAAACCCCAGGACTCCACATCGAAGGCCCATTCATTAACCCCACAAAAGCAGGCGCCCAAAACCCTCAATACGTCCGCGAACCAAACATAGAGGAGTTAAAAGAGATCCACTCCATCGCCCCTGCAAAAGTCCTCTCCATAGCCCCATGCAGACCCAGTGCCTGCACCGTCATCCGTGAAGCAAAATCCCTCGGCATCTCCTCATCTGCCGCCCACTCAGAAGCAACCCACGCACAAACCCTCGCCGCAAAAGAAGCCGGTCTCACACACCTCACCCACTTTGGCAACGCCATGACCCCGCTCCACCACCGCGAAATTGGCATGATCGGAACCGGCCTCCTAGACGATGACCTAAAACTAGAACTCATCTGCGACGGCATCCACCTAGCACCAGACTTCCTCAAACTCATCTTCAAAACCAAACCCATTGACCAGATCATTATGATCACAGATTCCATGGCGGGATCATGGATCAACAACGGCGAATGCCAACTCGGCGGACTAGACGTAGTCATAGAAAACAAAGTCGCCAGACTCAAAGACGGCGGAGCACTGGCAGGCTCCACCCTCGTCTATAACGAAGGCATAGCAATCGTCTCCACAGTCACAGGCCTCCCCTTAACTGAAATAGTCAAAGCCACATCCTGGAATCAAGCCCAATCCCTAGGCCTTGAAAAAGTAGGCAAAATAACCCCGGGCTTCCACGCAGACATCACCCTGTTAGATAAAGACTTCAACTGCACCCAAACCTTCATCAACGGCAAAAAAATGCTCTAACAGAACAACCTGTTAGAGCTGTAATGGCAACCTCTCGCAACCAACATGTTCACCAGCCCGAAGAGTATTTTAAAATACCTCCGCATGAAATGCGCTAGATAAAAAATGACCTGTAAATTTGAAGTCTCTTCTAACTACTTCTTGATTCTCCAGATCTCACAAAGCTGGTTCTCAGCATTCACTGATTTTGAAAATCGATTAGTCTGTCCTAGGAAAACCGCGCGCACATCCTGCCCATCTTTCTTAAGCTGGTTAACAATAGAAGCTACCGCCGTAGCACGTTGCGCTGAGAGCTTCTCATTCATCGCCGCATCACCAGTATTTGAAGCATAACCAACCACCAGGAAATAATCAGATCCACTAGTAGTATCCAACTTATTCTTAATCGTTGTCTGGTCAGTGAAATTTAAAATAGATGACCCTGTAGCAAATCTCACTTGCTGTAGATTCTCCGCATTAAGCTCAGTCGCTATTCTAGTGTAAGCAGCACGAAGCTTCTCCTCACTGAATCCCTCTAACCCCTTCAATTCTGTATAAAGTGCCTGCGCATTCACCGGAAGCTTCATATGCGACTTCACAAATAATTTAGCAAAATCAACACTAGTCTGTAATGCCTGAAGCTGTCTCCTCAAGACTTCGTTTTGATCCTGAAGCTCAACAACAAGATCTTTATTCTCATTCGCCTCAGTAGCATCCACCATCGATAACATTTTCTGCTCCAGCTCCACTATCTTACGGCTAAGCTCTGTTTTCGTAAGCTGCTCGCTACTCAAAGTCTGCTTAAGCTGCTGCATACTCTCATTACTAGGTCGCCCCTGAAGCGTCGCAATCAATGCATCTTTTTCCGCATTACTATTAGCATACTGTTGTGCCTGGTTCTGATACGCCTGAGCACTTCTTGCTAGATTCTGTAATTGAGCGATCTGGCCTTTAAGAGCCGTATTCTCACTTCCAAGTCTAGATATCGTATTCATATTCCCCTGCACCTCATTCCCCGCACGCCTCAGTTTCTCCTGCGCGTCTGCATATCCATCCTTCATCATTTGAAACTCAGACTGAATCTTATGAGTATTGTCTAAAATCGCAGAAATTCTCCCCTCCAGCGCCGCCGCAGATGCGCGGTTATCAGGAGTGCCACCCCCTCGCTCAGCCTCTATCTGTCTCTGCAATGCCTGCTTCTCACTAACCGTTTCTCCCCCATCACTAACCTCTTTCCCCTTGTAAAAAAAGGCAATACCTAAACCAATAATCAACATAAAGAGCAACACTAACGCCATCACCATATTAGGATTCGGATTGTTAGTCTGAGAGTGATTAGCCGGAGCCGCTGTATTGCTCGGAGCCGCGTCTTGCTTAGGACTTGAGTCTGTTGGTGGTGTTTCAGTGTTTGCCATAAAGATAGAATGTGTTCTTCCAGCAGTTTTGACAGATAAACCCCACTGTGCAAGTCACGATCACCATTAAAATGTAAAATTATCAGAAATTTTACATTCCACAGACTCTCCCAAGTTTACTTCCTTAGCTTGATCGCATTCAACAACATATTCGGATTCACATCACAGGACAAGTCAGAGAACTCCCCACGGATAAATTTCTGCACCCCCACATACCCAATCATCGCCGCATTATCCGTGCTCAAATGAGGTGAACAAATCAATAACTCCACCCCCACCTCACCGCACGCCACCTCAAATGCACCACGCAACGCCTTATTACAAGACACCCCACCAGACAAACTCAGTTTACTAAGCCCCCGCTCCCTAACAGCCCGCATCGTCTTCGCCACCAATACATCAATCACCGCCCGCTGAAACGAAGCACACAGATCAGGTAAATCACCCTCCCTAGGCTTCCCCTCATCCGTATCCAGCTCACTCAGCGTATAAAGCACCGCCGTCTTCAACCCAGAAAAAGAAAAATCAAAATGCGGCTTCTTCATCATCGACCTAGGAAATGCATACGCCTTATCATCACCTCCCAACGCACATTTCTCAATCTCCGGTCCACCAGGATAAGGTAACTGCAACATCTTCGCCACCTTATCAAAAGCCTCCCCAGCCGCATCATCCAGCGTCTTCCCTATCAGCTCATACTCGCCAAATCCCTCATTCTCAATAATCATCGTATGACCACCAGACACCACCAGCGCCACGTTCGGCTCCACCCCATTCTCCCTTGAGATAAATGGCGACAACAAATGCCCCTCCATATGATTCACCGAAATAAAAGGTTTCCCTGTAGCCACCGACATCGCCTTAGCCGCCGTATGACCTATCAGCAATGAAGACGCCAACCCAGGCCCCGCCGTAGCACAAAATCCATCCATCTCATCTATCCCCACCCCAGCATTTTCCAGCGCCGTCCGCACCAGCGGCAGCAACGCCAATGAATGATTCCGCGACGCCAACTCAGGCACCACCCCACCATACTCCCGATGAATCTCTATCTGCGAACTAATCTCCGAGCACAACACCTCCACCTTCTTACCATCGCCCGCTGCATCCCTAAGAATAGCCACCGCCGTCTCATCACAACTGGACTCGATCGCTAAAATCATCACCGCCTTTGTCTCTTTCTCCTTCATCGTTACCCCCCCATAATGAACACACTCAAGCCCATTCTCAAGAAATTGTTCACTTTTCAACAATTAAGGGAGCTTCTTGCCACTCTCACCCCTTGCCCCCAAAGGCTTTCCCTATCACCCCAATAAACTTCGCTTACAAATCCTTAGCTCACTCATTCTAAACAGTAGAGTCGGCAGTTGCCAGATGAGCCCTTAACTTTCACTTGCTTATTTTAAATAATTATCAAATAAACCGCATCGATGCTAGTTTCCAGATGTAACCTAATGTAAGCACCTCGACTTATTTCGCGTATTTATGTGAATTCGCTTTAACATCGCCCTGTTTTTCCCCAAAATAAACATAGTAACCTAATCATGCCTGCCAAAAAAACAACGAGAACATCGCCACGGAAAACTGCGCGTAAATCCACCACCAAAGGCACGGCGGCTAAATCCTCCCCACCCAGCACCCCACCACGCAACCCTCGTGCAAAAATAAAATTCGGCGCCCAGCACGCAGTCACCAAAAAGAACGCTAAAAAAAGAGCCAAGAAAAAGAACTCTTTCAAAGTAGGCAACATATTCACTGGCTTCTTCCTCTTCATCTGGAAGACCATCACCTTCCCATTCCGCGTCACCCACAACAAAACCAAACGCTGGTCCACCTTCCCCAAATGGGCCGCCCGTATCACCTTCCCCCCCCTCATTCTTGGCCTCATTTTCTTCACCATTCTCTGGTCCATCTACAGCTCCAGAGCCAGCATCATTTTCGATAAAGAACTCGTCGCTAAAATGCCCTCTCGTAGCACTATTCTAGACCGTAACGGCGAACCCGTCGGCCACCTACACGGAGACAACCGCTTCCTCGCTAAATACGAAAACGTCTCAGACCACTTCATCAAAGCACTCATCGCACGTGAAGACGCCAGATTCTACCAACACAGCGGAGTTGACCTCCGCGGCCTCGCCAGAAGCGCCAAAGTTCTCATCCTAGAAGGCAGCCGCCAAGGCGGCTCCACACTCTCCATGCAACTCGCTGAAAATTCATTCCGCTACGATGGCAAAAGCATCGACGGCAAGTTTCTCGAAATGGCACTCGCCAAAAAAATAGAAGCCAACTTCTCTAAAAAACAAATCCTAGAAATGTACATGAACCGCATCTTCTGGGGCGGCTCCATCAAAGGCATCGAATCCGCATCAAGAAACTACTTCGAAAAATCCGCCTCTGAACTCACCCTCAGTGAGTCAGCCATGCTAGCCGGCATCATCAGCGCTCCTAACGCATTCACCCCATTCAGACACTACGACCGCGCCATCAAAAAACGCGACATCACCCTCCGCTCCATGGTCCAATACGACCTCATCACCCAGGCAGAAGCAGACGCCGCCATGAAGGAAGACATCCACATCCGCCCGCCTGAGCGCCGCATGAACAAGAAGTCCTACGTCATGTCCACCCTCGAACGTGAGCTCGACATCATCCTCGAAAAAAATAACATCAAAATGGGCGGACTCACCATCAAAACAACCCTCGACTTCGAACTCCAGAAAAACGCCGAGCGCGCACTCCAAGACCACCTCCGCACCATCGAGCGCAAGCCATCCTATTTCCAACTCCACCAAACCCACTCCCAATACAGCAACATCCAGCACAACAACCGCAGTGATCCACAATACGTCCAAGGCGCACTCGTCTGTATCGAAAACCACACCGGCGGCATCGTATCCATCGTAGGAGGAAGAAACCCCTACCACTCAGAATACAACCGCGCCACCCACGCCAAGCGACAGATAGGCTCCATCTTCAAGCCCTTCGTATACCTCGCCGCCTTCGACAAAGGAATGAGCCCCCACCAATACATCAGCGATGACCGCATCTACCGAGGTGAGATCAACGGCGCAGACCCTAACTGGCACCCTAAAAACTCAGACAACACCTACCGAGGAAGCATCAGAATCTCAGAAGCTCTCGCCCAGTCCCGTAACACCCCAGCCATTCGTGTTGGAAACGTTGCCGGTCTGAATACCGTCATCCACACCGCCCAGCAAGCTGGCTTCAAACAAGACATCCCGCACCAACCATCCATCTACCTCGGAGCATTCGCCGCCACCCCCATCGAAGTAGCCACCGCATACACAGCCTTCCCAAATGACTGCATCGTTTACCGCCCATACCTCATCAATGAAATCCTAGATAAAGACGGCAACACAGTCTACAAAGGCTCCGGCATCATGGGCTGGGATAACCACGCATCTAAATCCGCCTCCCGCGCCGTCTCTAACATCCTAGAACAAGTCACCAACAGCGGCACCGCCAGCAGACTAAGATCCACCTACGGATTCCGCAAACCAGCAGCCGGCAAAACTGGCACCACCAATGACTCCCGTGACGGATGGTTCGCCGGCTACACCTCCAGACTCACATGCGCAGTCTGGGTAGGAATGGACGATAACTCTACTGTATACCGCGGCGCCACCGGAGCCTCACTCGCCCTCCCCATCTGGGCAGACTACATGAAAAAAGCCGACTCCAGATACCCCGCAGGCTCCATCAAAAACCGCGCCATCATCGTAGAACCAAACTCAGCAAACTCACCACCTAGAGCCATCATCGTAGAATAAACTTCTCCATGAACAAACCCACCAGAGCCACTAAAAAAAGACTCAAACTCCCAGACTGGACCCCAAATTGGCTCAGAACCCTCCTCAGAATAGGACTCCGCATTGCCACCATCTGCACCGTCCTCTTCCTCATCGTCTCCCTCTACTACTACTACCTCGCCAGCCAATACAACCTCGACGAAGTAGCTGAGATCACCCAGCCCAACCTCATCCTCGCCTCAGACGGATCAGAACTCGCAGCCATCGGCACAGACACCCGCCGCCTCATCAGCTACTCAGAGCTCCCACCCCACCTAGTAGACGCCCTACTCGCACGCGAAGACACAAACTTCCGTAACCACATCGGCATCGACGTCAAAGGCCTCATCCGCGCCACCGTCAAGAACATCCTCGCCATGTCCTACCAAGAAGGTGCCTCCACCATCTCCATGCAACTCACCAAAAACACCTACGACAACAAATCAAAATCCATCCACAGAAAATTCCTAGAAATAGCCATCACCCTCAGACTCGAATCCAAATACAACAAAGACCAAATCCTCACCCACTACCTCAACCGCATCTACTTCGGCAGCGGATGCCACGGCATAGAAGAAGCCGCTAACACCTACTTCGCCATCCCCACATCACAGCTATCCCTAGGCCAGTCCGCCCTCCTCGTAGGCATCATCCGCGGCCCCCACATCTTCTCCCCATTCAATGACCTAGACGCCGCCATCGCCCAGCGCGACCAAGTCCTAGAACGCATGCATAAAATCGGAAAAATCACCGACGAACAAAAATTCAACGCCAAACAAGCCCCTCTAAATCTCGCCGAAAAAACCAACCAAAAATCCACCTCCAACTACGCCATCTCATCCGTCCGCCGCCACCAACAACAAATCATCGACACCACAGAAATCAACGAAGGCGGACTCCGCATCCACTCCACCATCAACAAAAAACTTACCTCCACCATCACCACCGACATCCTAAAACTTACCTCCAGCATCAACAAAAATAACCCCACCCCACTAGAAATTGCCGTCGTCATCCTAGAAAACAAAACCGGCGCCATCCGCACCATCATCGGCGGCTCAGACTACCACACCTCCCCCTACAACCGCGCACTAGACAGCAAACAAGAACTCGGCTCAGCCTTCTCCCCATTCATCTACCTAGCCGCCCTAGACCGTGGCAAAATCCCCCTCAAAAACCAACCCATCATCACCGGCCAGCAAATAGGAGCCAAAGACCTCCTCGGCTACTGCTCACGCTTCGGCATCACTGACAACCCAGCACCAGAAGCCAACGACCTCTACCGCGGCAACATCTACGCCACCCCACTCCAACTAGCCAACGCCTACTCCATCATCCAGAACCAAGGCACCCTTGCCGAATCCTACCTCGTAGAAAACATCACCAACCAAACCGGCACCAAACTCTTCACCAACACCCCCTACCAAAAAGAAACCACCTCCACCGGCGCCGCCCTCAACTGCCTCAACATGCTCACCAAAAACATCAACGGCAAACGCACCATCCTCCTAACAGCCACCCCCTACAAACACCTCTGGATCATCGCCTCAGACCACACCCACACCGCCGTCATCTGGGCCGGCCACGACCTCCCAAAAACCATCCCCAACAAACAATCCCTAACAGAAACCCTCACCACCAAAATCAAAACCTGGCTAACCCAAGCCACATCATGACACCAGTCTCCAACCGCCAGCCCCCACCACCCTTTCGTATATCAAGTGTATTTAGCGGTCCAAAAAGCTCCATCAACCCAAGCTTCCCCAACGGGGAAAAACATAACAGCCCAGGGTAAAACCCTGGGTTCCCACCGCAACCCAAGCCCGTCAAGCCCACAGCACAGCCCCCCGGAGAACTCCCCCGCAGACGCACACCCATCACCATCGTCCACCACCTTCGTAAAAATTAGTGCCATTCGTGGTCCAGCTCCGCAGGTCAAAACCCAAGCCCACAACCCAAGCCGTTTCATCAACCCAGACAAATGACCCCTGACCAATCAACCTCTGACATGCCACAGGCACCAAAACCTCAAAACAACCCTAATCCCAACTCCCCACCTACCAATCACTCACCTTCCACTCCTCCACCAACTCCGCCGGAAAATCATCCAAAAACCTAGAAGGATTCTGAAACACCTCACCACTATAACTCCTAGGATTCATCATCGGATAAGATAAATAAAGTTGATCCTTAGCCCGAGTAAGCGCCACATAAAACAACCTCCGCTCCTCCTCCAGCATCTTATTATCCTCCGCCTCCAGCACCTTCCCATTCGGAAACATCCCATCCGCCAGCCAGATCAAAAACACCACCTTCCACTCCAGCCCCTTCGCTTGGTGAATACTAGAAAGCGTCACCCCCTTCTGCTCCTCCTGCTTATTTTGCTTAGTCTTAGAAGGATCACCATCCACATTACTCATCAGCGACAACTGCGCCAAAAACTCCATCACATCCACATACTGCGTCGCATAATTCTGCAACTGCCCTATATCCTGCTTCCTATTCTCATAATTATCAAAAGCATTCTGCATATACTCCTCATACACCCCCTCAAGAATGCTATAAATCATATCCGCCGGAGCCGCAAACGCCGTATCATCACCATCAGCTACCACCAGCTCATCCAGCGTATAACACATCTGCTCCCAATGCGCCTTAGCCTTAGCTGGAACCTTAAAATCTAACAACGTAGCAGAAAACGACTGCGGTAACTTCTCCCCCTTAGCTGCATCACTAGCCAGCCACCCCCGCCACAACTTATCCGCACTCGCGTCCCCCACACCAGGCAACATCAGCGCCATCCGCTTAAAACTAATCTCATCCCGCCTATTCACCACAAACCGGATATAACTACTCACATCCTTCACATGCGCCTGCTCAAAAAACCTTAACCCACTCGTAATCTGAAACGGAATCATCCTACTAGTAAACTCCATCTGCACCTCCATACTCTGATAATGAGCCCTATACAAAACCGCTATCTCCTCCTCCTCCATCCCCTCATCCACCAACTCCTGCACCCGCTGCGCCACAAAATCCGCCTGCGCCCGAGGATCTGAAAGCGCCAACAAAGCCGGCACCATCTCCCCACCCTTCCTACTAGCCGTCAACTTCTTCGCAATCTGCTCCGTATTCGCTGAAATCGCCGCATTCGATAACTCCAAAATCTCAGGCTGACTCCGATAATTCGTCTCAATCTTATACGTCACCGCCTCAGGATACCGCGCATGGAACTTCAAAATATTCTCCATATCCGCACCACGCCAACTATAAATTGACTGCGCATCATCCCCCACCACCATCAGATTCCTACTCTTCCCCACCAGCAAATCCACAATCTCACACTGCACCATATTCGTATCCTGATACTCATCCACCAACACATACCTAAACTTCCGCTGATACAACTCCCGTATATCCTCATTCTCCTTCAGCAACTTCAGCATCAACACCAACAAATCATCAAAATCCATCGAATTAGTCTCCACCTTCTTCCTCACATACCCCTCAAAAATCTTCTCTATCTCACCCTGCCACTCCATTAAATAATCATAACGATAATACAACACATCCTCCAAACTCTCCTGCGTATTCACCACCAAACTAAAAATACTCAACAACAAATCCGGCTTAGGAAACCTCTTATTCTTCACATCCACAGCCGCCCCCTTAACAATCGGCTTCAGCAACGCCTTCTGATCATCCCTATCCAAAATACTAAAACTCCGATCAAACCCCAACTCATCAGCATGCCTCCGCAAAATCCTATTCCCAATCGAGTGAAACGTCCCACCCCATAAATCACTAATATCCCCAGGAATCAACTCCCTCACCCTCTCCGTCATCTCCCTAGAAGCCTTATTCGTAAACGTAAGCAACAAAATATTCCGAGCCTCCACCCCCTGATCCAACAAATAAGCCACCCTATAAGTCAACGTCCTAGTCTTCCCAGACCCCGCCCCCGCAATCACCAAAGAAGCCCCCGGATCACTACTCACCGCTGCATACTGCTGCTCATTCAGCTCCGCCGCATAATCTATCCCAGACTTACTAGGCCCATCCACACGCTTCTTTATCTGATACTCCCTACCCATCCCCCAAACATGCCCCCTCCTTATTCAACGATCAACACTTTTATCCGTGACATCCACCTCCCTGTCCATAAGCCCCCTCTCACAACGCCCCCTCTAGATCAAAACCCTCACCCTCCCAAACCGCCCAATAACTGGGTAACCTTCCATCCTAGTCCCCTCAGGATGCCTAAAATCAAATTCACTATTACGAGCCACCACCCCCCTACCAACCTTAAACGCAGCCTGGCTATCTCCCACCACATCCCAGTCATAACTATCAGCCCGAACCAGAATATTACAAACCAACCCCTCATATCGTCCATGCCCAGATACCACTGCCCCATAAAGCCCATAAATAACCACCCCATCCATCAATGTCCCATCCACCCGAAATACAAATGCTGAATCATCCGCAACATACACACACCTCCCCTTACCACTCACAACCCATATCTCATCCCAAGGAGTAACCTCTATCCTATTACCGATCACAGCTAAAGCACTCATCATTTGATCAGCATACTATTCTTCTAACCTCATAACCAATAAAAACCTTCAACTCATCACCTCACTCCCAGGAGCCAAACCAATCGCTCTAGTAGCAACCTCATCTAAGCAAGGAATCACCAACCTTGCCCCATTCTCCAGCATCACCCTCAAAGGCATCATCGCCAGACCAGACACCGTTGCTCGCCACACCAACCATAATTACAACCTTGCCCACACACACCAAACTCATCATAGGCCACGTCCATTTCATTGATATCCCCCAAGATATCTTTCTAGAAAACAGCGTCATTGCTCTCATTAAATCAAATCCTCTCTGCTCCAACACCCTAGACACCTACTTCCAAATCTCCCCAAAAAAACACTCCCACACACTAGAGTTCATCACAAAACTAGCCCCTCCCCTTTAACATAGTATCCAGAACGTTATAGAGATAGGACTAATTCTTGCTTACTAAACACCAAGAAGGGCCAAAATTTACCCCTCTTGGATAAAGGTTAATTTTTGACACAAAATGGCGTTCTCCCTATCTAGTAAAGAGGGGTCGTGTTGTAGCATCACGTACTTCTAACTAACAATACTATGAAAATAACAACACTATAAAAATAACAATACTATGAAAAAAATAAAAGTTATACTTAGCGCGCTGGCTATCTCTAGCGTTTCAGCGAACTTAGCTCAGGCAACTGTCATTATCGTCCAAGAAGACTTCGCTGGCCTTGCCTCGGAAGATCTAGCTGGCACCACACCAACAATCGGTAGCGGAACTTGGATTGGTGATACCGGCTTCAAGGCCGATGGATCGATTAGCTTAGGAGGCAATAGTTCAGCGTCTTTGGACATCGGCAGCGTTATTAATGATGCAAAAGGAACAGCCAACGGCCTATTTGAATTAACAACGACGCTTGCGCCATCCGGTGGTACTTGGTATAGCATCGGTTTCGGGCAAGAGGCCGCCCCTAATACCGGCGCTCACTTCCTTAGTCAAAATAGCATTGGGTCCTTGATATTGCGCAACACTGGCGAAATCGATATGTGGGCTGGAAATGGCTTCACGCCTAATGGCTTGACTGCCATTGGGAATTCCAACGCGATCGACGGGCCTAACGAAGCCTCAGGTCTAACACGAACTTTTACGATCGAGGTTGATGTTAGAACCTGGGACGGTTCCACTGATTTTGGAACCGTTAGCTATTACGACAGCATCCTTGGGGCACTTGGCTCTTTTGCCTACACTGCTGCAAGCGCAACTAGTCAAGGTGACCCAGTCTGGAACTCAATCACTCTCTCCGGGCCAAATAACGCAGCTGGTACTTACAGTGACCTGACACTGACTCAGATAACGGTTCCCGAGCCTTCATCGACCGCCCTACTCGGTCTTGGTAGCTTGGCGCTGATCTTGCGTCGCCGACGTAACTAGAAAAAGACAATCCAAAAATTCAGATCAACATTTGTTACAGAGCCACGCCTCCCCGAGGCGTGGCTCTTTGATGTAGATGCTATGTTCTCACTCACAAGATCAAGAAATCATTCATTGTTTCCCTCCTAAAAAAAGTTACTCGGTAACGATGAATAATTAATCCGTAAAGTTCTCTTTATTAGCACAATAGGAATAATCACACTTACTTAAATTTAAGAAAAAAACACTATGTCCCTACCATCAATAAAACTGAAGCTCACATTAATATTAACCACGATAAGTCTTCTTGCTGCGGACTTTACTACTGCTCAGACCATCATCGTCAATGAAACCTTCAGTGGAACCGGCGCGGCTCTCAACGGCACTACAGCTGAGACATTCAGCGCAGCTATCACCACCTCTGGAGGTTCAAATACTTGGCTTGCCGCCGATACCTTTCTCGACGACGGCGTGGTTGTTGTTGGCTCCAGCGCCAACTCCTCAGCCCACCTTAACATCGGTAACTACATCAATAATGCCAAAGGAACCAGCTCAGGCGTCTTTGAGTTGACGATGACAATTGGGAATGTCAGCGGCTCTTGGTTTTCACTAGGTTTCTCCGAGCAAAATTCCCCCACCACCACCAGCCACTTCCTTAACCGCGATGGCACCGGCACTATCATTTTGCGTTCTAACGGAGAACTTGACATGTGGGGGGGACCTGAAAACGGGGCCGCAATTGATGGACCAAACAATAACGCTGGAGATCGCACCTTAACTATTGCTTTGGACTTATCCACCTATGACGGCGTAACTGACTTTGGAACCGTCACTTGGTCAGATAGCCTGCTAGGTGTAGTCGCCACGCACAGCTACACTGAAGATGTAGATTTCTCATCCATCTTTATATCCGAGGCTAATAGCACCACCTCTACGCTTAGTAACCTGACTCTAACTCAGGTCGCTCAGGCTACTCAGCCAGAAGAGTGGGATATCTATCTTATCGGAGGCCAGTCAAATGCAGAAGGCAGAGCTGTTAACTCTAACTTACCAACTGCTCTTCAAGGAATTCAAGCTGATGTAATGCTTTTTAACGACGTGGACGGCAATTGGGCCGCGCTCCAACCAGGAACTGGAGGCAACACTGCTACAGGCGGGAACTCCAGCCAGTTTGGACCTGAAGTCACCCTTGGCAGAACGCTTGCTGACGCTAATCCCACACGGAATATCGCAATTGTGAAGTACGGTGCAGGCGGCACTAATCTCCACACTCAGTGGGATCCTGACGACACAGGCGCAGACAACAAATATGACAATTTCGTTACTACTGTAAATAACGCCATCGCCTCCTTACCTACTGGTGTTACATACTCGATTAAAGGCATGGTCTGGATGCAAGGAGAGAATGATGCTCCCGCAACCGGTGGGAATGGCGTCAGTCCTAACGCCTTAGCCTACGAGGCCAATCTCACCAATTTCATCTCTAGTGTTCGCGATGAATTCGGAGTACCCGAAATGCCGTTTGTCATCGGTCAACTCGGCCACCTCAAGGATGTCCCCGTTGCAAATACGAATTGGACGATCGTGCAAAGCGGCCAAGCTCGCGTTGCTGCACTAGATCCACATGTCACGATGGTCATCAATACAGGATTACCCCTCAAGGACTTGGTTCACTACAATGCTGAAGGACAACAAACCTTGGGCCAAAATTTTGCCAACGCACTCCTAGGCCAAATCAACCAATTACAAATTACTAACTCCAGTTTTGAGACTGCCGAATTCAATAATAACGACGATGGCGACCAAACTGATAACTTTGATTCCACGCTCATCTCTGGCTGGATGGAAAGCGGTGTAGTCAACTCAACCGCTAGGAGCGATGACACAGGCATATTTAACCTAGATGGCACCTTTTATTCCAATTTCTCAAATCTCAACGTGGATGGTAATAATGCGCTTGCTCTCTCCGATAATGTCTCATTGCAACAATCACTATCGGCAGTGATGGAAGAAGGGGTCACGTATTCTCTCACCGTCGCCGTTGGAGACCGTGATATGGGCTCCTTCCAGAACTTTGCTGGCGCTCGAATCGAGTTGCTTTCGGACGGGCAGGTCATCGCCAGTTCGGGCGATATTCTCAGCTCGCAAGTAGTTGACGGAGCTTTCACCGACATCTCGATTTCACACACAGCCGGTGCCAGCGATGCCGGGACAGTCCTGGGCATCCGCTTGACCTCATTGAACGAAAGCCCCGGCACCTCATCGGTCGATTTCGATAATTTACGCATCGTTGCAAGCGCCGACTTTAGAATCACTAATATCAGTTTCCTCTCTAACAGCGAAATCGAGTTCACCTGGACCAGCATCCCTGGAAGGTCCTACGCTATTGAAACCAGCGAGGATCTGATGAATTGGTCGGAAAGCGAATCTCAAATCGCCGCTGCCATTTCACCCGCTACCACAACCACACACACCATCATCAAACCTGCTCCTGAGGTGAAGAAAATGTTTTACCGAATGCGCATCGAGTAACCCAATTAGGGTCTCCTCTAGAAGTCAGACCTTCTAATCTCGCCTTCTCTCAAAAGGCCCCAGAGCATCTCCAGCCCCATTCGCGGCAGACAGCCTACTAAGATCTTCCGCCACCACAAAATAACTCCACGATACTCCGAACCTCGCTACCCTTAGGCCATACACCTACTTATTAACCTTAAAAAGGGACGATCTCACAATAAGATCGCCCCTTTTTAATGAATAATTTCAAGTAGTCCTATATATTACTTACGACGACGCAAAATCAATGCAAGGCCACCAAGACCAAGTAATGCTGTTGATGAAGGCTCAGGAACCGCATCAAGAGTCACGTCATAAATCAAAGATCCACCATTTGCTCCCTGTGAAAAAGAAACAAAGTGATAATCACGGGTTAAGTCCAGAGTAGTAGTCCCTGCAGTCGCTGTAGCTCCATTAAGGCTGTAGCTATAATTACCAGCAGCATCCACTGTTAAAGCGAAAGTCTGAGTATCTCCGTTTGCATTAGTAACAATAGACTGATCATTACTCAGCACTGATGAAGTTGATCCATCGTCAAAATGTAAACCCTGATCAAAACGCTCTGTAAAGCTCATCCCAATACCATACTGAGTAGAAGCAGCTCCATCATCTGCATTAAATGCACCAGAAGCATCAGATCCTGTAGCTACATCCAGCAGGCCGAATGTAAAAGAATTAGACGGATAAGGAGGGTTTCCTGTAATAGCTGTACTTGTAATGCCAAAAGTCACCTCCAAAGTGAATCCCCCATTAATGCTAAATGCATTAGTAGAATAGATTGTAGAATTCTGTCCTCCATTAGATGAGCTCCCCTGACCAATAGCGCCAGCAAATTCAGAGTAAGGATTATTAACATCTGAACCAGTTACTACGCCAAGACCTCCACCAATCCCATTAGGGTTAGTAGTTAAATTAAAATTATCAAACGTATCTTGATACACAATTGTCGCTGAAGCTACTCCAGATAGACCCAATGCAGAAACTGCAATCAAACCCATTTTACTTATTTTATTTTTCATATTTTTTATTTTTTTTCGCTACCCAACATGAGCAGCCGCGCACCTTTTACAACCTCCTAACAGATCGTCAACACCTATACTTACAAGCATTTACAAGCATTCGCCCCCTCAATCAGACTTATGCTAAAGCCATAATCCACACTCAATAATCAGACTTTTTAACCAAATAAAATCTATTTCAAACCCCAAAAAAATAATGCCCACAAATACCATCAGCAGACAAAAACACCCTAAAAACCCCTAGAATTTCAGATCAATCCACTAATTAACCACACGCAACGAACTACCATTATCGCTACAACCATTACAACCTTGCCCTAACTCACCAAAACTCTATAAAAAGTATCCAATAACATCCACATATACTAAAACCCATGATCACCTCAAAATCCACCGCCACATTCCTCCTATCCACCCTAGCCACCACCTTCACCCTCTTCGCCGCCACCCCCGCAGACTTCTACCTCTCCCCACAAGGCTCAGACAAATGGTCCGGAACACTAGCCGAACCAAACGCCACCAAAACCGACGGCCCCTTCGCCACCCTAGAACACACCCGCGACGCCGTACGTGAACTCAAAAAAACAAAATCAACCAACATCAACATCCTCATTCGCGGAGGCAACTACACCCTCAACAAAACAGTCACCTTCGGCCTCCCAGACTCCGGCACCCCCACCTCCAACATCACCTACTCAGCCTACCCCAGCGAAAACCCCATCTTCTCCTCAGGACAAGAAATCAAAGACTGGAAAAAAGTAACCACTGACCTCCCCGGTCTCCCCGCAGCTGCCAAAGGCCAAGTCTGGGAAGCCACCACCACAAAGAGCTTCCTCACCCTCTATGACCGTGAAGGAATGCTACCACGCTCCAGATCAGAAAAATTCACCCCCACCGGAAAAGCCAACCAATTCGACTACCCAAAAGGATTCATCAAAGACTGGTCAAACGTAGAAGACCTAGAAGTCCTCGTCCGCCCCAGCAGACTCTGGACCATGAACATCCTCCCACTCAAATCAGTCGATGAAACAAAACGCATCGCCCACACCAAAATCAACGCCACCTACGGCATCAAAAAATACGGCGCATGGCTAGAAAACTCCATCGAACTCCTCGATAAACAAGGCGAATGGGCCCTCAACACCAAAACCAACAAAGTCTACCTCTGGCCCAGAAGCGCATCCCCAGTCTTCGCCCCCACCCTAATCGAATACATCCTAATCGAAGGCAAAATTGACAAACAAGGCCCCACAGACACCCCAGTCCAGAACCTCCACTTCCGCGGCCTCACCTTCAAAAACGGCGAACGCTACACCCTAGAACAAGGCGACCAAGGAACCCAGCACGACTGGGACATGTTCGATAAAGCAAACACCCTAGTCCGCCTACGTGGAGCCGAAAACTGCTCCATCACAGACTGCCACTTCCAGCACAGCGGCAGCGGCGCCATCCGCATTGACCTCCACGGCCAGAAAAACACCCTCTCAGGAAACCACATAGAATACATGGGCGGCGGAGGCATCCTCCTCTGCGGCTACGGCCCAGGCACCAAAGACGTAAACAAACAAAACACCGTCACCAAAAACCACATCCACCACATCAGCGAGATCTACTGGCAGTCCCCCGGCATCTTCCTCTGCCAATCCGGAGAAAACAAAATCTCCAACAACCTCATCCACCACGCCAACTACTCAGGAATGATCGTCGCAGGAATCGTAGAACGCTTCATGATCAAATCTAACAAACGCGAATCCAGCAGCTCCATCCGCTGGCACGAAATCAAAAACCTCCCCAAAAACTACGACCTAGAAGACATCCGCCCCTACCTCCACACCCACGACAACATCGTCGAATACAACGAAATCCACAACGTCATGCAAATCCTCGGTGACGGCAACGGAATCTACGTCCGCGGCTGCGGCGCCAACAACATCTTCCGAGGCAACTACATCCACCACCTAGTCTCCAACATCAACGGCCAAAGCGCCATCAGAACAGACGGCGGCCAAAAAGACACCCTCTTCATCGGCAACCTCATCTACAAATGTAAATCCCAAGGCGTCACCATCAAGCTCAACAACCGCTTCGAAAACAACATCATCGCAGACGTCATCGCCCCACGCGGCATCTACCTCAAAATAGTCGAAGGCCCATCAAACGGAGCCACCAACAAAAACAACATCTTCTACTCCACCCTAGCCGACTGCACCTTCATCTCCGAGCCCGGCGCCGGCAAAGGCCTAGTAGGAGAAGACCGCCGCGGCCGCTCCCCCGCCCGCATGAAAGACTTCGACTCAGACAACAACATCTACTACTGCAAAGCAGATCCCAAATTAGGACAAGCGGTCCTAACCAAACTCCAAAAAGACGGCGTAGACAAAAACAGCCTATCCACCGCCCCCCTCTTCACCGACCCCCAAAACGGAGACTTCACCCTCCAACCAAACTCCCCCGCCCTAAAACAAGGAACCACCCCCTTCGACCTCTCAAAAGTAGGCCTAAGACCATACAAAAAATAAATCACCAAGACATCTAACATGTCACATCAAGACCCATACCAATCTCCAGACTCAAAAGTAAAAACAGACTTCTCAGACAATGATGACATCAAACTCTGGCTCCCCCAAGCCATTATGCTCGCAGAAAAAGGCAAGAGCGAAGCCTCCATCCGCCACTTCTTCAAATCCAAAGGCATCGCTGAAACCCACATCTCAGAAGCCGCGAAGCATGCTTTCGATCAAGGAAGAAAGAACAACACCAAAGGCAAACTACCATACACCATAGTCGGCTGGGCATTCATCATCCCCAGCCTCATTTGGCTACTCTACACACTATTCACCTACCAGTCCTTCATGTTCATCCTACTCCTACCAATCGCCGTAGGTTACGGACTAATCAAAGGAGTCTATCTACCTGACAGAGACTAAACTGCCCCCAAATTAGACCCATAGTTAGCAAAGCTCTAACATCTTTATACCTCTAAAATCACTATCGTATCTTTTTCTTTGCAGTGAAGTATAATTACTTTCTATTTTTTAATAGCTACAGCTTTACCATTATATGAAAATATAGACTTACCACCTTTCAGGTGGACTTCTCTCCATGTAAAACTATCTTTAGAGTAATTTTCAACTATCATGATCAAGCTCCCTTCACTAGATTTTTGATCTATATTTACCCAACTAATAATTTGCGTTCCTTTAATACGAACTCCCTTCATTTTTTGAAGAATGTCGGATTCTGAATTTAAAATCCATTTATTATAGTTAGATTCTACTTCATCGTACATTATAATTTCCGTCATTTTAATTTCCCTCCCCTCAGGCTGAGTAAGAGAATATTCTGTAACTACGTATCTCCCTTCAACTATTTTTCTGGCTACCCTTTTAGCCGCTAAATCAAGCGAACCCTTAGGGAAATCCATCTTCACTTCAATTTCGTATTCTTGAGCCCCTCCAAACATAACTAATTCTTTAAGAACCTCATCATTACTAGGATGCTTTTCCGCTATTGCTTGTATTTCTGCTATTGTTAACGCATAAACATTTGAAATAAGACAAGATAATATTAACAGTGTGTTTTTCATATTCTTTAGATCGTCATAGTTCACCTACCAAAGACTAGCCTTGCACTTCATACTTGATACTAGCTCCTTTTGAATTCAACTGGATGTTTCATTTTGGATCTATCTATTTTAAGTTCAGTAAACCTTTCCGCCATTATCGCACTAATCAAAGAAGATCTAGCATATCCGTTATTCTTTAACTCATGAAGATCACAGAAATCTCGAATCTCTTTTGCGCTCACCTCAATTGGAATAGGGACCTTCCCCAGAGTAGCCATATCCTCTATCCCAGACTCAGCACTTTGTCTCCACTCCTCCCAAGAGTTCTGCATATCATCAGCATCATCAAAATCATTCATAAGTTCTTCCCATTCATCATGTATATACCATACGAACCCCATCATAATTGGTTCTGGGTTGAAACCGTCGCCTGCAGATTGGAGTATTTCTGGATGATTTACCTGGATCATACCTATGTATACTGAAAGCTTAGTTCCAATTAGCACATGCTCTCGTTGTTTGTATGTATGACCAACTGCCATGCACTTAAGTTCAGGCTCCCTTGGATCGACTACTAAATCCTTCTGCCATGAAAACACTCCCCCACCAGAAATACCATGAGGAAGAGGCGCTGTCTGTTTACGACCAGTTCGAATATTTGCTGACTTCTTCCTGCGAAAGGAAATAACTACATGGTAAGCAGTAGAATAGCCCATTGCTTTATAGCGTGACTCCTTAACAGCTTCACCTGTATAAGTTGTAAGATTGGTTTTAACTGTGTTCCTAGTGGCTTTTGACTTTCTCCAAGGAAAGCCAGCAAATGTATATAGATCCCCTCCAAGGTAAAAATCGAATAAAGCTATATCCTTCCTTGTAAGTGGAGTTATCTCCTTTGCTACTTCTTGTGCTAAGCTTTCCTCCAATTCGACATAGGCTACATCCATCTTATCATCATCACGCTTACCTGTGCTAGGCAGCTCTAACGAAACTATGTTGCCTGCCAGAGGCTCAATTCTGGTTCCAGCTGGAATATGGATAATACCATCATCCTCATGATCAATAACATGAGCAGCTGTAAGCAGAAATATTTTCTCCCCTAAAGCCAACGTTACTGCTGTTGCAATTTGTTCGAGTCGGTCAGCATTAGGCCTCAACAGAAATATCGGGCACAAACAGTTAAATAATGGCGACATCTTTTTTTAGTATATCGTCAAAGTTCATCTATCCCTGACAAGGGGGCAAACTTTGACTGTGGATGGAGGTTAGAATCATCATAAAAAATTAGCTATCAGCTTGTTTCACGGGTTAGATATAACGTCTTGTCATGCTATTTTTTAGTTTCAAGGTGTTTGGTGTAAAGTGACTGACCTAGGTTATCTTAATTGTTGTTTATATGTCTGGACGGTTTTTACAATTGTATCTGTTATCTTTTTTAATTTTTCTAGATTAGGTTTGGCATCCCAGAATGTATTTGGGTATTCAAACCCTTTACTTGAGTAACTGTCTGAAAATTTGTCGAGTAGGGTTCTGTATTCAGGTGAGATGCCGATATCAGATAATGCTACAAAACTTTCGGTTTTTTCGATAAGGTTAGAAATTCTGTGACCTAAAGTACGTGTGATATCTCTTTCAGAAACGTTATGTGCAACCAAAACAGCTTTTAAACTGAGTTCTATACTACGAAAGTAAGAAAATACGCATGGAATTAATGCCTGCCCTAAATATCTACCAGAACGAATTGTATTAAAAATGGAATCAGCTGCATCTAAGTAGCCTTCAGATAGTCCCCAAAATGTGTCTGAAGATGGATTTAATTTTGGCATATTTTTAGCATAACAGTATTAGCTCTCTCTCCCAAGCGATATCACATCGTTGCAGTTTAGCTGGCATATAGAGAGCAATTAATAATTTATACCTTATTCTGCAAGAAATAGAGCCCATGTAAATAGAATAAACGAGTAGGATATTTCTATCTAACCCACCCAGTCATACCCCATGGTTCCATCAACCAAGCCCCCGATCACCGATCACCGCTAACTGATCACCCAAGCCGTATCAAACGGATATATTTTGTTTGCCCCAATTTAATTCAAATGATAACAAGCATGATGATCATGAATAAAATTCATCATTTTTCAATTTTTTCACGCCTGAACCGCACTCTAGCTCTGTCCACAGCTATTTGTGGAATAGGATTACCACTCATCGCCACACCCTTGGGAGCGCAGGAAGAGAAGAAAAAGTTCACAGAGGAGCAGCTCATTGAAGCAGCACGAGGGGTCGATGTGCAGATTGCTAAAATCTACAAAAGAAAGCGCGTCTCAGTGCCAGAAAATGCCTCAGACGCCGTTTTCCTACGCCGTAGCTTCCTTCTAGCTGTAGGCCGCATTCCCACTCTCGAGGAAGCTCGTGCTTATCTAGAAATAAAGAATCCTAATAAGCGTGTATCTCTCGTTCGCTATCTGATGGAGTCAAAGGGATATGATAGCCACATGGAGAATTGGCTCATTGATCTACTTCGTGTGCAAGATAGTATGGGCCGAGACGCCTCCTCTGCGCCCTACAGGGCCTGGCTAAGGAAGGCTATCACCGAAAACAAACCCTATAATGAATTGACACGTGACCTACTTTCCGCCCAAGGCTCAATGTGGGACAATGGAGCTGTCGGATACTACATCAGAGATAAGGGTATGCCGCTCGATAATATGGCTAACACCATGCGCCTCTTCCTAGGCACCCGGATGGAGTGTGCCCAGTGCCACGACCATCCGTTTGATGATTGGGAGCGAAAGGATTTCTTCCATCTAGCAGCCTTCTCAAACGGCCAAAAAGAGATCAAAAGCGAAATAGGACAAAAGCTCTATTCTGATATGCGCGCAGCTAGTAAGGAGCGGTCAAAAGAAGCTGATGTGGTACGTTGGCTCTTTAATGATCAAATTTACTACTCCACTCTCACAAATGCCGGAACTGGCCGTATCGCTCTCCCCGAAGATTACCAATACAACGATGGTGACCCTGGTGAATACGTAGGAGCCAAGACTCCCTTCGGCAAGTCTGTCCGCATGTCTGACCGCCGTGATGACGATGACGGACTGGACAAATTCGCCACATGGGTAACAGGAGCCGAAAACGTTCAGTTCAGCACCATCATTACCAACAGAATGTGGAAACGTATCATCGGCACCGGCCTATTCGAGCCGATCGATGAATATGTCCCTGCAGAAGAGACAACCTCGCCAGAACTAACTAGACACCTCGTCAAGCTCATGAAGGAGCTAAACTATGATTTGAAGGCCTTCCAGCATGTCCTCATGCTTACCCAAGTCTATGCGTTCGAATCTTCAAATAAACCACCAGCAATCGATAAAAAACCAATGTTTGATGGTCGTCAGATTGAGCGCATGAGCGCTGAACAATATTGGGATTCATTGGTCACACTAATCGCAGGAAATCCTGATAAGCTCGCCACACGAAGCCTCAGTGACACCATCTACCTTAGAGGTAAACCTGTCCTCCAAGGTGAAATGACAATGACCCAGCTTCAAAAAGAAGTTCTCGCGTTGAACTCCACTGAGGAATTGCGTGAGTATGTCCTTAATTTTATCAAGAAAATGAAAAATCCCAGCTCCAGCTCAAAGAGCAACCGCAACATGATGATGAGCGGCGGAGGAGGCGACGCTTATGGCGCGCTAAAGGGAATCTATCGCGCTTCTGAACTCAGCTCCCCCGCACCCGACGGACACATCTTGCGAAACTTCGGCCAATCAGATCGTCAACTAATAGGCACAGCTACCAAAGAAGCCAATCCTTCTCAGGTGCTATCCATGATGAATGGTCAAGTAGAGAAACTAGTAGTCGCTAATAAGAAAGCACACATTCACAAACTATCACAAGGCAGTATGGACGACCGTATCCGCTCCATTTTCATGGGCGTTCTCTCACGCCTACCTTCTGATCATGAAATGAAGATCATGGAGGCCGAAGTCAAAAACCGAGGAGAAGAAGGCTATCGCAATATTATCTCCGCACTCATCAACACCAGGGAGTTTATTTTCATACCCTAAAAATTACTTGATGATCTCATTTTCAAAACAACGAACCACGAACCACTTTTCACAATGAAAGAACTCAATAAGCAAGACGAACTCTCACGCCGCGCCTTCATGATGAACGCTGCACGCACCTACCTTGGCGTAGGATTGGCCCCTATGATCGGCACCAGCCTAGCAAGTAATGCCTTCGCTCAGTCATCCAACAATGCAACGTCATCAGCCGAGGCTGTTATTTTTCTAAATATGAACGGTGGAATGAGCCACATTGATACCTTCGATATAAAGCCTAACAAAAAAGAAATCCAAGGCCCAGTAGAAGCAATCAACACCAATGTAGATGGACTTCAAATCAGCCATTATTTACCGAAGACTGCCGAGGTGATGGACAAGGTCTGCCTCATCCGCTCCATGTCCTCCATCAATGGAGCTCACGATCGCGGCCAGTACATGCTACACCGTAGCTACGCACCACGAGGCACCATCGTTCACCCTACACTGGGTGCATGGACCATGAAGGTGAAAGGTCGCAAAAACTCTGAGATCCCCGGCTTTGTGACCATAGGTGGAGGCGTCGCAAACGCTTCACCAGGCTTCTTTGGTGCTAAATACTCAGGCGTCCCACTTGGCCGACCCGATCAAGGACTTCAAGACGTCGAGCGTGCTTCTTCTGTGGGCGCAGAAGACTTTGACCGCCGTTTAAAACTTGCAGACGCACTGAACCAGAACTTCCATGAAAAACACAAAAACGTGGAAGCTCAGGCCTATGACGAACTCTACAAAGAAGCCGTTCGCCTCATGCGTAGTGATGACCTCAAAGCCTTCGATGTGAACCAAGAGCCACAGTCCGCCAAGAAAGCCTACGGAAACGAACGCTTTGGTCAAGGCTGCCTCCTCGCACGTCGCCTCGTAGAGCACGGTGTCCGCTTTGTAGAAGTCACCCTCGGCGGCTGGGACAGCCATTACGATAACTTCCCATCAGTAGAGGCACGCTGTAAAGTGTTAGATCAAGCCTATGCAGCCCTAATCACTGACCTACACAACAAAGGCCTCCTAGACACCACGCTGGTAGCTCTCACCACAGAATTTGGCCGCACACCAACCATCAACACCAAGCACAATGGCCGCGACCACCACCCATCTGCCTTCTCCAGCCTACTTGCTGGTGGCGGCATCAAAGGTGGCATGATCCACGGAACCACTGACTCCAAAGGAAATCGAGTCAAGGATGATAAAGTTGGCGTCCAAGATTTCAATGCCACCATCGCTCACGCCCTCGGCATGGACACCAGCGCCATCATAATGTCCCCCTCAGGCCGACCATTCCAAGTCGCCCACAAAGGACAAGCCGTCAAAAAGCTCTTCGCGTAATATTTTCATACGTGCCTATTCAGTAACAAAAAAATCCATAATATAGACTTTAGCCGCTAAAGCGTTACTTCTACGGCTTGTTTTACGGAGGCGTATCACCCCTAACGGCTAAGGTTTCATCGTGCTAGAACTATTGACCAATGACTTTTGACCAATGACTTTTTCCCCTAACAAGGGGTAAAAAAGCCATCACTCTCCCCCCTCCTTCGGCAACACCATCACCCCAACCTTAGTCGCGCGTTTACTAATCATCACAACCCTACCCGTATGACTCGACGCATGAACATCACCACCAAAATGATCAAAGATAGGCTTAGACTCACCAAGTTTAGCACGCGTCTCAACATCATAGACCACCACCATTTCATCGTGTTCAGCAACTATCTGATTAGCTCCTTCCACCGTAGCAGCCCACTTCACTGAAGGATACACCGTAAGCATCTGTCCACCAGGGATATCACTACCTCTATCTACCTGACGTTTTACAGAAGCAGGAATTGAGTCTCTTCGCTCCACACCTTTATTACTAATAAATTTACCTTTACCCGTAATCATCATCGTAGGATCTAACCCAAAATCCAACCCACTATCATGCAAACTCAAGACAGAAAGATCAAACTCTTCATCCACTAATTCACCATACACCTTAGTTCCATAACGATCCGTAAATAGCAAAAATCTGGTCAAATCATAGTTTACCTTAATAGCAATTCCTTGTCTTGATAAACTTTCTATCTCCCTAGTCATATCAGCACTTTTTATTTCTACCTCCGCTATCTGACAACCTGGTATCTTCATATAACCCACATGTAACTTCTTATCTCTATCCACCCAGGACACCACACCTCTATCAGAAATAGAACTAGTCATCTCAAAGCCCAGAAGCTTCTCAAAAGGCTTAGACTTCCAAGTCACTCTCTTAAATGTATTCAAATCATAAATATAAAACCTAGATGACTCAACATCCGTCACTACCAACTTATTCCCCCCAGAGGTCACCCTCGCACTTGGTGAAGGCAATGGAAGCATCTTAACAAACTTCATTCTCGGAACACTGAAGACTCCAATCTTTTCAACATTGGGAAAAGTCATAACAATATACATCCCCCCATAGGCAGAACAGCTACTATAACACTCACCAGGCAAATCCACAAAAGTACCCAATTCATCAGGAACCACAGCATTTGACATTTCAGACTTAAATAGCTTACTCCCCCTAACAGCATGTAGCTTCTCAAAAATTTTCTTATCTAGCCCCTTCTTCTTCTCAAAGATTCCTCCTAAAAAAACCTCCATATCCTCGTAAGAAAAATTCTCATGTTTATTACTAATAAACTGCACCATGTTCTTAGGTAACTGTTTCAAAACCTCCTCATACTCAGCTCTAGGTATTTTCTCATTAAGTCGATTCACCCGCTTCGCTATATCCCATGACCAAACCGTCAAATAAGCTGCTACAGAATAATTTCCCGCCTTCATTTCTAACCTCGCTAGCTCTCTAGCACAGTCATGGCTATAATCACTCAACTTTTCACCCTGCATCCCCTGCTTCCACATTTCACGTGCTTTCTCCACATCCCCTTTTTCTTGGTACAATAAGCCCAGATCATAGATGATTTTTTTAATTGTATAATTCTCCGTTTTTTCCAACTCCAGAGCTTTCAAATAATACTTCTCCGCTATGTCAAAATCCTTATGCGCCATGCTTATAGCAGCCTGCCCCACAAAAGCACCTGAACTCGTAGGAGCTTCCACCTGCGCCACTCGAAAAGACTTCTCAATGTCATCAACTGCTGCATCGTCCTTTCCTAATCCACCTATTTCCTCTGGTCTAGGCTTCCCATTGTAGATAGTTGTAGCCCTATGGTAGGCTCGTTGGCCATTCTGCTTATTTGGTGTTCGTTTACCAACCTCAACAAAATCCCCCATCTCAATATCCTCTAGTGGAATCGCAATACCCTCCACTGAATTCATCAGATAACCATATGCCACAATCCCTGCAACCTCACCATCATCATTGACCAAAGCTCCTCCTGGAAAATCAGCAAGATTTGCTACCGCACTAGTTTTGATATACCTCGTAGCAGGAGCAGTAGCATCAATGAATTTCACTTTATACTCAAGATCAACAATCTTCCCTTCAGAAACATAAACTCCATTTTTCTCCTTAGTAACAGTCACCCCTATCGGACGACATATCAAAGCGCACTCACTATTAACTTCAGGAAGCGTTTTCCTCATCGGAGGCATGACTAGCCTGCCACCCCTGGGCAACTTCACTTTCACTATCGCCAAGTCTTCCACCGGATGCTGCTGAAGCACTTCAACCTCATCAAAAACCACCATCTTCCTAACACCATTCAGCTGAACCATAGCTTCCACTTTCAAAGGCAGAAAACCACTCACCGTATGGTTACAACATAAAATCTTCCCACTTGAATCCAGCACTATCCCAGAACCATGCACCACCGAATCAGAAATAACAACAACCCCAGGAGCCACCCGATCCACTATTTCCTTCTTAATCTCTCCATGAGCACTTGTTGAATACAAACAACAAGTCACCATCAACAAAACACAACGCATTACTAATCTAACCATGCAGAATAATCCTCCAAACCACTAAGACAAGTAAAGCCTATAATCTCACAAGTGAACTCACGGCCATCCAGCTAGGGAGAAATGATTATTTCATCGTGCTAGTTCAGTGTCATTCAGTGCATTCAGTGGTTCAAAAATTCATCTTGCTGGGCTTCATCTTACCAAGATTCGTGAAAATTACTGTAGATTCGTGGTGAGAAGCCCCTAGCAGGATGACCTTACAAGTGAACTAAATATCTATTTCAATACTAAAACAATCTTTTCATAACTCTCTACTGCACCCGGAGCCTTAATCGTAATCAAAATTAACACCTCACCCTCAACCTGCTCACTAGGCACCATCCACCCCAGAGTTCCAGTATCATGATCTAGTTTCATATCCTCAGGCCCATGCTCCAAAGTCACCTTCGATCCTTCAGGATAGCTTAATTTACGTGTCCACAATTTCCCCCTCGCCAGTTCACTCTTCTCCCCCTCCTTCGCCAACTTCACCACACTTTCAGGTATCTCCATCACCTCTATGCTTAGTAAGTCTGGATCAACCAAAGCCACTCGCCCCGCATCAGCTGAGCCAACAAGATACTGACTGCCGAATCCTTTAATAGATCGAGATCTACGAGACTTCGCTCCACTCTTATCCAGTTCCACAGCATGTAATTTATTCTGCCGATACGTATCATAAAACTCCAAATGACTCCTAGTTAACCCCACCATCAAGCTAGTCCCCTGTATCGTCATAGCCCCTTGCAGCGTCACCTTGCTTCTCCCCCCCCTAGCCTTACCATCACTAGTCTGAATCTTTCCTCCACCAGTAACCAGAATCGCAGGATCTAAAGTAAAACTCAACGGACTCATACTACTAAATGAATGATAATTCAAAATCTCACCCTCCCTTATGCTGTAAAATTGTGTTCTACAATAACTGCCTGCCCCACGCCATAAAACAACTTGCGTGAAATCCTCATTAACCTTCAAGTAAACCTGCTCTTTTGAACGAAGCCGATCCCTACTAAATTTCCCCCCCTCAACAACCCTCAGTTCCTCCACCTCCATACTAGGTATCTTTAAATAGCCAACCTGAACCAAGTCCTCATCATCTTTCCAAGCGATCACACCTCTATCCGGCTGCTCACTCGTCATCCCAATAGCAACCACCTTCCCCACCTTACTAATCTTAGAACCTACCCGTTCAAACGTATCCAAATCATACACATGGAAAACTCCAAGAACAGGATCATACACCACTAACCGATTTCCCCCACTAGCCAGCAGCGCCCGCTCAGAAGGCAACGGTAGATACTTTACAAAAGTCATCGTAAGCATACTAAACACCCCAATTTTCTTCAACTCCGGAAAAGTCAAAACCACATAAGCACCTCCATATGCACTACACATCGTCTCTGGTTTACTAGGTAGAGCCTTATTTAACCCCCCACCCTTAGTATCTACAGCAAGCTGCTTCATACCCATATACCTAGGCGAGCTTAGAACAGCCTCCATCTTCAACGCTGGACTTGGCTCACCAAGAGCAGTCCCATCCTGCGCCAACAACTTAGACTCGCAAAGAACCACCACTCCAACGAATACTCCACATAACCATCCTAAATTCATTCCCAAAGAATGGCTCCAGCAGTTTAACTCGTAAAGGTTATTTCTAGAGCTCTTCTACCTCCAAATACTACCACACAAAAATAGACAACTTCTCAAAAACTTCATCCTCATCCGGACGTTTAATAGAAATCAACACCTCCACATTTCCTGACGCATGCCCGTCCGGAACTAGCCAAGACAATACCTTTGTTTCAAAATTAAACTTCATCCCCTCCGGACCATCCTCTAACCTAACAACACTCCTCTCAGGATACTTCAGCAACTTCGTAAACACCTCACCCGCCACCATATCCAAACCAGGTCGTATTTCCCCCTCCTCCAACACCTTCCCATTCAATGGCAACACTCGTATTGATTCCTTATCCGCATTCAGCATCACCACTCTATTCAGCAGCGCTGAGGCCCCTAACAAAATTCCATCTTCACCCCAGCTCCGAGTCTCAGAAGAATCCACTCCCTCCTGAGCCAAACCAATCTTATGAACGACCTCTCGTGTTGCCACATCATAAACATTAATAAAATCATCACTAAACGAAACCATCATATTCGCCCCCAACACAGGTTGAAATTTACTGAAATCCTTTCCTCCCACAACTCCAACCTCATCCCCATCAGCATTATAAATTTGTCCATCACCACTAATAATCACATCTGAATCCATGGCAACCTGGTACTTACCTCTCAGCCTATAAACACAAACTTCTCCAAAAGTAAGCCCCCTTAGACGTAGATTCACAAACGGGCTATTCCTAGTCACAGTAGACACTGCCATCACACTAGTGAAATCCATATTAGGATACAGCTCTACATGCTCTAACCCTCTAAAACCGTCCTTGAAAACATGCGGAGTCTCATGCCTGAACTCCCGCACTTCAAAACTCGGAATCTTAATCTCACCCAGCCTTGTCACCTTATCCTCACCTCGCCATGAGATCAAACCTCTGTCAGAAATAAAACTATTCATTTTGATCGACGTAACCTTACCCAACTTAAAATCGGCCTCCCCTAGCTTTTCAAAAGTCTCCAAATCATAGAGTATAAACTGGCTTCCATCTGGATCATAAACCAACAACTTATTCTCACCACTAGTTAATAGCGTCTTTGCTGATGGCAAAGGCAGAAACTTCTCAAACTTCATCTGAGGAACATTAAACACACCAATTAAATTAGCATCTGGAAAAGTCATAATAAGATAAACCCCTCCACATGCTGAACTACTCACACCTAATTTAGCTGGCAGATTTTTCTCTAACCCAGCCTCACCTAGAGTTACAGCCTCAGTCATCGACTTTTCATAGAGCTTAGACCAACGTAATTTAATCACATCTTTAGTCGTCATAGGTTTTGATTTCGTAACTGCCTCTGCTGAAAAATCATTTGCTTCAAAGTCCTTCAAATCCTGCTTCGAAAACCCACCACTCTTATGCTTAATATAAGCCCTCTGACCTTCTGTTAAACTATGCTCAGCTACCGATAATATCTCCACCCTCTCTTCCTCTCTAGCAGCATCACCCCTAGCTAAACTCCTAGCCCAGTTCAAATAATACACAGCACGAACGTCCTTTTCCATTTCACGAGAATAAGCAGCCATCGCATCTGCACTTTCAGCTACATAGGTATCTTGATTCTCTAATTCTAGAGCTTTTAACCACATCTCCACAGCTTTATTTTTCGTCCCTCGTTTTTGATAAAGAGAAGCCAATTTCGTTAAATATTCAGCATCTTTCTCTCCTGCTAGTTCATTCGCCTTTTCGTAATACTGACAAGCCCTCTCATCATCTTCATTCATTTTAAAAGCATTCGCCAAGCGAGCATAAATTAAATGATCAAATCGTAATACCGCGATTGCTTCCCTCAAACACATCTCAGCACAAAGCTCAGCCTCTCGTTTCTCAAAACCATTTAATTTTCCAGCCTTCACAAACCACGTCTCTACTAACTTAACCAACCTCTTCCCCTCTTCTTCACTTGCTACCTGATCCAAATAAGCCTCCTCAACAAAATCCTCTAACTTTATGGATCCCATAGGCACCCCATAACCAAGCACCTCATCCTCCCCTATCTTTAGCGCAATCACTCCCTGAGCCTCTCCCTCCGAACCAAAAATAACTCCCCCCACCGTTTCCACACTATACTCTACAGTAGATTCAAAATAACCATCACCACCCCATTCCACCATCTCCTTACTCACCTCACCCTCAGAAAAAATAATCCGAAAATCTTGATCCCCAAGTGCTCCACCTCTCCCTATCAAATAACTCTTATCACCCTTAGCCACCTTTTTCTCAGACTTCACCGCCTCTATCAAATGATAGCCCATTGGCAGCTCCACCTTAAGCAAGGCCAGATCGTATTCAGTATGCATCCTCTCAACCTTCACTTTATCAAGAGTAGCTTTCCTCGTCACCTTCCCATTAGTCACCATACACACCACACTCAATGGCAACTCACCATTCACCACCCTATAGCTCGTCAAAATCAACCCGTCCTTAGAGAAAACCATCCCTGATCCATGACACCCATCATCCTTAACCAGCACCACACTATTAGATACCTGCTTCAGCATTTTTACTTTATCAGTCCCATGACAAACCTCCCCCCCCATCAGGCACAGGAAAATAAGCAAAACATAAACACGATTAATCATGCCTAAATTTTAATAAACAGATTCTCCCCAGTAAAGAAATATAGTCTCAATAAAAATGCTCACCGTAAATTTCTAACAACTTACATAATAAGATTCATTCCTACCTGTTATTGTATTTTGAACGAACCCTTCTTATCTATTGGCCTCGTATCAGGTAAGGTGGAACTCCTAAAACCATTGTAAATATGGTTATGATAATTTCGTATGAAAGCATTATCTATATCCTTCTTTTTGTTCTTAAATATCTCTGCTATAGCTTCAGCAGCAACTTCATCCTTATAGCTAAACATTGGACTACTGTGTTCTGCTCCAAAAGGAGCAAAATACCTTTTTGCAAAATCTTGTATCTCTACCTCCCCGTCATAAATGTATCTTATTTCAGATAGTTCATGATCTTTCGACCTGGGATTTAGCTCTTTATTGCGAGAGTTTATCTTAGCAAGTATTTCTGAGAATCTCACATCAAAATCTATTTCAGTTTTTAAATAGTTATAATAACAGAATCTCGCCTCAAGACTAATTGAGCCCGCTTTATCCACTACTCGCTTTGCAAATTCTTTCTTCTCTAGCTCACTAACCTTGGATAACTTATGATACCTACTGTAAATCCACAGCATAGCCAACTCATCAATACTTCTCTCTTTCGTAAAAAAAATATTCCCATTCTTTTTATATTTTGTAGCTAAATAAGTTGCTATATATCGATAAGGATCTCTGGGCTCGCATACAGCACAAAACACTTTGTTCTTAGTCTCCATATCCCGGGGTATAAATCCGTTATACACGAGTAAACCAAAGATCTCGTGTCTGGCAGCTATCTCAAATGCCGTCTCAGCCATTACTCCATCCGCTATTAGGATCACAGAATTTCTTTGAATAGAAAACTCCTCACAGACGTGCTCCAGACACTTTTCAACGTATTCAAGCCTCAACTTACCAGTCTCTAGCTCTACAGCAAATGGAACCTTTGCAAAGACAGCCCCCATCGCAACACTAGCCCTTTTTTCTGCATGCATATAAGTATAAGACTTACCTCTTAGATCGAGTAATATCGTAGATCCCGTGCTTGCTTTATAAGAAGAGGGCACATCCACGAAATACTTAAAACCCTCACCCACCATCTCTCTATTCTTCCACGTTTTATATTCAGCTTTATTCTTAGGTTTATAATGATCCTCTAAATATTTTGTATCTGCTACAGAGAACCTACTTAGTTGAACCTTCCCCTCTTTGCCCTGCTCATTTACCAAATACACGATCTCTCCAGTCATTCTCACAAAAGAGGCCTTCACCTCACCCACACCTTTAATACTCCACGTCCGTAATTCTTCAGGAGCAGAACTAGCATCACCCGCAATAACTAACATAAGAAAGCTCTGACACAAAACCAACAAAAGTAATTTTCTAATTCTCATAATAATACGTCGATAACTAAAAGGATAATATATCTTCAAAAATTGATAATACCCTTCATCCAATTTAACAAGAAATACCACTAAATATATTAATCCATAAATCCCATCTGCCTTCAACCCAAGGCTCCATCAACCAAACCCCAATGATCATTGCCCCTTGACCATTGACATTTTTTTGTCCCCGCCTCAGGGGCACAAAAAAGCCCTGACTTAGCGTTAGCTAAATCAGGGCATAAAGAACTGGCGACGACCTACTCTCACAGGACCTATCGTCCAACTACCATCGGCGCAAAGTCGTTTCACTTCCGGGTTCGGAATGGGACCGGGTGGTTCCAACTTGCTATGGTCACCAGATGGCTAGTGTAGTGATTCTTCTCTCTACATCAGGGTATCTACTGACTTAAGCATGTGCTTTGGTTTGTTGTTGTTATATTTTGGTTATTTTCAGTGCTTCCTGCTTCTCGCTCCCTGCTACATGAGCAAAGCGAAAAAAGCGCTGACAAGCTGTATAGACATATTAAGTCTGACTGTTCTGTATTTTACGTTGCTAGATCATCTCCTTTGAGGTGTGATCTTCAATTTCAACCAAATGCTTACTTGCGTTCACACTCTACCAAAGTAGATGTTGATCTTGGAATTGTTCTAATTTTCTTAACTTCCTGCTTAAATACTAATGTTTAAAGCTTAAGGAATCAAGCCG
>JBPOGF010000006.1:0-181284 GCA_051251915.1 Akkermansiaceae bacterium | reverse complement strand
TAATTTGACGTTTTCATAAGATGGTAGAATACCAGATCGCTGGAGCGACCTCGACTACCTTCTCATTCTATCTTGTTGGATTTTTTAATAGGTTAAACGGCTTAGCCGCTTGTGGTGTAATAATCAAAGTAGGGTGATATTTCTCAGTCTGATCGTTTCGTTCCAGCATCTTCATCAATCTTCCTTCTCCGCTTCAAGATCCCAAAATTGTCTGAAGTCTCTGATTCTTCGACTCGCTTCTCTTTCTCTTCAAGATCCTGCTATCGTTCCAAAACTCTTGATTCTTCGATACGCTCTATTTTTTCTGCTGAGAGATTCAACTATCGCCTAAAATCCTAAATGCTTCGTTCGTCTTCTTTCCCCAATCTGAGATTTCACTACGATCTAAGATCTTTTCCAAGCGTATGTTTATCAGCAGACACTTGGAATTCATTTTCTTTGTATATTCTCCACTGAATACTTCTCGACTAGGGTTTGAATCTATAACTGGGGTCTTGAATTTCTAAACTGATC
This sequence comes from Akkermansiaceae bacterium, assembly GCA_051251915.1. Lineage (GTDB taxonomy): Bacteria > Verrucomicrobiota > Verrucomicrobiia > Verrucomicrobiales > Akkermansiaceae > Rubritalea. The sequence goes on along the minus strand of JBPOGF010000006.1, from coordinate 180,771 downwards.
CAACGTTATAGGAATGGCGGCGCCGGGGCAAACTCCAAATTTAATCAGACGGCTTCCTCGGCGTCGCCATCTCCGCCTTGTTCTGCTTCTTTATTTTGTTCTAGCGCGTCCATCTTCGCGAGGTGGTACTCTAGCATCTCCGTGTGCCACTCGGGCAGATCCTCGATTCTTGCTCGTCTGCACGGGAATACTCGCCGTTCGCCCCGATCCTCGGATATCATGCTCCATCCAGTTGATGTTCTCTCGACGTAGCGTATCCACCCGTCTGCCTGTGGACTCCCCCTAAATTGAATCGAGTTCGCATCCGGACAGGAATACCAAAGTCTGTGGATTAGATTCCTCTGAGGCCTAGTGATCGACGACGGAAATTGGATTGCTCGACCTTCCGCTAGCATCACGAGGATTCCATCTTCGTCGGGGACACAACCGATGTCGCCGATAAACCATGTGCCGAGCATAAAATCTGGTGTCTGAATCACGGCAATTTCTTTGCAGAACGTCCTAGCATAGCCACCCCTGACGGAAGAGCGATGGTAGTAACTTGATTGAGGTTAGAGTTGTCATAAAAGCTTAGCTAAAAAGGCGCCGTCTGGGGTTGGCTACTGCGATTTGTTCTCCCGTTTTTTTGTTGCTGTACGTATACTCTCAACTAAATCTGAAAATAAGACGAGGCTTTTCCCTGGAGGTGAAGATAGATGCTTCGATACACGTTTAACGGTAATCACAGGATTATCACATTCAGCAATCATGACTCGGCTGTCTGAATCTCTAAACTCGATTGATAAATGTGTACCACCAATTATTCCAGTGCCTCCAACACTCAATTCCTGCTCAATTCTCGGATCCCTATTCCAAAGTCCCCACGCTTCTTCAGATTCTACTCTAGTGACTAATTTCTTATACAGTCCATTACATAAACCTGTTCTTCTCTTCAAAAATTCTCCTGATTGAGGATCGTATGAAAGCACTTTATATGTGTCATCTGCGTAGATCCATGTGTCATCATCTGTGCCCCAGTTATAAGTGTCAGATTTAAGTCTAAAATATCTCGATTTGCTAACTTCTGCTTTCTTCTCTCGCTCAGGAGCTAACTCGGTCAAGGTATTTGCTTTACCTTCGGTAACTAAGGCACTCTTTTTACAGCTAACCATACTGAGTAAGAGAAACCCCGTTAGAACAGGCATTAGATAATTCATTTTAGGAGAACAGTATTATTAGTTCACGCCTAGCTGATATTCAGCGGGGTGATTTGAGGTTGAAAATTGAGTGTCTTTATTTTCATAGGCATATTAATTTTAGTGAGTTATTAATAGTGAACATCTCCATTTCAGGCAAGCTATTTTTATTCTAAATCTGCTTATATTTTAGATTTCCTTCACTTCTGATATTTTACTTTAGCATATCACTCTTTCACTCTATATTAACTATCAGCACTTTATAAGGATATGTTTTTCTGTTGACCTCACCACTTAATCTAATGAACAGTGCTCACATGAACAATTATAATCAAATTGCAGATTGGCGTGATGATCTTGATCACAGTAGGGATCTTAACAATAATGAGAAGGAATCCATTGGCTTTCTTCTTAATTGGTTTGAGAGCTGGAGGCTAGCTTCTAGTCTAATGCCTAATCGAGACTCCGCGGCAAGGTTCTGGCGAGAGACGGTGCTTTCTAAAGAAAGGGAAAGCTGGCAACTCGATCATTGGACAGAGGCAATACGCTGGTATTTAGCCTGGCTAGAACTCTGTGATTCAAAAGGAGTAAAACCCATAAGCCTCAGCGAGCGTATGATGCAAGCGGTGGATAAAGTAGGCTCAAGACGAGGTCTAGCATGGCGCACCCGCAAAACCTATGGAGGCTGGGTCGCTAGATTCGGAGCCACTGTAAAGACTCCTCAAGAGGCCCAAGAACCTGCCAGAGCTAAGGACTGGCTGGCTAAGTTAGTGAGCGAAACACAGGTAAGCTTTTCCACCCAGAAGCAAGCACTCAATGCCTTAGTATTTTTCTTTAAAGATGTCTGTGGCTTAGAAGAAATAGATCTTGGTGTAAAAATGCGCAAACGCCCTCCACGTATTCCTGTGGTCTTATCTAAAAGAGAAGTGATGCGGCTAATCGAAAAACTAGAACCTAAGTATAAATTACAAGCAGAACTACAATACGGTGCTGGATTGAGAGTAAGTGAACTAGTGAATTTACGCATCAAGGACGTAGATCTTGATCGTGACACGCTAACCATCAGACAAGGAAAAGGAGACAGAGATAGAGTAACCATCATTCCCCAGATCCTAAAAGAAGCACTCAAAATACAGATAGAATATGCCAGAAAAATCCATGTTGAGGACAGAGCGAATCGTGCCGCTGGTGTTGCCCTTCCTAACGCCCTCATGCGCAAAATGCCAAAGGCGGCAATAAGCTGGGAATGGTTCTGGATCTTTCCTGCAGACCATGAATCGAAAGCCCCTACATCTGGCATTATCCGCAGACATCATATCCACCCCAGCTCATATGGCACCGCTGTAGTCAAAGCCGCACGTGCCGCTAAAATCGCAAAACGGGTAACCACTCACGCACTAAGACACAGCTTCGCCACTCACCTACTAGAAAGCGGAGCAGATCTACGGACCATCCAGGATCTACTCGGGCATGCCGACGTAAAGACAACAGAAATCTACACCCACGTAGCAAAAGGCCAAAATGGATGCGGAGTCCGGAGCCCGTTAGATATGAGTAAGTCCTGCACGCCATCAAGCTAACGGAGCATTGCGCCACGCTCCCAAATAACCAATAACCAATAACCAAATAACTATTTCTCTACTACGAAACAATCTCAGTTCCTATTCCAGACTTCGTAAAGATCTCCAGAAGCAGGGAATGCGGCATTCTGCCGTCAATGAAGTGGACCTTGCGCACTCCGTGATCAAGTGCGTCGAGGGCCGAGTTGACCTTAGGTAGCATCCCACCAGAGACAATCCCTTGTTGGATGAGATCTGCCGCCGTAGCTGGGTTGATGGATGGAATGATGGTCGACTCATCAGCTGGGTCACGCATCACTCCTGGAACATCTGAAAGATAAATGAGCTTAGTAACCTTAAGTTCTTTCGCCAGCGCCGCAGCTGCAAGATCAGCATTTACATTAAGCTTTTTCCCCGTTCCTAGCTCAGAGGCAAGCGGTGAAATAACTGGAACAATCTCCGCATCGAAGGCCTCCTTCATCTTCTGCATATTACAGCTAACTACCTGCCCTACCCTGCCGATGTCGACCTCTTCGCCTTCATCATTTTTCGCTTTAATCCGCTCACCTATGAACACCTCTTTCCCCGGAAAGCCTACCGCTTTCCCCCCAAAGTCTCTAATCATTGAGACAAGGCCTGGGTTTATCGTCCCCGATAGAATCTTCTCCACAATGTTTATCGCATCAGGCGAAGTCACCCGGAAGCCACCAATAAATTTAGCCTCTAAACCCGCCTCCTTCATTGCTGCTGAAATAGCTTTACCCCCGCCATGTACCACAATTGGGTTAATCCCAGCCACCTCTAAAAACACGATATCACGCATAACTTGGCGAACTAATTCAGGATCATCCATCGCCGAGCCACCCATCTTAATGAGAAAGGTTTTCCCTCTGAAATCCTGCAGGTACGGTAGAGCTTCTACGAGTGTGGCGGCCTTGTTAATGGTCTGGTCGAGTGACATATTATTGATCGTTTTCTGTTTTAGAGTTGGCTTTCTGTAGCTTCTTTTTCATCCGCCGCTCACGGCGTCTCTGCTTACGGAGATGCTTACGATCTCGAGCGGAAAGTTTAGCAACGGTTAGATCCTTCTGAGCAAATTGCTCCTTTTTGTAAAGCACGGAGAGGTCATCAAGATCATGCTGATTATCAATGAGCTCGTGAATGAAATTGGCGCGACTCTTAAGGAATGGAAACACCACCATGCAGACGATAAGCGCAAACAATAAATAGAGAATCGGTGCAAAATATGCAGTCTCAGCACTGAGCAGCTTACTACCAAATAACAAACCACCTACCAGCAACAGCGCCCATAACAAAAACACCAAAACAGACCTCTTCACCGCCAGTAATAACAAGAACGCAACCACAACAACGAACAACAATTCCACCCACCACGAGATGCGCTTGTAGTTCACTGTATCGAGATACACTGGTGTCAAAGTCAGCTGAGTAAGTTGCTTCACTGGTGCCTCGATAGCTCGGTAACTGTCCGCCTTCACACCGACTGCAGTTAGAACCGCATTCTCAGTCTCCACAGGTGATTTCTCAACCGAAGTGATATCAGCTGAAATAATATGCGGTTCAGTAATCGCTCTGTTATTTGTAGGTTTAAAATAGCCAAAGTCATCAATAGGAATAATGTTGCCAGTATTACCCAGTGAAACAAATTTACCAACAGTGACTTCAATATCATCCGGACTAAGCCTTAAATGATGCAAGCGTTCTAACAAAAGCGAAGAAAGTATCACACGATCATTCCATACCGCAAGGAGAGGGATGTTACTCGTTTCTGGTTCACTCTCTAGCTGGGAGAACCCAATCTTGCAATTGTTTGGGATTTTCAAAGTCGGAGCCAAGCTCAAGTTGTTCACTTTCGGAAGCATCCTCGTATTTCCTTGCACCTCAGATAATGCCACCGAAGAATCTAATAAATAAGGAGGAATCTCCACCGAGTTCGCCGTTCTACGCAACGGAGTAGATAATATACAAGAGTCTAACAACTCAAGCTGAGTATTCAACGTATTGTTCTCTATCGGCGGCAAATCAGGCCAATGCAAATGTGTCCCCAAAAATAGGTGCTTGGTATTCAAGCGGACTAAGTTATTCACCGTGACCGCGAGATCAGTAGGGTCATAAATCCCATACGCATTCGTCCCCTCAGGATCATCATCAATGCTACAGACGAGATAACTCGGCGGCTCAGGAACCGGAGCACTCTTCTGACTAAGAATTTCTCGATCAGACAAGATCGTGACCTCATTCGGAATTACGACAGCATCTAACTGAGCCAACGTCTTCCCGCCTATCAGCGGAACATACTGCTGGATTCTAGGCAGTGTGAAATACCCCAACACTGCCACCAGAATGAAAATTAGGAATATGGTCTTGCGGTTCTGGAGGTCAGGATTCACAGAGAAATAAGGATGTTTATGACTGGCTATCTAGAAGATCTAGAACTGGCAAAATAGGCTCAGCATAGTCAGTGCCAGTGACCAGTTCACGGAGCAATTTCGCCGCTGTCGGAATGTGCTGCGCAAACCACTCCTCATTCTTGTTAGAGATTAAATTCCCGTAAGCTCCTAACGCTTGCATCAGACGTTGGATCGCACACATAGTGAGAATATCCTCCAATGGCCGCTCCTCAGTGACATCTTCCCAAATATCTAACAACTTCTCCCGCTCATCCGCAGAGTGATTCATGTAAGGGTCATAGATAAGTGAAGCAAGGTCGTATTCCTGTCGCCCACGGCGCATCCCCTGAAAATCGATCAAGTAGGCTTTATTATCCTTCACGATGATATTCTGTGACTGAAAGTCACGATGAACCAAATGACGTGAAGACGCCCCAAGAGACTCCGCCATATGCTTCAGCGCAGGGTGATCACGTAATGGTTGAGTCTCCGAACTGGACATCCCGAGATGAGTTTCAGCAAGATTATCATAAAAATATTCCTGCTCCCAAACATACATATCGCGATCGAATGCAGGCTGAAATTCCAGATCCTTCGGCGGACGAGTATAAAAGAGCTTATCAAGCTGCTGGAATGTGGAGCGATAAATAGGCTCGCGCACTTCCCACGGCTCATCACGCATCGAGAGCAAATCCTGGTCGCCCAAATCTTCCACCAACGCACAGCATCTACCGGTATTATCATAGAGCACATGCGGGACGTTGAGTTTCGCTTTAGTTAGAAATTCCGCCACTGGTAAATAGTTCGCATTATCCGCCCTCTCCAAGGTATAATGAATTCCAATGTAGGTTGGATACCCCTCAGGCTTGAGCCGGATAATGGTGCGCCCAGAACCTCCCTTAGTAATCGGCTCTATGACCACGGAGTGCGTGGGAGCGAGATCTAAGTGAGCTCGGATGGCGGTTAGTAATGTATTTGCTGGCATAGGTAAGAGAGTGAATGTTGATCAGTTTTTATATCTTAAAGGTCTTGTCCAGTATGGACGCCGCTCGCGGCGTGACGCACGATGCAGTCAGTCAACTCCGCATTATCTGCCACCTTGGCACCGGGCCAAATGATGGAATTTCTGAGTCTTGCGTTCTTGCCGATACTTGCACCGTCACCAATTACACAACTTTCTACACAAATGTCGGCACTCGGGTCAATCATTGCTTTTGCATCAATGGGATTGCTATGCGCTCGGAGTAACTGATGAGCATCAAAGTATGACGCCCGTGAACCTAGATCATGCCACGTAGCAGACTCCGAAACATATGCCCCAAGTTTCCCTTGCTCGATCAATTCCAGAAACGCTGGTACGATAGAAATTTTCTCATTTGCCGGAATCAAATCAAGGATTTGCGGGCTAATACAATAGATCCCCGTGAACTGATGGTTCCCAGGGTGCACACCACGCGCATTGCGCATGTCGACTATTCTGCCGTCCTCCACCGCCACATTGCAATTTGGTCCCGTAGGGAAAAGCGCCAACGTAGCAACATCACCTGAATTCATATGTGCCTCCATTAGCCCTGCTATATCTAGATCAGTTAGAATATCTCCATTATAAACCAACAAGGGTTCATCACCTATAAATGAAGCAATGTTCTTAATCCCTCCACCAGTCTCTAACAACACCTTTTCATAGAAAAACTTGATTCCCGCACCATTAAATGTCCCCTCAGGATAACACTTCCCCCATGCTTCAGGAAGATGGTGCGTGTTGATCGCAAAATCCGTGATACCCGCAGACAAACAATGCCTCATAGCATAGTTCACCATCGGTTCATGGTAGAGCGGAACTAACGGCTTTGGCAAAGAATCGGTGAGTGGTTTTAATCTCGTCCCGAGACCAGCTCCGAGGATGAATGCTTTATGTATTTTCTGATTCACGGTCAGACATTTAGCCCATATGCATCATCAGGTAAAGAGTATATCGGAGCACCCCATTTACAAGATTGACTCCATTTATAAATATGCGCAATCTTCACCACAAACTTAAGAAAAGATCAACATGCTAACTAAAAATCACCAATCTCGCTCTTTTGTAAACCCCGATAGGCGCACTTTTCTTAAAGGAATGGGCGTCTCCATTGCTCTCCCCTTCCTCCCATCTAATCCACTACTAGCCGCAACCACAGCAGACCGATCACTCCCTGCAAAGCGCATGGTAATGATCGCGTCTGGCTTAGGAATGTATCCTGGTAATTTCTTCCCTAAAGACTACGGTAATGACTTCACACCCTCTCCAACCCTAGAACCTCTTGCTCCACTCAGAAATGACCTCACCATCTTTTCACACATGGATCACCCAGGCTTGTTTAATAAACACGCAGGAATGAGAACCCTTCTCACAGGAAGAGGTGCTTCAGCATCCGTTGACCAAATCGCAGCAAACCACGTAGGCTACAAAACGCGCTTCCCATCACTCCATATTTCTATCGGCGGATCACAAGGAAACTCACGCACCAAAACAGGCATCACAAAACGAGAGTTCACTGACCCACGCACGCTCTTCGATACTCTTTTCGTAAGTGATAACGAGAAGGCTAATGCCGCATTAAAGAAGGAAATTGATCACCAAGGAAGCGTTCTAGACCTAATCAGAGACCAGGCAAAGTCCTTGGCAAAAAGTGTCAACCAAGCAGACAAAGACAAACTCGACGAATACCTCACCGCTATACGCGAGTCCGAGGCACACCTCCAAGGAATGCAATATTGGAGCGACAAACCTAAACCCACCCCTAAGTATGAAATCGAGCGTCCGCATAGCGCTGTCGATTACCCAGTATTAGCACCAATGATGTTTGACCTACTCTATCTAGCCATTCAGTCGGACAGTTCTCGAGTAATCACCGCCGGGTTCGGAATGCATAATAAAGTGATCGAAATCGAAGGTGTCAAACTGGGATACCATTCTCTGTCCCACCATGGAAGAAGGCCAGAGATGTTAGCTCAGCTCCTACTCATTGAGCGCTTTTACATGGAACAATACGGCAAATTCATTCAGAAACTTAAAGACACCAAGGTAGCAAACCATAACCTTCTAGACGATACCATGGTATTCTTCGGAAGCGGATTAAGTGATGCAGCCAGACACTCTAACAGAGACCTCCCCATCATTCTAGCAGGCGGTGGATTAAAACACAAAGGTCACATCAACGCCAAACAACACAACGGACTACAAACCCCACTAAATAATCTCTACACCACCATGTTGCAGAATTTTGGAGTGGAGTTAGAGCAGTTCAACGACGCCACAGGAACAGTTTCACTATAGAATTTAACTCAGACTCATAATGCGTTCCTATCTATCAATTCTACTCACCAGTGTGGCATTCATCCAGCCCACCTTTGCTCAGTACGATCCTCAAAAGGTAAAACCATTTATCAAAAAATACTGTATCGATTGCCACAATGCAGAAAAACAAAAAGGTGATATGCGCTTAGATAAAATTGGCTCCTTTGACCCTGAAGTCTGGCAACTTGTCTACGATCAACTCTACCACCAAGAGATGCCTCCCTCAAAAAAACCGCAACCTACAAAGCCGGAAATTGAGGACATAATGACATACATACTCAAGCAAACAGACAACAAAGAAGCAACGCAGGGACCGAGTACGACAGGATACAGAAAGCTCAACCATCGTGAATTCAACTACACGGTAAAAGATCTGTTAGGCTTGAACGATGGCGACTTCAAACCTGGAGCATATATCTACGATGACAGCGTAGAAAAGGGATTTGACACCGAAGCCGAGTCATTAGTGATGTCCAGTGACCTCCTACTTGAATACATGCGAGCAGCAGAAAAAAGTGTTAACCAAGCTCTATTCACTGAAGATTACAGCAAGCCTGCCGCTAGCAAACATAGTCTCAACCTAGATAAACTAGCAGGCGGAGACAGACGATTCACCTCAAGCAGCAAAGGAGTGTTCATCACTAGAGACGGTGGAGCCAAACTCTTTAGCAAAAATGATAACGCCGAAGTGAAAATATCAGGCAACTATAAAATCACCATCGAAGCCGAGCCTATAGACCAGTTTAAATATAGAAATGGCACACTCTTCCCTCCTTATAATAAACCTTTCAAACTAGACCTCGGCACGATGGGTCAAGGTTCAGGAGGCTTAAAACAGACCTTCACCTTACAGAATAAGAAAACAACCTATACCGAAACACTCTGGATCGATAGCGGCTATAGAATATTTGTAGAATTCGCTAATGGAGCAGCCAAGCCTGCAGCCAATGCAAGACAAGCAATAAGAAGAAAACTGGTTCCTAAAAACACCAAACCCTTATTACCAGGAATCAAAATTACAGAAATCAAGATCGAAGGGCCATTCGTAGATGAGTGGCCTGCACCATCATTTAAAACAACATATGGCCGCCAGGACGTCCCAGATCTAACAGACCCGAAAATAAGAGAAGGTATCCTCCTTAGATTCATGGCTAGAGCCTACCGCCGCCTACCTACAAAAAACGACATAGCCCTCTATAAATCCAAGCTCGAAAACGAATATAAACTCACTAACAGCTGGCACCATGCCTTCATTAAAACTTTCTCAGCACTGATCGTTTCACCAGATTTTCTCTACATCAAGACCGGTCAAGGCAAACTCAATGAATTCGAGCTCGCCACAAGACTTTCCTATTTCTTCTGGAGCTCTATGCCTGACTTAGAGCTATTTAACATCGCTTTAAGCGGAAGACTCAGTCAGCCAGAAGTGCTCAAAGCACAAATCCAACGCCTGCTCAAGGATCCTAAATCTGAGCGATTCATGGAAAGCTTTGTCACCCAGTGGGTTTCCCTAGACAAACTAGGATCCATGCCTCCCGATACCAAAGGACGCTACAGCGCCTACTACAAAGTTAGAAATGATCTTAAAAATGAGACCATCGAATACTTCAAACATGTACTAAAGGATAATCGTAGCGTGAGTGAATTTATCGACTCAGACTACACCTTCCTCAACAGTAACCTCGCCGCATTTTACAACATCCCATTCAATAGTAACAAACCCGGACTCCAAAAGGTAACACTACCTGAGGACTCCATTCGAGGAGGACTGATCACCCAAGCGAGTATCCTGACCTTAACCGCCAATGGCGTAGAGACCACCCCCATAGAACGCGGGCATTGGATCGTTGATGAACTCATGGGAACCCCTCCCCCACCTCCTCCGAAAGAAGTCCCTGCACTAGTCCCAGATTTACGAACAACCACAACAGTTAGAGAGCAGTTAACCAAGCACACTGAGGACATCAACTGTAGAGAATGCCACCTTAAAATGGATCCAGCCGGATTCGCACTCGAAGCATTTGACCCTATAGGACGCCACAGAAAAAAATACGATAACAAGCTAATCATCGACACAACTGGAGACTTCCTTGGTTCGAAGTTTAAAGATATTAATGGTCTCAAAAAAATTCTCTATACCAACGATCATATCATAGCACGTAATCTCATCATCAAATTAGCTGAATACGCAAAGGGCAGAAAACTAAACCTACACGACCTTAAAACAGTCAAAGAAATCGAGGTTGCGTCCGCTAAAAATGGATATAAATTCAAAACCATGTTAGAACTCATTCTAACCAGCGATCTGATGACCAACCACTAAAACGCCCTAATTTACTCATTAAAACCACACTACCAAAAACCGCTGAATCACTCTAAAAGAACCGCTTGCCTTCCACATTATTACCGAATGCAATGGTAAGAGTATAAATGCCTTCTTACTTCCCACTTCATAAAATTTCTGAAAATAGTTAGTTTACATTAAGCTGTTAAATGCTAGAATAACAGCAATGAACATTCAAACAATAAACAAAGTCGTCGTAGCTGGCGCTTCGATCGTATCTCTAGCTCTCATCCCATCATGTGCTTCGATGGATCCAGAATACGCGGCATACAAACAACAACAGCAAGCTCAAGCCGCTGCGGCAGCAAACCCCTACGGAGTTCCTGCAGCAGGCGCAAGTAATCCATACGCAGTTCCAGGAGCCGGTGGTGAAACTGGTGCTCCATACCAAGACATCCCAGGAGTATCTAGCACTCCTCCTGTAGAGTACACTCCACCTCCATCACAACCATACACTCCACTCCCTGCGGAGCCAACAGGATCAGCTACTACGCACATTGTTGAAAAGGGTGACACCATCTGGGGGCTCACTAGAAAATATAGTGTGACTGAAGAACAATTACGCCAAACTAACAACCTTAGCACTGATACCATTTGGGTCGGTCAGCGCCTCGTAATCCCAGCGAGATAAATCTAACCAACATCCACACAAATCATTTAAAAAGGTGATAATGAACCTGTTTCTTAACAGCTCAATTATCACCTTTTTTGTTTAAAAAATTCAGCGCTTTTTTACCCCCTCCTCATTCACTCCATCTCTATGAAAACAATCATCTCCACACTAATCTGCCTTATTACTCTCCCTACTATTCTCTATGCCAATGATCTACTTGAAGAATGTGAGGCAGAACTTTTCACGGCTAGAGAACCCGCAAAATTTGAACTTGCAGTAGAAACTGCCACCAAACTAGGCATGCACAAGCAAGTCATCCTCGAAGCCACGTTTCTCTATTATGTCGACACTGAGAACTACAAAGCCATCGCCGCAATCCACACCCAGTTTCAAAACCAACTTGAAGAATTCGATCTCGATACCTCAAAGATTTTCGCCACCAAAGAACAATGGCAATCAGTCATTCAGTATAGCCTCGCATTACAGGCACTAGAAAAAAGCGACTCAGCTAACTTCAAAAAGCACATCACCGAAGCCTACTGGCTAAGCCCCGAGACAGCATCTGCATTTTCTCATCACATCACCGTTCACAGAAATAAAAAAATCATGGAAAAAATCACCATTGCTCCAGATAGAGAAATGATAACTCTAGAAAATGGAAAGCCGATCACATTCGAAAAACTCATTCAAGACAAGGATGCTCTCATACTCAGATTCTGGTCACCGTGGAATCAACAACTAGATACAACCTACCCCCTCATCGAAAGTGCCGCTACCCAATGCCAAGGAAAGAACATAGCATTCGCATCTATCTTGTTAGATAACGATGAACAACTCATCACTCATGCTAAAGAGCTCATCACTGAAGCTAAACCAGCACTACCTGGCCAATGGCTCATCGACTCTAACAATTCTTCACTCAACAAACAACTCCGCGTATCAGACCTCCCCACCCTCGTAATTATTACCAAAGAAGGGAAAATTTCTTACCACGGAAGCGCATCTAACAGTACATTCTGGGAAAACTTAACTAAACTTAATGCTGAAATTAAAAAACCTAACAACAATAACCAAGAGTAAATCATCACTGTTTTTATTTGTAGCACCACATATATCTTCTATCGTCTAGCGTCCATAAAGTTTTCCTCTTGACTTAACTCTCTCACAATGAGTAGATGTTGCTGAATTAAATATAATCATAATATAAAATTCTAACAGAATCTAACAAATTAGGTAATCATCATCTTCATTTCAAAGTGTTAGTTTCACCATAGGATTCAATTATGACAGATTAAGTTAAAAATAAACCAGATCCTAACAATCGCAAAACCGCACTAAAAAAATCATGGCAGCAAAAAAGAAATCAACCGCAAAAAAAACAGCTAAGAAAAAAGTTGCTACTAAATCAGCCAAGAAGGTCACTAGAAAAAAAGTTACCTCTAAGAAGGTAGCGAAAAAGAAAGTTTCCAAAAAATCCCCTGCTAAAAAAGCAGCCAAGAAAAAGGTAGCCAAGACAGTCAAAAAAGCGGCAAAGAAAAAAGTAGCCAAGAAAGCCAAAAAGACAGCGAAGAAAAAAGTAGCCAAGAAGGTCACTAAGAAAAAGGCAACCAAGAAGAAAGTGGCGAAGAAAGCCAAAAAGACGGCTAAGAAGAAAGTTGCTAAGAAAGCCAAGAAGACGGTGAAGAAAAAAGTAGCTAAAAAGGCAAAGAAGGCCACTAAGAAAAAAGTAGCCAAAAAAACAACCAAAAAGAAAGTTACCAAAAAAGCCAAGAAGACAACCAAGAAAAAAGTAGCGAAGAAAACAGCAAAGAAGAAGGTTGCCACAAAAGCAAAGAAAGTTGCAAAGAAGAAAGTAACCAAAAAGGCAAAAAAAACAGCTAAAAAGAAGAAGAAATAGTTAGCTACATACCCTAAATTTTAAAACAAAGAGCCACTCAGACATGAGTGGCTCTTTTTGTTAGCTATAGAGGCTACAATTAATAATCTATCTTATCTCCAAACCTTTTTTCATGGTGTCGATAGCTTCAGATTGTTCAACTGTTAGATCATGGAGTGAATCAAAATAACTAATCATTTCTACGACACCCTCTTTGCCCATTTCAGCAGTGTAGCTACTACCTGAGATGACTTGACTCCAACTTGCAAGGGTCAAAGCGAACTGCACATCTTGTTCAGCCTTGGTCCATGAACGATCACTGTATTGCACTTTCAAAGTTTTATCGTCATTCACCCATTCTTCACCTTGCAAACTTGAAGTTCTAAGGTTTAAGGACAGAATATCTACAGCGTCTTCCAAGTCCCCAGTCGTTTCGATTTCATACATAACAATCTGTGCACTACCAGCAGCCATAGTAATTTTAGCTGGCGCAATAATGTTCTCGTTACCAGACTCAGCCTTTGCATACCCTACTAAACGGTACCTTCCTACCGATTCACTAAAGGTAACAGCTGTCTCTATCTGAGTAATCTGCTCATGTTTATTTTTCACTAGGATCACGGCAATAAGCTTCTCATCATTCCACGGGCACTCAACTAGTTCAACGCCCGCGGTGACAAAAGACAACTCCAGATCAGAAGGCTCATCATACTGGAATGCATTGAGAACCTCTTCCACTCTAACTGCATTCTTATCAGGAAGAACCCCATCAACTTCGATGCTATGCTTAACCCACTTCCAGCTCGCTTTACCACAAGCCATAGGCATCCTAGTGACAGCTTGGTCCGCTCGGTTCACCCAGTCGTGCTCTACTAAGTTAATAAGTTGACCTTTATCATCTTCTATACCCCCCCCTTCATCAGCTAATGGATAGCTCACGTCAACAGCCCCTTGGCTACTAACACTGCTAGACCCCGCTTCACCCTCCCAGTTTGCAGCACTGGGTTGGATAGGTGCATTGAGTTTATCTTCCGTAAGCTCAGAAAAACTTACCTCTGGCATCCTGGTCAACATGTCTTCACTGCTATCCACATTATCTAACACCATAAACGATATTGTCACCAACGCGGCTGCTCCGAGAGTCACTAACACAGGTCTCAACCACGCAGACTGGTGGGCTGAACTCACATCATCAGCAGTCGGTGCTTTCGCCGAGCGGAAAATTGCATCTCGTTGGCTAGCACTTAATTTAAGACTATCTCCAGCCCCAGAATTTAACGTATTGCTGAGCATGACACCAAGTGAATCAATGCTTGCCACCTCGCGTTTAAGCGGCCGGTTCTCATTCGCAGCCAATAATCTGGATACTTCTTCAGCCTCATCTCTAGGGAGTTCACCGAGTGCGTATGCAGTCAATCTCGGATCGTTGTTTGTGAGTTTACTCTTCATGTTCTTTTGGTTTAAAATTTTCTCTTAGATCAGGTCTTGAGGTAAGATTTCTCTGAGTTTCTTCAGCCCGTTATGTAGCAGGAATCCCACATTACCTGTGGTTAGCCCCGTGGCTTCGCTGATTTCCTGGTAGCTCATACCTTGTTGGAACTTCAGCAAAATAACCTCTTTCTGGTTCTCTGATAGTGTTTCTAAATACTCCATCAGCTGCGCCACCCGTTCATGTTGATCTGCTACTGTATCAGGCGATGGGTCCTTAGATTCTGTGTAGCTAAACATCTCGTCATCGACCACAACCATGCGTTTTTCCTTTCGCAGCACATCTAGTGCCCGGTTCCTGCAGACCGTGTAGAGCCAGGTTTTAAGTCCACCTTTCACCTTTTCTACATCTTGCTTGTAGAGTCGGATAAAAGTGTCTTGAACCACGTCACGCGCACGGTCTAGATCTTTTAAGATCCCCATAGCATAGCCTATCAGCGGAGATTCATACTCCTTGAGAGCATACTCTACTAAATCGTCTGCGGTGGAAATCATGGTTAGTTTGTCTATGTCCATTTCGGATGCATTGCTGATGCTTGGACTATTCACTAGTAGAAACGCTTTACCCATTCTTTTCTTAGAGATAAATTTTCAAAAGTTGTAAATTGTCTCATTTTCACCGCCTCGCATGTGAATTCGGCATAGATCACAGCCCCTGCTTGACCTAGAACCAGATCGGCTTTAAATGGACTTATGCTTACAGGTAAATCATTCATCGGAAACTCTCGTGGCGCAGGCACTGAAGTCAGCGGATCAGGTATCAACCCAGCCACAGGAGAAAAACTCTCCCCAGATACAATCGCAGCCACAGATCAAGAAGTCAGCCGTGCACTGGAACTCGCTGAAGAAGCATTTTACGAATACAGACTGAAATCAGGTGCCGAAAAAGCCACTTTTCTCCGAGCTATCGCAACAAATATTGAAGCCGTCATCGAAGACATCGCCGCTCGCGGCCCACTCGAAACAGGACTCCCAGAAGGCCGCATGCGCGGAGAATCAGGCCGCACCATGGGCCAGCTAAGATCATTCGCTGACATAGTCGAAGAAGGCTCATGGGTTGACGCTCGCATCGAGACCGCTCAGCCAGACCGAGCACCCATCCCTAAAGTAGACCTTCGCTCTATGCTTACAGGCCTAGGACCAGTAGGTGTCTTCTGCGCATCTAATTTTCCGCTAGCATTTTCCGTAGCTGGTGGTGACACCGCTTCCGCCCTCGCCGCAGGTTGTCCAGTAGTAGTAGTAGCTCACTCTGCACATCCAGGCCTCGCTGAAATAGTGGGCAACGCAATACAATCTGCCGCAGTTTCTACCGGAATGCCAGAAGGAGTGTTCTCATTGTTATTCAGCAATGGCTATGCTGTTGGGCAGACCGTAGTTGCAGCATCTGAAATAAAAGCAGTTGGCTTCACGGGCTCATTTGCTGGCGGCAAAGCTCTAATGGACATCGCGGCCTCAAGACCTGAGCCAATTCCTGTCTTCGCAGAAATGAGCGCCACTAACCCAATAGCCGTGTTACCTAGTGTGCTCAATAATGATACCGAAGCGGAATCATTCGCTGCTGCCGCATCTGGATCACTTACTCTCGGAGTTGGACAATTCTGCACCAATCCTGGAATCTTTTTCATCCCTGCTGAAGGAGCAGAAGCATTCACAGATAAATTCATCGAACTCACTTCCCAAGTCCCAGGTGCCACTATGCTCCACCCTGGAATCTGCAAGGCATACAATAACGCCACTACCACCATCGGATCTCAACCAAATGTTGAAACATTACTTAATGTCGGAACAGACGAATTCGGAGCAGGCGCACCATGCGTCTTCCGCACAACGGCTGTAGAATTCGTTAGCAACAAAGCTCTTTCTGAAGAAATGTTCGGGCCAGCTACTCTGTTAGTAACATACCAAGACGAGGAAGAACTCCTCGCACTTGCTGAGTCCATCCAAGGCCAACTCACCACATCCATCCACGCAGGCCCAGAAGATGACATCACCGACCTAGTAGAAATTTTCAACCGCAAATCCGGCCGCGTCATCTTCAACCAGTTCCCTACAGGAGTCGAAGTATGCAGCTCTATGATGCATGGCGGACCATTCCCTGCCACTTCAGATGGACGCACAACATCCGTTGGCGGCATGGCCATCTTCCGCTACACACGTTTAGTTTCATACCAAAATTTCCCACAAAATAACTTACCACTAGAACTGCAAGATGACAATCCAGCTAGCATCAAACGCATGCTCAATGGTGCTTTCGAGTAATTCAAATCGATCAAAAATGTGATAGCTGCTCGGGAAACGGGCAGTCGTCACAGTCGCTAGTATCCGCGAGACAGAAGTCTTGGTAAATCTGTAATAATGCTTGATGATGCCAAGACTTCTTTAGAAATTGTGCCGCGTCTTCCCGATTCCCAAACAAGCGATAATGCGCACGCCTCACCTTCTCATTAATTGCAGGCGCAGGAAATGATTGATAAGTTGCCCACGCAGTCTTATCTCCTTCAGCTATTTTCAGCGGCAAAAGATGATTGATGATGAGATCAGAAATTCTATCTTTTCCAATGAGAACTAACTTCTTCGCTGCAGGTTTAGAAGTCAGTGTGTAGTGTTTTGACCAGAAAGGGTCGGTTAGTGAACGAAGCCAATCTGTTAGAGCCTTCGGCTGCGTAGAAAGTTTGCGAAAAGTAGGCCAGTGCTGAGAGATCACACTTAACGTTGCCAGTCGCCTCTGAGGATGATTGATAGGACGGTTTCCATGCAGCACCCACTTGATTTCTCGATCTTGATCAAGTTGATACTTCGTGCGGTCCTGCCACCATGTTTCCCAGAGATTTTCTAACCACTGCTGCGAGTCTTCTGGCGCCTTCTTGTGAATATCCGGATGCAAAAACCCCGCCGTCCCAAAGCAAAGCGCAAGCGATCTATCACCATATGATTTAAGTTGCTGAATCGGCAAGCGCTGAGCCAATAAAGTCATAGGCAAGCGATTTGGCCTGTAACCAAGTGTTTCCGCCACCGCCACCCATAGCGATTGATCCTTACCATGGCTTTCACGTATGGCCATCAGACGCTTAGCCTTCACCAGGCATCGATGCTTGGCGGCCTGCTCTAACAGATCATTGATTCTGAGAACGGATGTATTAGCTAGTGGCTTGTGGCATCGGCCCATATGCAATGGAGCTGAAGCGCTGAGCGGGGCCTGCAGAGCAGCTTGTATACGCGATAGAGGAACCACCACTTTCGGAACTTCACAATGATCCACTGTCCGTGTATAATGATCTGTCAGAGAAGGCTCAAAAACAACATGAACAATAGTCTCATTAAATGCCGGGTTCACATCGTGACCGTGGTTCTCCCAGTCAGATGGACGGGTATCAATTTCAAGAGGTCCAGCATACGTCTCCCCATCAATACTTATAGCAGCATGCAAAAAATCAGGCCCTGCAGATCTATTCCAAAATCCAAATTGCTTAATATAGATTTTCTTCCCACAAGTAGTAGTGAAGTCTCTACCAAACTGGCCATTAAACCAAATCGCTTGAAGCTCTAATTCATCAGGAAGCTCAATAGTTGCATGTGATTTCTCACACAACAGATCCAACGGCCTAACAAAATCTAACAGAGATGCATAACTCTGCTCCATTATTTCTTAGCTGGAATTTCTTTATTTGGCTTAGCTGGTGGCGGCGGCGGCGGACTAAGTATATTTAGCATCGCCTGTAGCGTTTTAGCTTCCGGAGTATCCTTTATTTTTATGAGCATCGCCTTACACCCCATGATAGCCTGTTCTTTTTGCCCTGCTTGAACCATCATATCTAGAACGTGAAATGCATTACGCGCTTTATCTGAACTCAAAAGATACATTTTCTGAGCGGAGTTGAAGAACAAATTCGCTTCATCTAGCTTACCTTGAAAGCGACGAAACAACCCCACCACCTCAAAATATCTAGCATCATTCGTCTTGTGTGCTGCAGAACGTAGCTTCTTCACCATGGTCGGTATATCAGCTCCCCATGCTTTGAACGCCATGTTACATGCTCTATAAAACTTATCATCCTCGGCTTCCACACCCGTGCCAGCTAAATGCTTGTACGGCTGATAAAGCGGATCACCGATGACCACGTTCTGCCAAGAGAGTAGAGGTATGGACATATACGCAGACTCGATTAAGGTGTATCCTTTGGTGAGCCGGTCATGCAGAATATCGAAATGATGTGTCCCCCCCAAATAAGGTTCATACACATTTCCCACCGTCGCAGCAGCTCCCTTGGCTACTAATGGCCCCACCCAAAAACGGTTGGGATCTCTTAATTCTTGAGCACTAAACGAATGCAGGTGAACAGCCACTGCACCCTTTCTAAAGGTGAAATCGGGATTTATAAATGGCCCATTGACACTACCAGTATACCATCCAAAATACATCGCCACATCCTTCATCGGGTAATTCGTCAGGTAAGTATCTTTGTTCTTATCAATCGTCGTCGGAATACCAAGCTTCCAGTTTTTCTTCTCTATCTCATTAATCCAGTCATCCCCTATTCTGTAGCCAGCACCTTTCCTAGCGAGATCAAGATACGCCATGCCCCATAACCCAGTTTTTTCGGTTTCTATCGCATCATTGATCATCCGCTTACAAGTAGCCACACTGTCAGCATCTATTCTACCTACTAGCATGTAAAATGGTGTATTAGCTTCAACAAAATTTGAGTCCTTCTTGAAATATTTATTAGACAGAGGTTGATAAGTAGGTATGTCATGCATAGAAAGCACAGCTAACTCACTATCCACAGATGCACAGTTTTGTTTAGTAAGAGCGGTCGACGCCACTCCCTCAGGCAGAACTAAATTGGCTTCATTATTTACCCCATATGGCACACCATACATGCAGACCATAACCTCTATCTTATTTCTGGTAGCAAGTTGCACTCCATCATTAGTGAACTGAAGACGCCACCACTCCTTATCTGTAAAATGTGCTCGCAGAGGTTTTTCTAACGTATCAATGTATTCTTTACGACTAATCTTTCCACTCTTAGATAATGGTAAGCCTATAAGATTATCCAGTGGTATCGAGCGCTTACTAGCATAAAATTCTGCCAACTCCTTAGATTCTGGCATAGTTGAGTTATAGATAACTGCTACCGAGGATCTCGAGATCGACTGCTTTGCTGCTACCACGAAAAGTTGAGAGAGTAGGAGTATTGTAAAGATTAAGTATTTCATAAATTGATTTCCATTCAAGGTGCCAAGGTCAGAGTATCATAAGCAAACTGTACATTCGAGGGAAGGATCGATTCCACTTTTTCAACATCCATTTCGTGAGCCACATGTGTCAGCCATGCTTGCTTAGGCTTTACTAAATCAATAGTCGCTAGCGATTCTGCGAGTGACATGTGCGTGGGATGTTCTTTTTCCCTTAAGCAATCGATAATGAAGTGATCTAGATTTGCTAACAATTCGGCGGACCCGGGCTTTAATCGCTTAGCGTCGGGTATATAAGCAATCGACATTTGTTCATCATCAAATCGGTACCCAATCGTCTCTACAGAACCATGTTCCACAGGAATTGCCGTTATTTCCACATCACCTAGATTAAAACGATCCACAATTGGAACAGCCAGTGGCCGAATATATCCTTTATAAGTATTCCCTTCTGCAAATGCCCAATCATAAACCCTTTTCAACTCATTCAGACACGAAAGTGTCGAGTAAAGAGGCAAAGGATCCTCCCTTCGCCAACAGAATGCTCGGAGCTCATCGAAACCTGCTACATGATCTAGATGCTGATGAGTGTAGAGAACCGCATCGACCTTAGTCAATGAATGCCTAAGAGCTTGCTGCCTAAGGTCTGGACCTGAGTCCACAAGTAGAGAATGCGTGGCCGACTCAATGTGAACAGATGACCTCATTCGGTGAAGCTTAGGATTATCAGAAACACAGATATGGCAATAGCACCCAATTACTGGGACGCCTACTGAAGTGCTGGTTCCTAAGAATGTTAGTTTCATCTAAAACCAAGCTTAAATACTCAGATCAAGATGAAAAGACATTTGATTCAGTATAGAGTTTTTACAATAATCTCATTTATCATTGACCTTGTTAGAGAACTATTCAGTATCATTGCAAATCACGCTTATGGTAAGCGTGGTGACTTGAATCATTAAAAAGAAGGAGAAAAGGTGCAGAATAATGACCTATTGCATACTGAAAAAATTCTAGCAGACAGGAAGATTTTCTTCCTAGATCTCAAACAGAATGCTCGTGGCAAAGTAGTAAAGATCACTGAAGATGTTAGTGGAAATCGTGATACCATCATGGTTCCCGCAGACATACTCGGTGACTTCATCGCTGCCTTGACTGATATCAAGGACACAGCGGATTCCGCTGGCGGCGAGTAACAAAAAGATGCGTGTTTCGTTTTCGCTAGTCTATATTCTATAAACTATAGAGCATTTAGGCTAGTGAATGCGTTTCCCCTCTTTCAAAGTAAAAAAATCGGCTATCCATTTCTGAATAGCCGACTTTGTTGTTAATATTGATTTACGTGTGTTTTGGAGGTGGTGGCTAAAGAGCCATTTTTAATCCAGCGTATTCTTTACGCTGTTTGTCTAGTTCTTCTTCAGTCTGAGCCATAAGCTTATGAAGTTCACTGAGACGTTTTAGAGTCTTATCTATATCCACATTACTTTTCTTGCGCTTAGGTGATGGTGAGCCAGCGGCTCTTAACCAATTACCTATTGTAAGTTGAGAAACGTCATATTTCCTAGATGCAGCTGCTGCTCCACCTCTTCCATTTGTTGCATTGTATTTATCTACAAAAGTAAGGATTTTCACTCGTTCTGCTGAGCTATATCGCTTTCCTCTTGCTGATTCTTGTATTTCTTTGGCCATAACTCTCTTTATATATTGTTGCTAACCAATAAACGCAAGTAATTATTTTTGTATAGAATATATACCATAGTTTTAGTTTCACCTATGATACTCTAGGCATAAGCCCGCTCAAGGGTCCCCAGAAAACAAACAACTGTTTAAATACATTTCCAATCTAATTGGTCTAATAGATCATCAAATCCCAATCCAGTAGAATCACTCACGATATTCCAAGCAGGACTTATGCCTCCCATTCGCTCAGTAAATTCTGTAGGTTCGTAGATTCCATGTGTCATCAGCCCACATCGCTTGTTCACGAGTCCGAGGTACATATCATTCATCAATCCTGCACAATATGCCGCATAACATTGACCTACAGGATGATCCATATAGCTAGTGACCACCACACTTCTTCCCGCCATCTGAGCAGCATCACATATCTTCACTGTCTTATCTATTGCGGGCTTCACAACGGAAACATCGTATTCCCCATCCGCCATAGCTATCCCTCTATCTACAGCAAACTTCACCCCATACTTATCCCTAAGTGTATCCCAAGCTGATATCCCCAGCGGGAATGGATCCTCGATAAAGTCAATCTGTCGCCTCAGGCCCTCACCCATTTCCATCAGCATGAACTCTAATGCTCCTTCACCAGAAACCCCATTAAAATCTAACCTCATCTTAAGCTCTGGAAATAAACCGTTAACCTCTCGCAGGAGCCTTAAGTTCTCCACCACATCACGCCCCACTTTAAGCTTCACAGTATCGAAACCTGCCGCAACAGCAAGCTCCACCCTATCAGCTCCACCCACAATCGTAGCGTGACTCATAGGCACCTCTAGCCCGGCAAATAAACTTACCCCCTGCGCTCGCGCTCTTCTATCAGCTGCAGCACATTCTAAAGCACACTTCACCTGGCGCGAAGCCCTGCCTTCCGATAGCTGTTTGATCAACTCACCTAACCCAGAGTCCCCTAACTCTACCCATGGATGCAAACACCCAAAGCCAGGAACGCCGTCCACTTCAACCCTAATCAGAGCACCTTCATGTTGAATCGTGTGAGATCTGCTATTCAAACCCTGACGGCTGTGCATCAGATATTTATGTACATAGATCTTGGAACTCATAAATATCAGTTAATGTGATCCAAACGGAAGGAATTTAGAAAGCTTATTGATGAAACCGTTCTTTGATTTCCGCTCGTTTTTCTCTTCCTCGATAATCTGAGCATAACGAATAAGTCCCACCGCCGTCGAATACTGCGGATCTCTGAAATAGGCCTGAACACCTGATACCTCTGGTTGCTCCGGACGGTAAACAGGGAGCCCGAAAACTTCATTGGTAAGCTCCCCCATACCACGCATCAAACTAGTTCCTCCAGTCAAGAACACCCCAGTACCTACATTTTTCAATGAGTCCTCTGGTAGTTTCTCTTTCACGAAACCTAGAGTTTCTAACATTCTACCCCGTATAATATCATTCAATAGCTGACGCTTTATCTCGATATCAGGAAAACCCTTTTCATCTTCAATAGTCACTATACCCACAGACTTAGCAGCATCTCCTGATGCGTCACCCTCAGTCTTCTTTACCTGCTCTGCTTTTGATAATGGAATATGCGTCACCAGATGAATATCATTACTAATATGATCTCCACCAACTGGGATACACCCTGATGCCTCTACAGCACCATTGATATAGAGAACGTAATCAGTGGTCCCTCCTCCAATATCAATCACCAACGCTCCTTCATCTTTCCGCTCGCGGTTCAGCGCTATCTGAGCCGATGCAATAGGCGCGAACACTACCGCATCAACATCTAATGGGATCTCTCTCACACACTTCAAACTGTTCTGTATCCTAAGTTTATTCCCATGAATAATATGATAATCTGCTTCCAGCGTCTTCCCTAAAAGCCCAAGTGGCTTTGTTATATGCTGCTGACCATCTAACCAATAATGACGAATCACATTGAGTAAATAAACATTATCACTAGGCATAGCGACGTCTTGCGCTATCTCATCAGCTTCTAAAATATGCTCTTCTTCTACCTCACTGTCTTCATCAGGAAGTCGGAAAGTCCCACGGTTATTCACCCCTTGGATATGCGAACCTGTCACCGAGAGAATAATACTCGTGATCTCCACATCACAGACATCTTCCGCCTCTAATAACGCCTCACGCACGCAAGTGCGGACTTGGTGGAAATCTGAAATCTCTCCCTTCCTCACTCCCACACTCTTAGTCTCCCCAACGCCTAGAATCTTCACAGAGCCATCCGCCTTCACTTCTCCCACTACCATACAGGTCTTGCTGGTCCCTATCTCTAGTCCTACATGTATTGTTGATTTTGCCATTCTCTCAGATTAATTTTGATTCAATATACTCCTAGTCGATGGATCTAGCCCATCGTCCTCCACGCTTTTTGGTGTGTAGTCGTGAGGCAACACCGCCCCCCCACCCTTGT
Organism: Akkermansiaceae bacterium; assembly: GCA_051251915.1. GTDB lineage: Bacteria > Verrucomicrobiota > Verrucomicrobiia > Verrucomicrobiales > Akkermansiaceae > Rubritalea. The sequence goes on along the minus strand of JBPOGF010000006.1, from coordinate 156,628 downwards.
AATGAGCCGGAATATTCGTCTTAGGTCTAAGATCTATCCATGCTAACTCCTTTTGATTTTGCACTGCATGCTCACGTGCTAGTATAAGCTGATGTAACTGTCGATCGTGATCATGCATCCCGCACACAGCCACCACTCCATCTTTACTAATCACATGCAGAGTGTAAAAATTTTCCACCTTCACCCTATCAATCGCCCACGGCTGCTTATCCATCTCTCGCAACTTTAGCACCAGACTCAAGGCTCGCTCAGCATCAGCATTCCGCATCTTCTTTCCAATTGGAAATTCTGTTTTTGAATTACTCGACACCTCAATCACAGGTAAGTTTTTAGCCACCCTCCAGAAATCTTTCTCGCACATAAAACTTACCCCTGTCGCGTCTAACAAAACCCCTTTATGCGGACTACGCCCAGCTAATCCCAACTCCCTGCATGACAACCATGCCACCGGCACACGCTCATCGATCTGTATATCAATCGTATTAGGCAAAGTGCGCTTCACTTTCACATCTCGGATCTCAGGTCGATCCAGAAGCAATCGTTTCACCTCATCAAGATCCACACTGAAAATCGTTCCACCAAGATCAACATTTGCTATTTCTAATACACGCAATCTAGGTAACACCACCGTTGGCTTACCTTCAAAATTAGTCACAGGTGAACTTTTAATAGCAAACTCCTCGTTATTATTAAAGTGATCACTAATCTGTTTGTAACCAAACCAACACCCACTACCAACAATCAACAGAATGATAATCGTCTTCATCATTCCTCGAATCGCTTTCAGAGACTGGAAGAAAACGATGCGCGGCGACGACACATTCAGATCAAGCTCACGATCATGTCTCGTGCGCTTGTTCCGTTTCAATTTACTCGTTTTCTTCTTAAACATAATTCAATTCTCTACTAATCTCACCCCCTTGGAGTGCTCATTGATATATCGATAATCTTCATACAAAGCTCCGCAAACTCATAGCCAGCAGCCTGAGCTGACTTAGGCAACAAACTACTAGCTGTCATCCCAGGAATCGTATTCGCCTCCAAAACATACGGGTTTTCATCAGCATCTAACAGAACATCCACTCTAGAATAAACCTCCACACCCAGTGAATTATGAGCAGCAAGAGCTGCAGACTGCACCACCTTAGTCACCTCAGGACTAAGATCAGCAGGGCAATAATAATCCGTACCGCCGTCACCAGTCATCCAAGGATACTTGTTCTTCATATCGTAAAATCCACTCCGCGGCGCAATATGCACGATCGGCAGAACCTCGCCATCCAGCACACCTACAGTGAGCTCTTTCCCTTCAACCAACTGCTCGATCAAAACATCATTACTAAACTTAGTAGCATCCTCCATCGCAGCTTTAGCCTCGTCAGCAGTCCGGCAAATATGCACCCCCACACTTGAACCCTCACGTGGTGGCTTCACCACATACGGCAGCGCCATTTCAGGCATCTTGAAACCATCCGTGCAATCCACTATCTCACTCACAGGAGTAGGAACTCCAGCCTCTATAAACCTCTTTTTACTCAAGACTTTATCGAAGGCCAACTCACTACTAACTGCTCCGCCACCCGTATAGGCAACCCCCTGCTCATCTAACAGCCTCTGTAAATCACCATTCTCACCAAAGGTCCCGTGAATAGTGTTAAACACCACATCCACACCCTCCGGTGCAACAATAGAAAAGTCACTCACGATCAACTCCACCGCATTACACCCAGCATCTGTTAGAGCCTTCAGCACAGCTTTACCAGATGCCATTGACACATCATGCTCTGACCCTGGACCTCCCATGGCCACTGCTATTTTTAAATTCTTATCCATTCTCTATTCTCTCTATCTTTTATTAACTTTTAAAATAATGATTCGTCCTCACCAATGATCTGCACCTCGGTATCTAGCTCGATGCCTTTTTCATCACGTGCTTTTTTCCTTATCTTGGAGATCAACTCCAACACCTCATCAGCAGTAGCCCTGCCATCATTCACAATGAAATTACCATGCTCCAGCGAGACTCTCGCTTTCCCCACAGCCATATCCTTGCAGCCCAAAACATCCACCAACATCCCAGCTGGCATTTCCTCAGGGTTCTTAAATACACAACCTGCACTAGCCGCACGCGGCTGTGAGCTTTTGCGCTTGCTTGATGACTCATCCATCTTCGCCTGTATTTCCTCAGCATCACCCAGCTCGCCACGGAACCGCGCACTAAGAGCAAAATTCCGCCTCAACGAAGGCACATTCCTATAGTAATGCTCTATCTCTTCACATGTTCGCGTGCGTATCTCACCATCCTCATCGAGAAACGTCACATCCACCACCTGATCAAAACTCTCCGTCCCCATAGCCCCCGCATTCATGCGCAATCCACCACCTACGTTTCCAGGAATACCCTCCATCCACTCGAACCCAGTCAGACCATTCACCTGCGCTACACTAGCCAACTTCTTAAATCTCACACCAACTCCAGAGCTAAGGATTTCTCCATCGGCAGTCACCTCACCAAACACTCCCTTACTAGGATGAATAACAGCTCCAGGGATTCCACCTTGTCTCACTAACAAATTAGATCCACGCCCCACAACTCGCACAGGAATACCCCGGTCACGGCAATACTTCACCATCTTCCCAAAGCCTGCAAACGTCCCAGGTTCTAACCAAAACTGAGCAGGCCCACCCACTAACATGGTAGAATGCTTACGCATCGGTTCATAGAGTTCACCACTCGCCTCAGAGTCTCCAGCATCTCGCGCTACTCGCAAAACATCCTCTAACACTTGGATGTCTCTCACTATCTTATTGCCAATTTCATGAACATTTCCCGCACCCAATGTGATCAGTAGATCTCCTTCACGCAACGCATTCCCCACCGCATGATGCGCCTGCTCCACTGAACCTACCACCTCAGCCTTAGTCTCCCCATGCGCCTTCATCGCATCCACAATAGTCTGCGCAGTCACACCCTCTATAGGTAACTCACTCGCAGGATAAATATCTGTCACAAACACCCTGTCCGCAGCTTGCAACACTTTCCCAAAATCACTAGCCAACTTCTGAGTCCGGCTAAATCTATGCGGCTGAAATACTACCAACACTCGATTAGACCCTAATGACTTCGCCGTCTGCAGCGTAGCCGCCACCTCAGTAGGATGATGCCCGTAATCATCAATAATACGTACCTTATCAGAAAAATACTTCGTCTCAAACCTCCGCTTAGCACCAGCAAATGTTGCCAACGCTCGTGCACATTCATTAAACGGAACTCCTGAAACATGAGCAACAGCAAGCGCAGCCAATGCATTCAACGCATTATGCAACCCCGGAATTCCCAGCTCCACCCTCCCAACATTCTTCCCTTTAAAATTCACATTAAACGCCACAGTTCCCCCAGTTTCACGCACATCAGTCGCCGTAAAATCAGCATCACTCCACCCATAAGAGATACTCCCCTCCCTGCCCGCACAAACATCCGTCGCATTCGGACATTCCTTACAGTAAATGATCTTCCCCGAAGTCTGATCTAACAACCGGTTAAACACCTCTTTAATGTGATCCAACCCAGAATAAAAATCTAAATGCTCCTCCTCCATATTTAGCACCACCGCATGCTCTGGACAATAAAGCGCAAGCGTTCCATCACTTTCATCACCCTCAGCTACCATCGCCTCCCCCTCTTCTTCCCAGTGCGCGTTCGTTCCTAATACCGGAATCTCAGCACCCACGTAATGACTCGGATTCACCGCTCCTCTACGTAATAAATGCGCACTCATCGCAGACGTCGTCGTCTTACCATGCGTCCCACTGATCACGATCCCCTTCTTAGTCCCTAAAATTGCTGCCAAACATTCCGCTCTACGGATACAATGAATCCCACGTTTGCGCGCACCAGCAAGCGCCACATTCTCATCACGGATCGCCGAACTAAACACCACCACATCCGCATCCTCTATGCTCTCCTCATTATGCGGGCTACTAAAAATAAGGCCCAGCCCCTTCATCCGCTCAGTCTCCTTACTCGTCACCCTATCGCAACCACTAACCTTATGCCCCATCCCGATCAAAAGCAGAGCCAAGCCACTCATCCCAGAGCCAGCCACACCGATAAGATGCACTCTCAAAGGCTCGCTTCGTTGTGTTAGTCGTACGCTTAATTCTTTAATTTTCATCTTCTTACTCTCTCTAAATCTTAATAGTTACTTCGCTTCTACAATCTTGCAGATCCTCTCCGCCGCATCCTTCACCGCCAGCCCTTCTGCTGCCGCAGCCATATTTACTAACCTTTCAGTGTCATCAAGAATCGCTGTCAGATCCGCTACAAGCTCACCCGCATCCAAACCCGACTCCTTCCTCAGAAGAGCCGCTCCTGCCTTCTCAAAGACCTCCGCATTGCGTGTCTGATGATCATCAGCAGCTGTTGGATAAGGCACCAAAATACTCGCTGTGCCAATGTATGCAAGTTCAGTCAGACTCGATGCTCCAGAGCGCATCACCCCAATATCACTCACCGCATACGCCGCTGCCATGTCATCACAAAATGCTAACAACTTATGATTTTTAGTATCGCCCAGCTCAGTCTTCACCCGCTCATAATCACCATTCCCCGTGATCTGTAAAAACTGCACCCCAGGCATCGCCTTAGAGGCCTCCACCACAAGACTATTTAACCGCATCGCCCCCTGGCTTCCACCCATCACCAACACCGTTTTCAACTCCGGATCCACACCAAGCTTCGCCGCCGCTTCACTCCTCTTAGGCAAACTACGGATTTCATCACGCACCGGAGTCCCCGTCAGCTCTACCTCATTATTAGGAAAATATTGTCGTGCCTCTTCAAAACCAATGAACACCTTATCACACCACTTAGCCGTCAGCCTATTCGCCTTCCCTGGCAGTGCATTACTATCATGAACATACGCTTTAACACCTAATTTATGACCAGCCAGCACAGGTGCCAACGAAGTAAATCCACCCATCCCAATCACCGCATCACTTCCAAATTCCTTATGCATCCGCTTGCACTGCCCTATCGTCTTCCACATCTTCCACAGAAACGGAATCATTTTCAGCGACAACGTCGACGGCTTAGCCACAGCAGGCACCGTATCAAAATCTAAATTCTTATACTTCTCACTAGCCTGCGCATCTACCTTCTTCTGGGAGATCAACAACTTCACCTCATGCCCACGGCTTCTCAGCTCCTGCGCCACTGCTACCCCTGGAAATAAATGCCCGCCAGTCCCCCCACATGCTATAATGATCTTCATATACGTTTTCTATACACGACTCTCCCGTTTTTCTACTAAATTTCCACAAACGGAAAAGACAATTGCTCAAGAAAAATACTAAAGACCCTTTAAATATAAGTAAATAGCAAATATCAGCATCATGAAAAAAATCACCAACACTGTAAAATAAAAAGCTCCCGACGAAACTCACTCATCGGGAGCCAATAAGCTCAAAAATTTAGCTAAACCATAATTATGGAGAGATGCTTCGAGTCTAGATCTAGCACTCTCAACCATTAGCCACAGCTCGTGACTATTTAAGAAATCTCTTTTCTAAGTCGGCAAGCTTTTCATTCGTCAAATCAAGCCCGTGAGATTCTGAGATCTTATCACGACAGTCTACAGGCATTTCTGACATAAGACGGTTAAGATGCTCTTGTGGGGCCGCCAGTATGAAGGAAGAACTACCATAAAAAGCCACTTTGTCGCAAATCTCAGCAGCAACTTGATTGATAGATCGTTTTTCTATTTCCACATTAAGCTTAGTTTCAGCATGCGACATCGCTTCACCCTCTCCTGCATTATATCCACGATTAAACTTACCAGGCGTATCAGACGTTTCAGCCCCCTCAGGACTCCCTAACTCTTTCTCGGTCAATTCCTTTAAATGTGCTCTTTCGCGCGGATCATCACCAGGTGTAGTAAAAGTAAGCACGCGGACTTTCCCAAGATCTGTGAGTATGAGTAAAGTTTGATCAATGTGTTTATTATTTTCCATAGTATCTCAAACCTAAATCAATGTAACATTTTAGCAAACGTCAATTGAGCCTGATGCCAAATTTCATCGTAGAAAAATGCATGAATAAAACCCCTCCCTGCCCAGAAATAAGCCCCCGCAGGATCAAATCCAACGGAGGCTCGTAATTTTACAATCTTAAGATATCCCTACTACTTAGCAATCTCTACCGGAGACGTTTTATCCGCAGTTGGAAAATCCTTAGGAACATCCGCAGTTCTCTCCACTTCTCCAGTAATAGCCCACTCAGTTCCACGCTGCACAAGCTCATAGAAACCACGGCAAAGCATAGACTGAGTGTCATGCCCCAGAGTCGTATGGAACACTCTTCCTTTTCCAAATTTCACTGTAAGCACCATCGGCTCATTGCGCTTCGTCTTCTTAGAACGCGCAGTTGCTTGCACTTCCATATTCTCAGCAGGTCCACACATCTTACAATAAAGCTCATCTCTCGTATGGAGCCACTTACTTGGCAGCCCCTTAGTAATAGGGTGCCCTTCTTGAATATGGTCAATGTGGAATTCATACCGAGCTCCATGCCCACCACCTTTACCTTCAGATACTGTATCGCGTACCTCCTTCCCATCCTCAGCATGCACCCAGACACCATCGCGCCCAAGCACTCTACCTCCCCAACCACCAATTCCGATCATCTGGTTATATTCCTTCCACTTCCCAAATGCATTATCCGCAGCATGCACCACAATAAATCCGCCGCCATCCTTGACGTATTTCACAAAATTCTTCTGCACCTCTTCCGGCCACATCTCACCATTGTAGTTACTCAATACAGCATCGTAATCAGAAAACTTCGGATTCCACTTAGCCCAAGCCCCTTTCTTAGACTTCTTAGGCGGGCTAGTGCTCACAGTAGCCTCAAAGACACCGCTAGAATTCAAAACATCCACAAGAACCGGAGTCGTAGAGACCCAATCATGGTTATTCTGACCATCAATGATCAAAACTTTAAGTTTGGCCGGATCTTTCGCAAGAGCCACACCAGGAAGAAACGCAATACACGCGCATGCTAGTTTTAGGTAGTTAGTAACTTTTTTCATAAATTAGTAGTTAGTATTCATTCTGAATGATTAAAAACAATATGTCGCGAAATTCAGACTGTCACTGCTAAAAATCTGTATAACAAGATCACGATCACTTAGTATTGATAAGGAGAGCATGAATGATGCCTGGAATATAACCAAGCAGACACAGTATAATATTGATCAGCAAATCCTTACCCATGCCTTTGTTGATAAACACTGCGATTGGTGGGACTAATACGGAGAGTACAATTGCTACTATTCTATTATTCATTGTTTTTTATTTCTATTTTATTGAGTTAAGATGACTGACGTCTCACAAGCATCAACATAGACGCTACAATGACCCCGTCACCATTACACACCTAATCTTGGCCACACACTCAGTCAAATAATAATCCCCATAACTCCCAAACGCCCGCTTTAATCCAAAACATATATTTTACTCCTCGAATCATATACCCTACACATGAAATCGCCGTCCACCCGTCCTCTAGACGATGTCTTTTAGAAATAACTCGTTCATTTATCAGTTAGTTTTAGTTGTATCTCACATTATCCGTGTATAGAATGAGAATTCTTAGACACATATGACGACTCTTTTAATTGCATCCCTTTTGGTGATTTTGATTTCAGCAATCTGCTCCGGCACCGAGGCCGCTCTATTTTCCGTGCCTATTATGAAGGTTCGCCAGATGGCTGATGACCCTGCAGAAAAGAATAAACGCATACGCGGAACAAGATCGCTACTCATCATCCGCGAGAAAATGAGCCGTCCTATCTCAATGATTGTGATTCTAAACAACATCGCAAACATCGTCGGAACCACCGTAGTCACCATCCTCGCTGCAGCAAAATTTGATAGCTTCTGGGTTGGTGTCGTCTCAGGATCACTCACATTCATGGTCATCATCTTTGCTGAGATCATCCCTAAAACCATCGGCGAGAAGCATAACGTGAAGATTTCCCTCTTCATGGCCAAGCCCGTGCTATTCCTCACCAAAATATTCACCCCTCTCATCTGGCTTGTAGAATTCCTGACCCAGCCATTCACAGGCAAAGACAGACAAGTTCTCAGCACAGATGAACGAGAAATCCGCTACATGGCGCAACTCGGTGAAGAAGAAGGCGTCATCGAGGCAGATGAACTCGAAATGCTCCACGGCGTATTCCAACTCAACGACATGGACGCAAGACAACTGATGACTCCCCGCATCTCTCTCACCTGTATTGATGGAGAAGTCCCCATCCAATCAGTCATCGATGAAGTCATGGAGTCCCAGCACAGCCGCATCGTAGTCATCGGGGACTCTAGGGATGACATCCTAGGAGTCGTACTGAAATCTAGCCTCCTTATCGCCATGGTAAAAGGCCAAGGTGAAGAAAAAGTGAGAATGCACGGCTACGTCCCAGTAGAAGTCCTTCACTGCAACAAAGCAGATGAAATCTTACCAATCTTCCAGAAAAGCCGCCAACACCTAGCCATCGTCAGAGACGAATTTGGCGGAGTAGACGGCGTCATCACCCTAGAAGACATCATCGAGGAACTCACAGGTGAGATCGTGGATGAGACCGACATGGACGAAGACATGCGCGAAGCAGCAGCCAGCTAAACCACCAGACTGCCAGGCTACGGAAAAGCCACCACAAGCTTTGAAATCATCCTAAATAGACAGACTGTATGAATTTAAGAGCTATTTTACTACTAAGCGGATTATCTCTCTCGCCCATTGAGGTAAGTTTTTCACAGAATACACAAGAAGAGCCACGCTGCCGTTGTTGTGAAGTAGGGAGATTTTACGCCCCCTGGCTAAAGAATTTACCAAAACCCAAAATACGTCAGTTCCTCGGCAACGCAGAACTAAAAATCACCACCAAAAGCCAGCAAGCTCAGACCTATTTTAACCAAGGACTGAACTGCCTCCATGGCTTCTGGGAAATAGAAGCCTATCGCTATTTTCTAGCAGCCATCGAAGAAGACCCTGACTGTGCCATGGCATACTGGGGCATCTGCATGGCTCTCCCTGGCAAAGTAACTGAAGCCCAAAACGAACGTGCCGCAGCCTACGATAAAGCACTAGAGCTATCAAAAGATCTAGGAGAACATGAGCAACTCTACATCGCCACACTCGGTAAACTCCTCAACAGCGGATCTAAATCCGCCTGCAAAACACTCACTGAGATCACAACAAAATTCCCCACTGACCTCAATGCCATAGGCTACCTCGCCTACTGGAGCCAGGACGGATACACCCCAGAAGGCCAGCCTAAGCCCGGCACCCAAAACTCTATCAAGATACTGGAAAAAGGCCTCGCAGTAAACCCAGACCACATGGGGCTGATTCACTATTATATCCACCTAATGGAGCCCAGCCCAGACTTCATGAAGGCCATGCCCTACGTGAAAAAACTTACCTCCATGGGAAAAGACATTGGTCACCTCCTCCACATGCCAGGCCACATCTACTACCTCGCTGGTGATTACGAAAACGCAAGCGAAGCGTTGAGACAATGCTTTGATAATGAGGTTAACTATTTCGCAAACGAAAAAATCACCCCTAGCGACCTCCCAAACTACAGCCACAACCTCCACTACTGGGCGAAAAATGAGGCCGAACGCGGCAACTACGACGAGGCACTACGCATCGCAAAATTACTCAAAAACAGCACCTCAGAAATGACACGATCTAACACCACCGTGTCCCAAGGCCGCTACGTCTCATCCACACTAGAAGCCTATATCAACATAAGGTTTCGTAAATTTTCAGAAGCAAGTAAATCGCTAGATAATACTCCATACAGCGATGACTCCTCACTCCACCATTACATAAAATTCCTCCAGCAATATTGCGATATTCAAGCCGAAATGAATGGCTCTGCAGACTGGGACAAAATCTACGAACTCACTGAAGACCTAGAAACTACCATCGGTAAATTCCAACAAGAACGCGGCAAAGTCATCACAGCCAACCGCGAAGATGTCCGCGCAGCAGCCATCATGAACATCTACAACGAAGCAGCTAAAGTCTGGCTATTCAATGTTGATAAAAAGTCAGACATGGACCTAAGCCTAGCAGACATCCTCCTACAAAAAGAATCCGAGATGTTCTACGCAGAACCACCCATGCTAGCCAACCCCATAGCTGAAGATCTAGGCTGGCTTTGCCTAAGCCACGGCGAATATGAAAAAGCCCTAAACTACTTCGAACAAGCCCTGAAAAAGCGCGCTAAATCAGGACACATCTACTCCGGAATGATCCAAGCCTATAAAAAATTAGGCAACCAAGAAAAAGCAGCAGAATACCAGAAATTACTTAAGCAAGCCTGGAAGTAAAACCGCTTAGAGCCCCAACTTAGCAGTAATCGTATCCGTTACCATCTTCGGATTCGCCTTACCTTTAGAGGCTTTCATTACCTGCCCAGTCAGCCAGTTTGCCATCTTCGGATTACCACCAGTAATCTCAGCTACCTTGTCCGGATTAGCCGCGATGACTTCATCGATGATCGACTCAATCGCTGAGTTATCCGCAGGCTCAAACCCCTTAGACTTAGCAATGTCCGCTGGCGCTTTTTCTGGAGATTCCCAGAGCGCATCAAATACCTCTTTAGCCTGATTATTAGAAATAGTTCCTGCTTCCACAAGATCCACAAGCGCCGTAAGAGCTGTGGCTGGCACCGGATTTTCATGAATACTCTGCTCAGTCTCATTGAGCTTCCCTAGCAATGTGTTAATGATCCAGTTAGCCACCTTCTTAGACGCCTTAGATCCTTTGGCAGCCTCTTCAAAATAATCAGCGAGTGCCTTCTCAGAAGTCAGAACTCCAGCATCATATTCTGAAACTGCATATTCTTTCACAAAACGCTCACGCTTCTGGTGCGGTAACTCAGGCACATGAGATTTCATCTTCGCCACAATGTCCGCAGTACGCACTGGCAAGAGGTCTGGCTCTGGGAAATAACGGTAATCCGCAGAGTCCTCCTTGATCCGCATCACTACAGTTTCTCCTATAGCATCATCCCAACGAATCGTCGCTTGTTGCTGTGGAATGCCTTGATCGTATTCATCACATTGACGCTGGATTTCAAACTCAATTGACTTTCTAACCGCCGTAATGGAATTGAGATTCTTCACCTCTAACTTAGTGCCAAGTTCATCGGTGCCAATGGGTCTTACTGAAATATTCACATCACAACGCATCTGCCCTTTTTCCATATCAGCGTCTGAAATACCACCATAGATAAGGATCTGCTGGAGAGACTTGAGGAAGGCATATGCCTCATCCGCTGTATCTATATCCGGCTCAGTCACTATCTCCATGAGAGGAGTCCCTGCACGGTTATAATCAATAGTAGAGTGATTCGCAAAGTGAGTGGACTTAGCCACATCTTCTTCCAAGTGAATCCGGTTCATCTCAACCACTTTCCCTGGATTAGGAATATTCTTCTGCACTTCCTTAGGATAAGCAATGTCATAGAGCGGGACTCCCCCACCGATACAAAGCGGGATGTCAAACTGCGACAACTGGAAGTTCTTAGGCATATCCGGGTAAAAGTAGTTCTTCCTATCCCACTTAGAAATTTCCGGAGTGCGACAATCAAGCAACATCCCTGCTAGAACAGTCTGCTCGATAGCATGTTTATTTAGAACAGGTAATGCTCCAGGAAGACCTAGGCAAACTGGGCAAACATTGGTATTTGGCTCATGCCCGTATCCGGCTAAGCAACCGCAAAACATCTTGGAGTTAGCTGTGATCTGGCAGTGAACTTCGAGTCCGATGGTGGCTATGTAGTCTTCTCTAGGCATGGTGATTCTGGGGAGGTCATTATTAGAAAGCTGGCAGAGAGTCAATACTGGCTGATGTCTTTCTTACTAATTTGATGATTATTTGAGTTGTTCTGAGCTGATAGCAATCAGATCTTCCATGAGCTGCTGCTCACCAAGCGCTGCATTAAGCTGCGGATTCTCTAATAATCCGTGGACATTATTCTCAGCTATTTGCTTGCGGATATTTGGATCGCTCATGAGCCTCCGCACCTGCGGGTTACGTAGAATTTTCTTCACACGCTCATCCTGAGCTAACTGGTTGATCTTCTCCGCTGAAGTGTTGGCTATTACAAGAAGCTTGGCGAGATTATGCTTTTCACTCTCATGTAGCTTGTAAAGGTCAGCTATTTTCTTCCCCATAGTAGATGACTCAAACTGGTGCTTAAGACTAGCCAAACTCGGGTAACTTTTAAGACGCGTATTAATATCAGCATCATCTTGCGTAATCCAATACTTAATCTCGCTCTCAGCCCCCTTATCCTTTAGAAAATTAAGACTCAGCCAGACTAGACCTGACGCAGCTACAAGACTCACAAGTGCTGCTGGGATACCGAAGGCGAAACGGGCGATGAAATTACTATTTTCAAATGGATCAGTGAAGAATCCGAAAATCTTAGAAAGAAAATAAAATGCTATCAACCCACAGATCACAGCGAATACATTTCCTAATGCCTCAGGAGCAGCTGGCCAAGTTTTCTGTAAGTGAATCAAACCCTCATCAGCCCCCCAATACGCAGCATAGCCAGCCCCCGCTAAACTAAAGAGCAGAAACACTAGTTTCACGGCACCCTTGATGAAACCAAGCAATGTAAGCACCACGATTACCGCCGTGATAGTGCCGCTTGTTCCTAGTTCATTGATGTTTAGCTCGCTAAGGAATGTCATTTTCTGAGGGATGGATAATTATTATGCTTATTTAGTGCGGGAGCTTAATGATTCCCCCAATTTATACAACCTCAATAAATTCACCTATTTTTTGATAATTCACTACTTTTTGATTGGTACAAGAGAGTTGTTACAGCTAGGATGCTCTGAATGATACGCTATCTGGCATACGGACTAATCAGCTTTTTGGTATTTTTACCAGAGCTAAGCTTTGGCCAACAGATTAGAGTCGAGCTTGCGGATGGTTTTGATTACCCAGTGGGGAAACCAGATGCCAAAAATTATTACAAAGCACGGGGCATGCGGCTTCGGAGCCCTATCCATTTTGGCGAAGACTGGAATGGCACAGGCGGAGGAAATTCCGATCTCCATGACCCCATATACTCCTGCGCAAACGGAGTCGTGACATTTGCCTACGACGTCCGCGGTGGCTGGGGACGCGTGATCATTCTCCGCCATGCCTACCGAGATCCCAAAACAGGAAAAATCAAATACGTCGATTCACTCTACGGCCATAACCGAACCATGCTGGTAAAGAAAGGCGACTACGTGACACGTGGCCAACAGATTGCCACCATGGGAAATAATCGCGGTATGTACCCAGCACACCTTCATTTCGAGATTAGACATAATATCAAGGTCGGAATGGATCGCACAAGTGTGTCTAGCACACTCACAAACTGGGCTGACCCCACAGCCTTCATTAAGACCTACAGAAAGCTGAAAAAAGAATGGCGTAAGCAAGCAGTGCCGACAGGAACATACAAGGTTTACAAAGGCTTCTCAGGACTGTAGAAGGCGCGTATCAATTTATGGCTAGACAGAAAAAACAATCAACTTTGATGGTAATATTGACCCTAGTAGTAGGACTAGTGGCTTGGTACATCAAGGATAAACACCCCCAACTATTAGATGATCTCACTAGCGGACAGAGTTCATCATCAGTCAGCATAGGCGAACTAACAGAAGTAAAAGTCGTCGGCGACGAGTATGAAATCTTAGAAAACTGTACATTAGCGGAGCATAAACATAATGATGGTGATAGTTTCCACATCAAGCATCACAAGGGACAAGATGAAATCAGGCTCTATTACGCTGACACCGCCGAAAGCGCCTATAAAACCTATGGCGGCGGAGAAAACAATGGCGATAGATTAGATAAACAAGGACAATACTTTGGAGGACTCAATAGAGACCAAACTGCTAAACTAGGACAACTAGGCAAGAAACGCACCATGAGTCTCATCAAAGGTAAGAAGTTTAAAGTGATCACCAAATGGGAACCAGTCACAGACAAACCATCCGAAACACGCATCCACGCATATATCGTCCTAGAAGAAGACGGCAAAGAATATTACCTCCATGAATTACTCGTGAATGAAGGACTAGTACGCTTATCCACTTGGGGCTCAAATTTACCAGACGGCACAAGCTGGAAGAAACAAAAGGAACGTTTAAAAGCGATGGAAAACAATGCCAAGGAGCGCAAAGTGGGTGCTTGGGGAATGAAAAATTAACCGATAGAAGATCAATAAATTATGTTAGCAAAACGAATTATTCCCTGCCTTGATGTAACTAATGGCAGAGTAGTGAAAGGCACAAACTTTGTCGACCTCGTCGATGCCGGAGACCCCGTCGAAAGCGCGATCGCATACAACGAACAAGAAGCAGATGAACTAGTATTCCTAGACATCACCGCATCAAGTGACGGAAGAGAGACCATGGTCGATGTAGTGCGTCGTACTGCTGAAAAATGCTTCATACCGCTCACTGTTGGCGGAGGAATTCGAACCGTTGAAGACATGCGTAAAATGCTTCTAGCAGGAGCGGACAAAGTAGGTATGAATACTGCCGCTGTTGTGAATCCAGGCGTAATCGATGAAGGAGCCAAGGCATTCGGCGATCAATGCATCGTAGTAGCCATCGATGCCAAACGCGACGCTAACGGCAAATGGGGAGTCTATACTCATGGCGGCAGAAAGCCAGTCGGACTCGATGCTGTAGAGTGGGCGAAAGAAGTCTACAACAGAGGAGCCGGTGAGATTTTACTCACAAGCATGGATGCCGATGGAACCAAAGATGGTTACGACATTGAGCTAACCGCAGCAGTCAGCGAAGCAGTAGGAATACCAGTCATCGCCAGTGGCGGCGCAGGAAATCTACAACACATGGTAGACGTTCTAGAACAAGGCAAAGCAGATGCCGTTCTAGCTGCCAGCATCTTCCATTTCGGTCAACATTCCGTCCGCGAGGCAAAAGAATATTTCGCAGAAAAAGGTATCCCTGTCCGCCCAATGTTTGCACACTAATCAAATGCCCAAATCAGGTATTTGATAAAAGCATTGATTTTCTGAGAAGTGCATAAATAATCGACTCACACATATGGCTGAAGAACAAAGATATTTATACCACTGCGACCGCTGTGGAGAGTTGTTTAAATCAAATAGACGCGCTCAAGAAGACATCATATGTGGCTCATGCGGAGAACATCCAGTGAGACCAAAGTTCGCCGCCGTTGCGCAAATGCCAGCGCTAGACAAACACGACAAAAAGAGCAAACACGGCGTCCCCGGAATGGATGAAGCTGACATCTTCTCCATGAAGAAAAAACGCCAACGCAAAAACTGGACCATCATCTGCCTGATCTGGGTCGTCGGTTTAGCTATGATCACTCTGATGGGTATCAGCATGAATGACAAAGCCAAGTTAGCAGGAAAATCTGATGTGGAACTCGATGATGCAGACAAGGCATACTTAATCAGAAAAGATGAAGCCTTCCAGAAATGCGCCCAACGCTTCCTAAGGTTTGCATCCGAAACAGTGATTCACTCCAAATCATCACACATCCTAAACGGAAGTGATCTGGTATTAGATATTAACCGCTACTACAGCAGCCATCTAATGAAAAACGATCTGGCTACATCACGTATCCTCAGATTTGACCTAGTAGAATCAGACGAAAACTCAAAGCTAGTTGCACTCCTTAGATACATACCTAGCTCCACTCAGACCTCTGAAACCTATGATTTCGAAATTATCTTTTGGAAAGTTGGTGATGATTGGCTCATCGATTGGCCAAACTTTGTGAGACTAGGCGACATGAACTGGTTCAAATTCGGCGAAGCTAAGCGAAAGAACTCACCAAAACGTTTCAAACTCTACGCAAGAGAACTCAGCACCGAGTCACTGGGCCTCAGCGGATACGAGGAATACAAATTCTCAGAAGCCTATAACAGCAGCACCCTTCCCAGCCAATTGTCGAAATCTGTATTCGTAAAACATCAGACAGATCTCAAGACTCAACTCACCAATAAGTTCAAAGAACTCAGAGAACAGCGGGAGAAGAAAATTGAAAATCATGATATCTTAGGATCATTTGACCCTCCTAGAACCATTAGACTAGATGTCACCGTCGACTTTGAAGAAATCGAAGGTGAAACAGTAATGGTGCTCAGAGAAATCCACAAGTTAGACTGGCAAAATCCACCATCTGAGAAAGACTAACTGGTGATCGCTTCTCGCATGAGAGCTACATCAGGCTGTTTCCCAGTCCAGATCTTAAACGAAACTGCTCCCTGGTGAATCAACATCGACAACCCGTTAGCTGTCGTCGCTCCATTGTCTTTAGCTGCTTTCAACAACGGAGTCTCTGCCGGATTATAAATCGCATCGTACACCTTATGACTCGCACATAGCGATTCCACAGGAAATGGTAATGCATCATCAGGCTTCATCCCCATGGAAGTAGCATTGATAATGATCTCCACTTCCTCAGCCACACCAGCTAACTCAAGGAAACCATTCCCTATCGTGTGCACTTGCGTTGCCGTTTTGATCAGACTCCCTGCCAATGTTTCCACCTTACTAACAGTTCTGTTAGATAAATACAATTGATCACACCCCTCTTGATTCAACTGAGTAGCTATCGCCTTACCCGCTCCCCCACCCGCACCTAATACGAGAATCTTAGACCCTTTAACCTTAACGCCAAAATCATCTTCAAGCGCTTGAATCAGGCCTGGCCCATCTGAGTTATCCCCCAAGATCTTACCATCTTTAAAATGTATCGTATTCGCCACTCCCAACAACTTCACAGAAGCCGACAACTCATCACACCCCTCCATAGCCTCCAGCTTATGAGGAATCGTGACATTACACCCTAAGAACCCAAGACCTCGCATCAGCTCAAACGACTCACCCACACTCCCAGGCTCTATTTCTAACCGAATATAGCTGATATCTATACCCAGCGCATCAAGCGCCGCTTGATGCATCTGCGGTGATGCCGAATGAGACACGGGGTAACCCAGCACCGCCAATCCAGCATTTGCAGGCAAAGCCCCTTCTCGTAAATCCTCTATCTTATAAACGTGCTTCATGACAACTCAGTCACTGCTCTACGAATTCTGCGGATCGACTCCTCTTGACCAAGAATCACTAAAATTTCACCCAAGTCCGGACCACCAGTCATCCCACTCAGCGCAACACGTGTAGGGAACATCAACTGTCCAGGCTTAGCTCCGTTCTCCTTAGCCGTTGTCCCAATACTTTCCTTAGCATCACTCCAATCAGTCAGAGACGTAAATGAATTAGCCAACTTCTCCAACAAAATCACAGCCTGGTCATTCTTCTTCACCTTCGCTATCCCATCCGCATCAAACGGATACTCACCATCAGTGAAAAAAGCAATCATCGCAGGCACCTCGCTCAGCAACTTCACCTTCTCCTGAACAGAAACAACCATCTTCTGATAATCTCCATCCACAGCCAACCCTGCCGCCTCCACATAAGGAGCCGCTGCCGCAGCAAATTCTTCCCCACTTAGCGCCAACAAATGCTGCTGGTTAACCCACGCACACTTCTCAATATCAAATTTCGCCGGCGCACGGTTCACCGCATCCAGATCAAATTTTTCAACCAACTCCGCCACCGAAAAGATCTCCTGCTCACCCTTCGGTGACCACCCTAGCAACGCGATAAAATTATCCACCGCAGCAGACAAATATCCACTGTTAGCATACTCACCCACAGCAGCTCCCTCATCGCGCTTAGACATCTTCGAGCCATCCTGATTCAAAATCAACGGAATATGCGCATACTTCGGTGGCTCCACACCCAGCGCATCAAACAACTGTAAATGCTTCGGCGTATTCATCAAATGATCCTCCCCACGGATCACATGCGTCATCTCCATCTCAATGTCATCCACCACATTCACAAAGTGAAATACAAACGTCCCATTCGAACGCTTCACCACCATATCCGGATTGATCGACTCATCAGTATAATCAATCGTCACCTCACCACACACCATATCATGCATCGTGATAGGCTTACGCTCAAAACGGAACCTCCATGCACCATCATCCTCATAGACACGGTCAGCATCCACCAACTTCTGGAACCATTTTTCATAAATTGCCTGCCTCTCAGACTGATTATACGGACCAAATTCTCCACCCTCACTAGGACCCTCATCAATGTCCATCCCCAACCATTTCATCCCCTCAAAAATAGCCTCTCTCGCCTCATCCGTATTCCTCTCCTCATCCGTATCCTCCACCCGCAATACAAACGTCCCACCATGCTTCCTAGCATACAACCAGTTAAACAACGCAGTCCTAGCTCCCCCAATATGAAGATAACCAGTAGGTGATGGCGCAAAGCGCGTACGGACAGATTTCACAGAATTACTCATGCCGCTGAGTCAATCTCTTCTACTTGAAAATGCAACGTGAAATTTATTTTTTTACACCCTCTCACATATCTGTAACATGCGCCCATGAAGAAATTAGCAACCCATTGGCAGATCATCATCGCACTAGTAGCTGCCGTCTTAGTAGCCACCCTACTCAAGCAAGCCGGCGATGTCGCCTGGGTAAACTCCACCCTCAAAATCTGCACCCTCCTCGGAGACCTCTTCCTCCAAGCCCTCAAAATGATCATCGTCCCACTCGTCGTCTCCTCCATCATCGCCGGCCTCGCAGGTCTAGCCGGATTCGATGGCTTCAAGCGCATGGGCCTCAAAACCCTCGGCTTCTACCTCCTCTCCACCCTCAGCGCGGTAGTCCTCGGCCTCCTTATCGTAAATGTCATGCAGCCCGGACTCGTAGACGGTCAGCCAAATGCAGAGCTCCGCGAAGTATTCGATAACGCACCCGCAGGAACCTCAGACTCAGACAAAGAAAGATTCGCAACCTCCAGGCAAGACCAAGCCAAAGACTGGACCGCCATCTTCAAGCGCATGCTCCCCCAAAACATCATCAAAGCCGGCGCAGAAGACCAGCTCCTAGGACTCCTCGTCTTCAGCCTCATGTTCGGCATCGCCATGACCCAGTTCCCCGCCGACCAGATGCAACCCATGCGAGACTTCTTCCAGAACCTAAATGACATCATGATCAAAATCACCCAATGGATCATGATCACCGCCCCCATCGGCATCTTCGGCATGATGGTCGGCACCGTCTACAAAAGCGGCGCAGAAGTCTTCCAGCAGCTCGGCCCCTACTTCTTCACCGTCCTCCTAGCCCTCGCCCTCCACATGTTCCTAGTCCTCCCCCTACTACTCAAAATAGTCGGAAGAGTCAGCCCCATCGCTCACTTCAAAGCCATGAAAACCGCCCTCCTCACCGCCTTCTCCACCTCCAGCTCCTCAGCCACCCTCCCCGTCACCATGCGCTGCGTCCAAGATAATGCTGGTGTCAGCAAAAAAACCGCCAGCTTCACACTCCCACTCGGAGCCACCGTCAACATGGACGGAACCGCCCTCTACGAATGCATCGCCGTCATCTTCGTCGCCCAAGTCATGGGACTAGAAATGACCTTCACCGCCCAGATGCTCGTCGTCATCTCAGCCCTCCTCACCAGTATCGGCGTAGCCGGCGTCCCCTCCGCCTCCATGGTCGCCATCCTCATCATCATGAACAACTCCGGCATCCCCGGAGCAGACAACGCCATCCTAGCACTCTTCGCCGTAGACCGCCTCCTAGACATGTCACGCACCGCCGTCAACGTCTTCGGTGACTCCTGCGCCGCCGTAGTCATCGCCAAATCAGAAGGAGAAACCCTCTACCAAAACAACCCATAAACCCCCGTGGCATCGACCTCCCGGTCGATAAACCCATCATCAACCCAAGCCCCCGATCACTGCTAACTGATCACCGCTAACTTACCCCACCGGCATCACCACCCGTGTAACAACCTCCTCACCCTCACACCCCGGCCCTGTATCATATACCTCAAACGGCATCTCCTTCTTACTCTGCTTAAACACCGGCGGCTTAGACCGCGCACGCATCATCCCCGCAGACCAAGCATTCCCCAGATGATCGTACCCACCACGATGCGTCACCACAAACGCATCACAAGCCTCCCTCACCCCAACCACAAATCCTTCTGGCACATCAGCCACCTCACCATCCACCCCCACACAAACCGTATAAACCACCTCTCCCCTAGATAAATTCCACTTCTCGTAAATCGTAAAAAATTCCGTCCCCTCTACCCCCATTTCCTTAACCCTAGAGGTAAGTTTTTCAAAGTCTCCTCCCATCCTCTCCGCCATCTCATCCATCAAACACACACTCTTAATCCCCAAATACCCCCTCGCCGGAAACGACACATCCTCAGCATACTCAAGCTTAGAATCCACCCTCCCCGTCTCCAAAACCTCCTTCAACATCTTAAGCCCACGCTGATAATCCATCGCTATCATCCGCTCCATCATCGGCTTCAGCCACCACATAAACCACGGCAAGCTACTATCCATCGTCCACACCACCTCAACCCCTCCCTCAGTTTCTGTTAGATCAAATTTCACATCAGCCTTAGATTTCCACGGCTTCAGGAATTCCAAAAAGTAGTCAAATCCTTCATTCTCCACTGTCTTTTTAAGCGACATCCTCCCAGCCCCCACATACTTACCATCCCAGCTATACCACTCCCTAGAGTCATCAGAAAACTGTAATGCACAGTCCCTCTCACACACCAACCACGGCGACCACTCACTCCAGTTCTTAAAGTTATGAAGATACGCATAAACTTTCTCCACCGAAACACCGATGTCGACCTTCTCCGAAACTTTCATCTTTGGCATACCCTATCTATAAAAGACTCGACTCCAAAAAACAATTAATTCCTAGGAAAAAAACCTAAAGCAGTAATAATCACAATAATCGAACGTATAGCGTATAACACATCATCCAACCATGAGATCTATCACCAAATCCATCATCCTGTTCCTCACCCTAAGCATAGTAACTTCTTTCACCGCCGCTGCGAAAAAGAAAATCCTATTCCTAGCCGGTAAACCCAGCCACTCAAACGGCGAACACGAATTCCGCGCAGGATGCACACTACTCGCAAACGCACTCAACGAAAGCGGCGCCGACATCGAAGCCACAGTCCACTACTACGGATGGCCAAAAGATGAATCCATCTTCGACGGAGTAGACGCCTGCATCATCTACGCAGACGCCGGTGGCAGATTTGGTGAAAAATACGCATTTCTAGATCAAAAAGTCAAAGAAGGCATGGGCATCATGTTCATGCACTACGGAGTCCACCCACCTAAAGCAGTAGGCAAAAAATACTTCACCAACTGGATCGGCGCATACATGACCGATGAAATATCAGTCAACCCACACTGGATCGCAGACATCACACCAGATAAATCTCACCCCATCGCCCGCGGCATGAAAGAAAATTTCACAGCCTATGACGAGTTCTACTTCAACATGCAGATCCCCACCAAAAGTGAGTGCGACTGCTACCACCCAGTAGCCACAGCCGTCCCCACCCCAGAAAAGATCATCAAGTACATCAACATGTGGAAAGCAGAAGGCGCCAAATGCTTCGGCACCAAACAAGCACTCATGTGGTGCCGCGCACCTGAAGAAGGCAAAGGCGGCAGAGGCATCGGCTTCGTAGGCGGTCACTACCACAGAAACTGGGCCATCGATGAATTCCGCAAACTCGCACTAAACGCCATCGTCTGGGTAGCCCGCGCAGAAGTCCCAGCAGACGGAGTCCAGTCAAAAACAATCACCAAAGAAATGCTCAACGAGAACCTAGACAAACCAGTCGAAGGCAAGCCAATAGAACTCCCTACTGCAGAACTCTACAAGCAAAAGCCAATGAAGCAGCCAGATCTAAATGCTCCCAAAAACAAGAAAAAGAAAAAAGCAGCCGCTCCAACAGCAGACACCAAAACCATCGCTGCCAAAGATAGCGCAACATGGGAACCAACATTACCACCCACTCACGTAGCCAAAGAACTCTTCACTATCCCCAACGACACTGACAACGAACTAGAAGTCACCGTCTGGGCCACCTCCCCCCAGCTCTACAACCCCACCAACATGGACGTTGACCAGCACGGACGCATGTGGGTGCTCGAAGGAGTCAACTACCGCAGAAAAAGCGACCGCCGCGAAAAAGGTGACCGCATCCTCATCCTAGAAGACACCAACGGCGACGGAAAAGCAGACAGCACCAAAGTATTCCACCAAGACCCAGACCTCGAATCCCCACTAGGCATCGGAGTCTTTGATAACCAAATCATCGTTTCGCAGCCACCAAACCTCATCATCTATACCGATGTAAACCGTGACCTCAAATACGACCCAGCAGTAGACAAACGCGAAATCCTACTCTCCGGATTCAACGCCCGCCAACACGACCACTCACTCCACTCCCTCACCGCAGGACCAGGCGGAAAATGGTATTTCAACAACGGCAACTGCGGAGGCATCTTCACCGATAAATCCGATAAAACATTCACCCTCAACGGCGTCTACAAAGGCGGCGGCGGTAAATGGTACGCAAACAACAACAAAGGCGGTGAAAAAAGCAGCGACGGACACGTCTGGACCGCTGGAGCCACAGTCAGAATGAACCCAGATGGAACCAACGCAGAAATCGTCGGCCACGGATACAGAAACTCATACGAGCAAACCATCAACTCCCTCGGAGAAATGTTCCAGAACGACAACGATGACGTCGCCTCATGCAGAAACTCATACATCCTAGAATACGGCAGCGCAGGATTCTTCACCCGTGAAGGAACCCAAATGTGGCGCAGCACCAGACGCCCAGGCCAGACCACCGGCCAAGCACACTGGAGACAAGACGACCCAGGCACATTCGACGTCGGCGACATCTACGGACACGGCTCACCCACAGGTGTAGCATTCTACGAAAACGGTGCCCTCGGTGACAATTGGATAGGCACCTACCTCGCCTGCGAAGCTGCTAGAAACACCATCTTCGGTTACCATCCTAAGAAAAAAGGAGCCGGCTATAAAATGAACAGATTTAACTTCACCACCACAAATCTAACTGGAGAATACGCAGGAGGAGACCAGGTAAAGCAAATCCCTGACCAAGCAAAAGCAGAAGTAGCACTACTCTTCCGCCCATCAGACGTCACCGTAGGAACCGATGGCGCCATCTACTTCACAGACTGGTTCGACGGCAGAGTCGGAGGACACAGCACCATGGACAACAGCTGCTCAGGAACCATCTACCGCATCGCACCAAAAGGATTCAAACCAAACAGCCCCAAGTTTGACCTCAACACAGTTGCAGGACAAATCACAGCCCTCAAGAGCCCAGCAGTAAACGTCAGACACCTCGGCTTCCGTCTCCTCAAAGAGAACAAGCCCGGCGCACTCGCAGCACTCAAAGAGCTCCTCAATGACACCAACCCATACATCGCAGCAAGAGCCATCTGGCTCCTACCTCACCTCGGTGAAGAAGGCATGAAAGCCTGTGAAGCACTCCTCAAAGACTCCGATGCTAACAAACGCCTCGTTGCCCTCAGAGCGCTCAGAAGAATGGATATCAACATCATCCCATTCGCTAAGCAACTCATGAACGACCCAGATGCAGCCGTCCGCCGTGACGTTGCACTCTCACTCAGAAACCTCAATCCAGAAGACACCAAAGACATCTTCGTTGCCCTCGCTAAAAACGTAGACATCAATGACAAAAACTACATCGAATCCATCGGCCTCGGTGCAGCAAAAAACGAGCAAATCATCTGGACAGCCATCAGAGACAGCCTCGCCCCTAAAAACCAGAACCCAGAAAAATGGTCAGATGAATTCGCCACACTCACCTGGAGACTCTGGAACCCAGCTGCCATCCCAGCACTCAAGCAGCGCGCACTCAGCAAAAAACTCACCGCTGCACAACGCGAGCTAGCCATCGAGTCCATCGCATTCATCAATGACCCAGCGGCCGCAGATGCCCTCTTTGACATCGCAGCAGACAACGACGCAGCCATCAAAACCTCAGCATCCAACTGGCTATTCAGAAACGCAGCAGGTGAATGGAAAGACATGGACATCAAAAAACGCCTCGCTGAAACCGGCATCTATGATCCAGAAAAAATCACCGTCAACGCCATCACCGTCCCAGAAGACAAGCCATCAGACGCCAACAGCCCAGAACGCGTAGCCAGAGTCCTCGCACTCAATGGTGACGCAGACAAAGGCAAGCAAACCATCATGCGCTGCGTCATGTGCCACAAAGTCGAGAACACCGGCCCCAACTACGGCCCACCGCTCAAAGGATGGGGACAAACCCAATCACGTGAAGCCATCGCCACCAGCATCATCATGCCATCAGCAGACATCGCCCACGGATTCAGAAGTAGCAAAATCATCCTTAAAGACGGCAAAGAAGTCCACGGCCTCCTACAACAAGGTGACCCTTACATCGTCACCTCCACAGGCGGAATGGTTCAAATGATCCCTAAAAGCAAGGTCGAGAAAGTTACCTACATGAAAAGGTCACTCATGCTAAGCGCCAGCCAACTAGGTCTCAGCGACCAAGAAGTAGCCGACATCATCGCCTACATGAAAACCTGGTCCGCAGAATAAGTTAGTAATAATTCTCAACAAAAAAAGCCCGAGACTCTATGAGCCTCGGGCTTTTTATGTTTAAATACTAAATATCCAATATAAAATACTCAATCAATCACTTCCTAGGCATAATATCACTCTCCATATCCTGAAGATCCTCAGGCTTCACACCCTTCACATGACCTCCATTCTTAAACGTAGATGGAACATACTTCCCTACAAATGAAACATCACTATCTGCCTTGATCGTCGCCTCATCTCCCACAGACCAAATAATACCATTCACCATCATCCTACGATAATCAGCATCTAACAAATCCTCAGAAGTTCCCTGAGTCGAATGGAACACCCGCCCTTTCGTCTTGCCATCGTCAGAAGAATAATGGCGTATCCAAGTACTAGGAACTGGCGGCTTAGACTCATCCAGCTTAGCATCCTTCTTCATAGACTTCATAGGCTGACTATTCGTCAGAACAGTGAAATCCTCACGAGCGACACCATTATACCCACCAGCATAACAAAACGCCCCATCCTTCACACCAGTCAAAATAACATGCCCCTTCTGCTCAGGTATAATCTGGATCCTAGTCCCCTGCTTATGGTTCTTCCCATAGTGACCTTCCCAAGTATTACCTAAAATCTGCTCACCATAACCATTCTTAAACTCCTCACCCTTATAACGGAAATCATACTTAGAATAAGTCTTCCCCTCAGGAATCTTAAACCCATGAGATGAAGTCCGCATACCCACCACTGGCCCACCACGCTTCAAATACTCATCAATATACTTCATCTGCTCATCCGGCAGATCCAGGAAACGTGTAAACAAAACCATCCCATCAGCCTTCTCCAGAGCATCTAGCCCCTTAATATTAGAAGCCCCTGCCTTTATCACCCCATTCTCATCCACCCCATAAAGCACCGTGCAGTCATAACCATGATGCTTCGCTAAAATTCGCGCAAGCGCAGTGCAAGTCTCCTCCGCACGATATTCATGATCAGAAGCCACAAACACAAGATGCTTATTATTTGTCTCTGAATTCCCCTTATAAGTGATCTGCGCTGACAGTGACATAATCGATGATAGTAAGATTAATATAGTTTTTTTCATAATGTATAATTTCCATAGTCCCCCAAAGACAAAGATGATTACCCATCCCCCATCCTCAAAAAACAGTCCCCCTAACCTAGTTTAAAATCCTAAACCTGCAATAGGCAAATCCACACATCCCCCAAAAACCCACCACCACATACTTCCTTGACTCCCCCACCAGCAACACCTACCTTAACCGCAACGACAGGGGTGCCACCACAGTGGCTGAGATTCTCAAAAGAAAACTCTTCGAACCTGAATCGGCTAACACCGACGGAGGGAGTCGAATTTCCAATCAAAGGAAAGCAATAGATTTCAAAAGAAAATCCATGCCTGTCAAATCCACATGACAGGCATTTTTTATGGAAAATAAAACGAATACAGAGAAAAAATCAGAAGATCTTGGATTCACCATAGACAACTATCTGTTTGTTCGTGGTATGAAATATCTTTTCTTAGCTATCCTATTAATCACAACTCTCATATGTATATTTGTTGCCATAGAAAGACGCCAATCAGGCTTAGCCGCAATTGCATCAGCAGTCCTCTTTCACACCTTCTACAAACGATAAATCACAACCTTAGCAAAACTCTAACAAACAAACCAACAACCGCTTCATCAACCCAGCCCAATGACCATTGACTAATGACCATTGACGGGCGAAGCCCAAATCACCATGACACCACCAGACCAAATCTCATCAAACAACGGAGTCACTCCAGAAAACTCCACCCAGCGCCAAGACTACACCGGTAACTTCGTAGAAGACATCGACAACTCCGCTGAACTCGCCGCCATCGAGAAAGACCCTACCATCTTCCCTAACTCCACCCGAGTCTACGTAGAAGGCCAGATCCACCCACACATCCGCGTCCCCATGCGTGAGATCCGCCTCTCAGACACCGAGCACCCAGCCAACGCCCGTTTCCCAGAAGGCCGCACAGAAGAAAACCCACCCATCCGCGTCTACGACTGCTCAGGCCCATGGGGTGACCCAGAATTCACAGGCAACGTCACAGAAGGACTCCCTGCACTCCGCCGCCAATGGATCCTAGACCGCGGCGACGTAGAAGAATACGACGGCCGAGAAATCAAGCCCGTAGACAACGGCTACCTCTCAGAAAAACACGCTGAGAAATACAACGAAGGCAAAGCCACCAAAAACAAACTCAAAGAATACCCCGGCCTAAAGCGCAAGCCACTCAAGGCATCCGCCGGCCACCCAGTCACCCAGAAATGGTACGCTGAACAAGGCATCATCACCCCAGAAATGGAATACATCGCCATCCGCGAAAACATGGGCCGCCTAGAAGAATTCAAAACCATCCACGACTCCTACCCATCACTCGACCAACTCCCAGATGACGCATCAGACACCATCAAAGAATTCATCAAACAAAACACCTCCCCAGAAGGCTACGAAATGCCGCGTCCGAGCGAAATAGACCCGCACAAGCAAGTCTCACGCAACGTCATGAACCACCAGCACCCAGGTCAATCCTACGGTGCAGAAATGCCAAAGCTGATAACCGCAGAATTCGTCCGCTCAGAAGTAGCCCGCGGCCGCGCCATCATCCCGTCCAACATCAACCACCCGGAAAACGAGCCAATGATCATCGGCCGTAACTTCCTCGTGAAAATCAACGCCAACATCGGAAACTCCGCCGTAGCATCCACCATCGACGAAGAAGTCGAGAAAATGCGCTGGGCCACCAAATGGGGCGCAGACAACGTCATGGACCTCTCCACCGGCAAAAACATCCACGCCACCCGCGAATGGATACTTAGAAACTCACCAGTCCCCATCGGCACCGTCCCCATCTACCAAGCCCTAGAAAAAGTAAACGGCAACATAGAAGAACTCACCTGGGAACTCTACCGTGACACCCTCATCGAGCAAGCAGAGCAAGGCGTAGACTACTTCACCATCCACGCCGCCGTCCTCCTCCGCTTCGTCCCACACACCGCACGCCGCATGACAGGCATCGTCTCCCGTGGCGGATCCATCATGGCAAAATGGTGCCTCGCTCACCAAAAAGAATCATTCCTCTACACCCACTGGGATGAAATCTGCGACATCTGCGCAGCCTACGACGTCTCATTCTCCATCGGTGACGGCCTCCGCCCAGGCTCCATCGCAGACGCCAACGACTACGCCCAACTCGCAGAACTAGAAATCCAAGGAGAACTCACCCTCCGAGCATGGGAAAAAGGCTGCCAAGTCATGAACGAAGGCCCAGGCCACGTCCCACTCCACCTCATCCAGGAAAACATGCAAAAGCAAATAGACTGGTGCCACGAAGCCCCATTCTACACCCTAGGACCCCTCACCACAGACATCGCCCCAGGATACGATCACATCACATCCGGCATCGGAGCAGCCAACATCGGCTGGTACGGATGCGCCATGCTCTGCTACGTAACACCTAAAGAACACCTAGGACTACCTAACCGCGACGACGTCCGCGAAGGAGTCATCACCTACAAAATCGCAGCCCACGCCGCAGACCTAGCAAAAGGACACCCAGCCGCCCAAGAACGCGACAACGCCATCAGTAAGGCAAGATTCGAATTCCGCTGGCGCGACCAATTCGCCCTAGGCCTAGACCCAGCCCGCGCCATCGACTACCACGACGAAACCCTCCCAGCAGAAGGCGCCAAAACCGCCCACTTCTGCTCCATGTGCGGCCCCACATTCTGCTCCATGAAAATCACACAGGATGTGAGGAAGTATGCTGATGAGAATGGCTACACCGGAGACGATCTCCCCGTTGAAGAGCAAGAAAAGGTCACCTTAAGCTAAAAGCTCAAAATACAGCAGACCCCACTTTCAAAGCCGCTTCATATAAGGGAGCGGCTTTTTTCATATTACCCTATAGAACTATTGCGATCTATGTAGCTACGGATCAAAATAACTCCACGAAATCTTGCCAACTAAGTCACCATTCAATAGTCTCAAATATGATCATCAATTATCTCTACAGTGTAGAAACAATTTAATGCATTAGAGAAAGTGCAATCACTGGTTGCACAATTGATAGTGACATTTAGAAATGGAGGGAAAGCATGAATGATAACAATGAGCTAGAAATCATCCAAAGCGACGCTGGTATCACTGCCGACGTTCGCAGCATGATCGAGCAAACCCGCGAAGGAGTTGCCCGCACCGTAAATACTGGAATAACACTGCTCTACTGGCGCATCGGCAAACGTATCCAAACAGAAGTACTTAATAACGAACGTGCTGAGTATGGAAAAGAGATTGTGTCTACACTGTCGGCACAATTGAGCAAGGAATTCGGCAAGGGATTTAACTATTCTTCACTTACCCGTATGATGAGTTTTGCAGAGAACTTCTCTGAATCTTCAATTGTTGCTACACTGTCGCAACAATTGGCTTGGTCACATTTCAAGGAGATTATTCCGTTTAAAGACCCGCTTCAACGCGATTTCTACGCCGAAATGTGCCGACTAGAAAAGTGGAGCGTCCGCACGCTACGCACAAAGATTAGCTCCATGCTCTACGAGCGTACCGCCATCTCCAAGAAACCAGAAGAACTCGCTAAAGAAGAACTCACCGCTCTCCGAGAGGAAGACAAGCTTACACCGGACCTCATCTTCCGTGATCCCTACATCCTAGACTTCATCGGGCTCAAAGACCGCTACCTAGAGAAAGACCTAGAAGACGCCATCCTCCGTGAGCTAGAAACATTTCTCCTAGAGCTTGGCACAGGCTTCGCCTTCCTCGGGCGCCAGACCCGCATCCAGATAGACTCAGATGACTTCTACATCGACCTACTCTTCTATCACCGTGGGCTAAAACGCCTCATCGCCATCGACCTCAAGCTCGGCGACTTCAAGGCAGAATACAAAGGGCAAATGGAACTCTACCTCCGCTACCTCGCCAAGCACGAGCAGCAACCAGATGAGCAATCCCCACTCGGCATCATCCTCTGCGCAGGCAAAAAACAAGAACAGATCGAACTCCTAGAACTCGACCAAAGCGGCATCCACGTAGCCGAATACTTAACCGCCCTCCCCCCACGCGAACTCCTCCAACAAAAACTCCACACAGCCATTGAAATCTCAAAAGCTAGACTGGAAGCAAAAGAATAATACCTAAAATAGACCAGTTAGATCCAGTCACAATCCCTCTCAAATGTCTGCCTCTAGTCTCCTAAATCTCTCTTACCTAAACTCCCACAGTTAGAGACACAAGAGTTTCCCTTATATTTAATTTGTTAAGGAAACAAACAATGCTATTTTATCTCTATGAAGACACAAGCCAAACTTATTAACTATGTCATCAAGAAAAAGAACTGGAAACAAACAGAGCTAGCTAAAGAGCTAGGAGTATCCCGAGCACAGATCACAAAATGGAAAAATGGCACAGACCAACTTCCATATGAACGTGAAAACCAACTGGCTAGACTAGCTGGTTTTGACGAAAATGAGAATACTAAATGGAGCCTCTTTGCACCAGATCCAGCGGAACGAAATGCCTGGATAGCACTAGTCTTAGAGGCTCTTAATTACGGTGAAGATGGCTATGCAACCTCAATAGGAGAAATTTTCCATGATACTCCAAGTCTTTATACCTCATTCGTTCTCTTCACTCTGAGAGACAAAATGAAAATAGCTCTTCCATCTCCTCCAACTGACCCAGTTAAGTTTTTAACCCAAAAAAATAATTATTTTGCCTCAATCTTGATCGAATTCTTGGATAACTATGACAAGCTAGAACAGTGGACAGACGTTTACCTCGAGAACGAGAGGATTTTAGATGAGATTTACGACTTTAGATCAGATCTCAAGATTGAGGGAGCCCTCTTAATGGCAGCCTATTGGATAGACAACAACCTTTACACCAAAGCTGGAGTCTCCAAAGACAATCTACATTCAATAAAACATCAGCTCAAAACCGAAACAGTAAAACTCATCGGAAAGCTCTGCCAGAGCATGCAACAGCACAACATTCCTTTCGAGATCGATTACTTCGATTTTGCAAACAAACATCCCTACGAGCTTGATGACACTATCATGTTTCGCAAAATAGCAGGACTACCAAATTCTATTGAAGCCATTCTTCCCTACGAACAGCAACGAGTTATTAGCTTACTAGAAGAAAACCAATCAATATTAAAAGAAATCCGAGACGCCCTAGTTAAGAAGAATAACCTCCAATCCTCTGAAAATTAAATTACCGAATGAAAACTACACCACCATTTTCTAGCGGAGGAGGAGGTCCCGAATTTGAAAGGAGGATCGCCACTACATTCATAGCTTCATCCATAGCCGGAGTTCCGCTAGCTCCACTCAAACATCCTCTTAACAAAGTTTATATTCAAGCTGAACACCTTGGATGTAAGATAGAAGACGTAGTCTTTGAGACAAAAAAGAACTCCCAAAGAAGTCGATGTTTTTGCTCAGTAAAAACTACAATTTCTCCCTTACCTGGCAATACAGAATTCAAAGAAGTAATCACAAGGTCATGGGCAGACTGGAATAACACTAAAGTTTTTAACCAGTCATTCGATTGTATAGCACTTATAGCATCTACAACCCGTTCTCCCAAAATCCCCGACTTACTAAGACTAACTGAAATAGCAAGAGCCTCAGATAATAATCAAGATTTTTCCAATAGTATTTCAATTCCGCAATATCATAGAAAATCAATCCGCCAGATCCCTCCTGAAATCTCTGCTATTATATACGAAGAATTAGGAAGCCAACCCAGTCAAGAAAACCTTTGGCTCTTTTTAAAATCGTTCTTCGTCCTAACCTTTGACCTCGATGTTGAGGAAAGCCAAGATAAAAAACGCACGCTTGGTCTACTGCGTCTCGCAAGCAAAGATAAACTACAAAGCACCGCTCTAAATTGTTTCAATTCAATATTTGAACAAGTATCTCAAGATACCTCTCGTGCAAAAGTAATGACCTTACCCGATGTTAAGGATAAAATAAGAGAATATGATATTTCTCCAGAGTTCCCAGACACAGCCCACAATTGGCTAAGAAAGATCCGAGAACACAGTTCTTTCAATAGAGCCAGCATTTCGCGTACAGTTGGAGGTAAAAACTTTGAAAGAACAACTTTAAAAAAAGAACTTAAAGAGCTTCTTGCTTCAAGCAGATTCACTTTGGTAACTGGCACCCCAGGGTGTGGAAAATCAAGTCTCGCTGTCGAAGTATCAGAAGATCTTTACCTTCCTGAAAACATCTATTGTTTTTCTTCAGATCAATTCAACTACCCACATCTACATACAGCTTTGGAAGCAATTGGACTTTCTGAAATTTCCCCATCCGAATGGGCGGATGCAACACCATTTGAAAATAAAGTTATTTTAATCGATTCCTTAGAGCGTGTCTTTCAGTCTCAAAGCTCCTTCTTAGCATTTGAACAGCTTCTTCAACTAATTTCTAGTGACCGTAGATGGCATATTATTGCCACTTGCCGAGACTACTACTTGCCACACATTCAGTCTAAGTGGTTCGAAGACTGGAAAATTATGAACGTCCCCCTACTTTCAGTAGATGAATTAACACAACTCGAGAAAATACACTACATCCCTTCTCTTTGGTTAAAAAAAACCGAAATAAATGAAGCTCTCAGAAACCTGAAATGGCTCGATTTCGCACTTAAAACCCTAGAATCCAATGACGACTTAAAAAATCTGGACAGTTGGACCTCCATCACAAAATGGAAAAAACATATTTGGCAACATCTAGTGAAAGCAGAAGCTACCCCTCAAGCTCACGAATTTCTCATCCAGTTAAGCCTAGAAAGACTTGAGTCAGGTGTCCCATGGTTCTACGCCAAAGAAAACAATATAGATCCAGCAAAATTTCTATTCGATCAAGGACTTTTGTATAGAGACCCTGATGACCCTAACAGATACAGATCAGCACACGATCTCTTGGAAGATTGGGCTCTTATTAGTCACGTCCGAAGAATATTTACCCAACATAAGGAAAACCCAGCAAAATTTTTCTACGAGTTGGGTTCACATACACTAATTAGAAGAGCCTTTCGTTATTATTTTTCAGAATTGTTAGATAGTTCATCAAATCAAGATTCCATAAATTTCATAAGAAAAATTTTTAGTGATTCATCGTTCAATAAAGCATGGAAAGAGGAAATATTTATAGCTTTACTGAGTGCTGAAATACCTGATTCAGTCATCTTTCATCAATCACATATATTCCAGCTTGAAGATGCTAGCTTATTTCAAGAGTTACACCATGCTCTTAAAATAGCTTTTATACACATTGAATCTGACAATGAAAATTCTCGTGTTCCAATAGGGGATGGATGGAGTCTTTTATTTGAATACGCCAATCAAAAAGGAAAAGAATTTATTCGAAGCGAGGTCAAACAAATCACTGAAGCTCTTACTGACTGGCATCTAGCAGTCACAAAAGAAACTCCTTCACCCCATGGACTCTTAGAGGCATCTAAACTAACAAAAACAATATGGAATTTATCCGCAGAGGATGAATCCATATCTGAAAGTATACTCGGAAAGCATTATAGAACACGAGATGACGGAAACCAATTCTATTGGATAATCGCACATTTAGCAGAGGGGTTGGGAAAAGAGTTTTTTGAAAAAGAACTTCGGAATGCAGTCACTTGGAATAAGAGCAAAAATAGGTCAGATTCTCAAAATGGCTGGAGAGCTGATAACATGATAAGGTTCATAACAACAAATCATCGTGGATGGGCCCTAGCAAATGCTTACCCTCGGCTCATGATTAAACTATGTTTGCATGCTTATGGTATTACTAGAAGAGCACAAAAAAGGCGGTTAAAAAACCGACACTATTTTCAGGAACATCCATACTCAATAGAATCTCTTTCTTTTATTGATGCCTCTGCTATACGTGGTCCATTTTTGCAATTACTTCAATCCAGTAACAAACTTGGTATTGCGCTTATTTTACGATTGGTCCACGAAGAGACCTTAACTTGGTTAGATAAAGTAAAGAATGGCACTACCTATTCAGAAGCATATGAATTAGAAATCAGCATCGAAGAAACTACTGTCTCTCAGATGGGAGATCAAGCGTGGTGGCGGGCATACCGTGGAAATACACCTTGTCACCCACTCACAGAAAGCGCACTCATGGCACTGGAAAAATGGCTAATCGAAGAGGTGGGTGCAACAAACCCCGAGCAACTAGAAACCATACTAACTGGCTTGATTCTATCTTCCCGTAACCTAGCTATTACTTCCGTGGCAGCATCCGTTGCTCAAGTATATTGGTGGGATTGCACTAAAATCACCGCAGCAATTTTAGAATCAGATTTTATCACTCTCTCTTCCCTAGACCGTCATCGACTAATGAATGATCGGACTACTAGCGGATCGAGTGTTTGGGACGACCAATCAGATATCTATTTCAAAGAGAGAAAGATGATGAGCCAAATGGAACACAGACGAAGTGACCTAGAAAATCTGTTCTTAAAATCTCAGCTGACAGAAAAAGGACAAGTTATCACTAAGGTTATTGATTCTCATCTAAGCGTAATACAAAAACAACCTCAATCTGAGAGATCGATGCTTGCTAAAACAATTCTCCACCGAATCGATGCCAGAAACCTCGTTGCAAAAAAAAATGAGGGCGATCCAAATCATGTTTTGTGGGAAACCAAAGCCCCTCCAACAGAAATTCAGCAGTTCCAAGAAGAAACTGCCGGCTCTTCTATACAAAACATGGCACACATCAAATTACAAATGTGGGCAATAGGAATACTCGAGCCAATGCCCTCAAACAAACCTGACCTTGAGCTATGGAAAGAAATGCTTGAAAGGGCTCACCAATTGGCTGAGTCCAGCCTTAATTCAGAAGAGAAATTCATGCACGGCGACACCCCCACTCTTGTGGCAGCTGTTTGTATCATTCACAAATGGTCAGAATTCCACGACAAACAAAAGACATGGAGTATTGATTTGTGTTTAGCAACCCTCCTGCGTAATTCAGAAATAACAAGCCACAGTCAACAACACTTCCTCAAGCAATGGAAAGCTGAATCAGCGGTAGCTCGTGCATTTGCTACTCTTCTCTCCATAGAAGACCCAATCTGTGATAAGAGAAAGCATAATATCTTGAGTGCATTGAGTATAGCACTCACACTACCTGAAAAACCTGTCCAGTTCGCAGCAGCCTTTGCAATTGGCTCTAGCGAAAATGAACAACTAAAGACTACTTCCGCAGCACTTATGATCTTGAGCGCTAGAATTATCCGTAATACTGAGCTAAGTTTTCGTGGTCCATTGAGCCAGGATTCTAAATATGAAAATTGGCAGGATACTCTAAGTGCAATGCATCGAGAGATCTTGTCTGAAACAGTAAATTTACGTAACCAGTTTATTCAACAAGATTCAATGGATACTAGGTTTTTAAGTCTCTACTATCCTCGAGGCCACGAAGAAGAAGAACGGCTTTGCGCTGTCATGGCTGCTGTCAGTTCTGGAGAATCGACTATTCACAGAAAACTATCATCCAGAATCTTCAAATGGGCTTTCATCCAGACGATTGCAGGAGAATCTAGATCCTTGAATAATAGGAAATACGGGATGGATGAATGGCGAAATAGCAATGGAGCAATTAGACATAGTTACGTTACAATAAAAGACGTTAAGCAACAATTAGCAAAACACATTTTAAATCTAAGCATTTCTGAAGCTCAGAAGTTCTTAACTGATAATTTCTTTAAATACCAAATCGTGCATCTCGGAAACCAAGCTGGATCCCTACTAAAGGATTTGTGTGTGCAACTAGACATGACTGGAAAGACAGAAGTATTCTGGGCAATTTGGAAACAACACATCTCAGCAGCAATTGCGATATGGGATGACCTCAGCACTTCAAAAAGTAAAAAAGCGACTTCAGCACTTTATAGCATCGTTGAGTCAATTTTCCTCAATGACATGCATTTCAAGAAAAATCAAGAGTGGGAAGCTATCAATAATCATCTACATAATTTTTCGAAAGCATTCAATTGTTTTAACTTAGTAGGATTATCACCATTTATCCGATTTCTATATACCGTCGGAGGAGATTTACTACCCTCAGAATGGAGTTACTTAGCAAAAACAATAGCACTTGGACGAAACAAAATCGGATTAAACCTCCTTGGAGGAGATATTCAAAAAATGCTTCTCACTCTACTAAAGGATAATATTGCCAATCAGCAAATCCAAAAAGAAGACTTGAAAAATTGGCAGTCCGTTCGTGATATACTGGATTTCCTAATAGATTTAGGGCATCCAGAAGCCTACCTTATAAGAGAACAAATTGCACGCTATTAGCTCACAAGAACTCATTCAAAAATTGGAGTTTAACCTAGTCAACTCTGACCCGTCTTATCTCGCTTCTACAAGATCAAGGCATTTTATACGAACTCACAGGACAACAGAGAAATCTGTGTTTTCTACTTCAGAGACTATTATCAGCTATTCATCCACTAGTTATCGTTTTAAATGAATTTAAGAATCCCCTTAAACCCACTAAATCTATTAAATGATTTTAAGAAATTTTTAAGCGTCGCTTAAAGGCAATCCAGTATTTCATAGGAGTCCAGGTTTACGATCGAAACTAACGGCGCATAGCTAGATCGGCCTTGCTCCAAGCATAAAGGTTTCACTCATTTCTTTACATATCTGGTGTTTTCCATGCTCACATGTAAACAAAATGGCATTTTCTTTCCACTTCAACATCGATATGTCGATCGCATCCTCCCCTGAAATCAGGAACAAAGTAGAAACCAGAGTTTAACTGATTGACCCTGCACTTGCTACCGCTGGCTAGGGACTGACGGATGGATCTAAGATGTTGTTGAAATTCTTAAATGCCAATGAAGGGTAATTCATCACTCTGGATCTTTCATGATTTAAGAAGCTATTCATTCACTATAAGTTCTTGAGGCGATAAAGATTTTAAAGCATCATCTACAGCAACAACATGAGTAAACCCAAACAACATTCCCAAAACCGTCCCCGCACAGAC
The DNA here is from genome assembly GCA_051251915.1 of Akkermansiaceae bacterium. Lineage (GTDB taxonomy): Bacteria > Verrucomicrobiota > Verrucomicrobiia > Verrucomicrobiales > Akkermansiaceae > Rubritalea. The sequence continues at coordinate 119,874 of JBPOGF010000006.1, read as the reverse complement.
AAACCTGCACCAAGCACTAACCCAAAGATCCAAGGCCCGACAAAAGCAGAGACCGCACTCTTACCAACCTTCACAGGGGTCTCTCTCCACCAAATCCTAGTTCCCCGAACCAAAGACGAATGTCAGGATGCAGTTGACGAAATAATGGCTGCTGGAACTTGCGGCTTCGATACTGAAGCCAAACCCACCTTCCGAAAAGGACAGAAAAGTGAAGGTCCTCACGTCGTGCAATTTGCCCTCACTGACAAAGCCTACATCCTTCAGCTCCACCACAGTGAATGCGAGAAAGCAGCAGCTAAAATCATCGCATCCAAGCATGTCCTCAAGGTAGGCTTCGGGCTAAAAAACGACCGTGGACAGATTAAACATCGATTAGGAATCACCCTAGACCACACACTCGACCTTGATCAGACATTCCGCAAACTTGGCTACAGAGGACAGGTCGGCGTGCGCGGAGCCATAGGCATAATACTCAAGCAGTGCTTCAAGAAATCCAAATCCACCACCACCAGTAACTGGGGACTCCAAGAACTAAGCCCCCGTCAACTAACCTACGCAGCCAACGACGCCTACGCAGCTCTCAAAGTAATGGAAGCACTTGAAGAAGAAGGTAATCTTCAATAATACTCGAAAAGGACTCAAAAAAAATCCCCACGCACTCCGAAAACTCAAAGCAACATGGGGATATATCTGCCTAATCACTAAGACCAGGTAAAGTTAAAAGAAATACTACGCGTTCTGAGCAGCAACCTTCTTAGGGTGCTTAAGAAGTGTGCGAACTTCAGTTGAGTTCAATAGCTCCACAGCAGCTGCATCCATGCCTAGATCAACAAGGCGACGGCGTTGCACTTTTGTGCGCTTAGCTTTTGCTCCTGCTGATTTTGAAGGACGGCTTCTGTTGGTGTTACGTTGTAGTGTAGTGGCCATAATAGTAGTTTAGATTTGTTGTTAAAATGAGATGAACCCCCTGATCGACAAACTCGTATCAGCTAGGTCCACTCATCCATAGACTAGCAGCCAAGTTCCGTCAACAGCAAAACCACCCCTTCCTACCAAGGCTATCAAGCTAAGGAACAATAAACTGCCCCATCGTGCATGCTAAGCGTAATTCACTGCCATTTAGCGGCTCAAAACCCATTACCCATTACCCATTACCCTGTTACATCGTACACCATTCGTGAAAATTCGTGAAAATTCGTGTAGATTCGTGGTAAAAAATCCCAACTACAACTCCTTTTTAGCAGCCCTAACAGCATCCTTAAACACCTTAATGCTCTTCTTATTACTCTGCAACTCAGTCCGACCACCCTTAGCCACCAACTTCAAATCATTGGGATTAAACACTAAAAAATGCACAGACGCTCCATCAGACAAATTCCCCACCTGAGACAATATCTCCTTAGGCAATCCAGTTTTATTACTCCTTATAGCCGCCACTCTCGTAAACAACATCTTTGAAGAAGACTTAGCCGCCTTCTCACCGTTCTCCATCGTAGCCGCGCAATTAGGACAGCGATCATCACTCCCTTTAAATACAATCGTCAGCAACTTTTTCTTAGTAATCGCCTCAGCCTTCACTTCCTCAAATTCCGAAGTAGCATCATACCCACGTGGCACCTTCCCAAAAGCTACAGAGGCAAAAACAACAAGAAGCATAACAGGTTTCAATAAATAGTTCATAAAATAAATAATGTAATCAACACAGCCGCCATCTCGTCCAGAAGTAGCAATAAACCATGTAAGTTATAAAAAACATATCTCCTTCATTACCTACCGTCAAATCAAAACCCAAGAACAAACATAATCTCCATACACCACCAGATGCAACTATAGACACAGTCGATAAATTACTTATGATAAGATACTTATATGCAAATGTTTGATTTCTAACTAGAACAACATTGAAAAGCAAACAAAGCACCACTTTCTTTACACTTAAATGCCCATATTTCCATAAATTCACGTTTCATCAATCCACTCTACCAAATAGCAGCGAAAAAACCTCAGACATCATCGACAAAATCATCAATGATGCTACAATTAATGCATGAGAACAACAGTCACCATAGACGATGAACTTTTCGACAAGGCTTGCGAGATGCTAGAAGAAAAAAACGCATCCAGCGTCATCACCAAAGCCCTTAATCTACTCATCGCCACAGAAAACAAAAAACGCATCCTCAGACTATCAGGCGCAATGCAAGATTTCAGCGTTCCAAACCGAGGAGAAAGAGTCAATCGACGTTAAAACGATGACAACATTGACTAAAGAAACTGAGTCGCTGAAGCCCCTCAATTTAAACTCCTTACCCTAATGAAATCCATCCTCGTAGACACAGACATATGGTGTAACTATTTCCGCTACGGAAACCCTCACATCACCCAACTCATCGAGCATGATCTCATAGCCACCCACCCTCTCATTATCGGTGAACTCGCCGTAGGGAATCTCATAGATCGAGACCAAACCATACAAGACCTCAGGGCCTTCCACCTCATCAAGCCCACCACAGATGAAGAAACCCACCTCCTCCTCAAGCATCATAGACTCTGGGAAGAAGGCATCCAATGGAATGATCTCCTCATCCTAGCCTCCGCAATCGCCTCCCCTGGCACCCTCCTCTGGACCCAAAACAGGCGCCTCGCAAAAATCGCCCAGCAATTCTCCATCTCCTACCACCCTGAGTAAATCCCCACCCCATAATCAATCAATCACACAATCTCACCGAGATAAAACATCGCTTGACTTACTAGACGACTGGTCTATTATAAAGCCACCGTGAAAGACTCTGCCACAAAACTAAAAATTCTAGACTCAGCCGTAAAAATCATGCTTGAGCATGGCTTCCATGCTGTCGGCATCAATCAACTCCTGAGCTCAGTCAACGTACCAAAAGGCTCATTCTACCACTGGTTTAAATCCAAAGAAGACCTTGGAGTAGAACTCATCCGTCACTATGTTGGAGCTGAAAACGCAGCCAAACGCCAGAAACTACAGCCTAAAGGTAACGATGAAAATCCCATAACCCGCCTCACCGCAATGTTCGAAAGCGCACACACCTGTTTCCTAGAAAACGGTGCCAAATACCCCTGCCTCCTACAAAAACTCTCAGGGGAGATTTCCAACTTCAGCGACGACATGCGCAATGAACTCGCCAAGGGTTTCAAAGAAGTAATCAGTCTATTCAAGCTCATACTCGATGAAGCCATCGAGAAAAACCTACTCCCCCCATCCACCGACACCCAGGCCGAAGCCGAATTCATTCTCGACATCTGGACCGGCGCACAACAACGAGCCGCTTTAAATCGCGACAACTCCCCCATCCAAGCAGCGATCAACACCGTCCACAAACGATTCACCCACCCCACAGGCATACTCGCCACCAGCTAAATATCTAGCCCCAAACTTACCCCATCAAAAATATCTGAAATAAATCAGAATAAATACATCTCCCCTCACTCTTAACAACAACACTAGACGACTGGTCTAATATTAACCAAAAATACAAACAACCAACACAAACAACCACCATGATCAAATACACACTCCACACCATCGAAACCGCTCCAGAAGAAAGCAAGCCACTCCTAGAAAACTCACTCAAACAAAACGGAATGATCCCCAACCTACACGCTGTAATGGCCGAGTCGCCCCAGATCTTCAAAGCATACAACGAACTCCACAACCTCTTCGCCAACTCATCATTCAATGCCGAAGAACTCACCGTCGTCTGGCAGACCATCAATGTAGAACACGAGTGCCACTACTGCGTCCCAGCCCACACCTATATTGCAAACTCCATGAAAGTAGATCCCGCCATCACCCAAGCGCTCCGCAATAGCACCCCACTCCCCTCAGAGAAATTACAAATCCTCCAAGACACAACCCTCGCCATAGTACGCAACCGCGGACACCTCACAACTCAACAAACCGACTCATTCTTCGCCGCTGGATACACCAAGCGCAACCTCCTAGACATCGTCCTCGGCCTATCCCAAAAAGTCATTAGCAACTACGTAAACCACATCGCAGAAACCCCAGTAGACGCAACGTTCGAGCAGTTCGCTTGGCAGAAATAAAACAATCACCAACCACTATATTCACCATGAAACGCAAACCATTCAAACCATTCCTAGGCTCCATCATCAGATCAGCCACCGTCATCACCGCCGCCCTACTCACCCTAGCAAACGGCCAGACAACCACACCAAAAACCACCACCATGCAACCCACTCCAAAAGTCCTAATCCTAGACGTCAATGAAACCCTCCTAGATCTAGCCCCACTAAAGACCTCCGTAGGAAAAGCCCTCGGCGGCCGTGAAGACCTCCTCCCCCTCTGGTTCTCCACCATGCTCCACTACTCACTAGTAGAAACCCTCAGCGGAAACTACCATGACTTCGGCGAGATCGGCACAGCTGCACTCATGATGGTCGCCAAAACAAAAGGCATCACCATCAGCAAAGAAGACGCCACAAAATCCATCGTCACCCCACTCCGCTCACTCCCTGCACACCCAGACGTAGCAGCAGGACTAAAAGCACTAGCGGACAAAGGATACATCATCGTCAGCCTCACCAATTCCTCATCAATAGGCGTTGCAACTCAGCTAAAAAATGCAGGCCTAACAGACCTAGTAGAAAAGCGCTACAGTGTAGACAAACTCAAGAAATATAAACCACATCCAGCACCATACCAAATGGTCCTAGATGACCTAGGCGTAGAAGCAAAAGACGTCCTCATGGTCGCCGCACACGCATGGGACCTCGCCGGTGCCAAAAACGCAGGCCTCCAAACAGCCTTCATCCACAGACCAGGAAAAACCCTCTACCCAAACGTCGCCAAACCAGACCTCATTCTTAAAGACTTCACCGAACTCTCCGCCACGCTCCCAAAACGAGAGCGAGCTGAGATCAAAATAAATTAGTTAGTTAGTTAGTTAGTAAATAAACCTACAACACATCTACTCCTCCACCTGAGGCTCTGGGTGTGTATGTGGGTGTGTATGATCACCATGATCATGTGGTGGCGGACCATCAGGACGCGAACCTTTTTCACCCCGCCCACCTCCACCAGGAGGCCCTCCCCTTCCGCCTACCGCACTCTTAACAATTGCACCACGATAAGCCTTAATAATCTCATTAGACCCTGCCTCTCCCGCGTGATAATGATACCCGCGCACCGCATCAGTGTGACCTCCACACTCATCCAGATCCTTCGCATCCTTATCATGCGCAAATAACGCAAAACCATCCACCATATAGCCAATCTGCGCCGGATGTCCATCAGCCTGCTTCACCTCCTCCGTCTTACCAGTCACCGCATGGTAATGATACCCCGCAAAAGGATTCAAATGCCCACCACTATCATCCAAAGGCGCCAAAGTATAAGCCTTCAAAATCATATGAGTCGGCGCCGGCGGATCATAATTCACCCCATTAAATGCCACCCCTATCGGCCCATGCCCCAGTGACTGCGGCTTCTCACTCAGCCTAGGCTTCACCGGTATATAATAAGTGCTCACAAGATCCTCCACCCACTCAGCTTGCCCCTCAACCACGTGATTCTTATATTTAGGATCCACATTCGGCCTAGCCGCCGCCATAAAAGCCTCCTTCGTCTCCGTGATCTTAACCGTCCCATCATCATTATACAGCTTCCACTTCGGATCCTTATAAAACGTAGCCATATTCTTCACAAATGGCCCATCCACATCATAAACCTTACCTCCCTCAAACCAAATCCCCCCTTTATCTTTCCCGTCCGTAATCGTCTTCGGACCCCATGGCCCCATCTCATGCTCCAAAGGAACAGACTTCGTCTTGATCACATAGCAATCCACAGTTGAGCCATCAGTCAGTAACTTCTGCTCCACCTTGATCGGCTCCACCAATGCCTCCTTCATAAACAACTCCGGATTCACTACCACCACTTCATTTTGCTCCGCCACACAAGGCAAACAAAACACCAACATAATAAATGTTTTAAAGAAACTCATCACCAACAACAATATACTAAGAACACAAAACATCAAGCTTGTTACAAGCACAGCCAAACCAGAAAATCACCTACACGAAGAACACCAAAAACATCAAAAAAAATTCCCTCCTTGCTTCTCCTCCCTCAGGCTTCACAGTGCTTCAATGAAAATTAAACACAACGGCTCTCTACGCTCTCCGTTAGAGGTGCCGTCCCATGAGTGAGCCACCTAAATTTGAGCACATCCGCCACAAGCCACCAGCAGAGCTCACCACCGTCAGACCTCTCATCATCGCCTGCTCCCCCCTGCGCACTCACGCAAATCTCTCCACCATCATCCGCACCGCTGGCTGCTGCGGCATCACCCAAGTTATAGCCACCGGTAATGCAAAAGTGAACCCCAAAATAGCCCGCGACGGAGCAGAAAACGTCACCCTCAGCGCCTACCGCTCACTCCTACCCATCCTCAAAAAACTCAAACTAGATGGCTACAAACTCGTAGGCCTAGAACAAACCACCAATTCCACCCCACTCGCAGACTTCAAATTCCCCCACAAAACCGCCCTAGTCATCGGCTCAGAACGAGAAGGCCTCAACCAAGACACCCTAGACCTCTTAGACGCAGTAGTAGAAATCTCCGTCTGGGGACTCCCATACTCCTACAACGTCGCCACAGCCACCTCCATCTGCATCCACGCCTACTGCGCCCAATACCCCACCGGCTAACCCATCCACTCACCACTTCTCAGTTTCCAAACCTCCACCCACCTGCTAAAAGTAGCACACATCATGCTGCTAAAATCTCTATCACTCATCCTCCTCACCCTCACCGCGCCTCTACTTACCGCCCACACCTTCGAAGTCAGTTACCCCATCCCCGCTGAAAAACCCATCTACACCCCACGCGTCTACATCGCCATCAGCCAAGGCTTCCGCTCACCCCGCACCCGCATGGGTGACTGGGCTAACCTCCCCATCCTCTTCGCCATAGATGACCACGACCGCGACGGAAAAGTCACCATCGACGAGAACTCCATCTCCACCACCCCCCACCAAAACATCGAAGGAAACTACAAAGTCCAAGCCATCGTCAGAATCAACCCAGACTGGTTCCTCCCCGGAGCCGCTCAAGGCGACCTCTACAGCCAAACCCAACAAATCGACTTCGTAAAAGACCAACAACAAAACCTTACCTTCACCGCAGACACCTCCATCCCTGCTCCAGAATTTAGAAACCAAGGCCCCATACAAGACCACTACTTCAAAAGCCACCTCCTCACCAAATTCCACCACCGCGACTTCCTCCTCCGCTACTCCGTCATCCTCCCCACAGACTGGACCCCCACCAAGAAATACCCAGTCCTCGTCTACGTCACCGGCTTCAGCGCAGTTCATCACAAATCCACCAAACGCATCCAACGCATGTTCGGCGACAAAGGCAAACAAGCCATCATCGTCATCCCAGACGCCAACTGCCGCTGGGGACACTCCGTCTTTGCAAACTCCGCAGTCAATGGACCATGGGGAGACGCCCTCACACACGAACTCCTCCCCCACATCGACAAAACCTACAGCGGCGCAGGCCCCGCCCACCGCTACATCACCGGTGTCTCATCCGGAGGCTGGACCGCCGCCTGGGCCATCGTCAACTACCCAGAAGCCTACGCCCAAGCCTGGCCAGTCGCCCCAGACCCAGTCGACTTCGAAATGTTCCAACAACTCAACCTCACCGACAACCACCCAGACAACCTCTTCACCACCACCGACCCAACCAACGACGAACAACCACAAAAAGAAATCCCCCGCTGCCTAAGCATCCCAGAAATCGGCTGGACCTACCAAGACATGGCCACCTACGAACACGCACTCGGCCCAGGCGGCCAACTCCAATCCTTCGCCGCCGTCTTCTCACCAAAAATAAACCCAAACGGAACTCCAGACCAATGGTACGACATCACAACCGGTAACATCGACATCACAGTCACCAACTCCTGGCACCCCTTCAACATCTCCCAAATCCTATCTAACAACTGGCAACAACTAGCCCCCAAACTCAAAGGAAAAATGCACTTCGCCGTCCACCAACGCGACCTATTCCACCTAGACCACGCCATCCGTCTCCTAGAAAAAAAATGTCAAACCCTAGGCAGCGACGCCACCTTCACCTACCTCGAGGGCACCGGCCACCACCTCACCCCACAACACGCCGAAAAAATCATGGACTCCATCCTAACCCGCTGGAACCAAAAATAAAAACTTACCCCTAGACCATCAAACAAGTAAAAATACACCGTTTCATAGTGCTAGGTTTAATCATGCATAGCCCCCATTGACTATTGCCCATTATCCATTGTTCATTGACCTAAATCACCCTACTATCCAGATTAAAAACCTGCCCTGAAGTAAACGGCATATCAAAATGCAAACACCGTAAAAACTTACCCGTAGCCTCCACCGTATTAAACTCCCCCAGCGCATGATCCCCCATCACCGCCTCTCGCCTCGCCCCAGAAACCCCCTCCGTCATCCTCGTCTCCATAAACCCAGGCACCACCACATTCACCCGGATATTCCTCCCCCCCAACTCCTTAGCTAACGACAAAGCCAACCCCTTCAAAGCCGCCTTCGCCGCCCCATAATTCGCCTGCCCCACCGGCGGATGAAACGCAGAATAACTAGAAACAAAAACAATATGCCCTCCCCTCCCTCGCTGCTTCATCATCAACTTCCCCGCCGCCTTAGCACACAAAAACGCCCCCCTCAGATTCACATCCATCACCCCATCCCAACACCCCTCATCCATCTTCAGCAAAAGCTCATCATACGTCCCCCCCGCATTACAAACCAACAAATCCAACTCTCCCAACCCAGAAAAATACTCCCCCACAATCACCTCATCACACACATCCAGCTCCCCACGCCCCGGCGCCTCCACCACCATCCCTGCCTCCTCCAGAGACCCAGCCACAGCCTGCGCCAGCGCCCCCTCCCCTCCTGTGATCAATGCCTGTGTCATCCCTTCCATATATTATCACCAAATTAGACGTTCCTCTGTTTACGTCTAGCCGAATCTACGCTATACATCATTTCACAATGACAGACTCAGCACACACAGCACTTTCTTATTGTCCAGATCTCTTCGCCTACCAGCGCAGAATATCTCGTGAAGTTATGGTCGGAAACATCGGCATAGGCGGGACTAACCCCATCCGTGTCCAGTCCATGATCACCTCAGACACAAGAGACACAGAAGCATGCGTCGCTGAAATCATCCAACTCGCAGAAGCCGGATGCGAAATCGTCCGCGTCACCGCCCAGACACGCAAATACGCTGAAAACCTTGAAAATATCCGCGATGGCGTCCGCGCCGCAGGCTGCAACGTCCCGCTAGTCGCAGACATCCACTTCAAGCCAGACGCCGCCCTAGAAGCCGCCAAATGGGTAGAAAAAGTCCGCGTCAACCCAGGCAACTACGCAGACAAAAAGAAATTCGAAACCCGCGAATACACTGACGATCAATACGCAGAAGAACTAGAAAGAATACGCGAAGAATTCACCCCACTCGTCACACTCTGCAAAGAACTAAATCGCGCCATCCGTATCGGCACCAACCACGGATCACTCTCAGACCGCATCATGAACCGCTACGGCGACACACCACTAGGAATGGTCGAGTCCGCCCTAGAATTCGCCCGCATCGCCAGAGAAAATAACTACCACAACTTCCTCTTCTCCATGAAGGCCAGCAACCCCAAGGTCATGATAGAAGCATACCGCCTACTCGTTGCGCGCCTCACAGACCTCGGCCCAGACTGGAACTACCCCATCCACCTCGGCGTCACAGAAGCCGGAGACGGTGAAGACGGCCGCATCAAATCAGCCATCGGCATCGGCTCACTCCTCTCAGACGGCATCGGAGACACCATCCGCGTCTCTCTAACAGAAGACGCCATCTGTGAGATCCCAGTCGCCCAGGCCATCATCACCAACCTAGACAAAAGCGCCTGTACCCACGAACTCTGGGATGACCACACCCTCCAGCGCGGCACCCTCAGCTACGACCCCTTCACCTACAACCGCCGTAAATCCCACCCCATAGAAATCAACGGCCACAAACTCGGCGGCGCCAACACCGTCCGCGTCTTCACCTCCCAAGAAAAATGGAACGCCGTAGCCCACAAAATCGAGAAAATGGGAGACTTCAAACCAGAAATCGTCACCGAGACATCCGGCGTCATTGAAGTAAACCCACTCGACCGCGAAGCCATCAACAAAATCAACGCCAACCCCACACCCACTCTCGTCACCATCCCAGACGGCACAGAAATGGCAGTCATCCACGCCTTCCGCCTACTCGCAAATAAACTAGACACCTACCACCCCATCCTACTAAAAGACACCTTCACCCCATCCACTAACCCAGAAAAAGATTTCCAAGAAACCCTCCTAACAGCCGCCAGAAACATCGGCTCACTCCTCTGTGACGGCATCGGAGACGCCATCCTCATCCAAGGCGAGCACGCCCCCGGACAATCTCTCCGCCTAGCCTACAACATCCTCCAAGCAGCCGGCACCCGTATCTTCAAGACAGACTACGTAGCCTGCCCATCATGCGGCCGCACCCTCTTCAACCTCCAAGACACCACCCAGAAAATCCGCGCCGCCACCGGCCACCTCAAAGGCGTCCGCATCGCCGTCATGGGATGCATCGTCAACGGCCCAGGAGAAATGGCAGACGCAGACTTCGGCTACGTCGGAGGAGCTCCAAATAAAATCAACCTCTACATCAACAAAACCCCCGTCAAATTCAACATCCCAGAAGCTGACGCCGTAGAAAAACTCATCGAGCTCATCAAAGAGAACGACAAATGGATCGACCCACCCAAGGAAGTCGCAGAAGTCTAACAACAAACCAGTTTCATGGAAAACTTCAGCGCCAACGTCCTGCTAGACATCCTCACCCTCTGCTTCCTCAGCATAGGCATCGCCATCCCCCTCTACAGTTACATCCGCCAGATCTACCCAGAACTAGCATGGAACTATCACGGAAATGTCCGCACCTCATCATTCGATAAATTAGACCTCATCGGCATCTTCTTCGCCAGCCTCCTCTTCACCTTCGCAGTCCTCCAGTTCGGCGCTAATCCAGAAGCGGAGGCCTCCATGAACAAGCTCTCCAACCTCCAGAAATTCATAGCAGGACTCATCAGCCAGCTCCTCCCAGTAGGCATCGCTTGCGCATTCCTCGTCCCCAGAATGAACGTGTTCGAAGTCTTCGGACTAAGACACCCGCAAGTAAAACGCGTCATCATCACCAGCATCACCGGACTCTTCGGCATCTACTTCCTAGTCGCCCTCTTCTCCCCCATCATCACCCCACTGTTAGAAAACAACCTCGGCAAACAAGAACTCCAGGCACCCGTCCAGATGATCATCGAGGCCAAGAAAAATAACCCCACACTCCTCGTCTACCTCGCCATACTCACCATCATCGTCGCCCCCATCTGTGAAGAATTCGTCTTCCGCGGCTACATCTACGGCACCCTCAAGCGCTTCTCCTGCCGCTTCTTCGCAGCCACCACATCCGCCCTATTTTTCGCCGTCGTCCACACCAGCCTCTGGTCACTAGTCCCCCTCTTCATCGTCGGATTCGTCCTCGCCATCATCTATGAAATCTCAGGCTCCCTCTGGGCATCCATCCTCACTCACGCCCTCTTCAACGGCATCACCACCTTCTTCCTCATCTTTCTACACAATGACTCAAGTCTGCCATACTAGCGAGGACGACCTCATCCACAAACTCACCAAGGACCTGGTCAACATGCCAGAAATCCTAACCGGAGTTGGAGATGACTGCGCCGTCATTGAAAAAGACACCAAGCAACACACCCTCCTAAAAACCGACACCATCGTCGAGTTCATCCACTTCACCCCACAAGAAGACCCAGAACGCGTAGGCTGGAAAGCCGCCGCCCGCGTAGTCAGTGACTTCGCCGCCATGGGTGGCCAGCCAGAAGCCCTCATGGTCACCATCATCCTCCCCCCAGACACCCCCACAGAATGGGTCGTCAAACTCTACAACGGCATCAAAGCCGTATCCCGTAAGTTCCGCTGCTCCATCGTCGGCGGCGAGACATCCTCCACTCTCCTCGGCTCACCTAAAATCATCTCCATCTCAGGAACAGGCACCGTAGAACCACACAACCTCACCCTCCGCAGCGGCGGAAATGCCACCGACCTCATCTACGTCACCGGCACCCTAGGTGGCTCCATCCACGGCAAACACCTCGACTTCACCCCTCGCGTCTCCGAAGGCAAATGGCTCGCCAACCACTTCAAACCCACAGCCATGATGGACATCTCAGACGGCATCGCTAAAGACCTCCCTCGCCTAGCCTCCAAATCCAAATGCGGCTTCGAGATCTTCAAATCCAAGCTCCCACTCCATCACGACTGCACCCCAGAAGAAGCACTCACAGATGGCGAAGACTACGAGCTACTATTCTCCATACCCCAAGACAGTAAAGACGAGTTAGAGTCACGCTGGGCCAAACAATTCAAAGACCTAAGACTCACCAACATCGGCAGATTTACCGACCAAGAGCACCACACACTCACCGGCGGCTGGGATCATTTTAAAGGCCAGTAGCTACTTCCCCACCAGCTCCTAAAATAAAAGTTATATAGCATCTTAATGAATAAGTTATGTAAATAACAGACGTATTTTTAAGCTTTTTAGTGAAAATTTTTAAAATTTCATACAGGCTCATTCCCCACAAAAAAAAGATCCCTTATGAGCACCCCAACCCACCCCTAAAATCTAACTGTTATTTTCTGTTGGAAATGAGCGCAACTTAGCTTTTTTGTAAGCATCAGCCATTTCACAAGTATAAAATGTCATTTTCTGCATCCCACCACCTATACCACATGTTGTATTGTTAATAATTTGTGCATACCACATAGCTTGAAAAGCCATTGACCATACCATAGAAAAATGCATACTGCTAAAAACAGAATAACGACCAGACCTCCCCACCAAAAAACAACACCACCCCCCTTCCGTCCCAACTAATATTCAACCACCTGCAACACTATATCTCACCCCAATCATGTCTAAAACAACTACAGTAACGCTAGGAGACCGCACATTTGAACTCGATGCCGCAAAAGCAGAAGCCGCATTCGCCTCCAAGAAAGTAATCAATGGAAAAGACACCATGTTCTTCAACATCCTCCCCATCAAATACAACTGGGCATACGACCTCTACAAGACCATGAAGGCTAACCATTGGGAACCAGAAGACATCCCAATGCAGACCGACGTCCAACAATGGCGCTCAGACGCCATCTCAGATGTAGAACGTTGGATTATCAAAATGGGCATCGGATACTTCTCAGCAGCCGAAGGCATCGTCGGAGACAACGTCCAGCACGTAGTCCGCGAAGTCGTCACAGCACCAGAACTCAAGCTCGTCCTCGGCCGCCACGCACACGAAGAAAACATCCACGCAGACTCACTCGTCTACATGATCTCCTCACTCGGCCTAAACCCACACGAATGTGAAGCCATGTTCGAAGACATCCCTACCATTTCCGAGAAAAATGCATTCGTCGTCAACAACTCACGCGCCATGCGCCGTGACATGGACCTCACCCAGACATCCACCAAGCAAGACCTAGCCAAGAACATCTTCCTCTTCGGCCAAGTCATGGAAGGCACCCAGTTCTACGGCCTATTCGGCATGATCCTCTCCCTCTACCGCCAGAACAAATTCCCAGGAATCGGCCAAATGTTCTCCTACACACTCCGGGACGAATCCAACCACATCGAAGTCTTCCGCGCCCTCCTCATGGACCTCATCGAAGAAAACCCAGACATCTGGACAGACGAGTTCCGCGAGGACCTCCGCGCCACCATGGCAGAAGGCATCCGCCTAGAGAAGAAATTCATCCGTGACTGCCTCCCAGTAGCCTCAGTCGGCCTAAATGCAGAGGAATTCGAGCTCTACATCGACTACATCGCAGACCGCCGCCTAGAGTCCTGCGGCCTAGCACCACTCAACTCAGAAAAAATCAAAAACCCATTCCCATGGCTCGCAGAAATGATGGACATCAAGAAAGAACAAAACTTCTTCGAAGGCACCGTCACAGAATACCAAAAATCCTCATCCCTAGCCGACGTCGACGACGACGACCTATAACCCACCATCCAGATCCGTCACCACAACCCATTTGACGGATCTAATAAACCCAACCACCAGCACCGAACCCCAACAACTAACTCACCCTTAAAACATTATGTATCGAAACTTGTCACTAGAAGAAGACCAAGCCCTCAAAAACGTAGTCACACGTCCCCGCTCAGAAAAACCAGACTTCGCCTGGCGTGAACAACTCGGCGGAAATAAAGTCAGCGTCCCAGAAATCCTCGTCCAGAACGGCCAACAAGAAACCGAGCTCTCCCTCGCAGACATCGCAGACACCGTCGGCGGAGCCCTCACTGACCTCCTCCTCGCACGCCAAGCCACAGAAGACACCATCTTCAACGACGAAAACCGCCACTTCGTATCCGGCGTCGCACACAACGTCGCAGAATCTCTCATCGAACAAGTAGGCGAAAGCGGCAAGCTCAAGCTCACCCAGACAGACCTCTACCTCCTCATCGAAAAAGCCCTCATCGAAAACGATGCCCACGACGTAGCTAAATCACTCGTCTTCAACCGCGCACTCGAAGACAAAGGCTCCATCGAAATGACCACAGTCTCGCACGAACCATTCACCGTCCGCCTCATCCGCAGAAACGGCAACGTCGTCCCTTGGTCAGAAACCAAAATCGAAAACGCAGTCCGCCACGCATTCCTCTCCATGAAGCGAGACGCTGACTCAGCTGGCAAAATCGCAAAAGCCGTCACCGAGCGCGTCCGTGAAGAAGAAAAAGCCTTCATCCACATCGAAGACGTCCAGGACATGGTCCAAGAAGAACTCATGCGCGCAGGCCACTTCAAGACCGCCGAGCACTACATCCTCTACCGCCGCCAACAATCAGAAAACCGTAAGCACATGGAATCTGCTCCTATCGAGGACCCGCAGCAAGACTCCATGGTCGTCGTCACCACACCAGACGGTGGCTCAGACTTCTGGGACGGAATGGAACTCAAAAAGCGCATCCAGTTCGCAGCCATCGGCCTAGACCTCTGCCTCTCAGACGCAGAAATCGAATCTGAACTCCGCCGCTCCATCGGCACAGAAATCACCAAAGACGGCCTCCGCCAGACCATCACACTCAACGCCAAATCACTCATCGAACGTGACGCAGACTTCTCCCTCTTCGCAGGCCGTATCCTCCTCTCATACATCTACGAAGAAGTCCTAGACTGGTCCATCCTCAACGACGGAATCGAAGGCCTCAAAAAAGCCCACGTCACAGCATTCAAAAAATACCTCAGACACGGAGTCAAAATCAAACGCCTCTCACCTGACCTCGTCGATGGCCGCTACAACCTAGACAAGATCGCCCAGCAGCTAGACCCAACAGCAGACCTAGACTTCGACTACCTCGGCATCTCCACCCTCTACGACCGCTACCTCATCATCGACAAAACCGGTGACACCCAGCGCCGCCTAGAAGTCCCCCAGTTCTTCTGGATGCGCGTCTCCATGGGCCTCTTCAAAGAAGACGGCACAGACAAGCAAGACTGGTGCGGACGCCTCTACAACCTCTACAAAGGCCGCCGCTTCTGCTCATCCACACCAACCCTCTTCAACTCAGGAACCCTCCACTCCCAGCTCTCATCCTGCTACCTCTACAAAGTAGATGACTCCATCGAGTCCATCATGCAGCGCGGTATCGCAGACAACGCCTACCTCTCCAAATGGGCAGGCGGACTAGGCGGATCATGGACAGCCGTCCGAGGAACCGGTGGATACATCCAGGGCACCAACGGTGAATCCCAAGGAGTCATCCCATTCCTCAAACTCCATAACGACCAACTCGTAGCCGTAAACCAAGGCGGAAAACGCCGCGGCTCAGGTTGTGCCTACCTAGAAACATGGCACAACGACATGGAAGACTTCCTCGAACTCCGCAAAAACACAGGAGACGAGCGCCGCCGCTGTCACGACATGAACACAGCCAACTGGGTCCCAGACCTCTTCATGAAACGCATGGAAACCCGTGAAAACTGGTCCCTCTTCCGCACCAATGAAACCCCAGACCTCCACGACCTCTACGGAGCCGCCTTCGAGCAGCGCTACAAAGAATACGAAGCAATGGCAGCAGAAGGCAAAATCTGGTCCAAGCAGCTCCCAGCCATCGAAATGTGGAAGAAAATGCTCAAAATGATCTTCGAGACAGGCCACCCATGGATCACATTCAAAGACCCGTGTAACCTCCGCTCACCACAAGACCACGCCGGAGTCATCCACTCATCTAACCTCTGCACAGAGATCACACTCAACACCTCAGAAGAAGAAACTGCCGTCTGTAACCTAGGCTCAGTAGTCCTCGATAACCACGTCCGCGAAGACGGCTCCATCGACCACGACATGCTCAAGGAAACCATCACCGTAGGCATCCGCGCACTAGACAACGTCATCGACATCAACTTCTACCCCACCCCGTCAGCCAAGACCGCCAACAGCCGTCACCGCCCCATCGGAATGGGAGTCATGGGACTCCAAAATGCCCTCTACAAAAAGAACATGGCATTCGCCTCAGACGCCGCCGTCGAGTTCAATGACGAGTTCATGGAAGCCGTCGCCTACTACGCCTACAGCGCATCATCAGACATCGCAGAAGAGCGCGGCACCTACTCATCCTACAAAGGATCCAAGTGGGACCGCGGCCTCCTCCCACAAGACACCGTTGACATCCTAGAAGACGAGCGCGGAGTCAAAATCGACGTCCCACGTGGAGCCAAAATGGACTGGACATTCGTCCGTGAAAAAATCGCCAAAAGCGGCATGAGAAACTCAAACGTCCTCGCCATCGCACCCACAGCCACCATCTCTAACATCATGGGAACCACCCCATGCATCGAGCCAAACTACAAAAACCTCTTCGTCAAATCCAACCTAGGAGGAAACTTCACCATCCTCAACCGCGAGCTCGTAAAAGACCTCAAAAAAGAAGGCCTCTGGGACGCAGAAATGCTAGACAACCTCAAATACTTCGACGGCGAACTAGACGAAATCGCAGACATCCCAGATCACCTCAAAGAAAAGCACCGCACCGTCTTCGGAGTCCCCTTCGAATACGTCATCGACGCCGCCGCCAGAAGACAAAAATGGATCGACCAATCCCAATCCGTCAACCTCTTCATCGCCAAGCCAGACCTCAAGATCCTCTCCCACATGTATCGCAGAGCCTGGCACACCGGCCTCAAAACCACCTACTACCTAAGATCCATGGGTGCCAACAGCATCGAGAAATCCACCGTAGACAAAAAGGAAAACCGCGGCGCCGCCACCACCACAGCAGCCCTAGCCCAGCAAGCCAACGCCCAAGCAGAAAAGAAAACCTTCACCCCCGCCCAAGCCCAAGCCTGCTCCCTAGACGCCATGCTAAACGGCGGAGAATGCGAAGCCTGCCAGTAACCCAGGTGTAAATAATTGATAAACAACAATTGAACGCACGGTTAACATTTTAATAAAACATCACTAAGGAAGCTCACCTTGAAAACAAGGTGAGCTTTTAAGCTTCCAAGCTAAAATTCAGAAATACAACTTATGAAAGTCGAAAAACTTAAAATTAAGAACTATAGAACATTAGAAAACCTTGAATTAGATTTTCCTGATTTTTATGTAGCTCTCTCGGGCAAGAATAACGCCGGGAAGACTTCTTTAATGAAGATAATGAGAATGTTTTTATCAGATGATAGCGTATATGATCCTTTTGTCGGAGATGCTCCCAGCGTTTCATTTAAGAATGATTACCCTCATTGGAAACTAAAAGACGAAAATAAAGAGGATATTCATATTGAAATAACCTTAAGAATCAGTCGAGAAGCCGACAAAGGTCTTTTCAAGTTTATGGAGACTTTTGCAAAGTTGGATTTTGATAAGGCTGAGTCAATATGTGCAAGACTTTCCAGAAGATATTCTGAAAACTCTTCGAGCGCTAAATTAGACCTTAAGCTACATGACCAAGAGATCACAGACCATTACGTCATAGAAGAAATCCATAAAAAATTAAGGTCATCTAAATCCTTTTTCTTCCATAACTCGACACAGAGTCGTAATGGATTTTACGCAATGAGGCACGGTATATCATCCTATTTAGGTGAATTTAGTGAAGAGGATAAAGAAAAAATTAAGAAAGCGAAAACTACGCTTTATAATAAAATTCGCTCTGCTGCTTCTGGACATAAAACGGAAATACACCAGCTTTTAGGAAGATTAGATGAAAAATATGATGTAAATATTTCACTTCCTACATTGGATTTTGAATCTTTTCCTTTTGGTATTTCTTTAGGAGGAAAAGATGAAAACGTTCCTCTAGAGGAGTGGGGTAGCGGAACACAAAATAGAACTATGATATTATTGGCTCTACTACGTGCTCAAAAAGTAAAAGAATATTCGAGTGAGTCAGATAAAATAACACCTATATTACTAGTTGAAGAACCCGAGTGTTTTCTTCACCCTTCCGCTCAAGCAGAATTTGGAAGGGTAATTAGAGACCTAGCTAATGAATTTAAAGTGCAAGTAATAGCTACTACTCATAGTCCTTATATGCTAAGTGTTGAGAAACCAGAATCGAATATTTTATTAGAACGAGAAATAAAAGGTAAGAAACATTTTGGAGCGCAGCAAATCGAGACTAACGGTGAAGACTGGATGCAGCCATTTGCAAATGCACTTGGAATCAGTAATACAGCATTTGACAGCTGGAAAAACGTTGTGTTTCAGGGAGCTGAGGAGTTAATTCTAGTGGAAGGAGAAAGCGACATAAAATATCTTGAAAACCTTAGAGATCGTAAGGTTCATGGTTCTAACGCTTTAGAATTTGAAGGAGAGTTCTTCGCTTATGGAGGGTCTGGATTTTTATCTAATCCAGTATTATTGAAATTTATAATAAATCGTTTTAAAACAGTGATTGTTACTTATGATCTCGACTCAGCATCCAAAGCTGAAAAAACCCTAAACTCATTATCACTAATTAAACACAAGGATTATTTTCCTATTGGGTTAAGTGCTCCAGGAAAGAAAGATATAGAAGGCCTCGTTCCTGACAGGATCAAAGCTTTGGCGTATGCAGAAAACCCTGAGTTAGTTACAGCCGCAACTTCTGCGGACAAAGAAAAAAATAGTGCTAGGAACTCCCTGAAAAGTAATATTTTAGCTAAGTATAATGAAGTTGCAAAGGTGGAAAATGAGGACTTTGCTGAATTTTATAAATTAACAACTAAATTGAATAAGAGTTTAAGAGCGAGTAGAAAATAATTGTATCAAATTGACATAATGAGAAAAAGTGATCCAATGAACACATGCAACTAACCATGACATCGCTCATCGAACAGACTCCCACAGTCGACGGAGTTAGTTTGCTAGGCCACATGGATCGCGTGTGCTTTTACTAGTCAGACAATAGAACGACAATCCCACAACCCTAAGTCTCCCAATAAAAACAGAGCAACACACCTGCGGGTTTATCACAGTCAAAATCCATCAAGCCAAGTTCCGCTCCATCAACCCAGTTCCGTGATTTCAGTGCCTTCCGTGGTTCAAAAAATCCATCAACCCAAGCGCTCCATCGTCCACCATTCGTGAAAATTCGAGCTATTCGTGGTGAAAAATGCGTCAAACCAAGCCAACAGCCCAAGCCTCCCGTTCCATCAACCCAGTTCCGTGATTTCAGTGCATTCCGTGGTTCAAAAATCCAACACCCCAATCGCTCCATCGTCCACCATTCGTGAAAATTCGAGCTATTCGTGGTCCAGCACCGCAGGTCAAAGCACCAAGCCCAAAAACATAATCACGTGCACCAAAGCCGTTTTACGCGACCAAGCCTTCCCTGGTTCAAAAAAATCTACCCCTGCCGAGTCTTCCTAAACCAATAATGAAAACACCACCAAGCAGCTAAATAGATATTCTCCTTCCCCCCATCTGTATGGATCTCAAATTTACTCCAGAAATCACGGTGAACCAGCGTGAACTGCTCATTACTATACTCGCGTTGCCCATCCACTAAAAACAGCTCCATCACCTCCTTATCATTCCCCCACCGATTCCTCACAAAATGAATCACCGCATTCGGATGAACCTCACGCCGCGTCATCCCCAGCAACCTAGCTGAAGACACATAAAAGAACGTCTTCTTCACCTCCTCAAAACAAACCATCCTCCCCTCATCCCGACCATTAAAATCTCGCATCACAAACCCACCCTTCATCCTCCCCTCAAGCCTCCAATAAACCTTATCATCCTCATCACGGATCTCAGCCAAATAAGGACCAGCCCCCCTCACAAGAGAATTTTTCACAGGATGAAAATACAGCTTCTTCATAGATATGGATGGGGTTTTATTAAAGACAGAGAACTCAGCCTAGAGGCAACTGTCAAGGCATCCTTGTCAGTTCAAACCGAAAGCTCCCCAAACTCGAAGCACCAAGAAAAATTTCGTGTATTTAGTGTATTTCGCGGTTCAAAAAAAATCCATCAACCCAAGTTAAGTTTCATCAACCAAGATAAGCATACCCCATCACAACTCTGCGGTTCACTCCCCCACCCTCTGAATAAATTCTCTAAACATCTTAAGCGCACCCGGATCACTATTCAGCAACCAATTAGGCTCCCTCTTACGTGGATCAAAATGATTATAATAAATAAACCCACTCACCCGCCCATCCTTCTCCACAGAATCAAGAAACCCCTTCATCCACTCCCCCTTAAGAGGTCCATCCGCACAACCAATCTCAGATAAAATCAACGGCTTATCCGCCTGACTCATCTTCCGAATACTCTTCTCAAAAACCGCCTCATAAGACTGCCAACTATGCCACTCAGAATGATCATCCCCAAAATTATAACCATCCAGCCCCAGGAAATCCACAAACTCATCCCCCGGATAATAAAGCTCTATAGCCGCCTTCTCCTTACTCTCATCCCACTCTACATTAGGTGAAAACATAAACTGCACCTTAGTCGCCCCCTCACCCCGTATAATCCCATGCACCCGCCTCCAAGCCTTAATAAAAGCCTCCGGCTGCTGCCCCCAACCAAACCAATCACCATTCATCTCAAACCCAAAACGCAACACCACCTCAGAATCAAAAGCCTTCGCCCCCCTTCCCCACTCCCGCCAAAACTCATCCGTCTCCCCCGCATTAATCCGCGCCAACCACGTCCTATTCATCTCCGACCGCTCACTCCACCTCCACAACTCCTGGCTAATCACCGCCGTTGCCCCATACTTCTTACACACCTCTGCCGTCTGAGCAGGAAACCCACGACCAGGATTCATATCCCGGAAAAACAACACATAATCTGGCACCGCCCCCAGCAACTTCACCTGTGAGACCAACCCCGCCTCAAACCGCTCCACCCCCCTATGAATCTGATACACCCCCCAAGTCTTTTCCCCCTCCACAGGTTCAGCCACCAGGCTACAAGGCAAAAACGTGATCAGAAGAAATAATAAGTGAAAGAGCCCTGACATAAATCAAATCTAAACCAATAAGCCAAAAAAGAAGAGTAAATAAATGAGTCAACCAATAGAAAACTAGCTTTGCTTAAATCCCAAAAACGCCAGCCTCCCCCACTAGTCAAAATCCGTGCAAATCCGTAGTAAGGTCCCGCAAAACATAACCAAAGCCCACAACTCAAGCCTTCCGCTCCATCAACCCAGTTCCGTATTTTCAGTGCCTTCCGTGGTCAAAAAAAATCCATCAACCCAAGCCCATCAACCTATCGCATATTTCGCATATTTCGTGGTCATAAAAATTTCACCATCCAAGGCTCCATCATCCACCCATTCGTGAAAATTCGATCTATTCGTGGCAAAGCACCGCAGCTCAAAACCCAAGCAACCGATCACCGCTAACCCTTCAAAGAAGCCATCGGCGGAGTCCTCGCAATCCCCCTACTCAACAACATCCCCAACACCATAGTAACAAAAATCACCCCCCCCGCCCCACCAAAAAGCAGCCCCCAAGGAAACACATACACCTCAGAATCAAATAAATTCTGACTCAACAACGCACTAGCCAACGCCGCCAATCCAGCCCCAGCAACCGTCGCCAAAGTAGCCAACAAAGCATACTCAATCGCCAAAATCCGCGCTATCTGCCCCTGACTAGCACCCAGTGTCCGCAACAAAACCGTCTCCCTCGTCCTCACCTTCCGCCCCGACAACAGCGCAGAAACCAACACAATCGACCCAGTAATCAACGTAAACAACGACATCACCTGAATCGCCTTCCCAGCAGCATTCAAAACCGACTGCACCGTCTTCAAAATAAGCGACAAATCAATCACACTCACAGACGGCCAACTCGCAAACATCCTCTGCTGCAACTCCGCCCTCGCCTCAGCATTATCACTATGCGCCGTCAGAATATTAAACGCCACATAATCATCCACCGCCCCCTCAGGCAGCACGATAAAGAAATTCAAATCCATACTCTGCCAATCCACCTCCCGCAAACTAGCAATCTCCAACTCCACCTCCTCACCAAACCCCTCAATCTCCATCGTAATCCTATCACCAATCCCCACCCCCAAATCCTCCGCAATCTTCACCTCCATACTAATAGGAATCACCCCCCCAGAAGCTGACGCTGGCTCAACCCCATCATAACTCCCCACCCACTCACCATCAGTCAGCACCTCAGTATCACTAAGCTCAGCCCTATAAGTACTCCTAAAACTCCGCCTTAAAACCCACCGAGGTATCCTCTTACTCTCCCCCTTCTCACCATCCTTATAATCACCCCTATCCCCCTTCTCGGCTAAAATATCCTCCACAGACCTCCCCTTAATTTCCGTCAACCTAAGCTGAATAATAGGAGCCGCCCCCAGCGGAGTATTCCCTGACTCTACAATCACTTCCTCAGCCCTCTCCGCATCCTCAGGCGGCACATCCACCATAAAGATATTCGGTCTCCCATCCAACCTCTCAGGACTCAACCACTGCAACAAAATGTTCTGCATAAACATCAACGTAAACAAAAAGAACACCCCCAGCCCAATCGATAACATAAAAATACTCGTCTGATTATTCGGCCTATAAAGCGCAGAAAACCCCTGCCTAACCGTAAACGGCCAAGATCTCCGCACAAAAAACTTCAACACCCACCTCAACAAAAAACCACACCCCAAAAGCAACCCAAACGTCACCACCAAAAACCCAACATACCCCGCCGCCGCAAGCACCCCCTTGTCACCACCTCTCCCAAGATCCCTATTATCCACCCAAGCCAACAAAAACGCAGCCCCCATCAAAGCCAACAAAATCAACCACCTCAACGGATCACGCCCAGCACCCCTCCCTCCTGCATCCCCCGCATCCTGCCTCAGCGCCGCCAACGGACTAACATTCCGCAACCTCAACAAAGGCAACAACGCAAAACAAACACTAATCACAAACCCAATCACCCCAGACTTCAACACCTCAAACCACACCGGCTTAATCGTAATCTCAAACGGAATCACCCCACTCAAAGCCCCAGCAAACGACGCCAACAAAACAATCCCACCACACCCCACAACCAACCCCATCACCGTCCCCAAAACTCCCATACAAACACCCTGAATAAAATAAATCGCAAACGCATTAGCAGACGTACAACCCAAACACTTCAACGTCACCACACTAGGAATACGCTCAGAAATATGAATATGAATCGCCCCAGCTATCCCTATCCCACCAAGGAAAAGTGAACTAAAACCAATCAAATTCAAAAACAAATACAAATTATTAACCGACTTCTCTATCCGCTCACTCCTCTGAGTCGCAGTCACCGTCCGCAACCTCTCACCATCGATCACCGGCTGATAATTTTCCAACATCTTCTTATGATCCTCTACCCCAGGCAACTTAAAATACACCCTATGAAATGACAAACTCTTACCACTCAGCAGATCAGACCTCTTCACCACATCATAAGAAGCCACCAAAGTCGGATTAATCGAAGCAAACCCCGATGACGAAGGCGCAGCCTGATCCAACGTCCCAATAATAGGCAACTCCACATTCCCAAACCTCACCAAATCCCCAACCTTCCCCTTCATAGAAATCAAAAACGACTCCTCCACCAACACCCCCTCCTCAGAATGAACCGCATCCCACATCCCCGCAGGCGTAGTCGCCACCTCCCCATAAAACGGAAACCCACCCTCCACACCACGCACCGTCACCAACCTAGGCCGCGGATTCTCCCCCACCGTCAGCATCGTAGAAAATGACACCTCCCTAGCCTGCTCACCACCTATCTCCCTCGCCAACTCCTCAGCCCCCTCAGAAAACTCCTGCCTCGCCTCGATCTGCACATCAGCCCCCAGCAACGACTTCGACTGCCCCCTAACAGAATCATTCAAATTATTCTTCAACGACCCAATAATAACCAAAGCCGCCACCCCAAACACAATCGACGTAGAAAACAAAGCCAACTTCCACTTCGTAGCCCTACTATCCCTATACGCCATAGACCAAGTCCAAGACGAAAACAACGACCTCAAAAACGCAATCATTCCCTAACCAACTTCCCACCCTTAAGCTTAATCAAATGCTCCGTCTTCATCGCCAACTCATTATCATGCGTCACCAACACCAACGTAGTCCCAAGCTCCTTATTAATCTCAAACAACATATCCTCAATAAGCACACTAGACTCCTCATCAAGATTCCCCGTAGGCTCATCAGCAAACAAAACCTTAGGCTCATGAATAAACGCCCGCGCAATAGCCACCCGCTGCTGCTCCCCACCAGATAACTGCTTCGGATAATGCCTCATCCGTGACCCCAGCCCCACCCGCTCCAGCAACTCCTCAGCCCGCCGCTCAGTCTCAGCACCACCCCTCCCCTGCAACTCCGCAGGAATCACCACATTCTCAATCGCCGTCAAATTCGGCATCAACTGGAAATTCTGAAAAATAAACCCAATAGACTCCCTCCGCAACTTCGCCCTCTCACCCTCACTAAAATCAGTAATATCACTCCCCGCCAACCTCACCGTCCCTGAACTCGCCCTATCCAACCCCGCACACAACCCCAGCAAAGTCGTCTTCCCACTCCCAGATGGCCCCACAATAGAAGCCGTAGAACCCTCAGGAATCTGGATATTCACAGCATCCAGCACAGTCAACTCCGAGGTTCCACTCTGGTAAGTCTTAGTAAGATCAGTAGTTTCTAAAATAAAGTTCATAAGAATGTTTTTGCAAATAACCGTAATCGATCATAAGTAAGATGCATGATATCTGCCTTTTCACAAACAGCTTCTAGCATAATTTCTCTCATCTGCTTCACCCTCCTCACCATAAGCCCCCAACAAACACACGCCCAAGATCAACCACCCACCACCGACACCCCAAACCGCAGAATCATCTTCCTAGGAGACAGCATCACAGCAGGCCTCGGACTCCAAAAATCACAAGCCTACCCCGCCCTCATCCAAAACCTCGCCAAACAACAAAACCTCAACTGGACCTGCATCAACGCCGGCCTATCTGGCGACACCACCAACGGCGGAGTCCGCAGAGTCAAACTCCTCACCAAACGCCCCCTAGACCTCATCATCATCGCCCTCGGCGGAAACGACGGCCTCCGAGGAATAGCCCCAGCCGTAACCCAACAAAACCTCCTAACCATCATCAACACCATCCAGACCAACCAACCCAAAGCCAAAATCATCCTAGCAGGCATCGAAGTCCCCGCCAACATGGGCACCGACTACAAAACAAAATTCCTCACCACCTTCCAACAAGTAGCAGACAAAACCAAAGTCCCCCTCTACCCCAGCCTAATCAAAGGCATCTCCGGCGACCCAAAACTAAACCAACCAGACCTCATCCACCCAAACCAACAAGGCCAACAAATCATCGCCACCAACCTCTTCAAAAAAATCCAATCCACCCTCACCCAATAACCCCACCCTCACCCAATCCCCCCCCATTCATCAACAAGATGAACTTTTCTTCACACTCTAGCATTTGACAACTTCAACAGAACGATTTATGAATCGCTCATCATGATCAACTTCGAAGAAATATCACAACTCATCACCGGATTTGCCACCACATACGGGCTCAAGCTCCTCACAGCAATCGTCGTCTTCTGGATCGGCCTAAAAGTCGTCAACTTCCTCTGCAAAGGAATGAACAAATGGTTCGACCACGCAGACTTCGATGAAGCACTCGAAAGCTTCATCCTCAGCCTCACCGGCATGCTCCTCAAGGTCATCCTAGTCATCACCTGCGCAGGCATCGCAGGCATCCCCACCACCTCACTCGTCGCCATCCTCGGTGCAGCCGGTCTCGCAGTAGGCCTCGCACTCTCCGGCACACTCCAGAACTTCGCCGGCGGAGTCCTCCTCCTCATCCTCAAGCCTTTTAAACTAGGTGATGTCATCGAAGCAGAAGGTCACACAGGAAAAGTAGTAAGCATCCAGATCTTCAACACCATCCTCAACACCCCAGACAACAAACGCATCATCCTACCCAACGGCCCAGTAGCCACAGGCGCCATCATCAACTACTCAGCAGAAGACAAACGCCGCGTAGACTTCGTCTTCGGCATCGGCTACGATGACGACGTCCAGAAAGCACGCTCCATCATCCGCGGCCTCATCGATGCAGACACACGTATCGACAAAGACCCAGAGCCAGTCATCGTCCTCAGCGCTCTTGGAGACAGCGCCGTAAACCTCACCGTCCGCGTATGGGCAGACGCCCCACACTACTGGGACATCACCTTCGACCTAAACGAAAAAGTCAAAGCCGCATTCGACGCAGAAAACATCAGCTTCCCTTACCCACAAACAGACGTCCACATCCACAAAATAGGCGCCTAACACCCACAACATTTCAACAACACCCCAAAACGACTTCATCCACCAGATGAAGTCGTTTTTTTTCATGCACCGCAAGTCAAAGCACCAAGCCCTCGATCACTGCTAACTGCTAACTGATCACTCCCCCACATGATAAAACTTCACCTTCTCAAACCCCTCAGGCTGATGAAAATTAGGAGCCTCCCCCCCCAACTTCACCGCACTACCAAACCTCTGCTCAGGTGACCCCACAATAAACGCCACATTCATCTCACTCCCATCACCAAAATTCAGCTCAGACCTCAGCTCCTTCAGCGGAATCGCCGCAGCAGCCATCCAGCTACCATCAGGCGCTAAGTCGGCATAAGTCGCCACATCAGGAAAAGGAATCTCCTCCGCACTCTCCCTTACCCTCGGCCCCGTAAACATCGCAGACCACCAAGCCCCATTAGCCGCCAGATTAAACTCCAAATACTTACCACTAGCAGGATCTAGCAAAAAAAACTCCGCCACATCATAAGTCCACAACTCCGCCACAAACGCCCCAGGCTTCGCCGCCGGATGAAGACTCGCAGGCTCCTGATGCCCCGCCACAAACCACAAATAATCCTTATCCACAGCCAGCCCAAACATCAACGGCTTCGCAAACTTCTCCCCATACCAATCCCCCTCAACCCCAAACAAATTCACATCCAGCTCCCCCCACCTCAACGCCTTATCTGCAATCTCAATATTCATCCCAAACACCTACCCAATCCCCACCCCCAAGCAAAGAATATTATAATAAGAAGCCGTCATTAGTTAACAGTAATTCAATCAATTTCACGAAAGAGCAATAACATATACAAATCACGCTTCGTTGTTGGATCAATTCCTAACCAGATCAATTCTGGCCGATCTATCTTCATAGACCCCTCACACACTTTTTCCATCTTTCTCTGAGAAAAATCCAACTTCAAATTGAAATCATAATCGATATTTTCCCTAGATTCTCCACGTATCGCCTCCAAACGAAATTCACTCCCATCAGAAAAAAGCTCAGATCTTGTCCCACTACAGAACGCCGTCCCCACACTAGCTAACTTATGAGGACGGCTCGCTAAAAGATCCCTAACATCCCAATCCTTCAATTCGGCATTACCATCTACCTCATAGATACTCAGATGAAATATAATCCCCAAAGGTCGATCTCCTCCAAGAGTCGCAAACAAATCATCTAATTGACCTTGAACTTCCTCACTCCCACTTGCAATGACATAACTAGATCGCGGTAAAAAATAAGCATTCAACGGTTCTACTCCTTGGCCTAACAACAAATCAGAAATATCGATCCCTTCATTCTTAACTTTTCTAGTTTCTAAAAAGGGATCTCCATCACTCTCTTCACCTGACAGCATTTTAATTATATCCGGAGGAACCGCATACAATTCATAAAAGCTATCTTCACCTTCTCCAAATGGATCCATACTTACATTCTTGATGAAATCTTCCCTTATTGGGGGCAAATAAATCACCTCTCTTCTTTCATTAACATAGTCCACCTTCACAGCCAAAATCCTCCTGGAACCTGCCTCAGAGATCCCACACTCAAAAATCATCCATTTAGACACTGGAAAGCTGATAGCTGAATTAAATAAAACCCCTTCCCCTTCTTTATAACAATTCAGATCCAAATAGATAGCCTTCCTGCCGTTCATAGCAAACCCCTCACTCTCAAAAATTATATCTCCACTGCGACTCACCATTTTACTCCCCAGATACCCCTCCCCAACATGTCTAAAAATAACCTTATGGGACGTCTTCTGAATCGCTCCTAGATCCATACTAACCCTATCATCCGTCTCTAAATAGATCATGTTGGTTCTAACCCTTCGCTCATAGAAATCATCCCCATCAGACCTCCCCCCATCAAAATAGTCATAAACAGACGCCTGCAAAAAATGATCCGCCTTAGCAATCACATAACCACTCGTCACATTATAAAACACCCGCCGCAAATCCTCACCCCCATCTTCTTCCCTCATTTCATCCAGCGGAAACCACCCCGTAATATCACGCACCTCATCCCCAGACTCCGTATGAGGCAACACCCCCAAATCCCATTCACCTACCCCATCCTCAAGCCGAGGCATCTCTACCAAAGCCACCGGTGGATCAATCATACTCGGACAATGAATACTAACCACAGCCAACCCAGTCCTAACATAAGGAACCCCCTCCGGATACCCCCTCTCCGGCACCCGCGGAGAACCACCTCCATACACCTGCAGAGCCGTAACACACAAAAACAAAAATATCAGTAGCCGTAGTTTCTTGAACATTAGTTATGCAGTTTCTCATGATAAAACATTTCCTCAACATCAATCGATAATCTCATCACAATCGATTTACCTCCATCTCTCCGCACCTCAACAAACACGGGTTTCTCCAAACATACAAAAGCTTCTTCAGACCACTTTATCTCTCTCCCAGAAATCTTCAGATCAATCTCAAATGAAGATTCTATCCAATCGCTATCATCTTCTCTCCCCTCAGTCACACCATCAAAAAAAATAGCGGACCACTCAACAGCCCCATACTCAGACTTCAAAGAAAACTTATCCCCTTGACTTATAACACCACCCATTTCTCCCAATAAAACTGGATTAGACGCCAGAACATTCTCCAAGCTCCACTCCCTATCGAACATTCCCTTAGCTTCCACCTCATAAAAACTTGATGTCATATAAAACAAATTAGGCGGTCTCACTCCTAACTCTGTAAACAATTCCTCAACCTGCTCAAAGGCCTTATCAGCCCCCTTAAAATCCATTTGTCCCACAGTCTGGTTTGATAAAAGTCGGTCACCTTCTCTTATTTTAATACCCTGAAGCTCCAGAGACTTCGTGATATCATAAACCACATCATCCTCCCTATAAAGAGGATCAGCAGGAGGCACCACTAGCTTAACATCATCACAATCTAAATAATCTAATACCGACATTCGACTTGAGAAATAATGATGCCGCCAAAAGTCAAACCCTCGATAAACTTGATCATCAACATCTAACCTACTCTCTAACCTCTGGTGATAGTCTAACTCCCTACCCAACTGATCAACATAAACTAACTTCAAAATCAAAACCCCTTGCTCACCTCCATCATTCACACCCACTTTACTAATAATCTGCTGCCCCATCTCTACACCACAACCCATCGAGATCTCCTCATTCTCTCCCCCCACTATATTTAAGCTCACATATGCCCCACGTCTTGAATAGTCCATATCCACCTCACTCCTCACACTAAACCCAGCATTACCAAACTCAAACACCTCCCCAGAACTAGACCCACCAACAACCCTCATCACCACCCTATAATCTGATCCCTGCAAAGCCCCCATCTCAAGCTGCACACTCCCCTTCACCTTAAGATAAGTCACAGACAAGCGCATTTTCGGCAACTGATTCATCACCACATCATCCACATACTCATTCACAGAAGCCCTCAACAACCCATCCGCACTCGCTATCAAATACCCAGACCGAGCATTATAAACCACCCACAAATCCTCCCTCACCTCATCACAATTAGGAAACCACCCACTAATATCATAAACCTCATCCCCCGCTATAGTATGAGGCAGCCCCTCTAAATCTCGCTTTACCAGAGGTAAGTTTTCCAAAGACTGCAGCAGCATCGGCAGACTCCTAACCAACACCTCAACCTCTCCATCCACACTCCCCCCACCCTCCAGATAAGCCGCCTCCCTAGGAACCAACGGCCTAGCCTCATCATCCCCAAACGGATCACCATACTCCTCACAAGCCCAGCCAGGACTCATCACAAAAGAAAACAAAAATAACAACAACCTCATCATTCCTCCCCTCCCTCCTTCACCACATTCACAACCACCACATACATCCTATCTTGCCTCCCCGTCACACTCATCTCATAAAACACCGCATACCCAAACTTCACCACCGTAGCAAACTCCATCGCCAGCTCCCCAAACTTCAAATCCACCCCCACATCCATCACCTCACCATTCTCCCCCGCAATAGCATCCACCTTAAAATACCCACCCTCATAAACCAACTCCGCAGGCTCACCAGAATTCACCAAATTCACAAACTCCCCCACCTTCCTACCAGCGCCCCCCTCCAACTGTTCCATACTAGAATAAATTTCCCCAAGCGGCAGCGCCCGCGCATCATAAATATCAGCAGTAATTTTATAAACCCCCAGCTCCCCAGGCTTCGTCCCATCATAAGTATGCTGAATCAATTCAACCAAACCCTCAGCAGCAGGCTCCACTTTCTCAGCTCCCTGCTGCTTATCCCCA
Source organism: Akkermansiaceae bacterium (assembly GCA_051251915.1). Taxonomy (GTDB): domain Bacteria; phylum Verrucomicrobiota; class Verrucomicrobiia; order Verrucomicrobiales; family Akkermansiaceae; genus Rubritalea. The sequence continues at coordinate 88,586 of JBPOGF010000006.1, read as the reverse complement.
CAGGAACTCAACACCCCACAACAACACCCCAGCCCAATGATTAAAAAATTAAAGTAACACCTCATCCCCATACATATATCTAAGCGACACTTCACACATAGTTACATAAAAATAATCAACTTAAAATGAATACATACCACACATTTCACGTCTCACCTCTATTACCTCTATCTCAGCACTTAACCAAACACTTAAACAATCAGCCACCACCATGAGAACCCGCAAGCCATCCACCACTAAGAAATCATCAAAAAATGCCATCGCCCTCACAATAGGAATCGGCTTTAGCAGTATAGCTCTAGGAAGCATCGCCACTCACCTAATTCACAGCTCAAATACAACACCATCACCCATTCAAATCATTAAATCCTCAGCCGATGAACAAAAAGCCATCCAAGACCTAGAAGCACAAAAACAACTGGCCAAACAAGCCCACCTGACCGCCTTAGAAGCCGAAGATAAATGGTATCAAGAAATCGCAAAAACCCAAAAATCCAGAGCTGAAAACCAAGTAACCAATAAGGAAATGCAACAACGCATTGATGCCCTCCAAGCCGAAAAACTAGAACTCATCGACCTACAAAAAACCGCACGGATCGAAAAACAGCTCGCCTCAGAAGCCGCCATTCACTCCATCAGAGCCCAGTCTAATGCCAAAGCCCACATGCTTACCGCATACGAGACCACCCAACTCGCAGAAGCCGATCAAGAAAAAGCCAACATCATTTTAGCCAGACACGCCAATCTAGAAAACGAGCTACAATCCGCAAAACTAAAATACGCCACCCTAGAAGCAAAGTACCAGATCATTCTAAATGATAACCACCGACTAGCCCTCAAAACCAATCAAGAACACCAAGTGGACAAAGTGCAGCGTGAGATCATCGTAGTCAACAACACCTCCCCAACAACCACAGAATATCACCAAAACCACCCCACACACACCATCATAGAAACAAGCGGACATAACACCAACCACAACCACAACAATTTCCACCCCACCAAACCCCACCCTCGAACACATCCACGTCCCAAACCACAGATTCAAATCTTAAAAAAAGAAACCAGCAACAGTTCTTTGTTCAAGCAGTAATCCATCCACTTTACACACACTTTACACTTAAGTCGCTAAATACTGTTAAGTTTGAACATATCACATCCTAACTGTTACTAAGATTACTATAACCTTAACTCGACTAAGCTATGAAAATAAAACCAAACCCACTTCTAACCACAATAACTTCGCTACTCATCCTAGCTACCAATCTCATCGCCCAACAGCCAGCAGACCCACCAGCAAATAACCCAAACACCCTCACTCTAACAGCCAAGACACAAAAGCCGCTGATCTCCAGCACAGAAAAGCACGCCTACGTTCTACTAAGACTCTCCTCCGCAAAATCCAACGCCCCACAAGCTCACAAAAAACTCAACCTCTCACTCGTCATCGACCGCTCCGGCTCCATGTCCGGCCAGAAAATAATCGATGCCCGTAACTCAGCCATCCAGATGCTAAAACAAATGCGCGATGGCGACACCGTATCAGTAGTGAGCTACTCCAATGACTTCACCGTAAACGTAGAACCCACCGTCATCAATGAAATCACCCGCAACAAAATTGAAGCCATCATCCACACCATTTCTGATGGAGGTGGCACCAACCTCAGCGAAGGAATGATCAATGGCATCAACTGCGTCACCAAAAATAAAGACAAAGCCCAGGTCAACCGCGTATTACTCATCTCGGATGGCAACGCAAATGCCGGTATCAAAGACCCCGCTAAGCTCAATAAAATAGCACGTGAAGCCCTACAAAACGGAATCGTCATCACCACACTCGGACTCGGAGTAGACTACAACGAGGACCTCATGACCGGCATCGCCGACAACGGCGGCGGAAACTACTACTTCATCGAAGAATCAAATAAAATCACCGAGACCCTCAACCAAGAGATTTCCCAAATGGCATCAACCGTAGGCAAAGACCTACAACTCAAGACATCCATCCCACAAGGCATGAAACTAGATAAAGTCTACGGCTGGATAGCTCAACATCAAGCACAAGCAGTGCGCGTCCCACTCGGCGAAATCTTCTCCGGCCAAACCAGAGCCATCCTCTGCCGTATCAATTTCCCAGCCCAACTCCAGAACGGACAGCAGCTCACCCTCCCACCATTCACCCTCGACTACAAGCAGCTCAACGGCGAACAAGAACTCCCCGTCACACTCAAGACTCAGCCACTCACCATCACCGTATCGGACGATCAACAATTAATCCTAGGCCAGCAAAACATGGAAGTAACCGCCCGCATCGCAGAAATAGAACTCGCTAACCGACTAGAGAATGCAGCCAAACTAGTTGAGCAACGCAAATTTGACGACGCCAAAAAAGAACTCCTCCAAGCCGTCCAACAAGCCAAAACCAGCGCAGCAAAAATCCCTGATGAATGGAAGAAACAACTCAATGAAGTAACCAAAGAAGCAGAAAAAATGGCCGGCGACATCGATAAAGCCGAAAAAAGCGCCTACGAACGCAAAAAATGGAGCAAAGGCGGCAAAGCATCACAAAGAAAATATTCTAAGTAATAGCCTCCAAGTTTCCAAGACTCCAAACCACAAATACACCAAAACCCAAAAAAGCCCGCACTGTAAAAAGTAGCGGGCTTATCTTTGATCAAATGGAGCGGGTAGAGAGAATCGAACTCTCCTACTCAGCTTGGAAGGCTGGTGCATTACCACTATGCTATACCCGCTGATATTTGATGCGTTTTGTGCCGTTCTTGCTGGCACGGGCAGAGTATTAGAGTAAGTTTAGATTCGGTTCAAGCCTAAATTTGCATAAATTTGCTGTGTAGCCCTACTTTTATTCAAAGTGTAGAAATGTATCCCCGCCACATCCGCATCCAGTAGCTCTGCACACTGCTGCGCAGCATAGTGAATCCCCACATTTTCCACCGCATCAGGGTCACCCCCAGCACGCTGAAGCGCACGGATCAACTTAGCCGGATACCGCGCACCCTCAGCGAGTTCCGCCATCCTATCCATCCCCTTAAGCGATGTCACAGGCATAATCCCCGCAATAATAGGAATCGTTATCCCCTCCAGCTCACAGCGCTCACGGTAGTCAAAAAAGTCGTGATTATCGAAAAACAGCTGCGTGCAAATATAATCCGCCCCCGCATCCACCTTCGCCTTAAGAAATGCCATTTCCTTCACCCTATTCGGCGTCGTCGGATGCCCCTCAGGAAATCCCGCCACACCTATCCCAAACCCAAGCGGATCAGGATGCCTACCAGACTCATTGAATTTCTTAATAAATGCCACCAAATCAGCCGCATACTTAAACGCATCCTTAGACCTGTCATAATTAGGCTCATCCTTCGGCGGATCCCCCCTCAGCGCCAGAATGTTTCCCACTCCCGCATCCGCATAACGCTGTAAAATTTGATCTATCTCCTCCTCAGTATGCCCTATGCAAGTAAGGTGCGGCACCGGCGGAACACCAGTCGTCTCCTTGATCCGGATCACCAAATCATGAGTAAGATCACGCGTAGCACCACCCGCTCCGTAAGTCACGGACACAAAGGACGGCTTGTAGGGTTCTAACTCCGCGATCACACCATAGAGCGCATCCGAGGCCTGCTCAGTGCGCGGCGGGAAGAACTCAAATGAAAGCGATGGCTTATCACCATTAAGAATCTCTAAAATATGCATCTGAATCCTTTTAGCCAAGTTCCCCAGTTCTCCAAGTATAAAACATGCTATCCCCAGCTTTGTGTCATACTCCCCACCTCCAAAACTTACCCCTAGTCACACCAAACTATTAACTACTTCACCAACTTCACCCTCAAGAAAGGTTCCTCACCCTTCGTCTGCTTTGGCAGAACCTCCACCCTCCGCCATTTTTCCTCACCTGGCGCCTTCCACACCACTTGATACATCTGCCCCTTCTTCACCGACAGACTATAAAATTGATTCATATCATCAGTCGGCTCCGGAGTCGCGCCCTCACTAAGCTTCACATCAGCCTGAGTCACCGCCACCGGCACAGAAATCCTCTCTCCAGCCACAGTATAATCTATCCTAAGCTCACATAAATCCCCCGCAACCTTCTCATCCCCACCACCTAGCTTAATATAAAATTCACTCACATTCACCCCATGCACCTGCTTGCTTTCCATATTCCACACCATCGGAAAATGAATCTCTGTCGGCTTCCAAGAAGTAGCATAAATACTATGATAAAAACTCTCCGGATTCGCTTTCGAAGCATCCTTAACATACCACCCAAGATCCAAATCCCCGCTCTTATCCGGATTAAATTCAGTACAATGCCAGCTCTTATCCCCAGGCGTCCATACCTCCACCCAATTATGATTCCCTCGCTTCGTAGTCCACATCGGAATCCCCGCCACACGTGCAGGAATACCCACTGCCCTAAACGCATCCACCAGCAAAATTGATAGCCCAGTGCAGCTAGCCACATTGATCTCCATCGACTCATAAGGACTCTGGTGAGGCTTCTTCCGCTTCGTGCTATACTTCACCTTCACCTCACCCATCACCGCAAAATTCACCGCCTTTATCGCCTCCTTCATCGTAGTAGCCCCCACCACATGCTTAGAAAACCTATCGTAGAAATCCTTCCGCCAGTTATCCCTAGTCTCATCCAGAACAGCATAAGGCAGCACATCATTAAAAAATATCTCCTCAGGTAAATCCCTCGCCCAAGCAAACTCCCCCCTCGCCTTATAAGCCAAAGCAACATTCTCTAACAAAAACTCCGCCGTAAGCGACTTCAGATCCTCATCCGGCATATACCGAACCAGAAAACTCAACCCCTCCCGCTGCTCATCCGGCACACTTGCCAGAGCTATCTCCACCTCAGCTCTATTCTCACCAGCAGCCACTAAGGCCCGAGTCATAGCTTCATTTGCAAACGCCATGCCACTAAGCATCACCGTAAATAAGATCATCAACATTTTCATAAATTTTCTACAACCACATCCCTAGCATAAACTAGACCAAGATAGCCCCAAAACAAACTAAAACAAACCAAACTAGATCAGCTTCAACCTAGCAAAATCCTGCGTATCCACCAGCCCCACCGGCTTACCCGCATCATCAAGCACCACAATGTCATCCACCTTATGCTTCCCTATCTTCTTAATAGCCTCCGCCGCCAGCGAACTCGCCAACACCGTAATCGGCTCCACCGTCATAAATTCACTCACTAACCTCCCCCTAACAGAATCATTCTGCTCAAACGCCCTAGCAAAATCCCCATGAGTAAACACCCCTGCCAGTCCTCCATCCTCACTCACCAACACACAAGCACCAGAACGAGATTTACTCATCGCCCCAATAGCCACCTCCACCGTCACCCCCGGCGCTAACTTCGCCAAGGAATCACCAGTCCGCATAATATCTTCCACCTTCGTGAGCAATGCCCTACCAAGCGATCCACCCGGATGATACCGCGCAAAATCCTTCTCCGTAAACCCCCTAGCATCTAACAAAACCATCGCCAACGCATCACCCATCACCAACGCCGCCGTCGACGACGAAGTAGGCGCCAAATTCAACGGACAAGCCTCACGCTCCACCGGAGTCAACAACGCAATATCAGAATACCGAGCCAAAGTAGATTCAGCCTTCCCCGTAATACTAATCAACTTCACATCAAACCGTTTAATCGAAGGAATCAAATCCACCAACTCAGCAGTCTCACCAGAATAAGACAAAGCCAACACCACATCCCCATCAGAAATAATCCCCAGATCACCATGCAGCGCATTCTGAGAATTCAACACCACAGCAGTAGCCCCAGTAGAATTCAACGTAGCCGCTATCTTATGGCTAATGTTCCCAGACTTCCCCACACCCACAACCACAACCTTATTCTTAGCCTCCACAGCATCCGCCAGCAACCCAATAGCATCCACGAATTCCTGCCCCAGATTAACCAACAACCCATTAATAGCCTGCTGCTCTATCTCGATCACCCGCTTCGCCCTCGCAATAATTTTGTCCTTAGTCACCCAAAGATAATGTCCCAGATACAGCGAACTGCAAGCCCAGAGATTAGAGTATGTATCGCAAAACGATAGTTGTCACGCTCCTCGCTTCCCGCTTCCCGCTTCCCGCTTCCCGCTTCCTGCTTCCAGGGCGCAGCCCTCTACCCCACCATCATAAAGCCCTCACTATCCACAACCGCCTCTACAATCGGCAGATTCCCCTGCGGATCATAAATCATATCCCTCTCACCATTTTCATCCACTCTATACCCCGGAAGCACCCTACCATATGCAGATTCCTTCCATCCCGCCTGAAATTGATTCGTCTTCGTCACCGCTATAGGATGCGGCATAGACATAGCCACCACCCGCTCATCCACCACCTTCACCGGATAACATCGCTCAGAAGCCGCACTCCCATTCACCAAATAAATCGGCACCTCAGTCAGCCCCGCAGAATCTAACAATTCACGCAACTTCTCACCACCAAAGTAATTCTTAATCTCATACTTCTCCCCCCAAGCCTTCACTTCATCCGCCGTAGTAGCATCATCTATCAACACCACATTATACCTACCTATCCTAGGCAAAATAACCGCAAGAACATGCGCCACATCACCCAGTTCATCCACATAAAGCGCAATAGTATCCTTCTTCCTCAGCGCATGCACCTCAGAAATCTGCAACGCATTATAAACCAACCCCAGCACCTTCTCCTCAGGCATCTGAGAAACCTCAGAGGTAAGTTTTTCCAGCAACTCCTCACTCCCCTCCTTCACCTTCACCCTACCACCACAAGCTGACTTCATCGGCTTCTGCAGCACATCCCGATAAGAAAACGACTCAGCGCTCAACTCACTCAACTTCTCCCTAACAGCCACCGCAGTAGCCTCCCTAGCCCCCATCGGTTCACCCCACGCCACAGTCACCCCATACTTCAGTCTATACGGCCACTTAAAAATAAATTTCCCCCGCTCAAAAGAGAAAATAGACCCCCACAACCCATCCATATACACCGGAACCACCGGACACTTCGCCTTCCGCGCTATCATCTCAAACCCCCTCTTCAGCTCATTCATACACCCAGACCTAGTCAACTGACCCTCAGGGAATATACACACCACTCCACCCTCAGCCACCGCATCCGCAGCCTTCTGAATCGCCTCCTTAGCACGCTTATCAGAAATAGGAACCGTATCAAAAAACTTAATAAAGAACCTCACTAACCCAGCCTTCTTAAAATAACTATCATACATCAAAAACCGAATCGGTCGCTTACTAGACGCAGTCAAAATAAACGCATCCAAATAAGTCACATGGTTAGGCACAATAAGAACCCCACCCTCATCCGGCATCCGCTCCGCATGCAACACCTTCTGCCGATAAAATATCCGCATAAACGTCAACACCGTAAATCTAACAAAATGCCTCGGCAAAATCGTCGTCGCATAAATAGTCACCGCCAAACACAACACCGCAATGATAATAAACTGGTGATTAATACTCACCCCCACTGCCAACAACGTAGAAAACATCCCAAGCGCAAAAGCCCCTGCAATACAATCTAACAGATTAGAACCAGCGATCACCTTCCCACGCTTATTCTCATCACAATTATCCTGAAGATACGCATTCAAAGGAACCAAAAACATCGAAGCACCAAACCCCGTAAACCCAATCCAAAACTTAAACCAAACCCCATCAGTAGGCACAAACGCCAACGACAAACTCCCCACCACCATCAAAATCCCACCAATAGGAACCAACCCAAGCTCAATAGACCTCCTACTACTATAAGCAGCCAACGAACCACCAAGAATCATACCACCACTAGCCGCCGCCAACAGATAAGCCAACTCAGATCCCATCCCACTAGAACTCCCAGAGGTAAGTTTTGAACTCTCCGTGATCTCATTCGCCACCTGAATCGCAGCCACATTGATAAACCCACCAATAAACCAGAAAAACGCAATCGCCAACGCACTAAGCCGTATCCGCGAATCACCTAACAGATCCTTCATCTGCCCCACATGCTCAAAAACGATACTCTTCTTAAACGGCCGCTTCCCAGGAGACGGATAAACCTTCATCGTATAAGATGCCAAATAAGCCGGAACAGAAAAAATCAACAACAACATGATCGGAAAATGCGCAGCCTCCCACGGTGATCCAGCCTCCGCCATCCTACTATCAAACCAAAATCCACTCAAAATCTGCCCCACACAAATCGCCAATACAGAACTCAGCTCCAGCACCCCACTCGCCGCACCCAGCTTCTCACTCCCCATCATCTCCTTCACTATACCCTTCTTCGCCGGACTCAAAATAGTCGACTGCAATGCCAACAACCCAAAACCAGTGATACCAATATAAAAATTCTCAATACTCACCGCCCACAAAATCAACGCCAACACACAAACCTGCATCAACGCACCAGCCCGCAACACCCGCGTCTTACTAAACCGATCCGAAATCCACCCAGCAATCGGGGCCAACAAAATAAACGGCGCCAAAATCAACGCCCCAAACGCCAACGGAACCCATGCACTACCAGCCGAACTCGCAGTCGAAAGCGCCTCCGCAGACATATCCCCCGCATGATGAGCCCTAAATGCAGCATTCGCTATAAACACCCCCAAAACCGTCAACATCGTCTGCGCAGCCTTATCATTAAAGGCATTCTGCGCCGCCAACACCACCATCGTCCAAAATGATCGAGTGTCCGCTGCTCCCACTCTATGTTTCTCAGGTATTACAAATTCGTCTTCTGACATGGCGCAACCCTAAGCAGAATTCACAAATCATTCAAATTGATAACATCCATATCTCCATCGATTAAAATGATGCTTTATTTCACAAGCAGCGCCCCTCCACAGATCAACCTAAGAAGCAGGTATCACAGCCTGAGAACCCCTATCCTTAAATTGGAAATACCCCAGATCAGTCCACTCCTCACTCTTGATCAACCACACCTCACCAGGCTTAGACTTAAATTCCTCAGTAGACTCCGCATCCACCTCGCCCATCCTCACCTGCGCGCCATCAGGAGAAACCCTAAAGACCTGAACCTTCTCCCCACGCTTATTCACAATAGCCAGACGAATGTCTCCACCATCAGGCTTAGAAACAGGCACACCCACCTTCGCATCTATCTCCTGCCACTTAAGCGCCATCAGATCCTTCACCTTAATCTTAGGCTTCGGAGCAAACTCCGCCGGCACATGCTTACGGAACTCCTCCAGCTTCGCCTTCACCTCAGCACTCTCCTGCTTCGCTAAATTATCCCACTCATAAGGATCAGCCACAATATCATAAAGCTCCTCAGAGCCATCATGATACTGAATATAACGCCAGTCCTTACCACTCACACCCACACTCCCAGGCTTATCCAGATACGTAATCGCCACCGGATCCACCATAGTCGTCGGATCCTTCAACATCGGCACAAGCGATGCCCCATCCACATTAGCCTTCCCAGGAAGCCCACACAGATCAGTCAAAGTAGGGAACAGAGAAATCAAACTCACCGGCTCATCACTCACCCCACCAGCAGCTATCCCCTCAGGAAGCTTCGCAGAAAGCTCAGCAGGCACCTTCATCATCAAAGGAATCCGAGTACAAGCCCTCCAAGCAGAATACTTCTGCCAATGCTCCTTAGAACCAAGATGCCAACCATGATCAGACCACAGCACAACAATCGTATTATCCTTATTCGGACCATTCTCCAGCGACTCAAGCACACGACCTAACATCGCATCCGCAAAATTAATCGAAGCCAAATACCCCTGAATCCCACGCTCCCACTGACCCTCCTTAACAATATGCGGGAAATACCTGTTATTCGCCATTCTCTGACCCGCCTCCGGCAAATCATCAATATCACCCTTCTTATAAGCAGGCGGCAACTTAATATCCTCTAACGGAAACTTATCAAAATACTTCTGCGGCACAAACCAAGGCTCATGCGGACGGTAGATCCCACACGCAAGAAAGAACGGCTTCTCATGCTCCTTGCTCAACTGATTCCCCACCCACTCAGACACAGAATAATCACCACCAAAATCCTTATCAGTAGTCTCCAACGGACCCCAATCAGTCTCCACATACTGCCACGGTCCCGCACGCCTCAACGTCAGCGGACGCGTCTCAGGATATAACGTATAAGGCAGCGGCATCTCAGTAGACTTCTCCGGGAAATACTCATCCCAAGAACGAGCATCCGTGAAATAATGAAACATCTTCCCAGACCCACCAGCCCAGTACCCATGCTTCATAAAATACGCCGGCATCGTATCCTCATCCGGTAACTGATCACGCATATTCTGCGCATTAGAATACACCCCAGTCTTATGCGGTGATCGCCCAGTCATCGTCGCCGTCCGTGACGGATTACAAGCCGGCGCCACACAATGCGCATTCGTAAACAACATCCCCTGCCTCGCCAACTTATCAAAATTCGGAGTGATCGACTGCTCATTCCCCCCCATACACCCTATCCAATCATTAAGATCATCCACCGCAATAAACAACACATTCGGCTTAGCATCCTCACCAGCCTTAACAACCGCTGTAACCGGCGCACACAACAAAAGCAGACAATACAAATATTTCATTACTCATAGACCTACCCCATTTGCTAAGTAACAACAAGAATGGATAAGGAATTAGCCTAAATCCCAAGTCACCAGTCATGATACCGTCAGTAGTCATTATGCCACACCAACCTAACCCAAGGAGGGCAGAAACGATGAAAATTAGGCCCTTAACACTATACAAGAAGCTCCGCACAAGAAGCTCCGCGCTCAAGAGACCACCAGTTGCGAGAGGTTTCTCTGTTTCAATCTAGCCTACTCGTTCACCATTTCCTGAGCTGATCCGAGACGTTTTTACCGATTGCCTTGAGGTGCAAACCTCCTTAGCTCACTCATTCTAAACAGCATAGTCGGGAGTTGCCAGAGGCGCCTTTAATGTTAATAAATATTTCATTTTTATTAACCCATCCTAATTATATTTATAATTAACGCTCCACACCGTCGTAATTATAAAAAAACAATAAACTGTTGTTGACCTTATGGTGTTTTTTGATAAATTCACAGCCCCTCGATAAATAACTAACTAATATATTATGAATTATCCCCTTATTAAACAATCAATTATCATCATAGCCTCTGCGCTTCCTCTATACGCTGGTCCAGTAGTCTACAGTGAAGATTTCTCCGCTGCAACATTACCTAGTACAACTCAAGCTAACCTGGGAGGCAGATCATCTCTTGCTACTTATGGTGAGATTTCAGTTGCCTCAAGTGCCTCCATCGTAGATGAAGCTTTACTACTATCTTCTACAAGCGGTTTCCGTGGAATAGGAATTGCTTTTGAAGCTGGTGATTTATTACCAGCAGGTTCTTACAGCCTAACACTCGACATCACTAATTTTGAGTTAACTGCAGACAGAGAAACTAACATTAGTGATTCTCTTAGAGTGAATATATTCACTGGAAATGATTTTGAGACAGAGACTAATACCAATGATAGAATTTATCTCAATGCTCAGACAGGTGAACTTCAAGAAAGAGGTGGATCTGGAACTTCAAATCTAGTAATAACAGAAAATTATAATTTTACTGATGACCCTAACACAGGAAGTATTGAACTAAATTTCGACTATGACGGATCTGACGCTTTAGCTATCTTCGTAGGAGCTGTATCCGATGGTTATCCTCATCCTAATATAACAGTCGATAACATAACTTTAACTTCAGTAGACGCAGTACCTGAGCCTAGCTCAGCTCTTCTTCTATCACTTTCTTCACTGATATTACTAAGAAGAAAGCGTTAAGACTATCTCTAGTATCCATCGCTGTTGAAAAGGCATGCATTGCGCTTAATTAAAGATTTATCACTTTCAAGGCTACCACAAGGCTTTCAATTAATCTCACCGGTGTTCATTTACACCTGTGAGATTTTTATGTACAACTGAGACTCAAAATGAGTTTCAATCTAAAATTCTTATGTTTTCTTGATCTGTCTTCGTTTTTTGTCATACTGTTAGTTAATCCTATATAAACAATCAACAACATGGCATCCAAAATAATCCTAGGCATCATCGGCGCCTTCATCGCATACTACGTCTATAACTCATACTCAGACGGTAGTGACGCAGGCACATTCTCTCGTCTACTCTCTACCATCTGCGCCGGACTATTCTTTGGATTACTCTCAGTTTTCTACGTCCTTCCCGCCCTCTCGCACAAGGCAGCCCAGTCCATGTATGCAGATGCTAATGAAACTGCCGAGCAAGACATCCTCCATGAAGCCAGAGCACTAGTCGCCCAAGGTGACTATGAAAATGCAGTCGTAGCATACAGAAAAGCCATCATCAAAGAACCATCTAACAGATTAGCATGGACAGACATGGCAAAGCTCTACGCAGAAAAACTTGAACAACCACAACTCGCCGCCTCTGCCCTCAGAGAAGCCTATGACGAAAATGAATGGTCAGAAGAAGATGGCGCATTCCTCCTCTTCCGTATTTCAGAATGGCAGCTAGATGACTGCGAAGACCCAGCAGCAGGAGCCGCCACCCTCTCAGAAGTCATCGAAGCATACCCAAGCACAAGACACAGCGCCAACGCCATGCAACAACTACGCCAACTAGGCTACGAAGTGGAGGTGAAGTCGGTGTAGCCAAGTACACCACCACCCTCCAATGCTCAAAACCTCCCAAATCTGGCTCCTCAGACAGCCACTACTCCTCCCATTCGCCAGCCTAACACTGGCCATCCTTTCTGTAGACAACGGATCTCCCCTCACTTGGGTTTCTTTATTCCTCGTCCTCTTCATTACCACACTCACATCTAGAAAACTCTTTTTAATCAGTTTCGCTCTAGCTCTCTCAGGCAGCCTCCTCCACCACCAAACTCTAACAAATCAACGTGAAGCCACATCCCTAGATGCCCAACCCACTGAAATCTACGGCATCATCGACTCCCCGTCTAACTCCTCCCCTGGCCGCCCCACAGAAGCCATCATCAAAATCCTCCAAGGCCCAGAAAAAATCACCGGCTCAAAAATCATCGCCTACATCCCCGAAAAATATCACCTCCAAGTAGGAGAAAAAATCTGGCTCAAAGGCACCATCCGCCTCCCAAGACCAGCCATGAACCCACGCGTCTTCAACAAACCAGACTACCTCCACCGTCAAGGAATCGCCATCGAGCTCTGGGCAGACCACGCCATCCCCACAGAACAAATAGCCACCACCCATAAACTCCACACATTCGCAGAATCCTCACGCCACTACATCCGCCAAAAACTTACCTCCGGCATCGAGAACACCGACTCCGCCAAAGTCATCCTAGCCATGTTCCTAGGAGAAAAACCTGACAGCAACGGCGACATCATCACCGACTTCAAGCACAGCGGAACCATCCACGTCTTCGCCGTCAGCGGCCTCCACGTCATGATGATCGGCCTCATCTTCGCCCTCCTCCTCAAGCTATGCCGCCTCCCATCTAACATCTGGATACCCTCCGTCATCCTGCTCATGTTCTTCTACGCCATCGTCACCGGCATGCGCCCACCAGCCCTACGCGCCAGCATCATGGGAGCCATCGTCCTCACCGCCATCCTCCTACTCCGCAAGCCCTCACTCCCAAACTGCCTCTGGCTCAGCGGCATCATCGCTCTCCTCTGGAACACCCACACCCTATTCCTCCCCGGCTTCCAGCTCTCCTACGCAGTCCTCATCGCCATCGCCTTCACCGGCAGTTGGTGCATGAACCGCTACCAATGGATCAACTGCATCGACCCCTTCTTCCCACAATCTCTCCTCACCAAAAAACAACAAGCCTGGCTCAACCTCAGAAAAAAATCCTCTGACTCCCTCGCCATCTCCACCAGCGCATGGTTCGGCTCATCCTTCCTCATCTGGCTCTACTTCGGACTCATCACCCCCATCGCCATCATCGCCAGCGTCCCCCTCATGTTCATCGTCTTCCTCCTCCTAGGAACCTGCTGCCTCTCACTCACCCTCGGCTCCATCTCCCCCACACTAGGAAAAAATATCAACCAACTCAACGCCCACACCGCAAACGCAGCACACGGAATCTCCCACTTCTTCGCCTCCATCCCCAACTCCAGATACCACGCCCAACCCTGGTCCACCGGCGAGCGCATCGTCATCTACTCACTCTCCAAAGGCGGCGGTGCTGCCTACCTCTCACTAGGCGGAGGCATCCTGTTAGACGCAGGTAACAAACCACACTTCTACGGAGAAATCTTCCCCAGCCTAGACAAAAATGGCGCCAGACTAGACACCCTCATCGCCTCCCACCCAGACATCAACCACGTCCAAGGCCTCACCCAAGCACTCCAAGAATTTCCCATCAAACAACTCCTCACCCCACCCGGAACATCCCGCAGCACCACCTACAACCAACTCCTCCACACAGCCCAACAAAAAGGAACCCACATCATCCACTCCCCAGAAACCACCTTCCCCATCGCCGATGGCATCAACCTAGAACTCATCCACTCCCCACCCACATCACAAACCTACGCAGACGACCGCACCCTCGTCTTCCTACTCCACTGGCACGGCAAACGCATCCTATTCCTAAACGACGGCGGCTACCAACTCACCCACTGGCTACGCCAACGCCTTCACAACGACTCCCTCCCAAAACTTACCCCTGACATCCTCATCCTAGGCAAACACAAACTAGACGACTCCCTCCACCCAGACATAATAGAACTCCTCTCCCCCAAAACCATCATCGCCACCCACTCCCACTTCCCCCCAGACCAATCCCGCTCCACCACCTGGATCAACGCCATCAAAAACCAAGGCATCAACCTCTACCTCCTAAATCAATCCGGAGCCGTCACCATCACCCAAGAAGACAAACACCTCCACTACGAAACCATCCAAGATTACAATCCCAAATAGTCCTACTCACATCTTCATTTTTTTAATCCGCTCCCCACATAACTACTTAGCCATATTCCTAACATGACAACATTTCTGAATTGCGAACCCTCTTAAAACGTAGTAATTTAATTCCATGGCAAGTAAATCAAACAGCACAACTCAAACCAACAGTGACGCGCTAGGGCGCGAACAACTAGAACGAGTATCTCGCATCTTCAAAGCCATGTCCGAGACCACCAGACTCCTCATCCTCCGCGAACTCAAAGACGGCCCATGCAGCGTAGGACAGCTCGTCGACAAACTAGACACCTCCCAAGCCAATGTCTCAAAACAACTAAAAACCCTCTTCGATGCAGACCTCCTACAACGCAAAAAATCCGGCAACCAAGTCATCTACTCCATCAGCGAAGTCATCGTCCTAGAAATGTGCCGACTCGTCTGCGATAAACTCAACCGCGACGCATCCACCAGCGAAAACATCCTCTACGAAATCTAATTCTTTATACCCTCAGCCCACCAGATCCGCCACCAATAACATCCAGATTGTAAATTTTCTGATTGGCACATCCAACTACTTGTCACTAAACTAGTAACCATGTCGTTGAACCCCCTACCAGAAAACATCGAGCCTACTGACAACTCAGACGCTACACCCCCTACTCCACAACCTCCCGTGGAAACACAAATAGCACCAGAAATCCGTCTCGATGAACCCACCAACAACACAACCGCATCCATCGTCAAAGAACCACTTTTCGAACCCCTCCTCCAAGGCACCAATGATCAGCCCGCACCAGACATCTACCTTGACGCTGACACCGTGCCACAGCCCAGCCCCCAACACTTCGGACAAAGAACTCAACCAGAATACGAAACCGTAGAACACCACGGCCTCCAACCCGTAGATGTGGAATACCCTTCGCCCGCACCAGTCCCTGTACCCAAAACTCACCCAAACACACCCACCACCACAGAACGCATCCACTCAGTAGACGCCCTCCGTGGCTTCGACATGTTCTGGATCGTAGGCGGAAACATCCTCCTCCTCCAGCTAGCCAAACTCTTCGACTGGCCATGGCTCCAATGGGCCACCACCCAGCTACAGCACTCCACTTGGGCAGGCTTCACCTTCTACGACCTCATCTTCCCCCTCTTCCTCTTCCTAGCAGGCGTCTCCATGCCCATCTCACTAGGAAAGAAAATAGACAACGGCGCCTCAAAAGCCTCCCTCCTCGGAAAAATCTCCATCCGAGCCCTCCTCCTCATCCTCCTAGGCATCATCTACAACGGCGGGCTCGACCTCAAGCCCCTCGCAGAAACCCGCCTCTTCAGCGTACTCGGATTCATCGGCATCTCCTACTTCATCGCCGGCCTCATCTTCATCTACTCAGACGTAAAACACCGCATCATCTGGGCACTCGGCCTCCTCGGCGGATACTACGCCGCACTCATGTTCATCAACGTCCCCGGCCACGGCCCCGGAGTCCTCACCCCAGAAGGAGTCTTCACCGGCTACATCGACCGCCAATGGATCCCCTGGAAACTCTACACCCCTAACTTCGACCCAGAAGGCCTCTTCCTCCCCATCTCAGGAGCCGTCGTCGCCATCATCGGCTCACTCACCGGATCATTCCTAACCAGATCCACCTGGAACAAATTCCTCAAAGCCATCATGCTCGGAGCCTCAGGCGTCGCATTCTACTACGCCTCCATCTACCTAGAACCCCACATGATCATCAGCAAAAGCTTCTGGAGCCCCACATTCGTCCTCCACACCCTAGGCTGGAGCCTCATGCTCCTAGGCGCATTCTACCTCATCATGGACGCCATCGGCTTCTGGCACTGGGCCTTCTTCTTCATCGTCATCGGCATGAACTCCATCACCATCTACATGGCCCTCAAGCTATTCAACATCCAAGAAACCAGCAACAAACTCTTCGCCGGCACCATCGACCACTTCTACAAAATACAATACCAACCCCTCATCACCACCATCGCCTTCATCCTCACCTGGTGGACCATCCTCTTTATCATGTACCGCAAAAAAGTATTCCTCAGAGTCTAACGCCCAACACCCAACATCCCAACACCCCACATCCCAACACCCCACATCCCAACACCCCACATCCCATGACCAAACAACAACAAGACAACGACACCCTAGAACCCCCACCAAACTACCCCCTAGACACCATCCTATTCATCACCAAAACCCTCCTCATCACAGCAGCCACATTCGCCCTAGCCTGGCTCCTAGTAAACATAAAATTCAGCTAATCCTCCCCGTGCCTCCGACCTCCGGTCGGTAAGCCCACCAGTCAGACCTACTTCAATTCATTCATTTCAATAACTCTCCTAGGATCATCAAGATCAAAAAAATAACACCTCCCTATCACAATACCAGTCTCAGACCGCTTTAAACCCAACTCAAAAACAATACTTCCTTTAAAAGCATATCGCCAAATAACCAAACCTCCATCAATCTTCCTCAGATTATAATGCACCCGAGTAAGCGCAGGAAAACCATACATACTCACAAAATCACCCAGACCTCTCCCCTTAAACAACAGCAACCTACCCGCCTCCTCTTCTGACACAGACTCACCCGGAAAAAGCTTCCGCAGCAACACAAGTTGCTCAGAACTATACATCGCTTCACTCTCAAACCTCCTCTGTGCCATCACTAAGTTTTCATAATCCTCCATCGTTTTAACCTTTGTTGTCCCTGCTGGCGCCTCTAGACCTTTTGGAGGTAGCTTTTTAAAATAGTGAGACAGAATCCTAATGCCAGACCCTTCTATCTCATGAACAGCATACTCAACAATTTTCTTCACCTCTAACACCTCTTCAACAGAATAACTCTTACTCCTATCCCACCGTCTTTCCTCCACACTAAAAAGATACCTATAGCTAAATTTCCCACTCTTCAAAAAAAGCACAAAAACGTCTTCATCCCCTTCAGTCGGCAACAAAGGCTTAGACGAAAAGCGGAATAAATAAGTCACCTTAAGATCTCTAATTTCCTTAGGAACCTCTGTGATCTCCTTAGCTCTATTTACTTCCAGAAATTCAGTCAAAGCCACCCCCACCTCTGACTGTTTAGCATAAGCCGAAGAAGAAAATAACATCCAAAAAACAATCAATTTACCAAAAAATCCTATCATAACAAAAGAGCTACATACACAACGAACCACAAAAGCAAAAACTTAGCCCCCACAAATAAAAAAAGAACGACCCCAATAGAATCGTCCTTAGTATAAAATAGTTATATGCTATCAGCTCACTTCAACTAACGTTTACGTCGTAGAAAAGCCACCATACCGAGCAGTCCTAACATTGATGCAGATGGCTCCGGTACTGGGATTACATCGGTAAGACTAGCTGACTCAAGTCCTACATGTCCCCACCCACCATGCTTATAATCGATAAGATGAAGCGTGTAGGTTTCAGTAGCTAGATCACCTGCTGTAGCAGTAGCGAGGTCGCCACTAGTCCATCCGAAAGTTTGAGGGTTACCACTATTACCATTAGCCGTCCTACCTTGATCAAGAAGATAGGCACCATCAGAAACCCGCTGAAGAGCTAAGCCTATGTACCCATCAGTGTTACTTGATGTAGTAGGTAGATCACTAAAATTTGAAACAAGAGCAACCTGTGGCTGCCCCTCGATAAGAACAAACGAAATAGCGCTTGTTGCAGTGATACCAAATTCAGGACTCTCCACAAGAAGAGTAGTATGAGCAGCATCCTGAGACGAAGCCACTTGAGGAGAACCAAGCTGATCATCATAGTCTGCAAAGGCATAGCCTGTGAAACTAGCATTCGCAGGATCAGAATAAATAGTAGTCCACCCCTGAAGACCTTGATCACCAGCAGGTTGCCAATCATAAATCACATTTACAGCAGAGGACACCGAACAAAACATCAATGAAGATGTAACAATAAGAGTTTTTATATCTTTCATAGGCATAAAACACTATGAAAATAAGTAACCGTGTCAATGAATAATAAACATATCAACCCAGGTTAATTCATTCTCCAGAAAACCTAAGAAGAAACCAACACCCCTCCAGCCACAATCAAAACAGACCCCATAATCAACCTCACCACATTCACATCCTTCCACTCAGAAAAAATAAACAACGCCCCCACCACCGTCACCAGCGTATTCATATTATAAAGCGGAGCCAGAACCGACAACGTAGTCTTATAGTTACTAATCGCCATCGCCACCAAAACAATACCAGCCCCCCAGCACAAACCCATCGCCACCGCAGGAATCACAGCCTTCACACTCACTGTCTGAGAAGTATTCCACAGACACAGCGCCACCCCCACCAACACCACACCTATCCCCACACTCAGCACATAAGCCCCCGTGCTTATCCCATGCTGATTACTAAGCTTCTGGCATATCCCCGCAATACCAAAAAGCAAAGCCGGCACCAGCCCCCCAACAATAATCCCAAGTTGTGTATCAGTCATGCCAAACAGCTACCCACTCCCCCCCACAAAAGCAACCTCCAAGAAGTGTTAAATAACCACCCCCCATCTACACTCAAAAAAAAGAACCCTGCTTAACGGATTTCTATAAGAACTTCACCTTGATTAATCAACTCTACCACCTGTGGTAACAACTCCCTAAACCAATCAATTAAAACCTTATTTCGAACATTACCAACCCTCACCCACACCACTACAGGAGCCACTTTCACTTGCTTTAAACGTTTAGCAAAATCATCATCCTTACTAATTATCACCAATGACTCACGCCCAGCCAGTTCCCATATCTCTGCGTCCTCAGCATCTAACTGCAAAGCCCTAGCTACATGCTCCGCCTTATAACCCTCATCACATATCGCTTTTGCAAGAGCCACAGGCAGCTGTGCATCTACTATAAACTCTATCTTCACTGAGCTACTAAAACAGGATGAGCCATTTCCGCAGCAGCATACTCAAGACACGCAATAATATCATCAGCTTCGAGATAATCATAATCCTCTAAGATCTCTTCCTGAGTCATCCCTGAAGCCAGCATACTAAGCACATCCTGCACTCGTATCCGCATTCCACGTATACAAGGACGCCCTCCACACTGTTTAGAATTAAACGTTATCCTTTCTCTCATAACTACACAATAGCAGTTCTTTGCCAGTTTGTCTTGTCTGTTTTTTTCAAACTCGTGTGTGCGCATTTCCATCAACCCAGACCAATGACCACTCAACCCATGACCTCTGACAGGCTCCCCGAGCCTCCAAACCTCCATCAAACCCTAATCGTCATTTCCCCACCACCACCAAAAACCAAACAAAATTTCCTAGCCACACCCCTCCACAATCATATCATCCCCCCATGGATGACCTCTTCTCTACCTCAAATGACGCTGGCTCAGAAAATGATGCCCCAAAAGCGCGAATTCAAGAACTCACCACCCAGCTAAACCACCACACCAAGCTCTACTACCAAGACGCCGCACCAGAAATCTCTGACGCCGAGTTCGATGACCTCCTAGACGAACTCAAAAAACTAGAAGCCAAACACCCCTCCCTCATCGCCCCAGACTCCCCCACCCAACGCGTCGGCGGCGCCCCCCTCGATGGCTTCACCCAGCGCCAACACCTCGTCCCCATGCTCTCCATCGAAGACATCCACGAGCTAAAAGACGACGAACTAAAAGAACTCCAACAAACCACCCCCACAGCCACCCGTGCCCACAACCTCACCCACTGGTTCCAAAGATTCCACCGCTCCCTAGGCCACAAAGAAGTCGCCCTCACCGTCGAACCAAAAATCGACGGAGTAGCCGTCTCAGTCGTCTACAAAAACCGCCTCCTAGACTACGCCGTCACCCGTGGCGATGGAACCACCGGAGACGACATCACCCAAAACATCAAAACAATAAAAACCATCCCCCTCCGCCTCCCAGACCACGCCCCAGACCTCTTCGAAGTACGCGGAGAAGTCTTCATGCCAAACGCCGCATTCGCCGAGCTCAACACCCAACGCGACGAAGCCGGAGAACCCGCCTTCGTAAACCCCCGTAACGCCACAGCAGGCACCCTCAAACAACTCGACTCCAAACTCGTCGCCACCCGCCCCCTAGACTGCATCTTCCACTCCTACGGCCAAGTAGACAACCCACCCTACACCACCCTAACAGAATTCCAATCCACCCTAACAGAATTCGGCTTCCCCGCCACCCACTGGTTCAAGACCCCCACCAGCATGGACGACCTCATGCAATGCATCGTCCAGTTAGACCAAGAAAGACACCACTTCCCCTACGCCACAGACGGAGCCGTCATCAAAGTAAATGACCTCTCCCTCCACGCCACCCTAGGCGCCACATCCAAGTTCCCAAAATGGGCCTGCGCCTACAAATTCCGCCCAGAACAAATGGAAACCATCCTCCGCGATATCACCATCCAAGTAGGTCGCACCGGAGTCCTCACCCCCGTCGCAGAGCTAGACCCAGTCTTCGTCTCCGGTACCACAGTCTCACGCGCCACCCTCCACAACGAAGACGAAATCCAACGCAAAGACATCCGCCTCGGTGACACCGTAGTCATCGAAAAAGCCGGAGAAATCATCCCCTCAGTAGTCAAAGTCATCAAAGAAAAACGCCCATCTAACAGCACCCCATTCGACTTCTACCAATACGTCAACGGCACCTGCCCATCCTGCTCCGCCCCCATCTCACGCGAAGAAGGAGCCGTCGCCTGGAAATGCACCAACTTCACCTGCCCCGCCCAAGCCGTCACCAAAATCACCCACTTCGCCAGCCGCAAAGCCCTAGACATCGACGGCCTCGGCGAATCCGTCGCCATCAAACTCGTCGAATACAACCTAGTCACCACCCCACTAGACCTCTTCACCCTCAGCCACCAAACCCTAGCAGACCTCCAGCTAGACCCAGCCAAGAAATCAGACGGCACAGAATCCAAACACCGCCGCTTCGGAGAAAAACGCGCCCAAACCCTCATCGACTCCCTCCAAAACGCCAAATCCAACCAACCCCTCGCCAAATGGATCTACTCCATGGGCATCCCACAAGTCGGAGAATCCGCCTCCAAAGAACTCTCCAGACTCCACAACTCCATCGAAGAAATTTCCCAATCCACCATCCTCACACTCATCGCAGAAACCGCCAAACTAGAACAAGACCAACGAGAAATCTCACCAAGAAACAAATCCAACCCACCAAAAACAGAAACCGAAAAAGACACCCGCCAAAACCGCTACAACAACCTCAAAGACCAAATCACCCAAATCAAAACCACCCTAGCCCCCTACGAAATCAACTCCGAGCTAGGCCCCGCCGCCGCCCAAAAAGCCATCGACTTCTTCAACTCAAGAGCCGGAAAACTCACCCTCACCACACTCCACCAACTAAACATCAACCCCACCCCAGACAACTACGCCCCGCTCCCAGCAGAACAAGAAATCCCCGACTCCCCCATCGCCGGAAAAACCTTCGTCATCACCGGCACCCTCAACCAACCCCGCCCCGAATTCAAAAAAATCATCGAAGCCCACGGCGGAAAAGTCAGCACCTCCATCTCCAAAAACACCCACTACCTCCTCTGCGGAGAAAAAGGCGGCTCCAAACGCACCAAAGCAGAAACCCTAAACATCCCCATCCTAGACGAAGAGAAATTCAACAACCTAATAACCAATAACCAATAACCAATAACTAATAACTAATCACTCCCCCGATCCCTATACCCATTCACAAAATACACCAAACACAAAAACACCACCCCCGTCAGCACCCACCAAAACAACGGCCAAGCATACCACCCATCCTGCCCAGAATCCTCCCCCGCCGTATGCCGATACAACTGCCCCACCACCAACGGCCCTATCACCGCCCCCACTGAAGTCATCAGTGACATCAACGCCTGCGCCTGAGCACGCATCTCATTCGGCACCCGCCTATCCACAAACATCTGCCCAGTCACAGAAAAGAAAGTAAACACCAACCCATGCAGCGACACCCCCAGCCACATCAACGCCAACAACTCATGCTCCCCCGCCAGCGCAAACAACGCAAACCGACACATCCCTAACACCATCGCCAGCGCCACCAACATCCTCACCCGCGCCCGCACACCCAGATAACTCATCAACAACAACGCCCCAATCTCCGTCATCTGCCCCAGCGTCATCTGCGCAGTCGGCCCCGGCAACCAAGCCTGCACCCCCAGCGCAAACCCACTCCTATCCACCGCCGCCAACTCCATCAGCAACTTAGGCGCATACAAGTAAAATGACGCCAAAGGAATCGTAAAAATCAACG
This sequence comes from Akkermansiaceae bacterium, assembly GCA_051251915.1. Taxonomy (GTDB): domain Bacteria; phylum Verrucomicrobiota; class Verrucomicrobiia; order Verrucomicrobiales; family Akkermansiaceae; genus Rubritalea. The sequence goes on along the minus strand of JBPOGF010000006.1, from coordinate 65,341 downwards.
TCGTCACAAAATAAACCTTCAGCTTCCTGTTCTCTAACAACACCAACGCCCCCAACCCCAACTTCTCCCTCAACGAATACTTCCGCGCACTAATCACCGGCGGAGTCTCAGGCATCATAAACGCCGCCACCCCTATCACCACCCGCAAATACCCAGCCATCTTCCCCGTAGTCGCAGAAGCATCCAGCGCCAACCAACTCACCAACACCCCAGCCAACAACCACCCCACAGTCCCCCAAATCTTAAACAACGGAAAATCCCTCTCCGGATTCCTACAATGCACCAACGCCACCTTCGTCAACAACACCCACAAAGGCGCCGCAATAAACGCATTACAAGCCTGAAAAAACATAAACCACCAAGGACTCCAACCCCACTCCAAACTAGAAAACGACAACCACAAAAACACCGCCCCAGAAAGCGAAAGCACCCCCAATAAATTCTGCGCATGATACCGCCTATCCGCCAGCGAAGCAAACATCAAACTAGAACAAATCGCCATCGCAGGAATCACAGCCATCGTATAATCCAGCACCCACAACGCACCATAAGCACTCAAAATATTCACCAAAGACGAATTCCACAACCCAGGCGCCGCAGCCAACAAAAAAAACACCACACCTATCCAAATCCTCTTGGATAAAAACGAACGCTTAGACGATGACAGTTGAGAATCCAAAATGAACTAGAGCTTTACTCCCCCTCTTCTGACTCTCATCATCCCCACAAACAAGCCCAATCTAACCACACAACCCGTTTCATCATCCAATAACCAATATCCAATATCCAATATCCAATAACCAATAACCAATATCCAATGTCCCCATTTTCAAATCCACCCTGCCCTCAGCTCCCCACCATCACCACCCCCCTCCCCATCACCCACACCCGGGAGCATCGCGAAACCTGCGGCCCAGACTACTTCACCGCCTGCCTAGAACTCGCCCAGTCACTCTGGCGCACCGGCTCCCCAGCCCAAGCCATCCTCCAGCTAGACAAATCCTTCATGGCATCCACCCCAGAAAACTTACCCCCAGAAAACCTCCCTAAAGCCTACATCGCCATCCTCTGGATCATCCAGAACACCCCTGCTGACCAATTCCTAGGCAACCCCGTCCGCCACTTCCAACACCTCGCCACCCGCATGAACATGACCCAACCCAACGCCAAACTCAGAATCTGGCGCGCCTGGGCCTGCCTCCACCTCACAGAAAAACTCTACCCTAACCCCGCACAAATCCACCCCCGCGACACCCACCAAATCCAAAAAGAAAACCTCACCATCCCCACCCCAGACCAAACCCTAGACCAAATCACCACCCTCTCCACCATCCAAGAATCCGTCCTCCTAGAAAACCTCCTCCTCTCCCACCCCTAGAAAAACTTACCTCCAACAACCCAAAATCTTCGCTCCATCAAACAAATTCAGCGTCCTTCAGCGACTTCAGCGGTTCATAATGGTTCCATCGTCCAACATTCGTGAAAATTAGTGCAGATTCGTGGTAAAAAATCCCTAGCTTGATGACTAGTAGTTCAGGAAAAATCACCTCACCGCTCCCAGCATCACCCCAAAATCCCCATCCAACTCCTCAACCCCAGCACCAGGTGCATACATCTTAGAAACATACCCATCCAAATACAAAGCCTCCCTACAACCCATCTCCTTAAAGAATCTCGCAAAATCATAAAAATTCACCTTAACCTTACTCATCGCAAAAACCAACCTCCCATCCTCTAACAACCCCACCCCATTCCTAACAAACCTGCTATCAGACCCCTCCCTAAAATGACCATTAAACTCACCATCAACCAACAACATCGGCCCTGACTGAGTAGCGTATCGCACATTCTCAACATGTCTAAATTCCCCAGACCTACAAATCCCAGCCTCACCAGTTTCACCACCCTCAGTCACAAATAACACCCCATTAGGCTGCATATAAAAATTCCCCTTCCCCTCCTCTAACAGATCAATCTCTCTCAGCAAAACTCCCTTCTCAACATACAGCCCCTTCGGCGCCCCACTAGCCTCATACATCCCCCCATTCATCGCAAACACCAGCTCCTTCCCCTCCCGCTCCACCGCCTTCTTCCACCCACCTATACTCCCATACTGCCCACCAGCCCCATCACCCCACACCATCCTAAAATCATCAACCCTAGGATCAACCGTAACGGCATAATAAGTATCAGGATGATGCCCCACACGCACAGCCTCAAACGACCCCACCCCACTAAAATCAGGCACAAAAACCACACGATACACCCCTACAAACAGAACCATCACCCCAAGCCACACTGCCAAGCGCCCCTTAAGCATCTCGTTCCACTTCACATTCTTCATCATCTACATAAAATCCTACCACCACCCGAAACCATTACCAGCTATTAACCTCAGTCCATTTCAGATGGAATACTGGTCACTGGCCCGATGATTTTTTGTTTAGTTCAAGACACCGTGAAGAAGCAGATAAGCACATGTGACTGATCAGTAACGCAGAAATCAACAAAAAAGGCCCACTTACTTCAATCAGCTTCACTGCAAATCCAAATCCTTAAAACAATCCCAGTGGTTATAACTTCATTTAATACACACTAATCACCCATCCATTTCAACTCCTCATACTCATCCAAATACGGCTGAATCACCTCATTCAAAACCTTAACCTGCTGAGGATCCAACCTATTCCCATAATGCGCCCGTAACTTACCATCTCGCGGCGAAAACCTCTGCGCCAACTCCATATACAACTCCCTCACAATCTTCATCTCAGGAACCCCTCTATCACAAATCGTCAACCGCTGAGCCAAAATCACAGGCCTATCAAACGAACAAACCTCAGGCGTCTGATTACTCAATCGCACAACACGAACCGACTCAGTCCACTCACTCGGCAGTAACCTCAGAGCCAACTTCACCTTCTTCACTGAAAGAGTGTGAAAAGGAGCAGAAGCCACACTATCGACCTGTATTTTCATACACCCACTATAAACATCCCCCTCAGCCTATCAACCCCATAAAAGCACCCACCCTATATCATTTGACACCACCCTCTGCCCCACTGAATACTTACCCCATCATGAACCGTCTCCTCATCATCCTCACCCTCTGCATATCCACACTAACCGCAAAGGAAACACTCCCCACACTCCACTCTCGCTCAGAAAACAAAAAAATCCACGCCACCCCCATCGAAGTCAAAGGAAAATCAATCACCTTCAAACGTGCCAATAACACCACCTTCACTCTAGAAATCGATAAATTCGCCCTCAAGGATCAAGCCAAATTAAACACCTGGAGAGACGCCATGATCACAGACCCTCACCACAAATTAGTCAATCGCGTAGAAACCACAGAACACCTAAAAATACTCTTCATAGGAAACAGCTACAGCTTCAATGTCCCAAAAGCCTTCGAAAAAATAGCCACATCTAAACACAAAAAAATCACGGTAGAACAAGTCACCATCGGAGGTTGCACCCTCCTCAGACACTCCCAATCCAAGGAACTACTAACCAAAATAAAAAACACCAAATACGACATCATCATCCTCCAAGAACAAAGCCAAACCCCCTCCATACCTGAGCAAGAACGCAGCAAAGTAATGGACAAAGCCGCAAACATCCTAGTCACCGCAATCAAAGAATCCGGCGCCATCCCCGTATTCTTCCAAACCTGGGGCAGAAAAAATGGCGACAAAGCCAACAAAGCCCTCTACCCAAACGACACCTTCACCAAAATGCAAACCAGACTCACCACCGGCTACACCAATGTAGCAAAAGCCTGCGGCGGAAACATCCACATCATCCCCGTCGGCGAACTCTGGCAAAAAAACATCAAAACCAACCCTAAATCCGCCGACAAGTTATTCCAAAAAGACGGCAGCCACCCAGCCCAACACGGCGTCACCTACACCGCAGAAATATTCTACTCAGCACTATACAACGAGCCAATCCACAAAACCACCCCCCACATCAGTGACCTAGCCCAATTCCACCCCATCCCCTACAACTAAAAACAAACACACAACCCAAGTTCAGCCATCTTCAGCGACCTCAGCCGTCAAAAAATCCCTACCCCATACACTCCGCATCATCAATATTCCCCTTACGCCTCTCCCCCCTATCATTCGTCTGATAATAAACCCCAGTCTCCACATCCAGAGCCGTCAGCCACCCCCCCCCATAAGCACAAGTATCCAAACAAATACTATGCCCCAGATTCACCGGATAATCCCCCTGAATCGAATGCCCACACACCATCACCTTCCCAGATGGATGCGCCTGCGCTAAATGAAACCGCTTCCAGTGCACCACACTCGCAGGCTGCTCGCTCAACGGAAGCTTAGGATCACACCCCGCATGCACAAAGAAATGCGTCTCCTCCTCATGCAGTCCACCCGCACTCTTCAAGAAATCCCAGTGCTCCTCAGAAATATCCTCAAACACCCCACCATAAGAATCCAACGTCTCCCTACCACCCACTATCCCCTGCAACCAAAAATCATACCCACGCTTCCCCGTCAGAGAATCCTCCATCTGCAACTCATGATTCCCCTTCAAATGAATCAACGTATGCGTCTTCCTAAAATTCAATAAAAAATCCACACACCCCTTAGAGTCCGGCCCCCTATCCACATAATCCCCCAAAGTAATCACAGTATCCTCAGGCTTAGGCCCCACATAATCTATCATCGTCTCCAGCGCCACTCGGCAGCCATGAATATCTCCAATTGCTAAAATCATACCCCTATTTAACAACAGAACCCTACAATAAGAAGTAAAATTTATGGTTGAAGAATCCACACCATACTCCATCCTCCCACCGTGAGCTATCAAGTATTCGCCAGAAAATATCGACCCAAGACATTCCAAGACGTCCTAGGGCAAGACCACGTCATCAAGACCCTTAGAAATGCCATCGAGCAAGACCGTCTCGCTCACGCATACCTCTTCGTTGGCCCTCGTGGAACCGGTAAGACATCCACCGCCCGTATCATGGCAAAGGCACTCAACTGCTCCAACGGCCCCAGCATCGACTTCGACCCAGATGAAGACATCTGCGTAGAAATCGCCGAAGGCAGATCACTCGACGTCCTAGAAATCGATGGTGCATCCAACAACGGCGTAGACCAAGTCCGCGAACTCCGCGAAAACGTCCGCTTCGCCCCCGCGCGCTGCAGATTCAAAATCATCTACATCGATGAGGTCCACATGCTCTCCAACGCCGCGTTCAACGCACTTCTAAAAACCCTAGAAGAACCACCAGAACACGTCAAATTCATCTTCGCCACCACCGAACCTCACAAAATCCTCCCCACCATCATCTCCCGCTGCCAGCGATTTGACCTCAAACCCATCGAGACCCAAACCATCGCCGACCAGCTCCAATTCATCTCCAACAACGAAGGCGTTAAACTAGACGAATCCGCAGCCTGGGCCATCGCCAAAGGCGCCAACGGCGGCATGCGTGACGCACAGTCCATGCTAGACCAACTCGTAGCATTCTGCGGCGAACACATCACCGAAGAAAACGTCCTAGAAATCTTCGGCTTCACCTCCCGTGAAACCGTCGCCAAACTCACCGACAGCATCCTCACCAAGAACACCGTCACCGCCCTAGAAATCCTCCACCAACAAGCAGACTCAGGCAAAGAACTCGGCCAACTCCTAGAAGACCTCATCGGTTGCCTCCGCGCACTCCTCGTCTCCAAAGTAGACCCCACCGCAGACAACGACGGCATCCCACAAGAATTCTGGCTCAAACTCAAAGAATCCGTAGACCCCATCCAGACCGACCGACTCCTCAACCTCGTAGAAATCTTCGCCCAGACAGACGGCCAGATGAAATGGGCCACCAACAAACGCCTCCACATGGAAATAGGCGTCATCAAAGCCATCCAGTCACTCAACGATGCCCGCATCAGCGACGTCATCACCGCCCTAGCCGGCGTCCACGACCTCAGCGGAACGCTACCACAAGCAAGCGAACCAACACCAACAACTGCACCTACACCAGCCGTAGCACCCGCACCCACGCCAGTAGCAGAAACTCCTGCCCCAGTGGAACAACCCGCACCCACACCAGAGCCCGCGCCTACTCCAGAACCAACACCAGTCCCTCCAGTCACAACACCTGCACCGACACCGACACCGACACCCGCACCTAAAAAATCTGAAAAAAAAACAGATGAGATTGCCGGCGGACTAGATAAATTCATCGAGCAAGCAGAAGAAGGCAGCACAGAACCCATCGCGCCCACACTAGCACCAGCACCTACAGCATCTAATCCCGTAGCTCCACCAGAAACCCCCAAAGAGGCCGACACCACCCCAGACACCTCAGCCGATGACGAGTTCCAAAAAGACCCACTCATCGAACAAGCAATGAAAACATTTGAAATCAGCAGAAACTCTTAATACAAAACAAACAACACTCTAACAAAAACAAACAATTATGGATATTAACAAACTCATGAAGCAGGCTCAGCAAATGCAAGCTGGGATGGCAAAAGCACAAGAAGAACTCGCAGTAAAAACCGTCGAAGCCTCAGTAGGTGGAGACAAGGTTAAAGTCATGGCAACAGGCTCAGGAGATGTACTCTCCATCAAGATCGACCCATCAGTCATCGACCCAGAAGACGCAGAATTCCTAGAAGAACTCGTCCTCAAAGGCGTCCAAGAAGCCATCACCAAAGGCAAAGACATGGCAGCCGGAGAAATGGGCAAACTAACCGGCGGAATGAACATCCCAGGCCTAGGCTAACTAAACTTCGGAAGCATTATGCTGCGCACGGAAGCAGCAAGCAGCCTTCGGCTTCGGGGAGCAATGCATCACACCTTACGAGGTAGAACAACGCTTTGCGGCTCCATGCTCCCCGCTCCCAAGGGCAAAGCCCCGCTCCCATAGTTCACCCTTCACCCAATCACACACCAAATCATGAACACAGATCTCTGGCAAAAAATCGAAACCTTCGAGCTAGATGATCTGGGCTCAGATTTCAAATTCTCTGACCGCCTAGCCAGAGAAAACTCATGGACCCTTGAGTTCGCAAAACGCAGCATTAACGAGTACAAGAAATTCCTCTACCTCGCAGCAGAAGCCGGCCATCCCGTCACCCCATCAGTAGCCGTAGACCACGTCTGGCACCTCCACCTCTGCTACACCAGAAACTACTGGAATGACCTCTGCAAGCAGACCCTAAACTTCCCCCTCCACCACGGCCCCACCAAAGGCGGCACCCAAGAGAACCAGAAGTTCAACCAATGGTACCAGAAAACCCTCGATAGCTACCAACGACTCTTCCAAACAGAACCCCCATCAGACATCTGGCCCACCCCAGAGCTAAGGTTCTCCCCCCAAGACATCAAAAATGTCGACTACAACAAACACTTCGTCATCCCCAAGAAACTCGCCCTCACAGCAGCAGCCACACTCGCCCTCAGCTTCACAGTCGTAGGCTGCGCATCCATCCTAAACAACCCAGACTTCCCCATCGGCACCATCATTTTCGTCACCATCGTCGTCGTAGTAGTAGCCAAAATCTTCAAGAGCGGTGGCGGCAAAGGCGGAGGTTGCGGCGGCGGTGGCAGTAGCTGCGGTGGAGGAAATAGTTGCGGCAGTGGATGTAGTAGCGGATGTGGTGGTGGTGGCTGCGGCGGCGGATGCGGGAGTTAGCGGATCAATAGATCACCTCTCTCTATTTTTTGATCCTTTCAGGTAAATATTTAAATTTAATCTACCTTGGCAACCTATGTGCTACATAGACTTAGAGAAGAGCTGTACATACACCTCTAACAATAGACCGTAGAAACATAGTTTTGCGGTCTATCTATCTTATACAAAACACATCCTAACTATGAAAACACCATCATCACTTATTACTAAAATCTTAGCTACGGGCATCAGCCTTAGCATGCTCACTGTCGCTTCAGCAGTAAATATCCTCATTAGCGACTTCTCAAGCACTACTAAAAGTGGCACTACTCTCAGCGGAATCTCATGGACCACCGAAGGAATTACCGCACCAGCCAACTCTTTAACAGCAACGAATACCACCTTGAACACTGGTGACGGAGACCTATGGACTACCGCAGATGCTGCTGGATATTTCGCCCCTAATAACAATACTGGCAGTGGCGGAGTTTGGAATACTCAGGTCGATTTCACCACCTTAGGAGACTCCATCGATTTGACTAACTTTGAGCTAGACTGGATTAATTTCAACAACTCTGGTATCAATCAACCATCAGCTAGAGACAACACATTCACTCTAAAAATACTGGATCTAGATAACGCCAATGCTGAACTATTCAGTAATTCAATCAAAACAGCAGCCGTAAATACTGTGGCTTCTGGGGTTCAAACCACAACTTTCGATCTTAGCAGTATCTCATTGCTCAGCGGCAATAATTACAGACTATTTATCGAGGCTAGTGAAGCTGATGTTGCCGGTAGTCACTCAAGTATCGGAGCCATCACTCTCAACGGAACCGTCGTTCCAGAACCTACCTCACTTGCTCTCCTCTTCATGAGCGGCAGCCTACTTCTCGTCCGCCGTCGTCCATAATTCAGCATTACTCTAACTTTCAAGTTCTACGAAAAAGGGGAAGGGAGAATACACCTCTCCCTTTTTCGTCAGCTCTAACGATAACTTACCACACTGCAATGTGGTATAAGTCGAGCACCTAGCTCGCCTCTTGCTCTTCCTGGCCCAAACTATGGATAAACTTACGCAGGACTTGCTCCGGGCATTCAGCATAGTTGCGCTGACCCTCCTTGCGGAAAAATGACCCGAGTTCCGCCTTGGTGACCACAAATTTAGCGTTCTTAAAAACCCCCATCATACCCTCATCCCTGAGAGAAAGTGCTATCCTCAGTTTCTTTAAAATCTCATTCCTAGTGATCGTTGCCTGTGGATGTGGAATAGCTCCATCAGGACGAGGTCCACGTTTTTCTATGATCAGACCATCCAGAAATTGGCAAAGTGCCTTATCTGAAAGCGGCTCGCCATCCTCGCGCTGAATCCAGAGTCCCACCTGGCTCAGCTCCACCTTCTCTCCTACATGGCCCATTAGCTTAGCCACATGAACATTAGTATAGTTAAAGGCGTATCGTAGGCGGCGTAAGATGTCGTTATTTGTCATGGTCTAAATACTTCATAATAGGTCATACCCAAATGTCACGGACTTAAACAATGTCGAACGATTTCATTTTACCCCAAACTCCATAAAAATAGCTTACGGCTTCTCGCGTCTCGCTGCTTAAAAAGATGCCTTAATAGTCTCTATATCTACTCCAAGTAAGCGCTTCGCAATCGCACTAAGCTCCTCTTCTAATCCATGGATATGGTAAGTGCGCTGCACATGCTGCATCGTCTCCTTTGGCTTCAAAGCCGCTGCTGGTGATGAAGTTTCTAGTTCATAAAACGGTCCTAGTGGATCCTCTCCAGGCGCAGGTGAACCATCATTATATGAGTTGATCGCATCACCAACATATGGCTGATCCTGAAGCTCCCACATTGAATTCACGTATCCATTCGGTGCATCCTGCACATTGTAAGTCACAATATTTAAAACCTTACCCGCAGCATCATAACTACCCGCAATACCTTTTGAACGCTCAGGGCTGATACCTATTTTCCCGCGTCTTGTTCCATCACCCTTGAAAAAAAGAACATCCTCTTTAACCGATAAATACTCTGCCGGAACTTTACCAAAATAGTCATCTTTCACCTTAGGCCCAAGATCTGCCTCAGTCCCCTCTTTGAATGGAATGACAACAGTTGTAGTAGGTGAAGGATTATACATCCCTAGCAACCAGATCGATAGCAACCCAGTCTCAGGCTCCCATGCTTCCTCACCATTATTAGTGATCACATTGTCAGTCTCATAACCAACCATCTTAATGCTTTCACCAAACTCACCACCTAAAATCTTAGCCGCGTCAGCTTTATCCAGCACAGTAACCTTACGCTCAATGCCAACATTAAACTTAGTCCCGCTATAGTTCAGCAATTCCGCATTGTGCGTAAAAGTAGCAGTGCTATCAGTTTGCTCTACTAACTCATAAGCTTCAGTATCGATCGCCGCAGGAGTCTTCCAGTCATCAAATACAAACTTGTCACCAGGTTTGAAGTAAAGTGCAAACTGACCGCCCTCTGGCCCTAGCCAAAAACGCTCTTCTCCACCAAAGATGTAAATATGTGACTCAAGTTCTCCTTCAGCCTCTTCCTCTGACATAAACCCTTTTTCAATCACTGGTCTATTAATCCAACCAAAACTAGGCCCCGTTTTCTGATCAAAGGTACTCGTCATCACGCGCCCCTGCCATGAGGGAGCCACAGCCACAGCTGCGTCTCCTTTTTTCAGAACTACTATCTCAGTGTGTTCCTGCATAAACGCCGCGTCATCCGCAAACGCACCGAATGCTTCAGACTCCGTAGTAGATGTTTTATTCTCTGAACAACTAGTGCTTAAAACACTAAATAGTGCGAGTGATGTTGTTGTTAGTAGTGTGATCGGTTTCATTATAATTAAGGATGGGTTTTTGAGGCCTTCTCACAAAGTTTAAAGGCTTAAGAGTAAAAGCAAAATCAATAGGGTTATCGTTAATGGTTATTATTATTCAGTAGGAACTGCCTCGCAGTCAAAACGACGGATGAATGGCAAAAATCCTCGCTTTGCACCAATCTCTACGCCCCACTTAGGAAGTTCACCTTTTCCGCTCTCCGTGAAAGCTTCCGGACGATAAGAGCCTCCTGCCCATGGACCTTTTGGTGCCTCATGAGTCTTCTTAAAGCTCAGTCCATCTTCAGAATACAACACCGAATTAGTAATAGCCTTAGGCCCAGTGGTCCCTATCATCGCAGCCACTCCCTCACCTTGTGTCCAGACCAATACTTCGTGGTTTCCTGGAATTACAGGATTTGCTTTATGTTTCACATAAGGTCCCTCTGGCTTCTCTGCGATAGCAACACCCATTTGAGTCTGTCCTGGACCTTTACCTTGCTGGCGACCTTTATAGTAGCACCAGTATTTGCCATCTCTAACAATAAGACAGGCATCATCAATCAAATGACTATCAAAGTCTTCCAAGTTCTTGCTATTCGTGATCGCTGGATTAGTAGCTAGCTTCTCCCATGGTCCATCCGGAGAATCTGAAACTGCAATACCTATCTTAGAATCCGGATTAAATGGCTTCTTATGGTAATCATTTGATGTCCCAGTATAGAAAAGCCAGTAGCGGCCTTCTGCTACCAAGATGTTCGGAGTAAACACACTCGCCCCCTCCCAAGTCCCAGCCTTACCTCTCCCAAGAGCCTCTCCTTTCTCAGTCCACTCCACTCCATCCTTAGATGTCGCATAGAATAGTGTAGCATCGTAACCTGGTGAGATAGTCCCCTTGGAATACCAGACATAATAAAGATCACCAACCTTGATGACATCGCTTGGGTCACGGCGCATCACACCTTTCTCAGCCCCTATCCCAGTAAGTTCAGAATGAGTCACTTTTACGGTGTCCATTACCTTTGGTGCTTTAGCCTGTGCCACTGCAGATACAGCAGTTGCAGTTAGTAGTGAGAATAAATAGTATTTTAGTTTCATAGTAGTATATTTGAGCGTCGTGTTGGTTGATCTTAATAGAAATATAGATGCAAGAGAAACTGAATCAACGGTATTCCTCCATTACATCATACCCTTTTTAGGCTAGTAACCTACTCAATTGGCTCTGGCGCCCATTCTAAGATACCCTTTTCCTTCAGTTGTTTCTCATAACGAGTATGAAGCGGATGCACTTTTAATTTCGGCAATCCCTCGTTTACTTGCAACGTCTCCGTAGAGTCCCACCATGCATCAAATGACTTACGGAGCCGCGCCACTACTTCAGGATGAGATGCCGAAACATCAGTCGTTTCGCCTGGATCTTTAGAAATATCATAGAGGTCCTTGTTATTGACAAATCTCCACTGCTGAGTACGGACAGCACACTTCTTATACTTAGCTCCATCTCGGGCTCCAGGATTCCAGCGCCCACAGTGAACGAAAATTTCGCGGTCTGCCCATTCAGCGGTTGGGTCTTCTAGAAGTGGAATAAGTGATCGTCCATCAAGCGCCTGCATCTTCTCAGGCAGCTTCACTCCTGCTAGCTCGCTAAATGTTTTGTAGAGATCAATATGTGCAGCTAGTGCCTTGATATCCACACCTTCCCCAAGCTTACCTTTCCATTGAACAAAGAACGGCACATGGCTTCCCCCTTCGTATGGGCTGTTCTTTCCTCCCTTTAAATTAGCGTTGAAATGGCGAATCTTTTTACCATTCAATTTGCCACTTAAATGTGTGGCTCCATTATCAGTCATGAAGATCACAAGCGTATTCTCAAGCTCATTCCATCCTTTCAATTTAGCTAAAAGGTTACCAAAATTATCGTCAATATTCTCGACCATTCCGTAGCGACCAGCAGTACCTTTATCGTAACCGAGTTCAATAAATCTCTTGGTATACTTTTCAGGTGCAACCAATGGTGCATGTGGAGCATTGAGTGCTATGTAAGCGAAGTAGGGCTTCTTCGCATCGGTTTGTTGCTTAATCCAGCTTAGTCCAGCTTCAAAAAAGACATCGGTGCAATAGCCTTTAGTCTTCACGATGGTATCGTTATGAAGTAACGTATTGTCGAAATAGACATTCTCTTTGTTAGTCGGAAAATCCCCCAATCCCACTTGTCCTATTCCGCCAGAACCATGAATCAAGGCCTCATCAAACCCACGATTAAATGGTAGATATTCATCACCATCGCCAAGATGCCATTTACCGAATATCCCCGTGGTATAGCCCGCCTTCTTCAGAGCTTGAGGCAGCGTGACAACATCGAGAGCCATGCGTTCGCGCTGGAAAATTGTATGGCTCACCCCCACATTGAATGGAAACCTCCCACTCATCAACGCCGCACGCGTAGGTGCACAAGTCGGGCTTACCGAAAAATCAGTGAAGCGAGTAGATTTCTCATAAAATTGGTCAATGTGCGGCGTCTTCACCACCTCGTTCCCCATACACGAAAGATCCCCCATCCCTTGATCATCAGTAATCACCAAAATGATGTTAGGCTTCGTTCCTTTTAATGACTTAGCCTCAGCTAAGCCAACCATTGGAATGATTGCGACAAACGCAACCCATAAGTTTTTTTTGATTTTCATAAGTTTTTTTTGAGATTTTAATTGCTACTTACTCTGGATAGCTGGCGCCAACCAATTGATATCAGCAGTACGTTTTTTAAGATCAAGCTTCACCTTCGCATGCTCAAATGTACGCGTATAAACATAACCATCTTTCTTTGCCGGTCCAGCTGGTGCCCCTAGTGGTTTATTGTATTCTTCAAACTGACGCATCCAGCGATCATCTTTATCAGCCTCATATCCTTCGTGAACACGAAGGTAGCTATATTTCTCAGCACAAATTAAAAAGATTCCCAGCGGATAAGCCAGCCCTGCACGCGCCTGCTCATCAGATTCCACCTTAGCATGCCCTTCATCGATCCCCATCGTACTCGTATTCTTAGGTGTCGCGAACCCAGCGGTGAACGCTATAATCTTCCCCTGACGTGCCGCCTTCTGCATAGCCTCAATTCCTTTTGCCTCATAATCTTCACGCGTCATACCGCCCACACTATGAGAAAATCCTTCAAGATACGAACCATCAAAATAATCCAAATACTCAAGCCCACCGTTCTCAAATCGAGCTCGGATAATATTCGCCAGCATCAACTTATCAGGTCCTATCGCATCACGAGTCTCCTTCATCATCGCATGATAACCATCCATCGTCGCCTTTTTCTTCTCCACCCCTATCTGTCGCTTCAGATAACCAGGCTCTAACGCCTTTATATTTCCATCAAGAAATACACCATCAATAGCAGGATCATCCGTCATCACCTTACAAGTCTTCACCCACCAATCGCGCAATTTAGGGTTTGATAAATCATAGGCCTCTACTCGATCACGCACCAACTTGGTATTCCCTGTGCTGTCCTTGAGGAGGGCATCGGGTATCGTCACCAGCTCCTTATTAGCCTCATAGCTACCATAATGAACAATCACATTTCGATAATAAAGAATCTTAGCCTTTGGATTCAAAGCCTTCACCGCTCTAGCACAAATTAATGTCCCCTTTTCAGTAGAGCCATGAGCTTTATGACCATTCGATTTCTCAAATGTAATCAACGGAAACTTAGCCAAAAATTCAATTTCCTTCTCAGTGTAAGCACTCGCTTTCCGAACATGCATATACAAAGGAATACGATCCCAAGAGAACTCCGGATAGGCCGTCTCAACCGCCGGCTTGGTTTCACTAGTTACAGCTTGTGCAGAGGACTCTAATGTGGACGAAAATAGAAGCCCAGTTAGAGCGATCACGCTACTCAATAAATGTTTTGATTCCATGGTGAGATAATAGACAGCTTTCATAATCCGCCAAGCATTATTTTGTATGACAAAATCAATTCTAATCAGTAAGTTGAATGGTAAGCAACACAACCATTTCACCCCCGTATGCCACTTCTAACTATGAGCGATGATAACCTCTTATTTCGCCATAAACGCTTGATATGCAGCCTCTATATCGATCGGGTCATTCATCGATTTCTGGACTTTCTGTAGCTCAATAAATAGCGAGTTCATCAACTCCACAGGACGATTCTTCCCAGGCGCTAAATCCTTTATTTCCAGAGGATCGTTCACCATATCATAAAGCCTCACAACGTTGATCGTAGGATAGATTATCATTTTGTATTTCTCAGTTCTATACATGCGCTGCGCACCGTAATAGGCACCATATATTGAGTCATACACACTGCTTTTTGCCTTACCGGTAGCCAGCGGCATCAAGCTATTAAACTCCACCTGCTTAGGCTTCTGAACTCCTGCCAACTCCAATGACGTCGGCATAATATCCTGAAGATAAATCGGCGCATCCACTGTGCTACCAGCAGGAACCTCTGGCCCAGCCATCAAGAAAGGCACACGCATGCTACTATCATACATGTTTTGTTTTCCTAAGAACCCATGATCCCCCACCGCTAATCCATGATCAGCCGTAAAGAAAATGTAAGTATTGTCCGCTTTGCCAGATTTCTCTAAAGCATCCAGAATACGCCCAATCTGCACATCCATGTGAGTGATCAGCGCAAAATACTCCTGCAAGGTAACCTGAATCGCATGCTCCGTTCGCGGGAACGGTGCCGTTCTTTCATCACGCAACCTGCGTCCTGCTCCAGCTGCTTCATTATATGGATACTCTGGCAAGAAATTAGCAGGAACCCTTATCTTGTCACTAGGATACATATCGATGAATTCCTTAGGTGCCTGACGCGGGTCATGCGGTGCATTGAAAGCCAGATACATAAAAAACGGCTTATCACGAGCTCCTGCTTGCTTAAGAAATTTCTCACTATCATCTCCGAGAACTTCACTCCAATGCTTACCACCTTTCCAAAATCCTCCTAGTTTTTTGTCATAGGCAATGCCGTCTGGATTCTCAGGGTCAAAATCTCGATTGTAGAAACTCTTACCCCCATTCGGCATTCCGCCACGTACATTCACAGTGTGATCAAATATTTTCTTAGGATTCACCCCACCCACATGCCACTTCCCAGACATATATGTCTCGTAACCCGCCTGCTTCATATACTGTGACCAATACGCTTCTGGTGTACGCTTTTCGATAACATACTTAGCCTGGTCCTTTGGGGCGTTTGGATCGTGCGCGTTGTTGCCCTTAGAGGAATAGCTCGCCGCATTCCAAACAAATGCACCCGTATTTAGCATCGTTCTACTAGCCACACACACTGCCGGAGTATACGATCCCTGATTATACGCATGCGTAAAGAGTGCACCCTGATTACGTAATCTATCGAGATTAGGCGTCTTCACTTGACTACCCTCAAGACACCCAAGAGCACTCCACATGTGATCATCCGCAAAAATAAACAGAATGTTAGGCTGCTCAGATTCAGCAGAGGCTACTAGCGGAACTAGCAAGCTAAAGCCAAAACAAGCTAGGGATAGTATAGTTTTTCTAAGTTTCATATTTTTATAGAGCGATATTTACATTTATCATTACCTGCTTCCTCATTCATTCTTACAATGAATCTTATAAATAGTTAGGGTTACTCCCATTCGAGTTTCTGGATGACACAGCGGTTTGCGTTGCCTTTAAAATCTAGAGCAGCTCTGGCTTCGCTAATGACTTTGTCGCGAGCTTTATATTTATAATCATTTTATATCAGCCGCTTACTTAACCTTCGTTTTTTTTCGTGGCCGTGTACTTTTATAATGTTCAATAGCTTGTGCAGTCCACACTTTGACATTGTCTTCCCCTGTTAGAAATTTCTGTTTTACGAGGAATGCGTCAGTCTTGGTAAGCACATCTTCAAACATCGCACGCCCCCCTTTTGAAATATGGAAAAACCCATGAGTCTGGCCTTCGTAAATATGGCTGGCAGACTCATTCCCTACTTTTTCCATCGCCGCTTGAAACGCATTGATGGTCGCCACAGGGACGTGCTTATCCTTTGAACCAAAGAAAGCAATCGTTGGTGGAAGTCCTTTAACAATGTTATGATGAGGAGAAATATCTTCCCAATAATCCTTCACCCGTTCATGACCATAGCCACCTGGTCCATTGTTATACACCGGATTATAAAGTAACAGCGCATTTGGCATGCTTGAAATCTCACTATCCGGATCCACATCTATTTTCGGACACATTGCAATAGCCGCAGCAACATGACCACCAGCTGACCCTCCCCCCACAGCGATTTGGTTAGGATCAACTCCGAGCTCTACAGCATGCTTACGGACATATCTAACAGCTTCTCTTCCATCCTCCACACAGTTCCTAGGAATCGCTTTTTGTGCCTTAGTTCGATACTGTGCAGAGATCGCTACCATTCCGCGTGAAGCCAGATATTTACTATAGCCGAAGAACTGAGACGGATCACCACCAGACCAGCCACCTCCAAAGAAAAAGATAACACAGGGCCGTTTATCGCTAGCCTCATAACCTTCTGGTAAAAACAAATGCAACTTAAGTTTTTGATCAGGAACTGGAGCGTAGTAATCAATCACTTTGTCTGGCGTGTAACCCAGCGTCCAGTTGTATTTTTTCAACCCTTCCTTGTCAGAACCTTGGCCGAACACAGGCACCACTAACATTAAAGCGAGTGCGTAAAATAAGTAATTTTTCATTATTTTCATTGGTTTAAAATAGTCGTTTACTGAAGCACATACCAGCAATAATCGCAGCAGATCATACCTCAAGCACCCCTACCTCCTAGAAACTAGATTTTTACTTCACTGGATAATAAAACTGATGCCCTGGAATACGCTCTTGAGATTTAGAATTGAGTCCAAAAATATTACGATCCACCTCAGGAACAGGGATCGGTTTCACGCTTAAATTAGCCTCCTCCAAAGCAACCGGAACAAAGATCACACTCTCCCCTTTTTTCAGAGCGACATCGTAGAAACCTGCCCCACTCTGCTTCAATTGTTCCTTCATCACCAGTTTACCATCGATATAAATCTTAGGATTCACAATATCCACCTTCACCATGCAAGGAGATCCCACCAAGCTCTCAACTTTCACGAACTGTGTCTCCCCTGCCTTTTTCGAGGCACTCACTAAGAAAGCTCCTTGGGCCCTAAACTTATCAAATGCCACATCCTCCCAGCGCTCAGGCGTCCCTGGGAAAACACGAATCTTCCCACCCCAGCTCTGCAACAACATATCGTGCAACGAAGTCGCAAATGACAAAGGACTCTCTATCACCGGATTACCATTCCCAGAGTAGGGAGCCACTTCCCAGCGATTAGGCAATCGATCCCATACCAAGTCATGCTGCCCCAAAAACTCCTTAAAATCGACAGTAGGTTTAGAGGTTTCGGCTACAGCATGAGTGATTAACTGTGAAAAAAAAGCCGTGAGTAGAATAACTAATGAATATCCTTTCATAAGAATTCAAGTGAGTGGTTAATTGAGCCCGAAAGAATTGATCTTTTGAGGATCTGCCTTCACTGGTTCCACGATAGCATCCATGATTCCTACAGCAAAGAGGATGACTTGCTCGCCGGCTTTCAACTCCACTGCATAGCGACCATCTTCTAACATTTTAACCGCTGACTGGTCTATTCCCATAATCTTAACTGGCTTGAAATCTAACTTAACCACACACGGCTCACCTGCGTGACTCTTAATAGATACAAATTCAGTTTTCCCCTGAGAACGAGTAGCACTGATTTCAAAACCTCCTTTAGCAAGTAATCCATCAAAAGAAATATTCTCCCACGACTTCGGCACTGCCGGAAAGACTCGAATCGTATCACCCCAACTCTGGAGCAACATCAACTGCATCGAGTCACAAAGAGAAAGCGGAGTCTCCGTCACAGGCTGAATACGCTGAGTCTCCGTATACATCGTAGTTGGATGAATCATCGCTGGATTCTTAGGAAAAAGCTCCTGCATACGCATGAATATATCTAGGTACTTACCCGCCGTTTCACCATCTTCTTGCAGCGCATACATCGCAGCAGCACCACTCCATGAGTAACCTGCATTCCCTGTCCCCGGATAGTTTATCCAGTGATCAACCGACTTCGAAATGAGTTCCCGATTCTCTACTTGATCAATGTTCACCTCGCACAGCGGATAAATCATCATCAAGTGCGAGTAATGTCGGTGAGACTCTTCAAAAGGAAAATCCTTAGCCACCATATAACCGTTTTCATTGGTCGGATAGTCCACCAGACGCGCAATCACATCCTTCCACTTAGGCAATAGCGGATCCTCTATTTTATAACGCTCCGAAATATGAATCAAGGTCGTGCAACCCCAGCGGAATAGAGCCAAATTGAAATTACAGTCTTCCCCAGCCCCATATTCTGGTGATCGTGTTCTAGGCAGATGAATCTTACCATCTTTACCTTCCACCATAAAATGCAGATAAGTATTCACCGACTTCTTCAACAGAGGAAAAAACTTCTTAGTAATACGTTCCTCATCCATCGTGCGCTCCAGCATCAGCCAATAATCATGGCAAGTCCAAAGCAGCTCACCCGTAAACCCAAGCCTAGCTGCTGGAAATTTACTAATAAATGTCTGCGGGACAATCGTCGACATCCCAGCACAATCTCCTCCATACTGCTCAGGCATATTTGCCACCAGCTGTGGTAGCTTCTCATCCAGCTTAGTAAACAAACTCTCTGCCACTTCAAACCGATTCGCCGTAGAAAGAAACCAATACGAAAGCTGAGTATTAAGATTAAACCAACCATTCGCCCAAGCCGTATTCTCCACCATCCATGGCCCCATTGTATCCATAAAAGCACGACCTTTACGTGCCCCTGACCCAAATTTATAAACCTGGATCCAATAAAAACTTTCCATCCTTGTATCATCGAGACTAATAAAACTCTTCGGATAATAAGCATGCCACCAGACTCTATGACGCTTGATCAAACTCTCCAGTGACTCTTCCTCTACAGCTTTCAAATGCGCCACAGCATCCTCAGTCGCAGTCTGCTCAGGGAAACTATGCTCAATCGAAACCCGCAACTCTTGGCCCCCATCCTCACTTTTCTTGATCTTCCAAGCGGTCCCTGTCTCACCACCAGCAGCTAATTTCTGCCTCGATACCCCATAGCCATCAAGCTCGGTCAATTCAGGATCTGGGTTATAAACATATTTAGCAGCAGCCCATGACTTGCGACTAGTCGAAGCTTTATCCCCTCGCGTCTTTACCTCCAGCTCAGCCTGCAACCGAGCAGGAGCAATCGCCCTAAGTGGCACAAAGTCCAGCTTCATCCCCACTTCACCACTTGAGGGCTTCAAATCATAAATGATCAACATATCATCGCTATGAACCAATCCATGAAGAGCGATATCTCCCTTATCCGTCTTCACGCTCACACGCGTCTCAGCATCATAAAGATCAAGCCGACCCTCAAAACCCGTAATCTTACCCACTGTTTTGAGTGTGAAATAACCATTTGGCAAGCGTGACTGCGCTATGAACGGCGTCCCCCCTGACTGATGATCCTCCACATCAGCCCTACCCAAGCTAATCCTAATCGTATGAGCATCTACCTGATGCATCATAGACCCAAGCATCCCATTGCCAAGAAAAGGTCCATCTTGCCAAGCTTTCGGGATCTTATCCCAGACAAGATCATGACGATCCAGGAACTTCTCCCAATCCACCTTCATCTTAATAGCTTCCTTAGCCTGAATAGATTCCAGACAGATGAGTAAGCTACACAGTGATAACAGCGCATTGCTAATAAGTTTTTTGAGGTTCATAATTTTATTTTTAATTCTATCAACGCTGAATTTCTAAAGCCCAAAAGCTCCAGATACATGACTAGAAGAATGACATAATGAACCCATCCCGAAAAATTGACTATCCTATCTATGTAGGATAAACACGGGTATTTTCTTCGGATTTATCGATCTGTTCTAAAGGGTCGTGCCGGTAGCTCCGCAGCATTGACCAAGTTAGTCTTAGGCATAGCAGCAAATGCGTATCTTATGAACTTAGGACTTCTGACCTTGTCTGAGGTCAAAATAACCTGCTCACCTTTGATCTCCGCTGTAGCTGGCTCCCACCTCTTGCCGTCAGTGGATACCCAAAAGGCAGAAGGTGCTTTTCCGTCTTTAGTTTTGAGGCCTTTGCTGTTTTCAAAATTGACGATTAATGAACCACGCTTCGAGTCCACTTTCGTCATCACAGGTCCCTCCGCCACAATGTCTTTCGCTAAAGTATCACGCTGTGCTAACAGCGCTAAGCGTTCGCCAATCGGTAATTTATCCTTAGGATGAATATTGGTCTCGTGTCCGAGATCGATCGCATTAACAACCGAAGTGTGCGGAAGTTCTAAAGCCTGAAGCTGCTGTTCCCGCATCCACGCCCATGATTCTACAGTAGGATTTTCCGGTACTTTCCCAAATCCTTTGGCATAACCCGGAAGCATCACCACCATAAAATGCATATCCTCCTTACCCCATTCCTTCCGATAGCGCTCGATCCATAGTTTCAAAGCATTGCCATAGCCCACCATCGGTATATTGCGACGATACCACGGCTTCTCTGGAAGTTTATCATAATTTGAAGCATTCCTCTCACCCTGATACCAAACCAGCCCGCGACAAGCATATGGAACTAATGGCGCAATCATCGCGTTGTAGAGAATATTCGACTGGCGACGAAGATAGATATCGTCAGGAGTCTTTCTAGCTCCCTTAGTCTCTAGAATTCGCTTTATCTCAGCCCTTGTTTCTTTATTACCATCAAGCTCATCTAACTGCTCTTGGAACAACGGTAGGTCTTTCCCCATATCACGCGGCATCCAAGCTTCTAAGGATGAACTCCCCCAGCAACTTAAAATAATACCCACCGGAACATCAGCAGACTCCTCTAGAAAATGAGCAAACCCACCAGCTACAGCACTGTTAGGCAGACCAGTTGCCCAACGCCCTTTAACTGTATCTTGTTCTTCAAAAGCAACCACTTTAGGCACTTCAAAATGACGGACATTCTTAGCCTCGGCACGCTTTTTATTCAGCGCTGGAAGCGTATTCAACCCCATCTGCATGTTAGATTGCCCAGAACAGATCCAAACTTCACCTACCAGAACATCTTTAAAAGAAATTTTATTCGAGCCAGAAATCTTCATCGCCTGCCCCTTAGCAGAGACCTTCAGCGCGTCCAACTTCACCATCCACTTTCCATCTTTGTCAGTAGTCGTAGTTTTAGCCTGTCCAGCAAATGTGACGGTCACTTTTTCCGATGGATCAGCATGTCCCCAGACAGGAACCGTCATCCCTTGCTGCAAGACCATATGGTCACAGAATAATGAGGACGGCTTTACAGCAGCATACGTATTTACGGATGCTAACGTTGAGGCGATGAGAAGCTTTGTTAGAAATTTCATGATTTAAATTATTTAGATACAGGTGATGCCGTAGCGGCGTTGTATTGCTCAGGAGTGATCCATTTCAGATCTTCCCAATATCCCGTGTCGTTTGACTGAGCTTTCCCAAGAGTAGTGCGCCCATTGGTAACAATCGCAGTAGCTTTTTCGCGGAGACTTTTCACTCGATCAGGAAATTGCGCTGCAAGATTCTTCTTCTCGCCTGGATCAGTTTTAAGATCATAGAGGCCTCCTTTACCTTTGGCTGACGGAAGAAGCAGTTTCCAGTTCCCCTCAGTGATCGCGTATCGTCTATCATTCCCGTGATTAATCAGAGGTAGACGCTCATGTTTACTTCCTGGATCTAGCAGCACACTCGCAAAACTCTCACTATCTTCACCCGCACCATCAGGAAGTTTCCCCCCTACGATCTCAGCAAAAGTCGCTAACAAATCCACCTGCCCCACCGGACCATTCCAAGTCCTACCCGGTTGCTTAATCCCACCAGGCCAACGCACCAAAAACGGAACCCTGTGCCCCCCCTCAAAGACATCACGCTTACCTCCTCTGTAGACGTAGCTACTGTGATGTTTGTATTCAGGAATGCGATCTCTCCATGTATATTCTGGACCATTGTCACTAGAAAAAACGATCATCGTATTGTCATCAAGCTCAGATTCTTTGAGGAATTTGAGAATGCGACCAATGTGGAAATCTGTCTCGATAAGAAATTCTCCATAGGCCCCGCAATCACCCTGACCATGGAATTCTGGCAGCGGGCAAACTGGGAAATGGGGTGATGTGTATGGAAGATAAAGGAAGAACGGTTTCCCATTCTTTGCATCCTCAGCTTTCGTCCCCATCCACTCGATCGCTTTATCTGTAAATCTAGTGAGACATTGGTTATCAATAAAATCCTCAGCGATCTCAAAGTTAGTTTTAATCTGGCGTGTTGGATCCTTTGATTTAGCCGACGTCGGCTCATATGGAGGCATTATCCGATAATCAGTGAATCGAGGATTGTTCTTCTTATTTGTGTAAACTGTTGGCGGAACCTTGGCATGCCGTCCCTCGAACCACGCAAGTATCCCGTAATTCAATGATGCTGGAATACCGTAAAAATAGTCAAACCCCTTATCCAAAGGCATGTCCTTCACTGGTTTTGTCCAGTCCCTGTCTTCCGGAGTCCCTGGGAAATCCATCCCAAGATGCCACTTCCCGACCATCGCCGTTTGGTAGCCATTTTCTTTTAAAAGTGAGGCCAGCGTCATGCGCCCATCCTCGATCAGACACTTGCGCTCAGCTCCGTAAACGCCAGTCTTCAAAGTGGTGCGCCAAGGGTAGCGACCTGTTAGAAGTCCGTAACGCGAAGGCGTGCAGACAGACGCAGGGCTGTGCCCGTTAGTGAAGGCAATACCTTCATTAACGAGCTGATCCTGATAGGGTGTTTTGAATTTAGCCTCAGGGTTTAGTGCACTGACGTCACCGTATCCTTGATCATCCGTGTAAATGACAATAATGTTAGGTTTCTGTGCTGCATCTATTCTTAATGTGGCCATCAAGGCTACACATGTGACTGTGGCTAATTTCGCTATCATCATTTCTTGTTATTTATTTTTCTTATTCGCTTTCTTTTTCTCAAGCTGTGGCGGGATACGACCATAACTAGGATCATACACAGGAATCCCCATACCTTCTGGAGTCTGCCAGCCTGGCTTAATAGCATGAGTCACATACGCATAGTACGGTGTCGCCTGATTATCAGGACCAATGAAAATAGGAGACAACTCAGTCACTCCTTTTTTCAGGGTAACCTTAAATGTAACCTCTTTAGCTCCCTCAGGAATATCTTTAGTTTCATCAATATCAGCAATTCGCATACGAGCCTGTTTGTAATTATATGCTTTTCCGTAAGTTCCATCGTTGATCCCTTTATCAGCTTCTACAGGCCAACGGCGAAGTGAAATCTCATAATCACCAGCTTTTTCCACTTCAATAGCCCAGTGAGAAACTTCTGCTACTTGTCCTCTAGACACATGTCCCTGATGCCAAGGTGGAAGCTTATTAATGAGCCAGTCATGGGATGAAAGTGATACAATCGGTGAATGCTCAGATCCAATGATCATGTAACTTGTTAGATCATGCTCCTGTGAAACATCATTCCAGAATAATTCATAACTCCCACGCATCTGCGCAACCATTTCTGGGTGCTGCTCAGCAAGATTAGTTGCTTGCTTAGCGTCATCCTTGAGATTATAAAGTTCCTCTCCATTCACTAGTCGCCAATTGTCATTCATCACCGCACTTTGCTTCCATTTGATAGGATCCACAACACGCTGCGACTCCACTACGAGTGTGCGCTCCTGCCAGTGGTCACCATCTCCATAGAGCAGCTCTTTAAGGCTAGCTCCATCATACTTTACTTCCTTTGTCTCAAGTCCGAAAAGTTCGATAAACGTAGGAAGAATATCCATGTGAGCAGTAAGATTCTCTACTGACTTACCTGCTTCAATCTTTCCATTTGGCCAGCGTAGGATAAATGGCACTCTATGGCCACCTTCATACTCAGAACCTTTCATACCGCGCATACCGCCATCATATCCACCCTTACCAGAATAAGGTCCTGATGAACCATTATCAGTCATGAAAACTAATAGCGTATTTTCAGAAAGACCCTCAGCATCCAGAAACTCCATAAGCTTGCCCATATTCTCATCAACGTTAGCAATCATACCGTAGAATACAGGATCAGTCACATTAGGCTTACCTACATATGGCTCCACATATTTCATCGGACAGTAATTCGGGCTATGTGGGGCATTCGTCGCTATATAAGCAAAAAAGGGCTTATCCTTGTTCGCTTTTATAAACTTCATCCCCTCATCAAACCAAACGTCCGTGCAATACCCCTCAAAACGCTGAAGCTTGCCATTCACTACATAAGTATCATCAAAGTAATCATTCCCCCAGTAATCCGGAGCCTGACCCACACCACCTGCCATGTGATACACAGTATGCTGGAATCCGCGATCTTCCGGACGGTATGGATAACAGTCACCTAAATGCCATTTTCCAAACATACCAGTAGCATATCCATTCTCACTGAAAACATTCGCCATCGTCGTCTCACGTGCACGTAGCATGCTTCGACCCTGAACAGTGTGCCAGACACCCACACGGTTAGAATATCTCCCCGTCATCAATGCAGCCCGAGTAGGCGCACAGGTTGGATCTACATGGAAGTTGTTAAGCAACGTTCCCTGAGTCCGAAGCTTATCGATATTCGGAGTCTTAATCGCAGTGTTTCCAGTAAAGGACATGTCCCCATAGCCTTGATCATCGGTAATGACGATGACCACGTTAGGTTTATCAGCCGCCACTGCTATGGTTGCAGTAGTCAGACCGAGCGCGATGATTCCGCGCTGTAGGTATTTCGTTATTTTCATAAATTATTTGGGTAGTTAATCTTCTAGGTTTTTGTACTAAACAATATGACCAACCTATTGAGAATCTCAATTCGGCACAATCATAAATATTATCGATCTTATGTAAGTAACAACCAGTGAGCCTAACTGATGACTCACCCGCTATCCATACGCACTATTCAGTCTCGTCTTTCAGCCCAGCTTTAGAAACATCAATCGGCACAATACCCATTTTCAAAGCAGGTGAATCCGGCTTAAATCGGAAATCTCCATTCTCAGGATCCACGAACATCGGATCAACAGCCTGGCTATTCTTATCCACGCCATCTCCACGTTGCTTCTCTAACATCTCCTTACCACTAGCGAGATCCCCTGCTGCGAAGTAAATATTATAGTCTGTGTCCGCATCCATCGCTCTCGCTACTTTCCTGCCTCGTCTGTCTTCACTAGCATTTTTATTCTTCGCTTTAAGCTCACTGATGAACTCTTCCACCTTGTCAGATGAATAGAAAATATTTCGTTTGATAGTAGCACCTGTTAGTGGCCCCTCACGAACAGATAGATAATATCCTCTCGGCGGCATGATCACATCCACCACAAAGTTATTTTCGACCCGTGTATTAAGCTTCATCATGATGCCTTGGGACGTGCACTTATAGATCACATTTTCTGAAAATAGCGTGTCCATTTGTCCGCCATCTGTCCGCACAGCACACTGCATGATCATAGGAGTTACTAAATGGTGAATGTAGTTCCTGCGGATCACATTCCCAGCACCCGCTCCTCGGATATAGATCGCGTTCCCGTCCCCTAGTTTTTGCATGGCATTGTGAATTTCATTGTACTCGATCACGTTATCATGCGAATGCAGGAAGGGACGAACCGCTTCTATGGTCAGCTTCTTAGGAAGCTCCCCTATCTCATCCCTGCGGATTGTCCTCCCCAGTTCGCGTCCTTTCTTACGGAAGAATTCTGTCATGCATCCAGATACGATGAGTGATGTATAGTTCGTATGATGAATGAGGTTATTAATAACGTGATTTTCCCCACTCTGCCAGAGCATCAAGCCCGGTGAATGCCAGTAGATTTCCCCTACGTGATGGATATGATTATTACTAACAATGTTCTTTCTATTCACATCCTTAGTTCCAGGTCCATAACCACAGAGCAAAATACCCCCGCCCCCCATATGCTCGATGTGATTCCCTGAAATAGTATTTCCTATCCCATGCAAATCCACACGGATCGCCCCGCTACCACTATGGAGAAAATGACACTTTTTCACGCTACAGTTTTCCGTCCCGCAGAATCGGACCAGCGCATTGTCCTTGTCCAACATATCCCAATCATGCTGAAGACCTGCATCTTCTTTAGTCAACGTGTAGCGCTCACCATGCTTAAAGGTAAGCCCCTCAAAATGCAAATTCTGAACAGGAATATCCTTCGGTCCCTGAATATCAACCTTACCTTCCACTTTGATCAACTCCAACAACTGAGGCGCTACTATGGGACTCTCAAAAGCATTATCACGGGGCCAAATATAGAGTTTTCCCTCCTTGGTATTTAGCACCCACTCTCCGGGTTCATCTAACTCCTCTAGCACATTTTCAACCCAGCAAGATGGAGTTGTTTTAAGAAAATGTAATGGATTCATCACGTATGTTGACTCAATCGATGTCCGTGCAATCCCTTTTTCCTCATCCACTGATACCACCGGTAAAATATTCACAATCCACGCATGATGCGGACGAACCACGATTTCCACATCGCTCACATTTGACCAATTCTTTAGCTTCCCTTCTGGGAAAAGCAGCCTATCCCGGCCACTCCCCTCAAGCGGAAAAAACCCCTCTGAACGCGCCCGTGGCAACATTCCTTGTTCATCATAAAGCGTGCGAAAACTCCCCTTCACATCAGCCACCCAAACCTTACCTTCAGCCTTGGACGATAACCCTGCGGGCTTAGAGGTAAGTTTTTTTAAACCTGTGATTTCTCGCCCAGAACTGAACACCGGTTTCTCACCGGGATAAGCCTTGTAAGTAGTGAATGCGTTCTCTAGACCTGAGTCCTCAAGCCCAAACACAACCGTTTTATCCAGCGTGTAAGTTCCACCTCGAACCAAAACGGTAATATTCCCCGCATTGATTTTGCGGAGTTCACGAACAGCATCACGGGCGCGTTCTAGTGTGGCGAACGGCCCATCAGCTTTCTGATCATCTGGCGAATCAACGGTTCCCGACCAAGCATCTGAGCCATTCGGAGCTACAAAAAAATCCGCTTTATCCGCTGCCGTCACAATGCTCAAATTACCGAGCACCAAGGCCCACACTACTAGTAGAAAACGTTTCATAATCACCAATGATTTAAGAGTTATCAGTCTTAGTAATTAACCTTGCCGCCTTTCTTAGCTTTCGTCTTTTCAGACTCCCACCACTCATTAGGTCCCTCCTCTGAGATATCTTCCCAAGTCTTGATAAGTAGTGTTTTTAACTCCTTCAACTTCTCAGGATTTTCTTTAGCGAGATCATTTTTCTCCTGCCAGTCCTCCTGAACATTGAATAACAAGAATTTAGTAAGCGTCTCATCTGCTACTATCTTCCAATCACCAACACGAACAGCCACCCGACAATCCGCACCAGAAACGTGCGTGCGCCAGAACAATGGGATCTTACGCTCCACAGCGTGACCTTTAAATACAGGCAACATACTAACACCATCAATCGTACGATCCTTAGGCTGCTCTACCCCTACCATATCAAGCGCAGTAGCAAAGATATCTGTCCCAATCACGGGAGTATCACTCACAGTTCCAGGCTTAATATGTCCAGGCCAGCTAGCAAGAAATGGCACACGAATACCACCTTCAAAATCACTACGCTTAATCCCACGTAATCCACCAGAGTCACCACCCTCACTTGCCACAGGGCCATTATCAGAGGTGAAAATAATCAGCGTATTGTCAGTGAGTCCTTCAGCATCCAGCGTGTCCATGACTTTACCTAGCGCAAAATCCAACTGAGTGATATTCCCATAATACTTACTAAGCTTCTTATCCACATCAGGATACATCTCAGAAAATTTAATGTCAGTCGCGATTGGCTTATGTGGCTCATGGAACCAAACCGTAAGCGCAAACGGCTTAGAATCATCCCTAATATCCTTCAACCAATGAATCGCCTCATCAGCCACAAATGGCGCGGAATAACCATTCACTTCTCCAACCGGCTTACCATTACGAATAAAATTATTCGGGTTCTTATGACTAGGCTCAGCATTATTCTGAGTAGTCATCCAGTAATCAAATCCCCCCTGCTCCCCTGGCTGAGGGTAATCAGGATTGTTAAATTGCTGCCTAGAGAGCAAATGCCACTTTCCTACATGACAAGTCTGGTAGCCAACTGTCTTCAAAAGCTCAGGGTAAGTAATCTCACTCGTACGCAAGTGCGCCTGATGGTTACCAGATAGGTGACGCCAAACACCATTTCTATAGGGAGTCCTCCCAGTCAAAATCGCAGAACGTGATGGTGAACAAACTCCACATGCAGAATAACCCTGTGTAAATTTCATTCCCCTAGATGCCAACTTATCCATACTTGGCGACTTGATGATCTTATTCCCATAAGTTCCCGAGTCTCCCCAGCCCATATCATCCGCCATTACAATAACGATGTTCGGCAGTTCAGCCTTCTTCGCTTCCGTCGTTTCAGCAAAGGCACAATTCGCGAGCAACGCCCCAGCTGTTATACAGATTTTAAATGTTGTTTTCATAATCATTATTTAATCTACGTTATCTTGTCCCCTCAAGGCGATAATATTTTCCCAAAAACTGTGCCATCACCTTCAGCTCATCATCACTCAAAGGACGCTCATAAATCAAAAACCGCGCTATCTCCCCATGAAACGATTCTTTCCCAGGATGATTCACAGCATCACGCTCTTGCCCAATCGCCATTTTCGAAGAATTCGCCTTTGGACTCACAGGTACCTTTTTACGATCCACCGGCACCAGCTTATCCACGAACAACTCAAGATCCACCACCTCAGTCCCAGCCCCCATTCTCCCCATCACTAAATAATATTTATTTACTACCAACGGCTTAGAACTAGCCACCAGAGGATTCACCTTAGCATCCCAAAGCTCCTTCTTCTTAAAAGGCAACCCATTACGAGTCCCCATCCAGACTCGATTATTATCCATCAAGCACCCCCACATCCCATCATAAGGCGGCCCATTTCTCAAATTTCCAAAAAACGAATTCACATCCTTCTTCCCCTTATGCTGCTCATACACACACATCACTGACAACCAAGTATAACCACTACCCGTGATCAAATGATCATAACGGTCCTCATCCATACTAATCAACTCTTGCTCCTTAAATACCAGCGTAGGCAAGCCGCCAAGCTTCGCCTCATTTTCCACCAGCATTGGCCGACCAGACCCCGCAACTTTACGCCCTTCATCCTGCTTCACAAATACCTCCTTTTCCTTCCCCTCAACTTGATTCCCCCAAGCCTTCACCCGCTTTCCATCTTCCAACTCCACCCCCCGAGCCGCATCCAAATCTAACACCAACCCATCTTTAACAGGTAAATGATTTTCTTCCCCCGCCATGCACATACACATCGAAGCCAACACAAATCCAGAATAGCTAAATATTTTCTTCATCCTGCTAAACTAACCTTCACCAAGATTTCTACACTAAAAAAATAGCGACAAACGAAATTAAATCCGCTTCCCGCTATAAAAATTTTCTCCTAATCAAAGAGAAACGTTCAATGCCAACCTACTTCCTACGGCGCATGATAAGCGCTAGCCCACCAAGCCCAAGCAGAGCAGTAGATGATGGCTCAGGAACAGGTGTCACAGTGAGAACGAAATTATTAGGATCCCACTGAGCTCCATTAGCATTATCACCTGGATTATCAAGAGACATTCTGAATACAGCATGGTCCTCAGCAAAGCTGCCATCATCTAAATCGACTGCTGCACTCTGGTTTCCTGTGGTCGCAGTTTGAGCTGCTAGAGAAGTGCTAACCGCCGCTGCACCTGTAAATAATGCATGATTATTAGTTCCACCGTCGCCAAACGTTCCACTACTATATGTGCCTAAATAGATAATAGAAAAAGCTGAAGGGCTACCACCAGCTACACCAGCATCATACGCAAGATTGAAGCTAGCAAGATCAAGTTCTGCAGCGGTCAATCCAGCAGCAGATAAATCGAAGCTCACGTAACCAGTGAAAGTTAAGGCTCCATTAGCATTCTTACCTGGTCGCGCAAAGTCGCCAGTTTCAAATCCACTCCAAGCAGCTCCCACATCTGTTGCGATGTCTTCTTGCGTTATCGCAGTTGCCGCATAAGCAGGTATAGCAGATGCTACTGTGGCTATTGTCATAATTGTTATAATTTTTTTCATGATGTCTTTTTTAGTAATTATCTGTAATACGGATTTCCGCATCCAGTTCTATAATTGGACGATAATCATACCTAATCCACCCACAATGTATATACCCTGAAAAGGGTAATTTACGTGACTTGACTGAAACTAGTCTCATCTCTATTATTTATCTCCCATCATCTATAATGTAAAAAATATGTCTGAAAAACCGCCAACAAAGAAACCTATCAATATTTGTATCGTGGAAGATCATATTGATTATCGTACCATCCTCATGGACACGATGGCATCCAGTGACCTCCTTAACTGCCAAGCAGCTTTTTCAAATGTAGAAGACATCCTAGACTATCTTAAGGAAGGAAACCCAACTCCTGACATCATCATCCTTGACCTCGGCCTCCCAGGAATGGACGGAATCCAAGCTATTCCTTTTCTTAAAAAAGCCGCACCTAAGAGCCAAGTCCTCGTACTGACAGTATTCGATAACAAAACCCGCGTCTTCCAAGCCCTCGGCGCAGGAGCATCCGGTTACCTAATTAAGTCAGATGACTTAGACATCACCATCCAAGGTATCGTAGACGCCTATCATGGCATCGCCCCCCTAAGCGCAGAAATTGCCCAGATGGTCTTCGCTACTTTCTCTAAATTTAAACCCGCCTCACATGAACAACAGCTTTCCACTCGTGAAATAGGTGTCCTAGAGCAAATGTCCACTGGCGTCAGCAGACAAGAAGCCGCGGACAAACTCGGAGTCAGCATCCACACCATCAGCTCACACATCAAAACAATTTACCGTAAACTCCAAGTCCACAATGTCTCCGGAGCAGTAAATAAAGCTGTTGCTATGGGTATCCTATGAGTAACTTGCTTTGATTCAATCTATACCGCTCGTGAGACCTGCCACCATCCTCATTTTACTTCTTCTTCTCTTCCAGCTCACCATGGCAGAAGAAACCAAGCCCCCTATGGAGTCCACTTGGGAACATGCTGCGGCATTCCGATTTAGCAAAGAGTATAGAAATAATAGCGATCGGTTAAAGGCCATATCCACACAGCTAAATCAACTCCCCACCCCCTATAAAGGTGAACCAACAGCATCTGGTGGCTTCCTCTCTCACTGGCTGGACTCCCCTGAAGAGTCAGTAACCATAAGCTTCCGGTGGCCAAAACCCCACCAAATCAACGCCGTGTCTCTACTGCCACTCAGGCTCTATCTCGGAAAGGCTGGGCGGCTGACAGAAAATGCCTACTGGCCAGGAAAAATAGAAATTAAAGCCAGATCTATATCTGACGGGCAAATGAGAACCATCACGACTCTAGAAAACACCCAACTATCGATTCTACGCTCTCTCCCTGAGATTGTTAACTTCGAATCAGTGAATACAAACCAGATAGAAATCACCTGCACCAATCTCACCAAAGAGACCAGCACTCCTCACTATGGAGCCGGCTTCTCTGAGATTTTCATCTTCTCAGACCAAGACAACTTAGCGCCACTGGCTGAGGTGAAAACTTCCCCCTGCAGAGAAGATAAGATCGTCTTCTCTGCAACTTATCTCACCGACGTCCAAACCCCACTAGGCTTACCTGAGCTGGGTCCAGCAACCCCAAAAGGTCTCGGAATCTACTACCAAGCCAGTTCGCAGATACTCAGAAAACCATATATTTGTGAAATAACATTCCAAGAAAACACCGACCTAGATGCCGTTAGACTAGACCCCGCTATCATTCACAGACCTGGACAGTCCTTCCCTGTCAAATTCAAGATAGAGCTACTGAATACTAACAATGAGGTCATCGGAATTTCAGACACCTATCAGCATACAACCTTCACTAACCCAGGCCTAAATCCCTACATCGCCCACTTCGCACAAACCACTGTGAGTGGTATTCGTATCACCGTATTTGAAGTATCTATACCAGCAAACAAAAGCCACGCTATCATCCAACTCAGTGAGATCACCCCAATGTTACACGGCATCCCCATCAAGCCTGCCGCCAACTTTAATAGATCAACGGTAACACCAGAGCGGCTCAGCCAAAAATTTGAAGATTCAGATGACCGGCTAAACTGGACCTTACCCTCTGTCTATGATGGGATGACGCACACAGGAAAAGTCATTTCTCATTTTGAGTGGGTTACTAAGTTAGCACTACGGCAAGAACTGTTAGAAGAACAACAATTGCTCAAACTACGACAGCTAGAAATTTCGCAAGTATCAAGAGCTACCACTACCTGGAGTGTGTCATTTCTGACGCTCGCAATCATCGCTATAGCCACATACATCACTCTCAGAAGTCGTCGCCGAGCAAAGGAACAAGTACAGCAAATGCGAGAACGGATCGCTAGTGATCTGCACGATGAAACTGGCAGCAGCCTAGCCGCCATAGCACTACACGCTGGACAGTTACTTTCAAAAAACACCAACCCATCAGAACTCACCAGCCTCAATGCCATCCTACGTCTTAGCAAAGAAAGCGTATTCGGCCTCCGTGAAGTACTTCATACCACTGCGCCTAGGGTGGGACGAGAGCAAGACATCCTAGCCTACATGCGTGAGGTGACCGGATTCATCCTAGTGGATAAAGAATACACTTTTGATAGTACAGATTTTTCCAGCATAAAAGATATCAGTAATCCTCTAATCCGCAGAGACCTTATCCTCTTCTACAAAGAAGCACTCATCAATAGTCAAAAAAATTCACAGTGCACAGCAGTGAACATCTCCATCTCTAACAAACTCAGCAAACTCATCCTCGTTGTCGATGACAACGGCGTAGGAATGACTCCAGACCAGCTTGCTAGACCTCGTGCACTTCGCACGCTCAAGCAGCGCGCTGATAGACTGAATGGGCATCTCAGCATAAATACCGAACCAGGAAAAGGCCTCCGTCTCGTTCTGACTGCGCCACTACACGCGAACAACTAACAGAAGCCCCCCAGTAAGGACTTCTGTTAGGTTAACGTGCCTCTAAATCACGCAATCAAGAAATGACTCCAATCCTTCATCCCATGAATATTTTTTAGCGTTGCCGTAATTGGCACGGGCCGAGGTTGGAAGGGTTTTCTAATCAACTTTAAACCCGCTTAACCTGGCGTCTTATCAGCTTTCTTCTGATTCAGCTTCTTGCAGGACAGCACGCAATTTTCCCAACTGTTAGGTCCACCCCTAGAAACTGGGATTATGTGATCAATATTGCCCTCGCTAGGCCTCAGTGACCTCCCTGAATATTGACAAACCCCGCCATCACGTAGCCAAATATTCCTAGTATTCAATTTAGGACTATGGATAGGAACTTTATTATACCTACAAAGAACAAGTACCGTTGGCACCCTGACCCTACCATTTGCTACACCTACTGACAGATCACCATCCCGCACATCCAGTTCACGCCACTCATCCCACTTCACCGGCAACA
Organism: Akkermansiaceae bacterium; assembly: GCA_051251915.1. Lineage (GTDB taxonomy): Bacteria > Verrucomicrobiota > Verrucomicrobiia > Verrucomicrobiales > Akkermansiaceae > Rubritalea. The sequence continues at coordinate 31,135 of JBPOGF010000006.1, read as the reverse complement.
TCCAGTCACTAGACTGAATGTCTAGACCCGTAGCCACATCAGTAGCCATCTGCGCAAAAGCTTGCGCAGGTGTGGTGATAGAGATCGCTTGCCAGTTCCTGTTCAGAACAAGGACGACGTTTTTATGGATAATATTTTTCATGGATTCAGTTCATCTAACAATTCTTACTTCATAATAATTAAGGGTGTTCGTTTCTCAGCATTCAGTGACAAAATTTTAGAGGACGGAACCAAGTAAATCTACCCAGCTCCGCCCTCACTCTCTTTTTACAACACGGCACAACACATCTTATATTTAGCTCACCAACTACTTAACTAGGTAGAGCTAGAAATCCTGCCTTTCCAGCAGCGTGACTGATCGCATTTTCCAACACTTCCTGTCCTTTCAGACCAGTGGCTCGCTTAACCAGAGCCAACGCCTTAGCATAGTCTCCCTCATGCGCATCACTCTCCCTGATTCTTTTCACATCAGTGATCAGCAACACGACATCCACGAGCAAGCTCGGATCATCGGTTAAAATTTCAGTCACATTTTGAAGCAGCATTTTCACACCTATCTTCTCAGTCTGCACTAGGTTTACTAACAGGCTCAAGTCATCCCCCGCACTCGCGATCGGAAAACTAAGCCCTAATCTATCTCTATTATTCATAGTATTATTTTGGTTATGGTTAGGTTATTAAAAAAAATTGGTTGGCCTGGTGGGACTCGAACCCACAACTTGCCGCTTAAAAGGCGGATACTCTAACCACTTGAGTTACAGACCAGTTGACAAAAAGCATTCCTGCCGGGATTTGAACCCAGGTTACTCGATAGAAAGTCGAGGCTGTTAAGCCACTACACTACAGGAACAGTAAAATTGGAGCAGCATCTCGGATTTGAACCGAGATCCGCTGGATGGAAACCAGACATTCTAACATTGAACTAATGCTACTTGTTGTTTCAAAATGGTTCGTGTTAGAGGTTATGCTCCCCTGCGTTCTGCATGTAAAACAGACGTGCTACTATTACACCAAACTCGAATCTGTTAAAAAAATGGTTCCCTCGCTCGGGATTGAACCGAGATATTCACCGTCACAAGGTGAGATTTTAACCACTTAAACTACGAAGGAGGTTTTGAAATTAATACTTCTAACAGGATTCGAACCTATAACCTAGGGGTTATGAGTCCCCCGCTCTACCGTTGAGCTATAGAAGTGTTTCGATGTATAAAATTTGGTAGCCCTGCGCAAATTTGAACAGCGACAGTCTGGCTCAAAACCAGATGGAATAATTATTACACGACAGGGCTGTCATGTAGAATGTTGTCATTTACTTGCTTAAAACCTTATCTGGTAGAATAAGGCTTGCGAAACTACCACACGCTCAAGAGCACATGCTACATCCTAGATGTTAAATTAATTTGCGAGGATGGGAATCGAACCCACGAATAACGGCGTATGAGACCATCTTGAATACCAGCATTCACCTCGCTATAAAATTTGTTTATTCAGGACTTAAAACTCAATTCCCCCCTTGAGTTAACTTCTAAGTTCTGAATAAAAACACACAGTCTAGCTGCCGCGGAGAAGCATCTGCTAATGCAAGCCCTCTAAAGCTCCTAGCACGAAAGTCTTTGGAATTCTTCCTGCACACCGGAGCCCTGCATGTTTTATTTCTCGTAACTGAATGAACAGCTTACCGCTGAACTGCGCTTCGGTATGATTATATTTGACCACATGGAATCGCCATCACCTTTACTATCCTGTGCTGATTTAACAGCAGCGATTTGGAGAACTAGGTTCGCCTTCGCACTCGTAGTTTGTTTTTTATTATTTATATCAGGTTGGCCTCATCGAGAGGTCACACATCAAGTCCCGAATTGAGCATCATCAGATAAGCTCGTTCATTCATTTACGTTTGTATTTTTTTAGAAACGAACACCCTTGTCGCCCGATTTACGAGCCACAGCCGCAGGATTTCTCTGGCGGACGTTTTGGTGATTCAGGCTCACCTCCCAATGGATACCTTTCAGACACAAAATATAACTAGTCAACTAACTATTATTAACTAAGTAATTAGACATAGGTCTCCCTATTACTTGACTTTTTGTGTCTAAAAGCATAATATCATTCATCGATGATTGACTGCAATTTCGACAGTAATTTGTCAGTGGTCTAATCCGAGGCCTTCACCAGTTGCCGCTGGTGAGGGCTATCTCAGTATCTTGCTATGTTTGTTTGTGTTTAAAATATTTGTTCTTTTCAGCAGAGCTTACCTGCCTTTATTTGGTTGAAATTTGCGATTTAATAAGTTTTAAAAATGCTTAGTTCCTTGTTTCAGGACAACAAAAAACCCGCTTCCGTTTTGGAGAGCGAGTCAGCATAGTTCCTTGTATTATAAGGTTTATTTATCTATACTGAGTGCGTCCCTCCCTGGTTATGTTTATGGTTCTTCTCTGATCTGAGAATACTCACTGGATACATGGATGCTGACACGACACTTCGCTCCGGTTTCCCTGTTTGCGAACACATCCCTCGCCACATCACACCGCCTGTCAAATTCCCTATAAAGGAATCTGCACAGCTCAGCGAGCTCTGGGTTGATATGAATGTGTAGCTTATTGGTAACATGGTTTCTGTTGAAGTTGGCGGAAGCTATCACAAAACGAAACGAATAGCAAGACAAAACTATATCTTTTTCTAGCGCACATTTTCCCTATCCACGAAAAGCACGGAAAAATAAAGATATAGCAATCAACTCAACCATTGCCTAACAGATATTTTTATAACGCTTCTTTCACAATGTTTGTTATCACCACGCCATCATCTCACTTACTTTTATAAAATACACTTTCAATCCAGTGCATATACGCTCCATAAATAGAGACACCTAGTTCTATTACGAACGCTTTCAAGATCAGGAAAACCCCTTCTTAAGTCATTGTGATACGGTCTGTAAAACACGAAACACATTGACAAAAATCACCACCTTGTTAAGAGGGGTGTAATGTTTAGAATCATTACATATTACCTTTCAACTGTCGCCATCGCATCTTCACAAGCCTGGTTTGATGACATTGGCTATACAGCACTTGCTGCGCAGGAAGGTGCCTCTACCCCAGACGGGGCAGGTATAGTAGTGGGAGTAGTTGAAGCAAGCGAATCAGGTACTAATTACACGCCTGATACAGGTTCTGCTCAATTCACAGGGAAAACAATCACCGATGTCACGGGCTCTTCTGGAGGAATCTCTGGTCATGCAAATACCGTGAGCACTCGTTTTTTTGGCAATACAGGCTCAATCGCATCAGGAATTACAACTGCTAACTTTTACAGTGCTGGCAGCTACCTGACCGATGGTGGACTGAGAACGGGCGAGACATTCGAACCTACATCAATACCAATACAACCTAACATTTTCACCGAGAAGATCATGAATCACTCATACGTCTCCAGTGGATTCACAACAGGCTCCCCAGATTTCACCCCCTTTCCCGCTGCCACCTCTGAAGCTCTCAAGCGCTTCGACTACTCACTAGTGCGAGACAATACACTAGCTGTGGTTGGGCTAAATAACGGCTCAGCCACACCAGTCCCTGCCCTACTCGCTCATAACTACAATGGTATTACAGTAGGTCTTACTAATGGGAACCATAGTACGGGAGCCACTACGACAGAAGGAGCAGGCAGAGTTAAGCCGGATCTAGTAGCTCCAGATACTTTATATACTAGCTACTCTACTCCTATGGTTTCAGCTTCTGCAGCAGTACTTCTCAGTAGCACGCACAGCACTGCTAACTATGAAAATATTACCACTCAAAAAGCGGTTCTTATGGCTGGAGCCACTAAAGAAGGAGAGGCCTTTGAGGGGGTATGGTCGCGCTCTGATTCTCAGCCGCTCGATGCTCACTACGGAGCTGGAGAAGTAAACGTTCTCAATAGCTTCAATATCCAAGCGGCAGGAGAACAGGCCATTGGTTCTGCTAACCATATAGGCTGGGACTATGCTGAACTGGTTGCCAGCACAACTAACACCTACACCTTCACTATTAGCCCTGCAGATCTACTAACAGAGTTTTCTGCTGTTCTCACCTGGAATAGAGAAGTGGAAAACACAACATTTCTCACAGCGACTGTCAGTAACCTAAAACTGGAGCTTACTGATAGCATGGGTGCTCTTATTCAGCTTAGCGATAGTGCTGTGGATAATGTTGAACACATCTACCTCAATCAAGCCATGGGAGACACCGCACTCACTGCTGGTACCTACAACCTTAAAGTTAGCTCAGATGATGGAGATGCTTCAGACTACTCGCTTGCTTGGCGTAGTGAATTATCATCGATCCCAGAACCTAGCTCAACAATGCTACTCTCACTGGCTTCATTCGGCTTCATTGTAAGGCGCTCTAAAAAATCAACATGCTAGTGCTACAAATTCCGCTTTGCTCCCGCTCTCATGCCTGTTAGACATCTTATGTGAGTATGACGAAACAAGATGTGGAAGAATTTCTCCAGGCTGAGGTCTGGAAGAAGGCCTTTGCTTCTGGAGTGCTCGCTGAGGGGAAGAAAATAGCTCATGGCAGATTAGTTGCGCAATCAACCGCCTCCATTCTTGAAACTGGTGATGTAGAGCTGGTGGGATATGTGATGGATAAGAGCGGTCATCAACATGAGGCGATCATCGCTCTCTGGAAAGAGGACGGAACTGTGATGCTAGATGCATCTTGTTCTTGTGATCAGCAGATAAATTGTCACCACAGCGCAGCCACATTGATCCATCTTTCTCGCGGTGAACGTTTAAACAAAGCGTTCGGCGATGTGGTAGGAGACATCCCTCAACAGACTCTAACCACTCCTGACGAGATTGCCAAAAAAACGAACACAGAGGTAAGTTTTTTACTACGGATTGAACGCAGGCCAGAGGGTGATCGTTTAGCCTTCTTACCAGACATTTATGCCCATGCGTATGCTAAGTATAAGGACCAGATCTATCCACTAGACCCTGCTGGTAATGTTCGGGCACCACGTGATAGGACTGCTGAGATGGAAGCACTTCAGCTACTCTATGCTCTCGACCTTATTCCAGGTGCTGAGCAACCTCCTCCCTCTCTAAAGAAAACTGCGGCACCTCCTCACAAGGGATCACTTTACGCGCCAGATAAGCAACAGTGGTCACATCCTGATTTTTACTGGCAACGTTTCCAACACGAAGCCATCCCCGCTCTAGAAAGACGAGGCTGGACAGTGCAACTCTCGCCCCACGTAGGCTTAAAACCACTAATCTTCCGCACTGATACCTGGAAGGCTGAAATGGTGGAAGAAGGTAAAGGATGGTTTAACCTCTCAGCAGGTTTTGAAATCGACGGCGAAAAGTTCGAGCTACAACCTATCCTAGCAACTCTATTAGATAATGATTTCCTCACCCTCACAGAAAACTTACCTCTAGGGCAAGAATTTTTGGTCTTCTTACCAGATGGACGAGGTCTTGCACTACCTGTAGGGAGATTTCGCCATATCCTCACCACACTAGGACAGATACTAGAGTTCAAATTCACCGACGGTCCAATCAAACTCCAAAAGCTTGAAGCGGCACTCCTAGCAGGAGATACCGAGATCGAAATTGATGTTCCTGATGACATCGAAGCAATTGCCGAGAGGGTCATGTCATTTACTAAAATCGACAAAGTCCCCATCCCTGCTGGACTAAAAGCCACTTTGAGAGAATACCAACTAGATGGCTATTACTGGATGCAATTTCTCGCCAAATCAGGCTTCAATGGCATCCTCGCAGATGACATGGGCTTAGGCAAAACACTGCAAACATTGACCCATATTCTAGCGGAAAAAGAATCTGGCAACGACCGTGGCCTCCCCACACTGGTAGTGGCACCCACTAGCGTGGTGGTGAACTGGCAACGTGAAGCTGCGAAGTTCGCACCGGGACTCACAGTCATCATTTTACAAGGATCTAAGCGTCACCGTTTATTCAAAAAGATCGCAGATGCAGACATCGTGCTAAGTTCATTTGCTCTTATCCCACGTGATCTAGAGCATTTCAAACAACAACATTTCCACCAAATCATCCTGGATGAAGCACAGCACATCAAGAACCCTTCTGCTCAAATCTCACAAGCGGTTAGAGAGCTAAGTGCTAACCACAGACTATGTCTTTCAGGCACACCTATCGAAAATCACCTCGGAGAGCTATGGAGTCAGTTTTCGTTCCTCATGCCTGGATTGCTAGGAAGCTCAGAGAGCTTCAATGAGAACTATCGAAATCCTATCGAAAAAGATCACAATGAAGAAAAACGTAATCTCCTGAATGCTAAAGTAGGGCCTCTGATCCTCCGCAGAACCAAACATGATGTTGCAAAAGAGCTGCCTCCTAAAACAGAAATCCTTCACAGCATTGAACTCCACACAGATCAAAAAGACCTTTACGAGACAGTGCGATCCACCATGGACAAGCAAGTTCGCCAAGCCATCATCGCTCGTGGCGGTCAAGCTCAGATTGTTTTTCTAGACGCCCTGCTTAAACTCCGCCAAATCTGCTGTCACCCAACTCTGTTAGAACAAAATAAAAGTGCGACAGAATCTGCTAAGTTTGATTATTTAGTAGACCTGTTAGAAACCCTACGTAGCGAAAACCACCGCGTGCTAATTTTCTCCCAGTTCACCTCCATGCTCAGCCTAATAGAGGCGCACCTCATCGCTGAGGATGTAAGCTACCTCATTCTAACAGGAGCCACAAAAGACCGACAATCACTAGTAGAGCGATTCCAAGGCGGCGAGGGAGAAGTGTTCCTCATCTCGCTCAAAGCCGGAGGCACAGGACTCACACTCACCGGCGCGGACACAGTGATCCACTATGATCCTTGGTGGAACCCAGCGGCTGAAAATCAAGCTACGGATAGGGCATACCGGATTGGACAAGATAAACCAGTGATGGTGCACAAGCTCATCTGCCAAGGCACCGTAGAAGAACGCATCCAGCAAATGCAGCGGCGTAAAAATACTCTAGCTGATAATATTCTAGATGGGAGCACACAGAGTATTGATCTAAATGAGGACACAATGCGAAAGCTGTTAGAATAAATGGTAGAGCCTCATTTTAAATAACGCCGAATTATATTTTAATTTTTTTTTTGAATAAGTTCCGCACGCTTGCGTCATACGTGCGAATACAAATTAAAAGACAATGACATTTATCAAAAAGATTAAAAACGGATTAACGAGAAAGCGCAGCAGAAACGCCACTGAAGACAATAATCCAAAACACGTAGTACGCAACATCACACTATGGCAAAATATCACCACTGCACCAAAAGAATACAGTTTCACGAGATACGTTAACCGCTAGCAGAACATCACCCTCCTCCATTTTAGGCTACATGCTCCGCATCCTCAATGGCCGTGCTATCAACCGATGTCTCACCAGCAAACATCTCTAACAAATCCTTGTAGTAAAGCAGCTCCATACGTCCATCGTGGTGCTCCACGATGCAGCTCATGGTCTCAACCCAGTCACCACTGTTAAGATAATGAGTGCCTTTTACCATTTTGTCAGCAGGTGTGTGGATGTGTCCGCAGATTATGCCTTTATAGCCACGCTTGCTAGCTAGATCATGCAGCTTCTCCTCGTAGCTATCTACAAAAGAAACAGCAGACTTTACCTTTGATTTAATCGCTTTAGAGATCGAGAAATACTCTTTCCCACGCCATGATCGGTATTTATTATAGTATCGATTCACCTTAAGTAAAAAGTCGTAACCAACAGCGCCCACACTTGCTAACCAACGGTGGTTTGTGCAAACACTGTCAAATCCATCACCGTGAATAACGAGGTATTTGTCACCATTTGGGCAGATGTGATCCGCTTCCTTCAGCATCTGTAGTCCACCAATATCAGCAGGTAAAAATTGCGTCAGAAAGTCATCGTGGTTTCCTCTGGTATAAATGACTTCACAGTCACTTTGCTCAGACTTCTTCAACACCGCTCGCACTACTTTAGTGTGAGATTTCTTCCACTTGGCCTTACGCTTAATGGCCCAGCCATCGATAATATCACCATTGAGATAAAGACGTTCGCATTTGACGTTTTTGATCACGTCTAACACCTGCCTCGATTTAGAGTCCTCTGTCCCTAAGTGAATGTCTGAAAGGAATAACGAACGAAAGTTAAGCTCTTTTTTGTTTTTTACTCTTCGCTGTGTGATCGGCTTCTTAATAATAATCTCATTAAGATGATCAGTAAACGTTTGAGTAATCGCCCCCCAAGTCAGCGGCTTAATAGTCTCAAGACCTGCATCTTTGATCTCTTGATTTCTGAAATTCTCTAATGCGGTGCTAAGTATCTGCTCAAACTCAGCTTCATTTCCTAGCTCACAGTTGTATCCATTGATTCCATGTTTGATATATTGAGCTGATGCCGCATAACGGTAACTCACCGTCACATTCCCACTCGCCATCCCCTCTAACAGAACATTACCAAAAGTCTCTGACTCACTCGCAAAAACAAGAACATCAGCTGAAGCATAATATCCAGCTAGCGACTCCCCCTTACGCACACCAGCAAAATATGTCTCCGGAAACTTTGCTTTTAGCTTATCCTCTAAAGGACCATCACCCACAACCACCACTTTAAGATCGGGTGTAGTGAGCTTCATTTTATCTAAGCTCTTAAGAGCAAATTCCAAATTCTTCTCAGCAGCCACTCTTCCTACAATAATAGCAACTGGAGAATCTGGACCTGCTCCCCAGCTAGACCTCAACAGTTCTGAGCGTCTAGAGATGTTAAATTGCTCGTGGTCTATTCCGCGCCCTAACAAGCGTAAATCTTTAAATCCTGCAGAATCTAGTGTATTAAGAACATCCTCAGAGGGAACGATGGTACAATCACATCTATTATGAATCTTACGCAGTAGTGCTAGAGCAGGTCGTTCTATTTTACTCAGCTTATAGTCCTTCAAATACTGATGAAAATTGGTATGGAATCCTGCTGCTACTGGGATTTTAAGCTCTCGTGCTGCCTTTATAGCAGAAATTCCTAACGGGCTCTCAGTTGCAACATAGATCACATCTGGACGCTTATGCTTCCAACGCTTGCGTAGCTGAAGAGGGCTCGGCAGCCCTACACGTACTGCCTTATATCCAGGCAGAGACAGCGATTTTATTCCCGTCTCTCCTAGCTTCACCACTTCTCCAGTATGAATGATATGGACATAGTGGCCATTCAACTTCAGGTTCTCGGTGAGCTTCCCTAAAGTCATGGCTACGCCATTTACATCAGGAGGAAAGGTGTCTGTTACTATTTCGATACGCATCTTGCTAGACTCCTAGCCAAAATACGAACTATTGTAGAGGTCCTCTAGGTGACTTTTCCGACACTTTGAGGAAGGAATGGCGCAACAAAAGCACTCTCAAATGTGAATATCTCCACGAAGTCCTCTTGACGGTCATTATCTTGTTTTCCGAAAACCCCTTCCTGGATCAACATAAAAACCATATCACCAATATCTGCACAACGGTGAATACCCCACTCGCTAAATAACGTTGATGCCATGGGGCCAAATTCCTTCAAAGCAAGATCACGAAACCCATATAGTAACTGTGCCGCTGAAACATGTTTTGAGTTTTCAGGCGACTTCACAGAAACATCCTGGACGGTGTAATCCAAAGCTTCTTTAAGGAAGAAAAATGCCTCCCGCTCGAAACGAGCGTCTCGCGCTTTGATTCGTTTTATTGCTTCTTCGAACTGCTCTTTCTGCATAACTGAAGCTTGCGAAGTATTTATTTTACTGACAAGTTTTTGTTTAGCTAATAGACAGCCACTTCATTCTGTAATTACATTGTAATACAAAAATAACTCTGTGAATAACTTTGCAATAAGTCTCTTAAATTACTGTTTTTCAAAGAATAGATCCACCTCATCGCCTCAACCTAATAGTCACAGTATTCACCTGTATTTAAAAAGTTATTGGTAGCTTAACCAATAAAATAACAACAACAACAGACATTAATCATAAGACAGTTACACGTAAATAAAGATGATTAATAACAGTTTCAAACAAGTTATTCACAAACAGAATTCGATCAAAAAAATAAATTAGAAAGAAAATGTTGACCCACAAACCTCTTGTAAAATGGAGGTTTAGCACCCCTTGCAATTGTTTGTGAATAACTTGGGTGTAAAAAATCTGATTTCTCCAGCGCTTAGGGCATTTTTTCTCATTGACCGATGAAATTAATTGAATTTATCACCATAAAAAAGCACAGCAATCTGAATTATATTTCTAGACTTTCTTTGTAATAGCCAAATTTAATAATTCTGCCAAAGTCAAATTATAAGAAATTTTAACCAAAATAATAACCAATGAACGATCCAAAATTAATATGGTTTCTCATAGGAGCAGGTCTTCTATTATTAGAATTTGCCGCACCAGGACTAGTGATCCTATTTTTCGGGGTAGGAGGTATCATCACATCCATTGCATGCTGGCTCGGACTAGCGGACAGCCTCCAAACTCAGATGATCATCTTCAGCATTGCCTCACTTTTATGCCTATTTACCCTTCGACAATATGTGAAATCATGGTTCGTGGGTGACAGCGAAAACGAGGCAGATGAAATGAGCACCGAGTTCATCGGTCAAGTAGTGAGAGTCGTCAACGAAATCCCAGGTGGCACAAATCGAGGGAAAGTAGAACTAAAGGGAGCTGACTGGAATGCTACCAGCACAGCACCACATGCAGTAGGCGACATGGTGACCGTCATCAAACGTGATGGCCTCAACCTGATCGTGGAATAATTTATAACTCAAACAAGCAACAATAAGATAATGACAACAATAAATACAATAGTTTTAGCCAACTTCGGAGCAGGTGAGATCATCACAATCGTGATCGCCATTTTCCTAATCGTCGCAGTCGTCAAAACAGCGCGCATCGTGCCGCAACGTGAGGCCTTCGTAATCGAAAGACTCGGTAAATACAGTAAAACACTAGGGGCTGGATTCCATTTCCTCATCCCATTCGTAGACAAAGTAGCCTACAAACACTCTCTAAAAGAGATAGCCATGGACGTTCCTCCGCAAAACTGTATCACGAAAGATAACATCACCATTGAGGTGGATGGTGTACTCTACATGCAGGTGCTCGATCCTAAGAAAGCAAGTTACGGAATCGATAACTATTTCTACGCATCCACTCAGCTCGCACAGACAACTCTACGTTCTGAGATAGGTAAGCTAGAGCTAGACCGCACTTTCGAGGAGCGTGATACCATCAACTCAAACCTAATCGAAGCACTCGATAAAGCGAGTGATCCATGGGGCATCAAAATCACCCGTTACGAAATAGCAAACATCGCCCCGCCTCAGTCAGTGAAAGAAGCGCTTGAGAAGCAAATGAGAGCGGAACGTGAACGTCGTGCAGTAGTAGCCCACTCTGAAGGTGAACGTGAAGCACAGATCAACATCGCCGAAGGCTACAAGCAGGACGTGATCAAACGCTCAGAAGCGGAGAAATCTAAACAGATCAACGAGGCTGAAGGTAAAGCTCAAGAGATCGAGCTTCTTGCTAAGGCCACTGCAGATAGCATCAAACAAGTAGCTCTCGCTATCAATGAACCCGGCGGAAGCGACGCGGTGAACTTGAGAATTGCGGAGCAATATGTGAAGGAGTTTGGTAAACTTGCTAAGGAAGGGAATACGATGATCGTCCCAGCTAACTTAGCAGACATCGGCGGCACAGTCGCTGGTCTAAGTAAAGTACTAGAGACAGTCAAAAAGTAAGCAATTGTAACTAACTCAGTTACCATAACAACCATACCAGGGTCTGTGGCTTAATTGCCTCAGACCTTTTTTAAACTGGTTTTATAGCCACAATAAGCTAGGGTTTGCCCATGCCAACGACGCTGGAAAATTACCACTCTAAGATGTTACCATTCATGGATTATCTAGAGAGACTCACGGCTCGTCCACCTCTTGAGGAAGTGGTGCAGAAAATGCAAGCATTTGATATTTCCATAGAAGAACTCGGAGATTACGTTCAATTCCATGGCAATCATTACCGCAGAAATCTCATCTTTGAAAATAAACACGTGCAGTTACTCTGCCTCTGTTGGAAAAGCGGTCAGCGTAGTCCTATCCACGACCACGCAGAGTCAATCTGTGCAGTGAAAATCATTACAGGAATCGCCTCTGAGACGATTTATGAAAAAACCCCTAGTGGATACATCAAGCCTGTTTCAACAATCGACTTCAACAAGGGAGTCATTGGCTCAGAGGACTCTGATACTCACCAAGTCTCTAATTTGCAAAACCCTGATGAAGACCTCGTGACGCTCCATTGTTACGCGCCACCTCTAAAGCGCATGAAAACATTTTCAATAGACTCTAAATACTCCCAAGTCTATGAGCCAGTCAATGAATGGCACATGGATGGTAGCGGAATATAAGATTCTAGATTATGTCAGAATCTCATATAAAGCTAAAGCCAGCTAACCAGAGTAAAACTCTCTATGAAATGATTGAGACTGAGGAGCTACTCTCGCTAGACTCCATGGAGGGAAGCCCCACCGTCAACCTCATCGACATCTCTCCTCCCCAAAGCATCAGAGGAAGTAAGTGGCAACTACTCCCTGGATGCACTCTTGCCCTTACCATCACCATCCTAGCAGCCATCATAAGTAAGTTACCTTACGCGCCATTCACCATCGAGGGAGCAACGCTGAAGCACCCCCTCGGAGTGTCCGTCCTGTCTATCATCCTTGGTATGTTAGCCGCATCATTCTGGAAAATGCCATCCCGGATTAAAACCGGTTGCCGATGGATCGCAGCGTGGTTTATCCCTATCGCTATTGTTTGCCTAGGTTCAAGAATGGATCTCTCTATTCTCAGTAAACTCAGCTTACCCTTAGTAGGAATTGTTATTACCATTATGATCATAGCTGTGATCCTTGCTCTACTTGTTGGAAAAATGTTAGGTTTGAGTACCAAGGCATCTTATCTTCTGGGAGTTGGTTCGGCTGTATGCGGCAGTAGTGCTATTTTAGCGGTCGCTCCCGTGAGTAAATCAAATGAAAGCGATGTAGCACTTGCAGTGGGCACCGTAAATCTTATCGGCCTCATCGCTATGTTAGGTTGCGTATCCCTCATCTGGTATCAACCTGATATCAGCGCAGAACTCTACGGAGCACTCTCTGGAAGCACCATTCACGCAGTCCCTCAAGTAGTCGCAGCAGCAGAGAGTCATGGAGCTGATGCCTCATCCATCGCTTCTGCGATTAAACTCATGCGCGTTAGTCTGTTAGTGCCCGTAGTACTACTAAGCGTATTCTTCTTCGCCAAAAACAAAACATTAGCTACCAGCACCAATAAAAAATCCCTCTATTCCTATATTCCATGGTTTGTCTGGGCATTTGTAATCATGGCTATATTAGCATCTAACAACTTCATCCCTAACTTGCTATTCCCTCACCATACTGAAGAGGTTTTTTACGACTCAGTGAACGGCCTAACATTTTTAAGTAAATGGCTACTAGCTATCTCAATGGCAGCTATCGGACTACAAGTAAACATCAAGGCTCTCTTCACCTCCGGAAGCAAAGCCCTCCTCTGTGGACTCATTGTGTGGACAGGCATGGCTCTCTCCGCCTACTTACTACTCAAGCTCTACTTTACTTCGTTAACTTAAGAATTAAATCTGCCATCAGCTGAGATTTACCAATGGCGTGGGTAAGTTTTACAGCATACTCACCCACAAAGTGCGCTTTGTAAGGATCATAAATGTCCCGCTCCACCCCTACCATCTCAGGTATGTCCCACCCGCCATGCTGACCATCAGCGATAAGATAAGGAATGAAAAGCACCTGTTTATGTTCCGCAGAATCTCGCCAGTCTTTGATAAACGGGGGCTCCTCTAACCAGAGATCTGTAATCTGCCCGAAGCCTGTTTTCTCACGCAGTGCCCCTATATGCTCGAGCAGCGTATCCTTAGAAGTTGCACTTTTAGTAGAGCCGTGACCTAGCAGCATGAGGGTCGTCTCCTCTGGCTTCCAGTCTTGCATCGCACGTTCTGCTAGATCAGTGATAATATCTTGAATAAACGCATCTAACCCCAACGGCTTCAGATAAGTCACCGAACTCCCCCGCTCCCCCAACCTCAGTTTCTCTGGAATCACCTTCTTAGTATAGTATCCTTCTGCCAGAAAATTAGGTAAGATAATCACCTTATCTGCATCCACATGATCCAAACAATCCTCAATCAAAGGCGCCTCCTTGAGAAACCCACAATGCACTGAGTGAAACACCCCCTTCCGCCGAATCGTATCAGCATGAAGCCGGCAAGGAATAGATGAACTGGCATGGATCGATGAGCCATGACCGAGGATGACCAATGCGGTGTCTTTCATGCCATTAGTTATGCCACAAGTCTGACGATGAACAAATGATTTATAACCAAAGTCAATCCATACACATTCAAATCATCGATTAAAATGATGTTAGTTAAATAATGATCGATTAGTCTATCACTCAGTATTTAGCTATTGTCTTGGCATGAACACGATATTGATCATGTTAATCGTAGTGGCTCTGATGTTCCTCATCGAGAAATTCTGGCCAGCTAACGACCTTCCAAAAGTAAACCACTGGTGGCTAAGAGTGGTGCTAACAAATCTAAGCCAGACTGGTATTGTGCTAGTCGCCGGGTTCACAGTGGATCACTGGATGAGCAGCTGGGGCATGAATTCATATTGGGCTCTCAATAAGCATGTCTCTCTAGTCTGGCAGGTAATGATCGGCTACATCATTCTCACGTTTATCTACTACTGGTGGCATCGCTTACGTCACGAGTCTAAGTTCTTCTGGCGTCTATGCCATCAACTCCATCACTCACCAAGACGAATGGAAGTACTGATGTCATTCTATAAACACCCAGTAGAAATTTCCATCAACGCAGTGCTAAGCTCAACCATCGTTTACCTTCTATTAGGTTGCTCCATAGAAGCCGCGGCTCTCATCACCTTAGCCACAGGTATAGCAGAACTATTCTACCACTGGGACATCAAGACCCCCGTCTGGCTTGGGCCATTTTTCCAGCGCCCAGAATCCCACCGTGTGCACCACATGAGAAATCATCACACGAATAATTACTCAGACATCCCGCTGTGGGACATGCTCTTCAGCACCTACCAGAACCCTAAGTCTCAGGTAAAAAAATGTGGCTTTAGACCTGATAAAGAAGCTAAATTCACTGAGATGATAGCCTTTCATGATGTTCACTCACCAAAACCAACCCAGCAACTATCATCCATGCATTTACTCCCCTCATGCATTGGCTGCTCCAAGCGCTGGGCGTGTTTTAAATCACGTCAGCAACCAACCAATAATCTAAAAACCCAACATGAAAACAACCACGTCTAACATCCTCTGCATTGGTATTCTAACCATAGGAAGCACCGCCATGGTCGGACATTTGACCGGCATCAAAGCGCTCAAAAACATTGGGCTAGCCACAGGGCTAGCTCCCTACACAAAAGTATTCTGCCAAGCAAAATGTCTAGAAACCGGACAAACTTACGAGACCTTCGCCGCTGATTTCTCCATTCAGTATATCACCGCAGATGGCCAACAATTCGAACAAAAGCTTACCCCTAGCATCTACCAGAAAATGCAAGGCCCATACAACCGACGCAATGTCTACGGTGCTGTAATCGCCTATGGCCCAGCACTACCAGAAACCATCAGAAAAGCTACCTTAAACTACGCGTTAACAGAACCCGGATCGGTGGCGCAAGAACTAGGCATCCCCGCAGATGCTGAACAAGTTCGCATCATCATCAACAGCAAGACAAGTGGAGCTAATGCACAATGGAAACTCAACGGAAAATAAAATGACCTTTATCGAAAAACACAGCGACTTCAGCGCTCGACAATTCATCACATTCCGTATCCTTTTCGGCATCTATCTCACTTGCCATTTCGCCTCACTCATACCATATGGTGTAGAGCTATTCAGTGATGTTGGCATCCTGGGTGGAGAGGGAGTAAACCCATTCAATGGCTCTTGGCCTAACCCGCTTTTCCTCGAAGGATCTAGCAACTGGATCACCCCTTGGTTAATCACAGCATTAATCGCTTCGGTAAGCTTCACCCTTGGGTTTCTCAGACGGAGCATCGCTTTATTTCTCTGCTTCACCATGAGCTGTCTATTCACAGCAAATCCACTCATCGCAAACCCTAGCTTAGGATACATCGGCATGCTACTCTTACTATGCGCTGCTATTCCTCCTCTGACTAAAGATTGGAAAATGCCACACATGGCATGCCTTACCGCCTGGATCCTGCTAGCGGCTGGTTACACCTTTTCTGGCATTTTAAAATTAAGCAGCCCCAGCTGGATCAACGGCTCAGCACTCCAGCACCTTCTCGAAAACCCACTCGCTCGCCCAGGAGTCATTCGAGACCTAATGCTCAGCTTACCAGACGGATTTCTATCCATCATGACCTGGTCAGTCCTTCTCCTAGAGGTAAGTTTTGTTCCCTTGGCTGTTTTCAAAAAGACCCGCTTCTGGGCGTGGTCACTGATGCTCCTAATACATCTAGGAATCATGACAACAGTTGACTTCACTGATCTCAGCCTCGGTATGGTAATGGTACATCTATTCACCTTCCAAAGAAACTGGCTACCATCAAGAAAATCCATCGGAGAAATGCCACACATCCTCTTCATCGACGGTGACTGCGCATTCTGTCAGAAATCAGCCCAAATCCTTACCTCTATTGACAGCCATCAAGCCATCTATTTTTCCACTCTCACAGGAGAAACCTCCGCAATCATACCAAAACATATCAATCACACAGAAAAGCGTGCAGCCGTCCTGTTAGAAAATCCTACCACCGAGAATCAACGCACATGGCAAGGAGCCGACGCCATCCTCAGAGCTCTCTATCTATGCGGAGGAGCCTTCGCATTCCTCTGGATTCTCAGATTTCTACCACGCTGGCTCAAAGATGGAACATACAGCCTCATCGCGAAAAACCGACTCCGTATCCCTTTCATCAGCAAAAGCTGCCCACTCTTAACACCCGTACAACAAAAGAGATACCTACCATGAAAACCACAAAGAAAATACTCAAATACACACTCTTCACCACCGCTGCGCTTGCCGTCATCTCATCCTGCACCACATCAGCCATCCATAATGGCAGACTCCCATTCAGCCTAATGGAAAAACCACCATCCCATCGCTCTGCTAAGAAAAAACTTACCTCTGAAGTCCAGAAAATGAAGAAAGTCTGCACTTATCACGCAGAAGACAACCAACACCAACTCACCCAATACAAATCCCAAATCCAGCCAGGTGACGTCATCGCATTTTACATGAGCCACAAAGAAGCCTGGCAGCACCTCAAAAAAGCCAACATCCAGAAAGTCCCATATGATCTATTCCGCTACGGACACCTCGCCCTCGTAACCCCAGATTCCAACAATAAGCCAAAGCTCCTCCAACTCGCCATGAAACAACTCGCCAACATCGACAGCGACCTCAGCTACCTCGACGACAAAAATTGGGTCATCTACCGCCCACCCTCACTCGACCTCCCAAAACTCAAAGAATTCACCCATAACGTCACCAATCCAGCAGACACCGTCTACGATTACTCAGGAGCATTTGGTCTGTTTAACGCAAAACACAAGCCGCTAAAGAAGGAAGAACTGACAAAAGAATACACCTGCTGCACCCTCATCGTAGCCGCGCTAAACTACGCAGGATACGAACTCCACTCCACCCATCGCAATGGAATAATGGACATTGTCACACCGCGACAAGTAGTGGAGAGTTGGGGCAGTAAGCGATAATTATTTTAAGGAGTGAGCTCTAACCCATCAATTGCGGGCGAATTACTAAACAACGTGAATACACCATATGCATTGCAAGCATCCCCATCTTTAGAGTTAAGAAGAATAAACGTACCAGACGACGAAGTGGTAAAGTTAAGACGTATAACGTATGTCCTTCCATTACTAAAATTAATAGTGACGGTGGCTCTAACACCTTCGTTAAGATAAGAAGAGTCATCTAGTATATAAGCTAAACCGTCCTCGTTAAGAATCTGCGCGCCTTGGAAATTAAACACCGTGGAATCCACTTCACAAGCTGGTGGAGGAATCAGCGGCACTGGACCGCCCCCTACATCAAGAGTGAGCGTTTTATTACTAATACTCTCTGGTGCGGCTACGGGTTCAGAAGCTATCCCTCCCCCTCCACTATCACATGAGTTAAATGCTAGAGCGCATAAAGCACTACATAAGATGATTATTGTTCTATATCTGGTCATATTTTATATTTTTCTATTGGTTAATGTTCTCCTTCAAAAAGAAAAAAATAAGTAAAGGTGGCAGCCTAGTTTGAAAAAAGTGAGATTCTTTGACCTTGAGTGGGCTGAAGATGTGTGGCTTATTATTTAAGATAACATGGCCGATGCTAAGAAATTCCCATCCACACGTTGGACCTGCATCCAGAGGATTAACTCTGGAAACAGGTCTGAAGCAAGAGCCGCCATGGAGGAAGTATGCCAGACCTACTGGCGCCCACTCTACGGGTTCGCTATTTCCATCAACTCATCTCACCAAGACGCAGAAGACTGTGTTCAGGGATTCCTTGCTCGAGTGAGCAATGAAGACTTCTTTGAATCTTTAGAACCACATCGAGGAAAACTAAGGTCATACCTCTTGGTTTCATTCAAAAGGTTTATCTACGACTCGTGGAAAAAACAATCCAGTCAAAAGCGAGGCGGAGCTCATCGAGATTTACCGCTAGATGACACCATACTCGAAGACACATACGCCTCTGACCCATCAATAAAATACGATCAAGAATGGGCAAAGGTAGTAGTGGACGATACCTATGAAAGACTTAGAAAACGGTATTCAAAACAAAATCAAGATGCGGTTTTTAAAGAGTTAGAACAGGTTATAGATGGCACCCCGCTAGAGGATTCCTCAGCCTCAGCTACCAAACTCGGCCTTAGTGCCGTTGCGCTAAAATCCGCTGTCCATAGAATCCGGAGAAGATTTGGTGATGAACTTAAGCTTGTCATCTCCGAAACTGTGCAATCTGAAAAAGATGTGGATGAGGAAATCCGCTGGCTGATTAAAATTTTGCAAACATAATGCCATCTAGCAAAAACTACGAAGCTCTCCTCGCCCAAGGACTCAACAATGAAGAAGAGGCGTATCCCGTGATCGAAGGTCTAGAGATTATCAAGAAACTAGGTCACGGAGGAATGGGCTCAGTTTATCTTGCTTATGATCAGGAATTAGATCGTAAAGTTGCGCTTAAAGTTTTCCATCCAGGTTCACTAGACCCAATGAGCCTAGAGAGAATACGGCAAGAATCTGTGATCATGGCTCGGGCACAGCATCCCCATGTGCTAGCCATCTACCATGTGAAATCCCATGACCTGCAAGACTCTCCATTCTCGCTTGTTCTAGAGTATGCAGCAGGAGGTGACTTAGCCCAGAAAATCAGCTCTGAAGGAGCTCTGTCATTACAAGAAACAGTCAGAATTTGTCTTCAAATCTGTGACGGCCTCAGCAGCATTCATGCTCTCAAAATCATTCACCGTGATATTAAGCCAGCAAACATTCTTTTAACGACATCCCATAATGTAAAAATTGCAGACCTAGGAATAGCAAAGGATACAACTGCGGACTCACTAACCATGACTGGTTCATACCTGGGGTCCATGCTCTATGTAGCACCAGAACAAATGACCGGAAATAGCAGGACTATTGACCACAGAGCAGATATTTGGTCAATGGGCATAATGATCTATGAAATGCTTGTAGGCTCTCCCCCCAAGGCCATACTAGAGTCTGAGCTAATGGCTCCTTTACCAGAAATAATTCGTCCCTTGGTCAGGCAATGTTTGATGCAAAATCCAGAAAATCGTTACCCCTACGTGGCCGAGCTGAAGTCAGCCCTCATTCACGTTTTACAACCTCAGCACCTCAGTGCCGTTCAGCAACCATCTGAGATGAAGGTAAATAAATCCCACTTAGCACCAATTCTTATCATTTCTGCCACCACCCTCATCCTCACAGCTAGTACATTATATTTTTTATCCAATAAAACGCCTAATACCCCCTCAACAAATAAACCAATCACAGATAACTCCAAAGTAGCAGATTCCTCAGAAAAAATTAACCCTAATGCGCAGGAAGAATTTACAACGCCTATTAATAATGAAATCAAATTAACCTCATTACTAACTAACCCACTTCAGCCAGATCAAGGGACTTGGGAATTATCAGAAGATGGTAAATTAAGCTGCGGAAGATCACGGAATGGAGCCTGCATCTCCTTCCCTGTGATAGATCTCGGAGACGAGTATGATTTATCATTTAATGTCGTAAGAACCGTAGGAAAAGACTCACTAGCCGTATTTATCCCCACAGCTATAGGCACTGTTACATTTGAGCTAGACGCATGGAATAAACAGCTCACTGGCATACAAGCACTAGATGGGCTCAATCTAAAACAGCACCAACAAACTATTCTTTTCAAGATGACCAATCGGCAAAATTACCAAATCCTCATCCAAGTAAGGACAGACTATGTGCAGGTAGAAATCGATGGTAACTTCATTTACAATTGTGATCTCTCAGGAAAAAGAGGCTCCATCATCAACCTCTGGAGCACCCCTCGCCAACATTCATTATCAATTGGTTCTTGGAACTCAAAGATGACCTTCAATGACCTCATTTTGAAAAAAATCCCCTAAATTACAACTTAAGGAGTTGCGAAGAAATTAAGTATTCATGTTCGCGCCGGACTGAATCTTGCCATCAAGGCAAAATCCCCCTTGTTTAGTGGGTTAATCAAGGGAAATTTGAACGTAGGTGGCGAGGTTCAGGACATGCGAAGATCGATACTTTATATTTTAGTGACTCCTAAGGTGCCACCTTGGTAGAAATTTCTCGTTCTTAGATTGAATCCATTTATTTAATCTATGAAACAAATTATCAAATCACTAGCCTTCACCTTCCTACTCACCCAAACCTCATCTGCAGCCATGCTTGTCGTTCAGAATCCTGGCTTTGAAGATACCACTGGCCAAAACCCATACGGAGAATTCACCTTCGGAAGACCCACTGGTTGGCAGGTTTATGACCCGTTCGAGATTCACCCCAGCTCAGGATTAGCAATAGGAACACTATTGCCCAATGGCACAGAATTCTTTAATACCACAGCACCTGAAGGGAACCGAGTAGCCATACTATACAACCGCTCACGACGAGGAGACGGTGAATACGGATACACGCAAGTCCTAACTAACACCTTACTAGCTGACACCCTCTATACCCTCACCGTCCAAGTTGGTAACATCGCCTCTGGAACAGATCTAAATGGGACGTTTTATAATCTCAACGGCAACCCTGGATACCGTGTAGAACTACTCGCTGGTGGCTCAGTAATCAGCTCAGATAATAATGGGCTTACCATCCCTGAAGGTGAATTTGCTCTTTCCACTGTCACCTTTCTCGCTGACGGGAGCCATCCACAACTAGGCCAGAATTTAGAAATCAGACTCGTAAACGAAAACTTCCTGACTGCAGACCCAGATGCCTTTCTAGAAATTGACTACGATGATGTTCAGCTCTCAGCAGTCCCTGTCCCTGAACCACATTCTGCAGCCATGCTAGCCATCGCATCATCTGTAATTTTATTCCGACGAAGAAAACAATTCACGCCTCACGGATAGCCGCTACAGCCTCACCCATATCTGGTGCTCTGAACGTAGATGAGCCAGCTACCATGACATTTGCCCCCGCGGCAGATGCCACAGCCGCAGTTTCCACGCCTATCCCGCCATCCACTTCAATATGATAATTTAGACCGCGCAGCTCACGCATCGAAGCCGCCTGCTCCACCTTAGGCATCACCTCATGCATAAACGACTGCCCACCAAAACCAGGCACCACAGTCATACACAGCAGCAAGTCAATCTGATCCAGATATGGCAAAACATCCTCCATCGGAGTAGCTGGATTAAGAGCCAGTCCAGCCTTGCATCCAGCTTCGCGTATACGTTTCAGAGTCATATTAACATCATGATCCGCCTCGATGTGCACAGTGATTAGATCCGATCCAGCCTTAATAAATCGATCTAGAAAATGGTCCGGCCTAGCGATCATGAGATGGACATCTAGAAAAATGTCATTACTTTCGCTGACGGTAGCGATCATATCCGGACCAAAGGAGATATTATCGACAAAATTCCCGTCCATCACATCTAAATGCATCCAGTCTGCACCCGACTGAATCGCTCTTGAAACCTCTGAAGTGACCTTTCCCCAATCAGCAGCAAGAATTGAAGGAGCTATTATTTTATCGGTGCATTGCCATTTTTTCATGGCTTAGAAGTAGACAATATGCAAAGAACAGCCAAGTCATTTTTAGCTCCTTTTTATGACACAAATGACAAGCCTACTAGTTGCGAGTTGCATAAACCCGTAGGAGACTCCCTTCACTTCAGAAAACGACCATGACTCAACAAGATAACATCCATCCAGAATTCTCGCGCCAACTCGGCACCGAGGACAAGGAAACACTCCTCAGCCAACGAGGAATCGTGTTATGGCTCTGCGGTCTCTCAGGATCTGGTAAATCCACTCTAGCGAACGCACTCGAGCGCTCGCTACACGCTGAAGGGAAATACGTAGTCATCCTAGATGGAGACAACCTCCGCAGCGGACTCAATGCCGATCTCGGATTTAGCGACGAAGATAGAAATGAAAATATCCGCCGCACCGCGGAAGTTGCCAAAATTTTCAGTAACAACGGAGCAATCGTCATCCTTTCACTCATCACCCCGCAAGAAGAGTTCCGCGCCCAAGCACGCAACATCATCGGCGACAGATACCAAGAAATCTACATCAAAGCAGACTTTGAAACATGCATGAAGCGCGATGTCAAAGGCCTTTACGCCAAACAAGCGAAAGGTGAAATTAAGAATTTCACAGGAGCTGGATCCAACTTCGTTGAACCTGTAAACCCAGAACTAGTGATCGACACTACTCTCCTAACAGAGGAAGCATCACTCCAGAAACTCATAGAATTTTATAAAACGACAGACCATGGAAAACTATAACTTAAGCCACCTCAAGCAACTAGAATCTGAGGCGATCTTTGTCCTCAGAGAGGCCGCCGCCCAATTTGACACCCCTGCCCTACTTTTCTCAGGAGGTAAGGATTCTATCGTTATGGCGTATCTCGCCTACAAGGCATTTTATCCAGCCAAGATCCCATTCCCACTAGTCCACATCGATACTGGTCACAACTTCGCGGAATGCCTCACTTTCCGTGATGCCTTTGTCAAAAAATACAGAGCTAAGCTTGTTGTAGGAAGCGTTCAGAAGTCAATCGATGACGGTGACGTCAAAGAAGAATCCGGCCTCAATGCCAGCAGAAACGCACTCCAAACAGTCACTCTACTAGACACCATCGAATCAAACGGATTTGACGCCGCTGGTGGTGGCGGTCGCCGCGATGAAGAAAAAGCCCGCGCAAAAGAGCGCTTCTTCTCACACCGAAATGACTTCGGCGAATGGCAACCACAGAACCAACGCCCAGAACTCTGGAACATCTTCAACGGAAGAAAACAACACGGCGAACATTTCAGATTCTTTCCTATCTCAAACTGGACAGAAATGGACATCTGGCAATACATCAAAGCCGAGAACATCGAACTCCCATCACTCTACTTCGCTCGCGAACGTGAAGTCGTCAAACGCGGCGGCACCTACCTAGAAGTAAATGAGCTAGTTCAACCTCGCGACACCGAAACTGTGGAAACTCTCGTCACAAGATTCCGCACCATGGGCGATGCCACAATCACTGGAGCAGTCCTCTCAAATGCTTCTGACTTAGATGCCATCATCGAAGAAGTAGCAGCAGCAAGAGAAACTGAACGTGGTAACAGAGCAGACGACAAACGCTCAGAAACATCCATGGAAGACCGTAAAAAAGAAGGCTACTTTTAAACCAAGCTCCCCAGAGCTTCAAATATTTTTCCCAATAACAAATAACAAATAACTAACTTTATGTCAGACACTACAGGCTATTTAGACATGGACTTACTCCGCCTCACCACTGCAGGAAGCGTGGACGACGGCAAGTCCACACTCATCGGAAGACTCCTCTATGACTCAAAAAACACCTTTGATGACCAGATGGAAGCCGTAGAACTATCTTCTGCAAAACGCGGTGACGAGAACATAAACCTCGCACTCCTAACAGATGGTCTCAAAGCCGAGCGCGAACAAGGAATCACCATCGATGTCGCATACAGATACTTCGCCACACCAAAGCGCAAGTTCATCATCTCTGACACACCTGGACACATCCAGTATACCAGAAATATGGTCACCGGTGCATCCACCGCAAACCTCGCCATCATCCTAGTAGATGCACGTCACGGAGTCATCGAGCAGACCATGCGCCACGCATTCATCGCCAGCCTGCTCCGCATCCAGCACATCGTCATCTGCGTAAACAAAATGGATCTAGTAGACTACTCGGAAGAAGCATATTTTAAAGTTGTCAAGGACTTCAAACAGTTCGCATCACGTCTAGAAAACGTCGTTGATGTAAGCTTCATCCCCATCAGCGCTCTCAAAGGTGACAACGTTGTCGATGAATCACAAAACATGGACTGGTACAAAGGAGTCACACTCCTTTATCACCTAGAAACCGTCTATGTCGGTAACCAAGAAAACCACGTTGAAGCCAGATTCCCCGTTCAATGGGTCATTCGCCCTCAGTCAGATGAATTCCACGACTTCCGCGGCTTTGCTGGCAGAGTCGCTGGCGGAGTATTCAAACCAGGCGATGAAATCATCGTCCACCCATCTGGATTCACCACCAAAATCAAAAAAATCTACGCCGCAGAAGAAGAGCTCGATCAAGCATTCAGCCCGCTTTCAGTCACAATGACAACTGAGGACGAAATCGATATTTCTCGTGGAAACCTCATCTCTAAGAGGAATAACTTACCAAAAGTAGATCAAAACATCGAAGCGATGATCTGCTGGTTCTCAGAAAGCTGCAAACTCGCTAACAGAGCTAAGTACATCATCCGCCACACCTCCAACGAGGCAAAAGTGGTAATCACTGAAGTGAAATACAAAGTCAACATCAACACACTCCACAAAGTTGAAGACGACAAAGATTTCAAGCTCAACGATATTGGCAAAATCACATTCCGCACCTCTGTCCCGCTCATTTACGACAGCTACCGCAAGAACCGCTCAACTGGATCATTCATCCTGATCGACCCGCAAACGAATGAAACAATTGCGGCAGGAATGATCGTATAACCTAATCACATGGAAGGAATCTGTTATCTAACAGGAGCAGGACCTGGCGACCCAGATCTGCTCACGCTTAAGGCTCACCGCTGCATCCAGCAAGCGGATGTGGTGGTCTATGACGCCCTAGTCAACAGAGAAATCCTTACCTATGTCAAGCCTGGTTGCGAGATGATCGATGTCGGCAAGCGCGCCAAATGCCACACCATGAAACAAGAGGACATTAACCAAGTCCTCGTAGATCGCACCCGTGCAGGAAAGATCGTGGTAAGACTCAAAGGCGGTGACCCAATGATCTTTGGAAGAGCTGGTGAAGAAGCTGCTGAACTTGCTAAAAATGGATTAAAGTTTGAAATCATCCCCGGCATTTCCTCCGCATTTGCCGGTCCAGTATCAGCAGGAATCCCGCTCACACACAGAAACCACGGTGCTCAGCTCACCATCTTTTCAGGTCACGAAGGAGCAAAGGATCCTACTGGAGAAATCTCACTAAATTACCAACAACTCGCCACTGCACCAGGAACCAAAATCTTCCTCATGGGTGTCTCTTCATTGCGTAAAATTGCTGAGAACCTGATCTCAAACGGAGCCAAACCAGACACTCCTATAGCCATGGTTCGCTGGGCTACTATGCCTGAGCAAGAAACCATCCGTGGCACACTCGCTAACATTGCGGACATCGCAGAGTCCTCTGGATTCGCATCTCCAGCAGTTGGCATCATCGGAAGCATCATCAATGAGATGGATAATTTAAATCTATCTCAGACAGCAAATCAATTTACCTCACAAATTTAATATTCTAAAACCACCTTTACTATGTCTTCACTATTAGACCAAAATCAACAAGCTCTCCTTGAGTCCCTCGCTGCAACACTTAGCCCCACACAAGCCATCTGGGTCAGTGGCTACACCGCAGCACTAGGCGCAGGAACATCAGCTGCCCCAGCTACCAAGAACATCACAGTCCTATACGGCACTGAGTCTGGAAACAGCGAGATGCTTGCAGATAAAGTCTTCAAAGCAGCGAAAAAACAAGGTCATAAAGCAAAGCTCACCAATATGTCAGAAATTTCCGCCAAGGATCTCGCTGGCACTGACACACTTTTCGTCATCGTTAGCACATGGGGAGACGGCGAACCACCAGAAACTGCCGAGTCATTTTATAATGACCTCATGAAAGGCGGAGTAGATCTCAAAGGAGTAGATTTCTCAGTCTGCGCACTAGGTGACACCTCATATGATCAGTTCTGTAAAACTGGAGCAGACATTGACGCCCAGCTAGAAACACTCGGAGCCACTCGCATCGCAGATCGTGTTGATTGCGACGTTGACTTCGATGACGCATTCGCAACTTGGGAAAAATCTATTTGGGAAAAACTAGGAGCAGCAACAACACAAACAGCGGCTCCTATCAGCGCAGCACCAGCTGTAGCATTCGATAAGAAAAACCCCTACCCAGCAGAAATTCTCGATAACGTCCTTCTCAGCGGAGCCTGCTCAGCAAAAGAAACCATCCACGTTGAATTCTCACTAGAAGGATCCGGATTCCAATACGAGCCAGGAGATGTCCTCTGCGTCATCCCACAGAATGCAGACAACACAGTATCTGACATTCTCTCAGCCATTGATCACTCAGCAGGCGTCGAAGTAGAACTGAAAAACATTGGTAAAAAAACTCTAGGTGATGCCCTCAAAAATCACCTCGATATAACAGGCGTTTCGAAGAAAGTAGCTACCAACATACAAGCCCTAAATGGATCAGCGGATCTCGCCGCACTTATCGCAGGCGAAGCTGAAATGAGCTTCAAGGACTGGTGCTACGGCAGGGAGATCATTGACCTTCTCGAATTCTCCAAACTCCCTGAAACCTTATCCGCGCAGCAAGTGGTGGATTGCTTCCGAGCACTTCCTCCACGTCTCTACTCCATCGCATCTAGCCCTAAAGCTCACCCAGATGAAGTGCACCTCACAATTGCAGCCGTCCGTTACCACACCTATGACAAAGACCGTAAAGGCGTAGCATCCACCTACCTGGCAGACGAGGCCAAGACCGGCTCTAAGGTCAACGTTTACCTCCACAAGAACAAGAACTTCCGCCTACCTGAAAATGGAGACACCCCTATCATCATGGTTGGCCCAGGAACAGGCATCGCCCCATTCCGCGCCTTCATTGAAGAACGTGCAGAAGATGAAGCAAAAGGCGAAAGCTGGTTGTTCTTCGGAGATCAAAAATACAACGAAGACTTCCTCTACCAGCTAGAGATCCAAGATCACCTCAAATCAGGTGCCCTCACCAAACTTGACGTCGCATTTTCTCGTGACCAGCCTGAGAAAGTCTACGTTCAGCACAAGATGCAAGAACAAGCCGCTGAACTCTGGGCATGGCTAGAAAAAGGAGCCCACTTCTACGTCTGTGGCGATGCTTCCCGCATGGCAAAAGACGTCAACGACGCACTAATCGACATCATCTCAACAGAAGGCAAAAAATCAACAGAAGAAGCCGAGCAATACTTAGCAGACCTCAAGAAAGCCAAACGCTACCAGCGTGACGTCTATTAAGCCTCACTGCCTAAAATTAATTATTCAACACCCAATTTAAAATGTCCAAGAAACTACACCCCAACGAAGCACTCAAAGAGAATAGTAATTTCCTGCGTGGTAACCTAGCAGAAGAATTTGCTGACACATCAAATGGTGCAATCTCTGCGGATAACCAACAACTCAGCAAGTTCCACGGAATGTATCTCCAAGACGATCGTGATGTCCGAGCAGATCGCCGCAAGCACAAGCTAGACAAAGCATACAGCTTCCTCATCCGTGTCCGTATGCCAGGAGGTCTCATCACCCCTGAGCAATGGCAAAAGATGGACTACCTCTCAGACAACTACGCTAACGGCACCCTAAAACTTACCACCAGACAAGCGTTCCAGCTCCACGGCGTGATCAAATTCAACCTCGTTCAAACTGTTCGTGAAATGCACGCTGTTGCACTAGATTCCATCGCCGCCTGTGGTGATGTGAACCGTAACATCATGTGCAACCCTAACCCTGATCTATCATCAGCACACGCTGAAACCATCAAGCTTGCAGATGAAATCAGCGCCCACCTACTACCTCAGACTGGTGCCTATCACGACATCTTCCTAGAAGGAGAAAAAGTCCTCAGCTCAGAACCTGAAGAAGAGAAAATTTATGGAAAAACTTACCTCCCTCGTAAGTTCAAAATCGCCATCGCTATACCACCATCTAACGACGTCGATATCTACGCTCACTGCCTCTCATACATCGCTATCATAGAAGATGAAAAAATCATCGGCTATAACGTCTCAGTAGGTGGCGGCATGGGTATGACTCACGGCGCAGAAGACACCTTCCCACGTCTCGCTGATGTCATCGGCTTCATCACTCCTGACCAAGCTGTAGATATCGCAGAGAAAGTAGTTTTAGTGCAGCGTGACTTCGGTAACCGTGAAGACAGAAAGCAATCCCGCCTCAAATACACAGTCGAGCGTATGGGCGTAGAAGGCTTCACCGCCAAGCTAGAGGAATACCTAGGCTACAAGCTTCAACCAGCAAAACCATTCGAATTCACCACAAATGGCGACCGCTTCGGTTGGTCAGAAAACGTCAATGGTAAAGCCAACCTTAACCTCTTCATACCAGGTGGACGCGTCATTGACACCGCAGATTACCCTATGAAAACCGGACTTAGAGAGATCTCTAAAATCCATGAAGGAGAGTTCATCCTCACTGCTAACCAAAACCTCGTGATCTCGAACATCTCCCCTGCTAAACGTAAGGAAATAGAGCCTCTCCTAGAGAAATATGGACTACTCAAAGCACTTGGCTCATCCGCCCTAAGACTTAACTCCATCGCATGTGTCGCTCTACCTACCTGTGCACTCGCACTAGCCGAGTCTGAGCGCTATCTTCCACACCTTATCACAGACCTAGAAGAAACATTGGAAAAATGTGGTCTCAGACACGATGCCATCACCATCCGCATGACTGGATGCCCTAATGGTTGCGGCAGACCATTCATCTCAGAAATAGGCTTCGTAGGAAGAAGCCCAGGTAAATACAACGTCTATCTCGGTGGCGGGTTCTTCGGACAAAGACTTAATAAAATTTATAAAGAAGCAGTTTCTGGGGAAGAAATCAAACCACTCCTAACTCCTATCATCGAGCACTACGCTAAAGAAAGAAATGAAGGCGAGCGCTTTGGCGACTTCGTCATCCGTGCCGGATATGTAAAAGCCACTACGGCAGGAAATAACTTCCACGCAATATAATGACCGCTACACCTGAAATCCTTACCGCTTTCGAGAAAATAAAAGCACCACAGCGTATTCAATGGCTACACCAAGAATACGGCTCTAAACTAGTGCTCTCTACTAGCTTTGGACTTCAGGCCGCTGTCATGCTAGACCTCGTTTCTAAACACGCTCCTGAAGTTCCCGTAGTATGGATCGACACCGGTTATCTCTTCCCTGAGACTTACCAATACGTCGAGCAACTCAAAGCAAAGCTCAACATCAACCTCAAGGAATATCAGCCATTAGTCACCGCCGCTCGCCAAGAAGCTATTCATGGTAAACTCTGGGAACAAGGTGAAGAAGGTAATGCCAAATACGGAGTCATCAATAAAATAGAACCCATGAACCGAGCACTCCGCGAGCTCGGCACAGACATTTGGCTCAGTGGACTACGCCGTTCACAATCCAGCACCCGAGTAGAGCGACCATTTCTAGAGCAACAGAAAAACACACTCAAGGTCTACCCCATCCTAGACTGGACAGACGCCCAAGTGCAGCAGTATTTTCGTGACAATAACCTACCTAAGCACCCACTAGAATCCAAAGGATACCAGACCATGGGCGACTGGCACAGCACCTCACCTGTTGAAGAAGGGCAATCAGCAGAAGAATCCCGCTACGGCGGAAACAAATACGAATGCGGCCTCCACCTAGACTCCGGAGCTACTGACTTCCAAATTTAGCCGCTGTCATCACACTGAGGCGGATAGTCTCACATTTTACAGTTCATAAAAGATCGATGACTTCACTGCTGCGCTATATTTATCTCTCTAATTTCTATAACTGCCCGGTCTTCCCCTATCAATACTAAGGTCGGCGGTCCGGTTACCCCGATTACCTCGCCACCAACATGTAACTCAGAATTGGTAAACTGAAATTCCATTCCCCCAAAGATACACCTAGAACCGCCAGGAATGGCAAATGTCTCAAATCGCCTGTTTCCTACTCCTGATGCTCCCCTTCTTCCCGAATTTTTAACATCTGTTTTGACAACAACGCTACTTTTTGAACTCCCTGAAAAAGGCAGATTTTTAATAACTATACGAAGATTACCCACGTCAGTCACACCATACTCACCCATTGAAAAAGTATGCCGTGAGCCTACTACTTGCCCATCTCTATGAGTAGATATCTTCGATTTCAAAGGCATTTCCACTAGCTTCTGGTAAACCTTTGCATCTTGCAAATCACGCATTTTAGGCAAGAATAACACCACTAATCCAGCAATTACAAATGGCATGGATAACAATATTGCTTTCGTTCTGTCTGTCATTAAAAGTGTCCTCGGCTAATATATTAAACTAGTAAATTAGGCTAATTGAATTTGTAGTAGTATGCTAGCTGAAATATCAGTGACAAGGTCTATTTATCGATCTATATTCACACGTGTTGCCTCATTGAAGCGGACACCGAAAAAAACTTAGTCTTGCCGAGAATAGCTCCCGTTGCCTCATAAATGAG
>JBPOGF010000005.1:0-188917 GCA_051251915.1 Akkermansiaceae bacterium | reverse complement strand
GGAGACTCCACATCGCAGTAAATACAGAGCAAACAAACCTTAACTTAGCGCCATTCGGGGCAGTCCGTGATTTGTGAATTAACTAGTTTCGGCATGACCCCATTGCAATATAGGGTCAGCAATGCTCGTTAATTCTTAGGCTTGCTTTGAGGAGTTAAGGCGCGATCCATGAAGGAAAACTTCTTCACTTTTGAGGATCCTTTTAAAGATGGGTAGCAGGTGAGGAATTGGTTCTCATCGATCAGGTTGACGTAGAAGTATTGCGTGTCTGCGGGGAGTTCTATGGTAGCCTTCTGGTTTTTTAAATCCATCGGTGCAGGGAACCATTCTTGGTATCCCTTGTCAGTTTTTTGGGTGGTATAGATGAGATCAGCTCTCACGACTTTGGCTCCGTTTTCTTTGTAAGTGACCTTGAGCAAATTGTCTTTGATCCGGTGGGCTACCTCGGTAGGAACTTTTTCTTTGTTGGGGAGATCTCCTTCGTAGTGAGGCGAGTAGTAAGGATAGCTGGCTTTCATCTCGGTGAGTTGTGCCATCAGCTCTTGATCCATCGATTTGACCAATTCTGGCATGCTAGCAGCGATATTTTTCGCCTCTTCTATATCGAGTCGCTTTCTTTTCCCTGACTCTTCGGTGTAGAGCTGGTAGAGTTCGAAGGGAGCCTTTTTCGGGTTATTGACGTGGTCGTAGTTCTTGATGAGTTTGTAATCTCCTCTGATCAGCGCACTTTCGAGTGCGGTGTGTGGAAAGTGCCACATCATCTCATCGCGCACCTTGCCTTGAGCGTCTTTTACCAGTGCTGGGTTCTTCGGGTCTTGGGTGAGTAGAGGGAAAATGCTGAGTCCATCCAAAGTCTTCTCAGGAAGTTTAGCCCCGGCCATCTCTACCACGGTGGGATAAATGTCTAAGCCGTTGATCAGCACGTCAGACTCTACTCCCGCAGCGATATTCGGTCCAGTCACGATGAAGGGCACGCGGATTCCGCCTTCTTTGATGGAGGTCTTGCCAAGGTCTAGAGGATTATTGTCCGTGTAGCGCTCATAGACTTTTCCTTCGGTGCCTCCATTATCAGAGGTAAAGATAATGTAGGTGTTTTCAATGAGCATGTGCCCTGGCCATCGTGGGTCTTCCGTGGTTTCTAGGTAGTTGAGGAAAAGCCCAATATTATAGTCCAGCTCCTCGACCATCGCAGCGTAGAAGGGATTCACTTGTCCTGTGGATGTTCCGTCGAAGTTCTTTTTATCTGTGTAGTCGATGCCCATTTCTTCTGCGTATTTCTTTAGGAGTGCTTCAGATCTGGTTTGGATCGGTGCGTGCACTAGCCAGGTCGCATAGTAGAGGAAGAAAGGTTTCGCCTTACTCTCTTTCAAGAAATTGATGGCATTGTCGGTGGTCTTATTAAAGGGAAAGCCATTTTCATCTAAACGGTAGGGATCATCTTCGGCAGTGGTGGCGAAGTCCTTCAGACGATTCTTCATCAGAGCCTTCGAGACCCGACTCCCATAACTGACATCAAAACCCAAATCTACCGCCTTCGGAGCGGAGTAGGAGATGTGCCACTTGCCAACGTGACCGGTGCGGTAGCCGTTGTCCTTCATCGCCGAGGCCATGGTGTAGTCTCCGACAGGAGTGCGTGCACTGAACCATGGCGAGAGCATACGATTATTCCCATCCTTGGAATTAATACG
Organism: Akkermansiaceae bacterium; assembly: GCA_051251915.1. GTDB lineage: Bacteria > Verrucomicrobiota > Verrucomicrobiia > Verrucomicrobiales > Akkermansiaceae > Rubritalea. Next base: position 187,229 of record JBPOGF010000005.1, on the reverse strand, counting down.
AGGAGGAGTGCCTCCTTTGATGTGAGTTTTTTGCGCACGCGCAGGATGAACGCCACTCACGATCGCACAGCGAGAAGGAGCACACGTGGGAGCTGGAGAATAGGCTCGCCAAAATTTGATCCCTTTCTTCGCGAGTCCATCAATGACCGGAGTGCGATAAGGATTGGCATTCGGCTCGTCAATATCGTAACAAACAACATCTTGCCACCCAAGGTCATCAGTAAGTAGAACGACGATGTTTGGTTGAGAAGGTCTCTCGCTCGCGGAGGCAATGCAGGCAGAGGAAAGAAAGATAATGCTGATCAAACGGTGCAAGTAATAGTTTTTAGCCATGTCTTCGAATTTATCTGGTGGCTTTTCGGCTTACAAGATAAATTTACCCGTCGCGTAGACTTGGAGGCTTTTCGTAGATCGATAAAACGACCTTGAAGTCTGAGACCATCCACGAGAGGAAACTGTGGTGCTTTTATGTAAAACAGTCTCCCCCTTTATGACCACCTTTATGATCAGGAGTATCGTCACCTACGGCAGGAATCACATTGCCTACTCGTAAAGACGGGAATCCAGGAAATTGGTATACCATTACCGGTAACTCAGCTGAGACAAACTCCACCTAGCCAAGTGATAGAGAACTTTTGCCCTATCACTTGTCACCAAAAACTTACCTCTAGCTCACTAAGTTCTTGTAGAAATTATCTATAACTCACCTGCAGAGCCTTCTGGAGATGATCCAGGAGATTCTGGTGGGCTACATCCACCTCTTTGGACTTCAATGTCTTCTGCGGAGAGCGATATTGAAAACTATAAGCAATAGATTTCTTATCAACCGATAGCTTCTCACCAGTCGGATCCATGAAGACATCGAAACAATGATAGCTCACGAGCAGTGACTCATTATGCTTCTTGATCGCTTGCTCAACTTGAGCATTTGTGAGAGTGATAGGAGCCTCCATCGCCGCATCCCTACTTGATCCTGGGAACTGTGGCAACTCGCTCACTTTTCTCACACCAGTGCTGAGTTGCTGGAACTTCTTAATGTCTAACTCAGCAACATAAATAGGAGAATTTGAATCAAGCTCACGGCAACGAGCAGGACTAACCTGTGCGAATACTCCGCATGGCTTATCATCAGCAAGGACATCTGCTGAAAGGATGAACCCCTCTCGCTCGCGTGCCTTCAGCTGAATGGTCACCCCCGGAAGCAACGCAGAAATAATCGCTTTAAGATCGAAGAGATCAGAAATCTTAGGCTGTTTGTTAGCCCAGTTTGATGGCGCAGTGTCACCAGAAATGAGGATAGCTAGTGACTCCGCCTCCAGATCCTTTGCCTTACCACCACCCGCGTTCCGGAACTGTTTACCAATTTCGAAGAAGCGCAGTGACTTTGCTCCTTGGCGGATATTTCTAGCCGCAGTAGCAATAAGTCCCGGCACCAGACTTGGACGCATAATGGCATGATCTTCACTAAGCGGAAGCTTCACCTTGATAAGATCTCCTTCAATGAGTGGTCTGAGTGGAAGCGCATCAGAAATTTTCGCAATCATGTTATCAGTCGCATCATGTGCAACCAACTTCATAGTCTGGGTCTCGTAAAGTCCTACTGAAGCTAGCTGCTTTTTCACAGACAACTGGTAATCATAAGCCTTATCCACATCGCTCTCCGCGACATAAGCACCGCCGAATCGAGAAGTGACATTTTCCAATCCATGCACACGTGCAATCTCTTCAACCAGGTCAATATGACGGCTGAGGTCTAAACGGTAATGCGGGATTTTCCACATATTGTTAGGCTCCTCAGTGAGCCCCAACTTAGTGAGAATAGATTTAGCTGCATCCAGTGAAATACTACCACCCATAAGCTGGTCCAGCTTAACTGTATCAAGCTGAACCGGCTCAACAAGATTCGGAGCTTCGCCAGCTGTTAGAGTATGACTAGATATCTCACCACCAGCAATTTCAGTGATCAGCTTAGCTGCATACGCGGATGCCGTAAGAACATTCTGAGAGTCAGTCCCACGCTCGAATCGATATGAAGAATCTGAAGTAAGCGCGGTGCGGCGTGATGTGCGGCGGATAAATGACGGTGTGAAATACGCTGACTCCAAGATGATGTCAGTAGTAGCCTCAGTCACCCCACTATCCGCACCACCCATAATGCCAGCCAGAGCCAAGGCACTACCAGATGCGTCTGAGATCAGCAGATCTTCAGTTGTTAGAGTGTGTTCTTCACCAGTCAAAGCAGTGAACTTCTCACCTTCCTCAGCAAGGCGGATATCCAGCTTCTGATCCACTTTAGCAGCATCAAAGGCATGCAACGGATGACCCAGCTCATGCAGAACATAATTAGTAATATCAACAATGTTATTAATCGGACGCAGACCGATCGCTTCAAGCTTAGTCTTAAGCCACGCCGGGCTGTCAGTCACTTTAACATTTGAAATTTTCAGCGCTGTGTAGAACGGGCATCGCTCAGGAGCAGAAAGGGAAATAAAACTCAGAAATTCCTTAGTATCACAGATCGGATAAGTGTGGAGATTTCTCTCAATTCCCGTTAGGGCAGAAAGCTCGCGGGCCATCCCAGTATGACTAAGTAAGTCAGGTCTATTCGGAGTGACCTCCACCTCGATAATTGTGTCTGACTCATACATCTTAACCAAAGGCTTACCGATTTCTGAATCCGCTGGAAGAATAAGAAGACCATCCACATCATCAGGAATTCCGATCTCGCTACCCCCACAAAGCATCCCCTTGGATTCAACACCACGAAGCTTACCATCTTTAATCACGAATCCTCCACCGAGGTCTGCACCAGGAAGCGCGCAAGGAACTTTATCACCCACTTCATAATTTTGAGCACCACAAACGATCTGACGTAGTGAACCTTCACCAGCATCCACCTGGCAGACTTTCAAACGATCCGCATCAGGATGCTGCACCGCCTCCTTGATCTGCGCCACCACCACAAGCTCAGTGCTAAGCCCCTGCTGCTGAATACCCTCTACCTCCACACCTGCAAAGGTGAGCAGATCATCAAGTTCTTGGATAGAGTGATTGCTGAGATCAAGGTGGTCGTTCAGCCAGTTAAGTGAGACGTTCATTATTAGTGGTAAGTAGTTAAATTTTGCTGGCACTTGATTGCCGACATCAACACAAAAGTCAAGAGACTTCCACCACCAGAAAACCTCCCCCTCTAATGAAAATAATGGATAATCTTCTCCGCCGTCAGCGGTCCAATCCCTGGAGTAGATTCTATTTGAGCCTGAGTCGCCTTTTTAATCTTAGCAATTGATCCAAATTTCTTCAGCAGCGCGTTCTTACGAGACTCGGTCATTCCAGGGCAATCATCTAACAAGCTCTCCCTCATCCGCTTCTTCAGCAGAAGCTCATTGTATAGATTAGCATACCGGTGAGCCTCATCTCGGATTCTCTGCATCAGCTTAAGCGCCCCCTGATTATGATCGATCCTTAACGGCTTACTATTTCCAGGAAAGAAAATCTCCTCACGCTGCTTGGCCAAACCAATGATCGGAAGATCATGCAGCCCAAGCTTAGTAAGCTCAGCGTGTGCAGCCGAAAGCTGCCCCTTGCCACCATCAACAATTACTAAATCTGGCAACGCAATAGGACTCCTACCCTCAGCCCGCAGCCGATACAAAACCTCAGTTAAATCCTCCTGCGTATGCTCCAACTCAGGATTCTCCTTCATGCTCTCCGCCGCTATTCGATAATACCTTCGCCTCACAACCTCAGCCATCGACGCAAAATCATCCTGCCCCTCCACCGTCTTTATCCTGTATCTCCGGTAGTTAGAATTATCCGGAGCCCCATTCAAAAACCTCACCATCGATGCCACACTATGAGTCGACGACACATTCGAAATATCAAAACACTCCATGATCCCCGGCGCCCTCGGTAGCCGAAGATAATCACCAAGTTCCGCTAGATCCTCTGCCGGCAACACCGTAGTCGGAATAGACTTAGCATGCGCAAACTGACGCGCCTTGATCGTAGTCTTCTCTAAATTATCGATCACATCACGCAACTCCGCCGCCTTCTCAAAATCAAGCTGCGACGAAGCTACATCCATCTCATGCTTGAGCCGATTCACCTTATCGCGCCGACCTTTTCCAGACAGCAACGCACAAGCATCTGCCACCCGCTCACGGTATTCTTGATTTGAAATCTCACCCACATACTGCTCCCCATAACGCCTATTCAACACCTCGCCCACTTGCTTGTAAGCAGGATCATCCTCCCCCTTAGGCGCCTGCGTCCAAATCCCAAACTCCTTATTGATCCAGTCCAAAGTCGCAATCAACGCACCACCATGCACAAACGGACCAAAGTACTTATACCCATCATTCCTTCGGATCCTACACAGTTTAAAAATAGGGAACTCCGCCTCCAAATCAATCTTCACCAAGAAATATCGCTTATCATCCTTAAGCGCTATATTATATCGCGGACGATACTGCTTAATCAACTTCTCTTCTAGAATCAGAGCCTCCTCCTCATTCCGCACCGTGTGAGTCTCAAAGTCCCAGACAGAATCCAACAAAGCACGCGTCTTTATATCAGCACGCTTCTTCCGCGACGGCAGAAAATACGACCCCAGCCGCTTCCGTAGCACCTTAGCCTTTCCCACATAGATCACATGCCCCAGCCGATCGCGCATAATATACACACCCGGCTTCAGCGGCACGGTATGCATCCTAGCGCGGAGCTCTGGTAGCTTGGAAGACATCTCAAATGACTACTTCCAAACAACTTTATCCATCGCAGGCTTTCTCGTACTCTTAGGCCATTCTTGACCTTCTTTCGGCCACCCCACATAAAGCAACCCTAAGCATTTATCCTCATCCCCTAACTTCAAAAACTCAGTAAAACTAGCACCATAAGTAGCCGCAGGTGATGACCAATACATACCAAGACCAGCTGCAGAAGCCGCTAAATGCATATTCTGCACCGCACAAGCCACCGCCTCCACTTCCTCTATCACAGGAACCTTCGGAAGATCACCACGATTCATCACAATTGCGATAACAGCATGAACCTGAAGCGGATACACCCCCATATTATCATGCTTTTGTTGCTTAAATTCAGCTTCAGGAGTCTCCGCCTTATACGCCGCCTGCAAAGCCTCTGCCACCAGTTTCCTGCTACCACCACGGAAAATAGTAAATCTCCACGGCTCAGTATGGCCATGACTTGGAGCCCAGTTCGCACACTCTATAAGCGTCTGCCACATCCCATCAGAGATCTCCTTTTCACCGTCCATATTCGCGGGCTTCACACTCCTACGATGCGCCATCAATGCTGCTGCTTCAGTAATATTCATGCGCTACTCATAATACTGACTACCACCGAGGTCAAGCCTGCCAAAATCGATGACTCAATCTACGTTATTTAAGCTAATTAATAAACCAACCTAAACCACCACATGTTTTTTCAAAAACAATGTCTCTATTTCCTTGCTAAATTATACTCAGCAGGTTAAGTCCGCGCGCGCTTGTTTTTAGCCGCCGCACAAAAACGAAAAGTACTGGCAAGCGAGGACCCTAAATGCGACGGGCTTTTCACCCTAAATATAGCTCCTCCTGAATCAAGGTAAGCAATTTAAACAAAATGATTAACGAACTAATTAAAGAGATGGTTGACGCTGGCGTTCATTACGGACACCAGACGCGCAAATGGAACCCGAAGATGAAGCCTTACCTCATGAAGGACAAAGGCGGTATTTACATCATCGACCTTGAAAAAACTGTACAGTGCCTCGATAAGGCAAGTGCATACCTCACTGACCTCGCTGGCAAAGGCAAGAAAATCCTCTTCGTTGGATGTAAGCGCCAAGCACAAGAAGCAGTGAAAGAAGCAGCTGGTGCAGCTGGTCAATACTACGTAAATCATCGCTGGCTCGGTGGCACACTTACTAACCTTTCTACTATCCGTCGTTCTGTTGAGCGTCTCAAGTATCTTGAAGACATCGAGAAGTCTGCTGAGTTCAAAGCAATGTCTAAGAAAGAACTCGCAGCCCTCGGCCGTGAGCGTGAAAAGCTTTTCCGTAACCTCGACGGTGTGCGCGACATGGAGAAACTCCCTGACGCAATCGTTATCGTTGACTCTGCTCGTGAAACAATCGCAGTTGCAGAAGCTCGCCGCCTCAACATCCCAGTGATCGCGATCGTTGACTCAAATGCTGATCCAGCAAAAGTTGACTACCCAATCCCAGGAAATGACGACGCTATCCGCTCTATCCGCATCATCCTACAGAATCTAGTCGATTCAATCGTAGTAGCATCAAAAGGATAATTTCTCATACAAAATAATTCATACTATAGATATGGCTATTTCAGCAAAAGCAGTATCAGAACTGCGTAAACAAACAAGTGCAGGCATGATGGCTTGCAAGAAGGCTCTCACAGAAACTAACGGCGACCTCGAAGCCGCTGCTAAGCTACTCCGTGAAAAGGGAGAAGCTAAGCGTAGTGACCGTGCAGACCGCGAGACATCAGAAGGAATCGTAGCTACTCACGTAGCTGCAGACGGAACATCAGGCATCCTTGCAGTTGTAAACTGTGAGACTGATTTCGTTGCTAAAAACGAAGCATTCCAAGCATGGGTTGCAGAGATCCTCGAAGCAATCGCTAACAGCGGAGTAACTACAGCTGAAGAAGCTCTAGCAGTACCATTCGGTGACGGAACAGTAGAAAACGCTCTCGGTGGCAAGTTCGCTGAACTCGGAGAAGTAATCAAGATTTCACGTCTTGCTCGTTTCGACGTAGCTGACAACGGAGCTGTTTCTTCATACATCCACATGGGTGGTAAAGTAGGTGTTCTTCTCGAAGTAGCATGTGAAAACGCTGCTACAGCTAGCAACGACGACTTCGCTACTCTTCTTAGAGACATCACTCTCCACATCGCAGCAGCAAGCCCAGCAGGACTTTCACGCGATGACATCGACGGTTCAGTCGTTGAAGAAGAAAACGAGATCAACCGTAAGCAACTTCTTGCTGACGGCAAGCCAGAGGCGATCATCGACAAAATCCTCATCGGTAAGATCAACAAGTTCTACAGCGAGCAAGTTCTCACCGAACAAGCATTTGTTAAAGACCCTGACCTCAGCATCGCGAAACTTCTCGCAGCAAAAGGCAAGGACCTAGGTGACACCCTCACCATCAAACGCTACGAGCGATTCGGCATCTAATTCAGACGCCTAATCCAACACATTTCAAAACCTTTACCCGATCACCGGGTAAAGGTTTTTTTGTATAGCTTATTCCTCTTCAGTCTTCTTGCCCGTGTATTCTATCAGGCTCTTTTCTAGCGCATCAAGGTCGATACCATGTGGCCCGCGTTTGCCTGAGTAGACCATCTTACCCTCAGTGCCGAGGATAAAAAACCTTTCAGGCAGTGCTGAGTATGCCTTAGTAGCAGCCTCATCCATGGTATCAACTAATACTGGAACCTTCAGTGGAGAAACAGCGGAGCAACTCGTAGCGGCTGCTTTACGGTCATCGATTGTCTTGTGAAGTGCTATTTTCACATCCTGGCTGGGTCGGCGCCCATCAGTGGCGTGAGCCTCCTGAATGTAGATCCACCAGAAGTCTGCTTTATCTCCATGTTTTACGTATAGCTCTTGCAGGCGCCCGGCCTGCCTCATGAAAGGACCTCAGGTATGCGAGCCAAAGATCAGCACCGTAGCCCTCTTGGGCGCCGATAAATCCACCACCTTTTTATCGGATAGACTGACAGCAGACACCTTCGGAATGGGGTCTCCTACTTTAGGAGCATTATCAATCTTATTTCTCTGCGCAAAGGCAGAATGAACTAGAACCAGGAATATAAGTATTATTTTCATAGTGAGCATAAAACCTACTGTGACCCAATAAGTTGCGTTTTTTATTAAACGACTGAGACAAACTAATCTCTATCTCGCTCTTTTGGAGGCCCTTCTTCTCCTCTATCTGGCCCCCTCTCCGGACGTGTCATAGGCTTATACAACTGCTCATTCTTTGTTCCATCTGGATCAATAAAAACAAACTTAGCACTCCCATCCTCCTGAGGCGAAACCTTGATCACATAATCCTCGCCGTCCAACTTATAAGTTAGCGAATAACCTAATCCATCTAGTTTTTCAAATTCCGTAATGGTTGCCCCTCTCAGCGGTCGTGTGAACTCCCTCACTGCCTGATCCCTAGGCTGCAAGGCCACCTCACCATCCTTCATCGCCACCACTCCTCTGAGCCCCCCATTGAGATAGGGGTAAGTTGTTGTAGAATGATAATGATAACCTATGCCATCATGATCATGCCCATTATAAGCATCCAGATTCTTAGCTGGAGTCCCATCAGCTTCGTTAAATCCATAAAGTGGAAACCCATCCATACCAAAGCCAATCGGCCGTTGATCACCCACCAACTTATTCAGAAAAGTAGGAGGCAAATGATAATGGTAATCATCTCCTCGTCCCGCATGCCCACCAAACTTATCTAGCTCGCCCGCTAAATTCGTATCCGTGCGCCCATCCTGCTTTATAGGATTAAAAATAGGCACCCCATTGACTGCTACAGCGATAGCCCCTTTAAAAAGGCTACTTTTACCAGACACAGGATTATCCGATAACTTCGGCGCCAATGGCAATCTCCACGCATTATCCCCAAAGTATTTCTGAGGCAAGGGAACCTGCTGATTCCAAGCCGTAACCCCCGTCATCATAGCATGGTTCGGATAAGAATTGGTTCCGATATACGCAAATTGATCATCCCACTCTATAATAAGATCATCAGAAAAAGGCGCAAACGCCGCAGCCTGAATGGGCGCCACCTCAATCGAATCTTTAGTTAAAACCCGCTTCTCACTTTCACTCTCTCCCGCTTCAGGAGGAGTCGCAGTCGTTTCAGATGGGACAATGTGACCACGAGGCCAATCCGGAACGACCGCTGCACCATTAGGAGGCGTAGCAATCACAGTGCGAAATAGAACGGTATTATCTAGCTTAAGACTATCGCTCCAGATCCACTTCGCCCCTTTAAAATCATTTTCATAAAAAGGCTCCTTAGGATCGATCTCCTCCTCGGTGAACTCCTTTGCTGCTGGCCACTTACTGTCATCAAAATCTACTACAAACCAATTCTTCGGGATAACCTCATTTCTCACTTTGGGGTTTGCGGTATCCGAATCAATAGGACCATGTGAAACACTCTTTGCCTTCCAAGTCGCATTTGTCACTGTCCCATCAGTAAATTTCAGTATAAAGCCCCCATCGCCAATCTTGGTATTATTGTATTCCATCCCCGTTTTGGCATCCGCATTATCGCGTGCCATCACCGCAATTGTCATCGGGTATTCTGGTAACAAGTCCACCGAGATCACATTATGCGGAATAAACGGAATAGAATCCACAGCTGCCACCTCACCATTAATATAAAGAATAAACCAATTATCCGCATAGATATTCGCACGAACGGTATCCTTGATCCCGGGCTTCTTGATACGCGCTCGCTCAGGGCGAGCTTGAACGAGCACCTGCTGATGATCGTGGCCGTGATCGACACTGTCTTGCCCCCCTATATCATGCGCGCTGACTGACTGATACAGACCCACAGCAGATAAACTCAACACTAGGTTAAACTTGAGAACATGCTGATACACACTGTATTTATTTGTAGTCATAATAAAGGATTCAACAAGCGTAACACACCGAAGTTGTAAATGAGATGAACATTGCCACTTAACCAATTTAATTTTCATTGATGCAATCTGGCAGGCTAACTGCTACAGTAATATTAGACATTGATACAAAAACGACTGTGAGCAAACTAATGAATGGATATCAGCCCTCTGATAGCGATGACAAAGAGTTAGGAGCTTTGCAGGTAAAACCGTTACAGGACTTCAAACATAGCAATGCAGCCACTGTTTCCCAAGCTCCCATCCCACACACAATCAAAAGCGCAGACTGTAGTATTGATACCAATGTAACGAGACGCGGACGCGCTATTAAACTTCAACAAGGGCAGGAGCAACAGCAACAATGACCTCACTCAATGCCGATCGATTAACAATCAATCGAAACCTATGTGACTCATTCAACTCCGCCATCAATATTAAATACTATGGCAGGAACTAAACTACAGGTAATTCACAAAACCATTTTCACCTATGCTTCACCAGTGGTGGACAGCGTGAATACCATTCACCTTCAACCCCGGCCTTTTCAATACCAAAAGACTATCAGCTCAACCGTGCGTGTCATGCCTCCCACTCGCATGCAATGCTTCAGTGATCTACTCCAAAACGTCACCCATCACTTCGAGATCCCAGAGCCACATACTAGGCTAGAAATCGACAGTCGCCTGAGAGTTCAGAATCTACCACTAAATCTTCCTGAAGATAATCTCCAAGCCAGCCTTGAAGATCTCATCGACCCTGAAATAAAAGAACGAACTTGGCTATACTTGCAAGATAGTCATTTGGTTCAACACCACCCAGAAATCTGGCGTTTAGCGATTGATCTCACTCAGGGCTCCACATCAATCTACGAACAAGCAATGCTGATGATGACCTGGATCCACAAGAACTTTGAATACAAACCCGGCTCTACTCTAGTAGATACAAGCATGATAAACGCCTTCAGCATGAAGAAGGGAGTCTGCCAGGACTTTGCTCATGTGATGCTGGGCCTTTGCAGAGCCGTAGGTATCCCTGCTCGCTATGCCTCGGGTTACCTCTACAATGGCCCCGCTGACCAGCTATTGGGCGCACAAGCATCCCATGCATGGATTGAAGTTTACCTACCCTACGTAGGCTGGATAGGCTTTGACCCCACCAACAACACTCTGGCCGATGACCGCTATGTGAAAGTAGCAGTTGGCAGAGATTACCTAGACGTAACCCCTGTCAAAGGGGCATACCGAGGCACCAGCGACGCGCAAATGGAAGTGATCGTAGAAGTAGAAAAGATCAAATAAAGTTAAATTTACTTCTGTGGATTCTCATACCAAACGACATTAGAAGTCCCTCTACCTGCATTGATTAAGTCAAGATCTCCATCTCCATCTATATCGACAGAATGCAGGTCATAAGACTGCTGTTTATCATCAATGTCTACCCTGTTGAACTTTCTATTACCCTCATTATAATAGACTGATACCCTCTCAGATTTGAACCCACAACTAGCCACATCAAGATCTCCATCACCATCGAAATCAGCCGCAGTTAAACTATGCGGACATTCCATTTCTTGATCAATGTTATGACGATCCCATTTAGGCGCCTCCAACCAGAAAATGCCAATCCCGTGTCCATTACTACAGATGAAATCATTCTTTCCATCTCCATTCACATCCTTGATCAGAATATTAGTAGCCCCCACTTCTCTATCTAACAAAACCTCTTTTTGCCACGCTTGCTTGACTGCTTCAACACCTGGGTTTTTCCAGTAAGCGAACCAATTACCATTTTCGAATGGAGCCCCTTTTGCTCCCAGGGCTATCTCCCCCCAGCCATCACCATCGATGTCACCAAAGCCAAAATAATGATTCCCCCCCTGAGCATCACCATCTGCAAAAACATTTGCTTTCCAGGGCTCGCCCTCATGCGGGTCCTCCGGGACCTCATACCACATCGCAGAGTGAGCCAGCTTACCTTGGTCTTTAAAATTATTGATAAGAACATCCATCCTCTGGTCATTATTGACATCAGCCAAGATAATTGAATGGATCCCACCAAGCTTATCATTCACAGTTCGGGCTTTCCATTCAACACCTGCCTGAGATGGATTTTCTAGCCAGATCGCCCCAGCATGAGCATCAGCACCTATCCAGTCAAGATCCCCATCCTGATCCACATCAAGACTCACACATGAGATAGCCTTCTGCCCTTTTTTCTCTAACTCATGAATCACCGTAGATTTCCAATCTGGTGCTGTAAAAAGAATGACCTCACCCGCATAACTAGAGATCACATCAATCTTCCCATCGTTATTATAGTCCCCTGCCGTCACAGATGTATTAGCACCCTTCTTGTAATCCACAATCGTATGCTTTTTCCAAGTTACAGGTAAGTTTTTTGCCTCATCACTTTTCACCATGAGTAGGGAAAATGGAGCAAAGAATAGGAATATTCCAAAGAGCGGTTTCATAGGTAAATAGAGTATGCACCCACACTAGCTAATACATCATTGCACGTCTAGGATTATGCACTTTCTTAGCTCTCCCCAAAAAAACGCTTCGTTGAATAAGATTTTTAATCCTGAATCAAATGATTCGGGAAGTCAGAAATTTTCTCACAGGCAACTTGTTCCATCACTTGCTGAATTTGCTTCTTGAGCATCTCGAAGGTATGGTGACCACCATACTGCCCCATCGCACCAATACCGTACATTGGTGTTCTACCAAGGAATGTGAAGTCAGCACCACTTGCTAGAGTAGATGCGATGTCAGCTCCAGACTCAATCCCACTATCCATAAGAATCTTAATCTTACCCTTAAATTCAGGAACCAATGCCTGAAGTGGCTTAATGGTAGACTGCCCCCTATCAAGTTGTCGCCCACCGTGGTTAGAAACAATGAGACCATCCAGTCCCAGTCTTACTGTCATCTCCGCATCTTCTGGGTTAACAATTCCTTTGATCACGAGATTACCCTTCCATTTGTCACGGATGGCAGAAATTTTCGCTTCATTAAGCCTACCGGAGAATGTCTTATTCATGAACTGTGCAAGGTGCTTCATATTAAGACCTTTCGGTATGTATTCCTTCATCGTCTTAAACTCTGGTGCACCCGCGAATAGCTGACTGAATGACCAAGTTGGGTGCGTGCACATCTGGAAAATATTTCTCATCGTCATGCGCGGAGGAATAGAAAGCCCGTTACGGATTTCTTTAGGGCGGTAAGCAAAAGTAGGAGTGTCAGCAAGTATCACTAATGTCTTACATCCTGCGTCCCAAGCGCGCTCTAGCAACTTATCCCTCAGCTCATCTTCTGCCGGATGGTAAAGCTGGAACCAGAAGTCTCCATTGGTAATTTCACTGATAGTTTCTATGCTTGCAGTGCCCACTGTAGAGAGACAAAACGGAATGTTATGATCTACGGCCGCCTGCGCCAAATACTCGCAAGACTTAGGCCACATCAGTCCCTGTAGCCCTACTGGTGCCATCCCAAATGGCGCATCATAAGTCTTACCAAATAACTCAGTTTTTTGTGATGCCCCCGGGAAATCTTTAAGATACCAAGGCTTCAATTGCACGTCTCTGATGTCTGCGTTATTACGCTTGAGATTCACCTCTGAGAAGCAACCACCAGCCAAATAATCAAAAGCGAAACCAGGCATGCGCTTCTTAGCCTTAGCGATAAGATGCGCCACTGAGGGGTATTCTGAGTTGAAATGTTCTTTCATAATCGTAAATCAGTTTGGTTGTTTTATGTTTTAAAGTGCTTTTATATCGAGCCATGGACTTACTTCAGTGGCCTGAGGTAGCGGCTTTTGGCAGGCATCAGTGAATTTCCACCAGCGCTGATTCACCGGTGAGTCTGATTGAGCCGCCATGTCATTTTCATAATCAATCCCCGTATAGAGAAACTGGTAAAAAATGTAAGGCTGATTATCTCCAAATTCGATGAGGAAGACGTCAAAGCGAGAAATGTTAGAAGCTCCGATAGCGTGGATCACACCCGGCCAAACGTTGTCGTGCAGTAACCGGTACTCAGCTTCTTTTTCTACCTCCAGCCCAGTGACTGCGTGATGCCAGCTGGTTGACTCTATCACTGCCGAGGCATTATTAGGGCGAATCTTGCAAATGGTCTCAGCTGGAACCCATAACAATTGAGTCGAGCTATTGGCATGTCGCTGGTGAGGGCGAATCGAACTTTCCAGCAACGAAAAGCCGGCTTTCAGAGAAGGTGATTGGGTGATGAACTCCCATGCCTCTGTCGGCTCCGTGGATGGTGCGAAACGATTCAGATCCATGATAACCAATAAAATCTCATCAGCTCCAATCTCCTGGCTAAGGAAGTGAATATTGTCAGCTCCCATATGACTGAGCGCCTCTGCTTGGTTAGTAATCTCTACAACAGCAGCTTCACAGCAAGCCTTGTCATTGATCACAGCTGCAAACGCAACAGGAACAAAGTCATTATCAGCTGATATATTCTGTTTGATCATGGAAAATAAGGTGAACGCAACTAAGACTTTTCTACGCTTCCGTAGGATCTATCAAAATGGACATAACCACCGTCAGGGTAGACAATCTGACCTGTCGTGTGCGCAGATCTATCTGAAGCGAGGAAGACAACTGCATTCGCAATCTCGTGAGAAGTCGTCATGCGGTTCTCAAACGGGATGCGAGCCTCAATTTCGCGAAGCGCCTTGCCTGGATCTTCGAGTGTGTTAAGCCATTTCTCATAAAGAGGAGTCATCACTTCTGCCGGCACCACAGTGTTGACACGTATCGAATACTGAGCGAGATCGAGCGCCCACTCTCTTGTCAGCGCATTCATTGCCCCCTTAGAGGCCGCATATCCTGAAGTTGCTCCTTGCCCAGTCTCCGCTACTTTTGAAGAAACATTAATGATAAACCCTTTGCTCTTCTTCAGCGCTTCTAAAGCATAGTGAGTCAGGCTGAAGACATGGAAGATGTTCTTCTGCAGCGACGCCATGAAACTCTCAGGCGAATCGCTAAGACTTACTCCATCATTGATACCCGCATTGTGAACAATGCCATCAATACGACCATACTTTTCAAGCGTGGCTTCTATCGCATTTTTGCAAGCTACCTCAGAAGTAAGCTCGGCCTCTATGACCGCACCTTTTGCTCCCGCTTCACCAAGTGTAGCAAGAAGCTCTTCTCCCACCTGAGGCGAACGACCTACGATAACCGGTATCGCCCCCTCTGCGGCAAACACTTCCACGCAACCTGCACCAATGCCTTTCGCCCCGCCTGTAACGATGACGACCTTATCTGCTAAATTAAGATTCATGCTGCTTATATACTAGATAGTTTCCAACGGATTAATCTGCGGGCGTGGCTTACGGAACATAAACCCATAGATGGCGATGATTACGAAGCAAGCAACCGTGAGGTAAAATGAACCTCTTACTGAGCTAACTCCCATGAACGTATCTAGATCAAGAATCTTTCCTTGGAATCCAGTGAGCCATACCGCTCCAACAATAGCAAGGATGAGGCCAGCTGAACCCAACTTCGCATCTTGGCCTACACCTTCAAGCGCCATTCCATAAATGGTAGGGAACATGAGTGACATACAAGCTGAGATAAGCATGAGTGAGTAAAGTCCCGTCATTCCTTCTAGGTAAATGGCACCGAGCGTGAACCCGACACCTGCTAGAGAAAGCGCGCCTAGTAGTAACCCTGGTGAGACATACTTGAGGAATGCAGTGCAGATAAATCTAAATCCGAGGAAAAGAACCAAAGCTGCTAACTGGTGTTTACCAGCCGTCGCTCCATCCATCCCTATGGCTTCTGCGTAGTGAAAAATAAATGTCCAAACCATAATCTGAGCACCCACGTAGAACATCTGCGCAACAACTCCCCAGACATACCGTGGATTACTGAATAGCCTGCCAACAGTATCCTTGAAATGGAGGCTGTGATGATCACCCTCTTCGCCTTCAGAACTAGGCATTTTCTTAATAATAAAGATGACGAGAACTCCCAGAACAACGAGTCCTAAGTTCATGTAGGTAGTAGAAACGAGATTAAGATCATGCTTCTGAATTTCCTTAAATGACTGACCTTGATAGCTATCGATTTTTCCATTACGAAAATCTGCCAATGCGCCATCAACACTTGTTTCCTCTGCAGTGTTTTCTATGACGTATGCTTTAATACCTTCATCATTCTTACGCTCTCTTGGCTCCGCTTTTAGGAATGGTAAAATCTCTAGTTCTACCTGCTCCGTCTTCACCACTGAAAGCTCTTCTTTATAACCGTCAACATCATTCTTGAAATCTGAAATCTGAATTCCTGTAAGAACAAATGAAGCTGCTATAAATGCCCCTGAGAGTGACCCGATCGGGTTAAACGCCTGCGCCAGGTTAAGTCGCTGCGTCGATGTTGACTCATGCCCCATGGAGAGAATGTATGGGTTTGCAGTGGTCTCAAGAAATGCCAGCCCGAAGGTAAGAATATAAATCGCGACAATAAAGAGCCAGAAATTAACCATGTTCGCCGCAGGAATAGAAAGCATGGCACCTGTGGCAAAGAGAGTTAAACCAACAATAATACCAGCCTTATAAGAAAATTTTCTGATGAACAACGCCGCAGGAATAGCCATAGTAGCATAACCACCATAGAATGCCATCTGAACCACAGATGACTGCGCATTACTGATAGCAAAAACGTCCTTGAATACCTTGACTAAGGGATCAGTGAAGTTATTCGCAAAGCCCCAAAGGGCAAATAGAATGGTAACGAGGATGAATGACAGTAAATAATGCTTAGGTATGACGGGTTGTTTTTCCATGGTTTTTTATCAGGTTTAATTTTTTACTTTCTTACTTAATTAAGTTTGCGAACACTCTCAAATTTAGCTCCGCACTTCTCTGCTGGTCTATCTTTCCACACTTTTCCTGTAGGGAATGTGTGGTCGTCTAAAAATTCTTGGTGGAATTCTAGCCCCCAACCTGGAGCGACTGGTGTGGCATAATGCCCATTGATCATTTCCACTGGTTGCTCTACCGCCTCCTGAAGGAAATCGATGTATTCTACCAGCTGAGTATCTGAATGTCCGCTAACTGCTATTTGATCCCACATCCCATAATGCTGAATCATATTGCAGAGTGCTATTCCTCCACCATGCGGGCATACTGGTTTGCCATATTTAGCAGCCATTAGAATGATCGCCATAACGTCGTTCACACCCGCCACGCGGACTGCATCTATCTGACAATAACCGATTGCATCACTCTTGAGTAACTGCTTAAAGATCACAGGTGAAGCGCCTTGCTCACCACAAGCCATATCGAATGATGCGTCTTTGAATGTCTCAGCAAGTTCTACATAACCGAGGACATCGTCACGCGCGATTGGTTCTTCAACCCACTTAAGATTGTATGGAAGATAGTTCTCAATGTGCTGCTTCGCTTCATCCACTCCCCAGAACTGGTTAGCATCCACCATCAGATCGATGTCTGGACCTATGTGCTCACGCATTGCTCTCATACGCTCGACATCGCTTTCCAGATCTTGCCCTACTTTAAGTTTGAAAGCATCGAAGCCTTGTTCTTGAAGCTTATCAATAGTCGCCTTGATCTGATCATTAGTGAGACCAAGCCAGCCGGCCGTGCAGTATGCTTTTGGCCCTATCTCGGACATTTCTTGCACACGCTGTTCTTTGTTAACCTTCGCCTTGTTAAGAATCTCTAGTGCTTCATCCGGAGTGAGCGCATCTTTGATGTTACGCCAGTCGATACAATCAACAATAAACTCAGGCTCTAAGTCAGTGAGAAGTTTCCAAAGTGGTTTCTTCTCAGACTTTGCCCATAGATCCCACATAGCATTGAGGACTGCTCCACACGCCATACGGAAAACACCATCATGTAGCCAACGAAGCTGATGATGATCAATGAGTCGCTTATAGAGTGTGATAGGTGACTTGGTAAAATCTTCCAAATCAGATCCGATAACCAGCTGGCAGAGATCTTCGATCCCATGACAAATCCAGTCTGTCCCAGCTCCGATAGTAAATACTACAGAAACACCTCGTAGCCCACCATCTGTTTCAAGATGAAGAACGGCTGACGAGTAATCTGGCTCAGTATGAAATGGATCAGATCCAAGGAGTGCATCCGAGGTCGGAATTCTAAGGTCTATGACCTTGGCGCTTGTGATTTTCATCTTACTTTTCTTTTACTGCTGTTTGCTTCTGTGTACCTAGACCATCGATACCTAATTCTACAACGTCGCCGTCTTTAAGATAGACTGGCGGGTCAAATCCTAAACCTACACCAGCCGGCGTCCCTGTGGAAATCACATCCCCTGGAAGGAGAGTCATGAACTCAGAAAGATAAGCAATGACGTGTTGCACATTGAAAATAAAGTCAGCAGTTGTGCTGTCCTGGATTTTCTTACCATTGAGCTTAAGCCAAAGATTGAGGCTGTTAGGATCTGAAATTTCATCCTTAGTTGCCATGTATGGCCCGAATGGAGCGAAGGTGTCTGCCGACTTTCCTTTCACCCACTGACCTCCCATTTCGATCTGCCAAGCACGCTCGGATAGATCATTGTGGACCGCATAGCCTGCTACATGGTCAAGAGCGTTCTCTTTTGAAACATATTTGGCTTTCTTACCAATCACCACTGCGAGCTCTACTTCCCAATCAGATTTATCTGACTTGCGCGGGATAAGAATATCATCATTTGGTCCGGACCACGCAGAAGTGGATTTAAAGAATACCACAGGCTCAGATGGCGGCTCCATTCCAGATTCTTTGGCGTGGAGAGCATAGTTAAGACCAATGCAGACAATCTTAGATGGACGAGCAATCGCTGGCGCTAGCTTGACTTCATCAAGTTTTGACTCAGGAAGATCAGCACGGTTCGCAATAAGGAAGTCGAGCAGACGCTTAAGACCATCTGTCTCAAAGAAGTTCTCGTTCCAGTCCTCCCCAAATGATGAACAATCAACTGCGGTGTTCGAGCAGTCCTTGCAGATAATTCCAGGGGTAAGTTTTTCGTCTTTGTAAAAGCGGATTAGTTTCATGTTTTAAAGTATGTCGTTTGTTGTGAATAGTTGAAATTTCTTATCTATCTAAGAAGGATGACTCCGCCATCGATGTCATAGGCGGAACCAGTAATGAAGGATGCCTTATCTGAGCAGAGGAACCCGATGAGATCTGCTATCTCCTCAGGAGTGCCCATGCGCCCGATTGGCTGATACTCACTGAGCTTGGCGAACATTTCTGGACGCTCAGCTTCAGGATAGTTTTTCTCAAGATAACCATCTACGAATGGAGTGTGAACACGCGCCGGACAGACACAGTTACAACGAACACCTTTATCTATATAATCACGAGCAACAGACAGCGTCATGGCATGCGCAGCTCCTTTTGACATAGAATAAGCAAAACGATCCTGAATTCCTACCTTAGAAGCAATTGATGCAAGGTTAACAATAGCTCCCCCACCATTCGCCACCATCTTAGGTAACGCAAAATGAAGACAATGGTACACACCTTTGACATTCACCCCATAAATACGATCCAGCTCTTCAGAGCTACATTCTTCGACGTTGCCCACGGCTGCTATGCCCGCATTATTGACCAAAACGTCAACTCTTTCGATCTGCTCAAAAGCAGCTTTGACGGATGCCGTGTCAGAAACATCACATTTTATGATAGCGGCTGAGCCTCCATCTGTGATGATTTGGCTCGCTGTTACCTGAGCCGCCTCTTCTGAATAGTCTAAAATAACTACGTGATTTCCTTCTTTAGCTTGCTGATATGCTACTGCTTGGCCGATGCCTGAGCCCGCTCCTGTGATTACTGCTGTTTTCATTGCGATGTGTCTTGTATGACAAATTCAAAGCCTTAGCACGAAAATTGTCAAGAACTCTGATTTATTTTAAGGTTGTATCCAGATCACGTGCCCGCCTCTCGATGTATTGTAGTAAATATTTTTTAGTCTCATTGAGGTGATTTTGCATAGCCTCCTCCGCGAGATCTGGATCTCTTTTTTCGATCGCCTCAACAATTCGTGAGTGCTCTTGCAAATTTCTGTCGATAAGTAATTGAGTGTTTTCCGCTAAGTAGGTCTCCTTAGAGAATTTCTGCTGCAAGTTCTCTAAAGAAGAAAGAACCGCCAAGATGATCCTATTTCCTGATGCCATGGTTAAAACCTGATGAAACCTTACGTCCAGTGCAGAGAATAACTTCGTGTCACTTTGATTGTCTGCCTGTGCCTGAAGTGCCGCTTTTAATTTTTGAAGACCAGCTTCTGAGAAACCCTCACCCGCAAGTTTCCGAGCACATGAAGATTCTAACAAGACACGCAACTCAAGCAACTCAATCCAACTCTTAGTATCACCCGTCATGATGGCGTAAAACTCTAGCGAACTTTTCAGACCTAAGAGATCACCTTCAGTGACGTAACTACCACTACCCGTGATCGTATTGACTACCCCAATCGCCTTTAACTGCTGAATGGCTTCTCTTACTACCGTTCGAGAAACATTAAACTCTTCGCAAAGTTTCGCTTCGGACGGAAGTCGGTCGCCTCCTTTGAGAGTTTCGTTTGCTAACTGGGAAGAGATAGCTGAGATAATTTTATCCGCGCCACGTGTAGGTCTGTTCATGTTTGAATTAAATAACAAGTATGACAGATTCTCTCAAGTACAAATCAATTTTGTAAAGTCAGTAGACGCATTATCACACTTAAATCCCACAAGTCGCTGTTTTTATAGACAAAACCAGATTAACAATTTAGTACATTTTCCATGATTCCTATTCTAGACACTCACCTGCACTTACTCTATCAGAAGAAATTCTCCTATGCTTGGTGCGCAGACTTCCCTGCTCTGCAAAACGATTTTACGATCGATGATTATGAAAAAATAAGCCAAAACCACGGAATAGCAGGCAGTATTTTCATGGAAGTAGATGTCGATGAAAGCGAGATATCTCAAGAAGCCGCATTTTTCACCGAACTAGCAAAAAGTAATAAACACACACTATTAGGAGTCATCGCCGCCTGCAGGCCAGAAAAAGAAAATTTCAACCAACTCATCAACTCAACACTTACAGATTCCGTCTGCGGATTCCGTCGAGTCTTACATGTAATGCCAGACGCAATGTCGCAATCGACACGTTTCAGAGAAAATATCAACTCTCTCTCTAACCACAACCTCCCCTTTGATCTATGCATCAACGAAAACCAACACGAAATTGGCTACGACCTCATCAAATCATGCCCCAACACCCAATTCGTCCTCGACCACTGCGGCGGCCCCTCACTTTCTGAAAAAAACTTCAGCAAATGGGCTACTTCTTTAAAAAAAATCGCCAGCCTACCCAACGTCGTCTGCAAAGTCTCCGGCATCATCGCTGGCCTTCCTGCTGACTCAGCAGTCAGCTCCCTCAACCCATGGATAGACACTACCATAGAATCCTTCGGCACTGATCGCATCCTCATCGGCTCAGACTGGCCAGTCTGCAACCTCTCTAAAGACCTACCCACATGGCTTACCAAAGTGAGAGAACATTTCGCCAACTACTCAGAAAACGAGCAACACAAAATCTTACACCAAAATGCCGAAGCCATCTATAAAGTTAGCATCAGCTCCTAACCTTCCTAACCTTCCTAACCCTCTGGTAACTCAGGCAGAGCATCAAGTAGCTCTCGATACCTCGCCAAATCAAAATCCCGCTTATCAATAAACATCCTATTAGACTCATCAGCCAGACAAAGAGCTATCATCATCTCAGCATCACCCTCATCCACGCCAGTTCCCATAAGCCTATCCAGCGCTTTCTTCACAAATGGCGTCTGCTTTGACTCCAACTGCTGTTTTACAGCCGGTACAAGATTTTTGACTAGATCATCTTCCTCAAACATGAGACTACTATGCATCTCCTAATTCTTAAATCCAGTCAATAAGACACCCACTTTTTTTAATTATCACAGTTCCTTTCTTGCCATATCCCAAAAATAGCTCATAAACTATGTTTAGAAAATTTACCAATCTGGCACACCATCTGCTAATTTATAAAAATATTAACCAACCATACATCAGAAGATCATGAAAAAAATAGAAGCAATTATCAAGCCGTTCAAACTAGAAGAAGTCAAAGAAGCACTCGCTAACGTAGGCGTGCAAGGCATGACAGTTACTGAAGTTAAAGGCTTTGGCAGACAGAAAGGTCACACAGAAATTTACCGTGGCTCAGAGTACACCGTAGACTTTCTTCCTAAGGTGAAAATCGAAATCGTCGTAGACGACACACAAGCTGGAGCAGTGGCAGAAGCCATCGTCAGCAGCGCTAACACAGGCAAAATCGGTGACGGTAAAGTATTCATCTCGTCTATGGAAGAAGCTATTCGTATCAGAACCGGCGAGACAGGTGGAGACGCAGTTGCGGTGAACTAATCATTCATCACACCCTCCCTATATTCAGCATCTCTAAATGAGTATTTCAAAGAAATTTCTTTGGCGACTAGGTCTCTGGTCGCTATTGATGCTGTACATATTACTCGATCTACTCATCTTCAAAGGCCCGGTCGATGACATGGCGCGCAAGCTCCGTAACGACCAACCAAAATTCGAAGACGACGCCCAACGCGGCGTCGCATCACGCGTCTTCAACCGCCCTATCTACCTCAGCCAAGTAGACTTCGCCGTCGACCAAAAACTTTGGTCAACTGGCAGGACACGTTCCAGCATCCAAGAAAAACAACGCCTCTTCCTCCGCGCCGAAGCCCTTAGAAACATCCAGGATCAATACATCCTCCGCGAAAAGGTAAAGCTGAACTCCGATGACTACCCCGTCAGCGATGAGGAAATAAACGCCGCCGTCCTACGCTTCTCAGCTAGATTCAACACCAAGCAAGAAATGACCGAAGCCCTCAAAGCCTACGGATTCCAAGGTGAAAAAGAACTCCGCTTCCGTCTAGCCGCCCAACTCCAGCAGGAAAAATACATCCTCTCCAAAATCGAACCCGGCATCGCAGTCACCGATGACGACGCCCTAACCTGGTATCAAGACTTTAAAGATAAAACCAACACGCCTGAGCGAATCAAAGTCCAACACATCTTCATATCACGCCTCCCCGCCCCCGGCCAGACTCCTGATGCAAAAGCCGCCTATGCCGAAAAAACCCTCAAGGGATGCCTCAATGCGAGCCAACAAGAAATCGAAAGCTCCACGTTATTCGCTCTCAATGCAGCACATTACAGCGAAGACGAACGCACCAAAAACTCTGCCGGCAACCTAGGCTGGATTCATCGTAGCCGCATCGCCAAAGACTTCACCGATGCCTGCTTCGCAGCAAAACTAAACACCCCAGAAATCATCACCACCAAACTAGGCTGGCACCTCATCAACGTCCTCGAAAAACAACCTGCCCGTAACCGTAGCTTCGATGAAATGAAACCAGAAATCGTTATAGCCATCGAGACCATCCGTCGCCAAGAACAGATCGAAACCTACCGAGTCAACCTCCGCAAACAACACGGCAGCTACATCAAAACTAACTGGCAAGTAGTCACCGGGCCATGGACTCAATAAAAACTCCCCCCTGCGACTGCTACAAATGACTCCAAGAAGACTCCAAGATATACCATAGCTCAGCAATCCCCTAAACAATGGGACTACAATGCTATTTGACAAGCCACCTCGCATGGGTTCAGATTCACCCTAATGATACGATTACTTCAATGTTTGATACTTACCTGCTTCACTCACACGTCCTACGCCAAAGATCACGAAATCGTCTACCTATGGCCGGATAAAGTACCCGGCCAAGCTGAACCAAAAGCCGAACCAGTAATCTCCGAAAACAACAAAGGAAACGTTACACGGCTAGCAAAAGTAACCAACCCTGCTCTCGTAGTCTATGAAGCAGACCCCAAACTCAAAAACGGAGCCGCTATCATCATCTGCCCTGGCGGCGGCTATAATATCCTCGCAGTTGATCTAGAAGGTTACGAAGTAGCCGAAAAGTTGAGCAAAATAGGCTACACCACATTCGTCCTACAATACCGCGTCCCACAAAATCAACTAGGCGCGCTACAAGATGCCCAACGAGCAATCCGTCACGTACGTAGCACATCCAAACAACGCGGCATCGATGCAGATAAAATCGGCATCATGGGCTTTTCCGCCGGTGGAAGCCTCAGCGCAAGAGCCAGCACCCAACACCAAGAAATTCTCTACAAACCAGTTGACCAACTAGACAATCAGTCAGCACGACCAGATTTTGCAGCTCTAATCTACCCCGCATACCTAGACAAGGGCCCCGACCACAGCCTGACCCCAGAATTGAAACTCACTAACAAAACCCCACCGATGTTTCTTTTCGTAGCTGCCGATGACCGCTTCGCAAACAGCAGTTTAGTAATGGGCGCAGCACTCAGACAAGAGAAGATCCCATTTGAATTACACATCCTACCCAGCGGCGGACACGGCTTCGGGCTACGTCCAGGTAAACGCGCAGCTGAAACATGGCCAACACTCCTCGCAGCATGGTTGGAGCAAACCGTCATGAAATGAATCAACCTCCCTATCTCAACTAAAACCCCTAGCATGACAACGCTCACTTTTCGAAAGATCGTCTATGGCTCACCAGATTATGATGCAGAATGTCGCCTCAGAAACACCGTGCTACGTCAGCCCCTAGGACTTAACCTTTATCAAGAAAACCTAGAAGCAGAAAGAAATCAGACACACTTCGGTTTGTTCAATGACACAACAGAACTCATTGCCTGCGTCATCGCTGTCCCACAATCCAAAACCACCTCTAAGCTGAGACAAATGGCAGTATCCAACGCCCATCAAGGAAAAGGTCACGGATCCAAGCTACTCACACTCACCGAAGCCCAACTTCATAAAATAGGCATTAAAGAAATCCACCTCCACGCCAGATCAACCGCTATACCATTCTACAAAAAAGCAGGCTACCAAGAAGACGGTGACACTTTTATTGAGGTCTCAATCCCGCACATTGCCATGCAAAAGCAAATTTAAGCATCAAAACAACCATCCTCTTCTAAAACCTCACATTTTTTCACTTCCCAAATTAACTTCTTTTCACTACATAATTCTATCTAACCAAAAGCTTTTAGAAAAAGCCACTAACACAATCTTACTACCACATATCACCATAATGACTGAGTCTAATCGCCCAGAATCCTGGGACATTCATCAAGCCAAAGAGCTCTACAGCTTTGACACTTGGACCAATCAATTTTTTAGCATCAACGAAGCAGGCGAAATGTGCGTCAGACTCAATGATGGAGACGAACTCGTCGACGCAAGCCTACACCAGATCGTAAAAGGCGGTAACGAACGCGGCCTTAGTAGCCCCGTCTTACTTCGCTTCCCAGACCTCCTTGCCGCTCAAATCCGTAGCATCAATGAAGCATTCCGCTATGCAATTAAGGAAAGCAATTATCAAGGCGACTACCACGGCGTTTACCCAGTCAAGGTCAACCAACAGCAGCAGGTCATCGAAGAAATCACCGAGTTCGGCCAGCAATACCAATACGGCCTCGAAGCCGGCAGCAAGCCTGAGCTCCTCATCGCCCTCTCCTACATGCACGACCCCAACGCCTACATCATTTGCAATGGCTACAAAGACCAGGAATTCATCGACCTCGCATTACAAAGCCTCAAGATGGGACTACAAACCATCCTCGTTGTCGAAATGCCCAGCGAACTCGACCTCATTCTAGAACGCGCAGAAGCCCTCGGTATTGACCCACAGCTAGGAATTCGTGTGAAATTATCCACCAGTAACAACTCCTACTGGTCACACTCGTCTGGTGAAAATTCCGTATTTGGCCTCACCACTAACCAGATCCTCAACGTTGTCGACACCCTCAAAGAAAAGGGCAAACTCTCCTTCCTCAAACTCCTCCACTATCACCAAGGCTCACAAGTCCCAGAAATCCGCGCAATCCGCGAAGCCGCCTCTGAAGCCAGCCGCATCTACACCGAGCTCGTCAACGAAGGCGCCCCAATGGGCCTACTAGACATCGGCGGCGGACTCGGCATCGACTACGACGGCTCACGCAGTAACAGCAGAAATAGCAAAAACTACGGAGTCACAGAATATGCCGCAGACGTCGTAGAAGTCACCAAGACAGTCTGCGATGAAGCAGGAATAGCACACCCCACTATCATCAGCGAATCAGGCCGCGCCATCTCCGCATACTACTCCGTCCTCATCTTCAACATCCTCGACGTCAACAGCCCCTCCACCGACATCAACCAACAAGTCGTCCCAGAATCCCTTCACCCTCAGCTCAAAAAACTAAAAGAAGTCGAGGCTTACCTCACCACTGATAACATCCAAGAGTGCTACAACGACGCAGAATATTTCCGCTCAGAAATCCTCTCACTCTTCCGCCACGGCAACGTTTCACTACGTGAACGCGCCTACGCCAACTCGCTCTACACGGACATCATGACCAAGATCTACGCCATGTCCCGCACGCTTGAGCAAGCCCCAGAAGAACTCTCAGACACCCCCCCATTCCTAGATGTCTACTACGGTAACCTCAGCATCTTCCAGTCACTCCCAGACTCATGGGCCATCGACCAGCTCTTCCCAGTCATGCCCATCCACCGCCTCAATGAAGAACCCACAGCCAACGCCACACTCGCAGACATCACCTGTGACTGTGACGGCAGACTAGACTCTTTCATCATCAACGGTGAACATCAATCTTACCTCCCTCTACATGAGCTGAAAAATAAAGAAGAATACTACGTCGGCGTCTTCCTCGTCGGAGCCTACCAAGAAACCCTCGGTGACCTCCACAACCTCCTCGGCGACACCAACGTCATTAGCATCGACATCAAAAATGGAGCCATCAACTACCAACGTGAACTAGCAGGAGACTCCATCTCAGACGTCCTCTCATACGTAGAATACGACACCAAAAACATCACCGAGCGCTTCCTCAAACTAGCAGAAAATTCCGTAGTCCAAGGTAAAATCACCCCCACCCAACGCCGTGAAATCATGGAATCATACCGCAAAATGCTCAACGGATACACCTACTACGAATCATCTAACAACTAACAATCAATCCCGTTTCATCGTCCCGGATCCAACAACCATTCACATGAGACAAAGTCGAACAATCATATGAAATCAACACTCATCATCGGAGCAGGCGGCGTAGGCCGCGTAGTCGTTCACAAATGTGCACAAAACCCAGACACATTTGGAAAAATCACCCTCGCATCCCGCACCAAAGCCAAATGCGATGCCATCGCCGCAGAAATTGACTACCCCATCGAAACCGCCTCAGTAGACGCAGATGACGTAGCCGCCACAGTAGCACTCCTCAAGGAAATCAAACCAGATATCCTCATCAACGTCGCCCTGCCCTACCAAGACCTCACCCTCATGGAAGCCTGCCTAGAAGCTGGAGTAGACTACCTAGACACCGCCAACTACGAACCTCTCGATGACCCAAAATTCTCCTACGAATACCAATGGCCATACCACCAACGCTTCGTCGACGCCGGACTAACAGCCCTCCTCGGCTCAGGCTTCGACCCCGGAGTAACCAACGTATTCTGCGCCTACGCCCAGAAACACTTCTTCGATGAAATCATCACTGTCGACATCATTGATGCCAACGCCGGTGACCACGGCCTCCCCTTCGCCACCAACTTCAACCCAGAAATCAACATCCGTGAGATCACCGCCAAAGGCCGCTACTGGCAAGAAGGCGAGTGGAAAGAAACCGAGCCCCTTGAAGTCAACCAGTCCTTCAACTTCCCTCACCCAGAAGTCGGCGACCGTGACATCTACCTCCTCTACCACGAAGAAATGGAATCACTCTGCAAGAATCTCACAGGCCTAAAACGCATACGCTTCTGGATGACCTTCTCCCAAAACTACATCAACCACCTCACCGTCCTACAAAACGTCGGCATGACATCTATCGAGCCCATAAACGTCAACGGCACAGAAATTTCACCACTCCAATTCCTCCAAAAAGTCCTCCCAGACCCAGCATCTCTCGGACCACTCACCAAAGGAAAAACCTGCATCGGCTGCGTAATCGACGGCATCAAAGACGGCAAACGCCTCCAAAAATACATCTACAACATCTGCGACCACCAAGAAGCCTTCGCAGAAACCAACTCCCAAGCCATCTCCTACACCACCGGAGTCCCAGCCATGATCGGTGCCAAAATGATCCTCGAAGGTCACTGGAAAAAACCCGGCGTAAACAACATGGAACAAAACGACCCAGACCCATTCATGGAAGCCCTAAACCAACACGGCCTCCCATGGCAAGTAGTAGACGGCGCCCCATTCCTAGCCCAACTCCAAAAACATAATCCATAGAAATACACACTCTCCTGAAGGGAGATCGGCTCCAAAACCTAGGGCTTCAGCCCTAGGTCACAGCAAAAAACACATCCCGTGCTGAAAGCACGGAGAAAACTATGACCAACACAACCATCACCGAGATCTGCAACCGCCCAGAACTACCCACCCCCTCACACCTCCTCCACCGCGGACTACTAGCCAGAAACCTAGAAATCCTTGATGACGTCCAGAAAAAGAGCGGCGGCAAAATCATCCTCGCCCTCAAAGGCTTCGCCACCCACTCCACCTTCCCCCAAATAGCCAAAACCCTCTGCGGAACCACCGCCAGCTCCATCAACGAAGCCAAACTAAGCATCCAAGAATTCCGCGGTGAAACCCACGTCTACTGCGTAGCCTACACCCAAGAAGAAGTAGAATACCTTGCAGACAAAGCCCACCACATCTCCTTCAACTCCCTCACCCAATGGCAACAATTCAAAAACTTACCTCTAATAGCAACTGCGGACGAGCATAGCGAGTACAAGCCCTCCATTGGCCTCAGAATTAACCCTGAATACTCAGAAGTAGATACCGCTATCTACAACCCCTGCCGCCCCGGCACCCGCTTCGGCATCACCGCAGACCTACTAGAAAATACCGACCTCACAGGAATCTCCGGCCTCCACTTCCACACCATGTGCGAGCAAGGCTCAGACACCCTCCAGCGCACCCTCCAACACGTAGAACAAAAATTCGGCAAATTCCTAAAACTCCCCCACATCAAATGGCTCAACATGGGCGGCGGACACCACATCACCCGCCCAGACTACAACACAGATCTCCTCGTAGAACTCATCCAGCACATGCGCCAGACCTACAACCTCGAAGTCTACCTTGAGCCAGGTGAAGCCGTAGCCCTCAACACCGGCTACCTCGTCTCCACCGTCCTCGACCGCTTCCAAAGCAACGGCCAAGAAATAGCCATCCTAGACACATCCGCATCCGCCCACATGCCAGACGTCCTAGAAATGCCCTACCGCCCAGAAATTATCGACGCCGCAGAACCCAACATCCATCCCCACACCATCACCCTAGGCGGCCTCACCTGCCTCTCCGGAGACATCATCGGAGACTACTCATTCCCCCAAAACCTAAAAATCGGAGACCGCCTCATCTTCACCGACATGGCACACTACTCCACCGTCAAAAACACCACCTTCAACGGCGTAAACCTCCCCTCCATCGCCAACTACGACCCCACCACCGACACCATAGACCTAGTCAAAACCTTCGGCTACGACTCATACCGCGACCGACTTTCGTAAAATTCAAGTTGCCACTCATCAGCCCCAATCACACACCCCAAACAACATAACCCAAGTTCTCTACGCATCAACCAAGTTCCGTAAATTCAGTGCCTTTCCGTGGTCAAGCGCCGCAGGCAACAACCCAAGCCCAACAACCCTTCGTAAATTTCGCCTATTTCGCGGTCAACCAAATCAACAACCAACAACCCGTTTCAACGTCCCGGCCCCAATGACTAATGACTAATGACCATTGACCAATGACCAATGACATGAGGCAAAGCCGAACCACCATGCATTTCCTATCCTCAGAATACCCCCAGTCCTCCCCCTCAGACGCCCTCTTCCACATCCTCCCCGTCCCACTAGAACAAACCGTATCCTACGGTAGCGGCACAGCTCACGGCCCCGCCGCCATCATCGAAGCATCCTACCAACTCGAAGCCTTCGATGGCACCAGCTACCCCGGCGAACAAGGCATCCACACCCACCCACCCATCGACTGCACTACAGGAGACATCACCACCATCCTCACCCGCCTACAAGCCGCCTGCACCCCCATCTACCAAGCCGGAAAAATCCCCGTCACACTCGGCGGAGAGCACTCACTCTCCATCGCCCCCATCAAAGCCCTCCACAACATCAGACAAGACTTCGGAGTCGTCCAGATAGACGCCCACGCAGACCTCCGTGACACCTACGAAGACTCCCCCCACAGCCACGCCTGCGTCATCCGCCGCATCCACGAACTCGGCATCCCAGTCTTCCAAGTAGGCATCCGCAACCTCTGCAAAGAAGAAATAGACTACCGCGCAGAACACTCAGACACCATCACCCACATCGATGGCCGCACACTCCACCAACTCACCCAAAAAGGAATCCCACAAAACATCCTCCCAGAAAATTTCCCAAAAAACATCTACCTCACCTTCGACGTAGACGGCCTAGACGCCTCCCTCATGCCCGCCACCGGCACCCCAGAACCCGGCGGCCTCAACTGGTGGCAAGCCCTAGAAATCTGCGAAAAAGCCACCAAAGGCAGAAACCTCCTAGGCATAGACATAGTAGAACTAGCCCCCATAGAAAACGACCACGCCTCCCCCTACACCACCGCCAAACTAACCTACGCCCTCATGGGCATGGCTAACCAAAACAGCTAAAACTACTCCACAGTCACACTCTTCGCCAAATTCCTAGGCTGATCAATAGGGCACCCTCTCAGGCGAGCCACATGATAAGAGAACAACTGCAACGCCACCGTACTCGTAACCGTAGCCGTATAATGCGGACTCGCCGGCACCTCAATATACCAATCACAGTTCGCCTTCGCATCCTCATCACCCTCAGTAATCACACCTAAAACAGGAGACTTCCTAGCGCGGCATTCTTCCACGTTTCCAAGTGTCTTCTCCTTACCAGGACCTTCGTTCAATAGCGCAACAACTGGCATTGACTCCTCCAACAGCGCAATCGGCCCATGCTTAAGCTCAGCCGCATGATAAGCCTCAGCATGAATATATGAAATCTCCTTAATCTTCAACGCACCCTCAAGCGCAACAGGGAATAAATACCCCCTACCAATATAAAACATATTATCATACTTCACAAAATCCGCCGCTATCTCAGCAATCCTATCATTCTGCTCCAGCACCTGCTCCACTAACTCAGGCAAACGATGAATCTCTTTAGCTATCGACATCCCCTCTTCACGAGAAAGCCTCCGGCTCCGAGCAAATTTCAACGCAATCATCAGCAGCACAGACACCTGACAAGTGAATGCCTTAGTAGAAGCCACACTGATCTCTGGCCCAGCATGCAAGTAGATGCCTCTGCCTGTCTCACGCGCAATGGTAGAGCCGACTACGTTAACTAGTCCAGCTACTAGCGCACCCTTTTCCTGTGCTTCACGCACAGCGGCAAGAGTGTCTGCTGTCTCCCCTGACTGACTAATCGCTACAACCATATCTTTACTACCTACAATAGGATTTCTGTAACGGAATTCCGCCGCTTGCTCCACCTCTGAAAGCATCCCAGCAAAGTCTTCCACAGAATACTCACCTACCAAACCTGCATTCATAGAAGTGCCGCATCCGATAATGACAAGACGCTGAAGATCTACTATATCACGTGCTTCTAACTGAAGACCAGCTAGCAATGAAGTACCCCTATCTAGATCCAGCCTACCTCTTATACTATTACGGATCGCAGTAGGTTGCTCGAAAATTTCCTTCAGCATATAGTGCTCATATCCACCCTTCTCAGCCGCGTCCTCAGACCAGTCAATATCAGAAGTCTCACGCACCACTGGGCTCGCGTCGAGCGTGCGGATGTCCACTTTTCCACCCTGAATAATCGCCACATCATTATCATCCAGATAGATCACCTGCCGCGTATGGCTAATGATTGCAGATGCATCAGATGCCACAATCGTCTCATCATCGCCTAGCCCAATCACGATTGGCGAACCTCGACGCGCTACCACCATCTTATCAGGCTCAGCTTTCGCTAAACAAGCGATGCCGAACGTTCCTTCCACCTCCTTAAGCGCTGCGCTTACAGCCTTAGCGAGATCACCGTCATAGTAGGAATCAATCAAGTGTGAAAGCGCCTCACTATCTGTATCAGAATGAAAGACTCTACCCTCTGCCTCTAATCTGGATTTAAGCCCACGGTAGTTTTCAATAATCCCATTATGCACCAATGCTATACGATGATCATTAGCACTCTCCCCCGCTCCATGAGGATGTGCATTAGCCGTAGTTGGTGGCCCATGAGTCGCCCAGCGGGTATGAGCTATCCCCAGATGACCTTGCTGATGCGTTTCATCTGCCTCATAATCTCCTAAGCTCTTCACAAGGTTTTCCACCTTACCTTCTTGCTTGTAGATATGAATCGTATTGTCACTATGAATCGCAATTCCCGCAGAGTCATAGCCACGGTATTCGAGTTTTCTTAGCCCGTTAAGTAAGATGGGCGTTGCTAATCTGTTTCCTGAATATGCTATTATACCACACATGGTTATTTAAAATTGTTAGATTGTTAGATTTTTAAGTTAGTTTTATGAGATCTTTTGATACGTCGGCATTTGGCCTAGTTGAAGTTCCAGGCCCAAGTTTTCGGCCCGGATAAATCGCTGTATGAATACCAGTATGCACACCATCACCTACGATAGTGCCAAATTTCCTTCTCCCGCTATCCACTAGCTTTCCTCCACTCATCGAATGATGGTTCTTGCCATCATGACGGAGGTTTGATGTCACAGTTGCCGCACCAAAATTCACCTTATTCCCTATCACACTATCTCCCACATAGCTGAGGTGCCCCACGGATGAACCATGACCTATCAAAGAATTCTTCACCTCCACAGCTTGACCGACATGACAATTATCGCCAATAGTTGTATTCCCACGAATATAGCAATTAGGCCCTACTTTGCAGTTCTTACCAATGACCACATTACCCTCGATAAACACTCCAGGCAGAACCCTCGTCCCCTCACCCACCTGCAGGAATCCTTCTACATGAGCTGCGGGGCTAACTTCGCCTTGACTACTAGATTCTGTAAGAGTTCCCACCACCTGCTCATTCACATAAATAAGATCCCACGGATGAAGAATGAGCCTAGACCGCGGACTTGCTGTCATTTTCCCTTCTCCTCTCCCTTCAATAAAACCTAAAACATCACCCTCCTCAGTGACCAGCATCCCAGCAGATTCATCCTCTGTTAGGGCCCTCCAGTCAGCAGGATCTACCCAAGCATTTGCATAAAGCGAGCCCCCATCAGGAGCCAACTCTTGTTGCAATTGAGCCAAAGTTTTATCCGCAATAAGCTGATCACCTGACACATCACCATCATAAAGTGGCCATAAATTCCCTTTCCTAAGAGGCTCTAACAAATTCATTTTTCTAGAGGTAAGTTTTTTAACACCCTATCGTAGCATGCACAGCATCACAGATATTCTTAGTATGCAGCTTGGCCGCATCAGCTGATTTAGCTTCCACCAACACGCGGATTTTATTTTCTGTTCCACTGTATCTCACCAGCACTCTACCTTCATTACCCATCGCTTTCTCAGCATCCGCAATGGCATCACGCAACTGAGGAGTCTCATGGATCGGTGGCTTTTCCTTCACTAAGATGCCATGTAACTCTGCCGGATATTCTTCCATGCAGGCTGCAAGTTCGGATAATTTCTTACCTGTCCGCTTCATGATCGCCAGCACCTTAAGCGCACTCATGATACCATCTCCAGTAGTCGAATTATCAGAGAAAATAATGTGTCCAGAGTTCTCACCACCAAGCGAATAACCATTCTCACGCATACTCTCGATGACTAATCGGTCACCCACACCTGTAACCTCTAGTTTAATACCGTCCTCTTCCAGTGCATCTCTAAGTCCCAGATTACTCATCACCGTAGCTACAAGACAATCATCCTTCAACTTGCCCTCTTCCTTCAGAGCCTTAGCACAAAGACAAAGAACGCGATCACCTGAAATCACTTCCCCATTCTCATCGACAAAAATCACCCTGTCAGCATCCCCATCAAAACAAATCCCTATATCAGCCTGGTGCTCCGCCACTAAAGCCGCCGCCTTCTTAGGGTGCAGTGCCCCATAGCCTTCATTGATGTTTCGTCCATTCGGGTTCACCCCTATTTTAATCACCTCAGCACCAAGCTCATCAAAAATGAGCGGCCCTACGAAATAGGATGCCCCGTGTGCACAGTCTAGCACCACCTTAAAACCCTTTAACGAATAAGCTCCGACTGCATTCTTAGCAAACTCAATGTATCTTCCCACCGCATCATCGATACGGTACGCCTTTCCTAAGCCTCCACTCGGATCAGGATCAGACAAGTTTTCACTTAGAATAATCTTCTCGATTTCACTCTCCAACTCGTCCGTGAGCTTATACCCATTACTTCCAAAAATCTTAATCCCATTATCCTCAAATGGATTATGTGAAGCCGTCAGCATAATCCCCGCATCGCAACCCATTGTCTTCGTCAAATGCGCCACCGCTGGTGTCGGCACTGGCCCAGTAAGAAGCACCCTAGCACCCTCAGAAACAAGTCCCGCAGTCAGTGCGTTTTCTAGCATATATCCTGAAAGACGAGTGTCTTTCCCAATCACTACTTTAAGTGAACCACCATCCTCAGAACAAAGAACACGTGCCACCGCTCTGCCTATTCTCATAGCCACTTCAGGGGTGATTGGCCATTCGTTAGCTTTGCCACGGATCCCATCCGTTCCAAACAATTGATTATTCATATCAGTTTATTAAACAAATGAAGCACAAATGGCAAACCTTATTCCAGACATATTACTTATCCAAACTCTCCATCCAAAGCCCTTTCCAGCTTGCTTTCTATACTCTCACCACTAGGTTCATTACACCACGTTAGCAGCCCATCACCTCTGTAAACAGCTAGATGATATTACGCTACCACCAAACAAGCATTTTATTATGGAACTCGACGAACTCAAACGCGAAATAACGCTCTGTACCGCTAAGGAGCAGGACACACTAGCAGCATACCTACTCTACCTCAGATTAAAGCGTAGCCCTAAAGATATTGAGTCACTTCATCATAAAGTCACTGACCCATCATTAGCCTCCTGGAGCGAGGAAGTTTTCAATCATACAGATTTATAGAGGCATCGAGTACAAATATAATTTCTTGTAATATCAAGAGTTTAGGCTTAATCTCTAAGCTAAGATTGACAAGAAATCGGCGTATATTTGTAGAATACTATTTCTACGGTCTCACACCCTTCCCTCTCTTCCTAGAAAACAACATAGAAATAAATGTCATGGCTGAAAAACTAACCGTACCAGAACCAAACACTATCCACGCTGCAACTCCTATCACCTCTCTCCCTGATGATCAGGAAAAGCTCCATGCTACACTCGAAGAAAGAATTTACACCATCGTAGGCAAGGAACTGCTCGGCAAAGACTATCGCCCTACAGCCTATGCTGAGGCCGTCCTCATGTCAGCTGGTGATGAAAACCACATCATCTACAACTATGCCAAAATTCGCTACAAAGAACTCTACGCCACTGCCTCACGCAGACTCAAACACAGCAGCGAACTCAGAGGCTAGTCTCACTAATATACAGACTAACACTCCCTAAGTTCATCATCATAAAGCACCCTCTGACAGGGTGTTTTTTCGTTTCTTTTCAGACCAAGCTTGACTAAAATTTAGAAACAACCTTTTATCTTCGCCAATGTTACGAGACATGATCATGAAACTGACCTGCTTAGTCACGGCGTTCTCCATTATTGGAGGACCTATGGCAATGTATCAGGCATTTGCATGGTCAAAAATGTTACATGATCGCGTCCCCAATCAGGGACTCGCTGAAGCAATTGATTCTACCTTCTCTGGTGAAGCCCCATGTGAGCACTGTCAGAAAATTGCGGAACTCAAAGCTCAGCAAACTGAGGAACCTAAAAAAGGAAATCTACCTGAAAAGCTAGAAGTCCTATCCGTAGCGAAAATAGTAGTCAACTTCACACGCATCTCGCCTATCGGACCTCACAGCACTAGACTAGGATTTGTATATCCTTCAGTCCATTTTCCAGTCAGTAGGACCACACAATGTCCTACCCCTCCTCCACGAGCTTGTTAATCAATGGTATTTCCACCAGCACCCATTCAGTATGAGCATTCCGTTCACACTCTCGGTGTCTGATCTTAAAATTGAACCCCTCACTGACTGCTAAGTAGTTAGCTGATCCTTGGGGTCATACATTTCGTAGCACATGATTTCTCGGATATCATCGTGCCCACACCAGTATTTGTAACCACAAATACGCCCTCATGTTTGAACTAAATCAGACATGAAACCTCAATAAATACATATCAAATTAACAAATAAATTAACATGAAAACAATCACAACATACGCCGCTTCAACATGCGCCGCACTCACACTCGCATCATCACTCACGATCCAAGCAGGAACTGAAGTCACACCTTTTTCTTCAGAATCATCCGTAGGCGTATCTAGTAGACCAGACTCCCACGCCCCTATCGGCGTCATGGGAGACCACACCCACAACAAAGGAGAATGGATGGTATCCTACCGCTTCATGCACATGAGCATGAACGGACACCAAGACGGAACCAAATCACTCAGCACTGACGAAGTTTACAGCACCATGTCACCATCTGGCAGCCACTATTCAAGCGCAGCTGACGAGATGACCATGGACATGCACATGCTAGGACTCATGTATGCCCCTACCGATAAACTTACCCTCATGGGAATGGTCAACTACGTAGAAAAAGACATGACTATGGTCACCAACCCACACGCCACCTCTCACGGTGGCCACGGAGACCACGGATCACACGGCACAACAGGTGGACACGAGCACAGCTCTAGCGGCCTTGGTGACATCACAATCAGTGCACTATACAGCATCCTCCACACTCCCCAGCACAACGCTCACCTCAACCTAGGCCTCACACTCCCTACCGCCGAAGTCGACCATAAAGAAGGAGATACCTTCCTTCCATACGGAATGCAGTCAGGAACTGGAGTCTACAGCCTCAACATTGGAGCCACATACAATGCCCAGTTCGATCACTTTTCATGGGGAGCACAAGCAATGAAAAGCTTTGCCCTAGAAGACGAAAATGATTCCGGCTTCCAATACGGAGACACATTCCAGCTCACCACCTGGATAGCCGCACCCGTGACCCATTCACTCAGCCTCTCAGCCAGATTGAACTACAGATACCAAGAAGACATCGATGGTCACTACAACGGAGGCCATGATCACAGCGCACCACAGCATTTCCAACCTAACTACGGCGGTCACGTCCTAGAACTAGGACTAGGTGCCAACTACGTATTCCAGTCTGGCGCACTCAGCGGTCACCGCCTAGCAGTAGAGGTTCTCACCCCTATCCTACAAGACGCAAACGGCGTTGGTATGGACCAAGATTACAGTGTCGTAGCGGGATGGCAGTGGGCATTCTAGGAACGACGATTGTTCTTACGTATTTTGTTCATCACAAAAACTAACAAAAAGGGCAGACCTAATATGGTCTGCCCTTTCTTATTGTTAAATTTTACAACCTAAGCCGTTAGTATTTCACTCCACAACCGTAACCCTTAGTCACTGGTGTCGCTACTTCTTTACCTTCGAGCACCGCATCAAGAGCCTTTACTACATAGTTCACAGAAGTTGCTATGTCATCTGCACTAGTAGACTTCTTGTCATCAATAGCACCTTGATACACGACTTTACCTTTATTGATCACCACCATGTGTGGAGTAGTCATCGCGCCGTATGCCTTGCCCACTTTACCGTCACGGTCGAGAAGGATCTCTTCAGCTTCCACACTATGTTCATCAGCGAGCTCTTCAAATTTTGCAGCATTATAGCTACCTTTTTTCGCATCTTCTGGACCTGAGTTAATGAGGAACCACTCTACCCCTTTATCATCATACGCATCTTGAAGCTTCTGCATGTGACCTTTTGAATAATGCTTCTGCACGAACGGACAAGTGAAGTTCACCCACTCTAGCACCACAACCTTATCCTTATAGTCAGAAAGAGTCACAGTCTCACCCTCAGTGTCCGGAAGCTTAAAGTCTGGAGCATCTGAGTTATTTGCTAGAGGAGCTGCTACTGCAACACCAGCCATGAGCACTGAAGCACTAAGGCCGGACAACACGTTTTTAAATATAGTTTTCATACGGACTGACACTAGCACATATTATATGAATAGTAAAATTACAGAGTAAAAATCAGTTAAATAAATTCCATTACTTCCCAGCCGCTGCGGCCACAAGGATTTCCTCACCATTCGATTTACGCAATACCAACTCCGCATCCTTCGGTAATGCTGACAAATACGGGCTTTTTTTCACCTTCGCCTGCCAGCTCTTGCCATCTCCACCCACCTGCTTCCACTCAGGCTTTTCTCCCGTCTGAAGCATACTCTCAGCACTCACATACAACTCCGCAGCAGCGAGATCAGCCACACCCATTATCTTAAATACCACATTGTCACCATCAAGAGTCATCTCAGCTTTAGCCCCCTCCACCACTTTTGGAAGCGCCTCCATCGCCTTCACAATAAGCTCAGCCTTAGCGCCTGCCTTCTGCTCAGCAGCTACAGAGAAATCCTCCACCACCTGCACATCACCCGGCACACACTGCTCATCAGAGCAAACCAACCAACTCACCTTCCCAGAGATCGATGCCGTTCCACCCTCAGCCACAAAGTCATCAGCCACATTCACCTTTGCCAGCAGCGTCACCGTCCCCTCATAACCCAGTGATTTCACAATGCTCATCGTAAACATATGCGGTGCCGGATATTGTAATTCACCAATCGTCACCCCCTCAGGCGCCTTCCACTCCACAGTCGTGCTCACCCCCATGTCACCAGGATTTTTCCAATAAGTATGCCAACCCGCATCTGCCCTCACAGCCACCGCAACCCAGCTCTCACCACCAGCCTTCAGCACAGTGTCTTTCAGCATAAGCTCCGCCTCCACCTTCCCATCACGCACAGCCTCACCAGCATTCACACTAGATAGACAAACCGCCGCAATTCCACCAACAGACAATAGTTTCGATACATTTTTAAACATGCCAACAACATACACGAAATCCTCCCATAGACAACTTTTACAAACCCACACTCTTCGACATCCTAATCGCCTTCAAACCGCGACTAACATCACAGTCCACAACCTCACCAGTATCCTCAAACCCACAATTTTCATAGAATCGAATAGCACGCTTATTCGCCAAAGCCACATTCAATAACACATCACGCATCCCCACCTCAGATGCCCAAGAAAGCAAATTCTCAACGAGTAACCCCGCAGTCCCCGTCCCCCTAGCCTCAGGCGATACCCACATCATAATGACATCCCCCGCCTCAGCACCTTCCTCCCTATACAAGGCCGCAATCCCAATACATTCATCACCATCAAAAGCAAACTGTGTATTGCGACCCACCCCAGAAACAGTGGACTCTATCTGCTCCCTCCAAGACTCAAAATCCCGCTCCACAGCATCCTCATAAGTCGAACCAAACGCCTCCGGACTATCCTTAAGAGCCCGCAACCGAATTCCCCTAAAAAGCTCAGCATCACCCGATGCAGCACGTCTAACAGTAATCATATTTGATTGAGCTATTTTCCTAGTTCAAACGACTGCACCATCCGCGCGATCTCCACTCCACGCCTCCTAAAATGCTCCACTCGATAACTGCCAATCACCACATAGTAATATTTCTCGTCCTCAGCCATTGATAAATGATTTTCTATCAAGAGCTTCCCCTTAGACTGAATCATGTGTATATGAGACGAATCTAAGCCTCCCATTCTCCCCCTTCCGCCTTCTCTTATCGCCTTAGCATCTGAGCCCCCAGCTAATCCAGTTACTAGAGAAATAACCATTTCTGACAAAGGCTTCTTTTTCTCTCCCTTCGGAAATCCTGCTTTCTTTAACACCAGCAACACTACTCGGCTCTTATCCTCAGACATCCATTCAGATGACACCGCAAGATGCGCAGGCCGCTTAGGCATCGCTCTCTTATCTTCGGCCACTAAACTCCATCCTTCAGGAAGATCTATCGAACACAGTCCATCTGGGTCAGAGACCTTCTTCGCTTCATCCTGTGCATCCGCAAACATCGCCAGAGCAATGAGTGTAATAAATATTAAATAATGTTTCATTTTTTTTGAGTCAATCAGTGTAGCTAGCTCACGCCTAAATAACATTCAGGAAATTCAGCAAGAAAATAGATGACGCATCTAACATCATCCAAGACTTAAGTTAAGCCACTCACTAATAGTAAATCTCACCAACTCTAGCAAGAAATTATCTAATTCATAGAGCCCCAGTAGCAGAAGAACTCACAAGCAATACAGCACAAGACTAAATTGTTGCGTTCCATCCAAACGATGATAGCTTAAATTACTATGAAAAAATATTTAAAATACGCCCTCATCGCTTCAGCAGCTGCAACTATTAGCGGTCTAACATCATGTGTTCCTCTTGCCGCTGGCGCTGCTGGTGGTTACCTTCTCAGTGAAGACGGCTACAAAGTTCAGTCCCCTATCACTAGAGACTAAAGTGACTCATCTTGCTGAGTTGCTAGCCAAGTTCTGCAACTCAGCAACTATATCATCCGGCTCAGCTCTTGTACGATAATCCACATCCACAAAGCGCCACACCACCTCACCCCTGCGATCCAGCACAAATGTCGCCGGAATAGGTAAAATGCTACCATTCCCATTATTCAAATCCTTCAAGTCGAGACCCCGATCCACTCGCATATGTTCCAACAAAATTTCAGGAACTTCCCACGCCACACCATACTGTGCTGCTACCTTCGCATCCTGATCTGATAACACCGGAAAGCTCAAGGCCCCCCTCTCAGGCCCCGTCAACGACTCATCCGGCATCTGTGGACTGATCGCCACCAGCTCAGCTCCAAGTGAATGAATTTCAGCCAACCTATCCTGCAGCGCCCTCAATTCCAAATTACAATAAGGACACCAGCTCCCCCTATAAAACGTCACCACCACAGGCCCCTTAGCCAGTAAACCAGACAGCGACACCAACTCACCAACAGCATTCGGCAGCTCAAAGTCATGAGCCACCTCACCGACCTCAATCGCGCAGCCACTCTCCTCGAACTCTCGCGCAGAATGCATCAAATCGTCAATCTTCTGCATAAATTCCGGCTTCACACTACGCGTCTTCTCAATCTGCGCTTCTGTCTGTTCTCGAAGGTTTGTCATCGTTCTCTATCTATTTGTTAAATTCTGTGCCAAGAAGAACTACCTAACAAATATAGTCTCCTTAAAATGAACACGCCTGAAACCTACTACAACAAACAATACCCACAAGTAATAAACCACCTCCCTCAGAGCACTCTACCTATTTTGTCCCCACATAAACTGAGATCGGATACGTAAAATGTATTTCCCCATCGACCAATCTAGTATCTACCCCAAGCCTATTCTTCGTTAAATCCTCCCAAAAGATTCCCCTCAAAACCTCATCATCCCCTGGATTCGGAAACGAAGCACCCAACTGCTGCTCAAGCTCCATACTAACTCCATATCCAGATCGATAAATGTCCCTTAAACCTGACGCACCAAACATCGCATCAAACCGCTCAACAGAAAGCGCCTGAGTATGAGACGGATCCCTTAGCCTCTCCATCTCATTATAAGCATCCACAAAGTCAACAGCAAGAACCGGGTCTGCCACTAACACCCTGCCACCAGGTGCACATACCCGAACCATCTCAGCCAGAACAACACTAGGATCAGTAAAATGGTGAAACGTGTAACGAGAAATAACCACCGAAAATGAATTATCCTCAAACGGTAACTCCATCGCAGAGCCAATCTGCCAGTCCATATTCGAAAGCCCCTCAGCAGACTGACGCTTCCCAGCCTCCTCTATCATCTTATCAGTCAAATCTATCCCCATAACATGCTTCGCTTTCCTCGCAAACTCACATGCCACCAACCCCGGCCCACACGCAACATCTAAAACAGTATCACTCAAATCCGTCCCCGTAAGCTCCATCAAAATCCCCACCGAATCAAGATGCCCCTTCAACTCCGTAAATGGTATCGCTTGCTTCGTAAACTGTTCTTGAATCCGCCTATTATGTTCTTCTTCTGATCTGCTCATATCCAAAGAATAACACATACCTCAGATTACTCTTGTATCAGACTGATCAAGATTCTCCCACCACCTGCCTTTGATATTCACCAGGGGTCATCTGATAAATGCTCCTGAAAACTTTGCTAAACTGGCTCTGATCATAGAACCCCGCCACCAAAGCCACATCAGAAATTGACATCCCACTCTTCAGCAATACCCGCGCCCTGTCCGCCCTAACATTCAGCGAATACGCCTGAATCGTAATCCCATAGAATTTCTTAAACACCCGGTTACAATGTTCCTTAGAAAACGGCATTTGCTCCGAGATAAACCCAAAACATGCCTCAGCATCTCCCCCATCATCAAGCAAAGCCTTGATCCTCCTAGCCACCCAATGACTAGACTCATCCACCCCACCATTCTCCAGAGAAATCAACCGAACCCCACACTCCTCAAGCACAGGTAAAATAGCATCCCCACACACATCCTCCTTCCTCTCAGCCTCCATCCATTTGATGAACCGACCATGCAACTCCACATCATGAACCACAACCCCGCTACTAGGCTTCACCCCAGACGACAACAAAAACGAACAAGCCAGAGACAACACATGGACCCCAGAAAAATCCTCAGAAGTCCCAAGAATTTGATGAGTGAACCCAAGCTCAATGAAGCAGATACTCCCCCTCTTCAGACACACCAATTCATCAGCAATCCGTAAGTCAATCACCCCACCCACTACCGCAACCACCACAGCATAGTCATGACTATGCAGCCTCTCACACCCCAATCGGTCACTCGCGAATCGCCTATCTAAAATCATAACTTGCTGCCATTGATAACGATTAATGCTTCATCTTCCTCATCGCTCACCTCGCTCTTCTCGCTCTTCTCGCTCTTCTCGCTCTCTTAAATAACTTACCCCCACATCCTTTGGCCGCAGCGAAGCAGTCGCCACATTACCTACTAGACCATCCACTTCATCCGCTCCAATATCGTGTCCTGATTTCGGCCTTAACTCACCATCCATATCTTTTTCCACCACAAAAGGAATCACCACCGCGCCACCTATAACAGGACTTGTCACGCTTAGACGATACACCCCATCACGCAACCTCAGTTGAGGATCAGCACTGATAACTTTAACATCTGCCCCCACCTCCGCACCATGCATCAGATTGCCCAGCCAATTAATACCCCCGATAGACAATTCCACTGTGATCAAAGGCCCATCAGAGCCGCTCACCAGATTATTGGCAAACATTCCAGAAGGAGCCCGCGCCCCCTTGGCTTTGTTAAAGAAAATACTGCGTTTACAATTCACCATCGTATTATGCGCCACCAATATTTCATCCACCGCCTGGTAACCATTCTCCGCACCACCAGACTTCTGCTTCCCACCCAAAATCGAAAATGCCGCATTCCACGTCGTCCCCGTAAGATCCTGCATGTAATTATTAAGAATCACATGATGACTATCCACCACCCGAATCCCCCCAGCATTCTCCGCCCCATCACCAAAAAAGTAATTCCCCTCAACCCGAGCATGATGCCCATGCCGCAACACTAAAGCTCCATCACACGCCCTAAACGTGTTCGAATAATAAGTATTAAAACTAGACTTGTTACTAATGATCTCATTCTCCCCATTACATCGCACAAACAAGTTCCGCTGAATCACACACCTCGCAGGTTTATTCTGATCACCGCTGAAACCCACCCGAATCGTCTCATTATCCGTCCCCTCCTGCGGAGCCACATCCCCAAAATAATTCATTTCTATCCTATGCTCCGCCGTCTCCCCCTCACTCAGAGCACCCAGCTCCACCGTGATCAGTGCCCCCTTAGAATTCTTACCACTGAAATGACAGTGATCGATCGTATTAAACCTCCCATAAATCTGAACCCACTTAGACGATTCATCCTCACAGGTTAGATCAGTAAGCGCACAACGCGTCAACCGCACATGCTCCGCCCCAGTGCCTCCCTGACCACGAAACTGCACCGAGTTATAAGCATTCACCCCACCAGTCTTCCCATCAAAATGAAATCCATCGATCACCCACCACTTAGCTCCAATATTAAGCTGAGACTCTCCCCGAAACACAACACCCCCAGGCCTCGCAGCACGCAAAGTAATCGGCTTCCCACCCACGCCATCAACCTTATCAATATTCAGCTCCACATCCGCATACTCCCCATCAGCCCAAACAATTTCATCCCCCGCCAACAACTTCCCAGATTCAATCAACTCCTCAACTTCATCCCCAGAACCCACCTCATAAATTGCCCCATAAGCACAGCATGAAATAGCCAGCCATACGGACAAGCCTCGGAGAGGAAGAAGACGTTTAAAATGTGAAATCATCGCGTTTTATAGTGAAAGGGCTAGTATTGTATTGAGCTTAAGGTTT
Organism: Akkermansiaceae bacterium; assembly: GCA_051251915.1. GTDB lineage: Bacteria > Verrucomicrobiota > Verrucomicrobiia > Verrucomicrobiales > Akkermansiaceae > Rubritalea. The sequence goes on along the minus strand of JBPOGF010000005.1, from coordinate 142,829 downwards.
CCTTGAGTCTGCTATCTAACAAAGGTGCACCAAAACCAATCAACCCTATGGCTAGGAATACCAGAACCCAAACTCATCATGAAATACATACAACATCGGACTAGACCTTCACAGGGAATAATCCACCAGACTCAAAACCATAACCCATAAGGTGACACACCAAGCCCAACCACCACTTCCCTACTTCATCGAGCAAGAAGTATATTTATTCGAAGTGACATTCTATAATCCGCTTTACATAGGACAATTCACTCAGTCTTTGTAAGACATCTTGGTAATTCGCTTGATGAGTCGAGCCAATGCACAGGCTCTCACCCTCCTCAGCTTGAACCCGTCCTCTCGATCCCGACATGAACTCAATTGTCGAGTCGATCCTTCGAACTTCTTCTTTGCACTTCTCGGTATTCGGAATCGCAAACTCATATGACACCGAAGTCTTGCCTCCCGGAGGACCGCGTAGGCCGTCCTCATCGATCCCATCCAGATCAAACTCAATCTTACGCAGCGAATCCTCAGGAGCCGCGGGATTCGGGTCAGAACAACCCGTGCAGAGCACCAGCAACCCACATTGCAAGATAAGCCGTATTTTCGTCATATTCTTACAGAAATTCTATGGCCCAAAATGGGCTTAAAATTAAAATAATCGCAAATCTTGTCCGCGGCAGCAAAGAAACACCTCCATCTAAACTGCTACTTCTTCTTTGCGCTAGCATTCCGCATAGCTTGTGAGAGGCCACTGAGCGACATAGGCTTACCTTCCACCATCTTAGCTGCAAACTGCTCAAATGGCTCTACAGAAAAGTTCCCAGTCTTGATCTTCTCCACCCCCTGCTGAGCAGCTTCTTGAGCGCCTTCTTTATCTCCCAGCTTCCATTTATACGTCGCTATCATGGCATACGTATAGCCATGCATCAGTCGCTGTCCCTGCAGCGTCTCTATCACTTTATTCAGCAGATCTTCTGGAACACCCTCCCTAAATTCTAAACGTCTCACAACGGTCATGATAGTATTACCATCTCCATCAAGAGCCTCCGCTACCATCGCCCAGTCTTCTACTGCAAGAGCATACTCAAGCTGCATTCTCTCGAGATCATAAGATTCAATACGTAAGTTCACCGCCGCATCAAGAGCTGTTTTCATCGCCTCCTTGTCACCAGCCTTAAGTGCTGTTGCGAACTCCGCCGCACGCAATTTCATATCCACTTCAGCTTGCGCCACACGCCTATACTCAGCCACCAACTTATCAGACTCCTCACCACCAGCTAACAACGACTGAATCCGTTCATCCGTCAACTCCATAGGATGAGCCTCAAACAAAAGAACACCATCTCTCACCACAAAAGTATGCGGAATCATCTCTACCCCACCCGCATCAAGCCAGTCCTTCTGAAACACACTCTCACTGTCCACATAGGCCACCGGATATGACATTCCGTCACCCTTCCCTTTGACAAATTTATCAGCCTTCTCACGCCCCGCTTTCTCATCCCACACATTCATCCCCACCACTCTGAGACCCTTCTCCTCATACTTATCATAAAGCGCATCCATGTGAGGAATCGCCGCTATGCAAGGTCCACACCACGTCGCCCAGCACTCCATAATATAGAGCTTCCCAGGTTCCCATTCCTTAGAACTTTCACCCTTAAGAAAATCCGCCTTTTGGATGCCATCAATAGCAATTTTGTCGCCAGGTTCGAGCCCAAAACTTGTGCCCATCGTAGAGAGAGCCAACACACTGATAAGTTTGATTAATTTTGTCATATTTAGATTCTAAAGTTACAGCACATTCTAAGCCATGTCGTAGTTAATGAATAAGATGGTCTTATAATTATCGTAAGCCGTATTTCAAATACAAAGCAGGAAAGACCCATCCAACATCTAACTTGTAAAAAAATTAGCACCTACAGCATCATGTAAGCAAGCCTTGCTTTACAAATGACCGCTCAACAAAGCCCTCTTTAAGGCTCTCATCAGAGTTATTTACGCCTCCTGAAAACAAACCCAACACCACTTAACCCCAGTAGCAAAACCGAAGACGGCTCAGGCACAGCAAAAGCAGCTACCGCATCAGGAATGGAAAGATTAGCATCATTAGAGTCATACGCATACCGCGTTATAACATCATCAGAGAAGGCATTAATAGTTCCTGTCGTAAACTCTACTACTGCTTCATAGGTTCCGTTCTGATTCATATCTAATCTCACATAATTCAATCCCAGATCCGCCCCATCTTGAAAAATGCCTCCAGTCTGATACACTGGTGCAGGCACCACCACTGCCGGATTGAGGTCTGTACTACCATCCGTAAACACAATACCCGCTCCAGTATCACCCCCAAAGTTGGCGGCTCCGGATGCGATTCCTATGACCAACTGCCCTCCACTGTCAGCTAATGCAACGATATCGCTACCTGCGTGCGATGGGTTAATGGTGAGGCCATCAGGCGTATCAACTACTGTTATAGTAGCTTGAGCTAGAACTGTTGTGACCGATATAATGATTCCTGTTAGTAGTGTTTTTTTCATCTTAAATGTGGGTTTTCGGGAGATATAGACCTTCAAGTATATTATCTGTAATAATATAACCTTAACTCATCATGAACACAATCTACTACATCGATCTAAATAAGCACAAGGAATAACCCACAAGCCCGCTAAAATATTGAATTACATGATCCCACCTCGGTACACTCGACTGATCCCGCGGAAAAATCGAAGCAAAATTTATACAATGCAAAATGCACCTTATTGCCCAGATGAAACTCTTCAGACTTTATAATCGTATTAACGCCTTTCTACCTTCCATTTACCCCAGAGCTTCGGCGTGAGTTCTACCTCACTCGGGATATCCGCCGTGATCGCTGTTGCCTTGTTGGTCCAATAAACCCGCTGAGTCGTCTGACCGTTTGACCCACGTAGTATGCCAATGTCAGCCCGATAGCTTTCACCCAGTTTAGGACGCCAATGAAGTGAGCTCAGAGGAACGCTAATCTCGTAGTTTCCATTTTTGTCCGTAGAGAGCATAACCTCTTCACTAACGTCCTCAATCACATCGATCGGTATAGTACGCCACGGACTGCTAAATGCGATCGGCTCTTTCGTCCCTGGAACTTTAGCCCGATACAGCAGCGCAAGCGTTTTACCTTTCACCTGTGTAATGAGTAATCGTTGGTCTCCAGCCACAGGCGCGTTCCTATCCGCCTCAGCAGAAGGGTCCGTTGCCAGCATCAAGTCAAGACAACCTCCATGCTTGAAAGGCGCGTTAGGTGTTTCGCCTGTATTGTTAAGCAGTCCTTTCTCCGTCGTGCGCCAAGCTGCATAAAGGTGTGTTCGTGACAATGCCACCGCTGCACTAACTTCATACGGACGGCTGTCGCTGTCAAAATTAGCCCTTACTCCACGACGGTCGATGTCAGCCCAGTCAGTGTTTTGTGGCCAGTCACTCAAGCTGCCATCTACTTGGGGAGCCTCCTCACGAAATGGCACATTCAGCGTGCCACTACCTCGTTCCTGCTGACGGCGCTCTTCGCTCTGCTTGAACCAGTTTCGGGCTAGCTCTAGACTATCAGCGGTAACCGTGATGCGTTGCTCCGGCAGTCGCTTGAGCGTTTCCAGCCCATCCAAACGCACAAGACTCGACCGGCCTCCATTCATTAGAAAAACCTTCCCGTCCGACGTCTGAGTAATACTCGGCCAAAAGTTTTCATCATGGAGCGAAACATCAGTCACATCCATATTCCTAACAGCCACTGGTGGAGCCCACTTCGGCCTTAGCCGAACGTCGTTAAACAAAGTACTGACAAACATCCCGTCTGCTGTGATCAGATACATGTTTCCCATATTACCGTTCACACAAAACATCGGTCCAGCCTTACCTTGTATCCACCCACCAAGCAACCGCGTGTGGCCCACCATCATACCTGGCCGATCCGGCACCGCCGCTTCATGACTCGCATGCAACCCAGGCCAAACACTAGGATAGCTCCAACGAGCTTCACCCTTAAATGTCCCGCCCAGTCCATAAGCAGAAAATGGCTCAGATGCATTGGTATGAATCGTCCATCCACCTAGTTCAGTGAGTGATTGGTTACCACCACTAGAAGGAGGATTTCCCCCCGCAACACCAAGGTCTTCAGGCTTTGTTATCACATAGCTCGGCAATCCAGCATGATTAAACGCCGCCGCAAATCTAACATTCCGATCGTTAAACCGAGAAACGACCACCGACAGATCATTCATCACCGTAACTCCACTACAGTATGCCTTCAGAAACTCTACCTCCTTGGGCTGCGGAACCCCGTCATCATTCGCATCAGTCCAGCTAAACGCACATGAATGCTCCCGTGCAGGATGTTCCTCATGCGGCCTAGTTCCTTCTGGCCAATACTTGAGAAACTCCTCCTGCCTTAACACTGACCAAGAGTTTGCTTTACCAAAGCCAGCAACCAGCTTTGCCTCCTTGGCCGCATCTTCCCAAATGAACACCGCGTCATCACCACTAGTAGGGCTGTGCGTATAACAGCTAGTAAAGTAGCGGCTATTCTTCCGCGCAGCCGGATAAAGCGGAGTGTCAGGCGAGTAAGGCCCATAGTGCGCCATCAATGATGGCTCAGGCCGATGAAACACACGCACCAACTTGTCCGTGCCCGTCTTCCAGTCGAGTTTGAACTCCATTCCATTATAGAAAAATCGAGTTTTATCCTGCGGATCCAGCACCCCGCCACCACCATATTCAGTCGGCCCATAATACGCCTTAAAAAGCTTACCCTTGTCCGTCCAGACCGAGACACGCCGAGGATGCTCATCACACTCTGCCACCCAAATTTTCCCCTGAGTGTCTACCGCCAAGCCGTTAGGATTATTCATATGCAACGGATCATAAAGCCCCGTATCCGGAACCCCAGGTTTCCCTATCACACCGACCCGTTTACCACTCGGAGAAAAAACCTTAACCTGATGCGAATCTGCCCGATCAGTGATCAGAAAATAATCATTACTATAAACCACCACATGTCGAGGATCGCTCAGCCCATCAGTAATCACTGCTTTAGGAGCACTACTCAGGGTCTCAAAGCGAACCAGCTTCTTACCACTCAGAGCAAGCAATCGCCCCTCCCGATCAAAGCGAACCCCACGTGGATCAACCAGCTTGATCTTGTTCGTAATCTTGCCCTGCTTGATGTCAACAACCAGCAATTCATCCTGCCTCACCATAGAACAAACCAGCATCCCATCATGGGCCGCTATCCCACCAAGAACATACATTTTATCCCCACCATCGAAATCCCGCAGCACCTCAGATGCCTCCAACTTATTTCCAGAGGGATCATCGCCAAGTTTCAACTTGAAAACAGGCGCGTCATTTAAATCACGTGTTTTTGCCGTTAACCGCAGCTCACCTTCCCAGACAGAACCGACGTAACAAAGATGCTCCAAGTTCGCGTCTTTACCAAGATCCACGGCCAACGTCGGCGCACCCGTCCAGTGCCCACCTACCCAATGCTGCCCACCGAGCTTCGTCCCATCTTCATCCAACCACTGCAAGCCATGCCCACCCTCAGCGATAAATGCCCCCATGAAAATGAGCGGCTTGCCATCGCGTGTGCGCTCTCCTGGAACCACCGCCATACTAGTCGGCGGCGTGTGCGTAGTCAGCCACCCCCCCGTCTTGTCAGCAGTGTCCCAAGCTGGCTTCCCAGCGTTATAAATACTAAACTCATAATGCAGCTTCAGTGGCTTATGCCACAGCCCACGCACTTGATAGTCCCCCGGCTCCACCAACCGAGAAGGAAGATGATAGACCCCATGCTTAGCGGCCTCCGGATCGCGTAACAGATCATCACTACCATCCCACCAAACCGTATTTTCGCCCGCAGGAAAGGGAGTCTCACTCACAAGATTTCGCACCCGCTGATTGTTTTCATCCTCTATCACCAATGTCACCACACCAGCCTCGGGAAGCGTAAACCTGATCGGTATCGGCGGTGGCTCTTCGCTCTGCTTAGGCAACACAATACTCGTGAGCGCATCACGGTCACCCAGCGACGTCATTGCCATCAGTTCACCCAGCCACACACGGCGACCATCTTTGACCCGGTGTTTCAAGTGATCATGCTGCGGCTTTAGGCTATCAATAATACGCAACCTCACCGCTCGTGTCCTGACCGGTTTTTCGAAAGGAATCCAATTGGTTCCCAGTGGGAGAGGATAAAGCGCATCCATGCCACTCCGACTACCAACCCGCCGCCAACGAGAATCCGCCGCCTCTCTAACAACTTCTTCCGGATTACCGGTAAATGCCTCGACTTCTACCGCTGAAAAACCCGTCCATAACAAACAAATACCATTTAGATCCACCGGCTTTGACCAAGTTAACGTGACGATCTCAGGATCATCCGGAGATACCACGAGCTCTGCACCCTGCTCACCATTGTCCCAAGTGTCCAAATCATTACCGTTCTGTGCATCCACCAATTTTGCACTGACATCATCCCGTGCACTAGATCGTACCAACGCCTGCGGAGCCACATTCCCCAGTCTCTCCTCATGCATCCACACACCACCAAGCCACCCCACCATCTCAGGACTACTTAGAGAAGGTGAATGGCTAAACCGCAAAGCCTTTGTTTTTGTTCCCGCAGGCAAAACCCAAATCGCATATTCCTCACGATCCACCTCCTTCTGCGACACCCGACCATCAACCAAACGCTCCGCCGCCATCCATTGCGAATCATCCCCCAAATCCCCAGGATAAGAAGCTCCCGGCTTCAACACACTCAGTGCCCCCCCACCCCTAACCATCACACTACCAACCTTGGTACTTTTCTTAAAACCAATCCGAAGATGCCGCTCTCCACCAGCCAACCCTTCTCCAAACTTCACCCCCCGCCAATCCGGTTTCTTTCCCTTAGTCCAAACAACAGAATAAGGCCCGTCTTTAGCCGCTCCTTCATCAATGATTATTTCCTCCCCATCCACCCATTGAGCAAAAGCCGCAGGATCAAGAGCCCCACCACCCACCGGCACAAAGTCAGGTTCAGCAACTGCTCGCATGTATGGCAAAATAAGCAGGAAGATGGAAAAAATCGTAATGTATTTCATGAAGTAAATATGTGTTAAGAGCTTGTGGATAGGAGTAAGTTTTTGACCGTGGAATATTAATACCACTCTGCATTAAGTTTAGCTTTGGCAGAGATGTATTCGAGGTTCTTGAAAAAACCATATCACTGATCCTGCCGCAGTTGCTCTAGCCTTGAGAGTGGTTTCTTAGGCACTACTTTTTGCTCTGCAGGAGGGGCTTTAACAGTCTCATTTTTAGTCTTCACCGCCACCTTTGGTTTGCTAGGTGTATTGACTCTAAGCGTCCCGCCTTGGGCAAGGGTTTGGGTGATTTCTTGGCCGTCGATGGTAACTACGGCAAGACAGAATAAGTTGCCATGTTTACCTGTGCGGGCATTGGCAGGAACCACCACGGGGATGGCTATCTGCTTGGTGTCGTGCGTAATTTCTACAGCTTGGGCAGTGATTCCATCTGGTAAACCTTGGACAATCAGTTTGGCTTTACCTGAAAATTTCTGAGCACCTTCTATCTTCTCAAAGTCACAGATCAGCGCAGTGTCAACACCCTGCTCGGTAGCGGCGATTGCTAGCTTGCCAGCAAGAAGTGGCTTGGCTACTTCGATGTTGATGATGTTAGAAGAAATATGCACGGGTCCAGGATATTCACCTGTCTTCTCATTGTAAGTAGCTCGGACACAGAACTCCCATTTACCAAGCTTAGCATTTGAGTCAGCTGCTAAATTCACAATGCCCGTATCCTTCCCTTTTGGAATAGTTATGCTAGCTGGACAACCGATCCCAGCTGGCTTCCAAGGGACAAGAATAGTGACAGGTTCATCAAAACCTTTGGATCGCTCTATCTTGATCGTAAGCGGTAAAATTCCACTCTGGTTGATTGCCATCTTAGGTTGAATGAGATGAACCTTCGCCTGAACAGAAGGTGTAACCTGGATGGGGATGAGGTCATCTTTGGTAGAATAATAAATCTGGTTGTTAGGCCCCCTGATCTGAGTGGTTGTAGAGATAATGTTAGAGGTAAGTTTTTTATCATGCGTCCTTACCTTCAGCGGATACAGACTGTGCCTCAGTGGAGCATCTGCTGAGGCTTCTAGATAGAGCAGAACCTTTGTATCCTTATCTATCATTCGGATCTGTCTAAGCTTGATGCCTTTTGGCATTTTGCCAGCCATCACCTCTATATCCTCCTTGGTAATGACCTTGCTGACATTAGCCTGATAGACGACACGGTTACCCTGCGGGATACTAAACGCCTTCCATTTCTGAGTCTCCCTGTCACTAAAGTTTGCAAGTGATGCATCAATGCTTGGCGACTGCAAAGTCAGCTCAATCCGATAATGATGATGAGGAGTTCCTTTCTTAAGTCGATCCTGCATCACCACCCAGTAATCACCATCAGCAGGGACGGTGTAGTCTAGCTTACTATCTGGGAAGTTCTGTGCAAGGTCGTCATTGTTTGCAATGTATTTGCCCTTGGCATCGTGGATTTGAATAAGCGAATCGAGTGGAGATCCTAGCTCACGGGCATAGACTTGTAGACGTACTTTCTGTCCCTTCTTAGCATGAAATCTATACCAATCTTTATCTCCATCTTGCTGCACTGTACCGTGAAATGCTATGGGAGCGGTTGGTGTCGTGGCTTGATTTTGGTGTTTTACGTTATCGTTAGGTTCCTTTTCTGTCAGTGCCCCAAAGTCAGTCACACGGATCTGATATGGCGTGTGACTACTGTATTTCCCAGAGGTGATATAGAGCGGCTGAAACTCATCCTCAGCAGAAAAGGTTTGCGTCTGCTTCAGCTCAGACTTGCCTAGAAGAACACTAACAAATGTAGCTGCCTTCCCGCGCTGAGCACCTAAAGGGGAAATACTCAGCGGCCTAGGAAAGTCCCCCACGTGCATGTGGTAGACATGACCACCTCCGCCCTCGTAGGCCGAGTCGCGGATCAGAATGTAGTAGTCGCCTTCCTTAGATGCGGTAAAGGAAAGGTAAGGGTCTTGACGGTGAAGGTGTGAGTCATCACATGACACCAACTCAGATCCATTCGCATCAGTAATCGCGATGAAAGGGTCGAAAAATGTTTTACCCAGACGCATCGCCTCTACCTCGATAGTGACAGTCTGGCTCTTTTTTAAATGGAGCTTATAATAGTCCACATCCTCCCTATCCGTGATCCCTGTTAAAGTACGGTTATTCTCAATCGCTTGCGCTTCATTTGGTGAGTTATTAGCTTCCTTTGTCTCCTTAACTAAAGGGTACTGTCCCACCCAAAAAGTCTCTAAAACCGTGGTCCCATCAGTACAGGCAATCCGGAACTTATGCTCACCCAGTGGTGCATCTGGTGCAATAGTGATAGGAAAAGTAACGTGCTTCGGGTTGATGATCTTAGGCTCCCCAGCAGTGATCCCATTCTGGTACATGATGAGCGAATGAGCGCTCTTGAGCCGATCTCCCCGACAGGTAAGCTCAACAGTAGTTCCCCGCTGTGCCCCTCTTGGAGAAATGTTACTGAGCAGAGGTTCATGCGCTCTGAGACAGCACACCAAAGCCAACAATATAACCGATAATTTCTCTAACATGTTAGATAATGATGTCCTTGATTACACTTCCACCATCAACAATTTCTATCGGCCGTCCACCAGGCGACATCAGCTCCTTATCTGCATTGATCCCCAGCTGATGATAAATCGTCTTAGCGAAGTCCTCCACCCCAACCTTATTATCCTCAGGCTCCCCACCAAGGGCATCTGACTCACCATAAATCAATCCTTTTTGGATACCACCACCCGCAAGCATAGTAGAAAATACCCGTGGCCAATGATCTCGCCCCCCATCTTTATTAATCTTCGGTGTGCGCCCAAATTCTGAAGTAAGGATGACCATCGTCGAATCTAATAAACCACGCTGTTCCAAATCCTTGATCAACATAGCGACCGCCTTATCGACTGGAGGAAGTCCCTTTTGGATTCCGTCCTTGATGTTCGCGTGGTGATCCCACCCACCAGTTGTTAGCGATACGAACCTTACACCAGACTCCACAAGTCGGCGCGCTAGGATCATCCGCTGACCAGCCTGAGTATTGCCATACTGATCGCGGAGCTTCTGAGGCTCTTTATTGATATCAAATGCCTCACGTGCTTTCTGCGATGAAATGAGACTATAAGCGTGCTGATAGAAAGCATCCATCGAGTCCAGCGCGTCAGAGTTTTCCAAACTACGGAAATGGTGGTCCACAGTTTCAAGCAAAGATTTCCTTCGGTTGAACCTCTCTTCATCAACCCCCTTCGGCATATTAAGATCTCGCACCTGGAAATCTTTCTGAGCCGGGTCTGAGCCAAGCGCGAAGGGGCCGTGAGATGATGAAAGGTAGCCAGAGTTAGCATATTCATTGGGCACAGTAGGCACACATACATACGGTGGTAAATTATGCTGAGGGCCAAACTCGTGCGAGATCACCGAACCTATGGATGGGAACTCCAACGCAGGATTTGGCCGGTAACCAGTGAACATATTATGAGTCCCCCGTTCATGCGCTGCCTCACCATGTGACATAGAACGAATCACCGTCATCTTATCCGCAATGGCAGCCATGTCCTTCATGTGCTCCCCAAATCGGTAACCAGTGAGCTTCGTCTTGATAGACCCAAACGGTCCACGGTAGTCAGATGGCGCATAGGGCTTAGGATCAAATGACTCATGCTGAGCTAACCCTCCAGGTAGGAAAATCTGGATCACAGCCTTACATGGCCCATCCGTGTTCTTGTAAATTTTCTGAGCACCCTGAGCCTGCATTTTTAAAAAGGCAGGAAGCGTCAGACCTAGCCCCCCGAGCAACCCCACATTGAGAAATTCTCGCCGAGATTGAGCTCCTAATGATCGTGTATTATCTGCTAGTGGGTTTCCTGAGCATCGCTGGGACATGGTTTTATGGGTTATGGTTAGATTAAAACGAATCGTAAATTAAGCCTGATAACTATTTCTACGCTAATCTTATACATACGTTACGAACAGAATAAAGTTTCAGCCTTTTTTATGACATATTCCTAATTATAGAAGATAAATACTAGCCATAGGTTATTCCTTGCCAAGTCCTCAGATGTGGCTAGATTCCGCGTTAGTTATGAGTATTTTGGAAGCGATCATCGTGGGTATTGTGCAGGGATTAGCAGAGTTTTTGCCTATCTCATCCTCTGGGCATATTGTTCTTACACAAGCACTTCTCGGCATCAAGGAAAGCAGTCTCTCATTTGAAATTGTCCTCCACTTAGGAACTCTTTTGAGTGTGCTCATCTACTTCCGTGCCAGCCTCTGGAAACTTTGCCAATCACTCTGGACCAAAGACATGAAAGAAGAGCGCATGATGATCTTCTGGCTAGGTGTCGCTACTGTCCCTGCAGTAGTGGCTTATAAACTATTTGGTGATTACTTCAAAGCGGCCTATGACCGCCCAGTCCTAGTCAGTGGACTCTTATTGCTCACTGCAGCACTACTATTCGTCCCTAAAATTCTAAAAAACAAAACCGCCAACATCGGAGCGAAAAGCTCACTCTGGATGGGCATCGGCCAAGCATTAGCTATCCTACCTGGAATTTCACGCAGTGGATCAACGATTGCCGCCGGACTCGTCAGTGGCGTCAAAGCTGAGAAAGCCGCTGAGTTTTCCTTCCTCATGTCCATCCCTGCCATCGCGGGAGGCTTCGTGCTGAACTTAAAGGATGAAGCTGAGAGATTAGGCAGCTGGGGCACCGCTCTCGATTCCTGCACATCTGACGCCTACATCTGGGGAGCAGTTGCATCTGCAGTAGTTGGCCTACTCGCCATCTCTCTTGCTATGAACGTGGTTAAAAAGGGCAAGTTGGAATACTTTTCCTACTACCTGATAGCCGCAAGCATCTCAGGCATGATTTACTTCTCATTGAATCCTGTATAAGATCCTACGGAATTGATTCCCTACACCAGCCAGCAGGAAATCTAAAATAAAGCAGGAAAAGTCCACCCCAGAGCCATTAACCTGTCTCTGGAATGGGATGGATGCAAAATGAGATGAAACTCAATTAAGGTTTCTGCATATAGTAATCAAACACTAACGCTTTTTCCAGTGACGGCTTGAAAAGCTCAATAAATTCCTGATGAGCAGGATGTGGTGAATACACATCAAGCCCCTTTTGATCTTTAAACGTCACAATGAAACAATGAGTGAACCCATCATTCTTATTCGCCTCACTAACATTAGGCCCCCACTCGTAATCAGTGATGGTTTCTATCTTGCTAGGCAGTGCACTAAAGGCTTTTTCAATTGCAGCAACTTCTTCGTCAGTTGCCGTGTCCTTAAACTTAAATAAAACCACATGACGAAGTGGAGCAGCCTCTGCAGCCTCTGATTTTGCTGGCGAAGCCGGCTTAGCCTCCGGATCCGCGTGAAGAGAAAGACTGAGGGATAATGTGACGAGTAGTAAATTGATGATTTTCATAACGGCTACCCACTACCAGTGCTCATATCCGTTGACAAATTTTTTCTAGATATTTCTAACTTTATTTTTAGAGCACACCTATGTGAAATGCCACACCGAACACGATGAGCTGTAGTCCTGCGAGTGCGAGGAACTTATTATAGATCTTACCTGGTTCATTGCTCATCACCCCTTTAGCGATGGGGATAGCGAGCACAAGGTAGGCGAGCGGATAAAGTGCCAACTGGATATCGTCTCTTAACCAAATAAACCCTAGAACAGCAGGCAGAAATATCTCTACCATTAACAACTTCTTCGCTCGCTCCTCACCTAACAAAACCGCCAGCGTGCGTTTGTTATTACCCTCATCCTCTTCACGATCTCGTAGGTTATTAATAGAAATCAATACCGCTGAGAGCAACCCAGCTTGCAGACCTAACAGAACTGCCTCCCAACGCCACTCACCCAACTGCATAAACAAAGTCCCAGCCACCGCAATCAGCCCAAAAAACAACACCACAAATAACTCCCCCAGCCCCTTATACGCCAATGGCCACGGCCCACCTGTGTAACCGTAACATAAATACAATGACGGAATACCGATCACCAACACCATCCACCCTCGCGCCTGAAACAACAAGCCACCAAATACCGCCGCAATCAGCAAACAAACAACAGCAGAAGTGTAAACCGCACGTCGCGAGATCAAACCACTTGCCGTCGCACGCTTTGGTCCAAGACGTTTCTCAGTATCCGCACCTTTATCCGAGTCGATAGCGTCATTGAAAAAATTCGTCCCCACCTGAATCCACACCGCACCCATCAATGTGTAAAATGCAACCCACCCATCAAACTCACCCGTAAGGAACCACGCCAGCAGACATCCCAGCCAAACCGGCACAATAGCAGCCGGCAAAGTCTTAGGCCTAGCAGCAAGAATATAGGGAAATAAGTTCATCTCAATTAGCGCACCATAATAAAAAACTTACCTCCAGCGTTCAAACAAGTAACTAGCGTTGCTGCTCATTATACTGACTAGCCGCCATAATATAGGCATGAACACTTTTCTCCTCTATCTCAGAAAGCCCAGCATTCCAAGCCATCCCAGGCACGATCACATGCCATGCTTCAGAAGGAATCGTAGCCGGCAGCTTTGGTTCATGGCACTGAGAACATTGTCTCATAAATATAGCATGTCCTTCACCTAAATCCTTCAAGTCTGTATTCGTAGCCGTAGCCATTTTTTGAGTAGGCGCTCCATTTTTAGCCCTAGCTTGATTGATCTGTGTGCATGCTACCCCCGTAAATAGAGCAGCGAATCCAGCAAAATAATAAAATGGCGACCTTAATGTTTTCTTCATGATCAATTTCTTTCTTGGTGTAATTAACTGCCTCTAGACAAGCACCTTTATACCCTCTGTCCATTCACAAGCAAGAATGAACCCCTTTTAGAATTATAGTTTAGCCTCCACTTTCTTCACTTTCTTCTTAGAAAGAAACAGCATCGATACAAATCCAGTGATAATCCCCAGTAAAAACGTGAGTAACAACATCAGAGAAAGTGACATACTCACCTCCTTGAACAGGAGATTTGCAGTGACCGCCTCAGTATTCTGGAAGATAACAATAGCCACCAAAGAAATAATGGTGATAACGAGAATAAGTTTGATCTTCTTAGCGAGTGTCATGACGCCACACTAATCCTCTAGCCCATAGAAAGCAAGTGGATTGAAGCTGAAATGGAACAGAGTAAGCCTTATCTATAGCTTTATCTCAAGCCACTCTTTTCCTTGAGAGCGGTTTGCAAAACGGAGTGGTTTACCACCATTCATTGGGTTCGGCACGCGAACTTTCAATGCGCTTTTAGCCGCCATTTTGATCGACCATACACGCGGCTCACCCGGCAGGATTCCGCTCAATTTCCAGTCGGTTTTAATAAGCTTACCATCCAGCTCTACCTCTACTGGCCAATCATAATAAAATGGTGCAACTCCACGGTTTTCAACCAATAGCGACAACACACCCTCATTCCATTCCGCCTTCGAGACATAGAGCTCATAGCCCATCCGTGCCACTTCCTTAAGTGCTGCTTCTCTACGCTCACGGTCCACCTTGAAGCGCGTATCGAAAAGCCCCGTGTCCATAAGCCAAGTCACATGCAAGCGCTCCACACATTCCACAAATCCCTGATCCCTAGAATGGCATTTGGCAGTAAAACTCTTCTTCCACAACTCAGGACGAATCTCGCCGCCTATCGGAAAGCTCTTCCACTTTGACATCGCACCAGCGGCCTTAAGCGTAGGTTCAAAAAACCATGAGTCGTTCTTCTTTCCCGTATCGATTGTTGCCCATCCAAATGAATCATCATGGTAACCAAAAGGCCCCTCAACATTCTCTGCATACATCTCATTCTTACCACCAGCAGCATATCGCAACAATACTTTCGTCGTTGAGAAGGCCTTCGCAAAAGAATCTAAAATCTCAAGCTGGACTTCCTTCGATGCCCATAAATCCTCGCGCGGGTAAGTATGCCACTCACCCCACGAGCCTAGAACGCCAGCAGTAATAAATCCTATCCTCGGATCACCGTCGTATTTAACCCCCATCGCTCTAATGAATCCAGTAAGAGATTCTCTTAATTTGGGGTTTTCATAATCAGGCGTATAGCTGATCTCGCCATCATCCTTATTTTTCCACTTGGTGATCTTCACTCCACCATCAATGAGAAACTGAGGAACCGCATTCTTCCTACCAGGATATTCACAAAAGACCCTGAAAACGATCTGGTTTCCGCGCTTACTTACACCCTCAAGCGCTCGCTCTATAGGTTCCCAATCATACTCATCTGGGCCCTTCATAATATCCCTCAATGAGAAGTAACGAAACTCCATACTATGCGGAAAATTCGCCTTCTTAGAAGCATCAACATACGGCACTAGTCCTCTCAATGGGTTGTCTGGAGGAGCCGTCACATATTCTAACAGAGCTCCAGTCACTGATCCACAAGTCGTAATTAACACGAGCATCATCTTGGTCAACCCAACATACTTTCTACATAAAATGCGCATTATTTAACTCTGTTCTTGTGTCTAGGAGTGTCATAAAATGAGCATATATTGCTAATTATGAGTAAGCAAGAGGCTAATTATCGCCATTGTCAGACAAGCATACATAATAAGTAAAACATCCAAAGAAACTACCCGATACTATCCACCTCCAGCCGTCGCATACTAAACAACTTATCTCCTTTCGCGTGTCTAATCTTCCGCGCCCCAGTCTCTCTCTTATGATAACGTTCACTCTGTCCAGGTTCACTTTGAGTCACTGCTTTTAGCTGTTTAAAGAAATCATTCACAAATTCCTTACTCCCAAGCACAACACCATCACTAAAATACCGCACCCTACACCGCAGCATTTCTGCCCAGCTCAGCTACAGCCCAGATCTAAACCCTGACGAATATTTGAATCGAGATTTAAAGGCTGAGTTATCTCAGACGACCCTCTAGTAGACGAGATAGTTAATTCAAAGCTCAAGCGAAAACTCAAATGAGAAGGCTCAAAAAAGTCCAGAACGACAGAAGAAATACTTCATAGTAGCTCAATTAAATACGCCGCCTAAAACATTACCGTATTAATATATTTAAAGATTCACCTTTCTCCACATCAGCTTCACTCCATTCCTAGTTCTAACTGAGGCTGTGTTTGAGGTTCTGGATCGGCTAGCTTGAGTCCTATCCCGAGTAGGCGGACAGATTTTTGCCCTCCTCGGGACCAGCCTTCTAAAAGTAATTCTCTGGCGAGTTCCATGCTAGGTTTCTCCGTGGCTCGCTCTATCGTGGTTCCAGTAAAGTCTGCAAATTTGAGTTTGACGACGGTGGATTTGATAATTCTGTCTCTGTAGCGATCTTGATGTATTTCCCTAACTGATTCTAACATTTTCTCTAAATCAGCGAAGAGGTCCTGGACACGATTGATGTCTTCATCGAAGGTGATTTCTTTACCGATCGATTTTCTAATACGGCTAGTCTGGACTTCTCTCGTGTCTATTCCTCGGCAAAGGTCGTATAGTTCTAGCCCCCATTTGCCATAGTTTTTTGCCATCGTGAGTTTATCCAGCTTCTGCATATCGCCACAAGTGTGGATATTGGCAGAGGTAAGTTTTTGCTGCATCTTTTTCCCCACTCCCCAGAGCTTAGCTACAGGTAAGTTTTCCATGAATGCTGGTATTTCTTCTGGCTTGATTTGGTGTTGTCCGTTCGGTTTCTGCCAGTCTGAAGCTATCTTGGCGATGAGTTTGTTAGATGAAATCCCTGCACTAGCGGTGAGCTGGGTTTCTTCGTAGATCTGAGCGCGTATTTCCCGAGCGATGGCACCGGCATCACTTTTCCAATGGCTAACATCAAGGTAAGCTTCGTCTAAAGAAAGCGGCTCGATGAGCTCGGTGAACCTGCCAAATATTGCCCTAACTTTGTTTGACGCTTGCTGATAGAGTTCAAATCTAACAGGAACAATAATAAGCTGCGGGCAGAGCTCTAGCGCCTTGAAACCAGGCATAGCTGACCGACAACCAAACTTGCGCGCTTCGTAGCTTGCGGTGCAAAGAACACCTCGTCTACCATCACCTCCCACAGCGATGGGTTTACCTCTCAGCGCAGGATTTTCTCGCTGCTCTATGGCAGCAAAGAAGCAGTCCATGTCAACGTGGATAATCTTGCGCTCATTGCTCATTAATCATCCCCTATTCAGTAAAGTCTAAGAGAATTTTCCCATCACGCTTATCCTGAGTAGCGTGCTTAATAGCTGGGATGATGTCCTGAGGCTTGTAGATGGTATCGATGGCTTGACTTAACTGACCTTTTGCAACCCATGTTGCGAGGCGTTGATAAGCAGCTGAGACTGTAGCATGATCGTTTTCTTCGATCCACTTAGTAACCCAGAGACCATGGAGCTGAATACGTTTGAAGATGAGGAATTTGTTAGGCACTTTGAGGCTACGCATTGACATAGCTCCAAAAGTGATATGCTGGCCTTGCTCCGCTATGGCATCCATCAGGCGAAGCGCACTATCTCCACCTACGGCATTACAAGCAAGCTTAGGCAGATTCTCTCCACAGATTTCTCTTACTTGCTCTACAACAAAGGTATTATCTAACAGAACATGATCCGCTCCTAGTTCTAACAACTCCGGAATAAGTTCATCTCTTCTCACGAGGTTAATGGTCTTAATACCTAGCTGCTTGGCTATCTGAATTACGCACTGGCCTACTCCAGAGTTGGCGGCATTCTGTATGATGTAGTCTCCTTCTGTTAGACTCACATAGTTTTCTAACAGACAGAGTGCCGTGAGAGGATTCACTTTGAGCATCGCCGCTTGTTCTGCGGGGATACTAGGGATCACAATGACTTCTTCAGCTCCACAGATGACTTCACTCTGCCAAGTTCCTACTCGGGTGATGAAGATGACCAGATCACCTACCGAAACACCCTCTGAGCTAGACTCAGTGATGATACCTGAAGATTCTACGCCTGGAACGGCTGGTAGCTCAGGTCGGATTCCGTAGTTACCTTGGATGTAGTTGATATCTGCAGGATTAATCGGTGAAAACTGCATTTTCACCCGAACTTCACCAGATTTTAGAGGCGTAGTGGTAAGTTTTTCTTCGGTGGCGTAGTGGAGGACCTCGGCTGGTGAGCCGAACTCGTTAAATGTTACAGACTGGTGATTCATATAGTTATTTTATGGATAGAGACCGCGCTGCGCTTTTACATCCGCAACTTCTTTAATGCCTAAGGATAATGCGGCGACTCGATTTGGCAAATCATTGTACTTAGCAAAATTAATCACCTTATCAAAGGCCGTCGCTAGCATGGTGTCGAGCTTGGAGATCACCTCCTGTTCACTCCACTGAAAGCGCTGAAGATTCTGCACCCACTCGAAATAGGACACTGTTACACCTCCCGCATTACATAAGATGTCCGGGATGAGAAAGATGTCGCCTCGTTTCTCAATGATAGCGTCAGCATTTGGTGTGGTTGGTCCGTTAGCTCCTTCTGCTAGGACTTTGCATTTTAGGTCTGCTGCATTATCCTCGGTGATGACTCGCTCCAATGCCGCTGGCATGAGAACACTACACTCTAACAGAAGCATCTCATTAGGATCTATCGGAGACGTTCCAGGGAAATTTTTCACCCCTCCGGTATCTTTCACATGAGCTATAAGGGCGTCTATGTTGATACCGTCTTCTGAGTGAATCGCTCCAGAGACGTCTGAAACGGCAATCACTTTAACTCCGTAGCTAGCAATAGTCCGGGCTGCATGAGAACCTACATTCCCGAATCCCTGAACAACAGCTGTGGCAACTTCATAGTCAATTTCACACAGTTGAAGAGCACGTGCTGCGAGAAAAGCTACGCCATGCCCAGTAGCCCTAGTGCGGCCTTCTGAGCCCTGAAGAATAACAGGTTTCCCAGTTACTATTCCAGGTACAAGGTGCCCAGCATGTGTGGCGTAAACGTCCGTTATCCACGCCATCGTCTGCTCATTAGTCCCCATGTCTGGCGCCATGACATCAGTCTCAGGGCCGATGAATGGGAGCATCTCGGCAGTGAATCTTCTAGTGACATTTTCTAGCTCATGTTGGCTCATCGTGCTAGGGTCACAAGTGACGCCGCCTTTACCACCACCGAACGGAAGCCCCATGAGAGCACATTTCCAGTTCATCCACATGGCTAATGCGGCCACTTCTCCAATGTCTACATTAGGGTGATATCTGAGCCCACCTTTGACTGGACCACGTGACAAATGATGCTGAACACGATAGCCGAAGTAGACTTCTGTATCTCCATTATCCCGCTTGATGGGGATAGTACAGGTGATTAGCCGCTTGGGCCATTTACAACGCTCTCTAACTTCGTCTGATAACTGAAGGAAATCCGCAGAACGCTCGAACTGCTCGGATGCCATCTTGAACACAGGATGGGCTAGTAACTGTTCTCTCATGACTCAGAGAAACATTTTATTTCTTAGAGAGGAAGAAAAAGTTAACCTTGCTTAATAAATAATTAATACAGGTTAGGCTTGGACGAGTTGCTCCATGATTTCGGCAAGCTCATCTACACCTTCGCGCCATTCATCATAGTCTTCTTGCTCTTTCCAAGTTTCCATAAGTTCTGAGCTATCACTGAGGACAATGTTTAGTGACTCTAGAGCCTTTTCTGGAAGATCAGTGATGTCATCACACTCATTATCGGCTAACCAGTCCTTGAGCTCTTCTGGCAGCCCTTTGCGAGGTTCATCAATCAGTGCGATGATGATCTCACAGGCTGCGAGACAGATGACTCCAGTGTCATATCCAGGCTCTTCTTCATCATCAGCTAGAGTGATATTTGCCAAGAGGAACTCGCGTGATTCTTCAGCATCGATGAGCTCTGCGAGCCAGTCTGTAGCGGTGTCGTCTTCAAATGTTTTTGTTCCCCAGGTAGCCATAGTGTGTGTGGTGTTTTTTTTGGTAGGTGTTGCTAAAATCTTGTTAAAGTCATCATGGGTAATAAATCGATGGTAGTGCAAGAGTGAATGTTATTTTTTTCACCCCTTTTTTTAGGAGGTTGACAATAGCGGGGAATCCAAGCAGGAATTGCTGTGTGAAGCCAATTACTTATTTAAACAGATACACAGGTGAACTAGAGACTGAACAGGTCTACGGAGAGGGATTTCTGAAGTGGGCATATGTTAACCCTCTAGGGAAAATTGCTCTGCATAGTTTCATCAAACGTCCGTTTTTTAGTAAATGGTACGGAAGACGAATGGATGATCCTAAGACAAAGGAAAAGGTCGCTCCTTTCATTGTAGACTATGCGATGGAAGTAGAGGATTTTCTGGATGATGCAGAGAGCTATCAGCACTTTAACGCATTTTTCTATCGAAAGCTAAAGCCAACTGCACGCCCCATCTCAGATGCCGCGGTGGTTTTTCCAGCTGATGGTCGGCACTTGGGGTTTGAGAATGCGGAGGATGTCGCAGGAGTCTTCGTGAAAGGTCAGAAATGGGATCTACGCAAACTGATAGGCGATGATGCACTCTATCAGGAGTTTACTGGTGGGTCATTGGTTTTATCTCGTCTATGCCCAGTAGATTATCACCGATATCATTTCCCTCTAGCTGGTGTGCCAGGCGAGACCGTAATGGTCAACGGTCCGCTCTTCTCAGTGTCCCCTATCGCACTAAGACAAAATTTAGATTACATGTGGCAGAATAAAAGATCCCGTACCGTTCTGGAAACGCCTAATCACGGCAAGGTGCTAATCATGGAAATAGGAGCCACTTGTGTTGGATCAATCCACCAGACTTATACACCAGGTGAAACAGTGGAAAAAGGGGCGGAAAAGGGGTATTTCTCCTTTGGAGGTTCCTCCACAATTACTATTTTCCAGAAAGGTCGAGTGACTTTAGATGCTGATTTACTGGAAAATTCTGTAAAACAACAGGAACTTTATGCAAAAATGGGTGATTCCATGGGTAAATAGCATCATTATTTCAACTCATTATGAATAAGTTATGAACAATTTTCAATTTTATTAACTTTTCTTTGAACAAATCCTGAACACAAGGGTCTGTATCTAGTGAAGGTCATTATATTTTTTGATTATTCATTTGGGGAACAAAAAACTTAAACCCACAGGTTGCTACAACAGCCTGTGGGTTTCTTCTTTTTAACTACCCTCATTTTGGCTCAATTCCCTGAGCTTTTTTTCCTTAATATAGGAATCTATAACGGTGTTATCACGGCTAGCGTTGTATGCTTCATCTACGGTTATTTTCTCCTTTCTAAGGAGCTCGACTAAATGGTGGTCGATAGTGAACATACCATCTTTTCCGCCAATCTCGATGAGGCCATCAATCTGCTCAAATTTCCTCTCGCGAATGCAATTTCGGATCGGCTGATTCACCAACATGACTTCTTCTGCAAGCACGCGTCGCTCAGACTTAACGGTCTTGATGAGTCGTTGAGAAACGACTGCTCTGAGGCAGTTCGCTAGCTGTGCTATTATCTGGCTTTGCTGCCTAGATGGAAAGACGTCTATGAGTCTATCCAGCGAGCGAGGGGCATCGATAGTATGAAGTGTGCCGAGGACGAGGTGGCCGGTCTCGGCAGCCGTTATAGCTGCCTGGATTGTCTCCATGTCTCGCAGCTCAGACACCATGATAACGTCTGGATCTTGTCTAAGTGCATATTTTAATGCAGCCCCGAAGGTGTGAGTATCTGCTCCAACTTCGCGTTGCTTGACCACGCTTTTTCCATGAGAAAAAACGTATTCGATGGGATCTTCTACAGTGATAATAACACCTTTCTTCTGCTGAGAAATGAGGTTCACCATCGCGGCTAACGTGGAAGACTTGCCAGACCCCGTGACCCCAGTGATGAGGACAAGTCCGTCCTTCATGTGAGAAAGCTGCTTAAGAATGCGTTTATGTCCTAGCTCATCGAGCGTGGGGATAACGTCTAGAATATGTCGGAAGGTAGCCTCAACTGCACCTCGAATGTAATGAGCATTTCCACGAAATCGGCCTACATTGTCGATATTTAGAGCGAAATCTAACTCTAAGTTTTCCTCCAGTTTAGCACGTTGACTATCGGTCAAAATACTCATGAGTAATCCGTAGAGACTCTCTTCTGTTAATGTGTCCGCCTTGAGTTGCCGAACTTCACCCGCGACTCTAAGCGAAGGCGCCATGCCAACACTAAGGTGGAGGTCTGAGCCTTCAGCTCTTACGAGTGCATGCAAGTAATCTACGATCGTTCTATCCATAAAGCTAATATTTTAGCGCGAGCCGTGGCTAACTCCTAACATGATGCGGTTAAAGTCAGCAGGATCATCACAGGCATTTCTGGCGGTGTCCTCACTGATTTGACCAGATTTGAAAGCGAGTATGATGGAATTGATAAACGTCACGTTTTCGCCTTGGCTGCCCTGTGCCAGGAAATCAGAAATCTTGTTAATCTCGGCATTCTCTAACCATTTTTTAACTGCCCCTGCATTCTCTAAATGTTCTAGTAAAAGGTGTAAGTTACCATCTTCTCCAGGAACAAGTTTTTGACTGATAATCCCTAGCAGTTGACGGCTAATAACATGCAGAGCTCCTTCACGTTCTTCTGCAGGGAAGAGCATCAGTATACGTTGGACTGTCTCAGCCACATTACTAGAATGCAATGTAGAGACAACTAAATGCCCAGTTTCACAGGCGTGGAGCGCTGACTTTGCTGTCTCGTAGTCTCGTATTTCACCTACGAATATAACATCTGGACTCTGTCTGAGTGCCGCGCGGAGACCATCATGGAATGACGCAGTATCGGTGCCTACTTGACGCTGAGAAACGAGTGATTGGTCGCTCTTCAGCAAATATTCCACTGGGTCTTCAACGGTAATAATGTGCTTTTTAAACTTCCTACTAACCCAGCTTAAACAACTCGCAAGGCTAGTGGATTTCCCACTGCCAGTCGCTCCTGTAAAAAGGATCAGCCCGTGGTTTCTACTCAGCCAATTTTGAATTCTCTCCACTGGCAAGCCTAAGGCCATCATGCTTTGAGTCACTTCTCTGAGTGGCCTGAGTACAGCGCAGCGGGTTCCAAGTGAGTCAAAAACATTCACTCTGAATCTCTGACCTGCCGCATTTTCCCATGCTAGATCCGCCTCCTTGGTCGGTGACTCGTCATAGCCACATTTATCGAGAAATCGCTCCATGTCGTCCTCACTGAAAATAGTATCCTCAATCTCTATCAGATCACCTTTGATCCTGAGTCTTGGCGTTCCGCTTTGTTTTAAATAGAGATCTTCCGCCCCATTTTCTAAAGCTACTCTACAAAGTGTTTCTATGAGATCCATGTTGATTGTTTTAGTCTATCTTCTTCTTGCTCGATAGCGGTTATCCTTGGGGTCTTTTTCGTCATACGTCTCGTCATCTTTATATCGGAGGATGCCGTAATGCTTGAGGTTTTTGACGAACTGCTTGGTGTCTTTACTAAATTCTTTATCATCTGTCAGAGTATTGAGCATTCCATCACTCTTATTAATCTTGGTGATTGTTTTCTCAGCTTCGCCTAGGACTCCCTCAGCTTTTGCTGCAACAGATTGAAAACTCCCAACAGCCTCAGGGATACTCGCAAGCGCTGGCTCGATATTCTTCAGCTGCACACTCGCACCGTCAAAAGTCTTAGTCGCTGCGTCCGCAGCAGATTTGACGCTGGCGATAGCTTCTCTTACATCGTTGAAAGTAGGCTTCACTTCATCACCTATGTCTTTGAAGCTAGAGGTGACTTGCTCCAAGTTAGCAATCGAAGTCTTTAGACTTGTGATGCTTTTTTCATCTAGAAGGTCTGTATTTATCTTATCAATGGACTCAGCAAGCCCCCCGGCAACAGCACGTATATCATCAAGTGATGAGTCCACTTTAAGTAATGTTGTTCTAGCATCCTTCATCAGTACTCGAGCATCTCTAGCTACTGACTCAGCATCTGACTGTAGAGCTTCCAGTCCACCAGCTCCTGAACCACTTAACACATCACCATCTGCTAAATATTCACCACTAGGCTGTTCTGGAGGTGAGACAACAATCATCTTATCTCCCAGAATAGAAAGTGACTGAATCTGAAATGAACTATTTTTATCAATCTTAATTTTCCCAGTAAGACGCATTTGAACGAGCACTTTAAGATCCTCTTGGAGTTCTGGTGTGTTGGTAATTTTACCAATCCTTGCTCCACCCATGCGTATTTCGCTGCCTTTGATCAATCCAGATGCATCGTTGAAAGTGATCTCTACACTATATCTACCTTCCATATTGCTCTCCCCAACACGACCAAATTTCACAACGAGAGCGCCAAGCACCGCCAGCCCTACGAGCAGGAATAACCCTACGATTGCTTCTGATCTTTTTTCTTTGATTGCCATAAAATTTTGATTGGTAAGTTGTTTTAAGAGATCACCACTTCACGTGCTACTCCCTCGATAAAGTCTAAGAGCTCAGGGTCTCCGCTGGCTTTCATTTCTTCTGGGGTGCCTTCCCAGTAAATCTGTCCTTGTTTTAGAAAAATCACCCTGTCTGCTATACGGAAAACGCTACGCATCTCGTGAGTGATGATGACATTAGTCATGCCATGGTCATTTTGAAGGTCCTTGATCAGATGATCAATAGAGTCTCCTGTAATTGGATCCAGTCCAGCATGTGGTTCATCATAAAGAACACATTCCGGCCGGTCCACAATAGCCCGAGCCAATGCTACGCGCTTACGCATTCCGCCTGATAGCTCGGCTGGCATCTTACTTTCTTGACCAGGAAGTTTGACAATTTCTAAGGTCTCAAGAACGCGCTTCTTGATCTCTTCTTCATCTTTAATTCCCCGTTCACGTAATGGGAATGCAATGTTTTGACCAACACTCATAAAGTCGAAAAGAGCTCCATTTTGAAACATCATCCCCATGGAGCGCCTGACTTTGCCCAGTTGGCGCTCATTCATATTTGAAATATCTTCGCCATTAACAATCACTTGACCGCTGTAAGGACTGAGTAGCCCGATGAAGTGTTTAACAAGCACGCTTTTACCACCACCAGAGCCTCCAAGAAGAACAAGAGTCTCACCTTTATTGACATGAGTATTCACCCCCTTAAGTACATGTTGAGTACCAAATCGTTGGTGCAGATCTCGGACTTCTATAAATGGAGGTTCTTTACTCATAAATTTTAAAAAATACTCTATACATACGCTAGGCTATCCGCCACTGCGTTGATCTGATCGTCATGATCCACTAGCTCTTGAATCACATCCCATTTTCCGCTAATTAATGCCTCACGGGCGCCATCTGGCATTGTGATTTTAAATGTGGTATCTGCAAAACTTACCTCAAGAGCCTCAAGATTAATGTTCATTTCAGCATCAGGATTACTCGCCACCATCTGCATCAACTTCTCATTATCTACCTCACTCATACTTACACAAGGCATACCCAGGTTTGTTGAATTCCCAAAGAATATCTCTGCATAACTTACCCCTACAATTGCTTTAAACCCAAATCGTTTAATTGACTGCGGTGCATGCTCACGTGATGACCCACAACCAAAGTTAGGCCCCACTACCAAGATAGATGCACCTTGGTAAGCCGCTTGGTCAATCGGGTGTTGCTTGGATGATCCATCTGCTTCAAATCGCTCATCGTAAAACATGCCTTCAGCTAGATCATCAAATGTCACGCACTTGAGAAACCTCGCTGGGATAATTCTATCGGTGTCCACATCTGCTCCGGGCACAGGGACAGCCCTGCCTGTAATCTTAGTCACTGCTTCTATAGCCATGCTTAGAGCATCATCCATCACAAGCACGATTGCAAGTGATTTAGACTAGATAAAAACAGCCCGTATCTGATCACCTATTAAGTGGATACGGGCTGTGATGAATTTATTGCTCAGTTCTACAAACAAGATAATCTATGACGCGGAACACTCGCCCTCACAGGCTTCACCAGTCTTATATTTCTCAGCAGTGTTCTGAGCCGCATTTTTTCCTGCGTTTGATCCCTCAGCAAGACCGTCTTTGACTGCCTGCGGGAGAAACTCTGCAGCTAGTGCCCCAGCAAACGACGCTCCATATGCTGCTCCGTATGCCATATCATGAGCTGCATTTTTGAGTGCTTCTTTGACTTTAGGAGCAGCTTCTTTTGCCTTACTTTTTGCATCATCAGCGGCACTCTTAAATGTCTCGTTGAGAGAATCCATTGTATCCTTGATGCTATCTTGGTTTTGATTTGTATCGTTATTATCCATTTTTTTATTTTTTTTGTTAGAAACTCTTATTTCTGAATACAACTTGCCACAGATCACAAAAATATCACATTATAATTCTGATTCTAGTTTATAATCATGGTTTTAAGTTGATCTATGCCCTTCAGAAACTATGATGCCAAAAACAGCAATTCCACCATGCACTCTAAAGCAAAATATGTGCCGATCGATGACTCCAGAGTTGATGGCCTAGATGCCCCACTTGATGACGACGATCTAGATACAAATCTAAAACATCCATCTGGCTTACCAGACAACCTCTCGAAAAAAGAATTATTTGCCAGCCAACTAGCAAGTGACCTACCACGTTGTCCCGAATGCATCAGAATCCTTAAGAAACGCACCCTAGATCGCTGCGACTATTGCGGGTTTTCATTCAGCTACCTTGAAAAACTTCTCCCACTGGACCACCTTCCTACACTTGAACCAGTATTAGATTTCTCAAATAGATTAGATAAAAGTGAGACGGAACGCATCAAAGACTCCATCTTATTCATCAAGAAACGCTATCCACAGTTCATCCCCAAGGTCTGTTTACTCCCTCTACAAGCCAATGTTGAGGTGCACCAAATGGCAATTTGGATGGTAAACCAATGCCCTCTAGCCGATGGAGAAAAACAGGAGGACAAGGAATGGTATGTCTTACTACTCATTGATACCTCTAAAAACAAGGTCGCAATCACTTATGGGTACCAGGCAGAGATTTTCATTCCTGATGAGCCCTCAAGAACACTCGTCTCTGAGATAAATCGTAAACTAAATAAAGATAACATCGGCAACGATATCGCAAATCTCCTCAATGAATTGGTTACTGTTTTGGATACTTCAAAACGGATGATTAAAAGAAAATATAAAATCTTCAAAAGAAAAAACTGATGACCTTCTCATCCCGCATCAATCTTCTTAAAGCACTCATAATAATTCCTCTCTTTGTTCTCTTAGGAAGTTTGCAGGCTGCAGAATACTCAATTATCGATCCCGAAGACCTCATTACAGAAGACCAAAGACAAATACTGAAGAAAGGCCAAACAAATATTTCAGCAGATCAGAATACTCTAGTAAGTTACGCTTTTTATAACGTGAATAACACCAAAGTCGGCTCACGCATGAACTGGGAATCAGCACTTGAAAAGGCAGCTAAAGAAGGAAATACATCAAATAAGTTTCATGTTCTCATCTGTGTGGGAATTTTCTCTCGGCAACACACTATAGATATTTTCTACAAAAATCAGCCAGCTTTAGAGGACGTTAACGAGTTAAGCATCTGCATTTCATCACTAAAACAGAGTTTAGCCAGTGAGCCAGATACCCAAGATCTGATTGAGAACGCTGCAGATATTATCAAGGGTAGACTCTCCTACCTCAATGAACGCCCAAAATACGAAGAGAAAAAAAAGCAGACCGCAGCAGATACAAGGACACAAGAATTCATTACATACATCTATCACCTCGTGAAAATAGGACTTCTTATCATTGTCCCTATCATTGCATTGTTAATATTTTGGTTTATGATGTGTGCTATAAACAACCGAAGACCACACCGTTTTCCTACTAGTAAATATGCTTCACCCAAAAAACGTCTGGGGGCTCCACATGCGGCCACAAGTATTTCCAAAAATAGCAACTAACTAATTTCACATACCACACCCTAATGATACCAAAAAACATCAATACTAAGGCCCTCTTAGCTACCTTAGCTCCTTTAGTGATAATTAGTCTCGAGAGCACCACTCATGCTCAAGAAACTAAAGAGAATAAACCCGCTGAAGAAAACCTGATCGCTCCGGACAGCTCTGAACTGCTCAAAAAAGGCAACACCTGGACTTATGCTGTTTCAGTCCAGATTCCTGACGAAGTCAAATTTGAATCCACACTAAAGGATCCAGGTGAGAAAACTAAACGAGGGATGATCTATAGATACGAAGAAATTCAACAAAGTGCAGGACTCAAAGAAGTAGAGGCACTCAAAAGGAAAGCACCACAAATCAATGTCTTCATTGATGGCAAACTCTCAAAAAAGCAAATCCTAGAATATAGAGAAGGCGCACTCTATTATTTTGGCACCTACCATCATGACCCTGAAAACCCTGATTTAAAGAAGGGGATGATCAGCGTAAATCCTATTTTACTCTATAATGAGAAGTCTGAAGTTGCAGATAAATGGTCCTGGACTGCTACAGGCTTACCAGACTTTCAATTCCGAATCGTTGATAAGGCAAACGAAATAGAGATCCAAGGAACTAAATACATCGCAGACAAGATTCAGATGGATCAGATAATAAAGGGTAGCAATAAAATCATACAATCTAAAGAAATCTGGTTCACTAAAGATATCGGAGTTGTTAAAGAAAGAGAAAAGAACTACGTAGCAAACGGACAAGCCATAATTAAGACACTTGAATTAAAAAGTTTTATTAATAATCTCGACGTTAATAAAATAAAGTGATATTCATCATGAGTTATAATATAAAGTTTTAAAAACTTTTCATTGACCCTAATAGTAATTTATGTAATCTGAAGGTGGAATTATCTCCAACCCCAAATTATATAATACTATGAACAAATTACTACTAACATCAATTTGTGCAGTAGCGCTGTCTTCAGCAGCTTCTGCTTTCACACTAGATCTATCAACACTTAACAATACCGTCATTGGAAGCCACACTCTCACACAAGAGGGCGCTGTTTTCACTATTGAAGAAGGTGTTGTTGATGCACCTGCAACAGAAGCTGGCGAATTCACCACAGGTGGAACAGGTGATGTTTCCATCACTGTAAACCAGAATTCAACTGTAGTCATTAACTATGACAATACTAAGGTTTCATATAGCGGTGTCTACAACCCATTCGGCTATACTATCAATGATAGCGGAAGCGCACTAACACTTCACACTGGATCATACGCTAACTTCGAATTCGACGCTGTGCCAGAGCCTAGCTCAACAGCACTACTTGGACTTGGTGGCCTTGCTCTCATCTTACGTCGCCGTAAGTAATCGCATAATTATCAAGAGAGTTTAAAAATTCCGCACTAAACCCTGTGATTCATTTCACAGGGTTTTTTGTTTTTAAACAATCACATATACATATAACACTTTACCTACTTTTCATGTAATTAATCCGATGTTTTTTTATTAAAAGTAAACTTTTTAAAACTTTTAATTGATGTTGAGTATATTATGTATATTATGACGGTGAATTCAATTCTAACCCCAAACAAAATACTATGAACAAAACATTATTAACATCAATCTGCGTAGCAGGTCTGACTTCAGCAGCTTCTGCTTTCACACTCGATCTAACAACACTAAATGATTCAGTTATTGGTGACCTCTCTATCACACAAGAAGGAGCTCTATTTAACCTCACAGAGAGTGTTATCGCACCACCTTCCACAGACTCAGGCCAAATCACTACTGGTTCAAGTGGTAGAATTTCAATTACTGTAAACGAAAATTCAACAGTTATCATCGATTATGACGAAACTAAGGTTTCATATTCTGGTGTGTTTAACCCATTCGGATACGCACTAGTTGATGACGGTACCAAATTAACACTTGGAACTGGATCATACAGTGACTTCGAATTCAATGCTGTGCCAGAGCCTAGCTCAACAGCTCTCCTTGGACTTGGGGGCCTTGCTCTAATCCTACGTCGTCGTAAGTAATTTCTAGCTCTCAACAAGAGTTTCAATATTCTTTAATAAGCCTCGTGATATATTTCACGGGGCTTTTTGTTTAATATTATCACTACCCAAGCTTGCACCATCAACAACAACTCCATAAACTTGATTACAAGTGAGCGAAGAAAAATACAAAGTTCGGCTAGACATATTCGAAGGTCCACTAGATCTGCTGCTTTATCTGATCAAAAAAGATGAAGTGGACATCTACGACATCTCGATAGAAAGAGTTACCAAACAATATCTAGATTACATCAACACTTTCAAACTGCTTAACATTGATCTAGCATCAGAATTTATCGTCATGGCTGCGAATCTCATGTACATCAAAAGCCGAACTCTGCTCCCAAAACAAGAACAACCACCTGAGGATGACGTGGAAGAAGATGATCCACGCTGGGAGCTAATCCGTCAGCTTATCGAATACAAGAAATTTAAAGATGCTGCAGGGTTCCTCTCTCAAAAAGCCATCGAACAAGAAGATTATTTCGCTCATATCCCAGAGAAACCAGAAATCCTAAATGACGAGCCAGCGCCACTACCAGACGCCAATATATTCGACCTCATCCGCGCATTCCAAAGCGTTCTTCAGAGGTTTGAAGAAAGCAATGATCTAGGTGACATTATCGATGACCGATTTACCGTTTCAGATAAAATCGCAAGCTTACTAGACAATACCGAACCTGGCGAACGTAAAAATTTCCTTAGCCTCTTCGATGATGCAACTACCAAATCCGAAGTCATCGTAACATTCCTAGCAGTGCTGGAGCTAATGAAAATGAACCAATTTAAAGTCATCCAAAGCCATATCCTGGGCGATATTGAGATTGAACGGAATCTATCCAGCAAAAGCTCACTTTATCAAACTGATTAACCCCCCAGCCAAGACGCTTCAGTTTGCTCCCCTAACTCCACATTCATCCATTGGATTTCTTCTAAATCGAAATCAAACTGCGCAAAAAATTTATTCCCGTTCAGCATCTCTGGAAGCCAGTAGCGATCATCTTCCCACATCCTTTCGTAAGGAATCTCTGAGGTCTTTTTCCAGAGTGGATTAGCTTCACGAGTCGACCTAGGCTCGCCAGTAAATGCTGAAGCCATAAAAACATGACAGTGAATATCTGGGATGTCTGTCATTGCAAAACACAACTCACCCATCTTCACAGGTTTTAAAGGTGTAATATGCAATTCTTCTTGGCATTCACGTATCACCGCTTGCTCAGCAGTCTCACCAGGATCAATCTTACCTCCAGGCCCATTAACTTTCCCCTTACCAATCCCAGTAAGTTTATCAATTAACAACACCTCACCATCCTGTACAATGAACATCAATGTAGCGCGGATCACAGGTTCCCACGTATGCCAATCTGTGCGCGTGCTAGACTCTTTCATGACGCCTTCTCTATCCATACATCTAGTCACTGACAAGTCAAACCTCTCAACCTCATCTCTAACGCAACTAATTTGCATTAATTTACTTGATATTTTTGAATGATGCGCTTTATTATTTTTATGAAGTTACTCCTAACACTACTTTTATTCCTCACCTTCACCGCAATTTCCCACGCAAAAGTGAAAATCGCCACCCTCTCCCCCCTCATTGCTGACCTTGCTCGCCAAGTAGGTGGAGATAAAGTAGAGGTAATCGACCTCATTGGTACTTACGGAAACCCCCACTCATTTAATCCTACCACCAAAACATTAAGAAAGGCATCAGGAGCATCGCTTTACATTGCATCAGGCAAAAATCTAGAACCCTATCTACCAAAACTTAAATCCCTCATCGGCTCATCCGCCACCATGCTAGAATTAGGCACAAACATCCGCTCACTAAAAATAAGCTCTAAGTCGTCTACTTATGTTTGCTGCCCGAACCACAGTAACGGCGTCATGGATCCTCATTGGTGGCAGTCTATTGAGAACTGGCGCAAATCAGCAAACACACTCGAATCCCAACTCTCAAAACTTGATCCTCAAAATAACGCATACTATAAAGCTCGTGCCAAAGCCTACCGCGCACAACTTTACCAGCTTAACGCATGGGCAAAAACCCAGATCGCTACTATTCCAAAATCTGAACGCACACTTGCCACAGCACACGCCGCCTTCGGTTACTTCTGCAAGGACTATGGCTTCCAATCCTTACCCCTACGTGGACTCAACAGTGAACAAGCCGCATCCCCTCAATATATAGCAGAAGCGATATCTATTATTAAACAAAAGAATATTAAAGCCATCTTTCCAGACGAATCCGCAAACCCAAAGGCCCTCCAAGCTGTGAGTAAGGCATCGGGAATCAAACTCGCACCAAAAATCTATGCGGACTCACACAAGTCTATCATTGGCTTATTCCAGCACAACATCACAGTCATCACCCAGGCGTTGAAATAACTATCGGATCGTTTCTATAACGAGCGGAGCAAGCTCTACTGCTTCGCTTGTTAGGTGAAAACTATCTATGACTTTACTCATCACCAGCTCCGCCTCTTCTCGAGTTTTACTGTGGATTACACACAGCTTGTCACCTGCACTAATCTGCTGTCCTATCTCCGCTATTTCTGTCAGTCCCACACTGTGATCTATATCCTGATCTGCTCGCATTCTACCACCCCCTAGCTCCACCACCACCAAACCAATCTCTCTGGTATTGATCTTCGATAGATACCCTCCCTCCTTGACTTTCACTTCCGTAGTGCAATTAGCCTGCTTTAAGTGGTTAGCATAATTCTCTAATAAATCATTCGGCCCTCCTAGCCCCTCCACCATCTTAGAAAAGACTTCTGCCGCCTTCCCGCTTGTAAGTGCCTCTCCTAGCATCGCATCAGCATCAGACTGATCCGTTGCTAAATTTCCTGTTAACAGCAACTCAGCACTGAGAGCTAAGACAATCTTTTCTAACCTAGACCCTCTGAGCTCCCCCTTCAGCATCTTGATCGTTTCTACGATCTCTACAGCATTACCGGCCGAACGCGCTAGTGGCTGATTCATGTCCGTGATCATAGCAGACGTCTTCACACCTGCCCCGTTTGCCACATCCACAATACTACGCGCAAGTGCAACTGCATCTTCATAGTCCTCCATAAAGGCACCGCTACCCGTCTTCACATCCATTACCAACCCCTCTAACCCTGCCGCCAGTTTCTTAGATAAAATAGATGCTGTAATGAGGTCTAGACTCTCCACAGTTGCTGTGACATCTCTAATCCCATATATCCTCTTATCTGCTGGAGCTAAATCCGCCGTCTGACCGATAATAGCCACACCACAATCTCTCACCACTTTATCCAACAGCTCTAGATCCGGTTGAGTTTGATAACCAGGGATACTATCCAGCTTATCCAACGTCCCACCAGTATGACCAAGCCCTCTTCCTGAAATCATTGGAACATATCCACCACAAGCAGCTATCAAAGGCCCTAACATTAGCGAAACATTATCCCCAACACCACCAGTACTATGCTTATCAATCACTGGACCATCAAGATGCTCCCAAGTTAAAGTATCACCACTATCACGCATCGAAGAGGTCAACGCCACGCGCTCCTCAAGATTCATCCCTCTAAAATAAACAGCCATAGCAAGTGCCGCAATCTGCCCTTCTGTCACTGACTCATCCACCACGCCCCTGATGAAAAACTCAAGCTGCTCTTGGCTCAGGATTTGACCATCCCTTTTCGTTTTGATGATTTCTTGAGGTAACATTTCGGCGATAGCTTATTGATTACTGCTCTCTCTTATAGGCTGGGTAGATCGCCCTCAGCTGATCAGCATAACGCTTAGCTTCAGCGGCATTGCCTGCTCTCAGGAGACTTTTTGCAAGTCTATCGAGTATTTGCGGATGAGAGGAAAGGTCTTTAGCTGAATCCACAAGCAACACATAATGGTTAGCCGCCTTCTCTGGCTCACCTATGTTGTAATGAAAATCACCGATGACCTTTAGCAGCTCAGCTTGGATTCTCCCTGTAGGATTCATCTCTAATGCCGAATCCGCTGTGCGCTTCGCATCACCATCTTTACCCAGCTCCATTTGTATCTTAGCTTTATCCAGCAGAGCATCTACTATTCTCGGCTTCTCCTCTTCCATGCTAAGCAGGTTACTTACAGAAATAAATGCTTCTTGAAACTTTCCAGTCTGCATTTGCGCTTTAGATAGATACCTCCAAATCGCGATTGGTGAAGCACTAGCCGCTCCCTTCTCAATTCCTTTTTCTAGTAAATCTGCCGCTTTTTCAAAATTGCTATCGTTATAGTAAAATTCACCTAACCAACGATACACAGCCAGAGGGATCTTATTCTGAAGCCCCGCATTTTCAGCGATTGCAATAGCATTTTCTGTCTCTTCGTAGTTCTTTAGTGAGAAATGACCAATAACACGCAACATCGAAATCTGCTTCACGAAGGTCAATTTATCCAACTTCCAACTATCCTCTAGATACTGAAGCCCTAACCGATATTTCTTCTGTTTAAAATATGCGCGGCAAATCCAGTAATTAGCATTCGCAATCACTCTTGACTCCAATTTAGGATGCTCTTGCACAAGTTGCTTATAACGGTCGATCATGTCATCATAGTTCTTATCCTGAAACTGAATGACTCCACTCTTCTGAAGTGCTATCGCTATGTACTGAGCATCTTTTGAGTTCTTAATGACATGGTCATAGTCTCTCAATGCTTTTGCTGCATTTTCCAATTTACTATAAGCCCCAGCCCTCAAGATCAGCGCTTCCATCACCTTCTGGTTCTCAGGGTATTTCTCCACAAACTCAGTCAATGAATTTGCAGCCCCCGCAAAATTCCCTACCTTAGAAAGGCAATACCCCTTTCTAAATAGCATCTCAGGTAGGTATTTTTCATCGATAATGTCTGCTCCTATTGCCGAATACACTTTCGAGGCTTCATCATACTGGCGTTTCGCAAAAAGCGTCTCCGCCTTCATCAGCAAAGCCTGGTGAATGAACTTATGCCTCCCATTATTCACCGCATACCCTTCCAGGAAGCGATCTACTTTCTCCGGGATACTGGCATTCTTTATGTTATAGAAACAAAGTAGCTTGTAGTAACCCGCCTTGAATGCATCATCAGTGCCCTTACCATGTATCTCTACATCGATAAAGTGATCTATCGCGCTAGCATACTGGTCTAATTTAAAATAGGAATGCCCCAATAGAAACCCTTGTTTGGTTTTGAAACCTTCGGACATTTCAAATTTGCCTCTACTCAGAAGCTTAATCACACCTTGGTAGTCCTTCAACACGTAACGTATCCCCATCAGCCCCGTCTGCGCTTGGCCCTTCCATTTCTGGGAATTACTTAGCATAGACATTTTAAAATACTTTTCAGCAATGTCTAACTTCTTTAGTCCATTGGCCGCAACACCTGCGTGGTATGCCGCTTCAGCCTTGATGTCCTCAGACTGATTCGGAAGTATCAACTTCTCAAAAGCATTGAGAGATTCTTGGTAATCTCCAGATTTCAACGATAACTTACCATAAGATAACGCCGCATCTTCTCTAAAAGGGTTAATCCCCCCAGCATCAGACACTTTAGCGTATAAAGGAGCCGCTAAGTCTGATCTTTTCGCCTGCATGTAGGCCTGTGCCTGATAGTACAAGGCCTTCGTCTTATCAGCCGGCACTGCGCTAAAACCCGCAGTCATTTCGAAATACTTTGCCGCACTCATATAATCACCCTTACTATAATAATCGCGTGCAAGCCGATAAGTAGATGCCGCCACGTATGGCCCTGTTCTATACTTTGCTACAATCTTATTATAAACGGTCAGCGCTTCTCTCACTTTACCTGTATTGAAATAACATTCAGCCAGATAGTAATTTGCTGCCTCAGCATTCTTATGATCCGGAAACTGCCTTAAGTAGTCTTGGAGCAAAGGAATAGACTGCTTATAATACTGCTCCCGAAGACTGAAATCTTTAGCCATAGCGGCTGATTTATAAATCTGATTCACCCGTGCAAAATAGTCATTTCCCGGGTCAGCCTTTAGCTGAGGCACCACAGGTTCTGCCACAGGAGCTGGAGTCTGAGCAGAAACAGTCAATGCACTGGCTGCAAGAGTGAGTGTTGTTATCGAGGTGACTGTGGATGTGTAAACTCGGTGTTTCATATCGTTACGCATGGCTGGTAGGGTCGCTTAATTAGTTGGATTTTTCTTTGGTGTGCCAGTGGCAAATGAGATGTTCCAGATGCCCGCTTTACTACATCGGTTAATGACGTCCACTATGTGCTTGTATTCAGTCTTCTCATCTCCTCTCACCCGGATAGGCTGGCTTTTATTCACTCGGACCAGGTTACCCATCTTGGCTTCCAATTCATCCAAGGTATAAGGCTTCTGATCTATCACAATACCACCATCAGCGTGGATATTGATCACTTTCTCTAAATTATCTCTCTGCTTCGCTTTTCCTTCAGATGCTGCAGGTAAGGAAATCTCCATCACTTTTTCATTATCTGTCATCTGATAAGTCACAATGAAAAACGCCAGCAACAAGAAGATGATATCTATCATCGGAGCGAGCTGGAAGCCTACAGGTGGCGCTTGTTGGGTGTTAAATTTCATCGATTCTAAAAATAGGTTCTAAGATTACTCTCTATAGTTTGCTCGGAATATGGCCTTGGTAACCCTCGTCAGTGGCACGGCTTCCGCGCTTCTCAGGCATCGCAAAACCTTCACTAAGATCCGCTATATCTTCATCTTCAAAATATTGTCTACTCACATCCCGCTGCCTATTTGCGGCAGCTGAATTTAATCTTCCATGCCGCTTGTCATGCTGAGCCGCTAACAGCGCCAACAAATGAGTCGACGCTGACTCCAAATCAGAAATGTACTTCTGCACCTTACCTCGGAAAATCGAATAGAAGAGCAACGCAATAATACCAATGCTAAGCCCTATCCCAGTAGTGATTAAAGCAGGGTAAACCCCCTCAGCCACCTTCATCTGCTGCACACCATCCACGTTCCCCTGAGAAATACGGATGAAAGTCACAATCATACCTATCACTGTTCCAAGCAGACCTAGCATAGTAGAAATAGAACCAATATCAGAAAGGTAACTGATGCGGTTATTCAGCATACTAGATTGTCTAGAACCCTCAGCCATAGCCACTTCCCTAACTTCAGTGAAAGACACACCAGTATTTTTAGTCATAAACTCCACCGCATTTTCAGCGATACGAGCCATGCTTTCATTGGTTCGATTACACTCAGTGATCAGTCCTAAATAATCCTCCTTGCGAATAAGAATCTCAGCATTACGCATGAACCGGTCACTAACCACACGATTTCCACGAATCGTGATAAAGAAGAAGAAAATCAACACCACAGTCACCACAGAAATAATCGCCAATGGATAAATAATTGGTCCTCCTTGATTTTTAATCAACTCATAGACATTGATGTCGATAGGGGCCGGTCCAGTGCTCGTCGCTGGTGCATCCTGCGCACTAGCGGCGCAAGAGAGTAAGAAAAAACCGAGGATAGCTCCGAGGACCTTGCCTGCGAGAGAGATAGAAATTCTGTGTGCTGTTTTCATAGCGGATACGTTAAAGTCACTCTAGCGTTAAATCTTGGTATTGCAAGTATTACCAGTGATTTACTAGATCTCCTCTGTGCCTACAAAACTTATTCTAATCTATTGAGAATATGCGTGTTTTGGTTAATTTAAGTTTCTTCCTTGTGAAGCCAAAAAAGATAAGTCATTTTCTGTATGACAACTATAATGCCCAACTCCCCTATTTATGAAAATTCTCTCTCTACTCTACACAATCTCATTCATCAGCATCCTGTCTCAGGCCAGCGCAAGAGACTTTTACGTTTCCAACTCAGGAAAAGCAGGTGCAAAAGGCAGTATAGAAGAACCCCTGTCATCCATTCAAAGTGCAGTAGATTTGATGCGCGCCGGCGACACCTGTTTCATCAGAGGTGGCACGTATCACGAAACAGTTAACCTTAACAATAAAAGAGGCTTTCCAAAAAATCCCATCACCATCACAAATTATCAAGATGAACAGGTCACCATGGATGGAACCATCAAATTAGAAGCTAAATGGACAAAAGATAAAGGAAATATCTATAAAACAAAAACCCCTCACAATGTCACCCAGCTATTCGCCGATGATCTGATCATGACTCTCGCCCGCCTACCAAATGCTCTCGCATTTTCCAAAGCAGCCTTTACCCCCCACATCGCCCGACTCGAAAAAGATCCCGCATCTATGAAAGACGAAGTCATCGCCACGGCAAAGGGCATCGCCCTGTATCAAAAACTTTGGAGACCACTCACCGGATGCGTCGCTGTACTAAATTTTCAGGACCACCTAACTCGTCCATACGTGATTCAAAAACATCGACCAAAAGCAAAAACCTTCAAATTTAGCCCTGCTTGGATTGGTATGAAAACCTCCAAAAGCTACTTCATTGAAGGAGGAGTTGGCAACGCCGAACGTGTCCTCCTAGATTCAGAGCAAGAATGGGCCTTCGATGAAAAGACTAAAACTCTCTACTTCTGGCCAATAGCAGGCAAACACCCAAATGAGCTCAAACTCAGATCAAAGACCCATGATCACGCCTTCACTGGAAACGCAGACACCAAATGCGTAACAATAGATGGCATCAACTTCTTCGCCACAGCATTCCACTTCAAGAGCTCAGACGGAATCATAATTCAGAATTGTAACTTTAACTATTATTCCGCCTCCAAGCGCTCACTCGGAGACATCAATGGCTCCAGAACCGCAGAATTCTTCGGGTCAAAGGCAGATTTCTGTGAAGATGTCATAGTGCAGTACAACACATTCAGAAACTCTGACGCCTGTGGTTTAGCATGTAATCACATGCGTAACATGATCATCAATAATAACTTATTCAGAAACATAGACTATGCATGCGCCGCATCCAGATCGACAGTTAACGTCCATCAATCAGATGGATTGATATACCGGCGCAACACCATCCACACCGCAGGTAAAGCTCAGGCCTTTGGCAGTTACCGCTATCGCGACGGAAAACTAAATCCCATCGTCTGTGAATACAATTTCCACACCCATTGCGGACTCTTAGAAAAAGACGGCTCCTCAGTCTACATCGCAAATGAAAGTGTATGGGAGAGTGTAGGACGCTATAATTGGTTCATCGACAACAAACAAAGAGATTTCCGCTGGGACGGCATCAACCAACCAAAAGTCTTAGGTAAACACGCCAACTTCTACCGCAACGTTGGAGTAGGAAATCTAATGAAACGTGTAGCCGTCGGTAAAGGATTCCGCCTCAAAGGCGACCACCACGAGGTCTACAATAACCTCAACATCTTTAGGCACTCAGACCTCAATGTATCCGTAGAAAAAGGAGGAAACGCTAATACAATCACACAAAATAATGCAGCCGATGTGATCAGCCCATTAAAAATCCCCGGTGAAGATTCCCACAACTACAGCGCTGAAACTAAAGGTCATTCCGCTATGTCTAAAATGCTTCGTGATGTCAAAAACTGGGACTTTCGCCCAAGACCTGGCCAAAAGGGCCTCATCGATACGGGCACTCGCGTCACCTGCTCAGTAAATGGAGAGAAAATCTATGTCACCGATAAATTTAATGGAAAAGCACCAGATATCGGAGCCTATGAGCACGGAGATGAATTCTACTGGATTCCAGGCTATATCTCAAAACAAGCCTCAATGCCCATCCCAAAAAATAAATCCAAGAACACCCCCATAAATACGGACCTTATCTACCTACAAGGTATGAAAGGAATAAGCTCAAAAGTCTATTTTGGTGAATCTCATGATAAGCTAAAACTCATCGAAACATTACCTAGCATTAAAAATATCGTCCGCCCCGTAAAAGGATCCGCATTAAAAAAGCGTACAACCTATTATTGGCGAGTAGACACCATACTAGCTGACGGAACCAAACAAACTGGAGAAATCTGGTCATTCTCAACCTAGAAGCTAGAAAGATGAATCAGAGGTAGAGAACCTAAGCACCATCCCCACTCACAGACTGACTCCGCTACCTTAAAATAAAAAAGCTCCACACGGTGACCGCGTAGAGCTCTTGAAGTATATTATCTATAACTTGCTACTAGAGAGAAGCTTTAAGATTTGAAGAGCACTTAAAACCAACAGTCTTTGAAGCTTTGATCTTCATTGACTCACCAGTCTTAGGGTTACGGCCCATACGAGCTGCACGCTTCTTCACCTCGAAAGTACCAAACCCAATGAGCTGGACCTTCTTGTCTTTCTTCACGCCTTTAGCGATTGAAGTAAGTACGGCTGCTACTGCCTCTTCTGCAAGACGCTTTGTTGTCTCTTTCCCAAGAGCCTTCTGTACGGATTCTACGAGTTCTGCTTTATTCATTGCACCTATTATTTTCGCTAAAGTCGCTTAAGTTGTAAAGATAAAAGGAATAAATCTTTTCTTACGTACATAAGAGATTTGTTCTTGCACAATGAGACTCTGATAACTAATAGAGCGCCTACTTCCCCATTTAATAACATCCATTTCTGTTAGACACTCGCCACCCCCCTATTGATCAAGTTTGACATTCATTTCGCACTCAGCATACTGTTTGTTAGATGCACAAAAATGAAGCGCAGAATGATGAATGTAAAATTGAGCGGACGATGGAACAAGTCGTCTCCGCCGCGCAAGCAATCCCACAAGAACGTGATCTAACAGCAGTGATCGAAGATTCTGTTAGAGCGTCCGCGAGATCCTATTATCTACCAGACGAAGATGACCGTCTACGTTCCGTTTTCGCAGCCTATCTACGCGCACGCTCCATCCTCGTGGAATCAATCGATTCCATCATGCCTGTATTAAGAAACAAACTGAACTGGAGAAACGAACTCCGCACCTTCGCCGTCGGCTTTACAGCTGGTTGTCTATTAGTGCGATCCACCAAATACATCATCACTCTAGCACGCCAAAACCCCGTGATCTGGAACAAGCTCGATGAGTCTGAACTAAGGTATGGTATAGAACGGAAGACCATCAGCCGACTTTACGAGAGCCTTTCATCAACCAAGAAAATGAGCCAGTTTCATCACGCCACCCGGTTCTTCGAAAGCTCCAAACCTGAAATCCTCGCACTCGCTGAACTAAGTGAGCTAGATCAAGAATTAATCCTCCTCCTCATAGAAGAGTCCCCCTTTATAGAATCACGTAAAAGAGATTATTTACGCCTCAGATTACGTTACAGAATCTACGATATCGTGAGGAGAAATTCATCCGGCTACAAGAAAGCCATGTTTCAACTTTTCCGCCTAACAGGAAGTGCTGTCGCCGAGTTGAAACAGCCAATGAAAAAATCTAACAGTTTAACAAAAGGAACCAAGAGGGTCACCCCAGAATTTCTCTCAGAAATCCGCGCCCACCTCATCCCCGGAGACATTATCATCACCCGTCATGACGACGCCCTCAGCAATTTATTCCTCCCCGGATACTGGCCACACGCAGCCTTTTACATGGGAAATCCCGCCCAGCTAGAAACCTTAAAAATCCCTATTTCATCCTCACCAGAGCACGAAATTATAGAATCTAAGAAAGACGGAGTCAAATTTCGCCCACTCCACGAAACCTTAAATGTAGATAGTTTTGTGGTAATCCGAGCCAACTTAGACCCAGAATATCTCTCACAAGCCATCCAAACTGCCATGAGTCACGCCGGAAAACGCTATGATTTCCTGTTCGATTTCACCAAAGCAAACCGCCTAGCCTGCACCGAGCTAGTCTACCGCGCATATCACGGAGTAAACGGCCTCCAGTTTTCACTCAATGAGCGCTCCGGCAGAATGTGCATTTCAGCCGAAGACCTCATTGATCAAATGATCCGCTCCAGAAAATTTGATGTCCACGCGCTTTTCACCGAAAAGACTGGTAAAATAATCTACCAAGCAGAAGCCCGTGCTGAGCTAGAGGTAAGTTATTCCTCTCAATGGTGAAAGAAACCATTCAAGGCCTCATTCAGAGCAACGGTATACTCCTCCGACTGATCATATCGCGGCGGCAACTCCTGCATGCTCTTAAGATTTGGCAATGCATTCGCCACACTCTCAGCCACCGGTATGGGGTGCAGATTATCTCGCGTCGTATACAGCACCAACGCATCATGCTGGATCTGAGCCAAATTCTCTAATGCGCTAAACGGCGCATCCTCCCACATCTTATACAGCACCGCCGTATGTGATAAATGATCCGGACGTTTAAATAACCCCCGGATAGACTCCGCCACCTTAGGAACCTCCGCATATAGAGCAAGGTAATCTGGGTGAGAAATAAGCTTTTCCTCAGCCACCTCCGCACCATCCTCAATAATCCATTGACCCACATAAGCCACTAATGCCAAATGCGCCGGCTTCTTCTGATCAAGCCATGATGGACGAAGCAAAATCAATTGATTCACCCGCTCTGGATAACGTAATGCAATATTAAGAGCAATCCCAGACCCCATCGAAAGACCACCAATGTTCGACTTCTCAATTCCCAAATGATCTAAAATAGCAATCACATCATCCGCACTCTGATCGAAGCTCATAACAGCATCCGAATCCTCTGAAACTGAATCTCCATGCCCCAACATATCCGGAGCTATCAACAGCGTATCACGCAAAGAAGTCAGCGCAGAAGTCGTCTGCGCCCTACCCGCCCCAAGACCATGCATGAACGCAAGAGGATACCCCTCACCTGCTTTCCCTATCACCTCGTATGCGATTTCTACATCACTACCCTGTCTTTTAATCTTTGCCAAACTCATATTATCTATCTATTTCTTGTGAATTTTCTTACTAGAAAGTCTCGCCTGAATCAAATCCTTGCACACACCCGAGCTTCGCAATGTCTCACAACACGCCTCGATGCGGATAGACTGCTTCGCCGGCCGGAATCCCATCCTCCTAGTGATACAGTCATTGAGAATCTCAATGTTATCATCCTCAAACTCCACCACCTTCCCACAGTCGATACAGATCAAATGGTTATGCGATGGCGAATCAACAAAATTAGGATCATACGTTTTCTGATCCCCCCCAAGATCTATCTCATGTAACAACCCAGCCTCCTCCAGTAGGCTCAGCGTCCGATACAAAGTAGCTCTCGACGCTGAAGAATTATTCTTACGAATACGATCATACAACTCATCTGCTGTAAAATGCTCATCCTTACTAAAAATTAACGTCACAATCTCATCTCGCTGCGGTGTGCGCCTAAGCCCCTTTCGCTTAATGAAGAGATTCAATTTATCCAGGATTTCTGCTATGATTGGGGTTTCTGTCATTTTCTTATTCAAGAGTTATACCAACTCCTCCCTCTTTGGGAATAGAAAATTACACCATAAACAGATTCAGCATTGGCAAGCACCTCATTAGATGCCTGAATGGGACATGCTAAAAAGATTTTTCACAAGTATCTGTATCATTTCCGGAGCTCTCTTCGGAACCATTGGATGCTCCACAGAAAATCAAAACCTCTATGTGGATAAATTCACCCTCCGCTCCATCAAAATTGAAGATAACGACGCCGCCATGGTCAGAGGTGATCAACAAAAACGCCTCTACGGAGCTGTCT
This sequence comes from Akkermansiaceae bacterium, assembly GCA_051251915.1. Lineage (GTDB taxonomy): Bacteria > Verrucomicrobiota > Verrucomicrobiia > Verrucomicrobiales > Akkermansiaceae > Rubritalea. The sequence goes on along the minus strand of JBPOGF010000005.1, from coordinate 99,211 downwards.
CCATCAAAGAACACCAACAACGCATCGGACAATACTACCGCATTCGCTGGAACCTACTAGACCAACCAGAGATCACAGACTGGAACAGACAAGCCCAGCTCGTCTTCCGCTATAAGCAAGCCTCCACAGGCTCAAAAATCATCACCGCAGCAAAGACCTACCCCATCGGAACCAAACAAGGCAAGTGGGCATTCAACAACATTGGCAAAGACTACAGCATAGGCGGAAGAATACTAGCCTGGCGCACGGACCTCATCTACGGAGGCCAAATCATCTCCACCAAGGAATCTTACCTCTGGAACAACTAGCTAGCCACCATCCCCTAGCACACGCTGCAACTGCATTGTATATACAATTTCCTTGTGAATTCCAGCAAGCCCACTATCTTAGGATACATAGCTAATACCCTCTTTATCATGAAGCCTCCTTTCCTAAGCCTAAGCCTCCCCCTCGCTCTTTTCCTCAGCTCCTCCTCACTACTCACAGCGGACGAAAAAGAAACCATCGGTCTCACAGACCTCCTCACCCGCGAGCCGGGCCTCAATGGCTCTGGTCTCAGAATCGCCCAAATCGAGGCAGACTCTAACACAAACGAAGCCATCGATTATGAGATTTACCAACCCAACCCTGCTACCGCATCACAAGATCCCAGCAAATTCTCATACTTTGATAGCGATAATACCTATCTCACACCCAGTGATTACGAGTCTAAAAAACAATCTGGCCACGCAAACCTAGTTGCAAATAACTACTTTGACACCAACACAGGAGTAGCCACCGATGTAGCTGAAATCTATGTATTCAACGCAAACACATTCTACACCAACATCATAGCAACAAGCACCAACATCAACGCCAAAGTTATCAACCAAAGCTTCGTCTTTGGAGCTCAAGACACTACCGCAGATCGATTGTACGATAACTACGCAGACCTCTACCAAACACTCTTTGTAAACGGAATACAAAATAGCACAGGAATCGCTATCGCCAGCCCCGCAACCTCATACAATGGTATCGCAGTCGGTAAAGAAGACCTCAACCACAGCCCAAACCCCACCGATGGTCGCTCTAAACCTGAACTCATCGCACCAGGCTCAGCCTCAAGCTACTCCACCCCATATGTCGCCGGTAGCGCCACCATACTTATCGAAGCAGCACTCCTTCTAGACGGTGGAACAGGCACAGCCACATCAGCCTCAGACATCCGCACCATCAAAGCACTCCTCTTAAATGGCGCCGTCAAAGACACCGCATGGTCTAACACCACCACCCATCCACTAGATACCAGAAGAGGCGCCGGAATGCTCAACGTCAACAACTCACACCTCATACTCCAAGGAGGAAAACACAGCCCAACCTCCTCCCAAAACAGCTCCATTGCACCCACTTACACCCCTGCCAGCGGCCAAGCAGGTAACGTCTCATCACCAAGTGGCTGGAACTTCTCCACCATTCAAACATTCCTCCCAGCCAACGACCGAATAGACAACTACTACTTCGACATCCCATCCAGCACCAGTCCCCTCTATGATCTCACCACAACTCTAGTGTGGCACCGCCAGTCTGGACAGACCGATATCAACAACCTAGACCTCATCCTCTACAATGCAGACACAGGAGCAGTAGTAGAACAAAGCATCAGCACCGTAGACAACGTAGAACACATCCACACCAGAGACCTCCCAGCAGGCAGATACGTCATCCAAGTCATCAAACGCAGATCAAGCCAAACCACCAACTCAGAAGACTACGCCCTCGCATTTAACTTCTCCGTCCCTGCGCCAGACGCCCCCACTCTCCTCACCGCCACAGCCCAGCCATACTCAGAAATTGACCTAAATTGGACCGATAACTCAAATGACGAACTCAACTTCGAACTCCAGCGTAGCCCCCTATCAGGTAGAGCATTCAACACCATCGCCACCCTCCCCGCAAACACCATCACATACACCGACACCGCTCCCTCAGAAAGCACAACCTACTACTACCGCGTAAAAGCCACCAACTCCAATGGCGACTCATTCTACACCAACGTCGCCTCCGCCACCACCTTCAGCCCCCTCATGAACTGGCGCCAGGACAACTTCTCCAGCTCAGCAGACTCAGGTGATGCCGCCAACTCCGCAGACCCTGACCATGACGGGCTAAATAACCTCACAGAATACGCCCTCGGCACAGATCCCACATCCGCCGCCGACCCCGATGGAAGCTCAGCAACACCAAAAGCATCCATCGTCACCGACAACGGAATAGACTACCTCCAGATCACAGTCACTCGAACCTCCATCAAGTCCAACATCACCTACACCATCCAACTCTCCCCAGACCTTGAAAGCGGCAACTGGACAGAAGCCACCGACATTCTAGAAAACTCCACCACCACCCTACGCGTCAGAGACAACCTCCCCGTCAGTGATCACGCCCGCCGCTTCATCCGCCTTAAAGTGACGGAAAAATAAATCGCTTTTTACTAACCCCTCTGTACTATTGCCCCGTGCTACAGATAGTATTTAACGAAATCAGTGCCGGAGAGATCTCCCGCCTAGACACCCTTGAGCAACTAGAACTCCTTGATGCTTTTAAGGTAACCCAAGACACGCTCCAAAATATCGATGGTGAAAACTACGGTAAAATAGAACGTGCCGGAACCACACTCTTCCGTTTCCGCGCCGGTGACTATCGCGTCTACTTCGAAGTAGTAGATGAAAATGTCATCGTCCACCGCGTGCTACACAAGAACACCTTCTCAGACCTCCTTTTCCGCACTAAACTCCCCGTCGGCGAAGACGAAGAGCTCAGTAAATCCAAGCACTTCTGGAACCTCATCGACGAAGGCAAAAACGCCCAGCGAATGTAACTTACCTAAACAAAATACCGCGAGATCAGAACGAATATTACGATTTTTCACTCATCCGCACCCCCCTTGTCATACAGTAAATCACTACTAAGAACTGATTTTTACCTAGACAGCACTGCTTCTTTATGAAATCTAGTCTCCGCAATAATGGTCTCCATCTCCAGATCATGCATTTTACATCACCCTATGAAACTAGCCAGCATACTCACTAAAGAAAGGATACTCCTAGGCATGGATGCCGAGGAACGCTGGCCTGCTATCGAAGAACTTATCGACCACCTCGACACACGTGACCTCCTTGGTGGAGAAAACAGTGAGGACATCCTAAAATCACTCCACATCCGTGAAGAACAAACCAGCACTGGCATCGGTTCAGGCGTCGCCATCCCACACGCATTCTCAGACAAACTTGAAGAAGTCATCGCCATCTTCGGCAGATCAGAAAAAGGCATCAACTTCGACGCCATCGACAATGCCCCTGTAAAATTCATCCTCCTCTTCATCGTCCCCAAAAAGGGCTACCACCTCCACCTCCAAGCGCTCTCCGCCATCGCCAAGATGTTTAATAACTGCGAGATCCGCCAGAACCTCTCTGAAGCAAAAGACGCGGCAGAAATCCTAGAGATCTTCGGCTCCACACCATCCCGCACCCACAGCAACCACACCAGCCAAAAACTGGATTGCTAATATCGGATAGCAAGAAATCCCCCCTTTCTACTTATCCCCCACCGCTACCTCTCGTTCTCGTTAGAATGAGCTTGCCGAGCCAGTAACCATTCTTTAATGGTTAGTTGAGTGCGTATTATAAAACAGACTAAATTGCTTTTTACAAAAGGAACTTCGGATAAAGTTTACGAAGTCGACCTCTGTCAGTCTGCTGATGACGAGTACGTAGTAAACTTCAGATTCGGTAAAGCCGGCAGCAGATTACGTGAAGGCACCAAGACCGCTTTCCCTGTAGATCTTGCTGTTGCCGAGATCATGTTCACAAGACTCGTGAAACAGAAAACCGACAAAGGCTACCTGGACAACTCAACATCCCACACTCATCCACCCTCCACAGACTCCACAACAGCACCAGAACCGAGTCCTGAACCAGATGAAGCCGATACATGCCTCGCCACCCCCGAACAAAAAGCCGCAATACTAACCCGCCTAGCAAAATGGACACCACAAGTCTCTAAAACAAACTGGTCACTCTCACGCGTAATTTGGCGAGCTGGCCAACTTCAGATCAAATCCGCCCTACCATTAATCGCTAAGCATATAACCACAAAGCTCACCCAAATTGAGAAATATTCCATCGCCTGGACCATCGCTCGCATCGGAGACAAAAGCACCACAAGCACCACAAGCACCACCATACTAGACGCGCTTGAAAAAATCACCGATGAAAAACCAGTAAAACGAATGATCCGTGAAGCCCGGATCCTCTGCCTTCCAAAGCCCGATGCCCTCACATTCCTAGACCAACAAAAAGAAAAACTCTCCCAAGACACAAAAGAAAAACTTACCTCTGACCAATTTTCTGAATACCTAAAAAGCCCCACCTTCTATAAAGATGCCAGTGCTCCAGTAAACATGGAGATCCTCTACAGCATCAGCCTTCTAGACTCATCCATTAGCCCACATCTCATAGATTTCGCAGCTCAGGTCAAAATAGATGAAGGCACCTTCCGCCTCCTACGCTTACTCTATAAACTCAGCGAAGTCAGGCATGACGGCATGATGCTCGGAACGCTCGTAAACCGCCTAGAAGTCGAAGCCTGCCGCTCCTCAGAACGATGGGAATTCATCGGCAACACACAGCAACTAGTGCGCAAAGGCGTCTTCAGCTCAAACACAAAACGCTATTTCAAAAAACGCTCAGTATCTAGCCTAACCAAAATGGGTCAAGATAAAGACATCGCAAGCTACATCACCCAGGCCACGGGCATCCTCGCCTCAGCAAGCGAAGCTCTACCCACCCACCTGCTACAACAGACCACAGCCTACTCCTATAATCAAAAGACAAGGCGCTTTCAGCAATACCAAAAGCATGCCCCACGCTACGGCAACCTCCACTGCCTCACATGGATACTCAGAGGAAACTCTCCACGCCTTCAGTTCTCCCCTAAAAGCCTCCATTGGTCATACCTAGAAGGAACCTCGCCAAATGATGACATCAAGGAACTCCGCGAAGAACCATACCAAGAATTCTGGGACCAAGCACCAGACGCCATCATTCACCTACTAAGTCATGCCAAACTTAACGAAGTGCATCGATTCGCAAATGCCGTCTGGCTAGCAAACCCCAACTTCGTAAATGAAGTCCAAGCCACAGACATCGTCCATTTCATCAGCTCATTCTATGATGACACCAAGCGACTAGGCTTAGAACTTGTCGATAAATTCTGGAACCCAAAACAACCCAACTACAAGCTCCTAGAAGCACTCATCCTCTCAAACCTCGATGAAGCCCACACCATAGGATTCACCTACCTACCCCAAGCCATCGACGCCACACTCACTCAACCACAGTTCTTAGCGAAAATTTTCACCAGCCCACAAATAGCAATCCACGAGCGCCTACGCGGCCTATACATACGAAAAAATATCCCCAACATCTTCACCGAAATAGCATCCCTATTCCCCACCAACTCAACACCCACACGCTCAGCCCAGCTAGCCATCCAGACCCTAGCCTTACTAAATTACAAACACACCGCTGACCTCGTAGAGCAGTCAGAGCTAAACAGACTCCTCGCCAGCCAAGATGAAGAATCCCAGTGGTATGCCCTCCACTGTTACCGGCACTACGCCCAAACAGGCAAAGTCGTCCCCGAACAAATTATCATCAATGCCATCGAGTCAGAACACGCCTCCATCCGTGCCCAAGGCGTCAGCCTACTAGAAGCATTCAGTGATGAACAACTCATCGAACAATCAGATCTCATCGCCAGTTGCTGCGCATCTAAATCTGCCGAACTCCGCCAAGGAATACTCCCCATCCTAAAACGCCTCGTAGCCGCCCAGCCCAGCTTCGGACGCGAAATGGTCGAAAGCCTCTACCCATTTGTAGTTCGCAAAGAAGCATCCGAAGGCATCCATGATGACGTCCTCGCCATCCTATTAGGCCCACTTCGCAGCTCCCTCACCGCCATACCAGAAGACACATTCCGCCGCATGCTAAAGTCAAAATATGCCGCAGCCCACGTTCTCGGACTTCACCTACTGGAACGCGAAACCAAGCTCGATGACGAACCACTCCTCCAAGTCCTAGAATGGGCCAACCACCCACATCAAGCACTACGCAAGCAGATCATCTCACACCTTCACAAGAACCCAGAACGCCTAATGATGCAGCTCTCAGAGACGCGCCAACTAGTCGAATCTGAATGGGATGACGTCCGCGACTTCGGCATGGACTTCCTCAGAAATCGCGTCCCAGAAGAGCGCTGGACAGTAGAAGCATTAGTCGACCTCTGCGATAGCGTCAAACCACGCGTCCAAGACTTCGGCAGAGAAATGATCACCAAAAGGTTCAGAGAACAAGACGGTGAAATCTACCTCACCAAGCTCAGCCAGCACCCAACCCGTGAGATGCAGCAGTTCGCCACCCACTTCCTCAAGCAAACCGCCAGCGACCAACCAGAAATCATCCTCAACCTAGAATTCTACTTCCGCACCGTAATGGGTGCCGTCAGCTCAGGAAGAGTTGCAAAAGACCGCGTCTCCATGTTTCTAAAACAAGAAGCAGAGAAAAATCAAGACGTCGCAGTCATGGCCATCCAACTCTGGCATGACCACGCCGCAACCTGCGCCATCGGAGATAAAGCAACCTGCCTAGAAGCCATCCTAAACACCCAGCGCACCTGGCCAGAACTCAACCTCAACTTCTATTCTGACCTAAAACTCATCGATCTAGAAACCCGGGAGGTCCGCTCATGATCTTCGAATACAAATACCGAGGCTTCTCGAAAGTCGCCAACAGCGCAGGCAAAACTCAGATGGAATTCGTCCCAGATGCCCGCCGCGACCCAGCCTGGTTTCACGGCAAGCTAAACAACAAACTCCCCTACCGCGAAGCCATCTCCGCACTCCACGACATCGTCATCTCAGACCAACGCTACACCCCAAGAAGCTCCACAGAATACCAAGAATGGCTCAAGTCACAAGAAGACGGCTGGCTCGCAGAGTTCATGTCACAGCAGTCATCAAACAAGTCAAAAGTCGCTCAGCTCAGCGAAGAAATGAACCTCTTGACCCAGACTGAGATGAAACACATGAAGCCATTCTACAAGGCTCAGAACAAATACTTCAAATACCTCTACACCGCCAACCGTGACTGGTGGTTCGTCCTAGATCCCGTCATCACCATCCACCCAGACGAAATATTCTTCGAGTGCTTCAGCGTCGATGAATCATCATACGGCAAGCTATCATGCAGCCATAATGTATTCGACTCCCTCGGTGACTTCTCCTGCGGCACCACCAATGTCGACTACTCCGCCGCACTCTACGATGAATTCCAGAAAATCAGAAATTACAAAGAAACCTTCCTCACCATCGACCCAGAAGGCTTCTCCGTAGAAACCGGAAAAGACGAAGAACACCGCGAAGTAAAAATAGATCTCCCAGACACCTGGGTACGAGGCTTCCTCCAAGTAAGCGCAGCCCAGACCATGCAATCCGCCGAGACCCAGCTCCACCCCATGGACCTCCACAACATCCTCTTCCACATGCGCAGGAAAAAGGAAACCCACGGCCCCAGATCACTACGCTTCCACCTCAAACCCGGCCAACCCCTCGTCATAGAAATAGACCCCTGGGGAGATAAAATTTCCTGCCCACGCTCAGTCTACCTAGGCCACACAGAACAAACCATCAGACTCTGGGGCAGACGCAGACTCTTCACCCTAGAGCGCCTCATCCCAGTAGCCAGCAGCATTCACGTCAGCCTCTTAGGTAACGGAATGCCTAGCTTCTGGAGAGTCAACATCGGCGATGGCGATATGAACTTCACCCTCGGCCTCTCCGGCTGGACTGCCAACGACTGGTCCCGCTCAGCCAACTTCGACCTCCTCGCACCACGCGCAGAAGTTACCGCAGACCAAGTCAGCCTAGTCATCACCAAACTCCACGAAACCTGGAGCGCTACCGCAGATGATCTTGCCAAATCAACCGGCATGGACCGCAGCCTCACCCTCGGCGCACTAGCCATCGCAACCCAAGAAGGCCGCGTCATCTACGACGGAGCAAACAAACTCTGGCGACTCCGCGAACTCTCCGCAGACCCACTACCTCTCAATAAACTCCGCTACCAAAACGACCGCGAAAAAGAAGCCAAACAACTCATCGATCAAGGCAACGTAAGCGTAAAATCACGCATCGAAAATGGTCAGCAAATCCTCACCTCCACAGTAAAAGACACCAACAAAGTCTACACCGTCAGAGTCGCAATAGATGCAGATGAACGCATCACCAGTGCCACCTGTAACTGTAATTTCTTCTCACAAAACAAACTCATGCAGGGCCCCTGTGCACATATCTTAGCAGCACGGATGGCGGACTCTCACGCTAAGCTCAAATCAATCAAATTTCTCGTTTAAATACTTCTCATCCTAACCATCACCATATAACTTTTTTAACATCAGTGGCAGAGGCTGCACCTTGCCAACCGAGCGGCGCTTCGCCGTTCATGCATACAGCCTTGCAACGCTTCACTAGCCGTCTCTTAACTTTGCGCAGTGCACCACTACGCACTAGTTCCTGGGTGGCTTCTCTGAAGCGAACTAGTGCGTAGTGGTGCACTGCGCTTGAGTTGAGCCTTCTAGTCTCGGGTTCTGCACGAAGAAGCTCCTCTGCCACTGATTTTTCTCCCCTTTTAACTTATGTCCAGACCCGCCAGCCGCCAAGAACTCTATGATCAGATCAGGCAATCATCTCGTGACGAGGTGATCCTAAATGAAATGATCCGCCTCGGTTTCTGGAAAGATGGCAGTTCAAACCAAGCACCAGCAGACCTCATCAAGCGCAAAGGTCAAATCCGCCGCGAGCTAAACGAACTCATGAAACAACAGCGCCTCTTCAGCTCCAAAGAAGACGCACTCAAAGAAATCCATCGCATCCGCAAAGAAGAATCACTCAAACGCAGAGCCGAACTCAAGCAACAACGCGAAGAAAAAAAAGCCCAACAAGCCGCCAACTGGCAAAAGCGCAAAACAAAAGAAATCCTCTACCTCGGACCAGACGTCTCTAACAATCTAGCAAAACTAAAGCCAAACCCAGAAAAACTAACCAAATACAACCTTCCAGATTTCCCAGATCACATAGCCCTCGCTGAATTCCTAAACATCAGCCTAGCCGACCTAAAATTCCTCAGCTACGCCAGAAAAGTCTCCAAGGTCAACCACTACAAAAGATTCCTCATGCCGAAGAAATCCGGCGGGTACCGACAAATCTCCGCCCCACAACCACGGCTAAAAGACGCACAACTCAAAATCTACCTCCAGCTCCTCAACCAAGTAAAATCCCACCCCGCAGCCAACGGATTCCTAACAGAAAAGTCCATCGTCACCAACGCCACGCCCCACGTCGGCGCAGACGTCGTCATGAACCTAGACCTCAAGGACTTCTTCCCCAGCCTGACACTAGCCAGAGTCATCGGCGCATTCCGCGAGCTAGGCTACTCTCACGGCATCGCATCCGTCCTCGCCCTCATCTGCACCGAGCAACCCACCCAAGAAGTCAGCATCGACAACGAAAACTGGCACATCGCAGACGGACAAAGATGCCTCCCCCAAGGCGCCCCCACCAGCCCAGCCATCACCAACATCATCTGCCGCCGGCTAGACGCCAGACTCCAAGGCATCGCCAACAAACACAGCTTCTCATACACCCGCTACGCAGATGACATGACCTTCTCCACCAAAGGAGAAACCAAACAAAACCTCACCAAGCTCCTCTGGCACGTAAAGAAAGTCATCCACGAAGAAGGCTTCACCGTCCACCCAGACAAACTCCGCATCATGCACAAAGGCCAACACCAAGAGGTCACCGGAGTCGTCGTGAATGATAAAATCTCCATCTCCCGCACCAAAGTCCGCCAATACCGCGCCCTCCTACACCACCTCAACACCAAAGGCCCCGCAGGCGCAACCTGGGACGGAAAGTCAGACCGCCTCCTCGCCAGAGCACTAGGCTACGGAAGATTCCTCGTCATGATAGACAGAGAACGCTTCACCCCCATGCTCCACAAAATGGAAACCCTCGCCAAACGCCACGGATACCAACAACAAATCAAATTCCCTAACAAACAAAATACAGTAGCCTCAGACACATCCTCACCACCCCTGACACCTAGCCAACCCAGCTTCATCAAAAAACTCATCACTAAACTATTCCGCAAATAAAATCAGAATAAACCAGCAAGCCACCGAAGAATCCGACCAATGACCAATGACCAATCAACTTCTGACGTGAGCCCGCTCACCAAAACGGTCTAGTCACCTTAGCTCACAGACCTCCCCCGCAAACATGCCAGACTACAGCCTATATCATGATTGACAAGGCAAAGAGAAAAGACACACTCCCACCATCATGTACGAAGCACAAGGAACCATCAAAATCATCAATGACACCCAGTCATTTTCCTCAGGATTCACTAAGCGTGAATTTGTTATCACCACAGGAGACTCAAAATGGCCGCAAGACATTAAATTCGAAATCGTTAAAGACAAATGCTCACTCCTTGATCAATTCGCTGTTGGCCAGACAGTAAACGTCAGCTTCGACATCCGTGGAAACGAATACAACGGCAAATACTACGTCAACCTTAACTGCTGGAAAATCCAAGCAGGCTCAGGCGGTGGCGCACAACCTGCTCCAGCTAACAACACCAGCTCAAACGACATCCCAGACTTCTCTAACGACCAAAGCGGCGAACCATCCATGGACGACCTCCGTGGCGACGACATCCCATTTTAATCGATATCTTTAAACTCTCCCAAACCACTAACTCAATAACCAAGTAACTTAACCAAATAAATACTATGCCTGTAGCAACTCCAGAACAATACGCACAAATGCTAGACTCCGCTCAAAAAGGCGGCTACGCATACCCAGCCATCAACATCACATCACTAGCCACCATCAACGGTGCGCTTAAAGCATTCGCAGAAGCCGGTTCAGACGGCATCATCCAGGTATCCACTGGTGGCGGATCATTCGCTTCCGGCCTCGCAGTCGCAGACGAAGCATTCGGTGCCATCGTCCTCGCTGAAGCCACTCACCTACTCGCTGAGAAATACGACATCCTCGTAGCTCTCCACACAGATCACTGTCACCCAGCTAAAGTTGACAGCTTCCTCAAGCCACTCCTAGAAGCCTCACGCACTCGCATCGCAGAAGGCAAAGGACCACTCTTCCAGTCACACATGTTTGATGGATCAGTAGTAGACCTTGACCAAAATATGGAGATCTCAAAAGGACTCCTCAAGGAATGCGCAGAACTCAACATCATCCTCGAAGTTGAAGCAGGCTGCGTAGGCGGTGAAGAAGACGGTCACGACACCTCAGACCTCCCAGCAGAAAAACTCTACACCACCACTGAAGACATGATCCAAGTCTACGAGACTCTCGCCCCTATCGGCAGATTCATGTTCGCAGCCACCTTCGGAAACGTCCACGGAGCATACAAGCCTGGCTCAGTCAAACTCAAGCCTACCATCCTCCGTGATGGCCAAGCTGCAGTCGTTGACAAGCACGGTGCAGAAGCACAAATGGACTTCGTATTCCACGGCGGATCAGGCTCAGACCTCGCAGACATCCGCGAGACACTCGGCTACGGCGTCATCAAAATGAACATCGACACCGACACCCAATACGCATTCACTCGCCCTATCGTCACTCACATCTGTGAAAACATCGAGTCAGTACTCAAAATCGACGGCGAAGTCGGCGTAAAAGGCAAATATGACCCACGCTCATACATCAAAAAAGGTGAACAAGGCGTCTGCGAAAGACTCAAACTCGCTTGTGATGACCTCCTCTCAACAGGAAAATCAATCTACAAGAAGTAAGCTAATACTTTTCTAATCATTTCCACATAAGCTCTCAAGGTCCAACCTTGGGAGCTTTTTTCTGTAAACCTAATTCAAGCACTGGCGCCATGCCTACTCATTCCTTCGCACAACGCGTGTAATGCCCAGCAAATGCAACGAGCTTTGCGAGTGGAATGATCCCGGTGATGAGAGGGGGCCCCTTTGGGGAAGTGTCTCAGCATTCGCCCATAGGGCGAAAGGGTCCGTGGCATTACACTCGTTTGTGAGATGGCATGATTGCAGGCAGCGTGACAGTGCTTTGGGGGGTGGAGTGCGGGGGTGGATTTGGTAGGAGATTGGCTCTTTGACTCTGAAAGACTAAACACCTTTATCTATTCTGCCATATAGCATCTACGGCTATTCTAAATTATAGGACCTGTTTCTTCTTTTATTTACAGCTCATACCCTTTTCCTGCCTCTTAAATATTTTAATTATGCTTCCCATAGAAACGGATTTAAATTTTCTTCCCAAAAGATGAGATAAATCTACTTTCTCTTCTAAATTATCGGATACTCTTGACACTAGTCTTCGTGATGATTTTTTTCTAATAACTATATAATATCCAGTATTTTTTACATTCGTATCTATATGGGTTAGTTCCACATTATAACCTATCTGAACAAGAACCTCATCTTTCTTACCTGAACCATTCAGAGAACAAACAACAATTTTTTTATCTTTAATTAATTTAGTTATTTCAACTAGAGGAATGGTTTCACTAGCAATGATCACTGAATTCAGTAAGAAAAAAAATAGTATGAATGTGATTATTTTCATGATTGGTGTTTAGTTATTTGATGCAGATTCACCGCCTCGGCCTGCTCCGCCTGCTAACGGAAAACAAACACAATCATCTAAAGCAACACCAACCCATAGGCGCAAAAGGGGTAAGCGCAAAAGGGGTCCTATAATTAATAATTTCACCTACTTTTTAATTCTATTTATCTGCTCTTCTTTTCCAATTTCTTCAACCATCGCTCACCTTCTTTGTTATCCCGACACCATGCTTTTGCTTGTGTCACTGAACTAATATGCCCCATTACTAGCCGTTGTGCAAGCCAGGATCCAGATGCCATTGTGTGTTTAGCCAACCATCCAGCTAAGGCTCTTTTCTCCACTGCAGACTTCGCCATCTTCGCTAAATCCTTTGCCTCTAACCCTAACTTTAACATCCCAGCCTTAAGTAATCTTTCAGCTTCTAGCTCATCGTGCTCTTTAACCGCTAGACCACTCACACTTTCTCTTTTCACAGAGCTTAAGAGTCCTTCTGCCCTATCTAAGATCTTTTGTCTGAAATCTCCATCACCCAAGCACCAGCCACGCTCCAGTTCTTCATAACTCTTCCCTGTTTCAGCACCTCTTGCCTCAAGTAATCCCATGCCCAATGTGCCTTAACAGCAGTTTCGGGCGTTGCCAGACTTTCTCTGTAGATATTTCCTCTATTAAACTTGACCTACTTCATCTATTGAGATTAATTCTCAATATCATCATCGTGAGCAACTAACACGAATTGACCTTAAAATAATTCATACATAAAATGACTACTAATACAGATACTAGAACTCAAAGAGTCGCATCATCACGCGAATTACTTGCGTTAGCGACATTTGCAGCCATGACAAGTGCTAGCGCTCAAGATGCGCTCAAACCTATTGAAGCTCTCGCTGACTCAGTAGTCGCTGGAGAAGAAGTCGCTGTCATCAATCCACCGAATTTATCTTCAAGTAAGATGACCGCTCCGTTACTCGACACTCCCCAAACCTTTAATGTAGTAACCAAAGAAGTTTTCGAACAACAAGGCGCACGCAACCTCACAGACGTTCTCAAAAACACACCAGGTATTTCATTCAGCGCCGGTGAGAATGGATTCTCCAGCAACCCTAATAACTTCAACCTCCGTGGCACAGATGCCTCAGGCAGCGTATTTATCGATGGAGTGCGTGACTCAGGTAGCTACACACGTGATATCTTCAACGTGGAACGCGTAGAAATCGCTAAAGGAGCCGCAGACGAAAACGGCCGCGGCGGCGCAGGAGGATACGTCAACATTGTCTCAAAAACCCCGCATTTAGACGACTTCCTCACTTTAAACTCTAGCCTTGGACATTCATTCCAGAGCGGTGATCCTCTCTTCCGCCAGTCCATTGATCTCAACAGACAGCTCACTCTAGGCTCACTAGAAGCCACAGCATTTCGCATGAACGCCTTCTACCAAGAAGGTGGTATCCTAGGCCGCGGAGATGCAGAGAACAATGCATGGGGATTTGCTCCAAGCATCGGCTTCGGAATTGGCACTAATTCCTCACTCACCCTTTCTTACCAGCACACAGAATCTAATGACATCCCAGATTACGGTGTACCAGCTGCCTTCGTAAAAGGAACAAAAAACTACGTTTCAGGTACTAGTGGTTTTATAGATAATTTCTACGGAACTGATCAAGATTTCGATGACACGAGCTACGACTCAATCACCGCCACATACAGACGAGAGCTCACCAACGGTGGCGTCCTCACCAACCAAATGCGTTTTTCTCAAAGTGAACGCAATGCAGGATTCATCAGCGCAGATGCATACGATCCAGTTACCGGCCTAGTCAGTGGCAGAGCTCTCCGCTATAACCGCGAAAACACACTCTACTCCAATCAGTTAAACTATACCAATGACTTTGATATGAATGGCATAAACCACAAAATCTCTGCAGGTGTAGACTTCAGTCATGAAGAATCTGATGCACTACGCTTCGGCACAGGAAGTGTCGCTGATACGTCAGCTTCAGATCCTCTCTCTAGCAGAGCGGTTACATTCGGCGCATCATCCGCCTCCGCTAATGTAGAGGTCACTAGCTTTGCAGCCTATCTCTACGACACAGCCAAACTAAGCGAAAACTGGCAGCTCACCGGTGGACTTCGTGCTGAGCACTATGACTTCCAGCTCACCGACTCTGACGGTAGCTTCAACTATGGCAAGAATGACACATATGTAGGAGGTAAACTCGGCCTCGTGTATAAACCTCAAGAAAATGTCAGTTACTACGGAGCGGTTGGTCTTTCCTACTTACCTCCAGGCTCATTCCTCTCTAGCCCTGACATTTCCCGTGAAGGCGGTAATGCCTTCCCTGGTGCCGGTGGAGGAGTCAATAATCCAGATGCTGAAGCTCAGCAAAACTTCAACTACGAAGTTGGCGGAAAATGGGACCTTTACGATGGAAGACTCTCCACCACAGCAGGATTATTCTACACCAACCGTAAAAACATCGTCATCTCAGATGGCCGTGGCAATACCATCGGTGAAGGTGAGCAAAACCTCTACGGACTCGAACTCGGCATCACTGGAAAAATCACAGATCGCTGGGATGTCTTCGGTGGTCTGCTTGTCATGAACTCTGAGCGAGACCACTTCACAGACGTTCGTAACACATCAGGACGCCCAGAAGATGATCCCTACGGTGATGTGAATGGTGACGAACTCGCGTTCACTCCAAATGTCTCCATGAACCTCTTCACCACATACGAGGCCACAGATAAGCTCACAGTAGGCGGTGGAATGCAATACAACGGTGAATCCTACGTAGGACGCACTGACGACCACGACAGAATCATCCCTAACGGTGCCAATGGCAAACTACCAAGCTACATCGTATTCAACGCTCTTGCTTCTTATGAGCTTAAAGACAACGTCACACTAAGATTAAACGTAGACAATGTATTCGATAACGCGTATGCAATATCTACAAACTGGGGTTCAACAAGAGCTCAAGTAGCGCCACCGCGCACATTCACTATCAGTGCTGAATGGAAGTTCTAATCTAGTATAAATAGATACTGACTGGCACACCATTTGGGCAACCAATGGTGTGCCATTTTTCGTTAAACAACAACCTATCTCAAAAAGATGATCCTATGTATTCCAGATGTATTAAGTAGCGAACAAGTAAAGCATGCTCGTGCACTTCTAGAAGCCGCCAACTGGGAAGATGGTCGCAAGACCGCCGGCCACCAAGCAGCTAAGGTGAAGACTAACAAGCAACTAGGTCAAAACAGTCCCGCCGCCCAAGAAATCGGCCAAATGATCCTAACAGCCCTACAGTCAAACCCACTCTTCATATCCGCCGCCCTACCACTCCACATCCTCCCCCCCATGTTTAACAGCTACGAAGGCGGCGAACAGTTCGGCACTCACGTAGATAGCTCAGTCCGCACCATGCCAAACGGCCTACGCATCCGCGCAGACCTCTCCTGCACACTCTTCTTCAAAGACCCAGAAGAATACGAAGGCGGCGAACTCATCATCGAAGACACCTACGGAGCCAAGAGCGTCAAGCTACCAGCCGGACACATGGTCCTCTACCCTTCCACCTCACTCCACAATGTCACCCCAGTAACCTCAGGTGCTCGCGTGAGTTCCTTCTTCTGGCTTCAAAGCATGGTTCGCTCAGACGAACGCCGCTCACTCCTCTTCGACATGGACATCGCCACCCAGCGCCTCTCAGGAGCACTCCCAGACCACCCAGTCGCCAGCGAATCAGCAGTCCAGTTCACCGGCGTCTATCACAACCTACTCCGCCAGTGGGCAGACATGTAAACGACACCACACTCACCATGGCCACGTCCACCACCACACCACCCCCCCTCCCTCCGCTCACCCAGATTCCGCACCATGTCGTTGCCCTAGATGACTACATCCCACTGGCCAAAGAACGCATGACCCCTAGCATCTGGGCATACCTCGCAGGTGGCGCAGCAGATGAATACACACTCCAATCAAACCGCGAGGCCTACCGCAACCACACCATCATCCCCCGCGCCCTTGCAGATCTCCGCGGCGCCACAACCCAACTAGAACTTCTAGGCACAAAATACCACCACCCCATCATCGTCGCCCCCACTGCCTATCACCGCATGTTTCACCCAGACGGAGAAATCGCCACCGCCCTAGGATCCTCCGCCATAGAGACACTCATGACGGTCAGCACTTCCGCCACCACCACACTAGAAGAAATAGCCGCCCACGCCAGTATCTCACCATGGTTCCAGCTCTACATCCAGCACGACAGAGCATTCACCCTAAACCTCGTAAAACGCGCCGAAGCCGCAGGCTACTCAGCACTCGTAGTCACCGTAGACGCCCCACTAAATGGACTACGTAACCGCGAACACCGCGCCAACTTCCAGCCCCCAGCCGGTATCGATGCCGTCAACCTTAGAGGCATGACCCAACTCCCCCCAGCAGACAGAGTCTTCGGCAGCGCCCAGCTAGAAACAGCCCCACTCTGGGAAGATATCCAATGGCTCACATCCCACACCAACCTCCCCATCATCCTCAAAGGAGTCATGCACCCAGCAGACGCCCGCCTAGCCATCACAAACGGAGCCAAAGGCATCATCATCTCCAACCACGGAGGCAGAGTCCTAGACACAGCCCCAGCTACCCTCGCAGTCCTCGCTAAGATCGCAAAAGAAGTAAACTCACAAGTCCCAGTCATCTTAGACGGCGGAATCCACCGCGGTAGCGACGTCTTCAAAGCCCTCGCACTAGGCGCAAATGCAGTCATGACAGGCCGCCCCATCCTCTACGGCCTCGCCGCAGCAGGAGCCGTAGGCGTAGCACACACACTCCGCATCCTAAGAGCCGAACTAGAAATGACCATGGCACTAGCTGGCTGCAAAAGCATTCAGGACATCAAGCCTGAATGCCTAAGCTAGTGTGAAGAAACCCGCCCAAGCTCTCTTTCAACAACTTCAAGGTCCAACCTTGGGCCCTTTTTTGTTTTCGCTTATTCCCCTTGCTCGACTATACTAAACAACATGACAGAGATCTTCAGACACGCCAACCTCATCAAAGTAAGCTTCTACCAGCGCGCACTAGAAGAGCAAGGCATAGCAACTCTCCTCAGAAATGAATCCATCGCCATGACTGAAATCCCCATCCCTGTCTTCTACCCCGCCCTCTGCATCATGGACGAGAAAGACCACAAGAAAGCCCTAGATATCCTCAAAGAAATCATGCTCCGTGAACAAACGGAATCCAACAGTCCAGACATCAACTGCCCCCACTGCAACGAGTCCAACCCCGCAAATTTCGAGACCTGCTGGTCCTGCTCCACTGAGCTACAGAACTAGCAGAAGTTTTCCATTTCCAATCACCAAAGAATCCGCCCCAATAACAGGCGAAGCCCCCTACTTCTTAAGTGCTTCCACATCATCCTCATCTAGCACCACCCACTTGCCTGACTCCAGGTCACCTAAGTCATACTCGCCAATACTAGAGCGTATCAGCCTCAAAGTCGGATAACCTATCTTCGCAGTCATCCTACGCACTTGGCGGTTCTTCCCCTCTTTCAGCCTAAGCATGATCCAGGATGAACGCTTCTCAGATGCCGCATCCACAGCCGGCTCCCTAGGGGTAAGTTTTCTAGGCTCTCCACCTACCAATTGAGCAAAACAAGGCTTCGTAACATGACCACGGATCTCTAAACCACCAGCCGCCAGATCACGCATATCGGCCAACGTTGGCTTACCATCCACCTGCACCAAATAGGTGCGCACATGCTGCTTATGAGGACGCAAAAGATCAGCCTCTAACTGCTGCTCATCCGTGATCAGCAACAACCCCTCAGAGTCCATATCTAGCCTTCCCACAGGTGTAAATTCCGGTGGCAAATCAAATGAAGCTAGCGTCTTCTGCCCAGGATTATCTGGATTCTCGTTGAACTGACTGAGTACCCCGTAAGGTTTATTAAATGCGATGATCATAATTTTAACATGTAGTAAATGTGTTTCTCCGTAAGTTCACCCATATTGGTGCACTCACTAAAAATATCTGTTTTGTGAATCTGGTTAAGCTCTCTGATCAATCGATCAATGTTCTCCTTCGGAGCTAGGTCTTCCTTCTTCATGATGCGTAGTAGCCCCCTGAGCCTTAGAGATTCCGAGGCCGCACGATTCGACATCTGAGAGCGTTCTTCCTCCGCATACTGGCGAATAGTACGCCGGTTCAAACTCTTAAAACTAAGTCGTGTAATATTCCGATTTGAGCTGAAATTATAAGAATGATAAATCTTACATTTCCCCTCATAAGACTGCTGGTCAAAGTCAATCGGCCGAACCCGATACTGTACTTCCTCAAAGTCGGGCGTGATGTCCACCACGTAGTTCACCGAACGCATATCACCCAGTAACCTAATGAAACACCGCTCATTAAATTTCACAAATTCCTTAGCGATTCGCACCGCATTAATCCTCTTACTCTGTAACAAATCACCCAAAAATACATCCCCAGGAAGTCCCGCCACATGGTTCTCGATCAGCGTATCACCATTCACAATATAATTCATCCTATTCGGTGAAAGAATATGCTCTAACTCAAGCCCGTAGATCCTAGAAGCATCCGCCACCTTCACATAATAATAGTCCGAGTTATCATTAAACTGATTCGTAATCTTAATCCTAAATGGACGAGAATTTCCAAACTCACCCAGATCAATACGATCCACAACTAAGTGCTCGTGATAGCTACTATCACCACCTATCTTAAGCGTCGCATAAACCTTCGTCAGCTTCACTCGCAATTCCTCCATCACCTCAGGAGAATAAAATACGGTTAACCACAAAGTCTCATCACCATTAGGATCCTCATACGGTATCGCCCCAATAAATCCCGTAAGATCATCATACACCAAAGGGATGTCTGATAGACGCCCGTAATGATAAAGATAATGCCGCAGCGAATCAGTTATCTTATAAGAGATTTTCCTTCTGGAGATCATACAGCGCAGGCTATCTGATAAATTGTGACTGCGCCATTCAATTTTAAACTTAAGAAACTAAATGCAAATTACTAAGCACTCGCCAAAGCCTGTTGAGCCTTCTCGATCACCTCTGATGAACCATTATCACCTTCCTCAGTGCTGAGAAATTCCGCATAGTTCGCCGCCACTGCCGCATACTCATCAGGTTCAGTCTTTATGTGTCTCTCATAAATAGCCAGCGCCTTCAGGAAAAATTCTTTAGCTTTAGCCCTCTCACCCATCTGAGCAATGGATAACGCCAAATTCGCATAGGACTGCGCAGTGTCTGGATGATCCTCACCCAAGCTCGCTAATCTACCCTCTAGAGCTAATGAATGCATATTCCGTGCCTGCTCATCATAGCCAGACTTGAGATAGAGCGCACCCACATTATTAAATAAGATCGCCGTCTTCTCATGATTCTTGCCATAAGCTTCATGACAAATCTCGAGTCCCTTCAGAAACAAAGTTTCCGCCGTATCCATATTGCCAATACTGCGATAGATAAATCCAAGATTATTACAAATATCCGCTACTTCCTCTACAAAATTTGGCCCAAGCTGCTCATACATTTCGATTGCACGCTCATAGCACAGAATCGCCTCTTCATCATTCTCAGCAAAATCATACAGCACACCAACACTAGCACTAATACGTGCCAATATTTCAGCACACTCCGGCTTACCATTAAGCATTTCCGATGCCTCTAAGTATATAACCCGAGAATCTTCAAAGTAATTCTGCTGACGGAGTAAGTCTGCTTTAATCTCAAGCGCACCAGCCAACTCTATCATGTCATGGAGCTCTCCATCGTTAGAAGATCTCGCAATCTCTACTGCCTCATCTGCCGCACTCATAGCCTCATCCCAATTGCCCGCATTTACCAGTTCTAACACCCTCTCTGAGAGCTTTTCTATTAAGTTGCCTGTTCCAAAATCCATAGTTATCTACCTTCTAATAATCATGTTTTCTAAACTACGGGCCTAAGAAATGAAAGACATTTATTTTAAAAAATAATTCGTAATTTTAAAAAATTAATCTCAATCTCGAAATAAATCTTCACAAGACGTTCTGTTTTTTGGCAATCCACCAAACGCTCGTCTCAGACAAAGATGCGGCTGACTTTTTCCATCCCAGACACCTAATAAAATAGTAAGCTCCTTCTCAAAATGAACCACCGCCTTCCATTCTACTGGCTTCTCAGTAAGATACCGATAAGCTCGGACCAGCAGCCCATAAGCATCATCATCCACCTCACCAGCCTCCATCACATACTCTAGTAAAGTTGCGAAATACCCCGCCACCATCGTGTTCTTATAAATCTTACGTATCCCCTCAGCATATTCAGCCACTACTAGCTCCCTCAGCGTACCAAGCTCACTCTTAGCACTCGGCACCCAAGACAACTCAGCAGAATAAAACAAATCCAGCTTCCCTGCAAACGCACTCTTCGGCCGCCTCGCCCCCTTCGCCACAGTCTTCACCAGCCCCACCCCTTCCACACACCAAGTCACTATCAAGCTCGTCTCCGTAAGCTTAGTCAGCCTTAAAATAATGCCATGTCCCGTCCTCATCCCCACTACTTTGAGAGGATCACAATCCGGTTCGTATTCGTCCCCTTCGACTTGTTATCCACCCCCCAACAGTTCGCCGTCTTCGTAAATTCCTGCGCATTGATCATCACACCATGAACAGTCAGCCCCGCCCCCAAGGCCGCTCTGATCACCAGCTCCTCCAACATCAACTTCCCCTTCTTCACCTCCCCCACCTCAAATGCCACCACCCCATCATCTTCCAACAATCGCCCCAACTCCCTAAACACCTCCGTCATCTTCCCCACCCACAATTCCTCAGACTTAAGCTGAGAAATCGGCAATTCAGAGGAATCAATCCCATTAAACCAACACCGCAACCAATTATCCGTCCTGTAGTCCACCACATCAAGAAACGGCGGCGAAGTCACCACCAGCTTCACACTCCCACTCGGAATCTCATCCGTGCTCTCTGCCTGACTCGTAGTCAACAAAGGCTCTGCACCCTCTAATAACTTCTCATCAAAAACCGTCACCCTACTCAACAACTGCTTAGACTTCTTATAAATAATCGCCCTCACATCCTTCGCCACCGGCACCTGCCCACGCTTCTCATTGATCATCCGCTGCCGCTCCGCCGTCACCGCCTGATTCGGCGGCATCGTATACACCGAGAAAAACCCCGGAGAATGACCCGTAAGCCGATTCGTAGCCACCATCCTTATCCACCTATCCACCCCATCCAGCTCCCCAGCCTCCTCACGACCCACAAAATAACCCCGCAGTGCACTAATCTCACTCAGAGTATCCTCATGATAAAATGCCAACAACTCCTCATCCTCACCCCTCCTAGACTCCACCGTAGCCTCTAGCGAAATTTCATCTAACCTCACACCCACCTCCTCCAAACTCGGTGGGCTCAACCTAGGCAAACACAAAATCTTACTCAGCGGATTAATATCATTCCCAGCCACCCTACGCCCCATCAGAGCAGACTCCAGTAACGTAGTCCCCCTACCCATAAATGGATCATAAACCACATCCCCCTCCACCGTCAGCCTCTCCACAAAAAACCTCGGCAACTGCGGCTTAAAACAAGCCCGGTATGAAACCTCATGCAGCGGATGCGCCACCCGCTGCTTAGACGTCCAGAACTCATTCACATAAAACGCCACACTCTGCCCACAGATCTCCTTATGCTCGGTCAGCGTCCGCTCACCAAACTCACAAAACTGCTCAACCTCAGCAAAAAATCTATCAAGCTTAAGCTGCATTATCCTCAGCCCTAGCCGTCTCCGATAGAAGCTTTTTCTGATAGCGAGTCTGCACAATATCAGTCACCACCAACACCGCGATCACAAAGTAGAACGTCGTCTTAGTCATCGGCATAATGGCATTTCCAAACAACTTCATATGCCCCAGATGCGCCCCCTCTGTAAGAAGCATGATGCCCACCACAAAAAGAATAAACAACCCAAGAACCTCATACATACGATTCCTCTGCAAGAACTCAGAAACCTTATCCGCTAACCAAATCATCAACACACCAGAGATCAAAATAGCCACCACCATCACCCACATAATATGATGCACACTACCATCAACATCCTTATACTGAGCCAGTGCCATAGCAGAAAGAATAGAGTCAAAAGAAAACACCACATTCACCGCCACGATCATACTCACCACCTTCTTCACAGACGCAGGCTTAGTATCCACCCCATGCCCATGCTCTATCCGCATCATATGCAGCACTTCCTTAGTCGCCGTGTATAAAATAAACACACCACCAATCAAAACAATGATCGCATGCAAATTAAAATCACCACTAAACCACTCAGTATCCACAGCAAACAATGAATTAGAAATCTTAGACACCAACGCCACAAGAGTGAACAACAACACAATCCTCAAAGCCACCGCAATACCTATCCCCCACTTCCGCACATTAGCCTGAGATTCCTTAGGAGCACGCTTAGACTCCAGAGAAATGTAAAGTAAGTTATCAAATCCTAACACCGCCTGCAAAGCGATTAACATCACCAAGGTCCCAATCGCTGAGATAAGAGTCGGCTCACCAGCAGCAACCGCTGATGGCACATTAAGAAGAGTGTGGTAGATCATGTTCATGACAGATTTATGCCGTCCCCAAACTCATTTATCAATGAAAAATCGCACTAAGCCCTCACCCCACCATCTTTATCCTCCTCATACAAGAGATCAGAAACATCACCACAGACGCCACCCAAACAGCCAAGACCTGGAAAAGTACTATACCAAATATCGCCGAATCCATAAAACCATTCACCCCCATACCTAACATCACGCCCGCGACAACCGTCACAAAACCCGCCCTTCTCCCAGTCACCCGCACACCAGGAAACTCCTTAACCACCCCCCTCACCGGAGCACCCGCTCCCGCATCCTCTGCCGCCACCAACCTAGCATCTGTCAATGGCGTCTCATAAGGATCTACCCTCTCCTGTTTCAAGCTCATAGTCAATTAAACTACTAAATCCATTATTTCACCCTAGCATCAAAATCATTCCCAGCACCCCGCACCGCATCGATCAACTGAGTATCCGTCACCTTATCTCTATCCAGCACCACCACCGCAGACGTCTGCGTAGTCTCTGCTGAAATCACTCCATCAAGCTCAGAAAGTGCAGACCGCACCTTCGCTGGGCATGAAGACACTCAGACCAACCCCATCAGCTCCATCTCCACAGTCTTCACCCCCTTCTTCCCAACACCACCTAAATGACTAACCTCAGCCACAGCATCAGTCCCCGCACACGAAGTGAACCCCACCACACACGCAGCAGCCCCACCCATCAACATAGTCTTATATATTATTCTCATAATGATACCCAAAACTAGCATCTCAATAAAATCGTGCCAACCAAAATACCACCAATCAAAAGAACCTAAAACTTACCCCCAGCCAAC
This sequence comes from Akkermansiaceae bacterium, assembly GCA_051251915.1. Lineage (GTDB taxonomy): Bacteria > Verrucomicrobiota > Verrucomicrobiia > Verrucomicrobiales > Akkermansiaceae > Rubritalea. Next base: position 75,002 of record JBPOGF010000005.1, on the reverse strand, counting down.
CAGATCATCACCGAATCATCTCCGAATCATCTCCAAATACCCCTTCAACTCCTTCCTCATATTTTCCCTCACTTCCCAAGAATGCTCATCTTCAAAATACTTCTCAGGATCAAACGTAAACAACTCATCCTCCCGCACACACCGTTGCTCATCAGCATAATAAAACGGCACCATCAACATCATCAATATCGAGAACAATGCCATCAAAGAAATCATCCCATGATTCATCACAGCCACAGCCATCACCCCCCTCTGATCTATCAGCCCTCGCATCCCCCTCACCAAGAAATACCCAAATGAATACATCAACAAACCCAAGCAAACACAAATTACCCACCCCATCTCATATCCACTCCACCCCACCAACAACAAAGAACCCAAAGCTCCCGCCACTGCCAGCCACTCCCAAACACCATTCCCCCTCACCACACCCGGCAACCTCACACTCAGCCGCCACCGCAAGCACACATAACTCATCCACAACACCAGCAAAACCATACTAACAAACTGAACCAACACAGAATACCCCCCACCCGCAAAGATCCCCCACCTCCGCACACCCAGTGAACTAAACTGGTTAATCACATAATAAAATAAAATCGGAAAAAGCACCCCAAAACAAACAACCCCAACCCACTCCTTCCAACTCAAAACACCAATCAACCTACTCCCCATCACCCTACCTAACTTACCCCTATACAACAAATAACTCGCTCCAAAAAATAACATCACCATCAAAATCACACTCATCACCAAAGCTAGCCATTTCGTCAGCAAAGAATGATCCCCATTCCGCTCCCAAGCAAAATCATCCGCACCTAGCTGCCGCCCCTCAAGACTCACCTTACTATCAAACATATACCTCCCAAAAACCCCACATATCCCAGCATCCGGCGGCTCATTCGCATCCCTCTTCGCCTTCAGCAAAACCTCATTCCCCTCTAACAAACCAAGACACGCCTCTACTCTATCAGCCTCGTTATCCAGCCCCACCCTCTCAGCAGCTGCCTTCATAAGAGATAAATTCCCCGTAAGCGCCGCCTTCACAATAAGCATCTCTATCAGATTATTCTCATCCTCTAAAATCGCCCCCACAAACCGCTCATAAATCCCCAGCCACTTCTCCACCTCTCCCCTATCCCCATTCAGCGAAAGCTCATAAAACTTCGCACCAAACATCTCAACCACCCTCAAATAATGCATCCCACCATAAGAATGTGAGATAGCCTCAGTAATCCAAAAAGCCTTATTTCTAAAATTAGGCTCCATCTTAGACTTATAAACCCCCAACCGCCTCTCTAACAACTTATACCGATGCTGTACCAACCTCCCCATACCATCAGCCTCCTCCAGCAACCCTAAAGCCTCCTCATACATCCCCTCATCAAGCACCGTGTACTTCCTCACCATCCTAAACTTATTATTCTTCACCCCACTGGGCTTCACCACCTCCACAGCCTCAGAATCCAGCTCTGCCACCTTCAGATACAAATACCACGGATTATCTGGATCTGCCTCCTTCCCTATCTCAAGCAGATCAGCAGGAAACACACCATGCATAGATTCATAAGAAATCACATAATCAGCCGCATACCCCTTATCACCCCTATCACCCATCCATAAATCAACAGGATCACCACCAAGAAACCGCTTCTCCTCCTCACTAAACCTACCAAGCTCACCAGAAGAACCTGATTTAGAAAACGTACTGAGATACCCACCCGAAAAACCACTCGTAGCAACAGCCATCGAAATATCCCTCACCTGCCCCCTCCCCACAAAATAACTGCACACCATCATCACCAAAAACACCACCCACAAACCCAACCGCCACCAACACCTATACTTATACCAAGGCACCACTCTCCCCCCACCAGCAAACACCCCCTTCAAAACAACCAATGCCCCCTCATCCACACTCCCCACCACCTCAGCCACCCTACCATCCACCTCACCATCACGCCCTCCCAGTGAACCCGTCACCAACACCCCAACCTCATCTCGTATCTCACTCATAATTTTTCAATCTTACCGTATCAACTCCAACCTCTCCTCCAGCTCCCTACGCATCTGCTGAGCCACTCTATATTCTATCGTAGTTACTCCCAGTAACTCTTCTTTAAAAGTAATATCCTCACTCTGCGATACCCAATATCTCTCCTCAGAAGCATAATAGAAATACAAACTAACAAACACCACCAGCGCACAAGAATAAACCGTCAGCACCCCCCTGCACATTGCAACTCTCAACAACTCCTCTTTTTTCCTAAACGCACCCACTCCAGCGAGTACTACCCAGCCTAGAAACGCCAGCGAAAGAAACCCACCTGCAAGCACCCAAGGTAACACATCACTCTTCGCATCCGTCATCCCTACCAATATCATCGCACTAAATGAAAGTCCCGGCAACACCCACGAGAGCCCCCTCACTCTACTCACCAAACCCGGTAACCTAACACTCAGCCGCCAATGTAGCAGCGCCATACTCAACGTCAGCACAGTCACCACCATCCCCACAAATTGAAGTAATACCATCGCACCCGAAAGAGCCACCACACTCCAGTCCCGCACACTCAGCCCCAGAGCCATCCATTCATTAACCACAACATAAAGCACCACAGGAAAAACCACTCCAACTAATAAAATCATCACCCCATCCATCACCATCAATGCCCCCAGCGCCTGCATACTCATCACTCGCATTTCCCTTCGCCTAGCAAAAAAGAACACCCACATTCCTAACACAATCAGCACCAAAACTGTGCAGATTAACAACACAAATAACTTCCCAATAAATGCATGATCTCCAAGCCTCCCCGCCTTAGAAGACGTCAGCACAACCTGATCTTTCTCCTTCACATACCTTAAGAGTTGCTCCCCCATCTCATGCATAAGATAGGCATCACGCGAATACTCCTCATCAGCAAACTCATCTCTCTCCTTCTTAGGCATCTTCCATCTAACCTCACGAGCCTCCTCATCAGCATTCAATTGATCTATATACTTCGTGAGATTCTCCACCACATCAGTCATCCCTGCTCTCTCGGCAGCCGCCCTCATATTTCCTACAGGAGCCATCATTAATGCCTTAGCCACTATGACATCAACAATCAACCCGCGCTCACTCAACAACGACTCAACCAGCTTCACATATTCATCTATCCAAAAACGAACCTCCACCTCAGAACCATTCTGCGATAACTCATAAAACTTAGTCGAAAATATCCGGCTCGTCCCCATCATCTTCATAGAAAAATTATCATCCATTACGAGCTCAGACATAGCCAACCTCTCCCCCAGCCAGTCCAACTCACCCTCCTCCTTCATTTCCCTAAACTTTACTAACTTTGAGAATCGAAAATCTAAAGTCCTATTCAAAATGCCCTCCCGTTCTCCAGCCTTCTTTATATAGCTCAGAGACTCCTCATACTGCTCCCTATTCAGCACCTCCCACTCTTCCACTAGTCCACGTTCTTTAGGGAACGTAACAGGCCTTGCAGATTTAATCTTCTTCACACAAGTAGTCCCATCATGAGAGGCCGTATGAATAATCGCCGCCAAATAATAATAATAACTATTCCCAGGATCTACCCTCTCAGCATTCTCTAAAACATCCTCTATAGAATCCACATCTAGATCAAAAGAAGTGACCACATAATCCATAAAATAACTTTTGTTCGTTTTATCAGACTCCCACCTCTTCAATTTTAAACTCTTTCGCTTTTCCGCCGCCAACCTAAGCACCTCCATACTATCTTCACTCAAATCCATCATCTCCCCATACCCCAAATACTCCCTCAGACGCTCCCCCTTCTCCACACAACTCCCCATCATCAACCCCACCGAAACCAACACCAAAACACCCAACAAAACCCGCCACCAAGAAAACCACCTCGACCCATAAGAACTCAACACCTCAGCCAGCTCCTCATCAGTTCTCTCAGCCGCCAGCTCACGCGCAGTCTCTTCATCTCTATCTAGCATCATCACACTCTAAGAAACTCACCCCTCCTGTCACCCCTTAAAACCACCCCACCCTCAACAAAAAAAATCATCCGCCTCCATCCACCCCTAGAGGAGAATGAAGGCGAATGACCCAAACAAACTTATAATAATCTCTGAAAAAACAGACAGATTACTTCTTCATTTCCATCTTTTTCTTCTCCATAGAAGCCCACTCCTTATCAGCCTTCACAATCAGACCCTCAGTCCCCTTAGCAAACAGCTCCTTAACCTCAGCATTCTTGTTCAGATAAATCTTACCATCCACCACAGTATACGTGGTCGGATCAGATTCAAACTTCTTACCCAAGCTCATACCATAAGCACAATACCCATCATACTCAGGAAGAAACTTCGTAGGATCAGCATCAAACATCGCCTTAGTCTTTGCACTCACAAACTGATATCTCATCCCCTTCAACTCAGAAGTGAACTTCGCATCACCCATATTTGCCTTATCAGCAGCGATATAACACACAGGACAATACCCACCCAATGCTAACTTACTCTCCATCTTATCAGGAGCCGCATAGAGATTCATCGTCACTGCCAACAACACCATTACATATTTAATTATATTCATATTTTTATTTATTAATTCGTATTTAGATCACAACACAACCACACCTATCACTCTAAGGCACAATCGATTGCTTAATACTTAGAGCCACCACCACCCAAAAGTATTCCAATTAATCTCAAAAAAATATCCACCCACCATCAACCCAAGCAAAATTCACCCTTCACACTTCAAAATTCACACCTCAAACTCCCCCCATGCAAAACACACCCCAACTCACAAAACGCAAATTCCTCCTCGGACTCACCACACTAGGCACCACCGCCCTCCTCAACAACTGCACCAACGTAGCAGGACTAGGAAACCTCGGCATAGGCTCCGGACTCATGCCCACCATCCTCATCCAACCCCAAATGATCATGGCCAAACTCTCCCCCTACTTCCCCTACCAAAAAAGCTACCAAGGCCTAGCCGCCGTCAACTTCTCCAACCCCATCATCAGCCCCATCCCTGATGCAGAAAAAATCCGCGTAGGCCTCACCACCCAAGGCGGCCTCATCGGTGGCAGACAGTTTGGCGGCACATCCCAGCTAGCCTGCGGCCTCCGCTACGACCCCACCACCCGCGGCATATTCCTAAAAGACTCCACCCTAGAAGACCTCACCCTAAACGGCGTCAACCCCCAGCTCACCACAGGCATCCGAGACATCGCCAACCTAATAGGAAATGACATCCTAGAACGCTACCCAGTCTACACCATCCCCAACCAAACAGGCCTAGGCCTCCTCAAAAAAATGAACGTCACCAACAACGGCATCCTCCTAACCTTCGGCCTCATCTAACACCAAAAACCAAAAACCCAAGCCATCAAAGCACCCAGCCCCAATTCCCAATTCCCAATTCCTAATTCTCAATTCTTCCCACTCTCCTCCAGCTTCACATCCATCGCCTTCTTATCACTCACTGAAGAATGCCTAAACACAATCCTATCCATATTAAACCTCTGTGACCTCCCAGAAACAGTAAGCAAATAAGTCTCCCCCGCCTTCAACTTATAAACCGGATTAAACTTCTTATGCCCCTCATCCAGCTTACTCGTCCACCCCCACTTCTCATGATGCCCACCATACAACTTCGTATCTTCCTTCAACATCTTCAACGGCGCATCCCCACCACTCTCAAAATCTCCCTTAAGCTTCACATAACAATCATTACACCTATCCTTCGGCTCCCCGTCCAGCCTCTTAAACGCCCTAATCAACAACTTATAATCCCCATCCTTATCCACCGTGAATGAATACTTCAGCGGATTCTTAGCCGGCCCACTCGCTGGCTTATTCCCAGTAAACTCAAAATGCGAATCACCCGTAAATTCCTTCACAGAGGTAAGTTTTTTCCACTTCCCCTTAGAAGACTTAGTCGACTCCGCCTCCATCACCACTAGCCCATCCTTCCCCTCAAACACATCCGCCCCAAGAGCAGACACATGCGAAGCCCCCAGCGCCATAAACGCCCATCTTAATGTCATTAATTTTTTCATAATTTTTTTTCTGTTAGATTACACTGTTAGATCACACTGTTAGAATTATTCATTCGCACTCAGAAGCACCACCCAGTCCTTCCCCCCATCACCACCACTAGGAGGCCCCCCAAGATCCACCTTCCCACCACCAGTCACCACCTTCACACTCCCCACCTGCAGCTCCCCACCATCACGCGGATTAAACCACTGCACCCCATAACTCTTCTTCGTCCCAGTCAGATCCAGCTCCTGCTTACCCGCCTTCCGCAGATAAACCAAATAAACCTCATCCGCCTTAGACATACAATACCCCTCATTCTTCTTCAGCTTACCAAGCAACCCATCCGTATTCACCATCTCCCAAAAAGGAACCCCAGAATCACGGAAAAATTTCAGCGCCACACCACTATACCCCCAAGTCATATCCCTACTCCGCCAGTCCTCAGCCTTCAGATCATTCTCCGGCAGCTTATACCCAAAATAATACTCCACCCCAGCACCACCAGCCATCAGCGTCCCCCACAGCACCCTCGCCCTCACATCATCCACACTCGGAATCTTCTCCGACTTCTTACTCCTACTATTCTTCTTCAGCGCCTCCGCCATCCCCGGATAATCCGGATCCGCAGAGCTCCCCACACCAGCACTACCACCCTCATCAAACGCCACCACCCATGGATGCCCAGCCTCCTCAGACCTCTCCACCCACCTCAGCGCATCCTCATGGCACTTCGCCACATCCGAGTTCTGAATCGACACCCCAGTAAGCACATCCTTCATCCCCAGCAACTTCCCATAATACTTCTCATGCTGACTCGGATACGTATGCAACACCACCAAATGACCATAAGGATCTATCTCCCTAAGATACTTCGCCTGCTCCACAACCTGCTCAATAGACTGCGTATTCTCCTCACCTATATTCCAATTCAACGCCAAATTATGCCCAAACCTAGCCACCATCTCACGCAAATAAGCCCTCCTCTCAGGCCCCAGCTCACCCCCATCCAGCGCCTGATCCGCACCCGGCCCCTTCTTATCATCATTTTCAGTCTCCTGTAACTTAAAATGCAAATACATCCCCTTCGACGTCGCATGATCAAACACCATCCCCCACTGATCCAACTTTGAGCAATCAAAATGCAACTTATCCTTCCTACTCACATGCGGCCACACATTATCCCCATCACCCCCAGCATTATAAGGAATAAATGAAAACGCATTCCCCCCCCTACTCGCCAGATAATTGATCGCCCCTATCATCCCCTTCCCCTTACCACCCTGCCAACTCGGATCACCCGCCTTCCAATCCCTCACATGAGGCTCCCAACTCTTCAACGGACACTTCTTAGCATTATTCGCCCTCGTCCCATCAAAATCCGCATAAGCCAAAAACGTCTCAGGCGAATCCGCCCCAGCCTTCAAAAACCACTCCCCACTCCCCTTATGCCTCAAATACCGCTTCCCCACATACTCCAACCTCCCCTTACCACGCAAATCAATCCCCCCAGCCGGCTTATCACTCTCACCCACCACAAAACTCCCTTTCGTACCATCCACCTCACTACCCTCAAACTTCACCGTATACTCCCACTTCCCCACCTTATCCGGACTCAAATGCGCACGCCACTTACTCCCCTCACTAGCACCACTCTCCCCCGCATTCCCATCCGCCGCAAAATACCCCGGCACCAAATAATCCGGCTCCCCAGACTCATGCCTAAACCGCACATCCAACACCAAATCCACAAACGGATTCAACTTCGGCTTCACATCCATCTCACCCGCCTCCGGCCCATCCACCGTCAAAGTCACCTTATGCCACTCCCTCAACTCCCCAGACACAACCACCCCCTCACCACCAACAACCAACCCAGCTCCAAAAAGCCAACAACCAACAACCACACCACTAACTCCCATATTATTAATAGATTTCATGAATATATATACTTACCCCATCCCCCCATCTTTCATCAAGCATAAACCCAAGCACACAACCCAAGCCTTTATCCTCCCCCACACACCTCTAACAAATTGCAAATCCCACACACCTCCAGCATACTACCCACACACCACTCACACCTAACCCCAACTACAACCACCATGAACATCACATTCTTCTCCGCCAAACCCTACGACAAAAAAAGCTTCAACGCCATCCCCCACAACCACCACATCCAATACTACAAAGACCACCTCAGCCAAGAATCCGCCCACCTAGCCGCCGGCAGCCAAGCCGTCTGCGTCTTCGTAAACGACGAACTCCCACGCCCCTGCCTCGAAAAACTCCACCACCTAGGAATAAAATTCATCGTCCTCCGCTGCGCCGGATTCAACAACATCGACCTACAAGCCGCCGCAGAACTCGGCATCCTCGTTGCCCGCGTCCCCGCCTACTCCCCACACGCCGTAGCCGAGCACGCCGTAGCCATGCTCCTCACCCTCAACCGCAAAACCCACCGCGCCTACAACCGCGTCCGCGAAGGAAACTTCGAGATCGACGGCCTCCTAGGAATCGACCTCTACCACAAAACCGTCGGCATCTTCGGCGCCGGGAAAATCGGCATCTGCTTCGCCAAAATCATGCACGGCTTCGGCTGCCAAGTCCTCATCTCAGACCCCCAACCCAGCCAAGAATGCCTAGAACTAAAAACAACCCTCGGCATAGAAATCGTCTCCCCAGAACGCATCTTCGCAGAAGCAGACATCGTCAGCCTCCACTGCCCACTCCTAGACTCCACCCACCACCTCTACAACGCTGACACCCTCGCCAAATCCAAACCCGGACTCATCCTCATCAACACCAGCCGTGGCGGCCTAGTCGATGCCAAAGCCGCCATCCAAGCCCTCAAATCCGGCCACCTAGGCTACCTAGGCATGGACGTCTACGAAGACGAACGTGACTTCTTCTTCCAAGACTTCTCCAGCGGCATCGTCCAAGACGACACCCTCATGCGCCTCATGACCTTCCCCAACGTCCTCATCACCGGCCACCAAGCCTTCTTCACCAAAGAAGCCCTAAAAAACATCGCAGAAACCACCCTACAAAACCTCACCCACTTCCAAAACAACACCCCCACCCCCAACCAAGTAACCACAAAATAACCCCTAACCCAAATTCCATACCCATCAAAAAAGCCTTTAAACCTCCTCCCCACAATCTATCTCGACTTCACTCCTCCACTTTTTTAAACTACACCATGCGCAAACTAAAAACTTACCTCTACATCCCCCTAATATCACTCACATTCGCTCCACTCACCCAAGCGAAAATAGACACTGACACCTAAACCCCCATAGAAGAACTCGACAACAACCAAGTCCCTCCAGAAGCCAAGCAGCACGTCACCGCCATGCTCACAGCGGATCAAAAACACATGCTAACTAGCTACGCCAAAACAGTCAAACTCATGCCAGGACACGAGTTCCTAAAACCCGAGTATAACATCGAAAAAGCAAAAGCCGGCGGACGCAACGTTGCCATAGAACTATCAGCAAAGGAACTGATCGACCTAAACCTTGCCAAAGCCCAAGCCAAAAAACTTCCCCCAAAAAAAGAACGCATGCTACAAATAATCAACAGCTTCACCTTCAGTAATCTAGAAATCAAACCTGGAAACTTCGCCATAAAACCATCAGACCCAGTAGCAACACCAGACGGCAAGCTACACTTTGAAATCCTCAAAGGAGACAAACTCATCAAGCTTGCCCCACCCAAAGGGAACGACTTCATCCTCTTCCAAATGCGCCAAGACCAACCCACCGGCAAATGGAAAATAGTCGCCGAATACATCGACTAACCATCAGCCCAAGCAACGCCAACCTTTCCTAAATTTTTTATATTTCGCGATCATAGTAAACACAATCAACCCAAGCTTCCCTACCCATCAACCAAGTTCCGTGCTTTCAGTGCATTCCGTGGTTCAGAAAATCCATCAACCCAAGCCCAAAACCCAAGCAACATTCGTGAAAATTCGTGCTATTCGTGGTAAGCGCCGCAGGCATCAACCCTAGCCACCAGAGCACCAAGTCTTTAACCTTCAAACTAGAAAACAACCAAAAATGCAAAACTCCACTCGTCGCCAATTTCTCAGCCTATCCAGCATAGCCGCCACCACCGGACTCATCTCCGCCCCCACCCTCCTAGCCAAAGAAACCCCACCAGCTAAAGAAAAAAACTTACCCCCAAACCTCAAGACAACTCCCAAGACAAACCAACGTAACCCCTACGTCTACCACTTCAAAATCGGCAACATAGACGCCTGGTCCATCAGCGACGGATACATGAAAATCGGCCAAGGCATCAACCTCATGTACCCAGAATCCCAGCGTGAGAACATGGCACAAACCCTCAAAGACCACTCAGAACCCCTAGACCACATCCCCCTCTACGTAAACATCCTACTCATCAAAGTAGGCACAGAATTCGCCCTATTCGATGCCGGATTCGGCGGCCCAGAAAAGAACAACCGTGGCTGGCTCACCCCCGGCCTAGCAAGCATAGGCATCACCCCAGACCAGATCACCCACACCTTCCTCAGCCACTGCCACTCAGACCACATCGCCGGCTTCACCACCAACGGTAAACCCACCTTCCCCAACGCCGCCCTCAACATCACCCCAGAAGAATACAACTACTGGCGCTCACCAAGCCCAGACTTCTCCAACACCAAGCGCAACCCAAAACAAATCCCAGGCATGGTCAAACAAGCCAAAAAACACCTAGAAATACTCACCCCCAACGCACAACTCACCCCCGTAGGCTCCACCCACCTAAACAACACCATCACCATCGAAAACGGCTTCGGCCACACCCCCGGCCACGCCATCTACCGCATCCGCTGCCAAGAAACCAATGAAGAACTCCTCCACACCGTAGACCTAGCCCACAACCACCTCCTCATGTTCCAAAACCCCACCTGGAAAATAGGCTGGGACAACAACCTAGAACTCGCCGCCCAAACCCGCAACCGCATCTTCACCCAAGCCGCCCACCAAAAAACCCGCACCTTCGGCTTCCACCTCCCCTTCCCCGGCCTAGGCCGCATCACCCCCCTAAACAACCAACCAAAAGGCTTCACCTGGACCCCAGAACGCCTCATGTGGTAATAGCCATCACCTGTCATCATGAATCCATGGGAATTACTTCTAAGCATCACCAGAAAGTTTCTTAAACAAGAAATACTCCTACTCATTCCCATCTTCATCTTCTCCGTCGGAGCATGGGCATTTATTGAAATAGCAGATGAAGTCACCGAAGGTGAATCCCACGCCATTGACGAACAGATCCTGCTCGCCCTGCGAGAACCCGGCACCCCTCAAGAACCATGGGGCCCAGAATGGATTGCAGAGCTAGCAAGAGATTTCACTGCCTTAGGTGGAATCGGAGTCCTCACCTTCCTCACCCTATTCTCCGTAGGCTACCTCTACCTCCGTGGAGAAAGAAACATCGCCGCATTCCTTCTCCTTTCCATCCTAGGCGGTCTCCTAGTTAGCAGCCTACTAAAATACGGCTTTGACAGACCCCGGCCCGACCTAGTCCCCCACGGCTCCTACGTCTACACCGCCAGCTTCCCCAGCGGACACTCCATGATGGCCGCCATAGTCTACCTCACACTCGGAGTCATCCTAGCACGATCCGAGCCTAAAAGATCGATCAAAATTTGGATCATCACTTCCTGCCTATTCCTCACCCTAGCAGTCGGTCTTAGCAGAGTTTACCTAGCCGTCCACTGGCCCACAGACGTCCTAGCCGGCTGGTCCTCCGGCGCCGCCTTCGCCTCCCTCTGCTGGTTCACCACCCACTACCTCCAACGCAGATCACGACCTTAAATTAGATAATATGCGGCAAATATTCATAATCCAGATACCCATATAAATCGCAATAATAGTCAGCTAAGGGACAACCCCTCTGCTAAACTATTTATCCGATGTTGAAAATTCCCAAGTCCGAGTGCCGTATTGTCCTTAAGGAGCTTAATCTTTTCTATGAGCTCATCATCGCTTCGATGTCTTCGATTTCACGCACGATTCCTGATGAGAGATGTTCGTATCCGGTCTCGGTGATTGCTACATTGTCCTCGATGCGGAAGCCGATGTTTTTATCTTCGATATAGATTCCGACATCGATTGTGAATACCATACCGGGTGCGATGGGATTTCCTGCTGGACCCACGTCGTGGACGTCTAGGCCGATGTGGTGGGTGCCACGATGCCAGTAGTATTTGCTGACGTCCTCATCTTCACCGAGGTACCCTGCGGCGACCAATTCCTCGCCCACGCGGCGACGCGAATGAGCCTCGATATCTTCAAAGGAGACTTTCCCTGGGACTAGTAATTCCATCAGCTCGTTGTTTACTTTGAGGGCTATCTGGTAGACTTCTTTTTGCTGGTCCGTGAATTTTCCATTTACCGGAAATGGACGGGAGATGTCGCTGACGTATTCGTTTTTCCGAGCGCCTACATCGGTGAGGATCATGTCTCCATCCTTGAGTATTCCCATGGGCTCCTCGTAATGAATGTAGAAATTATTCCGTCCTCCGGAAACGATGCTGGCGAAGGCTGGCTCACGCACTCCGGCATCTGCCAGAACCTTGTTGAACACTCCTTCAAGCTGGTATTCATACATGTCTGGTTTTGCTGCCTTCATCATCGCATGAATCGCATCACGGGTGATGACTAGAGCTTCACGAATATGCGCGATTTCTCCGGCATCCTTGATCGTGCGCGCCGCGCAGATAATCGGGTAGGCGTCATTGAACGTAACGGATGGGTAAGTAGATCGGATTTTCTCGCTGTGCTGATTTTGTGGTGCCTCCGCATGATCGACGTCGTATTTATCAAAATCATACCACAAGGCCGAAATGGCTCCTGAGTCGAGAAGAGCTTTGAGCGCGGGTTCAAATGCTTCAACATCACTCACGGTTTTGATGCCGGAATGTTCCGTGGCTTCCTCATTAGATATCCGGTAACCACGCCAGCGCTCCGCCATGGGATCTTTTTTAAGGAGGAAGAGTGTTTCTTCGATCTCGCCACCATTGTTGACTGCCATGAAGACGCTGCCGGTCTGGGTGATACCAGTCAGGTAGAAGAAATTTCGATTAGCAAAATAGGGATAGCTCGCGTCCGCTGTTTTTCTGGGGGCTGAACCCGAGAACATGATGAGGCATTCGCCAACATTCAAGTTTTCATAAAACCGCTTTCTTCGTAACTGTTGTGAACCGTTCATGGGAATGGCATAGAGAGAAAGTTCCTTGGCGACAAGTCAGTATATAGTATAAAGGGAATTATCCTTGGTGGCTCGGGTACTTGCAATTTACCTTTTTGCGAGGTGCACTCAACAACCTGACTGGGTAATGATTGTGGTGGTGTGTTTTACGATGATGATGGTATGGCATTCGTCGGTGAAACACTAGCTTGTAAACTCGGCTACTAGCTTGATGCGCTGGTCACTCTTTGTTTTTATCGTCTAGTAACTTGATCACTTTATCAAAGTCTGATTCGATTTTTTGGAGTTTATTGAATTTATTGTATTCTTCTGTGGCTTTTATATCTGAAATCTTACGTTTAACAGAGCCATATCCTTCAAGCACTTTGTATTCATTGAAGGCGAGAAACTTATTAACGCTCTCGGCAAAGCCATCCATGGTGAATTCTTGGCGACGTTCTATGATGCCTTCTATGTAATCAAAAAAGCTGGTAATTGTTCGCTCAAGACTTTTGATTTCTGATTCTTCTAAGTAGTTCTTGCCGACTACCGCGTCAGATTTGAGAACGCGTCCGTCTGGTGCATTCTTGTAGGTTTTTAGTCCCATGAGGGGCTTAGAGGAGTCGGCATTTTTATAGACGATCTCTGCTGCAGTTTGACCTGTGATAGCGAAGTGGAACTTATCTTGAACGTGGGCGTAGAAGTTTTTGGTAGTTTTTGATTTAGGGTCGTAATCGATACTGCATTCAGCAAAAATGTCGGTAATTTGTTGGTATATTCGGCGTTCGCTAGCTCGGATAGAGCGCACTCGTTCGAGGAGTTCGCGAAAGTAATCTTTACCAAAGTAGCGACCGTTTTTGAGACGTTCATCATCCATGACAAAGCCTTTAATAATATATTCGCGAATAAGCTGAGTGGCCCAAATACGGAACTGAGTGGCTTGTGTTGAATTTACTCTGTAGCCGACTGAAATGACTGCATCAAGATTGAAATATTTTACCTTTTGGATCTGAGTTTTCCCTTTAACTGCACCATGTTGAGTGGTTGTTTCCAAAATGGAAACAACCACTTTTTCTTCTAGTTCACCAGATTCAAATATGTTCTTTAAATGTTTCGAAATGGCTGGGATTCCAACGCTAAATAGCTCTGCCATTCGTGGTTGATTCAGCCAGAGAGTCTCGTTACTTAGCAAGACTTCTACTTTTACGTCGCCACTGGGTGCTGTGTAGAGGAGAAAATCAGAGGCTTCGTCGCTTAGGGATAGTGGACGCTCTTCGTTGTTCATGGGAGTAAAGTAGGGTTTAGTTGGCTATAAGTGAAGTTATTTTCGCTCTTCCAAAACCTGCCTAATAAATGGTGCAGTCCTAGTACTTTTCGATTTCGCCACAGATTCAGGCTTCCCTTGAGCAACAATAGTCCCACCCGAATCCCCAGCTTCTGGACCAATATCAATAAGATAATCTGCTTGGGCCATGATGGCGGTGTGGCCTTCGTCTGTGAGGCGGTGGAGGACGTCGATGAGTTTGTTTACGTCTGTGGAGTGGAGTTCTATGGAGGGTTCCTCGATGAGGTAGAGGTTTTTATGGGCTGGTCCTACGTTGCGGATGTTGAGGCGTCCGCGGGTGAGCTCGGCGACTAGCTTGAAGAAGAACGGGAACACATCCTAGTGCACTCACTATAAATGCCTGCCAAAATCCACTTCTTCTCTAAGAATCCAGACTACCTCTAAAATATTCTCGTCAATAACCCTGTAGCAAATGAAGTGAAAAGGATTTCTAACTCTCAAACCCTCGTAAACAACCTCTTTAGAATAATGCCTCAAGTGAGATATCCTAATTCCTAATTCCTAATTTACTCCAACTCCCCCAACGCCTGCTCAATATAAGGCCCCGTCCTAGACTCCTTACACTTCACCACCGCCTCAGGCTTCCCTTGCACAACAATAGTCCCACCCTCATCACCAGCCTCAGGCCCCATATCTATCAGATAATCCGCCTGCGCCATAATCGTAGTATGATGCTCCACTATCACCACCGTATGCCCCTCATCCACCAACCGATGCAACACATCAATTAGCTTATTCACATCCTGAGCATGCAAACCAATCGTAGGCTCCTCAATCAAATACAAATTCTTATCCTGAACCCCCACATTCCTAATATTCGCGCGCCCCTTCGTCAGCTCAGCCACCAGCTTTATCCGCTGCGCCTCACCACCACTCAATGTCGGACTAGGCTGCCCCAACTGCAGATATCCCAGACCCGTATCATTCAGCAGCGTCAAAGTCCGTGAAAGCTTCGCATGATTCGTGAAAAACTCAGCCGCCTCCCCTATCGAAAGCCTCAAAATATCTCCAATGTTCAACCCATTATACCTAATCTCCAACGTCGCAGGATTATACCGCATCTCATCACAAGCCTCACAAGGAATGTAAGTGGTCGGTAAAAAGTCCATCTCCAGCTTAATCCGCCCATTCCCCTTACAGTCTGGACACTGCCCCTCAGCATTATTAAACGAGAACCGAGATGCCGTATAACCACGCATCCTAGCCTCAGGAATCTGCGCCATCAACTTCCTGATATCATCAAAAATCTTAACATAAGTCGCCGGACAAGACCTAGAAGTCTTCCCAATTGGAGTCTGATCCACCTCATAAGTATACTTCACCAAATTAAACCCACTCTTAGACTTATAATTCGGCGTAGACGTCTTCTGCCCCTTCTTCGTCCCAGCAGTCGGAATCTTAGCAATAGTCCCACGCATCAGCGATGACTTACCACAACCAGAAATCCCCGTAATCACAGTAAGCCTGCCAAGAGAAATCCTCACATTAATATCCCTTAGATTATTATAGTGGCACCCATTCACCTTCAACCACGCATCCTTCTCCCCCACCTTAGGAATACTCCTCCGCGGAGGAACCGGCAACTTCTGATCATTGATCTGCAGCTTCTTATCCGTCACTATCTCCCCACCCTCCTTACCTGCACCAGGACCCACATGGAGAAGCGTATCAGCACGCGCCATCGTCTCATCATCATGCTCCACCACCAACAGAGAATTCCCCTTCTCCCTCAGCGTCTCAAGCGTATCCAAAAGCTGCACATTATCCCGCGGGTGCAAGCCTATCGTAGGCTCATCCAAGATATACAAAACCCCCGTTAAATTCGACCCCAACTGCGCCGCCAGACGAATCCTCTGCGACTCCCCACCACTCAGCGTATCCGCCGACCTATCAATCGATAAATAATCCAAACCCACCTTCTGCAAAAACTCCAACCGCTGGATAATCTCCGGCAGTATATCACGCGCTATCAACTTATCCCGCCCCGCAAAATCCCATTTCTCCAGCAACTCAATCGCATCACTAACAGGATTAGCCGTCACCGCAGATATAGATAAACCCTCTATCAAAATATGCCGAGACTCCTCACGCAGACGCGCCCCCTCACACTCAGGACAAAGAATCCGCACCGCATCCTTATCTTTAGAATGCGCCAGTTCCTGGTGGATTTCAGCCTCAGCCTCAGAATTAAATTCATTCGCCTTCTTACGCTTCTTCCTCGCCGGAGGAGCATCCACTACTGTCCCATACCCTCTACATTCCTTACACCACCCCCGCGGTGAGTTGAACGAGAAATGATGCGGATCAGGCTCCTCAAAAGACTTCCCAGTCGCCAATGACACCCTACTCGTCGAGTAATTCGTTATCTCCACCGCCCTCTTATTCGCTACCTTCGCTATAGCACACCGATCACTGCCCAACTTAAGAGCCGCCTCCGTGTAATGAATGCTCCCACTAGGATGCACCGCATAAATATCATGCTCCTTATAGCGTGCCAACGGAGTGAAATCTGCCGTCTTCATCAGCTTACCATCAGCAATCACCTCAGTGATCCCATGACGCTCCGCCGCCGCCACTATATCCGTATGGTAACCCTTCTTAGCTATCACCAACGGCACCAAAAGCAACGCCTTCTTATCCGCCTTCAGCACCTCATCTATCTGCCCATGAATCGCCTCCAATGTCTGCGAAACTACCGCCAGCCCACTCACCGGACAATGCTGCGTCCCCAACTTAGCATACAGCAATCTCAAGAAATGATAAATCTCCGTAACCGTCCCCACAGTAGACTTCCCACCACCCCTAGACACCCGCTGCTCAATAGCCACAGTCGGTGGCAACCCAGTAATCTTATCAATATCCGGCTTCTCCATCTGCCCCGCAAACTGCCGCGCATACGGAGACATCGAGTCCAAGAAACGTCGCTGACCCTCAGCAAAAATAATATCAAACGCAATCGTAGATTTCCCAGAACCAGACAACCCAGTAATACACACCAACTCATCACGAGGAATCGATAAATCAATATTCTTCAAGTTATTCTCACGCGCCCCAAACAAATGAATCGAGTTCCCACCAGCCAACTTCCCTCCACCCCTAGAAACCACTACCTCACTCATCGGCTCCACCACATTCAACGCAATACCAGATGGGGACCCCTGCTTAGCAAGCTGCTCCGGTGTCCCCGTAAAAGTAATATTCCCACCATCAGTCCCAGCCCCAGGACCAAGATCAATGATATGATCAGCAGAGCGAATCACATCAAGATTATGCTCAATAATCAACAACGTATGCCCCGTATCTGCCAACGTATGAAACACCTCCAGCAACTTCTCAATATCAGTAAAATGAAGCCCAGTCGTAGGCTCATCCAGAATCAATAAAGTAGACTCCTGCACCTCAGAACCCTTCGGCTTCGCCTTAGCCAGCAGTTGACACAGCTTAATACGCTGAGACTCACCACCAGATAACGTATTCAGCGGCTGCCCCAGTCGGAGATACCCCAGCCCCACATCCAACAACGGCTGAAGCGCGCGCTGAATCTTATTCTTCTGGTTCCTCACCTTCCCACTATCCCCATCCACAGGCAAGAAATGACACAACGCCTCAGTCACAGTAAGCTTCAGCGTCTCCGCAATGTTCAGCCCCAAATACGTATATTTCAGCGCACTTCTCCCATAGCGTGAACCCTCACACTCAGGACAGGTAATGTAAAGATCACTCAGAAACTGCATCTCCACCTTCTCAAATCCATTCCCCATACAGCGCTCACAACGCCCAGCCCCAGAGTTAAAGGAGAAATACCCCGGCTTCAACTGAGTAGTCTGCTGGCTGGCAAACAACTCACGCACCGCATCAAAAGCCCCAGAATACACCGCCGGCGTTGACCGCGGAGTCCGCGTCAACGGTGACTGATCTATCCGCTCCACAGCACCAATATGCTGAATCCCAGCCAGCTTCTTGATAAATGCCGGCGGAGTCTCAGTCGGCAAATGAAGATGATCCAAAATGTTGTTATAAATAATATCATTCGCCAACGTAGACTTCCCAGATCCAGAAAGCCCAGTCAAACAGGTAATAATACCAATCGGCAACTTCACACTCAGATCCTTAATGTTATGCTGATGAGCACCAGTGATCGTGAGATAAGTTTTTGACTTCCTACGCCTAGCCGGAACCGGAATAGACTTCTCCCCAGTCAAATACTTCACCGTCAAAGACTCTGGATGCTCCTTAGACAGATTCTTAGCTCCTAGATTAGAAACCTGAGCCACAATGTTCCCCCCCTGCTCCCCAGCCCTCGGCCCTATATCTATCAAATTATCCGCAGACTTCATCACCGCCTCCTCATGCTCCACCACCACCACAGTATTCCCCTTATCCCGCAGATCATGCATCACCTTGATCAACCGATGTATATCCTGAGAATGCAACCCAACAGTAGGCTCATCCAATACAAATAAAGTATTCGTAAGCGCCGCACCCAGACAGGTCGTCAGATTCACCCTCTCTATCTCACCCCCAGACAACGTCCTCGCTGGACGATCCAATGTCAGATAACCAAGCCCCACCTCATTCAAATAATGAAGCCTCGCCTTTATCTCCGTCAGAGCATGCTTCGTAGAACTATTCGGCTGCTCCGTAGGAATCGCATCAAAGAAATCCTTCAACTCCGTCAGCGGAAGCTGCCACAACTCAGGCAAGGTCTTATTGTTGAGGAAAAAACACTGCGCATAAGGCTTCAGCCGAGTCCCATCACATGACTTACAATCCGTATATGCCCTATAATTCGCCAGAAAAACCCGCACATGCATTTTATATGCCTTGCTCTCCATCCAGTCAAAAAAACCACGCACACCATACCACTGACCACTTCGCCACAGTTCATCCGCATCACCATTCTCACCCTGGATCACCCAGTTCTGCTGGCTCTTCGTCAGCTCATGCCACGGCGTCGTAGTCGGGACACCAGCCGCCTTCGCAGCATTCAGCATATCACGCTGACAGTCCTCACCACGCGCAGTCTGAAACGGCTTCACCGCCCCACGCTTCAACGACAGAGATGGATCCTGGATCGCCTTATGAAGATCAATCCCTATCACCTTCCCAAAACCACGACAGTCCTCACACGCCCCAATCGGTGAGTTAAATGAGAAATGCGCCGCAGTCGGCGCCGCCAGCGTAAACCCAGTCTCAGGATTCGTCCAGTTAGTAGAATACTTCCTCACCACCTCATCACAAACAACCATCACATTCCCTTTCCCATTAGAAAGCGCCGCCTCTATCGCCTCATGCAACCTCGCCCTATTTCTAGAGCTAAGTTTTACTCGGTCCTGAATAACCTCAATCTCCTTCCCCGTAAACTTCTTCATCCCCGGAACCTCATCAGTCCGCTGCATCTTCCCATCTACCAGAATACGCAAATAACCCTGCTGCTCCAACATCACAAAAATCTCCTCAATAGAAGAATTACTCGGTGCAGGAATACTAAAAGTAATCAGCGCATTCACATCCCCATGGTTTTCTAACAAATCACCAATGATACTAGCAGGACTATCCGGCTTGATCTCTCTCCCATTATTAGGATCATAAGCCCGCGCCAATTTCGGAAAAATCACCTTCAAATAATCATTCAACTCCGTCAGCGTCCCCACCGTAGAACGCGTCGTCCTAATATTATTCTTCTGCTCCACCGCAATCGCCGGCGGAATATTATCAATCCTATCCACCACAGGCTTATCCATCCTATCCAGAAATTGCCTCACATACGGAGAAAACGTCTCCACATAACGCCGCTGCCCCTCTGCATAAAGTGTATGAAACGCCAAAGATGACTTGCCAGACCCAGACGGCCCAGTAATCACAGTAAACTCACCATGAGGAATAGAAAGGGTTAGATCCTTCAGATTGTGCTGCTTCGCCCCAAAGATATTTATAGAATGAGCACTAGCCGGTAATCGATCAACGGTCGCCTTAGCCTTAGCAGCTTTGCCTTTTGCTGTTTTCTTAGCTGCTTTTTTGGCGACCTTCTTCGTTGCTTTTCTAGCTACTGCTTTCTTAGCTACTTTTTTTGCTATTTTCTTCTTTGGCACACTGATTACCTAAACCTTCAGTGATCGTTTGGCAATTGGACTTTTAGGAAAGCTGCTAGAACCCGAAACACACAAAGCCAGTAGAACGAATCTACTGGCTCTGAGAGGGGGATATTAGGTGACTTAATAAAACTTATCTAGCGTAGCCTCGGCGTCTGGCATTCTGGTAATTCACGATGCCATCCACGATGCCTTCAGCCATCTTCTGCCTATACCAGCCTTGCATACAACGCTTTCTTTCTGAATAGTTACTCACAAAACCACACTCTACAAGCGCGGCTGGGTTTTCTGCTCTTCTTAGAACAGCATACCTTGCATATTTAACACCGCGGCTATGAGCTCCATATCTTCTAAGCATTCCTGACTGAATATAGCCAGCTAGTGGCTTAGAACGGCTTGAGTAGTAGAAAGTCTCTAGGCCAGAGATCGCTTTATTATAGGTATAGTTGTAGTGAATCGACACGAAGATTGAGTTACTGTAGCGATTCCCAATTTCAGCTCGCTTAGTAAGTGAGATGAATACATCGCTAGTCCGTGTGAGGCGTGTGCTATAGCCTTTTTTGCGTAGTAGGTAATCTACTCTGAGTGAAGTATCTAGAGCTAGGTGTTTTTCATAAACGCGACCGTAGCTGCCTCCGTTGTCTTTTCCACCATGACCAGGGTCAATGACCACTGTTCTGAATTTCCCCGCTTGAGAAACTACAGAAGTAGCCACAATGGTAAGCAGGCAAGCAATTGTTTTCTGGAATTTGTTCATTTGTGCATGTGGTGAGCTTGGGTTGAGGATACAGGGGAGATGAATTTATCTATTACAGGCATATTTTTAATAACTTATGACATTCTTGTCAACTTTATATTTTAAAAAAGTTTAAATTTTTTTAAAATTAAATATAAACGTTAAAATGACCATAAAAACATAGAACCTAAACTGATTAGATCCATAACCCAATGAATTTACCCCATAATCTGATGATTTCAAATGCAATTTATGTCAAATTTTTTAGAGAAGACTAGACAAAACCTTGATTTTTTATGCAATTTTATTCAGCTCACAGGCTTGATGAATGCCCTCAGAGTGCTGATACGAACATAATCATACATAAAATCTGGCAATCAACTGAAAATAGCTTACACATATTGATGGCGCATGAGTGAAAGATCAAAAGAATTTGAACAATGGGGAGAAGACGTGATCTTTGGCAGAGCTAAGGGATTACGCGCTAGTCTTATGCGCGTATTTTTACGTGGTTTATCATGGATCTTTAGAGGGCTAGTCTCACTACGATTAAACCTATTCAAACGAGGCTGGAAGAAACAAGCTCATCTAGGAACCATGGTGATCAGCATCGGTAATATAACGATGGGTGGTACCGGTAAGACACCAGTTGTAGAATTGTTTGCCCGCACTCTTCGTGATAGAGGCAGAAAAGTTTCAATCCTAAGCCGAGGCTACAAAAGCAAACCCTTAGAGACTCCACAGGAGTGGCGTAGAAAAGAAAATGGCGAGATCATCGAAGAAGAAGAAATGCCAAAAGTGGTGAGCTGTGGCCAAGGAGTAAAACTAGAAGTACAATACGCCGGTGATGAACCCTACATGCTAGCGAAGAATCTAGACGATGTTTCTGTAGTCGTAGATAAAGACAGAGTGAAGGGCGGAAAATTTGCCATCCAAGAACTCGACGCGGATATTCTATTACTCGATGACGGTATGCAGTTTCTAAAAATTGCCCACAGTATAGACATCGTCCTAGTGGACTCTAACAGCCCATTCGGAACCGGGACAATGATGCCCAGAGGAACACTCAGAGAGCCTCCTAGAAACTTATGCAGAGCGGATTATATTTTCATTACTAAATGCAGAAAACCGCACAATAAAGAGCTGATCAAAAAGATCCGCAAACACAATAAAGTGGCTGAGATCATCGAATGCACACATGGCCCCGTGCATCTAGAAAATGTCTTCACCGGTGAGATTCAACCTCTAAGTTTTCTCAAAGATAAATATCTCGCCGCCATTAGCGGCATTGCTGTCCCTGAAAGCTTTGAAGAGAAACTCACAGACCTAGGAGCAAAAGTCCTATTCCACCGCACCTTCTCAGATCACTACTCTTTCTCCCAAGATGACATTGACCGCTTCATGACCCGCTGCATGAGACGAGATGCAGACTTCATTGTTACCACTGAAAAAGATGCCGTTAGATTCCTAAGGCCTACTGAACTCGATGTAGAAGTTTACTTCTTAAGAATAGAAGTGGACATCCTCAGCGGTGCAGATGTCTGGGACAAGCTAGTCTCCCGCACCTGTGGTGAACGCGAGCCAGCAGACCCGCTACTAGTATACGAGAAACAGAGAAAGTTCACTTAGACACTTTCTTATGCAAAGTAGTGAAACAAATTAGACAAATGGCGGACTGGTATTACTTAAAATATTCCTCAAATTCCGCCACACTATCACCAATATTTCTCGCTTCTTGCAGGATAGAATTCACTGCATCAGACTGTCCTTTATTCTCCATGTCTTGTTTTAGCATGAGGAGCTGCTTGATGTAGCCAGTTCTCAGTAGTTCAATTTGCGCGTTATGATCTAGGTCAATCCTAGCCTGCTTCTCCACCGCATAATTTGTGTAATCTCTGGCTCTTTCTGATGACCCCTGACCAGCAATTGATAGCGGCACACGCGGTTGATCTTTCACCATAAGAATGATTTTATCAATGCTCACAGCTTCAGCCGCTTTTACATTTTGTGAAAGTCCACGCATGTATGTTTCTAAATCGATCCTGAGCTTTTTCACATTAAAGGCATGTTTCTTCTCAGTGACCGCACGCTGTTTTGAAACCAGCAGCTTGGCCTTACTTTTCAGAGAGCTAAGCCCATTGCTTACTCCAGGTGAAGTAACATCAATATCATCCATCCCCTCGACTTTCACTCTAGACTTATCTTTACTCCACTCAATGATGAAGCCATCCGCCTTCTTAGACGCAAACGAGTCCTTAATCATCAGTTCGTTCCCAGCAGAGATAACCACATACTTCGAACTCTTAGGATGAGAGGGTACCCAAGGAAGATCCAGCCATTTCTCCCCAGTCTGCCATACCCAGTCGTTACCATCTTTCTCGCCCGCAGTCCATATAGCATCTCCTGGTTTGCAATACTTCGCTATCATTGCCTCCACCTCATATTTCTCATCGTCATTTGAGATAGCGATGAGATGACCACCAGAAGCTATCGCGAAATCAGATGCCTCTGAATGCGTCACGGGAGTCTTAACAATACAATAATTTCTTGCCCCTACGGTGATCGTGCCTGCCGGGTATTTAGGATTGATGTCCGTGAGTGTGTCGCTAGTTCTCAGTAAACGATATTCTAATTCTGCAGGATTCGTCCCGTCCGCTCTCCACTCAATGAAAAATGTGAGCTTTTTATCTCCATTCGTCTTACCCACAGATCCATACTTAGATACTTTAGCAAATGATCGGTTATAAGTAGGTTTTATGCTGACAGCATCTGTCCATGGTGTGTCATCTACCCAGCTCCAACCTTTGTCTCCACTACACCCAGCACCCAACCAGACATCACCAGCGTCTGCGGGAATTTGCTTCATGAATAAATTAAGATCAGACTTAGTTCTACACACCGCTAGATAGCCACCATACTCTCTGGCCCATGTGTCTGCTTCATCCCAAGTCATTTCTTTATCCACATACATAATGATGCGAGAGTCCTGGTCACGCATGAAAATAGTATCAGGCATCATGCTCATAGGCCTCTCCCCATTACTCAAAAATTCTTTAGCATTCTCCAGTGCCTCAAGTGGAGGAAGCTTCACCTCAACTGGTGCTGGTGTCTCAGGAGTCTCAGGAGTGAAGTCAGTATCCGTTGTTTCTAGAGGCCTTGGTCTAGATCCACCCTCAACCACTCTAGCCTCGCTCTCCTTTATATGTGCAGCTTTGCGTGCTTCATTCTCCTTCTTATTCTTCTCAAATTCCGCATCGTTGGCTTTCTGCTCCTCAGCCATTTTCCCCTCTTTAGTCTCCTTCATTTCCAAGACCACATAAATGGCACCAATCAACAAAAATATGACGACCATATTCCGTATCAATTTAGAATCCCCACCCACAGGCTGCTTCACCGATACCACTGAAGTAGGAGCCATACTTGATGGACGTTTAGCTCCAGCTGCCAGGCTCGCTCCATTTCCACCCATACCACTTGGAACAGATATTCTTACAGGAGCCGTCACACCAGAGGATACAAGCAACCGATTCGCCGAGGAAGGAGAGTTCAACACTTCATTAATATCATCAGCAAAATCCTGTGCTGAATCATGACGTTGCTCAATATCAGCATGAATCGCCTTTTGAATAATCTTGTCAAACCTCGCATCCGCCTCCGCATACTCAGTCACTGTAACATATGTATCACCAGGCATATGACCAGTGAGAAGCTCATAAAACATTACCCCTACAGCGAAAATATCAGTTCTATTATCCACCTTCTCAGGCGCACCCAATACCTCTGGCGCAGAATACCCAGGCGTACCATAGATGACACCAGACTCAGTCATCCCACTAGGCCTCGCCAGTCCAAAATCTCCCACCTTAGGAGTCGCTCTCTTACCCAGTAGAATGTTCGCCGGCTTAATGTCACGATGCAGAATGCCTTCCTTATGCGCAGCCGCTAGCCCAGAACAAATTCCACTGATGATCTCAACAGCAGTTTCCTGCTTGATCGCCTTCCCATGAGCTGAATGATGCAGAGATTTCCCCTTCACGAACTCCATAATAATATAGAGCATCCCGTCAATATCCCCAAAATCATAGATCCCAATAAGATTAGGATGATTCAGCTTAGCCATCAATTTAGCCTCAGTCTGGAATGACTTTCTGAACTCCTCATCCTCACCTAGAACTCTCGGTAACACCTTAACCGCCACTAACCTATCAAGCGACGTCTGCCGCGCCAGATACACCGCACCCATACCACCTTGCGCAATAAATGACTCGAATTGATAACCAGCTAAAAGATTATCGAGCTCCTCTAATGGCGGAGCTTCGAAGCTTGTGAATTCTTGTGGATCATCTGACATAAAATTTAGTGGAAAGTAATTGCGCTTCTATTAAACGACAATGCATTGCTAGCACCACTGCATCTGCATTGCAATTATACTTTGCTTAAAATAGGCTTTGGGTTACATCAACTATCCTGATAACTAAATTCATCATGAACGAACAAGAAATTTTCAACCAAATTGGCTCTGAAGGCATCACCGCCATGTGCGCCGCCTTCTACAGAAAGATACCCACCGATGACATCCTAGGACCAATGTACCCGAGCCACGATCTCACCGGTGCAGAAGAACGCCTACGAGACTTCTTACTATTCAGAATAGGCGCAGACACCACCTATATTGAAAAACGCGGACACCCCAGACTTCGGATGCGCCACGCTGCATTTGAGGTCAATTTCCGCGCCAGAGACCGCTGGGTCAAACTCATGGATGAAGCCATGGACGAAGCCGGCATCCCTACCGACACCACCGCAGCACTCCACACCTTCTTCCTCCAGGTCGCTGATTTCCTAAGAAATGTCCCTGAAGAAGAAGGCCGGTTTAAAATTTAGTCCGAGCTCTAGCACTAACTCTAAGCTCTAAGCTTCACTCCAGTTCACCCAGTCACGTGAACGGAGGAAATCAGTGTAAAGTCTAGCCTCCTCACTCCCCTCTTCCGGCTCGTAGCCATACACCCAGCGCACCAGCGGTGGCAGACTCATCAAGATAGACTCCGTGCGCCCACCAGACTGAAGTCCAAACAACGTCCCACGGTCAAACACCAAATTAAACTCCACATATCTCCCCCTACGATACAGCTGAAACTCCCTCTCACGCTCACCATAGCTCTCATCCCTGCGTCGCTCCACAATAGGAGCATAAGCAGGCACAAAACTATCTCCTACAGAACGCATATAACGGAAGCTCTCTTCAAAACCTAACTCGTTCAAATCATCAAAAAACAAGCCACCCACTCCCCTCGGCTCATCCCTGTGCTTCAGATAGAAATATTCATCACACCACTTCTTATACTTTGAGTACAAGTCACCAGCAAATCCTTCACATGCATCTCTCGCCACCTCATGCCACTGCTTACAATCTTCCTCGTATCCATAATAAGGCGTCAAATCATACCCTCCACCAAACCACCATATCGGCTCCTCTCCCTCCTTCTTCGCCACAAAAAACCGCACATTCGCATGCGTCGTCGGCACCCGTGGATTCAAAGGATGCATCACCAGCGAGACCCCCATTGCCTCAAAACTCCGCCCCGCCAACTCCGGCCTATGCGCAGTCGCACTCCCAGGCATACTAGCACCCGTCACATGGGAGAAATTCACCCCACCTTTCTCGAACACCCCACCATCAGTCATCACCCGTGAGCGACCACCGCCACCCTCCTCGCGAATCCAGCTCTCTTCTTGAAATTCTGCTTCACCATCTAGCTTAGCTAAATCCGCACATATCCTATCCTGTAACCCCTGGAGGTAAGTTTTCACTGCTTCTATATCTATCATTATCGTATTATCTTAAATATCTTAGAATCATTGTTTAAGTGTAAATCCATTCGGCAACAATCCACGCACCGTCATCACCTCATCTGTACCATTTGAAACCACCACCGCATCAGGTGCCAGCTCATATAGCCACTGTCTACAGCCACCACAAGGCATCGTCTCTGAGCTATTCACCACCACACCATCACGCATCTCAGCGTCCCTACAGCACACCGCCACTATCTTTATCTCAGTCGCTCCATTCATCCGCGCATGACCTATCGCCACCCGCTCCGCACAGATCCCCAAGTTACTAGAAGCATTCTCAATATTAGCCCCCTTATACACCCCCTTCTCCGTCAACACCGCAGCTCCTACATGATATTTAGAATATGGAGCATACGCCAAATCACACGCCTCACGTGCGACTTCCAATAATTCCTTCATCTCGTCGGTCATAGCCCCACTATTCCAAATCTGCCAATAATTACCAGCATTTCCCTCCACCACTCCGAGCTTTTTTCCTTCCCCATCCCGCCGCTTCTCGCTTAAAGTAAAAGCAATAGTAAATGATCAAAACTCCCATATATTGAACGAAACCCGCCCTCAGTAACGTTTAATAAGAAACCCAGGCGCTACCTCACAAGACCAGACTGACATGATGCACAACAACTTTCATAACCCCTCAACTACCAAATCCCCCCTCGGACTGCGCAGCAGCCTAAGGCTCTTCATCGCCCTCACCAGTGGAGTCACACTCGCCTGCACAGCCACCGCTCAGAAGCCGGTAGAAAATATCATCCAGACTAGCCAGCACACCCCGCCAGATCGCCCCTACTTTAACGACAAAAAAGCACCAGACGCAGAAGACCTCGCCACCATCCAAGCACTCCTCCAGAAAAGCACAGACAAAGTCAGACCAGCCACCGTCTGTATCCAGCTCGCTCAGGGCTCAGGTAGTGGAGTCATCGTCTCCGAAGATGGCCTCGTCCTCACCGCCGCTCACGTCAGTGCAGGAGTCAACCAAGAGCTCACAGTCATCATGGAAGACGGAAAGAAATACAAAGCCCGCAGCCTAGGCCTCAACTCTACAAACGACGCCGCCATGATCCAAATCACCGAAAAAGGCAAGTTCCCCTACGTCAACATCGAGCCCGCCAAAGACCGCGATAGCGCCAGCACCAAACTGGGCGACTGGGTCTTCTCACTCGGCCACTCAGGCGGATTCGACAAAGAGCGCGGCAGCGGCCTCAGGCTTGGCAGACTCGTCAGAATCGCAGAAAATACCATCCAGTCAGACTGCACCCTCATCGGCGGAGACTCAGGCGGACCACTATTTGACATGAATGGCACCCTCATCGGCATCCACAGCCGCGTAGGTGGCGTCACCGATGTCAACATGCACGTCCCCATCCACGTCTTCCACACCCACTGGGACACCATGAAAAAGGGTGAATTCATCGGCGAAGGACCATTTGCCAAAAAACCAATCCTAGGCAGCGGATTCATCGGCATCGCAGTCGAAGAAATCGACAACGGCCTCAAGATCACCGACGTCGAAAAAGGATCCTCAGCCGGAAAAGCCGGAATCAAAATCGGCGACATCCTTACCAAAATAAATGGCAAGGAAATCAACAAAGAAGCCGAACTCGTCACCCTCATGAAAAGCAAATCAAGTGGCGATGACATCACCCTCACAGTGATCAAAAAAGATGGCGGAAAAACCAAAGAGCTCAAACTCAACCTCGGCGCCAGATAAACACTCACCAACCCAACAATTTCCCATATGTACACTCACCACTTCTCCACAAAAGGCATCAAAAGCAGCAGCCTAGCCATGGGCATCCTCTGCCTTGGACTCGTCTCCTGCAGCCAGATCCCCGCCCTCGGCCAGTCCTCACTCTCAGGTGATCTGCGCATGAATGGCAAGCAAGTAGAAGCCGCCTTCGAGACTCAGCGCGCCGTCCTACAGCAGAGCAGCGCAGCCATCTATAAAGGCACCAGACCCATCGGCTACGGAGTCATCATGAGCAGTGACGGCTACATCCTCACCAAGCGCAGCGAGCTCTTCCTCTTTGACCCCAAGACCAAGAAAAGCACCCTCAAACAAGGCCTCAAAATAATCATCGACACCGACCGATACGCCAAAGTCACCCTACTCGCATCAGATATAGAATGGGACCTCGCCATCCTCAAAATTGATGCCAAAAACCTTACCCCTGTTGAATGGGCATCCCCCACAGACATCGAACAAGGCACATGGGTCGTCACCAATGGATCCTCAAGCAAATCCAGACGCAGAGTCAACGTCGGCATCATCAGCGCCCACGCTCGCGAAATCCAAGGAGACCTACCCGTCATGCTCGGCGTCGGCCTCCTAGAAAAAGATGACGAAAGCGGAATAGAAATCACCAACGTCGCCAAAGACTCAGGCGCAGAAGCTGCCGGCATCCTTAAAGGCGACATCATTAAGAAATTTGACGGACTAGAAGTAACCAAGCGTGAACAAATTATCGACATCATCCGCGAAAAACAACCTGGCGACTTCGTCGAAGTAGAATTCCTACGCGCTGATAAAACCCTCAAGCAAAAGATGGAACTCAAACCACGCAAGGAAGTCCAAGGCGAAGCCAAAAAAGTACAAAACCGCAACGACCAAATGAGCGGTGACTTCTCAGAACGCCGCAACAGCTTCCCCATGGCACTCCAGCATGACATCGACCAAAATTCACGCCAGATGGGCGGCCCACTCCTCAACCTCGCCGGAAAAGCAGTTGGTATCAACATCGCCAGAGCTAACCGAGCAGAAAGCTTCGCCATCCCCGCCAAAGAAGCCCAAAAAGTCTACCAAGAAATGCTCAAAACCATCCCGCAGTAGATAATTACTAAACACTCACCAGCAAACTCAATTACCGACGTTACAGATCAGCCAGATCTGTAACGTTTTTTCTTTATCTAATTCCTCCATGATCTAAATTACACCATGTTCAAAAATACCAAAAACCTCAAACTCATCGTCCCCACACTCCTAGCTACAGGAGTCTTCACCAGCTGCGAAGCCAAGTCACCAGATCAGTCAGACCAAGCAGACTCCACCACCAAAACAGAAGCATCTACAGAATCCAATTGGGTTGATCTACTCGCTTCCGGAGACCTCTCTAACTTCCGAGTCTACAAGAAAAAAGCAGTAGGACCTAAATGGCAACTCAAAGACGGCGTCGTCACCCTCATCGCAAAAGGCGGCGGCTACCTCATGACCAAGAAGCAATACAGCAGCTTCGAAATCCAGTTCGACTACATGGTATCTAAAGAAGGCAACAGCGGCCTCATGTACCACGTCCAAGAAATCGAAGAAAAACCATGGCAGACCGGCCCAGAAGTCCAGATCATCGACAACGTTGACGGCCATGACCCACAAAAATCCGGCTGGCTCTACGGACTCTACGACTCCAAAATCGACGCCACAAACCCAGCCGGCGAATGGAACACCATGCACGTCATCATCACCCCAGAGAAGTGCGAGCACTTCATCAATGGCAAGAAACTCGTCGAATACGTCAAAGGCTCAAAAGAATGGAATACCAAAGTAGCCGCCACAAAATTCGCCCCATTCACCCAGTTCGGCAAGCCCACCAAAGGCCACATCTGCTTCCAAGACCACGGCGACGTAGTCTCTTTCAGAAACATCAAGATCAAGGATCTCGCTAAGGACTAGCAGTTTCAGGTAGCACCTTCACTCGGAAAAACTTCTTATCACCAGTGCTCTCTACAGTAGCACTGTTGGTAGGAGCAGTCGCTGAGATCACCGTTGGCTCAGTCACCCACCCATTCACCAAATCACCAGAACTCTGGATTTGATAAGTCCGGTCAGCCACAGAAGTCCACTTCAGTGTCATTACTCCCCCACTACTCTCTACCCAAGACTTAAACCGAGATTCCGCATCTGTAGGATCAGTGCCCGCATTATATTCTTCTAGATCAGTTGCTCCATCACCATCATAATCCTCATTTGCTCCACCAGAAGAACTAGACAGATTCGAGAAATACTGCTGCTCCCAGCTATCCGGAAGTGGATCAGTATCACTGATCGGCCCTATCGTCAGAGTAAACGGCTCAGACGCATTCCCATTCGCAGACTTGTCACGAGTCGTCACCGTATAAGTATAAACCGTGTCTGGTTCTAACCCAGTATCAACGAAAACCGATGAGTCCTGCCAGCCGCTATTATGACCGCCACCAGGGTAATTGCTATTCTTAAAAAGATACTGAACAGCATTCGGATCACTAGCCACAGCAGTAAGCTCCACTGAATCCGGCCCTAGCGCCACCGCCGTAGACAGAAACTCATCAGTAGCCGGCGCCACCACATCCATAGCCGCCCATACCGCATTATGATCAGAAAGATCCGCATTAGAAGTAGCATACACTCCACTATGAGCGAACAAAGGAATACTAGACACATGGTCTCGACCATTATACTTATGAGCCGGAGCGTTGATGATAGGTGTTACATTTGCCACTAAGAGATTAAAATCCCCTAACATAATCGTCTTTGAACCCGTAGTCACAGAATTAATCCCAGGACGTGAGAGAACATAGTTCTTAAATGCAACGAACCCCGATTTCTCATACTCCCAATCATTATCATTAAAGTTATACGTGTTGTGGAAATTGAACAAATTGATCGTTTCCCCTCCAAGCTCTATCGTTACATGCTGCGCATGTCGCTCCCACTTATCTTCCGTTGGATCAATCTGAACTAATTCCTCATGAGTAGACGTAAAAGGATGCTTTGAAAGAATCGCAATAGATGTTTCGCGGTTTAAAAAGCTCCATCCTCCAGTGTACTTGGTAGTAGAATTAATCGTCTGAAACGTATGCGGATAATCAGAAAAAATCCCCTTTATAATATCCCACTCCCCATTATCAAAATCCACCTCCTGCAAGCACAAAACATCCTCACCATGCATATAATTATCCCTGAAGCTAGTTAGATTCGAAGTAACAGTACCTTCACCATCCGGCCCTTTACCGCCATGAATATTATAAGTCAACGCAGCAAAGTCGCTATAATCACCCAAGATCGCAATGTTATCCACCGCCATCGCCGTATATTGATCAGCAGCAGTCACAGCCCTCAAACGAAACGTCGCCGTCTGATTCGGAGCTAATGTCCTATCACTAAGAGCAGTCAGAGGAACAGAAATATCCTGATAATCAGTAACCGCTCCCAGCCCATTCAAACTATTAGGAAAAGCCTGCAGCAACGTATTATTCGCATCACTTAACCCGCCAGAAAGATAATAGAGCTCAAACTCACTCGGCGCATTTGGACTAATACTCGCATAATCGAACACAATCTCACTCAGATAAAGGCTCCGCTTACCACCATTCGTAATCGTGAAATCCAGATTATTCCCATTCGTCCGCAGAGCCATCACTCCATCAGCAGCCACAGATCCCACAGGCTCAGTAGATCCATAAGTCCCATCAGTAGATCCCCAAGTATCCCTGCTACCCTTACCCCCATACATTTTCCCCGTTACACTTTGAAACGTAGAAGTAGACCCTTTTGCCGTGCCAGATGTAAGATAAAGTTGAAACCCCGCGGAAAAATCATGCCACGAGACCAATACCTTATCAGCCGCATAAGCCTGAAAGTTGAAGAGAACTGAAATGAGAAGTAGACGAAAAATCATGCCAGATTATATCTCAAATCCAAAAATTGTCTACGGCTATAAATCTACCACTCAGAACGCGCCGCTTCCAGCATCACTCGATAACTCTCATCCTCCATAAGCGAATCCGCAATCTGCCGCCCCAGCAACCTCCCAGCCTCAGTATCACTCGGATAATGCAACCCACCAATCTCCCTATTACGCGCAATCCTCAAAGCATCCGCCCGATAAACCTCCCCATTCTCAGGATCAAGCTCCTGCAAAATATACGCCAACGTAAATGCCCCCGTAGCATGCCCACTAGGATAAGCCGGATGCCCCGGAATCTCCACCACCGTCCCTAACTTCATCCCCACTTTCCCCGCCAAAACAGACGGCCTCACCCGATCAAACTTCTGCTTAAACACAAAACAAACCACCCCCAGATCCTTGTAAGTTGCCAATATCAACCTACTCGTATGCTTAAACTTCTTCCCATCAATCAACTCCCCATAAGTATACTTCCCCCACCTAAAATTCTGCGTAACCACCTCACCCACTATCGCCCCCTTATGCGCCTTCCGCTCAGAAATAAGCCCTTTCAAATACTCCAACTCCGCCCGCGTCCTCTCAGAAGAATTTGCCGGAGGCTCTGGCAACACAAACCGAGTTCTCCAATCCTTCCCCAAATACCGCGTCTCCTCCTTCGTATACCCCAAATACCTCCCATCCCACTTCTGCGTCCCAGAAAACCTCCACCCATCAACCACCTTGTTTCCTCCAGCACCCGATAAATGCCCCAACGACTGCGCCCCTACAAAGCACATCCCCAAGCAAAAAACACCCCCAACCAACGTCAATAAGATACCCTTCATCCCAAAAACTTACCCCCAACTACTCACTATACAATCATCAATATCCAAATCACTCATCCTCAGGAGCCTGTTTAATCTCATAATCACTCTTCCCTGTAATCAATCTCGCCCCCCTGCTGCCAAACAAATACATCCACGCCCAGCTAAAACCTACCGATAACTTACTGCGGAAATTCACCAAAAACATAATGTGAACCAGTGCCCAGATAAACCAAGCCACAAACCCCTTCAGCTTAAACCCCCGGATATCAGCCACCGCCTTATTCCGCCCTATCGTCGCCAAATTCCCCTTATCAAAATAACTAAACTCTCCCCTCTCTACCCAAGTATCATCCTCAAGCTCTTTCCGGATAATCTTCCCCACATAATCTCCACCCTGGATCGCACCCTGCGCCACACCAGGAACCGGATCACCCGTCTTAGCATCCTTCGCCGCTGCCTGATCCCCTATCACAAACACCTTAGTATGCCCCGGCACACTCAAATCTGGCTCCACAATCACCCTCCCAGACCTATCCTGCGCTACCCCCAGAGAATCCCCCAGCGGACTCGCCTTCACCCCAGCTGCCCAGAAAACATTATTGGCAGGGATAAATTCCTCCCCACACATCACCCCATCAGCACGCACCTCAGTCACCCTCGTATGCAACTTCATCTCCACCCCCAGATCCTTCAGCTGATCATACGCCGCATCCGAGCTCTCCTTAGGAAATGACTTCAACACCCTATCACCGCTCTGTATCAAAATCACTCGAGCCGTAGAAGTATCCACCTCACGGAAATCATCCGGAATCGTATGCGCCACCTCAGCCATCGCCCCAGCCATCTCACACCCAGTAGGACCACCTCCCACCACCACAAAAGTCAACCTAGCCTCCCGCGCCTGTACATCAGCCTCCACCTCCGCCGCCTCAAATGCCAACAAAAACCGCCGCCTAATCTCCGTAGCATCATCCAGCGTCTTCAGCCCAGGAGCATGCTCAGCCCACTCATCCTTACCAAAATAAGAATGCGTAGCACCCGCCGCCAACACCAAATAATCATACCGCACCGGCTCACCCTTCACAAAAATCCTACGCCCCTCCAGATCCACACTCTCCACCGCCCCCAAGATCGACCTCAAATTCTTCTGCTTACGGAAAATCTTACGAATCGGTGACGCAATATCAGACGGATTCAACCCCGCCGTAGCCACCTGATACAACAACGGCTGAAACAAATGATAATTCCTCCGATCAATCAAAATCACATCCACATCCGTCTTCCGCAGCTGCTTAGCCGCCGCTATTCCACCAAATCCCCCACCCACGATCACCACGCGAGGTCTTCTCTTAGAGTTAGATTGCTTAGCCATAATTCAGTCCACAGCCACCAGAGAGAACCCCTGCTCACCGCACACCAAACTTCTATAACCCAACCACCCATTTTGCAAGCCCATCCCACAACCACAAAAACTTACCCCCACCACGCCACCCTATCACCTCTCACCTTGCAATGTCTCATTCCATTTCCTCAAAACCACTGTTGTAGCCTCTTCAGCACTCAACATAAAAAAATGTCCACTATCCGCTATCAGATGAGAAACATAATCCGCAGTCCGACGTTTCAACCTATCTTCCGCACGCCCTAACATTCCATTCTTCACAAACACCTCATCACCCCCAGCCACAACCCTGATCCTACCATCACGCGGACTAACCGGAATCACATCTTTAGGAGGAAATGCCGCCAAACAAATAAAACCAGCATAAGAACCCGGACGCCGAGCATACTCTCTAAAACCGCCAAACCCACCAGCCGAAAGCCCCATAAGAACCGGCTTCTTGAACTCAACCTTCACATCCTTCCTCACCGCTTCAACACACTCCTCAAGATAAACACTAGAAATATGTGAGCAGCTAACACCATACGCAGGACAAATAATCACATGATCAGGAAAAATTGACGCCAAGTAATGTTGATAATAAATAAAGCTCCCACCAAACCCATGCAGAAACAAAATCACATTCGTCTTCCCAGTCACCAAATCAGGAACATAGACAGACGCTAAACCATTTCCAGGCTTCTTCGCAGAAAAACAATACGGTAGCGCAGACGGAAGCCTAGAAAATCTCTCATCAGCTTCTATCTTCTTATACCGATTCACCAATAAAGACTGCAAAGACCTCGCCTGCTCTGGTGAAAGCCCCAGCGCACTACCTCCCAGAAACGTAAACTCCATCACCTTAGGCTCAGGTACTACTGAAACCCCCAAACGTATAATCCCAAAAAGATTCTTTTGCTTCTCATCAAGCTTCGCCGGCACAGCAGCATGATCCGTATCCCAAGTCACCACCCTCACCTCACCAGCAACCACCGTCAAAACCAAAACCCACGTAATGAACAATGAAATAGATACACGGTGCTTCCTCATACCTCTTAGTCTAAGACCACTCAGAAAAAGAATCAACACATCTCCTTTTGAATCAAACCCAAGCCATCAGCAACCATTCCATTTTTATCACCACTATCCCATTCCTCTCTCCACATTATGAAGTTTTATCTTCCTAGCACGTTCTAATGCCTCCTCAAACCTCACCAAATACTCCCCATCAAGAAACCCCCAATCAACCTTACTACCAAACATATTAAAAAACTCACCATTTCTAGGCTCCGACCACTGCAAAAAATCATCCTCTTCACGATAGAATACCTTCGTCCAGCGCGAACCT
The DNA here is from genome assembly GCA_051251915.1 of Akkermansiaceae bacterium. GTDB lineage: Bacteria > Verrucomicrobiota > Verrucomicrobiia > Verrucomicrobiales > Akkermansiaceae > Rubritalea. The sequence continues at coordinate 38,527 of JBPOGF010000005.1, read as the reverse complement.
CCCCGCTTGATAAGAGATATACGTAATTCTTGCTCCATCACCATCTCATACCAGATACTAAAAGCCACAATCCTTACCTTTGATCCATTTCCTATCCTCATAGGAAGAATCATAAAAACACACTTCTCCTCAGGAACAACAGCCAGATAACGATCGCCAAATACCCCCCCATCCCCAAGAGCTCCTACTCGATGACAATGCCAGAGACTTTTAGTAAGAGTACACATAAAGTTTTAACCACTCCACTAGAGCACAAAAGAACTGATCCGAGAATAACAAACCTCCATAGGCGCTCTAATTACTAAATACCCCTGCACTCCACCCACCACACCTACCACCTAATCATAGGCTCATAATCCTTATCGCCCGCACTATCCATCCCCCTCACCATCCTCACCGCAAAAAAGCACAACACAACCGCCCCCAACACACCACCAACCAACACCGACAACATCGTCCAGAAATACCGACTATACACACGCTCATCATCCGGCAAACCAAACCACAACCACATCCCCCAAGCTCCCAACAACGCAAAAATAAAGCAAAAAATCGCCCCCAGCCCTATCAAACACCCCCCAGGAACCCCTCGTGAAATAGTCGCCATACTAAATAAATACCAAAGCTAAAACCTACTCACCACCACCCACATTCAGCGCATCAAGCATCAACCCAGACAAGAAAACATTACCCCTATCCGTCAGATGCACCCCATCCCTCGTAAGTATCCCCTTCTCAACATTCTCAGGATTATGCTCCTTCAAATAATCAATAAACTCCCTCCGCAAATCCAACAACTGAGAACCGGACTCCCGAGAAACCTTACGGCTAATCTCAGCAAACTCACCCAGCATCTTATCCATCTCATTAGACCCATCAGTCTTCTCCCCTATCACCGTAGGAGTACACAAGATCACCCGCGCCCCCACATCATTAATCTGCTTGATCATAGACTTCAAACCCATCTCAAAATCCTCCGCACTAGTCCCCTTCCCCCCACGCTTCACAATCAACGGATGAATCCAATGCCACACATCATTAATCCCAATATAAATCACCACCACATCCGGATCCTTCTTCAACACATCACGGTCTAGACGCCTCAAACAATTAGAAACCTTATTCCCACTCACCCCAGCACCCACCAACTCAATATTCAACTCCGGCATAACCTTCTCAATGGTCTTACCAGTCAAATCAATATAACTCCCAGGCCTCACCCCCTCCTGAGTAATAGAATCCCCCAGAAACACCACCACATCATCCTTCTCCAACCCCTCTTGCCCCATAGCACCATACGTGCACAACAACCCACAAATCAGACCCCATCCTAATTTCATTCGTATCATTTTCTTCATCATATCTATCGCTATCTACCCTGATTATTCACTCAGTTTTTCATAAAGTTACTCACCATCACCAGAATCTAGCTCAATAACCGGTATCGCTTCTTTTTCCTCCTCGCTTAGACTCTCTACCAGCGCTCGCATAGCCTTCCCTGCGGGCCTAGATTCCAGAGGAACCACCTTGCTGTCCACCACTACCTCAGACACTGTCTCCACTTCTACCACACCAACCTCGTATGTGTATTCATCCCCATCCTCCGGCAGAATAGACACCTCACTAGCAGCTGAACTAGCCTCCTCTTTGCTACAGGAAGACACTGCTAAGCTGCTAAGTACAGAAATAATGAAAACGTTAAATAGGTGCATAATTTTGAAGCCAGATGGGCTAAGCCTTCCCCACCATCTCCACCTTCCCACTAGCGATCGACTTAAACACAGCCTCCATCACCAAGTGATCTTTCAGCCCCTCTGAGCCATCCACCTCCCAGTCCTTACCATCTATAATCGCCTTAGAAAATAAATCGATCTGATCCTTAAAATGATCAGTCTTCGGAAAGGAAAGAGGTATATCTGGATTCGAAGTCCACCCTGCCTGACCTCGCGTCCCAAAGCTAGGCTTGATCCCAAACCTACCCTTCTTCGCATAAACCGTCATATGATTATTCCCGCCCAGATTAAAGGAAGTAAAGAGATTCGCCGTCTTCCCAGAAGCAAACTGCATCATCCAAGTAACCGTCTCATCCACCTCCGCAAACTTCTCCTTATCCGTCTTCGCTTCCACCGCACTCACTGACACCGGCTCCTCATCAAAAATATAACGCGCCGCCTGGATCACATAAACCCCCACATCATACATCGCACCACCACCCATCGCCTTCTTCAGCCTCCACTGATTAGGATCTCCCATATGGAACCCAAACCCAGCATCCATATGCATCACCTCACCAAATACCTTCTCCCTAGCAAATCGCATCGCCTCCACATGATGAGGCTCAAACTGCAACCGATACGCCACACCCAACTTCACCTTAGCCTCATCACACGCCGCTATCATCTCCCTACAGTCTTCCGGAGTTATCGCCATCGGCTTCTCCACATACACATGCTTCCCAGCCTTAGCCGCCCTGATCGCAAAATCCTTATGCAGCGAATTAGGCAGCACAATATACACCACCTGGATGTCAGGATTATTGATGATCTCATCAAAATTATCGTAATTATAAACACCACTATCTGGCACCCCATACTTCTTCTGCCACTCCTCAGCCTTAGCCGGCGTCCCCGTCACTATCCCCGTAAGCTTCGCATGCTCCGTCTTCTCCAGAGCCTTCCCTATCGAGTTCTGACTCAGCCTACTCAGCCCCACCAGCGCCCACCCCACCTGCTTTCCTTGCTTATCAGAACCACCAGCAGCAGCCTTCTCACCCTCCTGTCCCTTCACAATAGACGAAGCCACCCCCGCCCCTATCAATGTCTTCAAAAATGGTCTACGCTTTATTTCATCATTCATACCACAAGCCATAAACGATTTCCCATCCCCTAGCACGCAAAAAATCCTCCACAACATCGAACCACAACAAGTAGCTTAACCGTTAATCCCCGTATCTTGTTCGCTCAGTTTATTCGTTAGAAGGAAGTATCAGAAATAATAGACAAGGTATGAAAAGAAGCCCCCCCTGTCCATCTGAGAAAAGCTGGCTGCGACGGTTCATCAATATATCGCCCTTGCCCCAACAAAACACCTTTACAGTGATGAATCCAAATTGGTAAGCAGCCATTCGTGGATAAGCCTATTCGGTTCCATACCAGACCAATAAGCACCATGACGACCACGGATCACTTGAAAAGGCGGAGAACCAGAACTCTTCGGAATCTTGACGAGCTTTGCAGGATCAGCATTCCAATCCACGATGACGTGACGCTGAAGCATCTCAAATGACCAAGAGCTAGCATCTCTGCTCTTCAAAACTGCTTGATCATGGATCGGTCTCAAATCTTCCCAACGTTCCGGCCACCTACCATTATTGGCCTCCATATATCGGATCACATGCCCAGCAACCCACTCGGAAGCATACGCCTCACGTACAGTGCGGTGAACTCGATACCCCAAAAAAATAACCCCGCCAACAACTGCGATAGCAATCATTAACCATATAGTCTTTCGCCGAGTCATTTTTCTTTCTATTTCAATCTATCGTGAAAGATCACTCTCCCACTAATAGGAGCGTTCCTCTGATTTAGGTTTTTGAGGGGGGGGTGAACTGCCCTTTGACTTCGCCTCTGAAGCGGTAGCAGATTGGTCAGCGCTGGTCTTTTCTTTTTTGATTATTGTGGCATGTATAGCCCTAACTTCTGAAAGTAATTTCTTCTCTGTTTTGGATTCTCCAGCTTTAAGATTAATGAGTTCGTGTGCGACTCGAAGAAGTTCTGAAGGTAAGCTTTTCTCTGCAGGTGACCATGCCCTCGCAGCGCGTAATCCCAGCCCCACTCTGAAGGATGTAAAATAATGTGAGGCTCCATCAAGCCCCGCTCTTCTCTCATTGGAATATCTAGTAGATCCCAAAGCATCAAACCACAACGTTTGAACAGCTTCTGCTAACTCTTTGGAAAGGCGAATCGACCGCTTTTTCACTATGATTTTCTCAGGAGCATCATTGTTCCAAATCTGCTTAGAGCACTTCAACTCTATCAGTTCTCCCTCGCTCAGAACAATGGCCGTCTCAGGGCTGAAAGAAGCTAAAGTCACAAGCATGGCATCTGGTTTATCACTTATTCCCTTCAAGAGAATGTTTCGAACTTTAATGCGGTACTCGTGAGAAAAGTTGTAACTCGAGAAATACCCCTCAGCTGGTTCTAACGAAGTACTCTGTGCACTCGTCGTAAATGGAAATAGCAGCGCTGTTAAGATTGAGAATGTACGGAATCTGATCATTTTTGTTAATTTCAATTTTTGTTCCAATTTTGCCTAGATTCTTTGATCTGCCTAGCTTCATCAAAATCTTCATTAATCAGTGTTGGTGCGATGGAGCTGATATCTATCGACATAATGAACTTCGCATCCTTTGTCGTTGTTACCTTGAGCACACCCTTTTCACATTTAATAACGTAAGTATCATTGGTTAATTGCGGTAACCCAATAATAGGGATGAATACGGTGCCGTCCTCTTTATCTCTCTCATAGCCTACGACACAATTATGAGTACGGTCCTTAGTCTTCATATTCTGTTGATACGTGCTTTGGGCGATCAACGTTGTGTTAGGTATTCTTGTGTTGTAAATACCAATAGAAAAAGGTCCTGACTTATCAGCGTAGGCAAGAATAGAGCTCAGGAATATAAGGATGATTGTGGCAAATATAATGGGAGTCTTGGGCTTCATATTTATTAGCATAACAACAAATTTATAACGACACTAGCCGACACGCTAGAGATGAGCGAGGGTAATTAAAAACTGACCACTGATCCACCCTGACATTTTACCAATAACATTCATGCCGCAAGACGTCACTGAAAAAGACTAAAGTCACTAACCTGATACCCCTAAATCGAGAACTAGCCACTGAATTTTATCACGGCTAGTATTGCCCCTCCATGATTCACCTCTCTCAACCACACAACCAAAACAGCCCACTACTTCGCCATCTCCACCACCAATTCCTGGCAACGTTTTCTCTGTTTCTTCAACACTTCAGCATACTTCTTATCACCCGCTAAATTATTGCTCTCCTTAGGATCACTCTCCAGATCAAACAGCTCCTCATACACAGCCTTCTCACCATTGATCGATGCGTCTGGCAGGTATTTGTCCCGGTCATTCTCCTTGGAAAAATAGCGAATGTATTTCCATTTCTCGCCTCTCACAGCCTCCATCCGAGGATACCCCTGCATCGTGAAAAGATTCTCACAGAAGATGTCATTGCGCCACACCACATCCTCTCCCTTGATCAGAGGTAAGGTACTGACACCCTGATACGTATCCGGTGTTTCTATGCCACAAAGCTCAAGAATCGTCGGTGGTATATCTTGCCCTACCACAAGCTGATCTATCTTCTTCCCTCGCTCAGATTCACAGAAGCTAGGTGAGTAAATAATCATCGGAATCTGGATCGACTCCTCATACAAAAACGTCTTCCCGCCCAAACCATGCTCACCCAGCAACAAGCCGTGATCCGAAGCGAAAACAATGATCGTATTATCCTCGACCTTCATCTTCTTCAACTCCTCTCGCAGCTTCCCCACCATCAGATCTATCCCCGCAACCGCACGCGCCATCTTGATCTTTTTATCGAGCAATTTCTTCTCATTCGAAACGCCATAATACCCCATCAAATCCGACGTCGCGAAGACACTATCCGGCAAGGTCGTAGCCGCAAATGGATAGCCCTTAGGAAACAGGAACTGATCCTTCTTATCGTTATAAAGGCTCCTATACATCTCAGGATCAGACTCTTCCTTCCCCATCCCACCAATGCTAGAAGCATGCGGCAGGTTCAAATTAATAGACAAAGCAAATGGCTTGGTCTGGTCTCTATCCATGAGGAAATTCCTCACCGAAGCATCAGCATTTTCAAAGAAATATTGCTTATCATTTCCCGGGCTCAAGAACACCGCAGAAGCTTCATAAAGCCCCTCAATCTGTGACGAATGTTTCAAGTTCTGGAAGACCTTCTTCTTATGCAGATTGAATCCCAAATGCCCCTCATGAAGATAACAGAAATCAATATTCTCCTTCATGTAAGCATTCTTCCTCTTACCATTCCCAATCTTCGCATGATGCTTACCTATATACCCAGTAAAATACCCCGCAGCCTTCAACTTCATCTGCCAGCTGTTATCAAAGAGCGCTTCTGAAATATGGTTTTTAGACAGCATCGTGAACCCCTGACGATTCTTCCGCTCCCACTGCGCCGTGAAAAAGTTTGCCCTACTAGGACCACAAATCGGACTAGTAATAAATGCCTTATTAAAGAAAACTCCCTCCTCCGCTAAGAGGTCAATATTCGGCGTCTCAGTCACCGGATGCCCAGTCATAGAAAGCGAATCATACCGCTGATCATCCGTCTTCAAAAAAATCACATTCGGTTGCCTCACCTCCCCCGCCTGAACATTCTGTCCAAAGCTCCACCCCGCTAAAAGCAAACTGCTGGTGAGTATAGAAATCTTTATTTTCATAATAGAATTACGTTGTTAGTTGATGGATCTCCCCACTCTCCTATTTCCAGGCCACACATTCAATCCTCATTTTGACTGATACTGACCTGACACTGATACATAGACTTAAAGAGCATCATTTTTGCAGCCCTTTCCTCACCACAAAATTATCGTAGTAAGCATACACAGTCGTAAACTTACCTTCAGCATCCACCGGTGACCATTTCGCCGTGTGCCCACCATGAAACGTGCTAAAAAGAAACTGCTGGATCTGTGTCTCCACCCCATCCGCTCCACGGAACTCCACATTCGCATGTTCTAACACCAATTGTTTATCGATGAATACTCGTGCGAGACCATTGGATTTCCCTAGATCATTCAATCGCACCTGAAACACCACATGATGCCACTGACCAGCGTTAAATACCGGCTTCTCAGTCGGCTGACCAACGCCCCACTTCTTCGTCTCATCTTGATCGTAGAGGTAAGGTTGACATCTTCCTTTGCTCTTAAACATCATACGCGCACTCCAGCGCTCCGGATGCCGCTCTTCCCCACCCGTCACCGGAGACTTGGGACCTAAACCATGCAGCTTACCACCCAACACCCACTGAAACTTTTCATCAAATTTCACGTCAAAAGACAACGTCGCCTCCTTCACTTTTTTACCTAGCGGATAACGCATCACCACCCGCTCACTCCCCCGCCCATAACCCACATAAGCCACCCGTATCCCATCAGTCGAATCCTTACCTCCACCCTTCGCCAGCGTCACATGCTTATGCCCTATCAACCGCTTCGCCAGCCCACTTCGCAGATCCCCATCAAATCCCTCACTCAACAACACACTAGCAACCTTAACACCCCTATCCGGCTTATCTAAGACAGGACAAGCCTGCAAGAGAACGCCTGTAATCATAAGCACTAGACTTGAAGTAATAATCGATGGAATTTTCATAATCGTGATTTAAAAAAAACTACCATAATTCTGACAAACAACCAGCTTCTACTCTTCTACTTCCACTGCTGATAACTGGTCCAGGAATCCGCACCCAGCAACAATGAATAACATCTGATCATAACACCCACATTTGACACCTCCTCTCATTCAAGATATGAGTTACATTATGAAAAAACCGCTTTGTCTAATTCTAAACTTCATCGTCATCACTGCGAGCCTCGTCACCGCTAAGCCGACGGCAAACGACCCTGAACCCCAAGTAAAAGGTGATAAAGCCATCACCCTCATCGCCAAAGATACCTTCAAGGGCTGGACAGTGCCCTCAGACCGCTGGGTCATCTCAGACGGAATCATCACCGGCGACACCAAAGGCAAAAAGCTCGATAAACCAGAATGGATCTACACCAAACAAAGCTTCCGCGACTTCATCTTCACCGCAGACATCAAAGTCAGCGATGGCCCCAAAGCCAACTCCGGCATCTACTACCGCGTAAAACCATTCAACTTCACCTGGCGTAAAACAAAAACCACCTACCAAGCCCCCTCAGGATACGAATTTGACGTCGATATGGGCACCAAGAACAACGGCTCACTAGGAGACTGGTACGCCCGCCCATCACTACGTATCAAAACAGACCCAGAACAAATGAAACAGCTCTACAAGTCCGGTGACTGGAACCGCTACACCATCCTCGCAAAAGGCAACCGCCTCCAATATTGGCTCAACGGAGAAAAAGTCCTAGACTACACAGACAACGACCCAAAACGCTCACCAGAAGGCATCATCGGCATCCAAATGCATGACAAACTAACCATGAAAGTACAGTTCAAAAACGCCTCCATCCTCCCCTTAGAAAAGAGTAAGGCGACCTCCGGCAACCAGCGTTGACGACGCTGTGGAGCATTGTAGTGCATGTCAAGGCGCGATGAAGGCGCGGAAATTTTCCGTAACTGAAGAGCAACGAAGGCAGGCACTGCAATGCTTCACAGCCCGCAGGGTGGTTTTCCTTTTTAATCGCATGCAATGCCACTAACCCATACATATCTCATACAAATCCCATCCCACGCCGGTGACGAGGGTTGCTGGAGGTTGCCGTAAGTAAACTGAGTCCTAAAAATAGTTAATTCTATAAACCACTAATACTCCATCCGCCAACACCACCACCACCATCACGATTGTAATCAGCGATACGGCACCACTCATAGTTCTGTAACGCCGAAACATCTCCCTTGAAATAACTCAGACAGAGTTGCTCAAGCTCATCACATGATAACTGTGAAGTGCATACGAAATGATCATCCTCTGAGACCCCATCTCTGTATTCGACATGCAACGCCTCATTTGGACCCGTTGCTTGTAAATATACATATTCATTCTCATCATTGATCAGTATGAAGAACTCATCGCGATAGCCCTGATCATGAACCACTTTTTGAATGAGCTCTTCAGTTGCTGCCACTTTTTTACCAGATAAACTTAGTTTCATAAATTTGAGTTTTTATTCCTCTCAGAATGAATCCAGACTGTGAGATCACAAGGATAAAGAGAATTCAAAGCAATCTAGAGCAATTAAGGAGTGAGCGCTTCAAGTTGGCTAATGGATTTCTTAGCAGCATTTCTCACCTGCTCGTCTTCATCACTCAGAAGAGGACGAAGGTTCTCGATGTAGCGAGATTCTCCCATCAACCCCATAGCGATCGTTGCCCCGCGACGCGCCACCACATTCTCATCATTAAGCAGTCGAGCCACATGTTGAGCGTGCTGCTTTATCTCTCCAAGCGCGAGAGTGGCCTGATAACGGACACCATGATTCATATCGGACAAACATTCTTTCAGAGCATCCGCCGAACTCGCCGCTTTCATTTCTCCTAGCGAGCGCACCGCTTGTTCACGGACCGCGGGTTCCTCATCCTCTAACATCTTCACCAAAAAGGTAACCGTGGCGTTTCCTGGAGTGCGTGAGATATTCCTAACAGCCGCCTTCCTCACCCAAGGATCTTTGTCCTCTAGCAGCCGCAGCTGGTGGTTAAAGGCTCTATCTGGAGCTAGGTAGGCGAGAGCGTTTGCAGCACCAGCACGCACCCGTGAATTCGCATGCGAAAGCATTGTCTCCAAGTGTGGCACAAAAGCCTGATGCTCCGAGCTTCCCATCGCATAGGCTACATTAATCAGAGTTTCCTGATCAGGTTCACCATCAAGTAAAGCAATCAGTTCCTTGGAATACTTCACAGCACAACGATTATAACCAATAGCCTTGGCAGCACGTGCCCGCACTGATTCATCAGCATCACGAATAAGCGGCCCAAGCAACTCTGCAGCCAACTCTCGATTAGCAATGTAGACATATCGCGAATCTAACATACTTATCGCCTCCATCCGCATTTCACCACTCTTGAGTCCAGCAAAAAACTCACGGATTTTCTTTTGGTAAGGTTCCTCATCACGTTTCTTATAATCAAAAATATCCTCTTTCAAGAGCTGCTGAATCATCTGCCTCTCAAACTTCTCCACCACAGATTGCTCAGGAGCAATAAAACTCTGCCCGCAAACTTTCGAAAAAGTAGCGAGAGTAAAAAAAGTAATACCTGCCAGCGCTGCTAGATAATTGGTTTGATTAATTGACATAGTAGTAAGTTAACAGGTTCCGGAGATAGTTGTGTAAAATGGATGTAATTCTTCAATCTAAATTCTAAAGCTTTGGCGACTTCCTATCTAGGCTCTTAATCTCATAAACTATCTCCACCACCCCATTCCCAAGCTCGCGTTGCTCGGTAAGGGTTCCAAAACGATCCAGCAGTCGTCTAACAGCTGTATTTTCTTCAAACATCACCGCCATCCAACGACGTATACCCACCTTCAGAGCCGCTGCAGAAAGTGACCGCATAAGCTCCACTCCAGCTCCATTCCCCTGCCAAAAGTCCGCCGTCACGATAGCGACCTCTGCAAGATCACTCTGTTCCTCATCCCTAAAACAACGCGCCACCGAAACAGGCGTCCAGTCAGCTTCATCATGTAATCTAACAGCACACCCGTATGCAATGTGATCAATACCATCCGGCGAAGTTAATTTGGTCAGCTCACTTTCAGACAGCTTCGCTTTATTAAAGAAAAATCTCCGCACCCGGCTTTCGCTATCCAGCTCCTCCAGAGCCGACACCAACGCCAGCTTATCCGAAGGCATGATAGGCCTCACTATCCCCTCTGTTCCGTCTAACAATGTCACATGTCTCACCGTTGTCATCATGATGTTATACGCGTTGCCCAACAAAAAGTAATGTGTTGGTCTCTGGAATATCGACGTGGAACTCCTTCATCCCATACTCTCTCTCGAATGGCTCCCGCACCCTCATGTTTTCAGTCAGTTCTGGCTCTAGCGTCAGCCAGGCCACTTCCAGTTCATCCACCTCTAAGTAAATACTCATTTCACCTACATCATCCCCTGCTAGGCAAAGATGAAGATCATAGCCATTCATCGTGAGAACCACATAACTCGGAGTATCCATCACCACCTCAAAACCCAGAGCCTTGATTAGAAAATTTCTCGTTTCTGTTAGATTTGTGCTTGGCACCATCGGGCTAAGACGGAGCGCTTTGTTTGGTTGCTTTAGATTCATCGATGGTGACTAGTTGGATTTCGGAACATGAACTGACGTTTCTTTTTAGGCACAATGATCAAAATTTGAAAGAATTTTGCTAAGGTTCTAACCAAGCCTACCCATCACAAATCACGCGCTGCTCGGTAGCTCCGCACCTTAAGTAAGTAAATAATCAGGGTAATCAGAAACACAGGAAGCAGAATCAAATAGTCAACCCGCATGTAAATTTCCGGTGGCACGAGAAATTCATAAATGATCCAAAGTGGCAGAAGTAACCACGGAGTGTGAATTGAATACCCAGCCCGCGGCTGATTCTTCCTCCACGGATAGACCAAGTTCCACGCAGCCAATACCATCATAAGCCACCAGATAATAGTGATCAACCTATTGACTAGCTCAGGGTTCATGCACACTCTTCCTCTTTAATAGGTTACTGCGATGCGGAGGGTCAAAATAAGAACTACATGGCTCAAAGAATGACAGAACCCAAGGCACTCCTATCAATACATCTGCTATGGTAGAAAGCATGTCCATAGACCCCGTATCTACGATCATTCCCATGAATGGACTCAAAAAGCATTCGATCCCCAACACCACCAAAATCAAAATTCTCCCCCAACCTTGGAAATAGATCAGCGCTAGAATTCCCACAGTGTAGAACACTGTAATAGCGATGCTAATACTCCAACAATGCTCTGGAGGAATCATAGAACCATAAAAATTCAATGACAACAAATCCGCTTCATCAATACTCTTTACATCATAATTGTAGTAGCAAATCACATTAATCGCAATCCAGACAATAAACCCAAAGATCACCTGTTGCCGGAAAAATTGTTTTGAAGGATAATGGATCATTTGATGGAGACGAATTGCTGATTGGTATTTAGATCTGCTTGAGACGATACCCAACCTAGCCATGTTAAAATCCCACCACAAGTTGATAAACATATCCTCAGTTTAGATCATATGTAGGGAATGGGCCAGATAGACTGAGTAAATTTCTTGGCGAGTCAGATGGTCTGATCCGCTACCTTGTTTATTGGATGATCTCATATCGCTTATCTCTAGGAAAAAGCTCCAGCAGAAGAGACCAGAGGCGGTCGGCCTTTCCCCACTGAGAAGAGTCTGTAGAAAAATAGGGTAACAAAAACTCACCCGGCTGGCCTGTTGCCTTAATGCCCACATCAATCGAGTCGTAGCTCCTAGATGGCCGGCCATTCTTACTGCCCTTCAATCTAGCGTTGCGGTAGCCTTTCGTTAGCTTCTGGAGTTCGTTGAAAATCGGGCGTATCTGCGCGGGACTTGGCGAACCCTCGATTCTGTCACCTGTCCTACCGTCATACTTGGCCGTGAATGTGATTGCTCCGTCTTTGGTACGATTCCATTTTGCAGAGATGGTGCCGTAGTTTGATTTTCCCCGATCTACCCGCTGAACAGAAAGATCCATAGACTTGTATTCAGCTATTTCGGCTAGACCCGGTTTAAGCTCAGCACTATTCGCATCTTCCAGCCGCTTTGCCTCTGGAAGCGTCAGCGAGGCATCCTTCTTTAGGATCTCGCCAAATTCCCCCCAACAAGCCGCCCCCCGGTTCCAGAGGCCAACCTCGTTCGCTGGAAAATTAATCAGGACGGGATCATAAATATGGCCAACCATGAGCTGAAAGCTGTTGCGGTCTCCATTATCACTGGTGGTACTACGTGGAATCGAGTAACCTTTCGTAAGCTTGGTCGCCGCTGCAAAAAGTTGCTCAAGTGCATCTTCACTAAGCTTAGCCGTTTGGGACTCCTTATCCCCTGCTAGCCTATACTTCACTACTGGACCGCCACTACCTGTGTCTTCGGTATCGCCTCCCCACGTGGCAGTCACATAGTTACTACTCTTACCATCCCGCATCGTGTAGCTCAGAGTTCCCGCTGGAATATCTCGCAATGAGCCTATGGTGATCGCGGCTAGCGGGCCCACAGTGATATTAAGAAACAGCAGAGCTAAGCCTAAAATTAATGGAAATGAAGAACGATTCATAACTTTACACTGATCTATCCCTCGGCGGGTGACCAGCTATCTTTCTGTCAACTTCTTTGCGTTCTTTTTCATGCTGTCTGCACGCTCGACATCTAATGGCCGTTGCATAAAACAAGCTCCCTGTCGTCTCATAAAACCATTGCTGGTCCTCAGCCTTCCATAGCTCATCAGACCCACAATCTTGGCACTTGAACGCCCTATCTACATAGCAAACTGGTCTGTAGTAGGAATTACCAATATTTACTAAATCTGGGTCTACTGGTATCGCATCTTCAGGAACCTCAGATTCATCCACTATCCACCCTGCTCGCAGAAGCTTTCCAATCCGCTCCTCACGGATTGTAGCCGCTTTTCTTGAAAGGTTACTAGATTTACGACGCGTCATTTTGAGTCAACCGAGACGGTTAGTGTCATGCTAATGGCTTCGCAGATCCTTGATTTGAAGTGATTTCAGTCTTACATCCTCCATACTGATCAAAAATCTTTCGATGACTCCGGTAAGAAAAATCATCATCCCTATTCATATAATCGCCAACCCATTCTATCAGCATCTCTAAGTTTGCGTCCTGCGCTTGCTTGGATTCATATTTATGGGGCTCCCACGGCCGATTCCTGCAATTCGCGACACAACTTTCAACTGAAAGATTTAGGAAATACAGATGAGTAGAATGCCCTACAACATACCGAATGAGGTCAGAGTAGCAGCCTTCAATAACCCAGTTAGTGTATGAAAGAAGGAACGCATCAATCTCTTTCACACTCTCGGCCAAAGAACGTCTCTCCGTTGGCTTCTCCTTGCTCCACGCAAGTGTGTCTAAATCTAGATGAGCACCTTGCTGTTCCTTTACAAAATTTTTAGCAAGTGTTGATTTTCCCGAACCAGAGTTTCCTATAATGAGCGCACGCATATTTTTAATAGTATTGAGTGATTTACTGGAACATTTATCCTAACCCCAGTGTTTATACTATACTAGGTTTAGACTGATATTGATCACTCACAAACCTACCGCATAAAAACCTCCTGGCAAAGAAAATTTAACGATTGGGATTAACCGTTGAATCTTATTCTCCCCGTTATTTCTTTAGATGAGCAGTGGTATAAACGGAAATGATTTTGCAGCCTTCCACATGACTGTCGTCACTGTAGTTAGATCGCAGAAATTCATGGATTTCCTTCACTTGCGCATAAATGAATACCCCGCCACTCAATGTAGCTAGTCCAAGACTTCCTGTCGGCTACCCCAAAATCTTCAACGATCGTGTATAACATTTTTAGCATCACACTCTTAAACTTCATTCACATCAAGTTCACCAGTTTTGCCGGCTAAATGCCCCATTCTAGCTGCAAGCAGACAAGCAACAATAAGAAGACCGTAGGCAAGTGGCCATCCGCCCGCGGTCGTACTGAGTAAACCTAGGAGCCATGGTCCGGGTGCAGAGAGTAAGTAACCGCCCGCTTGGGCAAACGAGGAAAGACCTGCTGCAGTTTCTGGGTTTTTACTGCGTAGCGCGAGTATTAGCAACACGAGACCGAATCCAGCATTAAGCCCTAACCCAAGAAGTAATGAAGCGAACCCAACAAACGAAAGTGGCAACACGAGTATACCTGTGATTCCTGCAGCCGATAGTAAAGAACAACCTACCACCCAACGACTCTGTGATGATGACCTACCTGCTAATGTCGGCACAAATAAACTCACTCCACAGCCAATGAGCTGCATCGCAGAAGCCCAACCCGCGGCCTGGATCTCAGTCATGCCACGGTCTTGTAACACGGTCGGTAGCCAAGCTACCGCTGAATAGAAAATCGTGGATTGAAGCCCCATGAAGAACATCACCTGCCAAGCTCTCCGCTTCCGCATCATCGACTGAACCCCTTTCAAAGGATGGCCGATAGCACGTGTGGTTGGCTTAGCAATTAGTTGGGGCGACCAGAATACCAGCGCAGCCAATGCAAAAATTCCCCAAGACGCAAGAGCTCCCCTCCAATCACTCACCATCGCGTTAGCCAACGGCACTGCCAGCGCTACACCACTAGCCGCCCCCAGATTCATCCCAGTGGCATAGACGCTCGTCATCACCCCAATATGCTGAGGAAAACGGCTTTTCACTAAGCCAGGCAATAAGACATTCCCTAAAGCAATACCACAACCTATCAACACCGTTCCAACGAGCCGCCAACTCACTTCTGGCGTCCAAGTAAGCGATCTTACAAAGCACCCAATTCCAATAAGCGCCAATCCCAGCCCCAGCGCCCGTGCAAATCCAACCTTGGTTCCTATCCACCCAGCCCAAAGACTGACGATGCCGAAAAGAATCAAAGGCACTGTGGTCAACATCCCAATACTCACCCGGCTCATTCCGTCTGCCGTCATACGCTCAGCCAATGGACCAATCCCCGAGATAGCTGGACGTAGGTTGAGAGCGATAAACAGTATCCCTGCAATAAGAAATGCGTGCTGCCAACGCGTGTATTGAGTATTCATCATGATCTAAGCCATCTGGAAAATCGGCCGCTATATCAGCCTCGCTAACCCATCTTAAGTCCAGAGCTAAACAACTACAAGAAATCCGCTTCAGTCTTTGTCAATCTAGCCAGACATTTTTAGTATGAGTAGCTATTCAAGAGACAGTTATTGTTAGCATTTTATTTTTTGGTCTTGGCTGGGATCTTCAGATCTATTCAGAAATTTCATCAGCGTATTGTTAAAGATTTCTGGCTTGTCCATGATCGAGAGATGCCCCGCACCCTCTATTTTACAAAGTGTCGCATTTGCTAGCACAGCCACCGCATTCACAGCACATTGGACAGGAAAGAACCGATCCTCCTCACCCCAGATCACTAATGTTTCAGTTTCTATACTGCTGAGCAAGGATTCCGAGATTGCTGACACTGCCGCCCCGCGGCCTTGTCTGAAAACATTTTTACCACCTTTGCGTTTCAACACATCTATCGAATAGGAAGAGTGATTCGGATCTCTGTTTTCAGGATTAGCCAATAGGTAGCGTGAGAAAAATCGGTTCGCTATGACAGAAGGAAACGTGTTCATCCAGATCATCCCTAGCAAAGGTAACAATGGTGTCTTAGCACCAAGTCCTCCAGAATTCACCAAGACAAGTTTATCTACCATTTCAGGATCGTCGATGGTGAATTGGAGTGCCACAGCACCACCCTGTGAAAGTCCTACAAGATGAGCTCTTGAAATCTCTAGCTCGTGCATAAAGCGTTTTAGCCAACTCACAAAATATGCTCTGTCGTACTTTGCCGCCGGTTTGTCAGACTCACCGAACCCTACAATATCCGGCGCAATCACCTGATAGCATTTTGCCAGTGATCCTATAACTGGATACCAAGTGACAGCTCCAGCTCCACCCCCATGCAAGCAAATGACCGGATAACCTGAACCTGCACATAGATAAGATGTGTTCACCGAGTCTACGCATACTTCAGCTTGCCTGACTGGCACCTCAATCTTCTCTATCAAAGCTTGCCTATAGTTTCTTTGGCTCATTCTAAATTCACGATATATTTTCTAACAAACCCGAAACCATGTTTAACTGTTCAGTTTCTAAAGATTCAAATATAGCTGATGACGCATGCGCAAAGGTAACTTTGGCATCCTCATAAACTTGTTTTCCAGTAGTCGATAACGTCACTAAGCTGACTCTGGCATCACGGGGATTCTCCTCCTTCTCCACTAACCCGATCTTCACCATAGGATTAATCAGCCGGGTAATACCAGAGGGACTTAACCCAATCTTCTCAGCTAGATCTCCACGGCGCATGCTGTTGGAGGGTGTTAAGATCAACTGATTCAAAACCAGATACTCGGATAACCCGATCCCGTGTGCAGACAATGAGCCACCAACACGCTTCTGGATTTTACTATTTATGCTAATGAGATTAATCACTAGTTCACTTTCTTTTTCCCCATTCATCATTTCGTTTCTATCTCCATTCATCATTATTCATTTGCTATATGTTTGAGCTAGCAACTAAAATCAATTTAGTTGCGTAGTCAAGCATTAATCAAGTAGTTGAAGTGATAATTATGAGTGCTAGATACTTTGGTGGACATTAGAAAACGTTTAACCACCTTTATTTCAGTTATTAGAATCGATGATTAGGTTGGTGTGTTTCTAATCTAGACCCTTTTCCAAAAGTTCGTTCGGTTAGATTCGGTAGAAGAATTTCCTAGATCAAGGCGCGATGAGACTGTGATGTGGACATCTCAGTAGAAGAGTAACGCAGAGATTGGAAATTCTTATCCTAAGATAGGTGAACAGACTTTTGGAAATGGGTCTTGCTGGTGGTATAGACCCTCTTCCAAGAGTTCATTAGGTTAGATTCTTATCCCAAGATAGGCGGACAGACTTTTGGGAGGACATGGTTCTAATAAGCGCTGAATCCAACAGCTACCCAACAGAGAAATCCTACAAGACAGGTCAACTCAGCCTTGAGTGCTCTTCCCTGCATTGGACGGCGGAGCCAGATACTCCAATCGATCTGCCACTTCTTTTTCTTACTTCGATTCTTCTCCTGAATGGTCATCAAGGGAGCCAGTCTGAGAGTGCCGAACGACAAAATTTTGAGTGCGATGAAGCCCGTCCAATAGGCGATGCCATAGATAATAATCTCAAAAACGATTCTCCCCCCAATTTCCACAATGAACTCCCCGAGTGGCATATGATTTACAATGTCACTTTTTCCTAACTATCGAAACCACATTCTCCATAGGAATTAAAATAGTTCCTACTTCATTACCGAGCTCTACAAAACCATTATTCATCACCCTACACGTATAATTGTGTCCAGATATCACTGTAGTTCTTCGGGAGCTAGTAGACATAGGACTGGTTCGCCAGCGAATGATTACCTCCTTTTCAACATGTAGCTCAAACTCCCTACCTAAGTCATATAAGACCTTAGCAACAACAACTCCTTCTGCCTCAGCATCAGAATTACTAGGGGGCTTTGATTGGTCAGCCATTGACGAAGAAGCTAATAGAAGTAAGTATAGTAATGGTTTCATCATTTCGGTATATCAGTAAGTGGTTTTGTTAGCTACGCGTGAACGTCGGATGTATCTTGTGCTAATAGACTACGATTGTAAATTAATGGTTCATCGTGGTATCTAGTTCAGTCATATAATTGCTGGTTACCAAAATTTCCACCAAGGCTTGGCTCCAGGCTGGTTAGGGTCATACACTGGCTTTTGAGACTCATTCGGAGCTTGTTTAGAAGAAGACTCGTTTAAAAGTTCACCTGTCCGGGGATCTCGCTTCATCACGGGAGTCGGTGAATGATCACTGGCAACAATATTCTCGATGCGCTTACGCATTAGCTGACCACATTCTGTATCTGGCGAATGCTTTTCTATCACACGATCAATGATGTATAACATTCGCTCTCGCGATTCTAAGCTAATACTTGCTGGATTCTCAGCAGCCCATTCTACAATAAAATGGCACTCAGGTGATTGAGATGGCTGACCTGCACAGGCTGCGATAGTTTCAACCGCCAGCAGTTGAGCAACAGCCCAACCAAACCCCATATCCCATTCCGATTCTGAAGTATTCAGAATGTCATAGGCCATAGCTAGCCCCTCTTCCTCAATCCCTTCAAACAAACCTACAGCATGTCCTGTAGTATCCTCGAATAGTGTATCGTCTTTATTCATCGCTGTTGTATTTTTAATCTCATTAAAGGCCGGTCTCGACGGGCAAGTGTTGCTAGTTTTCTTTCTTAGTCTCTACGTGGGAAAAGTGAATCCGCATAGGCACCCAGTTCGCTGAATGTCCAGTCACTGGAAAAGTCTGCTTGAGCTTGAGCTGCTCGCTCGGAATCTTATATCGATTCTCTCTGACTGAAATGAAATCGAAACCATCGTGAGTGCCCATGTAATAATGGCTGAACTCAACCTCATCTTTCATATTTGCCACTAGTTCACGCTCCACGAATTCAAACCGATTCACCTCAAGCGCTTCAGGAACAACCATTTCGATAACTTTCTTAGGTTCTGAAATGAAGCTTCTTTCGAGAAACTGCATCTTCCCCGATGCGATCGCTGAGTTCACCTTTTCGAGGGTGGCTTTAGTGATCGGGCTAGGGGAACGAATCCCGTTACCCATGATGCTACTCAGTTTCCCATCTCTTAGCTCTACTGTGATCTTACCCATGTAACCTTGTGCATTCTGTGTCGGTACCGCCCAGTCCTTTTTGAGTTCAGCGGGAATTTTAACACCATACACTGAAACTAAAAACTCTCCAGTATATCCTGGATAAACCGCTTCGTATTCTTTTTGATAGGCTAGCTTCTCAACAGCTAGATAGTCGATCAAATCACCCTCAACAGTGTGCAAAATGATCACTAGGTCACAGCTTGCGATAGAAGAATACTTCGACTCGTCTCGCTCAGAACAGGATGCCAGCCCGATGACGAATAAAGCGAGTAAGGCACAAAGTATCTTCATACACCTTAAGCTTCTTTTTGTTTCAGTTGCTCAACAAGCTTCTTGAAATTATTTAGGATTAATTGCCAACCCTGTTTCTGTTGTTCAGCTGCATGCTCATCCTCAGCCTCGAAGCTCTCCACTATCCGTGTCTTTCCATCTTCAGTTAGGAACTCGATCGTCACTTTGCGGTCGTCTCCTAGTGTATATTCTATTTTGCGATTTTGCTCTACCACTAGAAACACTCCTTCAAAATCAAACCCCATTGAGCCATCTTTAGCTTCCATTCGGTAGTTGAACTTCCCACCTTCCCTAAGGTCAAGTTGGGCTCGCGGACACGCCCAGTCATCGGTAGCAAAGTTCCACTGCGTGATTATCTCAGGTGAAGTCCAAGCCTTCCAAGCTTCTTCTACTAAAGCATCAACTGTAGTTTCAATTGTAATAGTCATCTTGCATTAAGTTTTTATCCTATCATTCACCCAAATCAAGTCCTATTCAGGTTGTGCCTGATTAGAGAGACGCAAGAAATAGCGCTTGTCAGTCGTTGGGACATTAATGCGTATTTTAGACATCGTAGGAGACCCTGGGATGGTTATGGTTGACGTTACGGTGAAGTCTGTGTCTTGAGTCAGCTGTGAGAAATCCATATTAGCATTAGCAGGTGACCCCTGCACATAGTAGTCTGTGCCAAGAGTCACATCAGCTCGGATTGTCCACTCGAAGGAAAATCCATTCGCTGTGGACTGTTGTGGTAAGATCATTAGACCAAGGCTGCGTGCATCATTAGGATCACTATTGGCCCAGAACTCTAGCAGTGCCGAGTAGCCGTCTTTATCCAGATCTAAACTAGGGTCAACATCAGACGTGCCGTATTCCGCCACCGCATACTCGTCAATGATTCCATCACCCTGACTGTCATCATTGACAATATCAAGTAGGTTCACCTTCACCGAGGTGGTCAGCTCACCTGGATTAGGAGCAAAGTTGTCACTCACCAAAATAGACAAGTTGCTCATCGGTGTTTTTTCATAGTCGGCGCCACTATCCACTAACCTTATCTCTCCTGTGTTAAAATCTACTTCATAGTAGCCATCATCATTTCCACCAGTGATGGAATAGGTTAGATCTCCTCGATCTGGATCTGGATCATCGAGATCCACTGCCTGTGGCCCCGCGCCCACCACAGTCCCAGAGGAAGAATTCTCGAGCACCGCGTAGGGACCAGCAGCAACATCGAGTGTTGGCTTGGTGTTGGCAAAGTTGTTAATCCAATCTCTGAGAAGTGCCACGCCTTCTTCATCCACTATGTCTGTAGCCAGTGGTGGCATTCGCCCGTAACCGTTGTCCTCTGCCGCTAGGTTATAGACCATGGAATTGTCCGCATCTCCTGGAATCACGTATCTATCTGTAGGATCCGCCACAGCAAAGCCAATGCCTTCTCCATGGAAGAGTCTGGTGTCCTCAATACTCAAGAACGCATCTCCTCTCCACACATCTCCCACAGAAATAGAATTGCTCCCTTCGTAGTGACAGTAAGCGCAATTCACCGCGATGTATGATCTGGCGCGCACTTCTAGATTCACGCTGGTATCATCTGGCGTATGGTACATAGGTAGATTTGCCCCCACAGGTGCCGCTTCAGTACCAATGTCAAGATAGCCAGAAGCATGAAGACTTTCTAGGTAATTACCAGAGACTCCATTCAGCGTCCCTTGTCCATTCAGTTGGCGCGTGTTGAATCCAAGGATCACTCCATTTTCATTGGTATGGCAGGTGCGGCAATCACCACGGCTTGGGATCTTCCAGTCTTGGTTCCGCGTGCTGCCATCAGCTTCCGTCACCACCAGTGGAATGGTGTCGCCTCCTGTATCCACTAAGTCAGCATCAGTCTGAGCCGCATTCCAACGGTAAGAAACCCCATAGAAATCATCCGCTGATTTCACAATAAAACGAGTCTCCAAACGCCGCACGTTGGTGCCTGGGTTCTGCAGATCCATATCCATGTCGAAGTGCTTCACAAAGACTGCACCCTCGGGATAACCCCAAAAGCCATCTTCAGAATAAGTAAATGTATCACCAAGAGATTTCACCGCGAAGAATCTAGATTTATCCGCATGATCCGACCAGAACCTGAGGTTAACACCGTAGGGCTTCACCCCTGTCGACGGAGTAAGATTACTAAGGTCATCAAAGGCTCCAGTCGCAGACAAGGTCGCCGGAAGACTACCATCATCCACATTGAACTCTATCCTCCGGATAATCCCCTCGTAATCCAACATCAAAACACTCCCATCAGAAGGATCCGTCACCATCGCTGTGATCCCCCCTTCTGTACCTATTTTCTCAATCTCGTCCACCCCATAAGACTTGGCTTCAAAACCACTGCTGGTAGAAATCACCTCTGTCACCATCCCCGTTTCATCCATTCCCCATTCATCCGCATTTCCATCCCCATCAGCATCGATAGGCACTCTACCCACCGTCTGGTAGGCAGCATTATCAGGGCGCTTCATGTACCAAATATCTCCCTTCGTGTAATCAGCAAAAAGAAATGCCCCAGTCAGATCTGAAATATTTGTTGCAGTGTAGAAAGTACCACCCACCAGAGACTTCACACCAGCTGTCGCAGTATTACCAGGCACCGTGTATTCCAATACAGGCTGAATATAGCTCGCTGTGGATGGAGGGGCTGAAAACGGGCCGCTATACCGGTTACTCCCCATCTGCAACGGTCCTGCACCTGTTCCCTCTAGGTGCCCCCAGCCTGCATTACCGCCTGCTGGCATCACACAGATTTTTTCATAGCCAGCCGCGGCGGCATCCGCCACCCACAACTCGCCTGTAACAGGAATAAATCCGATCTTCCACGGATTTCTAAATCCTATACAATACATCTCCGTTCTAACTGCAGTAGCATCACCAGTAGGTGTAGGCTGTCCATTCAGAGTCGTCACTCCTCGGCCATCTGTAAAATTTTGATCAATATAGGGATTATCCGCAGGTATAGAATAATACGCTAGACCACCTCCATCAAGTGTTACGCCATCAGTATTGACCGGCTCATAGTTACCGGCTTTTTTATCCACATCAATACGCAGCACTGATGACCAGAAATCATCATCAATATTCTGTGAATGCCCTGGACCTGTGGTATTCCCATCATCACCCACAGCAATGTAAAGGTAGCCATCAGGACCAAATACCATCTGGTTTATCCGGTGAATACTCTCACTTGTCCCCTGCTGAAATAAAACCACCTCGGTCGAAGTATCCACTGTGCTCAAGTCTGAGTTCGCAGTAAAACGAGAAACACGCACAGAATCACTTTCACTATCAAAATTTGCAGTACTGTCATAGCCCACATAAAAATAACGATTATTCTCAAAATCTGGATGAAACGCTAGTCCCCTGAGTCCACAGAAGGTCTGCGTCCGCACATTAGGAATATCTAGAAAGAGGCTCTTTGTTGGGCTTGCGGCGGTGACATCAGGGATGACATAGATGTCCCCAGATCGCTCAGTAACAAACAAGCTCTGCGTGTCTCCTGGAATTTTCTCAAGACAGGTAGGCTGAGTAAATGTAAGCCCAGAAAAAGCATTGGGAAACTGCCAGCCCCCACTTGGTGCCACACTTGAGAATGTCAGCGAATTCGCCGCATTAAGATCATGCTCTATCTTCGCCTTCAGTGCTGTCTCGTCACCATTGTATATTCCATTATTCCCCACCACAAAGCTGATGGTATCCCCTACCGCTACCACCACACCACTTAGATCAAAACTGCCATTCGCTTCCGTCAACACACTATTGGCACCCTGTTTTGAAAAGAGCAGGGACGAGTTATGGTAGACAGAAACCGCTACGGAATCTTGAGCTGCTGCTGCTGAAGAACTTTGCAAATCTCTAAAACTTCCGGATATTCTCACTATGTTGCCAGCGGTTAAATCCGCTGTGGAGAACTGATAGCGAGCAATAATATAGTCATCATCTGTTCCATTACCAGGTTGAATGAGTAGATCCTCACCCGCCACTCCATTGTGTGCTCCTGTGGAGTATAATTTGTAAGATGAGCCACTCTCCACACTACCCATGATGCAAGCAGAATTCAGCTGCCCTGCTCCACCAAAACCAATCCTCCCTTGATTCCCTACATCCTGATTCGAATCCAACGCGGCCAATGAGACTCCACTTGCTTCACTGGATGAGAAGTATTCCCAGCCCGCTGGAAGTGTTTGGGGGTCTACATAATCCGCAGCAGCATCCGCTATCGTAGAGGCTTTCACGGCGGAGCAACTCATGGAGAAGATCAATGGCAACACTACCATGCTGGACAAGGTCGTGGACTTTAATAAAGCACACATACGTGCCTGCCCTCTCAAAAATTTACAATATGATCTACCATTTAGCATTTGAGCTTTTATAAATATTTCTCTTTAAAGTCAACCTCCACTTTAAAGTAAAAAAGAGCCTATACCACTAAGATACAGACTCTTCTAAATTTTTTACGATGAGATATACGAATATGATTTATAACCGAATATCCACTTCATTACTATGCGCGACGGCGACGGATCATGAGACCTGCAGCACCAAGACCTAGTAGAGCTACTGAAGATGGCTCAGGAACCGTATCGACTTGTATCAACGCGTTCAGAGCGGTCTCATCAGCACCGTTATTTCCATTGGCGCCAACATAGAAGTCAATGGTATCACCAGTTGCAAATGTCAAACCGGACAAACTGAATGTTCCATCAGCTTGTGTCAATTCACTAGCTGTGCTTGCTGCTGTAGTACCACCAGTAGCGGTGAACAATGAGGTGGAATTTTGGTATACTCCAACAATGACGGATTGAGCAGAAGCACCGCCACCGATAATGCCTTCACGGAAACTTCCAGCAATCGTGCCAGTTCCAGCAATATATAGGCCATCGTCCCCTACAGTGAAGCGCAGGATTACGTAATCGTCAGCGCCACCAGGATCACCAGGGTGAAGAAGAATATCAGTACCGACTACACCAGCATTAGCTTGGCCGTTTGCGAAAATTTCGAACTCAGCTGAGCTTGCGGTGTTTGTCCCATATACAGCGGCCACATTATTGCCAGATACGCCCACAAAGCCTTCGTATGCCGCACTTACGTTTCCAACTTGACCTGCCGCCAAGGCAGCTTCTGTGCCACCATTCGCTACGGTTGAACCGAAATAACTCCAACCAGTTGGCGGAGCTGCTAGGGCTGCATTAGGGCCACCTGCTGCTGCGAGGTAGTCCGCTGCAGGATCTGCGACAGTAATGACTGCAGCTTGTGATACGCCTGCCATCATTAGACCTGCGCTTAAAATTGTGAGTGTTTTTTTCATGATTTAATATTTCTTGGTTTTTGTTATTAGAATGATAATTGTCATCAATCCAAAAGTTACTGTATCACAGATACTCACTCTGCCTATAGCACGTTTGTGCGATAGACAGGATCTTACTAAGCCAGCAATAATTCAGACCGATAGATAGACCGGCAAATATAGGGCTAACTCATCGCCATTGATGGCAAAACACTACGACATAGCTTCGAGTACGCTGACCCACGAACAAGCTTGCATCTCATTAGCGCGTGGGCTTTCGATAATCAGCTCACCCAAGAATACTCTAGGTGATGATTTTCTTCGATAAACATTTTGTCATCGCTCGCTCATTATGGAATCCTAGCTCAATCACCAAAATGATTCTCTAACAAGCTATGCAACCTAATCGACCCATCCAAAATTATATCAGAATTTTCTATGTCGTTATTTTCCATCTCATCTGTATCCAGGCTGGAGCTGGGCAGTTCTGGCATCAAGCTGCTGGACCTAATGGAAACTGGCAGGTTGAGGGGAATCCGCCGACCGAATGGAGTGTGACGCGTGGCGAAAATATCAGCTGGCGCACCCCGATGCCTGAAGCAGGGATGAGTAATGTCACGATATGGGGTGACCGCGTATTCGTCACGACTCATGTCCCTATCAAGTCACTCAAGGAGCAGAATTCAGTGAAGGATATCATCGGGTTTTGTCTCGATTCTCACAGCGGCAAAATACTCTGGCAGGTTACCTTACCGGGAAGCGCGGCAATAGAACTGGCAGGTGGATTTTCCGATGGGACAGTCTTCGCGCCGATCACCGATGGGAAGCATGTTTGGTTTTTTAATCGCTGCGGCTCGATGGCATGCTACGACTACGAAGGCAATCGACGCTGGATACGCGAATGGACTCCGAGGGGCAAGCATACCAATCGTCAAGCAGAACCCTACCTTGTAGGAGAGGCGATTATTTACCTAGAAGTGGCTAATAAAGAACAAGGGGTGAAGATGCAAAAATGGGAGTCTCCTGGGGTAAAATCTAAGGACGGCACAAAGATACCTGAGGGCGTAGACCCCAAGGAAGTCTGGACTTATCTCCATGCAATCGATAAGAATACAGGCAAGATCCTAGGGCGAGAAAAGGTAGGAACCTCAGTGCATAACACTCCAGTAGTCGGGATAACCGCATCAGGAAAATTGGCCATAGCACATGCTCGCGGTGGCCCACACGGAACCATCGAAAAACCCTATGGCATGAGCCTTACCAGTCTCGCTCAGGGTGAAGAAGGAAAGACACTTTGGAACCTAGAGCTCAAACGATTCGACCCCTCATTCAGTAGTCACTGGAATGCTAAATATGTCTTTGGATTTCAAAAAGATAAACACATCGTCATCGATGCCACCTCTGGCAAACTATTACGTGAGCAACCACTCGACCAAGGCGCCAATCTCTGGAAATTTCAGCCAGAAAAGCAGGACTGGGTGTGGCAAAAGGATGCGATAGTGAAAAGCAAACGACCTCACCCAAACACCAATCAAGCAAACATCGCGATCGGAGATTGGCACTGGTTCCTCTGTCACGATGTGCACTACGTAGGACGCGTGAATGTGGAAACTGGCGTGGTAGAATACCTAGAACTACCCGCCCAGCTCATGGCCAGCACCGAGAGCAGAGAGGACGATGTGAAACTCTGGGGAAAAGGAAATCCAGATAATAAGCCACTCAATGCCAATGGTTTCGCTGTCGGCAACAAAGGTCACACCGGAATCGGCTCAGGGCATATTTCCGCCGCAAGCCCCACGGTAATAGGCCGCTACCTCTTTATCCCCGTAGTGACCGGCACCGTTTATGTCATCGATACCAAAGTAGCTCAACTCTCACCCAAGTCCCTAGTAGCAGTCAACGACCTAGGCCCAGGCGGCGAAAGCTGGACCCTAGCCTCCCTCACCTACGCAAATGGCAAAATCTACGCCCACACCATGAAAGAAATCGTCTGCATCAAAGTGCTGAGTGAATAAGGTGCTTATTTACGAGGCAACACTTTAAGGAGTAAACTACATTAAAATATTGACGGCTTTTTACCTATGTTATACACTTAACTACTATGTATAAATAAGCAAGGGAAGATAAGTTCGTTATCCACCTCTTTGAAAGTGACTGGAGATACAATCTCTGCTCAAAGAATTGCAGAGAAAAACCACTCTAATCTACCTAAGACCCTATTTTTAGCTCACTAAAAACCACACAAAAAAAACAATATGAAACCCAATATAAAAAATGCATTTCTCATCGGAGGTATAACGATCGCCTCTGCCCTATCTTCACAAGCTGTTCTGGTGTACACCACTGATTTTGTTGGTGACGAATATACTCAAAACACCGGAGACATCGTATTTGACAATAGTCCAACCACCGCTGTCGACTCGTGGTTTGGTACAAACAATGGCATCGGCATCGGCGGGGGTGACTTGAGTTTCAGTAATAGTACTCAGAATAGATTCCGGGGTGCAGGCATCTGGTTTGATACTACAACATGGTCTGCTGGACTCGTTACCGTAGAGTTTGATGTGACGAATTTTGTAGCTGGTGCTGATACGACATTTCTTTTCCAGGCATACGCCGCGAATGGTGTGGATGCCACTAATACGGTAAGTTTGGATCTTCATGGAGGCGCATCCGCGGGAGGTAATCCTCTTGGCACCGGAACCGCTACGATTAGCGCGCTTGGTTCTCAACAAAATATTACCGCTAACGGTACTGATATAGCTGTCACCTTTACCTATAATGGAACAGATGATTTTGTTGCTCTCACTTTTGCACAGCAAAACGCCCCCAGTGGCACAGAGTTTGGGTCTGCTGATCTAGATAATCTCACGGTCAACACGGTTCCAGAACCATCTTCAACAGCCCTACTCGGACTGGGAGGTCTTGCTCTTATCATGCGACGCCGCAAGTAAGGTCGGAACGCTCTTAAACACATTTTCAAACCTCTCTTTCTGGTTTCTCCGGAGAGAGAGGTTTTTTTGTCCCAGAATCGGTTATACGACCCCTTCTATAACCAAATTCATCTATTTTTCACATTGGCTTCATCACTGTTTCATCAAGGTCTGAGACAGTGTGGGTATGAAGCAATGGGAACCAACCGAAAATCTAGAACAAGCCGAACTGAGAAAAATCCGCTGGGCGCTGAGTCTCGTTATTTTTGGCCTCGTCATCAGTGGGGTGACTGCGTTTCCGTTGCTCGGTGAGCTAAATATGATTGCTGGTTGGCTATCTGATGGTGGTGATCTGAATCCAGGTCATTACACTGGGCTGACGCATTGGATTCTCCATGTCAGGGAGGGATTAGAAGTGAGCTACCAGAGTTATCCGTTCATTGCCTATGGAACTGATTGGCTTGCGTTTGCTCATCTGATGATCGCCCTTTACTTCATCCTGCCGTGGCTGGATCCGGCTCGGTATATCGGGGTGATTTATATTGGTATCCTTAGCTCAGTTATGATCATTCCATTAGCGCTAATCTGCGGAGAAATCCGTGGTATCCCATTCGCATGGAGACTGGTGGATTGCTCATTCGGAGTCTTTTGTCTGCCTCCGCTTTGGTATGCGCTTAAGAATGTGAAGGGGAACGTTTTGACCTGAACCATTTGTTCAGTGCCTAGCAATTAGGGCAGAGCCTTCTCTATTTCTAATTTTATGGGATAATTTTTTTTGGAACCGATGTTATTTAGTGGAAAAAGGTATGAGAACTGCTTAGGAAGTGTTCTTTATGGACTCTTTACTCATTGCCGTTGCATTTATTTTCGGGTTGGCTGCCCAGCAGTTTCGCCTGCCGCCTATGGTAGGGTTTTTGTTGGCGGGTTTTGTGTTGCAGGCAATGGGTCAAAAAGGGGGAGAAGGCTTGCAGATCATCTCCGATCTAGGGGTGACGCTGTTGCTGTTTAGTATCGGCTTGAAGCTGCAGGTGAAGTCACTAGGTAGACCGGAAATCTGGGCCGGGACGAGTTTGCATGTGATCTTGGTTTTGATCTTGTTTGGACCCGTGGTTTACGGGATCGCAGCGCTGGTGGGTCCAGCACTTGGGATGGAATGGGAAACGGCGTTCTTGCTGGCCTTTGCCCTGAGTTTTTCGAGCACAGTATTTGCGATCAAATCACTGGAGGAGAGTGGGGACTTTGGGGCCTTGCACGGTAAGGCCGCCGTGGGGATTCTGGTGATGCAGGATATTATTGCGGTGCTCTTTTTGACGTTTTCTACAGGTAAGTTTCCTAGCACATGGAGCATCGCCTTGGTGGCAGCCTTGATTTTGGGTCGCCCTATCCTTGGATGGATCATGAATCGCGCGGGACATGGAGAACTTCTCTCTCTGTGTGGCCTCATGCTCGCCCTGGTAGTGGGAGCTAAGGGCTTCGATATGGTGGGCTTAAAGGCGGATCTCGGGGCACTCTTTATCGGTGTGATGGTGGGTTGGCATCCACGAGCCAGTGAGCTTAAAAAGTCACTGAATCATGTCACCGACTTATTACTGGTGGGCTTCTTTTTACAGGTAGGCTTAGAGGGAGCCATCACTTGGCAGGCTCTCGGTTGGGCTGGGTTGGCTCTGCTGCTACTTCCTTTAAAAAGTATCGGCTTCTTTCTGCTTCTGACGCGCTTCCACACGCGTGCTAGAACGGCATGGATGGCCTCATTCTCACTTTCTACTTACAGTGAATTTGGCCTCATCGTGGCTTCGCTAGGGGTGGCAAAGGGATGGATGGGAACTGAGTGGTTGATCGTGGTCGCACTAGCCCTTTCACTGAGCTTCCTACTGGCAGCACCTCTGAACCGACGGGCCGAAAACCTCTACGATCCTATCAGTGATTGGTTGAAAAAGTTTGAGAGACCAGGCAAGCACGAGGGAGACTTTTCTCCGATCATGGAACGCGAGCGCGTAGCTATCTTTGGCATGGGCCGTATCGGACTAGCCGCATACCATTCTCTGGAGCATCGCTTTCCAGGCCATGTCATCGGCTTTGACCGCAGCCCGGATAAAATTAGGATTCATCAGGGAGCTGAGCGGAATGTCCGACTTGCAGATGCCACGGATTCTGACTTCTGGGAGCGTGTGTGCCCACACAATGACCTAGACATGGTAGTGCTAGCGATGCCAGTGCATGCGGCGAACTTACACGCCATAGAAACACTCAAGCGGCATGGTTTCGGCGGCGTGGTGATCGTCAGTGGCCAGCAAGACTACGAGGTCCAGGAGCTAAGAGCAATGGGCGTGGATGCCGCCTTCAACTTATATACCCAAGCGGGCGTAAACTTCGCCAATCACATCTACAACGTGTTCTTGCAGCAACGCCCAGATCTCGTCGCATCCTGGCGCGAGGCCGACCAAGTCAGGGACAGCTGAATGAGCTGTGGGGTTACCTATTTACTATGAAACAGACTCTGTTCTGCTTGGTCTCTTCGCGATTTCTCTAGGCTCTATTGTTTTTGTCGTTCCAACAATAATGGAATCGCTTTCTGTATCCAAAACTCCGGTGATATTGCTCCACTCGACATCCCTCCATGGCTAAATCGTTCTACATTAAAAACATCTAAGTGGGTGATTGGGTATCCTGTAGCCAATGCGTATTCGTCTTGAATCAATGTTTGTAATTCATCTGAAGTATCTGGCATCTCAGTATGCTTACAACGCTCTTTCAGTTCTCCCCACAAATAGGGATCACCTCTTAACCCCCACTGAATAGGTTCCTCTTCAAATATCTCGGCTACTTTCATTGATCTAGTCTTAGGGTGAGTATTTTTAGAATAAACGGTTTAAGAATTAGTCAACGTAAGCTCTCGCGTCATCTTGGCAAGATTTGAACCTTAACAGCTCCTGCCTCTATATAGAAAATGGCATATTATTCGTAGATCTTCCCTAACTCAATAGCTTTGTTTAAAGGTAATGTGATAGCAAATCCCTCCTAAGGCAGTAACAGGAGTTATCATTGATAATATCAGTTGAATGGGAAATTGGATAAACTTACCTCAACCTATATACAAAATAACTAAACCAACCTGAAATCTTCAATGACCAAATAAGTTCTCAAAAAAAATTGCGTGCGCCTCTCTCTCAAAAAGCAAATTCCTAGCAGTCATTTATCTTATGCAAGAGCTTACAGGAGCTTAGACAAACCACACAAAAATTTATTGATTTTCATCAAATAAGAAACATGTATTGTAACTTACAACATTAATATTTATGATTATATAGATTACCCCATAATTTCAGAATAGATTCTAAACAACTAATAAACCACCACTCACATGAGCCTACATGCACAATTGTCGCCAGAAGTAGAACTACAGCTTCGCTCCCAAAAAAATAAACACAACGACTACAGCGATTATCACCCTATGAAAGTCCCTCCGAACTTCTCTCTCAAAAAGCAAATTATTGGTAGTAGTGTCATTGTGTATATTTTCCTGCTTCTCCGTGTTATAGGCAGCCCTAATATTATTCACTTGATGGTGGATGATTTGGGCTATGCAGATTTGGCGATTATGGGGCATCCATATGTGAAAACACCTCACATTGACAAATTATTTCGCGAGGGTGCTCAGATTAACTCCTATTATTCGTGTGCGCCAGTGTGCTCTCCCTCGCGGGGAGCTGTCGTGACGGGAAAAAATCCTGTTCCCGTCTGGAATTATTTTAGCACAAGACAGAACAACGAACGCTGGGGTCAGCCTGATCAGGTTACTTATTCTGAAGCTACTATTGCGAGGTCTTTAGCGTCAGCCGGGTATATCACAGCGCATATCGGAAAATGGCATTTGGGCAATGTTCCTCCCTCCGCCTATGGGTTTCACGTAGAGCGTACCGCGGGGCAATATTGGACATATGAGAATGATTTTTGGATCAACAGTACCAGTCAAATAAGTAGTGAGGTCCATGCGTTTATTGATCGTATTGAAGATCAGCCTTTTTATTTACAATATTGGTTTGAGGCTGTGCATGCACCAGTGATTCCCTCTGAAGCCGCTCTCGCTCCTTACAATGATATGGTGATAGATTTCACCCAATTTCCCCAGAGAATGCAGGACTATTACGCAGCTCAAGGAGCGAGTGCCGAGTTAAATTTGAAGCGACACATGGCGAAGATAACCGAGATCGATAATGCAGTGGGAAGTCTCATGATTAAGCTCGAGCAAACGGGACAGCTTAGTAATACGTGCATTCTTTTTACCTCTGACAATGGCCCAGAATGGTATGGTCTGGCGGGACAAGCCATTACAGGCAGTGGTTCTGTGGGGGTATTACGAGGCCGCAAGCGGAGCCTGTATGAAGGAGGAATCCGTATGCCTTGCTGCCTATGGATGCCCTTGCGTGTTTCTCCCCAGATTCACCAAGGTGCAGCTCTCAGCCAAAAAGATTTCTTTTGCACGGCCATGGATCTAGCAGGTGCAACTGTTCCTGACGGAGTAGAAGGGGAGTCCTTATTGTCCCAGCTTGGACAGGCTGAACGTTCTGATGATTTGATTTGGCGATTCGAGGGTCCGATATGGGGACCAGCGGAATACGCTTCACCTCCATTTGCCATACGTAGAGGTCCTTGGAAATATTTAACAAACCGGGATAACAGTATTGAGGAACTCTATCATATTCCAAATGACCCTGCAGAGAGCAACAACCTAGCTGGGGTAGAACCTGCCAAGGTAGAGGAGCTTCGTATAGCTCTCAATGCGTGGATACAAGCGAATGTGCCGAACATCCCGCGATTTTTCATTGAGAAACAAACTCAAGAAAGCGGGGCTGTAACACTGGATGCCAGAGCTAAAGGAGCGAATCTTTTATGGCATACTTGGTTCCACAATGACAACCCGGTAGGGAGCGGGCTGCCATCTCGCCTTCAGGTCACAGAGACCGGCACTTATCATTGCGTGGTTACTAATTCCTACGGATCGGCAAGGAGTAAGGACTTTATAGTTACGGAGATTCCTCCTGTTGAGGAGTGGTCTTTACCTCAAATTCTGATGAAAGACGACGGTAGTTGTGTTATCTCCACTTCAGAATCGCTGTGGACAAGACCGCTGTCTTTCCGCGGCTTAACACATAATTTTGAATTACAAAAATCTTCATCTCTCAGTAATTGGAATCCTATTGAGTTGAATGACTTTTTGATGATTGACAACCAGATTGTTTTGCCCCGAAATGAAGCTGTAAACCGCATGTTTTATAGGATCGTTGAAAAATGAAAATCTCTTTGCTGGGGGAGGCTTTGAGATTGATCTTATTTCTGAGAGAACCATAGAAATGGAACTAGTAATTTGTTAGTCTAGTAAGTTGCTAAGGTGCAGAACATTCTCGGAACGCGAAGGAGACTTTTCTCCGATCAAGGAACGCGAGCGGGTGGCGATCTTTGGCATGGGCCGTATCGGACTAGCCGCATACCATTCTCTGGAGCAGCGCTTTCCAGGCCATGTCATCGGCTTTGACCGCAGCCCGGATAAAATTAGGATTCATCAGGGAGCTGAGCGGAATGTCCGACTTGCAGATGCCACGGATTCTGACTTCTGGGAGCGTGTGTGCCCACACAATGACCTAGACATGGTAGTGCTAGCGATGCCAGTGCATGCGGCGAACTTACACGCCATAGAAACACTCAAGCGGCATGGTTTCGGCGGCGTGGTGATCGTCAGTGGCCAGCAAGACTACGAGGTCCAGGAGCTAAGAGCAATGGGCGTGGATGCCGCCTTCAACTTATATACCCAAGCGGGTGTAAACTTCGCCAATCACATCTACAACGTTTTCTTGCAGCAACGTCCAGATCTCGTCGCAACCTGGCGCGCGGCCGACCAAGTCAGGGACAGCTGAATTCCTCATTGAGCATTCTATGCACTAATGCACAAACGGTTACACACTATTTCTTGACTCCATATGCCAAAATTATTGGTTGACAGCTTGGTATTTCTGTAGAACAAATATATATAATAATACTTATTAAACTATATGAAATACACACATATTCCTACGATAGCTATTCTCACTTTAACACTTGCAGGTTCTGGTCACGCGGCAACCATGGTGAAAGGTGATGTCACTACGGGTTTAACCGGTTCATTTTTCGTCGATGATGCTGCTACGGGTGGGACGGACACATCAACAACTGGTAGCAGGAATATAGGACCACGATTCTGGGATCTCGACTCAAGCGGCACGATCGACGCCGGCGATCTGGTAGCAGGCACAATATCCGTAACAGGCTTTGGCTTCGCGTCCAATGCCAACGCTTCAAGTAACACTGCAACCTCACTGATCATTCAATTCACTTATCTTGGAGAAGATGGAGTGGCTGGTGGTGGAGACGATGTTTCGCTCGGCAGCGAGACAGTTACTAAAGAATTCAGCAACAATGGCGAATATTTCGTCAACTTTGACAACCCTCTGACAGCCGCCATTGATGGTCTGAACAACAAATTCATGGTCAATATTAATACCAATGGCTCTGGTAACGTGGTGACTAAGTCTGAAAATACGCTCGATTTCGAATCCTTTACCGGACCTAAACTGAGTGTTGCCGGCACTTTCACTCCAGTTCCCGAGCCATCGTCAACGGCCTTGTTTGGACTTGGCGGACTGGCAGTTCTACTTCGTCGCAGACGTTAAAACCAACATTAAGATCAATCTTTCAGCCGACCTAGGCATTTCTAGGTCGGTTTTTTTGTTTACGCTGCTCACTAAGAGAAAGACTCTTTTCACTTACAAGTTGATTACCGAACAGCCTTGTGGTTCGGCAATCGGCTCCTTCGTATGACATTAAACGCCACTAGGAATACCCACTGGTGCTACAACCGATACCTTCGATGTTCGCTTTACTCTAATATTAGACTGGGTTCTTATTGTAGATCACGGGCATCTGACCCTTCCATTTGCTCCATAGGTCACCTTCAACGATCAGATCCGCCATGAAGTGTCCAACGTTGATTCGGCTTGTTTTGCCTGCGTCAAAGATCGCACTTCTAATTGGCGAAGGATGTACTTCATACGCTGTAACCCTATCCTCATTTGTGAGGCCATCAGGACGAACTGCAGCCCACTCGATTGCGCCGTCTTTCTGGCCAATCTCAGTCCGTAGGTAATCTGCCGCTTTTTCGTTATCCACATGCGGAGGTAGCAGCAAACGCAGAAGTCCCATCACTAACCGCTGAGCGAATGAGACCGGTTCATTGAGATCACGGTTGCTATTACCAGTCGTGTTCATAAGCACAAACTTGATCGGCGTATCCGAATCGATTTCCTTGATTGCTCCACATAATCGGCGTGTAGCATCGGTCACCAATCTGTATGGGGGACCAAGAACGCCTTTAAAGCTCAGGTTGTGACCCAGGCACGAAGCGATCGCATCACAACCCTTGACGTGTTTGGCTAATTCGGTGTCGCTGAGTTTCAAGATGCTTGCGTGAATCAATGATAGGTTTTCACTCTTCCTGATAACTTCTGGAAAATTTTCAGGAGATCGCACAATTGCCCTAACACGGAGTCCGCGATTGAGTAGTTCCGCTACGAGAAGACTTCCCGTAGCTCCACTTGCTCCGACTACAAGAATTTCTTTTTCGTTGGTCATGCTTTTTTAGAGATTAAGGTAGGAACATCAGTTGCCTAACGTCTCCCTCGCAGATCTCTACGTGAGGTTTCCCGCATAAGGCTCCTCTGGTGAACGCGCAGTCCAGTTGCTCAGCTTCTGTTGTGTTCTTATGTTTCATGTGGTTGGACTTCTTGTATAATATACTCTGGTGACTTACTGGGTAGCAAGACTCATTTCTGTTTGTAGCTATCGCGCTTGCCATTGCATCACTACGTAGGAGGCTACATGTTTTGCCCCATCCGCCACGATGAAAGCCACATTACCATCACTAGGCATATTCCATCCTGTTAGACATCGATTTGATTACCGAACAGCCCTGCAGTTCGGCAATCGGCTCCTTCGTATGACATTAAACGCCACTAAGAACACCCACTGCTTCAACAACCCACTAAGACAGAACACGGAATCAAAACCGCATAGACCTGTTTCCAAAAGTTCGTTCGGTTAGATTTGGTAGAAGAATTTCTTAGATCAAGGCGCGATGAGACTGTGATGTGGGCATCTCAGTAGAAGAGTAACGCAGAGATTGGAAATTCTTATCCTAAGATAGGCGAACAGACTTTTGGAGTTGGGTCTAAGTAACGGCCACCCAGAGCCAACTCCCCTGAACTCGTGTTATCACGTGCGAAGCTATACGGGACAACAACCGATAACTCTCATGCTCCGCTATCGCTCCGATGAGAAGCTATCTTTGGGGTTAGGCATTTTTATTTGGTTTCATTGGTTGGTTGCTGTTCAGTAAAAACTTCTTCGAATTTGACTGGTTCGAAATCTGAAATGTAATCACCAAATGCTCCAGACTTAAAATAATCTAATTCTATTTTTGTAATTTTGTAGCAACCCTTAGGAGTGCTTTTGTAGTCGGGGATGCCATTACCATCAGTGTCAAAGTATACTTCTGTCCCAGTGGACTTATAATCAGTTCCCTCAATCTTATTCAATAGATACGGTTCTTTTCTGGTATATATTTGAACCTCTCGGTTTGATTTAGCTATTAATTCCCATCTTCGGGGTTGGTTACCCATATGTCCAAGCTCTTCTCTAATGTCTATAACTGCAGCTACTAGTTCACCATCTCTCTGAAATACTCTTAGCGAGAGATCATCTTTACCTGGTAACGTCACTATAACGGAATCATGTTCTTGAGATAACTCAATCTGGTGAACCTTGGTTCTGTTAGAATCGGTCTCGTCCTTAGAAGTATTTTTTTCGTGTTCACAAGCGTTTAGAGCTAGGAAAAGACTTAGGATGTAGATAGATTTCATATTTTTAGCCTATTAAGGTAGGAACGTCAGTTGCCTGACGTCCCCCTCGCAGATCCCTACGTGCGGTTTTCCCGTATAAGGCTCCTCTGGTGAACGCGCAGTCCAGTTGCTCAGCTTCTGATTTGTTCTTATGTTTCATGTATTTGGACTTCTTGTATAATATACTCTAGTGACTTACTGGGTGGCAAGGCTCATTTCAGTTTGTAACTGTCGTGCTTGCCATTGCATTTTCGCAGGCTGGGGTAATTGCCAATCTCCAAACCAATGGCTCAAAAAGCTGCCTCAAGGACGACCACGAGCCAGCCGGCTAAACCTGATCCAGCTCGGCGCATCAAGAGACAAAGTAAAACTAGCGAGTCGAAGTCGCAAGGGAGCTTGGCGGATGTGCAACATAGAAATCGTAAGAAATGCGATGACGAATGTGTGGCTAGAAAGCCAAGGACTCCGCAGCCTAGAAACCCCACGTAAAAGCTTCGCCACGTGGGTTGTGAATGCTCGCTATCATCAAGAAATTACTAAAACGACCTAAGTGGAAGTAAGTCTGACACATTGAAACCGCCGTGCTACACTGCTCTTCTCAATACAAAGTCTATCCGCAGAGCCCGTAGGCAAAGCCGTATGGCCGGTGGTGTGGGGGGCGGGGGTTAGAACCCTCTGCCTACCCGATTGGGCCAGTCGATTTTAGCCACAAGAACTTTCTATTACGATGTTGTTCTCATCATCGAGAAAAATGGAAAGCTCGCCCATATCCCCGATCATCAATGTGTTCTTATCGGTATGGACACCATCCTCACCAAAACCATCTGTAATCGGCTCCTTCCGATCTACCCAAGGCCAGATCGTATCCTGGCTAATCTGCACCGAGACAAGCTGGCAAAGGAAGTCTCTTGGAGCTTCTCTGTGGTTCTCTTGCGAATCATACGGAACGCCTCCGATCTTTGTCCCCCATAATACTGGAAGTGACCACAGTCGCCCTCCTACTTCATCCTCGGGAATCTCATAAGCCTGATCCCACTTTGTAGGAATATCCTTTGTGCGATACCTTGCTCCCCAAGCCTCAACAAATTCAAATGGGTTGGTTGGCACGGGGACATCGGACTTATCAATTACTTCTTCTTCGTCCGCCGAAACCCATACGAACCTCATCTCATCGACCTCGCAAGACACAGCAGAATACTGGTCAGCGACAAAAACCAATAGGATATCCCCAGGTAGCTTCTCAGCCACTCTCTGCCCCATTAAGTCTTTGCTGTCCTGAAAATTGAATTGGCACAGAAACACTGGGGTCACTCCATCGATGGCTGGCCATGGCTGATTCTTCGGCAGCCATGGAACACCTCCGATTCTTGTCAATCTGGGGTTCGGAGCGGGACCTGTTCCCCATACGAAAATGTCACATGCGACCTCTTTCGAGTCGCGGATTTTATATCGATCGCGTAGCTTCTCCCACCCAAGGAGATCGCTTGCACTGGTAACGTTCCAGACATCGTCTTCGATTTTTGGATAGCACGATTGAAGTTGAGCGTACTCGACGACTGGGTGAACACTTTCCTCGGTGTTGATAAAGGGTGCGAAGTCCATATGAATTTTTGCCTAGCGTAAAGTTCACCCATCCATGAGTGAGGGGAAACTATACTTTTTGATTAATGGTTTAAACCAGTCAAAAACCTGGCTGCGCAGCTACTCATGGATTGGTGTGCAACGTCTTCCATGAGAAGGTTTGTCTAGTGATTCTTTTGATTTTTAATTTTTCATAGTCTACATCCCCCAATAACTGGGGT
>JBPOGF010000004.1:0-229775 GCA_051251915.1 Akkermansiaceae bacterium | reverse complement strand
TAGAGTGTCCTAATTATGAGGCAACGCTACAGAGTATTACTAAGAGCTTCGGTGTGCTCTATTTATGAGGCAACAGGAGTCGCCCCCACCTCTCCTTCTCCATTCAGAAGAAAACTAATGTGCGGTGAGTAGAGCGCAGGCTCTAACAAAAATGAATCATGCCCCTTATCTGAGTGCACAGTGATATACATATTATCCACCCCAGACTTTTCCAGAGCATCTACCAGCACAGACTGCTCCTCAGGATAGAAACAAAAATCTGAATCAATACTGAACACGAGGTATTTCTGATCATTTGCCTTTGCTCCAGCAAATAAATCCAGCTCATCCTCCGCATCCGCCTCTTTCACAGCATCATAGCGTGACCACATATCAATGATCCGTAAATAAGTATTCGCATCAAACCGCTTCACAAATTTCTTACCCTGATACAGCATATAGCTCTGGAACGGATCCTTCACCTCATACCACTTCAGCGTCTCCTTATCTTGATGCACTTCCGTAGTCGCTCGTCGCTCAATAGCATCCAAATGCACAAATGTCTTATGAGAAATCATCCTCGCTAAAGCCAAACCATAATCAGGATGCTCACCACCATAATAGTCACCACCATTGAAATGTGAGTCATTCTCAATCGCCAGAATTTGCTCAAATAAAATCAACCGGTTTAACACCGTCGTCTTGAATCCACTTGCCATAGAAATCACATTGCGCACACGCTCAGGATGCCGAGTCGCAAAGGTAACCGCCACCAGACCTCCCACAGAAGCACCCACAACAGCACTAAGCTGCTCAATACCCAAATGCTTAATCAACTCTAGCTGAATATCCGCCTGATCCGCCACATACACATGCGGGAATGATGATCCATAAACCTTACCTGTAGCAGGATTCACAGAACTAGGCCCGGTAGAACCATAGCAACCACCAAGATAATTAGGGCAAATAACAAAAAACTTATCAGTATCTATCGCCATCCCAGGCCCTACGAATCCTTCCCACCAACCTTGATGCAGCTCCTCCTGCCAGAGATCCCCAGCCTCAGGGATCGATGGATTGTAGCCCAGCACGTGGTGTGAACCAGAAAGTGCGTGGTTGATGAGTATCGCATTAGACTTATCCTCATTCAACTCACCCCATGTTTCATAGGCAATCTTGACATGAGACAACGTGTCTCCACAGCGAAGCCTCACAGGAGACTCCGCGCTACCATACTCAAAAAACTGAGTAACTACTTCTAAGGAACTGTTAGACAAAACTTCTAGTCTTTTAACAGGCTAAGAGCACTACGCTCTGCCAAGATAGGAACCATCTTGTGTATTTATTTTTAGCGCATCACCAGGCTTCACGAAAAGAGGAACAGTAACCACTAACCCAGTCTCAAGAGTTGCTGGCTTAGTCGCATTATTCGCTGTGTCGCCCTTAACCCCATCAGATGACTCTGCCACATCTAGCACTACCGTAGCAGGGAGATCCACACTCACTGGATTACCTTCGATGAAGAGAACTTCCACTTCCTGACCTTCCTTAAGAAAATCTTTAGAACCCTCTAATAAATCACCCTCAATAGTAATAGTCTCATAAGTAGTCAAATCCATGAAATGATACCCAGATGGATCACTGTAAGAAAATTCTAACTTCTGACGGTCAGTCTCAATCACATCCACCTTATCTGATGATGCGAATCGAATTGACTTAGTCTTACCAGACTGGAACGAACGAATCGTCGCCGCAATCAGCGCATTACCCTTACCAGGTGTGCGATGGTCTAAGTTCAGAATTACTCCAGTATCACCGTCATGCTTGATGCACTGACCTCTTTTTAAATTTGTTGCTACAATTGCCATAAATAGTTTTTATACGTTAATTTTGTGGAGAGACTACTACCTCGCATTGGCCACGCGGTCAACAGCTTAGTTTAGCGCACTTACAACCTAAACATCCCACCACCTTTTCTCCCCATCAGCACAAATGCACCCGCAATAGCCACCCCTAAGAAAGCCATTGCCCACACACCCAACGCAGCCGCTACTTCATGCCCGTTTCCTAGCATCCCAAGCAGTGCATAAATCGCCTTAGTGATAGGAAAATGCTCAGCCTGCTGGGCTAAAATAAGACTATCAGACACCTCCAACATCGCGAAAGCAAAGGCCAAAATCGCCCCCGCCGCAAGACTAGATCCAATCAACGGTAGACCAATCCGCATAAAAGTCCGCTTAGGGCTAGCACCCATCGTCATCGCAGCCTCCTCCAACACCGGATCACTCTGCTGCAAACCAGCCACAGCAGCCCTCACCACAAAGGGTAGCCTTCTCACCGCATACGCCAAAATAAGCAAAAACATCGGATCGCCACTCGCACCCACTAACCAGCTAAAACTACCGTCACCGTCACTCAGCGCACGGTACCCAAATGCCAACACCAATCCAGGCACAGCAAGCGGCAACATCATCAGCGCATCCACCACATTCCGCCCCCATATCGTACTCCGCACAATCACCCACGCGATCGCTAACCCCAATATCACATTCAGGAATGTCGCACCAAGAGAATACACCAAACTATTCTGAATACTACCCACCACCAACGGATGGCCAAGACCCTCGCTATAGTGCGACATAGTCATACTCTCCGGGAAAATAGTCCCATACCAGTCACCCGCCACAGATAGGAAGATCACCCCAAAATGAGGCACTGCTGCTATCACGAAAACCAACATGAAAAGACCTGAAATCAACCACCCTTGAGCACCAGTCAAAGTCTTCTGAGCATAGCGCGCTTTCGGCCTAGGCGACGTTCCAAGGTTGTTTTTACCAAGCAATAACTTACTCACCGCAAACACCACCAACGAAATCACCAACATCACAGACACCAATGCATACGGCGTCGGATTCCCTGACAGATCCTTAATCCCATCATAAATCTGCACCGGAGCCACACGGGTGTAGTCAAAGACCAACGGCACACCAAGCTCAGTAAACGACCAAATAAATACAATCGCACCACCAGCAAAAATCCCTGGCATACACAGCGGCATCGTGATCTTTCTAAATCTCTTCCAAGGCGATGCTCCAAGATTCTGAGCCGCCTGCTCCATAGCAGGATCTAACTTATTAAGAGCCGCCAGCACATTCATAAACAAGATCGGATATAAATGAAGCGCATTCATCATCACCACTCCCCAGAACTTACTCTTCCCAAGCCAGTCAGTAGGCGCCCCCGCATCCATCACACCAAAATCTATCAACAACGCATTCAACGCCCCCTCAACACCAAGAATATGCTTCACCCCCACAGCTCCTACAAACGGAGGAAGCACAAGCGGCGCTAGAATCAAGATAGACAACCATTTCTTACCAGGAAACACCCACCGATAAGCAGCCAATGCCAACGGCAAGGCAATAAGGAACGTCACAATAGTACTCGTCGTCCCCAACATAAACGCATTCCAAAGACCCTCCAAATAATTAGGGTTTCCAAACACCGTCAGTACATAATCCCAAGTAAATCCATCATCACCCGTAAAGGCCACGGCTAGAATATCAAGAACAGGATAAAGAAAGAAAACACCAAAGAAAAGTGTCACTATGACTGTAATAATTGTCGCGCGTCTATTGTTCATCTTTCTTGATCTTACCTATTTTGTTTGGCTAATTTCTGAGAATCCGCATACGAACGTCGGAAAATAGCAGCCAGTCTATTCAACTTATCCAGCACCCTGAGCGATTCCCTCTTTGAACTCTTCTTGCTGAGTAGATTTTTTAATTCATAGGTCTTCTTATAAGAAAATAACCTAACCTCATTGAAGTTCTGAAGCGCTAGCGGTGGCATCTTCCCACTCTCGTCAGTGTGCTCTATCAAAGTCTCCCAAGCATCAGTAAGCTCATCATGAGTATCGATACACATTACTTTGATCGCATGACGCATCGAGTTAAACAACTCACCCGTCAACTCTGGATCATACACAAAATCAGGCTCACCCTTGTAAGGCAAAACCTCAGGATCACTAAAATACTGCAACCTATCCGGCGTATACATATCCGGCCTCACTGGCATCCTACGGATCGCATGATGCTTAGGCCCATTCGGGGTTCCAGATCTGTTACTCCATAGCAACTGCCCCTTCTCGCTAAGCAAGAACTCTACAAAGGCCTGCGCCACCTTCTCATTCTCAGCACCTCTCAAGATAGCCACAGGATCCACACTCGTACTTGTTCCTCCGCTCGGAGTCACCCATTGTAACCGGCTACTACCATCTGCTTTTTTCAGCTTTTCATTATAAGCTCTACCGTAGAAATCCACACACATCCCAGCCACAGCATCCCCCTGAGCCACATCATGAGGTATCTTACTCGCACTATCCGTAAAGTAGCGCGCATTCGCTGAAATTTTCTGAATCAACTGTAACCCCAGCGTCCAACCCTGACTTTTTGCCCTATCTATCATATGCGCATGACTCTCGCCAGGCTCGCGCTCAATAGTCTCTAACTCGCCATGAATCTTCTGCTGGATCAGCATCTCAAATGCCTTCGCCACACTCCCACTCTTCGTAGGATCTGCCAGCGCAATATGGCCAAAATATCTAGGATCACCAAGATCATCCCAACTCTTAGGAGCCTCTAACCCCAATCTCTCTAACCCATCCAAATTATAGCAAATCCCAAACCGAGAAAGACAAACCCCAACCCAAGTATGTTCATCATCAAAACAATCCTCACCAGTAAACTTCCGCCTTATCCCCTTCTCTCCACCAAACCATTCCTTACGCTTCTCAAAGACATCCAGCTTCTGCAGCCTATCCATAGAAGACATTTTCTTAAATATATAATCACCGCCACCAAACAACACATCCACTCCTATCCCCTTGTCACCACGCTTCTCCGCTCTACTAAAATCACCATCAAGAATCAATCTAATCTCACTCGTTCCACCAGGTGTCCGCCAATCCATATAGACAGTCTCACCCGTTTTTTCCTTCCAGTATTCAGAAAAAGCCTCACCAAATTCACGCCGAATCGTCTCATTGTGAGGCGTCATAATAATCAACCTCGTATCAGCATCATCCGCGCTAATCGGCTCACCCTTCTGCAAGATGAGCGGAGTCACTGCCACTAACAGCAACGCCAAAATCACATAAACCTCATTCCTGGCAAATTTCTTCATCATGGTCTTAGAAT
Source organism: Akkermansiaceae bacterium (assembly GCA_051251915.1). Classification (GTDB taxonomy): domain Bacteria; phylum Verrucomicrobiota; class Verrucomicrobiia; order Verrucomicrobiales; family Akkermansiaceae; genus Rubritalea. The sequence goes on along the minus strand of JBPOGF010000004.1, from coordinate 224,598 downwards.
CACTACATCCTGCTGTTTCGCAATGATAGTCACCGCATCACCTGGCTCCCTAAGTTTCCCCGGATTCATCACCGCTATCTGTAAATACACCCCCTCCACACTCTTCATCAAATACTGAATCGTTGCACCCTGATACACTCGCTGCAGAACCTTCCCTTGTATCTGGTTAATCACATCCCCACTATCATCAAATCTCACCACCTCTGGCCTCATCGCAGCCACCACAGACTCTCCCACCTGTGGCTTCCACCCCGGCAGAGTCACCTTACCTTGCAAAATTTCACCCGCATCAGATATTGCCCTTACCACATATCCCTCCTCATTATCTCTCACTATCCAGTCCACCTTGCCCTTGAGGAAATTCACCTCACCCATAAATGATGCCACATGCTTCGTCTGAGGCTCGCGGTAGATCTCCTCCGGCGTTCCCACCTGATCAACTTTCCCCTTATGAATCACCGCTATCTTATCCGCCACAGAAAGAGCTTCTTCCTGATCATGCGTCACATAAACAGCAGTCAATCCATACTCCTTCACAATCCTCCGAATCTCCCCTCGCATCTCCACCCTAAGCTGGGCATCCAAGTTTGAAAGAGGCTCATCTAACAACAAACACTTCGGTCTCACAACCAACGCCCTAGCCAATGCCACACGCTGCTGCTGACCACCAGAAAGCTGGTCTATCCTCCTATCCTCATAACCTTCCAGCTGAACACCAGCCAGCGCCTCTAAAGTTCTATCCACCAGCTCATCGCCATCCACACCTCGCTCCTCAAGACCAAATGCCACATTCTCACCCACCGTCATATGTGGCCACAGAGCATAAGACTGAAACATCATCGCTGCCTCTCGCTTATGCGTAGGAACATTCGTGATATTTCTCTCCCCAAAATAAATCCGTCCACTATCAGGCTTCTCCAGCCCCGCAATAGATCTCAACAACGTCGTCTTGCCACAACCACTCGCACCAAGGAGGAAAAACAACTCACCTTCCGCAACCCGCAAGCTCACATCATCGAGCGCAACCACATCTTTGTTGTAACTTTTCCTCAATTTATCTACACGTATCGCATCCATTGGCAGTGTTTATACATAGTAGTTTAAAACAATCAACCCCGTTGATAAGAAGAATTCGTAACATCTCCGTCATGCAAAAAAACGGTGAACATACTCAACAAAAATACCGGCGGCGGGAATCGAACCCGCACTCCATAGGAATTCGATTTTGAGTCGAACGCGTCTACCAATTCCGCCACACCGGCATTACAATGTGTGTTCCACTGAAATAATCAGTTGGAAAGTGAAGTGGGCTGCATGCTGAGCATTTTCACCCAAATGTCAAATAACAAAACTAAGATTTATCTTTCGGCAAAAGTCCTAAGAATTTATTCGCATACTTAATCGCCGGACCATACTTCAGCTTACTAATCGTCTCACCCACCTGACTCGCAAATACCGCAAAATCCTGCAACTCGATCATCTGCTCATGAAACGCCTTACCCTCAACGCTCTTCACATCCTTACTCCGCTCTGCACACCCCGTCAAAAGCTCCACCGCAGGATCTATCTCCCTACGCTTACGTTCTCTAAGCACAATCGTAAACACCTTCCAAACATCCTTCTCAGCCTCAAAAAATTCCTTCCTCTCCCCCTTCTTAACCACAATCTTGACCAATCCCCACCCCACTAGCTCCTTCAAATTCGTATGCGCATTCCCACGGCTAATCTGTAACTCCTCCATGCTCTGATCCGTACTAATCGGCTCTGGACTAATCATCAGCAACGCATGCACCTGAGCCATCGTTCTACTAATCCCCCAGCTCGACCCCAAGGCCCCCCACTGCGAAATAAAATCATCCTTCGCTTTTAAAAACTCATCAGTTGCGCTCATATTTTCAATCATTACTGAAAGTCCTCTAAATTACAAGTAAAAGTAACCACCAGAACATTTCATCTAACAGATGAATATCACAACCTAAAGAACCTTACAAAGTCCACCCACTGCTCCCTTGCAGATTCGTGACTCACAGGCATAAACCTAATCTTAGCCCCCGCCCTAGCCTGCACCAGCAAGGGCAGATCCACCCGCGCCACATTCCCCACCTTAGCATACCCCCCCTGCGTCTGCCTGTCATTCAGTAACACAATCGGATTGCCACTAGGAGGCAACTGAATCGAACCAAGCGAAATCCCCTCAGAAATAATCCCGTCTAACCTAGGCAGCGCCTCATCAGCTATCAGATTCCTCCCCATCCTATCAGACTCAGGACTCACCCTGAACCTCGTATTCAGCAACGCACTACTAAACTCCCTCTCCTGCCCCCATGCCAACACCACCTGGATCTTACAAACCTCATCATAATCAGGAATAAAGCGACTAGGGGTAAGCTTTGACTCCGCCGGCTTAAACAAGAAATTCCCCTTCACACACAACTCCACACCAGCAGACAATAACCCACCCACATCATTCCTCACCACCGTAGAACTACTCCCCAGCACCCGCTCCGCGCAGAATCCCCCCTGAACCGCCAAATAAGCATGACTCCCCGTCCTCGCATACCCCAACTTAAGAGTCTGCCCCTTCAGTATAATATGACTCCCCCAATTCTGAATTGGACTATCATCAATCCGCCCATTCATCTCCGCCCCAGCAATAGCAATCACACTATCCTCCAACGCCAAAAACGAAGCATTCCCAACCGTGACCTCAAGACTGGTCGCACTGTTACAATTCCCTAACAAATAATTCGCCCAGCAAAAAGCATGCAAATCAATAGGACCACCTTGACTCACCCCCAAGTGCGCATACCCGTAACGCCCCAAATCCTGAAAATGCATCACAGGGGCACTCTGAATCACCTTAAAACACGGCCTCACACCACACCCCCCAACTCAATAAATTCACCCCTACCAATCGGCTTAAATTTCACCAATCCACCAACCTCAAACGGCGTAATCGGATCAGCCCCAAGATCAAACAAACTAACCGGACAATTCCCCACAATCACCCACCCACCAGGCGACGCCTTAGGATACACAGCCGTCTGCATATCCGCTATCCCCAAGCTCCCCTTCGCCACCATCTTAGGCTCACTCATCCTCGGAATCGCCAACTCCGGATTCAACCCAGAAAGATAAGCAAACCCCGGCGCAAATCCCAAACTAGCCACCGTATAAACAACCTCACTATGAAGCCTAATAACCTCATCCACACTCACCCCCTTCTCCCCCGCCAGCATCACCAAGTCCGGAGCCACATCAGTATGATAAAAAACAGGCAACTCAAGAATCTGTTCACTCCTCTCCTCCTCCAACTCCTTATCCCCAACTACCCCAAAGCCATCTAAAAAAACTCTAACATCACGCTCCACACTCGTTCTCAAAACATGACACTCCACAAACAAAGAAGTCCCACAAGGCACCACCTCAACCACCCCCAAAAGCCTCTCCCTTAAATACTCCGCAAACCGAGCTATCTCCACAACAACATCCATCTCCACAACCTCGCTAAAGTAAAAACTCAACGTCGTTTCCGAGTGCCACTCAGCATGTATTATCTTAAGCATAGAGACGTTTTAGAGCCGCAACTGACGCAGGGTTATCCCCATGAAAACAAAGCGTGTCCGCAGACAAATGTAGATAAGATCCATTATTACATCTAACTACACCCTTATCTATCATTTGTCTAGCCTGAGCCAAAATAACCTCAGCATCTATATGCAACGCCCCCTCCTCAGAACGTGCCATCAGCCCACCATCAGCACTATACCCCCTATCCGCAAACCCCTCCCGCATAATCTCAACCTCTTCTCCAAAATCAACATCCACCCCAGCCTGCACCACCAGCGGAACGCCAAACTCCCGCGCCACTTCCAACATCACATCACGCACCACACCTCCCTGCATCATATCATGATACAACGCCCCATGCGGCTTAATCGCAAACAACCCCACCCCCTCATCCTCACAAATCCCCTTCAACAACCCCACCTGCTCCCCCACCAACTCCAAAATCTCATCCCCACTAAGCACCACAGAAACCCTCCCAAAATTCTCCCTATCCCTATACCCAGGATGCGCACAAACCCTCACCCCATGCTCCACCGCTAGCCTCACAGTCTCCCCCATATGCTCCACATCAGAAGCATGCCCACCACAAGCCACATTTCCCATAGAAATACACCCCATGATCCCAGCATCATCCCCCATCATCTCCCCAACATCAGCATTTATCTCCATAACTAAACGCAACATAATAGAGAATCACCACCACTCAAAGCAAAACATCCCCCCCCTTATCCTTATCCCAATCAAAGATTAGCCTCCGCCCCCAATCCCTTCTCCTCCGCTATCTTCAAAATCTCAGCCGTGCAAACCAGATCCTGCACCGCATTCCCCACAGACTTAAACACCCTAACCCCAGACTTCACCACCTCATACTTCCCCGCAGCAAGCTCACCCAACTCCACAGGATGAAAATCTTCAGCAAGCTCCCCCGCATCTCGGATCAGACAAATCTCACCCGCCTCCGCCATACAAGCAGCCCGTTGATCCACACAAACGTAAGACCTAAGAATCGTCTCAGCAGCCACCTCCGTCCGCTTCGGCCCCAGTGACCCTATCGCATTAATATGCACACTCTGAGGTAACTCATCATCAGCCACCACAGCAGTAGCACTGCTCGTCGCCAGAGTAATCACATCACACTCCTTGATCACACTCCTATCCGGATTCGCCACCAGCTTACACCCCACTTCCTCAGCCATAGCCTCCTGCTCATGACAAAACTCCACCGCATTCTCAGGATTCCTCGAAAAAACATAAACCGTCTCAAATTCCCTAACACACAGCATCGCCTCCAGCTGATGAGCACTCTGCCCACCCGTCCCAAAAAGCGCCGCAGTCCTAGCTCCTTCCGCAGCCATAAGATCAGTAGCCAATCCCGTAACAGCACCAGTCCGCAACGAAGTAAGATACCCCGCCTCCACCAGAGCCACCGGCATCCCAGTCTCCGCACTATTCACAATAATAATACCAGGAGTCACAGGTAAGTTTTTATTCACATTGTCACTGAATACCGAAACCACCTTCGCACAGAAAATACCCGCCGCCTCTGAATAAGCAGGCTTATAAAGTACAGTCCCCGCATCATTCACCAACGCCGTCCTCAACGGACTATCCACCTCACCAGCAGATAGCGCCACAAAAGCATCCCGCATCAACTCAATCGCCCTCGGCATACTCAAACATGCCTTCACCGTGTCTTTATCGATCAGATTCAAATTCATTTCGCCCATTACATAAGCGAATTAACATCATAAATCTAGTATTCTCTCCACCTTTCGTCTCATAGAGATCATTCAAAACTTCTATCACGCACCAGCCACGACAAGCCTGTACCCATCGATCAATTAATCCCTACCAGAAATCCTATTAGCAATGATCTCAAACTCCCACAGATACCTAAAAGATGACACACCCCATCCATTTAGCTAGCGAGAATAACGACACCCTCATAATAACCTATACCATAGAAAGTCACACCTCTTTATCTTGCTTTCTACTTTCAACTTAATAACCCAAAAAAAAGCCATCCTCCCCTGAATTATAATGATATAAACTCGCAGTTTAAACTTGTTACTAAAGAAAGAGTAGAATATGAAGAAATGTGTTCCACTAGTTAAGTGGCTCCACCTTGAAAGGTGCATTGCAAACTAACAAAATCACCACACTTATAATCATGAAATCAATCCACACCCCTGCCCTAAAAGGGCTCAACTCAAAAGTGGCTTCTAAGAAAAGCTTCTCAACAAAACTTTCAGCCGCCGTTCTAGCGCTGTGTTTATCAACAGCTGGTAACGCTCAGGCAGTGCTTTCCTTCACCTTCGACTACTCCGGTAATGATGCAGGCATCGGATTTCTCGATGCCTCTGAAGGCATGGCAAGACAAGCAGCACTTGTCGAAGCAGGCAATCGTTTTAGTACTCTTTTCGGATCACATTTCTCTGATTCAGCAGTGATCAACCTTTCAGTGACAAGCTCTAATGATGCTATGGGTACCACCCTAGCTTCTGCTGGATCAAATTTCGTACCCGCAGCTGGCACCTTTGGTGGCGGAGAAGTATTACGGACTAAGCTACAAACCGGTATTGATTTAAACACAACAGGTTTTGATGGATTCGTGGATGTGAACTGGGGACATGTGTGGCAACTAGATGCAGACACTCCAGCTGGCGCCGCTGAGTATGACCTCTACGCTGCTCTTTACCATGAATTCACGCACGCTCTCGGAATCGGAAGTGAAATATTTGGCACCCCAGGTGGCGACCGCTACGATAATGGCGATCAAGGAAGTGGTAACCAAGGTAGCTGGGCCAAATGGGATGAATTTCTTATTGAAGATTTAGGTGATCCACTCATCAACACCACCACCTTTGAAGTTAACACCGCGGCGCTAGAGAGCGCTCGTAACATCGGAGGCTACTTCACTGGTACGTTCGCAAGACTCGCTAACGGAGGAGAAGACGTCCACCTCGTTATTGATGATGACCAAAGCCATCTTAATTCTATTGACTTTGCTGGCATGATGATGGTGCCAACGCGCGACTTCGGTGACGGTGAGGCTCGTACATGGAGCGGTATTGAAGTCGGCATGCTTCAAGATCTTGGTTACACACCCGTTCCAGAACCAAGCACCACAGCCTTACTCGGCTTAGTAGGAAGCTTCGCACTGATTCGCCGCAGAAGATAAGCAAAACGAGCCCAAACTTCACGAACCATATGATCTCTATCGACTTCTCTGCCTTACCCTAGCAGTCTTCGATAAAAGAACATTTTCGCAAATTCACCCGTCCCGGTCATGACCTCTTCATGCCCGGGACGGCTTGTTTTCATGGCATGGCTCACACCACCACTCACCCCATTTCACATAATCACTTGACCAAAACACCTTAATGGAGTTCATTACCACTAGACAGACCAACCATGTTACACAAATTCACAGCACTGATTCTTTCATGCCTGATGCTAGTACTCGCTACTACATCACAGGTAGGACTGAACTTCTGCCTCTGTGATAAAATCATGTTCCTTGGTGATTGCCCATGCGAGCTCACCACCATGGAGCCATCAAGTGATCAATGCACATCATGCAATGGCTGCTCTAACAAGAGCACCCCACCCAGCACGCTCCACACCTCTGACATTTCACCTTGCGATAACTGCGTCGTCTCCCTCGATTGGGAACTAGACCAGTGCGTGCCTCAGCCATCAGTAGACTTTAAAACCTCTCCTGACTCGCTGCTCAACGCTCTCTACTTTGTCGCCAACACCACCACCTCGGTCACACCAAATGCATTCCTGCAACCGGTCGAAATCCGTGGTAGCCCGCCCGAGTTAATGGCGTGCCCCTCCGTGCCCTTATACATTAGGCACTCAGTCTTCCTCATTTGATTTTTGTGAATCACCTCAGGCAATAACCTTGTACCTATTGCCCCAACCTATCACCCAAACTTTCTGGGCTACCCATAGGTTCACCACACCACATTGAAGCCCCCTCGCCTCAATAACCAATAACAAATAATCAATAACAATTTCCCATGTCACTAGACGACCTAACCACACATCGTACTACCGAGCCTACCACCTCAAGCTCCCCGCAAAAACGCACTCGTTCCCTAGCCTGGATGCTCCCAGTCGGACTAATCCTCGGCTTCCTCGTCGTGCTTGCCCTACTCTTCGGCAAACGCCTACTTCCCGCCATCCCTGTCAAAACAGCCCCCGTCATCACCATCCGCGCCGGCGAAGAACTAAAAGCTTCCACCTCACCCACACAACCCCAAAAAACCACCGCAACAACCAAAGGCGCCCTCCTCTTCCAAGCATCCGGCTGGGTAGAACCAGACCCCTACACCGTCTTCATCACCTCACTCGTAAATGGAGTCGTTGACAAAGTCCACGTCCTCGAAGGCCAAACCGTAAAACAAGGCCAACTCCTCGCCACCCTCATCGACGATGACGCCAAGCTAAACCTCCTCACAGCTCAGCAAAAACACATCGCCTACGAGAAAATGATCCATGCTCACTGCACAGAATACAACATCATCGACTCAGAAATCATCGCCGCCCAGAGCAAAATAAACTCCATGCAAGCGCTCCTAAATCAAGCTCGCGACAGCTCAGACAGACTCACCAGACTCAAAAAAGGAACTATCTCAGAACTCGAAGTCACCAAAGCCAAGCTCACCACCGAAAGCCAAGCCGCCATCCTAGCAGAAGCACAAGCTGAAATCCCACGACTCAAAGCAAAAAAAGTCCAGATCGAAGCTCAACAACTCACCATGGACGCCAACCTACAAGAACTCACCACCGCCCGCGATCGCGCCCAGCTCGCCCTAGATCGCACCCAGATCAAATCCACCATGGACGGCATCGTCCTCCACCTCCACGCCGCCCCCGGAGTCAAGCGCATGCTAGACATGGACTCCCCCACCTCCGCCGTCATCGTAGAACTCTACGACCCTAACAAACTCCAAGCCCGCATCGACGTCCCGCTCAATGAAGCCGCCGCCCTATCCGCCGGCCAAACCGTAGAACTAGTTTCTGACCTCCTCCCAGACCGCACATTCACCGGACAAGTCACCCGCATCAGCGGCCAAGCAGACCTCCAGCGAAACACCCTCCAAGCCAAAGTCCAGATCACCAACCCAGACCCCCGCCTCCGCCCAGACATGCTAGTCCGCGCCAAATTCTTCTCAGCAGGAGAATCCCATACATCAGGAACCACCAGCACCTCATCAAACACCCGACTATCCATCTACGTCCCAGAAAATGCACTCGTAAATGACACCACAGTCTGGGTCGTAACCACCGACAACACCGCCGAAAAACGCACCATCAAACTAGGCACACAAACCAAAGACAACCACCGCCTCGTCCTAGATGGCCTCCGCTCCGGAGAATCCGTCATCCTCCCACCCCATGATAAACTTACCCCTGCCGCACGCCTAACAATCACTAACTAACTCACCCCATGAAAGACATCCTAATCAACATCAAATCAGTCACCAAAGCCTTCACCAAAGGCAAGACAACCATCAAGCCACTAGAAAACTTATCCCTAGCAGTCCCACGCGGAGAATTCCTCTCACTCATGGGCCCATCAGGATCTGGCAAAACCACCCTCCTCAACCTCATCGCCGGCATCGACTCACCAACTTCAGGAGAAATCATCATCGACGGCAACGACATCTCCACACTCTCACGCGCCCAACTCACCAAATGGCGCGCCACCCACGTCGGCTACATCTTCCAGCTCTACCACCTCGTCCCCATCCTCTCAGCATACGAAAACGTCGAACTCCCACTCTTATTAGGAAACTACAGCAAAGCACAACGTAAGAAAAAAATCCTCGCCGCACTAGACCTCGTAGGCCTAAGCGACCGTGCAGACCACCGCCCATCAGAACTCTCCGGTGGACAAGAACAACGCGTCGCCATCGCCCGCGCCATCGTCCACGACCCTGAACTCCTCGTAGCAGATGAGCCCACCGGCGACCTAGACCGCCAGTCCGCAGACTCCATCCTAAATCTCCTCAACACCCTCGCCAAAGAACACGGAAAAACCATCGTCATGGTCACCCACGACCCCAAAGCCTCCGCCGCCGCCCACCGCGCCCTCCAACTAGAAAAAGGCCAATTCTCCACCCAAGGCCACCTCCTAACAACCTAACAGATCATGAAACTACTTATCCTAGCTCTAAAAAACCTAACCAGAAATCGCCTACGTTCCTTACTCACGATTCTTGGCGTAGCCGCAGGAATGTTTCTCTACGCCTCCGTCCAGACCATGCAGCACTCCCTCTCCATCGCCACCGAAGGAAATGCCAATGACACCACACTCGTAGTCTACCGTGAAAACCGCTTCTGCCCCATGACCTCACGCCTCCCAGAACACTACCTCGCCACCATCGAGCGAATCGAAGGAGTTCGCGAAGTCATCCCCATCCAAATCGCCGTAAACAACTGCGGCGCATCACTAGACGTCATCACATTCCGCGGCGTCCCCCCACAAACCCTCAAACAATACAACCCCAACATCAACGTCATCGAAGGCTCATACGATGACTTCGTAAAACGCAGCGACGCCGCCCTAGTAGGCAAACACTTCGCCGAGCGCCGAGGCCTCTCCCCAGGCGACAACTTCGAAGCCGTAGGCGTAAACGTCACCATCGCCGGCATCATCTCCTCAGACTCCCCCCAAGACGAAAACGTAGCCTACGTCCACCTCCCCTTCCTCCAGCAAGCCTCCAAAGTAGGCCTAGGAATCGTCACCCAGTTCAACGTCAAAGTCGCCTCCTCAGACCTCCTAGAACCCATCGCCAACCAAATCGACGAAACCTTCAAATCCGACCAACAACCCACCAACACCAAACCAGAAAAAGCCTTCTTCGCAGAAACAGCCAAGCAAATGATAGAACTCATCGGCTTCACCCGCTGGCTCGGACTAGGCGCCGTCATCGCAGTCCTCGGCCTCGTCGCAAATGCCGTCCTACTCATCGTCCGCGGCAGAGTAAAAGAAACCGCCATCCTCCAGACCCTCGGCTTCTCACGCCTCGCCATCGGCCTCATGGTCGTCTTCGAAGGCATACTCCTAGGCCTCGTCGGAGGCATCATCGGCGTCTTCGGAGCCATGGCATTCTTCCACCTCAAAGCCTTCACCCTAGGAAATGAAGGCCTCACCCTAGCCCTTTCCCCCTCCACCACAGTCCTCATCTCCGGCCTCGGAGTCGCCGTCGCCCTAGGCCTCCTAGCCTCCCTCTACCCAGCCTACAAAGCCACCTCCCGCCCACTCGTCCAATCACTAAACGCCTAATAAAAAAATGCTACCATTTTCCTACGCACTCAGAAACCTCTTCCGTGACCCCACCCGCCTACTCCAGACAGTAGGCGGCTCAGCCATCGTCGTGCTACTACTCATCGCCGCCGTAGCCATGAACCAAGGCATGGACTCCGTCCTCTCCGCCTCAGGCTCACCACGTAACATCATCCTACTAGGCAAAGGATCAGAAGAATCCCTCGAACGCTCAGAAGTCAGCCTCGATGCAGAATCCGCCGCCTCCACCATCTCAGGAATCGAATCCAAACTCGGAGTCTCCGCCATCTCAGGAGAAATAACCTACCAAGCCCCCATCACCATCGGCCAAGGATCATCATCCACCACCGAGCCAGCCATCCTCCGAGGAGTCCTAGAAAAAGCCCTCCTCGTCCACACCACCGTCAGACTACTAGACGGCACATTCCCTGGCCCAGGAGAAGTCATGGTAGGTGACCTCACCCACCGCAAACTAGGAGTAGATAAAGCAGACCTAGCCGTCGGCAAAGCCCTCTACTTCGGAGACACACCCATGCGTATCTCCGGCCGCTTCACCGCCCCTGGCACCGTCCTAGAATCAGAAATCTGGTTCGACAGAAATGACCTCGCATCCCTAACCCAACGAGACTCCCTCTCCTCCATCATCATCCGCCTAGAAACCACAGACACCGCAGACGTAGAACTCTTCACCTTCCAGCGAAATGACCTAGAACTCGCCGCCATCCGGGAAGACCACTACTACGACAAACTCTCCATCTTCTACAAACCCATCCAGATCATGACCTGGGTCACCGCCGCACTCGTCGGAGCAGGCGCCGTCTTCGGTGGGCTCAACACCCTCTACGCAGCCTTCGCCTCACGCATCAAAGAAATGGCCACCCTCCAGTCCATCGGCTTCTCCCGCACAGCCCTCTTCACCTCCCTCATCCAAGAAAGCCTCCTCGCCACCCTCACCGGAACCCTCCTCGCATTCCTCCTCGCCTTCTTCCTCCTAGACGGCCGCACAATACCATTTTCCGTTGGCACATTCACCCTAACAATGACACCATCCGTCATCATCACCGGACTGATCACAGGCATCGCCCTCGGCTCCATTGGAACCTTACCCCCAGCCATCCGCTGCCTCCTCCCATCACTACCAAAAGCTCTCAGATCTAATTAACCAACAATAACAAATAACAAATAACAAATAACAAACTAAATACCATGAAACTAACACAATTACTAACACTACCAAAATTAATGCTACTAGGCCTCACCGTCTCACTAAGCTCATGCTCAGAAGATAAAAAAGAAACCACTGAATCAACACAACCAAAATCAGAAGTCAATGCACTAGCATCCTACCTACTCAAAGAATCCCCAGCAGACGCAGTCGATATCGCAGACCTCCGTAAATCAGCATCAGCAGGAGACACCGTCACCTTCACCGGAAAAGCCATGGGCAAACACAGCGTCTTCATGGATGACCGCGCCATCATGGTTCTAGGCGATCCTAAAAAAATCACCTCATGTGACCTCCTCCCCGGAGACAACTGTAAAACCCCATGGGACGTATGCTGCGATGACCGTGACGTCATCAACGCCACCATCGTCACCGTCCAAATCGTAGACGACGCCGGCAAACCACTCTCCACAGGAATCAAAGGCCTAGGTGACATCAAAGAACTAACAGAAGTCATCGTCACAGGGAAAGTAGCAGACGGCTCCAACGAAAAAAACATGGTCATCAACGCCACCGGAATCTTCGTAAAGAACTAACCAACTAGCCCTAAACATTCACGCCAGCTCTGCGTCTCCCACACTCATATAAACTACCGTGCCAGAGCTGGCAACCACTCCCCCACAAGTTCATCAATAACCCCGTCTTCCTTAATATTGAGCAGAGTTCTATTCAACTCTTCAAGACGTACATCACCCTGTCGCATCGCAAAAGCATACCCCTGTTTTTGATACGCTTTTTCCGCCAGATGAAGATCACTATAATCATGACCAGCAGCAGCACTCTCCAGATGATAAGATAGCTGCGGGTAATCAAAAACAAAAGCATCCACTGTCCCCGCTGCAGTTTGCTCAAATCCCTCTTCAATAGTCTTCACATACACCGCTCTGCCACCGTGCTGTTTAGTAAATTCTTCAGCCGGGCTATCCTCTACCACAGCCACCTTACGCCCAGGCATTTCTGAGAGACTCTCCACCCGCACTCCTCCACGCGCGGACTGAGTGATCGTCCCAGCTAAGCCCGCTAGTAATGAAGTAGCAGACACCAATGTCACCACCATCCAGCAGCCCAGGATCACCCTCCCAATCGTCGTCTTAGGAGCCAAATCTCCATACCCCACGGTCGTCATCGTCACTAAAGCCAGCCAGATTCCATTGCCCACACCCTTCGCAGGACCATGGCTAAATGGCTCATTATCCACCCGCCTTTCCACCATCCACACTAGCGTTCCCACCACTGCCAAAATAATTAGAAAAATCATCAACGCGATGAAAAATGCCTTCGAGAAAAATGGCTTCACCCGCTTCCAAACCCCAAACTCATCACTCTTAGAAAGAATCCCCAGTCCAGCTTGATAGAACGGCTGAGTGAAATCATACTTCTCCTCGCGCTCATGCGTCACAGTGATTGGCCCCGCAGATACATCCACCTCCCCAGACTGCATCCCCACCAATAATTTCCCCACACTCTCATACTGAACATACTCAAATTCAATATCCCCCTTCGCCGCAAGTTCCTCCCAGATATCCACTACCAATCCCTCAATCTCATCATCTGTATGCATCACAAAAGGCTCTGCACCCGCCAAGCCCACTTTTATTTTCTCTTGAGCCAAAGACAAACCAGACCCAAAAGTTAAAAACTGACATACAATAAACGCTAGAAAGAGAATTTTTTTCATAAATCAGCCTTATCATAATCCCACATTATTACAATCCCTTCTAACAAATGACCATCACCACACCACACTTCATCCCTTATTCCTCATAGGAAAACTTTCCACTTACAGAATAAACCAAACATTGGATATTGGCATTTATTCTGCTAGGTTTCGCGCATGGATATCTCCGTCAGCACCCCAGCTCTACTCTTCCCAGCAGTAAGCTTATTGTTCCTCAGCTACACCAACCGGTTCTTAGCTCTATCCTCACTTGTCCGCCGACTCCACGGCGAATGGCAAGATGGCGACAATGACGACATCCTCTACGCCCAGATCAGAAACCTCAGCAGACGCCTTACCCTAATCCGCTGCATGCAGATGAGCGGAGCACTCAGCCTCCTCTTCTCAGTCCTCTCCATGATCACCCTCTTCCTAGAATTTCAGTTCCTCGGAAAAGCCGCCTTCGTAATAGCCCTCATCGTCATGCTCATTAGCCTAAGCGCACTCATCGTAGAAAGCGCCGTCAGCGGCGGAGCACTCAGAATCATGCTGGACCAAGCTAACAAAAAACCATAATAAACCCAACATCCAAGCCTTCACCCCTACCCCACCGTCGGCAAATAATTCTTTGCCAACTCCAAAAAGCTCTCCAACTCCTCCTCCCGCCTCTCATCACTCCACCCTAACAAATCCGCCATAATCTCAGAAACCCCCTCAGCCTCCTCCATCGCTGCCCTAGCATCCAAAAATAACCCCCGCATCCTCCTAGCTAAAACATCCTCTATCGTCCTTGCATAATAATGGGCCACCGCCTCACTAACCACACAACTCCCATGCGGCAGCCTACCCAGCGGAATCATTGCCCCATAATCCACCAACCTAGAATCAGCAGTCCCTGAAAGCCTAGACTCCATCCCATTAGCCTTAAGCACCGCATCCACAGCATCCTCCCCCATCGCCCGCGCAGTAGTCCACTTACCCCCCAGTAATGACACCACCCCACCCTCAGAGACCTCCACCACATGCTTGCGCGAAAGTGATTTAGTCTCCTGATCCGCCTTACTCACCAACGGCCGCAGCCCAGCCCATTGGCTCAACACATCCCCAGGTTTCACCCCCAGCGCCTTACCTGATTCCTCCAACAAAAAATCCAACTCATCCTTATTCGGAACAGGATCACTAGTCGCCACATCAGTAGCCACATCCGTCGTCCCAATAATCGTATGACCCAACCAAGGAATTGCAAACAACACCCGCCCATCCGAAGTCTTCGGAACAATCAACGCCTTATCCCCACCAAGCACAGAACCCGCACAAACAATATGCGCCCCCCTACTCATCTGCACCTTCCACTGCTTCTTAATCCCCTGACTATCACGGAACGCATCCGTAAAAACCCCAGTTGCATTAATCACCGCCTTCGTCGTCACCCTAAAAACACCCCCACTCTCCTCATCACAAACCGTCAACACCTTCCTCCCCCCATCACCTTCCTCTAACTTACTAACCTTCACATAATTCAAAGCCACACCAGAGCTACGAGGCCCATTGATCACCTGTGCCAAAGCAATCGCCAGCCCCGCATCATCAAACTGCCCGTCGCTATAACAAACTCCCCCACTAACCCTATCAACATTCAACCCCGGCAACGACTCCCTAACCTCATCCTTGCTCAGTGTCGTTGACCCCGGAAAATGAAACACACCACCACCCTTACCCAATCTCCCCAGAAAATCATACAAACCCAGACCAACCCTATAATACCACTTCCCCACCCAACTTCGCGTAGGTAACACAAAATCTAACTGCCTACAAAAATCCGGTGCATTCTCTAACAAAAGCTGTCGCTCCCGTAGCGCCTCACGCACCAAACCCAACTCCATTTGCTGTAAATATCGCACCCCGCCATGCACCAACTTCGTGCTCTTGCTCGATGTAGATTTCGCAAAATCATTCCGCTCCACAAGAGCCACCTTCAGCCCCCTACTCACAGCATCCCAAGCAGCACTAAGCCCACTAGCCCCACCACCTATAACAACCACATCCCACTCCTCAGTCTCATCTGATATCTTCTGGATTAATTCAATTCGCGGATCTTGCAATTTCATAGATTTATAGGCTAAATGTAGGTGACCCAAAAGATTTCACCAATCATAAAATCCATAAAACTATGCTCATCATCGGCCACCGAGGCGCCTGCGCGCTAGAACCAGAAAATACCCTCCGCTCCTTCCAGCGAGCCATCGACCTCGGCGTCGACATGATCGAACTCGACATCTATCAAATCGAAGACCAGCTCATCGTCATCCATGATAATACCCTCGACCGCACCACTACCGGCACCGGCCTCCTCACAGATCACAGCTTCCAACAACTCCGCAAACTAAACGCAGGAAAAGGCGCTCACATCCCAACTCTAACAGAAGTCTTAGATCTAACCAGAGGTAAGGTTTCACTAAACATCGAGATCAAAGGACCATCCCTCGTCCCCCTCCTCCACCAGACCATCCAAGAAGAAAATAACATCCTAATCTCCTCATTCGACTGGCCCCAACTAATAGAATACCGAAACCTAGACAGCGAAATCCCCATCGGCATACTCGGCAAAAACGGCTTCCCCCTAGCCCACAAAATCAACGCCACTGCCATCCACCCCCACCTCAGCGAACTCTCCCCAGAATACATCCAACACGCCAAAAAACAAAACCTCCAAGTCTACACCTACACCATCCGCACAGATGCAGACTGGCTCCTAGCAAAGTCCCTAAATGTCGACGGTTGCTTCGTTGACGACCCAAGCAAGTACAATTGCTCTAAACAACAAAAGCAATAAATCCACCCACTTCTCATAGATTCATCATGAATAACAATCATGATTATGATCAATACAGTTAACGCAGACAATAATGGTTGGCATGAAAAATGCTCAAGGTAAATTACAGGAGACCACCTCCAAATATTTATCTAAAGACCATGCCTATCCCTACAATACCCACAGAAGCCCCATTTTCGCAAAAACAACGAGACTGGCTCAACGGATACCTAGCAGGACTATTCAGCAACGGCTCACAATTTGGCTCCACCGCAGCTGCCGATCTCGGTGCAATTACATTCCTCTTCGGAACCCAAACTGGCGGAAGTGAAATGCTCTGTCGCAAGTTTGGCAAAGACGCCAAAAAGCAAGGCTTCACCCCAGCAGTCATCGACATGGCTGACTACGGCGACATCGATTGGTCCACCCAGTCACGCGTCATCATCGTCACCAGCACCTACGGAGAAGGAGACATGCCAGACAATGCACAAGACTTCTGGGACTCCCTCCAGAGCGACGATGCCCCAGACCTCAGCAACATCGAATTCGGCGTCCTCTCACTAGGTGATAGCAACTACACCCACTTCTGCGAAGCCGGAAAACTATTTGATAAACGCCTAGAAGAACTCGGCGCAAAACGCGTCCACGACCGCGTTGACTGCGACGTAGACTTCGAAGACCCAGCCGCCGAATGGATCCAAGGACTACTACCTAAATGGAGCGGCGTAGAAGTCGAAAGCAGTGAGGAAGATGACGCCATACCAGGCCTCAACAAAGCTCTCCCATTCACCGCCAAACTCAGCAAAAACGAAATCCTTTCCGGCTCCAACTCACAGAAAGAAACCCGCCACATCGAGATCAACCTCGGCGGAGCCAAATGGCAATACGAAGTCGGCGATGCACTCGGAGTCTGGCCAGAAAACTGCCCAGAATTCGTGAATGAAATCCTACTAGCAACCGGCCTAGAAGGCACCCAAGAAATCACCACGGACAAACGGGAAAACATGTCCCTCCGTCATTCCCTCACCAGCTACTACGACCTCAGCAGCTTCATCGGCTCAGACATAGAACCAGCCACTGACGCACAAGAATTCACCTCCACTCTCAAGAAACTCCAACCACGCCTATACTCCATCTCCAGCAGCCCCAAAGCTCACCAAGACGAAGTCCACCTCACCGTAGGCATCGTCCGCTACGAGATAGATGGCAAAGCACACAAAGGAGTCTGCTCCACATACCTAGCAGACGCAGACACACGCATGCCTAGTGACAAATCACTCAGCGTATTCCTCCACAAATCACCAAGCTTCCGTCTCCCCGCAGACACCACAGCACCAGTCATCATGGTCGGCCCGGGCACCGGCATCGCCCCATTCCGCGCCTTCCTAGAAGAACGCAAAGCCACCGCCTCCGAAGGCAAAAACTGGCTCTTCTTCGGAGACCAAACTCGCTCAGAAGATTACCTCTACGAAGACCAGCTCAACACCTACCTAGAAGACGGAACACTAGACCAACTCAGCCTCGCATTCTCCCGCGACCAAGAAGAAAAAATCTACGTCCAGCACCTCATGATCAATCAAGCTGCCGAGCTCTGGCAGTGGTTCGAAGACGGAGCATCCTTCTACGTCTGTGGTGACGCATCCCGCATGGCTAAAGACGTCGATGACGCTCTCCACACCATCGCCCAGACCGCAGGAAACCTCAGCGAAGAAGAATCAGTCGACTGGGTCAAAGCACTCAAACGAGGAAAACGCTACCTCCGCGACGTCTACTAAAAACTTACCTCCAATACCTAACACTCAACACCTCGCCCTTTAAATTCCCATGGACACACTCAACAAACTACAAACTGATAGCCCTGAACCATTCAATGATCAGCAAAACAGCTATCTCAGCGGTTTCCTAAACGGAGTGCAACAGCGAGCAATCGTATTCGCAGACCTCTTTGACCAATACCCAGGTGCTCAAGTTGAAGCAGACGAAGAAGAGGAAGAAGAAATCCTCACCGCAGAAGAACGCATGAAAAGAGAAGAGCACCCGCTCGACTCATACTACCGCCTAGTAGAAAATGCACGTGCCAACAAGTCACCAGACAAAGAAGAAGCCTTCCGCTTCAAATGGAACGGCCTCTTCTATCTAACACCCGTCCACGAGCACTACATGGCACGCCTCCGCATCCCAGGCGGCCAGCTAAATACTTACCAACTCCGCGGCATCGCCAAAACAGCTCAAGATCTTACAACCGGCTACATTCAGATCACTAACAGATGTAATTTCCAAGTCCGCCTCATCGCCCCCAAGGACACCCCAGCCTTCCTCACCCGCATTCAAGACATCGGCCTCCATTGCCAAGGCAGCGGAGCAGACAACGCCAGAAATCTTACCGCCAGCCCCACCGCAGGATTCGACCCAGTAGAACTCATCGACTGCAGTCCCTACATCCTAGAACTAGGAAGAATTATCCTCTCCACCCGCACCTACTACAACCTCCCACGTAAATTCAACATCAGCTTCGATGGCGGAGGACTAGTCAGCACCGTAGAAGACACCAATGACATCGGCGCAAAAGCCGTCTACGTCACCAATGAAGCCGGCGAAAAAGAAGTCTACTTCCGCATCGTCCTCGGTGGTGCCACTGGACTCCTAGCATTCGCAGAAGACTTCGGCGTCCTCGTCCACCCAGACCAACTCGTCCAGGTCTGCTGCGCCATCATGCGCGTCTTCACCAAGCACGGAGACCGCACTAACAGAAAGAAAGCTCGCCTCAAGCACCTGTTAGAAAAAATGACCCTCCAGGAATACCTCACCCACACCGAAGAAGAACTCGGCTACCCCCTCCGCAAGAGCACCTACACAGAAGGAGATTTCCACTGGCCTAACCATGACATCCCACACTCACAAGTAGGAGCATTCGCCCAGTCACAACCCGGCCTAAACTACATCGGAGTGAACGTCCCAGTCGGACACATCTCCATCAAGCAACTCAATAAAATTGCAGACATCGCAGACACCTTCGGCAACGGCCAAATCCGTCTAACAGTTTGGCAAAACCTCATCATCCCAAACATCCCGGACGACCAACTTGAAGCCGCCAAAACAGCCATCAAGAAGACCGGACTAGACTGGGAACAATCTCACATCAAGAGCGGATTCATCGCCTGCACCGGTAGCAAATACTGCAAATACGCAGCCACCGACACCAAAGGCCACGCACTCGACCTGATGAAAAAGCTCGATAAAAGAATCACCCTAGATCAGCCCATCAATATCCACTTCACAGGCTGCCCACACAGCTGCGCTCAACACTACATGGGAGACCTCGGACTACTCGGTGCTAAAACCGCCGATGGCCTAGAAGCATACCACGTATTCGTCGGCGGAGGATTCGGGAAAAACCGCGCCTTCGGCCGCCAAGTCTTCACCGCACTGGAAGCCACCTCACTAGAAGCCACAGTCGCACACATGCTCCAGACCTACATGGACAAACGCGGCACACCAGAAGAAACCTTCCAAGAGTTCACCAACAGGTACAACCTCAACGAACTCCAAGTCCTCTTCAGCAACTAGTCAATTCCTGACCAGTTTTAAAATTTAGTTTGGTTACATCATCTCACCCACACGAGTGAGAGTTTAGATACAAAGAGTGAGGCAAAAGTAAAATCTTGCCTCACTCTTTTTCGCTCACTAACATACCATAAAGAACCATGAAACCGACCATCACCATTCAATACTGCACCGGCTGCCGCTGGCTCCTTCGCGCCGCCTGGAACGCCCAAGAACTACTCACCACCTTCGAGCAAGATCTACAAGCCGTCACCCTCACACCCTCAGACGCCGGAGGCATCTACACCGTCAGTATCGATGGCACCACCATCTGGGACCGCAAACAACAAGGCGGCTTCCCCGAGATGAAACAACTCAAACAACTCATCCGCGACCACATCGCCCCCAACAAAGACCTAGGCCACAGCGACACCCACTAAGACAAGTGACGAGCATCACCCCACACACACAACAAAACATATAATGAATCAATTCAGATAAGGTAATGTGACGAAACTGTCACCCCGCATTAGACACTTCATAATTGCAATGTCTAATCCCCCCTTCACAATTTGTTTATGTTCAAAAAGCTTTTCTTTTGTGGCCTAATAGCAACTAGCGCCGTTCTTCTTAGTCAGTGTAACAAGAAAAATATATCCTCTGAATCAACTCCTACCACGCCCAAAGACTCAAAGGACCAACTAGTAGTCACCTTCACCTACGGATCAGAAAAGGAAAAATGGATCGATGCGGCAACTAAAACGTTTAACAGCCAAAACCACAAAGCATCTGACGGTCGCACCATCATAATACATCAGATCCCAATGGGTTCAGGAGAGTGCATCAGAGAGGTGCAAGAAGGAACTCGTCAGACGCACATCGTATCTCCCGCATCAGAAGCATTCATCAAACTAGGTAATGCAGAGTCCCAGACGAAAACAAATTCCGATCTCGTCAAAAAAACCAACAACCTCTGCCTCTCTCCAGTAGTCATCGCAATGTGGGAACCAATGGCAAAAGCACTCGGCCACAGCGAACGTTCGATCGGCTGGAAAGAAATTCATGACATAGCACAAAACCCAGACGGCTGGGCAGCATATGGAAAACCACAATGGGGAAAATTCCGCTTTGGTCACACTCATCCAGACTTCTCTAACAGCGGGCTTATTTCACTCATCGCAGAAGTCTATGCTGGTGCAGACAAACAACGTGGACTCACCGTCGAAGACGTTAAGGACCCCAAAGTCGGTAACTACCTTGAAGAAATCGAGCAAGCAGTCGTCCACTACGGCAAATCAACTGGCTTCTTTGGACGCAAAATGTTTGAATCCGGTCCCGAGTATCTCTCTGCAGCAGTGCTATATGAAAACATGGTAATCGAGTCCCGACAACGCAACGACTTACCATTTCCCGTAGTTGCTATTTATCCTAAGGAAGGAACATTCTGGTCAGACCACCCCGCTGGAATCGTGAACCGCGAATGGGTCGATGAACTCCACCAAGAAGCAGCCCAAGTTTATCTCGACTTCCTCCTCTCTGAACCTCAACAAAAGCTAGTGATGAACTATGGGTTCCGCCCAGCAGACGTCATGATTCCTCTCAGTGATGCCTTTAATCCTAGCAATGGAGTAGATGCTGAACAACCCCAAACCACCTTAGAAGTTCCTCCTGTGCCTGTCATTTCAGAGATTCGCCAATTATGGCTAGATCGCAAAAAACAGGCACACATATGTCTCGTCATGGATGTCTCTGGAAGCATGAAAGGCGATAAGCTCTTCAATGCTAAGACGGGTGCAAAAAAACTCATCCAAACACTCTCTGATAATGATTCGTTCTCGTTAATCGCATTTTCTGACAAGCCAGTCTGGATCTGTAAAAAAGAAAACGTTGGCGCAAGCCGTCAACAACTACTCAATGAGATCGATACCCTCTACGCCCAGGGAGGAACAGCCATGTATGACGCCATCAGTTCAGGATTCGACTACTTTCAAAGCAATCCTGACAACAAGAGAATTACAGCAGTAGTCATACTCTCCGATGGTCAGGACACCTCCAGTCATCAACCCTTAGCTAACCTTATCCCTCAGATCACTTCTAATAACGAAGGCAAGAATACCCGTGTATTCAGTATTGGCTACGGCACTGGCGCAGACATGGAAATCCTGAAAAACATCTCCGAGTCCACTAAAGCTAAAGCCTACAAGGGCAATACAAAAAACATCCAAAGTATCTTCCTAGAAATTTCAACTTTCTTTTAATCTCACACCCCACCTACCCATGTCACAACAACCAGGACTCACCCCACTCGGCAAAATCGTCGTCTTTCTTTTCATCATTGCCTGCATAGGAGCAGGTGCCTTCATGCTCCTCAGAGATGGCTCTAACAACTCTACAGCTAGCCCATCCTCAAATACAGCCAACAGTGAGAATACCAGTATCCAAACCACCATTGGCATAGCTTATGGCACTGAGAAACAACGCTGGCTCAAGTGGGCTGTAGAGGAATTTAAAAACACCACCGAAGGAAAGAAAATCCAAGTTAACCTCATCCCCATGGGCTCCATCGAAGGTGCTGATGCAGTACTTTCAGGAGATAAAAACATCCACGTCTGGTCACCCGCATCTGCTGCCTATAAAGACCGGTTTGAGCAAGACTATCTGCTAAAATACAGCCGGCAACCTATCATCAATAAAGACGACAACAAACTAGTTCTTACCCCAATGGTATTCGTCATGTGGAAGAAGCGTTATGATGCTTTCGTTGGAGAATATGGAGAACTAAACTTTAACACCATTCGCCAAGCTATGGTGGCCAAAGAAGGGTGGGCAGGGCTTCCAGAAAAGTCCGACTGGGGCTACTTTAAATTTGGCCACACTAACCCGAAACAATCCAACAGCGGCCTACTAGCCCTTGTCCTCAGCGCCTATGATTACCATAATAAATACAAAGATCTCACAGCTAGTGACATCGTAGATAGTAATTTTAGAAAATGGTTTTACGAACTTGAAACAGGAGCAAACACAAAGATGAACAGCACTGGCAACCTCATGCGAGAGATGGTCAGCAAAGGCGCCTCCGTTTATGACGTCATACTCGTCTATGAAAACCTAGCAATGAGTTACTGCGAAAACGCCAAAGGCCGCAGCGGTGAATTTGTCGTCATTTACCCCAAGAAAAACATCTGGAATGAAAACCCATACTATATCATCGATGCGGAGTGGTCCAGTAATGATCAGCGTAAAGCAGCCCAGGTATTTTATGAATTCCTCAAGACAGAAGAAATGCAGCGTGAAGCAGTCAATCAAGGGTTCCGCCCAGATAACCTAAATGTCCCAATTAAAGCCGCTGACAGCCCATTCATGAAATACGCTAAGAATGGAATAGAAATAGAGATCAATCAAGTGTGCGAACCCCCATCTGGTGATGTCATCACTAATCTTTTTACTGGTTGGGATCGTAGAAAACAACAATAGTAAAACACCTCTATATCTCCAACTAATTTCATGTGGAAATACATCAAAGCCGCATTCGGCGTTCGCCAACGAGTTCCTCTACTCGGCGACATTCCGATCAATGCTATCGTGATCCCCATTTTCGCCACACTCGGTTTTGTCCACCCCGCATTCTGGCTCATTGGCATCGGCTTTGAATCAGCTCTCGTTTTCGGACTTAGCTCCAGCCACAGATTCCGTAGGCTAGCAGATATCCCAGATGTGTTGGAAAAGGAACAAGAAGCTAGTAATAAACGTAATGAACTACTTGATAAGCTCGACCCAACAAGCTATGAAAGATTCCTCAAACTAGAATCACGTTTAGCAAACACTGAGAAATCATATGCCCAATTCGGCACACCAGACTACATCAGTGAGCCTAATCTAAAAAGCCTAAATTCACTCACTTGGGTATACTTGAAACTCCTCTTCGCCAAAGCCGCAATGACTGGCCAAGAAGGTGAACAAAATGCACAAGTCTTACAAAACAAAATTACCGAATTACAACAAGACCTCACCAACAACCAAGCATCCAGTTCTGTTAGGAAATCAAAAGAAGCCACGCTCGATATCCTAGAAAAAAGACTCAAACATTTCGCAAAACGTAAAGAAACACTTGCTGAAATAGACGCCGACCTCGTCCGCATCGAAGCAGAAGTAGAACTCGCCAGAGACAATGCTAAGCTCCAAGCTAAGCCAGAAGAAATAGCACTAGACGTTGATCTCGCCTCCAGAACTATTCAGTCTGTCTGGTTTTACGGTGAAGCAGACAGCACCATCAGTACACTCGATGAGCAATACATATCTGGCCAGACCAGCAACCCCATCGCAAATTGATTACCCATGCATTCGATGACTCGACAGTCTAACAATGACGCATCATTCCAAGCATCCCAGAAGAGAACTTGTAACCGTCAATAAAGTAGCATTGCAGACACAAAAAAGCCCTTCGCAATGAAGGGCTAGTTTTACAGAAGATAAAAATACCGAGAACAGGAATCGAACCTGCACGTCCTAAGACACCTGAACCTAAATCAGGCGCGTCTACCAATTCCGCCATCTCGGCTTTATCTTCGGGCGGCAAAGTAGCCGATTTTTAGAAGTTTGCAACATTTATTTTACTCATTTGTGCAAATAATTTTCCCACTAAGCAAACGCCTTCATGAAACACACCTCAAGAGCCAAAGCCTCACTAACATTCGTCTCAAACAACCCACGCAACTCCTCCATCGCATCCATCCTCTGTATCAACGACTCAAGACTCTCCTTAGAAGCAGCCTCAGCCATCCCCACTTCATACTGATGGAAATCCAACCTAGGTGCACCAGACTTTATCCTTACCAAATCACCCAACCAAAGAATAAGCAGATCGATAAACTTAGACCGCTCAAAAAGGTAATCACTCTGAATAAGAGACTCATAATGCTTCTCCCTATCCTTAAGCCATTCCCCATCCGTCGTATTCTTGTAGTGCTCCTGCTCCTCCTTCAGAGACGCCTCATACACCTTCCCTATCGCAAGTTTCCGCTTATTTAAAATAGTCGCAAAAACAGACTTAATCGTCAGCGCCCGTGAAACCGAATTAAACCCAGCCTTAGCATTCCTCAACAGCGTAGTCAGCATTTCCTGTTCCCCCTCAAGCTCCTCCCTCACATCATTCTCCGCTATCAACGGAATATTCACGCACCGAGAAAGAATCGTACTCAGCAACCGCTCAGGACTCGCCGTCAGCAAAAATAATATCGACCCATTCGGAGGCTCCTCCAAGGTCTTCAAGAAAGCATTCGCCGCCTCCGTCCGCATCCTATCTGCATCCACGATCACCCCCACCTTATACTTCCCCTTACGAGCAGTCTTAAACATGGATTTCTCCAACTCACGCATCGCATCCACAGGAATAATCCTAGATTTCATCTGCGGCCGCACTATCCTCACTAACTCACCCTCTAATTCTTGTAAATTCTCAGCCTCAGGCTCCGGAGCCTTATCCACCCCCGCCACCTCACCAAAAAGGTCAAACATATCAGCCCCGCCCCCCTCTTCCTCTTTTTCTTCGTCACGGTTAATAAGATTGATCACCCTCGTAGTAAGCGACTCCACACCAGCATGTTTCGTTCCAGAAATAATAAACGCATGCCCCAGCCGACCCCGCTCATAAGCAGATTCTATCAATTCAAACGCCTTATCTTCCGTGTATGCCATCGCAACAACAATTCACCATAACTCCCCACCACTGGCAAGCGCCATCAACCAGTAATTTACACAATCATTTCATTTGTTACAATGGAGCAAATCCGGCTTGACCTTTCCGCTTCACACGTGAATAGTCTCGCTCACACGCGTGTTAGCTATATTAAAGCAATGCACTGAAACAACCGCTTTTTTCGTCACGTATCAAAAATGAGCCAGACAGCTCAGACTTTTAATCAATTTCCATCACATCACCCATTCATGTTCTCAAAATTTTTCGGACGTTGGTTTGCCAACGACATCGGTATCGACCTCGGAACCGCCAACACCCTGGTAATCGTTAAGGACCAAGGCATTGTCCTCCGCGAACCATCTGTAGTAGCAGTCAAAGCTGGCACCAACATTGTCCTCGCAGTGGGCGATGATGCCAAGCGAATGCTCGGCAGAACCCCAGGTGACATCGTTGCCATCCGCCCCCTCAAAGACGGAGTCATCGCAGACTTCGAAGTCACAGAAGCCATGCTTAGGCACTTCATAAAGAAAGCCAACAGCAACAAACGCTCAAACCCACGCGTAGTCATCGCCATCCCTTCTGGTATCACAGAAGTAGAAAGACGCGCAGTCCGTGAGAGCGCAGAGCAAGCAGGCGCTCGCGAAGTATTCCTCATCGAAGAACCCATGGCAGCAGCCATCGGCGTAGGCCTCCCCGTCCAAGAAGCATCAGGTTGCATGATCGTCGACATCGGCGGCGGAACTACCGAAGTTGCCCTCATTTCCCTAGCCGGCATCGTCTACAGTCGCTCAGTCCGCACCGCAGGTGATGAGCTAGACGAAGCCATCATCTCCTACATGAAGCGCGCATACAACCTCATGATCGGTGAGCGCACTGCAGAGGAAATCAAGATCCGCCTAGGCTCAGCCATCGAGCTACCTAAGGAACTCACCATGGACGTCAAAGGCCGCGACCTCGTCGCTGGACTCCCTAAAACCATGAAAATCTCATCAGAGGAAATCCGCGAAGCCATCGCAGATCCACTCTCATCCATCATCGATGCCGTCCGCACCACCCTTGAGCGATGCCCGCCTGAGCTTGCAGCTGACCTAGTAGACCGCGGACTCACACTCGCCGGTGGTGGTGCCCTCCTCAAGGGCCTAGACAAACGCCTCAAACTCGAAACAGGCCTCCCATGCCACGTAGCAGATGATCCACTCAGCGCCGTAGCAGAAGGAACAGGCAAAGCACTACAGGAAATCAACTTCCTCCGTCGTGTTACCAACATGGAGTAATCCATTCCATAAACTCTTGTAAAACTTACCCCTAAGTTTTCCGTTTATCGATCCTAGCACATGAAGCCGCTAAATCTCGTCACTCTTTTACTCTTCCTCGCAGCCTCCGCATGGGCGCTGACTAGGAGCGAGAGCAGTGTGCGCCAGATTCAGAAAGGCTACTTCACCATCATCAGCCCATTCGTCGCCAGCGGTTCCACCATGGAAACGAAGATCCGCGCATTCGATGAAGAGCTAGAACACTCACAAACCCTCTCAAATAAACTCAAACTAGCCGAGACCGAGCTAGTAAAACTGAGTACCGAAATCAAGCACCTCCGCACCCTGGAAAAAGAAAACGTCCAGCTCCGAGCCGCCCTAGATTTCAAAAAACGCACCCCTTTCAGCGTAATCGCTGCAAAAGTCATACGCCGCAAACCCTCGAACTGGTGGGAAACCGCCCATATCGATCGAGGGGAACATCACGGAGTGAGCCCCATGCTCGCCGTGATCGCTGCTGAAGGACTCGTTGGCAAGGTAGACCGACCTGATGACGAGACCTCAACTGTGATTTTGCTAACTGATGAAGCATGCCAAGTATCTGCACAGGTAGTTGGCACTCATGAGTTTGGCATCCTCAGCGGACAGAGAGCCCAGAATGGAGACAACCCCATGCTGCGCTTACGTTATCTGTCCAGAGATTCTAATGTCAAAAAAGGACAAAAAGTCATTACCACAGGTAAAGGCCAACTGTTCGAAAAAGGCATAGCCCTAGGTACCATCGTCGATGTTATCCGAGGCCCTCTCTATACTGAAGCACAGGTGAAACCAGCAGTGAACTTCGCGGACTTAGAAACCGTCTTTGTTCTCAAAAAGTGATCCGATACCATATTAGCATCTTCATCCTCGTACTCCTGGCCTGCATTCTTCAGCAGTTTCTGCCAGCGATTACTGGTATGTATGACGCCCGCCTCCACATCCTCCCCCTCACCTTCCTCTGCTGCGTGGTCACAGTAGGCTTCTCACCCATGCTCATCCTCACCTTCCTATGTGGCTTCATCTGGGATGCCCAAAATGCTCTCGGCAGCCAAGGCGGAGACCCCACTATTTACACCGCACCTGCTGACCAGATCCGCTTCGGATACTCCATCATCCTCTACTTCATTATGGGCATCGTCATGCAAGGCTTCCAGCCGCTATTCCGCAAAGGAGTCTGGCAGCTATCCGCCATCGTCACAGGCTTCGCCACCTTCTTCTACCTACTCTCAGAATACCTCCTCATCAACATCGTCCGAGGCGAGTTTTACTTCCCCACCCGCGTCTTCTACCAAATTTGGATCTCAGCAGCCATCACTATGCTCTGCTCACCTTTAGTCTTCCTCATCCTCTTTAAATTAGCCAAACTCTTCAACCACACCATCCGCTACGATGGCCTCAAAAGACGCTATTTCCGATTCAAAAAAGCCGAAAAAGAAGAACCAGCATAACCCTCAAACAATAGATCACTCAACAACCAAACATGGCAGCACCGCGATACAGATACAGACTCTACCTCCTCACCCTACTCATTTTAGTAGGGACTGGAGTCCTGTTGACTCGACTCTATGACTTCCAGATCAAACAAAAAGACTTCTACCGAGAAAAAGTCCCGTCTAATAGAACCGTAGAAGTCCGTGAGCCCGGCACCCGTGGCGACATCAAAGACCGCTACGGAATCACCCTCGCTCAGAATAAACAGTCCTACATCGTTTACTTCAACCTCGCCGAGATCCACAAAGCATACCTCGCTACTACAGACGAAAATGGTGAACCTCGCAACACCCTCAAACGCACAGTCCTAGTCACCAGAAATGGCTCTAAGAAAAAGATCCAGCGCATCGACATCGCCGGCATGGTCAATGAAACCGTCAGACCAAAGCTAGCAGAATACAACCTCGACGCCGACTACAGCGCCAAGGCAATGGAGTCCCATTACAACACCCACGGCGGCCTCGTCCCCTTCGTCTACCGAAAGGACCTCACCTACAAAGAATTTGCCAAATACGCCGAACAAAACCTCCAACTACCCGGCGTTTATATCGACGTTGCACCCTCGCGCGAATACCCACTCGGCGCACTAGCATCCCATGTTCTAGGCTTCATCAAGCCGTGGAAAAAAGGCGACATCCCAGACGGCTACCTTCACTACATCGGTGACCCCTACGGAGAAGACGGAATCGAGAAATCCATGAACGATGAACTCACAGGACGTGAAGGCATCAAAACTATTCTCAAGAACGACAAAGGCGTAACACTAGGCATCGTTGACTACCAACCACCAGCCAAAGGCTCAGACATCTACCTCACACTCGATGCCAGACTCCAACAAATCACCGAGACCATCCTCGAACAATACGGTGTTGGCAAAGGCGCCGCTGTCGTCATGGACCCAAACAGCGGTGAAATCCTAGCCATGGCATCCGTGCCAAACTATAACCCTAATGACTTCATCCCCAGCATCACTGAAGCACGCTACTCCGTATACCGCGAAAACCAAGCCGTGCCTCTAATGAACCGCGCCATCTCAAACTTTGCACCAGGCTCCACATTCAAACTCCCCGCTGCCATCGCAGGCTGCAAGAACGGAATGCACCGCTCACTCTGCAACTGCACCGGCTACACCCATTACGGCAGCATCGCCATCGGTTGCTGGCTCACCTCAGGCCACGGAACACTTGCCCTAGCTGAATCCCTCCAGCGATCATGTAATCCATACTTCATGAACATCGCCAACAAAATCGGCTACAAGAAAATGGTCGAAACCTACCAAATGCTAGGCCTAGGCAGACAAACCGGAATCCGCCTTCCACGTGAAAACTCAGGCGTAGTCCCCGGCAGCAGCCGATGGGAGAAACGTTACCCTAACGAGACAATGACCGACGCATTCACAGGAATGATGAGCATCGGCCAAGGCTACTCACAAGCCACTCCACTCCAAGTCGCATCCTTCGTCTCCACCATCGCAAACGGCGGAAAATACTACCGACCAAGAATCGTCCATAGATCAAAAAACGAACTCCTCAGAGTAGAACATTCCTTCAAAAAACCCTCAGAACTAGACCTCCTACAAGAAGGCCTAACCAAAGAACACCTAGAAACCATCCGCTACGGAATGAGACTCGCAGCCAACGCCCCAGGCGGAACCGCCGGCAGAGCAAAGCCAGATACAGAAGACGTCATCATCGGAGCCAAGACAGGAACTGCCCAAACCACGGACAAAGGCGTAAGCACCCACGTCGCATGGACCGCAGCATTCGCTCCATACGAAGATCCACGATACGTCGTAGTAGTCGCAGTCAAACGTGGTGGGAGCGGCGGTAAAGTCGCAGGCCCGCTCGTAAAACTCATCTTAGAATCACTCTTCGAAATCGAAAAAGGCAAAAAAGTAAACCTGAAGAAATCCAAGCCATACGCAGGACACATGAACCTCATTGAAGAAACCATCATCCCAGAAGAGTCTAACATCGCATCATTTTTTGCCGACGGCGAAACCGGTGACGAAGCAAGCTCAGTGAAAATCATCAAACCGAAACGTAATCCAAATTCTAACACAAATTTAACCCCTGATTCAGATTCTAACACACCCGAGCCATCCATCACCCCAGAGGTCGATTCACGTGGCTCGGTAAAACCCATAAAACAGCCTAGGATTATTAAACCTAAGCGAGACCCAAATTCTAACTAACATAAAAAATTTATTAAACACTCAAACCAATAAACAATTCAACATGATCTCAAAAATTAAAAAAGCATTCGGACTCACCAGCGGAGACCCAGACCCTACAAAAGGAGTCACCCTCGTCATCAACTCAGAAAAACTCGAACGTCGCGTTGCCCTCCTCGAGAACAACAGCCTCGAAGAATATGACGTAGAGCGCGAAGGAGAAGCCAACATCGTTGGCGGCATCTTCAAAGGAACCGTCAAAAACATCGAACAAGGACTCAAAGCCATGTTCGTCGACATCGGCATGGACAAAAACGCATTCCTACACTTCTGGGATGCCATCCCAGCAGCACTAGACGGCGGACTCGAAGAAATCCAGCGCGAAGGAAGACCAAAGAAGAAACAAAAGAAAATCACTTCAAAAGACATCCCTAGCATCTACCCTATCGGCTCAGAAATCCTCATCCAGGTATCCAAAGGCCCTATCGGAAACAAAGGCCCACGTGTCACCACCAACATCTCACTCGCTGGTCGCTACCTCGTCCTCATGCCCTTCTCTGAGCAGTTCGGAATCTCACGGAAGATCGATGAACCAAAGGAACGCCAACGCCTCCGCCGCATCATGCAGAAGCTCCAAGTTCCAGAAGGAATGGGCATCATCATGCGCACCGTATCCATCGGTCAGAGAGCACGCCACTTCGTGCGCGACCTCGCCATGCTCCTAGAACAATGGCATGATATCGAGACCAAGCGTGACTCAAAGAAAGCACCAGTCATCGCATTCCAAGAGCCAGGACTCATCGAGAGAACTGCCAGAGACTTCCTCACCGATGAAGTTGACCAAGTCATCTGTGACGACCTCGAAACCACAGAATTCATGCGAGAAATCGCTGGCAAAGTATCACGCCGTGCTAAGCGCCGCATCATGCACTACCCTGCCAGACAATCTATCTTCGAGAAAATCGGCATCCAGCGCCAGATCGACGAAGCATTCCACCGCCAAGTCTGGCTCCCGTGCGGCGGCTACCTCGTCATCGATGAGACAGAAGCACTCATCGCCATCGACGTCAACACCGGCCGCAACAAAGGCTCCAAAGACGTAGAAAAAATGATCACCGAGACAAACCTCGAAGCTGCTGAAGAAGTAGC
This sequence comes from Akkermansiaceae bacterium, assembly GCA_051251915.1. Taxonomy (GTDB): domain Bacteria; phylum Verrucomicrobiota; class Verrucomicrobiia; order Verrucomicrobiales; family Akkermansiaceae; genus Rubritalea. The sequence continues at coordinate 192,688 of JBPOGF010000004.1, read as the reverse complement.
ACGCCAACTCCGCCTCCGCAACATCGGTGGACTCGTCGTAGTTGACTTTATCGACATGCGCCACCGCAAAGATCAGCAAGCCGTCTTCCGCGCCATGAAAGAACGCCTCAAGCGAGACAAAGCCAAGACCCAAGTCATGCAGATCTCAGCCATCGGCCTCATGGAAATGACCCGCCAGCGCCTCAACGAATCACTCCGCGATGCAATGTACGAGCCATGCAGCTACTGCCAAGGCAAAGGCCGCGTCAAGACCACCATGACCATGTCCGTAGAGATCCAAAGAAGACTCAACACCGTCATTCAGAAAAATGACGACAAATACGGAGACCTCATCGTCCTCGTAAACCCAGAAGTCCTCAACCGCTTCAAAAAAGAAGACTCCAAGATCCTCATGGAACTAGAACGCAGCCACAACGGCCGCCTCATCTTCCGCACAGACGCATCTCTCCACAGAGAAAAATTCGCTATCATTGACGCAGCCACAGAAAAAACCATCGTCCAGCTCTAAGCCAGACACAATAAACAATACCAGCCAGTCCACGTCATGAGTAAAAAAGAGCCAAGAACAATCGAGGCTGAGGTAGAAGTCGTATCCTCAACCAAGACTAAGAAACCAAAGCCATCTAATCCATCTCCTAATAACCAGCAAGCGGAAAACCCGTTTGCTGGCATGGGTGGAATGGGCGCCGGCATGGACGGCATGCCAGACCTATCCGCCATGTTTGGAAAAAACGGCATGCCAGATCTATCCAAGATCCCAGGCCTATCACTACGTCAGCGCCTCACCTTCAAAGTCGTAGGCCTACTATCAAATCCAAAGCTAAGATTCCTCAAGAGTAAATGGAGCATCCCACTCTGGGGCATCATCGCCATCGTAGTTCTCACCGTCATCCTAGCCTTCGGCCTACTCTTCCTCACCTACAAACTCCTCAAAGCCATCCTCACCCCTTACCTCAACATCTTCAGAAAGAAAAGTATCGAGTAAAGCTGGAATTAGCTCAACGAGCAAGATTAAGATTGGCAGGGTTTGATCGCCGAGCAAAGCGTCATGCGTAAACCTCTATCCATCCTAACACAAATAGTCCCAGATAGAGCTTAATCTCATTCCTACTAAGCCACTCTAATCAATACCTAGATGCTACAAGCCTCCCGATCACTAAAACCACTACCTCATCTCAGTGTTCGTAGTTGGCCAGAGCCACTTCACTACCTTACCACCTTTGACTAGCGCTTTAGCTTGTAGCTTCTCTTCTCCAAAAATTGTCTTAGCATTATAAGTCACCAAACCTACATCGTAGGTTTCGCCTGCCACTACTTCTTCACCAGTGCGCTTCCAGTCCGCAACCTGATCAATCTTAAACTCATTCACTTCTCCCAGTGAAACTGAATTCTTAAGAACAGCAGCAAATTCAGCATCAGTCAACTTACCCGTCGCAGCTGGCTGCTCAGTTACTGGAGCAGGTGTTGGCACTGGCGCAGGAATTGGTGCTGGTGTAGGAACAGGTGCAGGCATTGGCGCTGGCTCAGGAGCTGGTGCCTCCTCCTCTGGTTCAGGCTCCATATCCGGAGCACTTGGCTCCACAGGCTCTGCCTCAGTATCTTCTCCCATTAGCTCAGGCTCCTCATCAGTAGTTTTCTTATCAGCACCCTTCTTCTTATAGCTATCGCTCAATACAGACTCAGAAACGATACCAGAATCTACCAATTTGGGCAAAATCATAGGATGGATCACATACCCAATGGCGGCAAACACGATACAAAGTAAAAAGCTGGCTGAATTCATAATATATATAGAAACAACATTTACCCCCCATTTGACCAGCCAAATCGCAAATTAAATACCGTGGCTCAACCTACTGCCTAACCTCGCATCCTAAGGATGCTCCTTAGTCATCTGAATGAAGAGACCTGGACAACCAAAACCCACCGTTACTTCTAAGGTTTGATATCCCTCACAACTCACCACGAATGTCTTAAATCCAGATTGATACACATCACCTCCAAAACCCTCCCCCATCGTAATCGCTGCACCCACCGACACAACAAATGAAAACCGTCCGTCTTTCTTCGTTATCGCTCGCTCCTCTTCTTTATCAGGGCCACTAAATTGCCTAGTTGGCTTCTCAACAAATTTAACATCCTTCAAAGTCTTAAACCCTGAATCAACCACAAGCCCGCTGAGCTTAGAAGAGGCAATACCATCCCCATGTCCACTCCCTGTATGAGGCGGATGCTTATAAATCCACGCAACACCACTCGCCCTCACACATACATAACCAGGTTCAGCAGCCTTCTTTTCCTTACCCCAAAGCTTTCTCCCCTCTACTCCACTACGTATATTTTCCTCAGAAAGCTCCTGAATTTCACGAGCTACCTCCTCCGCTACTAAAGGAAGTGAGAAAAGTGACGCAAGAACAAAAACTTTCAATGATGTTTGAGGTATGCATAATTTCATAACAACAGAATAGGTGAGTAAATCCTCCCTGACAAGAGACATCAGCCACAACCCCATTCTACCATTGACCAAGACCAGCCTTTAGACGCACACTCCACACATGTCTGAAACCACAAAACGCCTCTTCTTGCTCGATGGCATGGCACTCGTTTACCGCGCACATTTCGCTCTTATCAGAAATCCCATCATGAATAGCAAAGGCATCAACACCTCAGCTATCTTTGGATTCATCAACACCATGCTCGAAATCATCGACAACCACGCCCCCACCCACCTCGGCGTAGCATTCGACACCAAAGAACCAACCCCTAGACACCAAATCTTCCCAGCCTACAAAGCCCAGCGAGACGCCATGCCAGAAGACCTCGCCGCCGCCATCCCACAAGTAAAGCGCATCCTAAATGCCTTTAACATCCCAGTCATCGAGATCCCAGGCTTCGAGGCAGATGACATCATCGGCACCATGGCAAAGCAAGCAGACGATGAAGGATCATTCCACACCTTCATGGTCACCCCAGACAAAGACTTCGCCCAGCTCGTCAGCCCCACCACCACCATGTGGAAACCCGGACGCAAAGGCTCAGACGTCGAACTCCTAGACGTCCCTAAAATCCTCGAACAATGGGAAATCGAACGCGTCTCCCAAGTCATCGACATCCTCGGCCTCTGGGGAGACGCCGCAGACAACATCCCTGGAGTCCCAGGCATCGGAGAGAAAACCGCCAAAAAACTCATCAAACAATTCGGCTCTATCGAGAAACTGTTAGAGTCCACAGATCAACTCAAAGGCAAACAGAAAGAAAACGTCGAGAACAACAAAGAGCAAGCCATGCTCTCCAAAGAGCTCGTCACCATCATCCTAGATGTCCCAGTCACCACCACATTCGATGAATTAGAAATCAATAATCGCAACGACGAAGCCATCCAAAGCCTCTTCACAGAATTCGAATTCAACTCACTAGGAAAACGCCTCTATGGCAATGACTATAACTCCGGCAGAGGCCACACCACCACAACAGATAGCAATGACCTAGTCCACGCAGAGCTAAAATCGCTCAATGACATCAAGCCAAAATACACCCTCGTTGACTCACCCGCCGCTCTCAAAAAACTTACCTCCAGCCTCAGCAAAACAGACCTATTCTGCTTCGACTTAGAAACAACATCCCTTAACCCCCGCATCGCCAAGATCCTAGGATTCGCCATCAGCTGGAAGAAAAACGAAGCCTACTTCGTCACCCCCACAACCAAGCTTTCACTCCCAGAAATAGTAGAAAACCTTACCCCCATCTTCACCTCCAAAGCCACCAAAATTGGCCACAACCTCAAATATGACCTCTCAGTCCTCCTAGCCCAAGACATCCCCATCAACGGCCCATACTTCGACACCATGCTAGCCCACTCCCTCGCCGAGCCAGACCAACGACACGGAATGGACTACCTCGCAGAAAGATTCCTCGGCTACACCACCATCAAGCTAGCAGACGTAGCAGAAGCCCACCAGAAAGACCCAGAAGAAACACCCGCTTCAGAAATAGCAGACGACCTCTTCGCTATGGCCGAAAGCGTAGCCCCTAAAAAGAAAGCTCCAGCCAAGAAAAAGGGCAAACAAATCGACATGTTCAGCATCCCGCCAAGCGCACTCACAGACTACGCATGCGAAGACGCAGACATCACCTTCCAGCTCGCAGAACTCCTCGCTGAGAAACTAGACCAAGCAGACCAAAGTGAAACGTTCTACGAAATAGAATCCCCCCTCCTCCCCGTCATCACCCGCATAGAAAACGAAGGCATCTCAGTAGATACCACCGCACTCTCAGAAATAAGCAAAGTCCTCGCCGCTAAAATAGCCACCCTAACAACAGACATCTACCAACAAGCAGGAAAAGAATTCAACCTCAACTCACCCAAGCAACTAGGAGAAATCCTCTTCTCAGAAATGCAACTAGTTGAGAAACCAAAGAAAACCAAAACCGGCCAATTCAAAACCGACGAATCCACACTCTCATCACTCGCATCACAACACAAAATCGTAGCCAACATCCTCGAATACCGCGAAGCCTCAAAACTCAAATCCACCTACGTTGACGCACTCCCCACCCACCTCTGCCCATCAGACCAGCGCATCCATACCCAGCTACACCAGCTAATGACCGCCACCGGCAGAATCGCCTCATCAGACCCCAACCTCCAGAACATCCCCGTCCGCTCAGAAGCAGGCAGAGAAATCAGAAAAGCATTCGTCCCACGCAGCCCAGACTACACCCTACTCGCCGTAGATTACTCTCAAGTAGAACTCCGCGTCATGGCCGCCATGGCAAATGACGCCCCCATGATAGACGCCTTTAAAAAAGACTTAGACATCCACACCGCCACCGCAGCCAATGTCTACGATGTCCCACTAGAAGACGTCACCTCAGACATGCGCCGGAATGCCAAAATGGTAAACTTCGGCATCATCTACGGCATCTCCGCATTCGGCCTCTCACAACGCCTCGGCATCCCACGCTCAGAAGCCGGAGAAATCATCGACACCTACTTCGAAAAATACCCAGCCATCAAAGACTTCATGGACAACACCATCGAAAAAACCACCGAACAAGGCTACACAGAAACACTCACAGGCAGGAAACGCATCATCAAAGACATCAACTCCCGCAACGCCATGCAGCGTAACAACGCCGCCCGCGCCGCCATCAACACCCCCATCCAAGGCACCGCCGCAGACATGATCAAATACGCCATGATCAAAGTAGATGCACTCCTAACACAAGGAAACTACAAAACCAAAATGCTCCTCCAAGTCCACGATGAACTCATCTTCGACCTCCATAAATCAGAACAACAAGAACTCATCCCACTCATCAAACAAGCCATGGAATCAGCCCTAGAACTCCCCAACGGCGTCCCAGTCAAAGTCGACACCGGTACCGGAGACAACTGGCTCCAAGCCCACTAATAAAACCATTATGAAACCACTATTATTAACTATCACTACCAGCCTTATTAGCTTCAGCTTTCTTTCATGTACTAATGAAAATATCAAGCCAAGCAGTAGCCTACAATCCAAGCCTGCAAAAAAAGTAACCCAAGCTACCACCCCACTCGTTGTCAACTGGCTGATCGAGAGCAAAGACTTTGATGACATGTCACTCGTCCATCAAGTATCACTCATCGTAAATGGTGAAACTTACCTGATCGACGATGAAGTATATAGTCTAAAGCAAAAATCAGACTACCAACCACACTCTCCAGAAGACATAAAAAGCTACCAATCAATATCCGGTTACAACTTCGAATGGCACGTAAGCTCAGCAAACTTCTACGTCAAGCAAGAGCAAGATCATCTCAACGTTTATCTAGAAGAATCTAGCGATGAGAACGAAGGAAAAGCTACCACCCGAAAAGTAAAAACCATCCACCTCCACTCGTAACTCAAAGTAAGTAGCACGTCCAAGATCCGCCCCGTCCTTCATAAATGCATCGGCTAATGTCGCGAATCCCACAAAGATTAGCGCAAAATAACAGTTGTGATTGATTAAGAAGGGAATAAATTAGGAATCTAGTACATCTTACTTTACGTTATGCGATTAAAAAACCGAATTAGAAATACAGTGTGGCCAGTCCTAGCCTTAAGTTTAGGCTTATTGTCTGTGGCTTGCAGTGAAGTCAGTGAGGAAAACAAAGCTCTGAAAGAGCAGCTAACCCCTCTACAATATGAAGTGACCAAGAAAAACGGCACTGAACCACCCTTTAAAAATGCGTATTGGGATAATAAGGCCCCAGGCATATACGTCTGCGTCATCTCAGGAGACCCACTCTTTAGCTCAAAAGATAAGTTCAAATCAGGCACTGGATGGCCAAGCTTTACTAAACCACTAAATAAAAACACTGTGGCAGAAGTAGTTGATAAGTCAGCAGGCATGGTCAGAACTGAAGTACGTGGAGTTAAGGGAGATTCCCACCTCGGCCATCTATTTGACGATGGACCAGCACCCACAGGCCTCAGATATTGTCTTAATTCCGCTGCTCTCAGATTCATTCCAGCAGCAGATCTTAAGAAAGAAGGATTCGCAGAACTTGCTGAAGAATTTAAAGGAAAGGATAAAAAATAATGAAAAAAATAATATTAACCATTGGTCTAGCTGCGATATTAGGAAACGTCGCGCAGGCTGCAGAGAAAAAGTTGACTCTCGCTGCTGGATGCTTCTGGTGCGTAGAAGAAATTTATGAACGCGTCCCAGGAGTCAAAGAAGCTGAATCTGGCTACTCCGGCGGTGAAGAACAAAACCCAACATACAAACAAGTTAGCTCTGGTGCTACCGGCCACACCGAAGCAGTGGAATTGACCTACGATTCCACTAAAGTGAACCTGGAATCTCTACTAGCTGTTTATTGGAAGAGTTTTGATCCCACCAATGGAAAAGGTGTCGCCCCAGATTTCGGAAAGCAATATCGGCCAGTTCTTTTCTATCGAGACAATGACGAGAAAAAAGTAATGGAAATATCTAAAGCAGCACTTGCTAAAAAGCTGGGTAAGAAAATAGAAGTAGAGATCGTCCCGTTAGTAAAATTTTGGTTAGCCGAAAGCTACCACCAAGATTACGCCAAGAAGAATCCTAATGACCCCTATGTCAAAGGCGTTAGTCTACCCAGATTGCATAGAACTTTAGGGAAATAATCCCAGCTAGGTATTTCTAAAGTCCAGTCAGGTCTACTAGACCGACTGGGCTTTATTTAGGCAATACAAGCGAATATGAAGTAGCGAAACAAATAAGAAAAATGGAGGAACGTTAATACGCATCACTATATCCATACAGTTCCCTATACCGCCTTTTGTTTTTTAATTTTTAATTTGCAGAAAAAGGTATGAAAAGTGCTAGAGTAACCTTAGCCATTAACATTTACTAAATTACACAACAAAACATATGAACTTAAAAGTCAGTTGCGATCTTGCATATCAGCTTAACCATCCAGCGACATTCCTGTTCGCTCTTAAATGTTTGGAAACCGGTGGCCAGAAAATCACCAGTGAGTCGCTAGAAACGAACCCGCAGGTGGAAATTGAGGACTTTCATATTGTGAGCGGAATGAACCGGTTTTCACGACTTTTGACTCATAACCCAGGCTATCTGGAAATTTCTTACACCGCGGAAATGAGTATTTCACACAGCATCATGGATGTGAACGAGATCAGATTCAACCCGATGAGCAATCTTAACCCAGAGGGAATTCCTTTCCTCTTTCCTAGTCGTTATTGCCAGTCAGACATCATGCGCCAGCAAGCGAACGACATGTTTGGTCATGTCGAGGGACCTTACGCAATCGCTTCGGCGGTGAGTGACTGGATTTATGAAAATATCGCCTACGTTAGCGGTAGTTCTGGCGAGATGTCTTCCGCAGTGGATACAATGAATGGCAGACAAGGCGTGTGCAGGGATTTTGCTCATTTAGGAATTACTCTATGTCGCGCTCTGAATGTGCCTGCTCGTTACGTTACGGTGTATGCTTACCAGCTTGAGCCGCAAGATTTTCATGCATGTTTTGAGGTATTCATTGGAGGGTGGTGGTATATCTTTGACGCCACTCGACTTGCTCCACTCAATGGGCTCGTGAGAATAGCCACCGGAAGGGATGCTGCAGATGCAGCGGTCTGCACTATTTTCGGCGATCCTCAACTTACAAAAAGTCAGGTGCAATGTGAGCTATTAGATTCCAATTTTGAGCCTATCACTCGTGACTCGCTTGTTGCCGCAAACCAAGCAATCATCCTGCCCTGAAAATATGAAGATTTTTGACACATTACCCGAAACATGGGAACAGATCCATTTAATACATGAGACAGTTTACTCGTATTCCGCACAGGTGAATTTCACACCCCACCGTATGGTTCTTAGGCCGCGTGAGGGGCATGACATCCGACTCAACACCATGAATCTAACGATCTCCCCTAAAGCAGAAGTTCGGTGGCACAGAGACATGCTCGACAATAGCATTGCAATCGTAAATGTATTGGAGGCCGCTACAGAGCTAAAGATCGTCAGTGAGTTCACCGTTAGCGTGCCACCAGAAAAAACTGACCAAGAACCGATCTACGTTCCCTATCCTTCAATGCAGGCAGGGATAGAACAGATGGTTTCAGTTCCTTATTTGCAATATATTTACCCTCCAGAAGTTTCCCTTTTGCGCAAATGGTTCACAAGAAGCGGACTAGCTCCTAAACCAGGCCAAAAGGCAGCAATTTTCGACGACATGGCGATACTAATTCACCGTGTCATCAAATACACGCGCCGTGAAGCGATAGGTGTTCAGTCACCCGCCGAGACACTCAAGCTAGAGAGCGGCTCATGCCGCGACATGGCTGTTCTTATGATAGAGACCAGTAGAGCCCTAGGTTACCCAGCTAGGTTTGTGAGCGGATACATGGAAAGTGGAAATTCCAAGGTAGGCCGTGGATCAACCCATGCCTGGGCTGAGATCTATTTAGCTGATCACGGATGGACTGGCTATGACCCCTCTATCGGTAAAAGGGTCAGCTCCGGACATATCGCGGTAGGTGTAAGCCATCATCCTCGGGGTGTGATGCCTGTCAGCGGTGGCTTCTCCGGCTTGTCCGGCACCTCCACTTCACTAAAAGTAGGAATCTCTACTAAACGCCTGCCTCCATTGGTCACGCCCTTACCACTGAAGATACAATCGCAGACTCAGGGACAATAAAATTAAATAAATAACCCCACTAGATGTAGCATCTAGTAGGGCTATGATTACAGTAGAATCCCGTTCCGCTAGAACTTAGAACTTGATCTCAAATCCAGCGTAAACCGTGCGCCCTGGATTCGCTCTAGCTCCATCAGGAAGACGTGATGAAATGTAGCGCTCGTCGAACATATTTGTGAGCCCACCAATGAGTTTAGTTTGCTCGTTCATCTGATAGTAACCACTGAGATCAACGGTGAAACCGTCACCCACAGCACCATTTCTTGATGATGAACCTGCCGCTGCAGTATCTTCAAGTGCAGTACCAAATGACTCACCAATGTAAGTTGCATCTAGGTTCGCTCCCCAAGTCTCAGCCTCAAACCCCAAACCGAATGATGCTTGGAATTCAGGAATGTATGGGATTCGTGCATCATCCTCACCGCCACTATAAATGTCACCTTCGCCACCACTTGTTAAAGCGTTGTCAATGGTTGCAGAGGTAAGAGTAGCTGTAGCATAGACAGGCATCATGTAACCTCTATTCCCATCTAACAAATCGTAACTAAGACTTGCTTCCAAACCATAAACAGTCGCAGCTCCAGCATTCGTAGAACTCGTGTCACCTAATCCTGCATCGGATGAGATCATGTTTGAGAAATCAGTGTAGAACAAAGCCAACTCAGCATTCACACGATCTGTGCGGTGTCTTAGCCCCAGCTCATACCCTATACTTTCCTCTGGATCTACACCATCTCTCTGAGCCGCACGCGGCCCCGCAATTGAGAAACCTTTATAAATTCCACCATAAATAATGTTAGAAGGATTCACATCAAAAGTGAACCCAACTCCCGGAGCTAAATAGTTAGTGCTACCTGAGTAAGTATCACCTGTCGCATAGTCTGCATGATATTGGTCCACATACTCGTAACGCACACCCGGCTTGATGCTAAGATGACCAAAGTCCATCTCATTTTCCATCCAGACTGCAATAGCCTTAGACTCCTGAAGACGGTTGCCCTCTGTATCTGGCCCACGGTAACCGTAATCCACAGAATCAACCCCACCATTTGCATTCATGTTATAAAGATCTGCATGCTGGAACCTTCTAATCTTGTCCTTATGAAATCTCACTCCAAAGTCCAAAGTGTTAGTCGCATTCATCGCTTCGTAAGCATAGCTTCCGGCAAACTGAAGACCATAGGCTTCATAGTCACGGTTATTTGCCTTCACATCCAATGGTCCAGCCTCTGTTCCGTTGAGAATACCAAACGCAGTCGCATTTGCAGCAGGGTTACCTAGCACATTGTGCGCGCTAGCTCTATCAACACCCACGCGGTTAAGCTTATACCAGTTTCTAGAAAACTGATTAAAATAAGCAGTCGTCTCAAAATCCAAATTCTCACTAGGTGCAAATGAATATTTCAAATGCGTGCGGTGCTGCTGAGAAGTGATGTTATCAAACCTAGACCCCGCATAACGCATGTCTGGATTACTTCTTACATCAGCATCTGTTAGACCGAGATAAGACTCATTAGCATCAAGATCTGAGTAACCATAGCGGAACTCAAATTTCTGCTTCATCGCCGTATCTGGCTCCCATGATAACTTCAACATTGGCTCGATGAGCGAGTGACCAGTGTCACGTGGATTACTGTTCTCTGGTGTAGACTGCACATTTCTGAATCCATCAGATCCATCATAATACATCTCTAACAAATAGCCAAATTTACCGTTACTAGTATCAAGAGTATTTCCATAATAACTATGGGCCTTGATCGCATTATCAGATCCGTATAGAAGCTTCGTATAAAATGTCTCCTCATCAGGAATCTCAGTAGAAAGGAAGTTCACCACACCACCAGTTGTATGCGGCCCATACTTCACTTGACTAGATCCTTTCAGAATCTCAAGCCCTCTCATACGACCCACCTTAGGTGAATAATAGGCACTCGGAGCAGAATACGGTGCTGGCGACATGAGTATGCCGTCCTCCATCACTGTCGTTCTGTTCATTCGCACGCCATCAGCACCCCGGATAGATAAATTTGGGAAAAATCCAGTACCCGTCTCATCACGTGAAAACACACCGGGAACCCGTGCTACGATCTGGTTAATATTCGTAGAGTTCTGACGATTCAGCGCTTTCTCATCAAGATAGGCTGCTGATCCAGCAAGTCTAAATAATCTCTCTTGGCTGCCGATCACCGAAGTCGAATCTAGCTCCTCGATACTCTCCACGCTTTCAATACTTTCGATACTCTCTTGCGCTAGTACAGATCCAGCTGCTGAAAAGATAGCGAGTAGGCTTAACATATTGCATGTTATGTTGTTCATAGGTTTTTATTTTTTTTATATTTCTGTTGAGTCAATTGGGACGAAGATCAACTTCTATTGAGATTGATTATCACCAGCAAGACTTTTATCTAATTCCCCCCATTTTGCGCACCACTCCGCTACACAAAATAAGAAATGAATAGCAGTTTCACCTAAAATAAGTAATCTCTCCTCATGATCTGTCAAAGCCTCACAGAAATGATAGGAAACACCCCCATGCTCAGGCTAAAAGGCCTAGCTCCCGAAAATAACATCATTGCTAAATGCGAATTCTTAAATCCAATTAGCATCAAAGACCGCCCAGTGCGCGAGATCATTGCTGCAGCGGAAATCAAAGGTGAAATCAAACCTGGAGATACGATTATCGAAGCCACCAGTGGTAACACAGGCATGGCATTGGCTTCTATCGGTTGCCGTATGGGCTATAAAGTCGTCATCGTGATGTCAGAAATTCAGAGTATTGAGAGACGCCAAGTAATGACCGCGCTCGGCGCAGAACTCATCCTCACCCCTGCCGCTCTGGGCACAAAAGGAGCCAAGGCAAAATTACTCGAAATCTGCGAACAACACCCAGACTACTACTACCTCGGCCAACACCAAAACCTCAGCAATCCAGACAGCCATTACAAAACTACCGGACCAGAAATCTGGCAACAAACTCAAGGCAACGTCGATATTCTCGTAGCAGCTCTCGGCACAGGCGGCACCATCTCAGGCACCGGAAAATTCCTCAAGGAACAAAACCCAAATATCCAATGCGTCGCAGTCGAACCTGACATCGCGCCATACATTTCACAAGGAAAGTTCCAACCTCATAAGATCATGGGGACCGCCCCAGGCTTCATCCCTGCTGCTCTCAATAAAGATATCATCGACTCCTTCGAACTCATCTCAGAAAAAGAAGCCTACGCAACCTGCAGAGAAATCGCCGCCAAAGAAGGAATTCTAGTTGGTATCTCATCTGGCGCGAATGTTGCTGTAGCAAAGCGTCTGGCTGAACTCCCAGAAAATGCAGGCAAAACGATCGTCTGCTTCCTTTGTGACACCGGCCAACGCTACCTAAGCGTCGAAAATCTATTCACTCACTAACCAATTAATATCATGATTTCTCCAATACTCGAAACCGCCAAATCTCAAAAACATGCCATAGTCATCCTCCAATCAGATGACATCCACAGCGAACTCACCACACTAAAATTATTCCCTGAGGACAAAAATCAAGCCCTCGCGGATTACTTCACCCAACAGCTAACCGACGGTAAAAAAATCGCCTCAGACACCCTCGGTGTTGGCCAATGGATCATCATCGCTATCAAGCCATCAGAAAAACGACCACTATTCCCACTAAGAAATGCAGGTGGCACCGCAGTCGACTTCATCCGTAAATACAACGCAGATGAACTCTTACTAATAACCGAAAACCTAAATACCGAGCAAACCGCAGCAGTAGTCGACGGACTCATACTAGGTGATTACAAATATCTCAAAAAAGACAAAGACCACACACTTCGTAAACTCCGTTTCAGCAAACTAGACCATCTAGACCAATCTAAAATCCAACTGGCTACAATTACCGCAACAGCAGCCAACGAAGCCAGATCCATCGCTGACACCCCAGCCAACCTCCTCACCCCGACAGCATTCGCCGACAAAGCCCTCCAGCTAGCAAAAGCCGAAGGCCTACACTACAAAATCATCGACGAAGAGGAAATGCGCTTACTAGGAATGGACGCCATCCTCGCAGTATCCCAAGGAAGCGCTCAAGAAGCTAAAATGATCTGTCTCGAATACAAAAACCCAAAAGCCACAAAAACCCTCGCCATGGTTGGCAAAGGCCTAACATTCGATGCCGGTGGTATCTCCCTCAAAAATGCAGCCGGCATGATGCTCATGAAATATGACAAATGCGGCGGCACATCAGTCTTCGGAGCCATGTCTGCCCTCGCCAAAATCAGGCCAGAAGTTAACATCATCGCCGTCATCCCAAGCTCAGAGAATGTAATAGGCTCAAACGCATACAAACCCGGAGATGTGATCGGTTCACACTCCGGAAAAACCATCGAAATCAGCAACACCGACGCCGAAGGACGCCTCATTCTAGCAGACGCACTCTCCTACGTTTCAAAAACCTACCAACCCGATGCCATGGTCAATCTAGCCACACTAACCGGTGCCGTAAACATCGCCCTCGGTCGCGGGGGCTCAGCCGTAGCAGGCACCTCAGATACCCTCTGCCAAAGCATCGTCCAGTCCGGCCAAGAAGTCGATGAACTCTTCTGGCAAATGCCTATCTGGGAAAGCCACGAAGAACTGTTAGAGTCAAACTACGCTGACCTAGTTAACAGTAAAGAAGGCGGCGAAGCCTCCCTGGCTCAAGGCTACAGCTTCCTCAAACAATTCGTAGGCGACACCAACTGGGCAGCATTAGACATCGCTGCCACCTCTTGGAGATACCGAGGAGGCGCCTACATCAAAGGCGAAGGCGCCAGCGGCTTCGGAGTCCGCACATTAGTACAGTGGGCGCTCAATTTTTAATTCTTAAAATCCTGTGCATCGTCCAGATCACCACGTAGTTCTCTAACTCTATCAAGCATCATATCGCGTAGATCAAAAATATCTGCGCGTATGAGACCAAAACCATCGTCCTCCATTTCCAAGGTATTACACGCAGCAATCGCAACATTACAAGCATCAGCAGAACGCTTCAGCATCGCTATTCGATAACCTTTTTCCAAATCCTTCTCGCTAGTTTCAGGACAGATTTCATCCAACGTCTCAAACACAAACTGAGCCGCCATCGCCAACTCCCCTCTAGATCCACTATCCAAAAAAGAATTACCTAAATACAGCATCACATCCATCTGCAAAGTATGCGCCGTCTTCAGCAATTTATCTCTCCCCTCCATTAAATCAGTATCTAACAGATCATCAGAATCATCATCCTCTGACTGTGATAAGAACTCTACAGCCTCCTCCAAAGTATCTCGAACCCGCAGTCGACGCTCCCACTCAAACTCATCCGCCTCATTTACGAAATCATCACGAACCTGAGATTCCGCCTCATTCGCATGAGTAATCAACTCCATAAAATGCTCCAAAGCATTAGCATTCTCCTCACGCTGTATCCTATCCCCAGCTTGATCCAGCTCCCAGTGATGACCAGATAATTTAAGCTCAAACCCAGTGGCCTCAACCACCACTCTCCCATTCGCCAAACTAAACCACTCCAAATAAAGGCAATTTTTCCACTCAAAAGGCAACTCCTTATTCGCCTCAAGATACTCAATCATTTCCTCTTTAGTAATCAGCAGCGCTTTCACCTTCTGTGAAGCAGACATATCCCCCACCACACCGCGCTGCAAACCATGCAGAGCCTCCACCACATCCTCCTGTGCCTGAGGCTCCGGATTTACAAAATCCAACCTCGTCCCTGCCAGATCTCGCCAGCAGTTCCCCTTTAAAATAAGCTGCAACGGCCGCTGCATCCCAACGACCTCAATACCCCCTCGGGTAACCCCCGGAGTCGTATTATCGATCCATCCGCTGATGATCGCAGTATTTAACCGCAATGCCATGACTACATCATGCCAGAATGCCCCCTCCTGTCAACCTCCCAAGTAAGAACAAATATCCACACACATTTTACGTGCATTTATCCACCGCTCATTATAAACCTCCAACATGAACAGCAGAGACAGATTCCTAGCCGCAGTGCAATGCCAACCACTAGACCGCCCACCAGTCTGGGTCATGCGTCAAGCTGGTCGCTACCTTCCAGAATACCGTAAACTCAAGGAATCATACTCATTCACTGAAATGGTTAAATCCCCAGAGCTCGCCACCGAGGTCACCATGCAGCCACTCCGCCGCTACGAAATGGACGCAGCCATCCTGTTCTCAGACATTCTCGTCATCCCAGAAGCCATGGGCCAACCCTACCACTTCCGGGACGGCGGCGGCATCGGCATGGACTTCATCATCGAAAACGAAGCCCAAGTTGACGCCCTCGATGAAAAAGATACCGCAGAAAAACTCTCCTACATGGGCGCCGCTCTACGCTCCATCCGTGGAGTCATCGGCCAAGAAAAAGCACTCCTCGGATTCGGCGGATCACCCTGGACACTCGCAGCCTACATGACAGAAGGCGGCTCACTCAAAAACTGCTCCAACCTCAAAAACATGTTCTACGAAGACCGACCACTCTTCGAGAAACTCATGGAGAAAATCTCAACCTCACTCATCGACCTCTTCCTCCACCAAATCGAAAACGGCGCAGACGCCCTACAGATGTTCGACTCCGCAGGCTCACTCTGCTCAGCCCGCGACTACGAAGAAATGTCAGTTAAATGGATGCGCCGCGTCATCGCCGCTCTCCCAGCAGACTTCCCCGTCATCATCTTCGCAAAAGGCATGGCACACCACGCACCCACCCTCATCGGAGCAGGTGCCAAGTGCCTCAGCGTAGACTGGACAGTAGATCTACCATCATTCCGTGACTCACTCCCAGCAGACATCTCCGTCCAAGGAAATCTCGACCCATCCATCCTCGATGGAACCTCTGAGCGTGTCAAAATAGAAGCCACCCGCGTCCTAGACTCAATGAAAGGCAAGACCGGACACATATTCAACCTCGGACACGGCATCCTCCCATCCGCCAAACCAGAAAACATGGCAACCCTCGTGGAAACCATCACCAACTACCGCTAACTCTTACCACCATCAGCAAAAATATAGCCATCCTAGGTGCTGGCATCACCGGGCTCAGCACAGCCTATGCCCTTCGCAAACAAGGGCACACGGTCACCGTGTTTGAGTCCGGCACCAAAGTCGGCGGAGCTATGGGCACCACCATCAAGGAGGGCTACCTCGCAGAACACGGCCCTAACAGCATCATGCTCAATGATGCTAGAATCGCCAACTTGCTCGATGATTTAGATCTAACAGACCGCATCATCACCGCAGATCACTCCTCTGCAAAACGCTTCATTATCAAAAACGGCAAGCCCATAGCTATGCCCACATCTTTAAAGAATATACTATTCAATAAAGTCCTAACCTTCCCCACTCTTCTTCGTCTAGCGCGCGAACCCTTCATCAGCAAATCCCCTCAACTAGATGAACAATCCTTCGCCGACTTCGTCAGACACCGCCTAGGAGAAAACATGCTAAACTACGCAGCAGGCGCTTTCGTCAACGGCATCTACGCCGGAGACCCAGAGAACCTCCACTTCAGACTAGCCTTCCCAAGAATGCATAAAGTAGTCAGCGAAAAACGCTCACTCCTCCTAGCAGCTACAAAGAAGCCTTCACCAAACCCTAACAGACTCCGTAAAAAAGAAATCATCTCCTTCCAAAACGGCATGCAAGAACTACCAGATGCCTTTGAGAAAAAAATAACTAAACTAGGCTGCTGCATCCTAACAGAAGTCTCTAACAGCTCACTAAAACTTACCTCCAACAACAACTGGAACTACCATTTCGAGCATCAAGGAAACCAACACCAACAACAGTTCGACCAAGTCATAGTCACCGTTCCCGCACACAAACTCCACACCATCCAGTTCCCAGAAAACATCAACCTAGAGCACACCAAAGCCATCTACCACCCACCCGTCGCCAGCCTCCTCCTAGGCTACAAGCGTAACCATGTGAAACACCCCCTAGACGGATTCGGAATGCTAGCCAGCCTCCCAGAAAAGACCAACATCCTCGGTGCTCTCTTCACCTCCACCCTCTTCCCTGACGACAACCGCGCTCCAACCGACCACGTCGCAATCAACGTCATGCTAGGAGGATCAAGAAACCCCGACATCGCCAGCCTCCCCGAGCACGAAATGATCGCCACCGCCCACAAGGAACTAAACAAAAACCTAGGCATCACCGGCGACCCCACATTCCACCACCTCACCACCTGGAAAAAAGCCATCCCCCAAGTCAACCTAGGCCACGAAAACGTCCTCACCGAACTCAACCAAATCGAGTCCAGCAACCCCGGCCTAAAATTCGCCGGCAACTACCGCGGCGGCATCTCCGTAGGCGACTGCCTAATCAACGGCATGAACGTTTAAATGTGCCGGAGTTTTTTAAACTCCCACCAAATTAAGAGCACTCTAACCCAACAACCTAGTCAGCGTCTCTTCACCCACCAAATGCGCCGCCCTGATGTTAGCACCCACCATACTATTAATAAGCTTCAAACAAGTCTGCTGGTCTTCAATACTATCAAAATCCATGCCCACAAGCGCACGTCCCACCCGCTCACCTGAGTAACTATAGTTGAAATAACACAAACTACTATACTCCTTCACCTGCAACATAAAGGCCAAGAAAGCACCCGCTCGCTCCGGAAACTCTATATTCACAAACAACGGATTCTTAAACAAATCTGGATCGTAATTAATTATCCTATAACCAACGATTTCCTCCGTAGAAACATCCGTAGCCTTAATCCCCTGCTCGTCCAAAGTCTTATCAAACTGAGCATACTCCTCCACACTACCAATAAGCCCCATCACTGGATACTGCTCATAATCACCCACTTTCCCATACTGTAAATCCACAATACTAACTCCTTCTGGAAGCTGCTCCAAAATATTCACCAATGACCCCTTACCCTCAGGCACAGGAACTCGTAGATAACGGCGATGCTTAGATCCAATACCCGCTCTTCGTGAAATATTAGACAACTGAGCAAAATCCATATTTGCACCACAAATAATCGTCAGAACCTTCTCACCAGGCTTTATCTTCCCAGAAGCATAATCCTTCATGATAGCCGCCAGCCCCATTGCTCCACTAGGCTCAGGAATAGCGCGAATACTCTCCCAAAGTCTACGAATCGCGTGGCAAACTTCATCGTTAGTCACCGTCACAATTTCATCTAAAAGATCTCGACAGAAGGGGTAAGTATTCTCACCCACTTTCCTAACAGCCGTCCCATCACAAAAAACATCAAGGTATTCCAATTCAGTAGGTCCACCATTTTCAATAGCCGCTTTCATCGAAGCCTGACCTACTCCCTCCACGCCAATCACCTTACAATCCGGCCAAAATTTCTCTAACCAACAAGCCACAGACGAAGCCAACCCACCACCACCAATAGCAATATAAACACGATCAAACGGCTCATTCGTAGCCATCACTATCTCATCAGCCAAAGTCCCCTGTCCACCCATAGTAGCCAGATCATTATAGGGATGAATATAAACTGCGCCAAGTTCATCACATCGCTTCTTTGCTGCAATACCAGAATCATCATAGCTATCACCAACTAGTACAATATTCACAGCATCACCACCATGGCGCTTCACCTCATTCTGCTTAACTTCAGGAGTCGATAATGGCATAAAAATCTCCGCCTTACAACCTAACGCCTTCGCCGCCAATGCCACACCTTGAGCGTGATTCCCTGCAGACGCAGCCACTATCCCACGAGCACGTTGCTCATCAGTCAGAGACGCCATCGCGTTATATGCCCCACGCCACTTGTAAGCCTTAATCGGCCCTAAATCTTCACGCTTCGCCCAAATCTCAATATCCAAATCCCCGATAGGTAGTTTCTCTAACGGCGTGGCTTCACCCACCTCATACACACGCTGACGCGCCATGAGTATCTCTTGAAATAAGGCTTCTTTGGACATGCTGTCTAGCATCGGTCACACCGCCTACAGGTCAAGATTCAATCCTGTCTTGAAAGCGATTATTTCTTCTTCCTCAAAAACGCAGGAATATCTAAATCCTCGCCATCCACAAGATTTGGAGCCTCGCCCTCAAACTTACCTCTAGGACCGCCATCTAATAAAAGTTCACCCTGTGGCGATGCAGGCTTGGATCTATTCTCCCTACGTGGAGGCCCAGAAGACTCTTCTTTAGCCACAACTTCAGGCTCCTCATCTTCCTCGTTCTCCTCAGGTTGATCTTCGTCATCATCTTCTTCAGATTCCGGCTCGTCTTCTTCAAACTCTTCTTCGTCCTCGTCAGGCTCCTCCGCTTCTTCAACTGGATCTTCATCAACAATCTTAACTTCCGGGGCATGAGCTTCCTCCTCTACTTCCTCTACCTGTAAATTTTCTTCCTCTACCTCGACTACAGCCTCAACCTCTGGTTCTGGCTCTTCTTCAATCTCCTCTACCTCTTCCTCAACTTCAATCTCAATCTCCGCTACCACTGCCCTGGGAGTTGGCTCAGGAATAGCCACCGCAGCTGCCATAGTCGCCTCCGTAGCCGCATCAGTCCTTTCTCCATCATCATCGTTCACAATGACATGCTCCTCCGGAAGAGAACTGATAATCGTCACACTCAAGCTATCACCCATACTATCATCCACCGCCGCACCAAATAAGATATGCGCCGAATCCGGAACCGTCTTAGAAAGATCGCGCATCAGTAACTCCACCTCATAAAGTGTCATTTCACTACCACCACAAACATGCACCAACGCAGTCTGAGTATTTTTAAGAAGTCTGCCCTTATCTAACAACGGACTATTAAGCGCACTCTTAAGTGCCGCTTTAGAGCGATTTTCACCACGAGCAATCCCCGAGCCAAACAAACAACGTGATCGAGTAGCACGAAGCGAACTCATCAGATCATCAAGCCCCACATTGATCAAGCCTGGTCGAATCACAAGACGCGTAACCGCACGGATACTCTCACTTATCATTCTATCAGCAGCAGAAAACGCCTCATGAATCCCCTGTGCTGCCAGCACAAGCTCACCCATCCTACCATTATCAAATGTCACCAACGCATTAGCCAAAACACTCAGCTCATTTAACGCCGTCTCAGACTGCTCACGCCTCCTCTTCCCTTCAAAACTAAATGGCATCGTCGCAAAAACCACCACAAACGCCCCTAACTCACGGGCAATCCTAGTCACCAACGGAGCCGCCCCAGAACCTGTTCCTCCACCGAGTCCCACACAGACAAATACCATCTTGTGCCCACGCAGTGCATCACGGATCTCAGTCTCCACCTCCATCGCTGCTTGCAAGCCAAGATCTGGATCACCACCACAGCCAAGCCCACGCGTAAGCTTAGTTCCCATCTGGATTTTATTTTTCGCCACCGTGCTAGAAAGCGTGCGGGAATCTGTATTCAGAGCCAACTGCTGGGCATCTTCCATCCCATCAAGAGCCACCCTATCTATCATATTAGCACCAGCACCCCCTACTCCTACAATAATTACTTCTGAATCTGGGATGGTCTGTTGTTGTTCTCTTTGGTAGCTGATCATGTTGGGTAATACGTTTTTATTAACTTTTCTTTAACTTTTATTCCACCTCTTGACCAGCCATAAATCCATCTTATTCAATTTCTCATCAAAATCCCGCTAAGATCCACACCTCCAACCGAATAGCCCCACTCCCTCGCTTTGTCTCAACTATCAAATAGACATAATCCGCTATAGAGCTATATTCGTGCAAATCATGAAAAACGAAAGAATAGCATTTGTAGGAGTTGGCCGCATGGGCGCCAACATGGCTCGTAACTTAAAAGACCGCGGATACCAAATCACCGCCATCAACGATGTCGATTCCACCGCTGCAGCAAAACTCGCAGAAGAACTAGGCGCAAAACACTGCCAAAGCCTCTCCGAACTCACATCCCTAGCAGACGTCGTCTTCACCGTAGTCAGCAATGACGCCGCCATGAGAAACATCTATCTCCAAAACGACGACAACCTCCTTCAAGGATCAGCAGGAACCACCTTCGTAAACTGCGCCACAGTCTCAGATCAAGTCCAAAAAGACATCGACACCGCAGCCAAAGCAGCAGGCGCCGCCACCCTAGAAGGAGCCATGGCATCCAGCATCAGTCAGGCCCGCGATGGATCACTCTTCCTCATCATCGGCGGAGAAAAAGAAACCTTCCTCAAGCTAAAACCCATACTAGATCAAATGAGCGTCAACCTCTCCCACACCGGAGAAATAGGCAAAGCATCCCAAGTCAAAGCCCTCGTCAACATGGTAATGAACATCAACACCGCAGCACTCGCAGAAGGACTCGGACTAGCAGATGCCCTAGGACTTGACCTCAACATGATCATCGACGTCTTCTCACAAACAGGTGCAAATAGCCGCGTGCTAGAGACCGACAGCGAAGACATGGTCAACCGCGACCACGAAGCCTGGTTCATGGCAGAACACGCAGCTAAAGACAGCGGCCTAGCCAAAGACCTAGCTGACAAAGTCGGCCTCAAACTACCACTAAACGACGCAACTAAAGCACAATACGACAAACTCACCGAGATCGGCAAAGGCCAACTCGACAAATCTGCCGTATCTGAACTTACATTCCTGAGCCGACAGTAATCTGTCGACCCAGAAACAACACACGTACAATCAAACTATCGTACCTCGCCTCCTCCAAAGCTGAAGCCCAGCTGGAGGTAGAGGTTATTAGAGCGCTCATCATCCACCTTATCATGGTTATACTGAACTCTAGCCATCGCAGCCCAGTCTTCACTCAGCTCCCTAGTATGAGTTAGCGCCAATGAAGCACGCTCACGAGCATCCATCTCGAACACCTCACCATGAACACCATCTATCCACTCATACCTTGCTGATAGCTTCCAGTTCTCATTCCACTCATAAGAAGTCTTCACAGCTAGTGACTGCTGAGATGAATCACCAATGTGAGATGCATCATCCTCATCCTGCCACTCCACACTTCTATAAAAATACTCCACACCAGCAGTAATAGCTCTCCCGCCTTTTTCTATACCATTCTCTCTCCAAGTATAAGTATAGTCAGTACCTAGCAAATCAGTATCGCGCCCATAACCATTCGTGCCATGCGCAAAACTTACCCCCATCACATGCTGATGAAAATCAGTCCTATTATACTTAACCTGTGATCGAACAGTCACTAGATTATTTCTAAAGTAAGCCATCTCCTGGCCTTCACTATGACCATGGTCATCATGTTCATCATCATGTTCATCATCATGTTCATCATCATGTTCATCATCATGTTCATCATCATGTTCATCATCATGGTCATCATCGTGATCATCGTGATCATCGTGATCATCGTGATCATCGTGGTCATCGTGGTCATCGTGGTCATCGTGATCATCTTCATCTCCATGATCATGTGAATGAACCACAGCATCACCGAAACTCGCACTGATAGCCAACTCCCCAGCACTATAATCTTTTATCCAGCTCACCTCAGCCCCCTCAGTCCTAAGACCATCTTCACCGAGAAACAACCCAGTAGACAAACTCGCCGTAGCGTAATCCCAGCCATGCAAATGGACATTATTCTCACTACCTATTCTATTCAGATAGCGACCCGCTCTTACCTCAGTATCCAGAGGTAAGTTTATAAATTTCAAGAATCCTTCCTCCCACTCACTATCTAGGCTATCATCCTCCGTCTGGTAAATGTTCGCATTGATAAAACCCTCTAAGTATTCATTAACTTGAACACTCAAGCCCACTTCTATCCCCTGCAAATTAAAATCATCATTAGGATCGTGTCCATGCGTCTGCGTGTGCTCATGACCTCGGTCAGACACACCCGCGGTCGCATTACCATGGATACTTAATGAGAAATCTGGCGCAGCAGACAGTGCCGCAGCAGAGCAATGAAATAGAACAACAGCTGAAATCGATTTATTTGTAAACTTCATGCAGTCACTAATGCAACTAATTTGCATTAAGTCAATTTATTTTAATGAAAATTATGCATCATTTCCCAAATGCTCTTGGCACACCAAATGCTCTATAAAAATTAAGTAGATAATATCTAATGATGATAGCACAGGATTCAAGACATAGCCGTCATAACCATTGAGTCCCGCACTACAAAGTTAGATCTAAGTTTGGCAGTAAAATAATTACCACTCCATGGTATAACAATGGTAGTCACATTAGTGTGTGGTGTGACTACCATATTGCCAACACCTCACCAACACAACACAACACTATTTATTAATACACAACCCCTTGTCACGACAAGCGCTCTTCAAAAGTTGTAGTCATTGTCGTAACAACATTGTTAATGTCTAACCAGTATACATCACCTAAAACATTGGAAAAAAATAATAGGCATCATGATAACTATACTACCACATCAAAACATAACCAATCCATCCCAAAACTAAACCACCGAAGTATCTTATGAAAACAATCATCAGACACAAAACACCAGTAACGAGCTCCATTTTAGCTCTCGCATTCAGCCTAACAGTCAATTCACTATCAGCGAGTAATGATACAGCCACTGCAAAGTATAGCAGTGAGGACAAAGCTCTCCATCACCAAACCTCGGTAAAACTAGCTAAGGCGCCAAATGCCACCACGACCGGCATCGCCACCCCTAAGCAACTCGACGCCACAGCCCCCCAGCAAGTCTCCCCTGTGAAGCCAGTATTCACTGAAACAACACCGAGTAATTCCTACATAGAAGAAGCCGTCATTAAGGAATCCATAGCAGCTATCGACAACCTGCTCGACAAAGGCTACGCCAAGTTCCAACTAGTCGGAACCGAGTCTATTCACTCACAAATCACGAACTTGATCCTCACTGAACACCTCAAATCCAAAGGAATCAAAGGCGCAGATATAATAACAACAGACCTCAATGACCCAACAAAAACACTCAGAGGCTTCACCCACGTTATCAATAAATATAAAAAGCTAGCTGCTAGCACAAATAAGGATAGCGCCTCAAAAACTTGTGTCGTTAGCACACTTGCCCACCAGGACAACATCATCCTCGCCCAGCAATTCAAATATGCAGATTACGAGGAAATCAATTGCCACATTATAAAAGCAGGCCCATCAGCAAAAGCTGAACTCACTACCATTACAAGCAATGACTGACCAAGAAAGATGATAGCCTCCACGGATCGCACCGCGCAGTAGCTCTTCATCAAAATCGAAATAGCTCAACGTAATTTCCAAATCCCATTGGTAGCCAAAATCATCAGGCAGCCAATGGGATTATTACCTTTAAAAAAGCCTATTTCACCTGCGGAGAAAATAAATTGCTCTATTATCCACAGTATTTAGGATATCACCCTTCATGAAACAGAAACTATCTATTTTCCTACTAGGCCTGATCACTTCCGCCAGTATCTTATCAGCCGCACCCAAACAGCCTAACATCATCTACATCAACACTGATGACTGGGGCATCGGAAAAGCCCCCTTCATGAAAATGGATTCCTCAAGCGAGCGAATCATCAAAACTCCACACCTAGACAAACTCAAAGCAGACGGAATGCTCTTCACCGAGGCCTACTCAGGCAACGCCGTCTGCGGCCCCTCAAGATGCTCGCTAGTCTCTGGTAAACACCCCGGAAATGCAGTTTGGCGTGCAAACCTCGCCAAGATGCCTTCAGATATCTGGCCACCTAAATACCCCCTCCTAGGCACAGTAGCCCGAGACGCAGGCTACAAAACAGCCGCGTTCGGAAAAATCTCTCACGGGGGCACTAACACCCCAGAAGAAATCACCAACACAGGCTGGGACTATTGGCTAGGCTTTCTAGGGCACGTCGATTGCAGAGACTTCTACTCCTCATACATTTGGGAAAATGGAAAAAAAATAAAACTCTCAGAAAACAACCCGCAGACACTCAAAGGAACCTCACTACGCGATAAAGTCGTAGGCACAGGAGTCGTAGGCGTAGGTAAAGGCACATTCATCGAAGACCTCTACACCGAAAAAATCATTGAATTCATAAAAGAAAACAAGTCAGACCCCTTCTTCATCTACTTCGCCAGTACGGTCCCCCACGGTGGCCCTCCAGGAGGAATGAGAGTCCCATCCCTCGAAGGCTATGATAAAGTCAAAGGCCTCACCATCTATGAGCAAGTCTACTGCGCACTACTAACCAGACATGATCGCAACTTGGGACGCATCAGAAAAACAGTACACGACCTAGGACTAGAAAAAAACACCATCATCATCTGGACTTCCGACAATGGCGATGAAGACAGCTACTACAAGCGAACCAAAACCTTCGACGGCAACGGCCCATTCCGCATGATGAAACGCTCACTCTACGAAGGCGGAATCCGCGTGCCACTCATCGCCTACTGGCCAGGAGTCATCAAACCCGGAACCAAATCAAAACTCCAGACAGCACAATGGGACCTCATGCCTACCCTCGCTGACGCAGGCGGCAAACCCATCACCGAGGAAATGGACGGCATCTCCATCATGCCCACCCTCCGTGGCAACGCACGAAACCAAACCAAGCGCGAATACCTCTACTTCGAATTCTACGAAAGAGGCAAGCAACAATCAGTCCGCATCGGCGACTGGAAAGGCTACAGACTCGGTGGCTGGAACGGAAAAATGGAAATCTATGACCTGAAAAATGACATCGGCGAGCAACACAACATAGCATCCAGAAACCCAAGACTAGTCAAACAAATGGAAGAAATCATGAAAAAAGAACACTCCCCACACCCAGTCTGGAACTTAAACAAGGAGAAGAAAAAATAAGAACACCAAGTAGCGAAGCAAATAAA
Organism: Akkermansiaceae bacterium; assembly: GCA_051251915.1. Lineage (GTDB taxonomy): Bacteria > Verrucomicrobiota > Verrucomicrobiia > Verrucomicrobiales > Akkermansiaceae > Rubritalea. The sequence goes on along the minus strand of JBPOGF010000004.1, from coordinate 166,708 downwards.
AGACAAACTCTCCACAATACCCCTAAAAAAAACGCCACCCCGCAATCTGCGTAGTGGCGTCTTTATTAAATGATTTAGTGATATCCTATTAAGATTTAATCAAGAATCTCAGAAACAGGCAGCTGCGCCACTTCTTCTCTCACTGACTCAGCAAGCGGAGTAGAAAGATATCTCTCAGTAGATGACGCCGCAATAGTAACGATCGTTTTACCAGCATACTCAGGTCGCTTACCTAACTCAATTGCAGCCCACACATTAGCACCGGTAGAAATCCCACCAGGTAGCCCCTCTTCTTGAGCAAGAAGTCTAGCTGTCGTGAACGCATCTTCATCAGTAACCTTGATCGTATCATCAATAATATCCACATTGCAGTTCTTCGGTATAAAGCCTGCTCCTATTCCTTGAATCTTGTGAGGCCCCGGGCTTCCACCACCAATCACAGGACTATTCATAGGCTCTACAGCATATGTCTTCATATCGCATCTCTGCTTCAGCACCTCAGAAACACCAGTGATGGTTCCTCCTGTGCCCACACCAGCCACAAAAGCATCAATCTTACCGCCTGTAGCCTCCCAGATCTCCTCAGCCGTAGTCTGTCTATGCACCTCAGGGTTAGCCGGATTATCAAACTGCTGTGGCCCAAACGCACCATCTCCAAACTCCTCAATCAACTGTTTCGCCTTAGCTATCGCACCACCCATCCCTTTTGGCCCAGGAGTCAACACTAGCTCAGCACCTAACATTCTAAGTAGAACTCTACGCTCTATAGACATCGTCTCAGGCATAGTAAGAATACAACGGTAACCTTTAGCTCGCGCCACAAAAGCTAGCCCTATCCCCGTATTCCCTGAAGTAGGCTCTATGATGCAACCACCCGGCTTGAGCTTACCGCTCCTCTCAGCATCCTCGATCATTGCCTTACCGATACGGTCTTTCACACTGAAAAGCGGGTTGAAGAATTCAGCTTTGACATAAATGTTTGCACCTACGCCTTCAGTTAATTTATTAAGTTTGATGAGTGGAGTATTACCCACTGTATCCACCATGCTATTTGATATTTTATTCATTATAATTGATCCTCGTTTGGTTAGTTATTATCTATTTTGACTACGACATTCTTGAAGTATGAGAGCAGATTGTAAAAACATCAATTGTGTCATTTCACACCATTTGGCAGCATGTAAAAAAAGTACAAACACTGAAATACGCCAAACAGTAAAAGAACTACTACCAATTCAGAACCCAAAACCCTAGCGAAAAGAACACAAAAAAAGCGCGATCCAAAACGAACCGCGCTGATAAATGATAAATGTATTTAGATCAGAGCCACTAAGCTCTAGCCTTAACCCTGCCGATGCCTCTCACAACAGCACGAGTCTCAACATGAATCTCTTTTAAAGCAGCCTTAGATAATTCCACCTTAGCTGCAATCGCTTCATCAATTTGAGCGAAACACTGAGCAAGCCGATCTGATAATGCATCAATCATCTCCTCTGTCTTCTCACAAACTGTAGCTGACTTGACTTCCACAGTCTCGCGCTTCTGGTCGATCAAACGCTTCGCTTCACGCATTTCTGCAAGGAGTATTTTAGCGTCAGACACACGGCGCAGATTACTTGTTAGACCTAGCTTTGAAAGCACCCAGATCATCCACTTAGTAGGATCAAACTGCCAAGGCTTCACTCCATTTCTGTAATCATGCTGGAATGCGTGGTGGTAGTTATGATACCCTTCACCACATGTAAATACAGCCATGATCGCAGAATCTCTAGCAGAATTCCCTGAGTTGTATGGACGTGTCCCGATAGTGTGACAAAGCGAGTTAATGAAAAATGTGCAGTGCTGAACCACCACGATACGGAGGAAACCTGCAACTAGGAAACATCCTAAAGCAACTGAGTAACCACCCACCATGTAACCAATGATCGGCGGAATAATAAGCCCCACAACAAAACCAATGAGATGCACCCACTTATCTTGCCACATCACCATTTTATCACGCTGAAGATCAGCCACATTATCCTGAATAGGCATTGGATCTAGCTTGAATAGCAACCATCCTATATGAGCATAGAAAAAGCCCCTTGAAATATCATAGGGATCTCCATCATGATCCACATGCTTGTGGTGATGACGGTGATCAGATGCCCAGCTCAGGCATGAGTTCTCAAATGCTGCCGCACCGAAAACCAGAGTTAAAAATTTCACTGGCCACTTCGCTTTGAAGGACAAATGAGAGAATAATCGATGGTAGCCGAGCGTAATGCTCATAATAGTGGCTACTGTGTAGAAGAAAAACATCCCTAATACAAACCATGAAAACTCGTGATTTATGTAGTAAATAGGAACGAATATTAGCGATACTAGTGTGGTGACAATCAGGAAGATACTAGTCTTCCAGTTGACTCTATGGAATGGAAACTCTTTAAACATAATGATTAATTGATTTAGTTATTTTTATTTAATTTAATGGAGGGCTTAATATGCATCAATGGTGGCGAAACCTGTCGATGCACTGCTCTCATACTCCCTCTACCCCTAAAACACCATAAAAATCAGAAGATTTCACCCTATTTCACCCTATTTCACTGTAAGTCACTCATGATCACTAACTAAAGATACCACAAAATCAAAAAAAAGCCAAGGTTGCCCCTGACTTTCTTCTGATTGTCTTTTGTAAGAAAACGTTGATAAATTACATTCCCATAAATTGGCCCATAATTTCGCCAACCTTTGATTGCAACTCTTCTTTCGTCTTAGCTCCTTCTAACTCCTTAATAGAAGCCTGAGCCATATTAAGAGCAGCCATGATCTGCGCTTTTTGCACTGGCTTCATCTCTGCTATTTCACCAATTGCACCATTAGCTTCCTCTATCATCTTAGGCCAATCTTTAGCCATATCCTCAGGAATCCAGCGATCTTCTTTCTTAACAAGCTTCACAGTCTCTTTGTCGTCGTCAAGCGCTACTTCCACTTCAGCCGCATCTCCAGATTCAGAAACAAGTGTTGCAGTCATTGCCTTAAACTTCTCAAAATCCATGTCATCATCAGCTAGTGTTGAGAGTGATGTAAGCTCTTTAGTGTGCTCCTGGAGACCTCCGAGGAACTTAGCCATATCCAGTTTTTTTAGTCCATCCACATCTTTAGCATCTGATGTTGCTATCGCATTGAGGAGACCCACTACTGAATCATAACTTGCTTCCAGTTTTGCCACTTTGTCAGCCTCTGACTTAGGTGCCGATTCTTTAGCCAACTCCAAGATTATGCTCTTCTTATCCGCAAGCAACTTAGTAGCAGCGCTCACTGTCTCCATTGCTTTATTATACACTTCAGCATCCACTTTCTCACCGAAACCGTGAACGATTCCAGAAACATCTGACTGATAGCTACCTGGGAATGAGTCCCATAAGCTAGCAACATTGCCTTCTGTCACATCTATCTTCCAGTTCTCAACGGCTTCATTAGCCGCTAAGTTACTCTTCTCTACACCAGTATCAGCCTTCTTGTCCCCACATGAAGTGAACAGAAGTGAACCTGCTGCAAGGCTCGCAAATAATATATTTTTCATTGTATTAGTATTAGTTAGTATTGTTTTATAAAACCTTAAATAAGCAAAAGACTCATTCATTAATGGTTTGATAATATCGTAACAGTCCAGATGAGGCACACAAGCCTTTATTTCAGATGTGATTTGACAAATGAGATATCACACCAGTAACCTCCCCAGCACCTAATCAATCTATTCATGAATCTCATTATTAAACCTCTTGCCCTTCTTTCATCAGCCGCCATTTTCACCTCATGCGGATCCCTTACTGGCTCGGACCCTGGAAGTAAGAAAACACCAATTAAGTCAGCTACCACAGCTCTTTACACAAATTCAGCCCTTGCTAGACGAGTCCTCAATCACCCTAAAATCACCCTACTACCTAAGCAAGTAAGCGGTAGAATTGATGGAGCCAGTGCATACCACAACATCGCAGCTACAGCCCGCGGATACAGCGCCAAACGCAGCTCATACGGCACCGCACCAGGTGGATACGTTAAACTCAGAAGACAAATGCTCCAAACCATGCTCTACATGGCTGACACAAGAGGCTACACCTACAGAGTCACCTCCATTGCAGGTGGCTCACACAGCCGCACATCCAGACACTATGCAGGCGTCGCCTTTGATGTAGATATGATCAACGGCAGAAAAGTAAACTACAGCAACCCATACTTCAGAGCATTCATGAGCGCAGGCAGAGCAAAAGGCGCCACAGAAGCACTCGGACCTGGAGACCGCGCACACAGCTCACACGTGCATCTTGCATGGCCAAGATAGATGAAATATTTTCATCGTTAAAATCACTACCATAATCCTCCCACCTCCTTCGGCAGAAAACCAAGGCATGACGGCCAAATCCGCACAACCGTCTAAACTAGCCTTCTGAGCCGAAATTTCTGATAGATTTAGTTTTCCATTGGGTATACTCAGGTATACATTCTAACCAATGGGAAAACGAAATCTATGCCAAAACGTCACACAGTTCCCCCGTGTCACATCCCGCCACTGCCACTTGAATACGGCAGCCCTCCGTGGACTCGTCATCCCTCCCCAATCCGAAATCACTATCTTAAATAGTGCCGTTTCCACAACTCCTCATTCTCACTTGAGCTCACCATTTCAACGCTAAATCACAACATCTAATCTCCAAACCAACCAACATCATGTCAGAACAAAATACATCAAACGAACAGTCCCAACTCACGCGCCGTAACTTTGTCAAAAACGCAACCATCGGCACAGCGGCCGTCGGACTCACACCCATCGCATTCCCATTCGTCAATGCATCAACAGCCACTGGCCCAAGAAAAAAACTCAAAGTCGGCATCGTCGGACTAGGCGCTCGCGGAGCAGGAGCCGTCAGAGATATCCTCACAGCAGATCCAGACACCGTTCTCTGGGCAGCAGCTGACATCTTTGAGAAAACCATGGAGAACATCCCTAAATTCAAAGCCAAATACGGCGACCGTGTCAACACAGATGGAGGCAAGCGAGAATTCGTCGGTTTCGACGCCTTCCAAAAAGTCATCGATAGTGGAGTCGACATCGTCCTCCTCACATCCACACCAGTATTCAGACCACAGCACTTCGCTGCCTGTGTCGCCGCTGGAAAACATGTATTCCTAGAGAAACCAATCGCTCTCGACATCCCAGGCCTCAAAAGCGTAGTCGATTCCGCCAAATTAGCTCAAAGTAAAAACCTCTCCGTCCTCACAGGTCTCGTCTGGCGATACAGCGAACAACAAATGGAACTCCACAAACGCATCGACGACGGCGAAATCGGAGACGTCCTCTCCACCTCATCATCCTACTGCGGAGGAGACCGTCCTAACAAAATGCCAGACATCAAGTACAAGCCAAAAACCATGTCAGACATGGAATGGTCACTCAGATACTGGCAGAGCTACGTTGAACTAGGCGGTGACGGCCCACTAGAATTCATGATCCACGGCATCGACCGCATGTCATGGTCCATGGGAGATAAAATGCCTGTCAAATGTATCGCTAACGGCGCAAACAGCGTCCCATCAGTTGGCGCTAACGCCTGGGATATGTTCAGCCTTCGCTTCGAGTACGATGACGGCAGAACAGCAGACTTCTTCGGCCGCCAAGTCCCTGGAACCTACGCAGCCAGTGGTGACATCATCACCGGTTCTAAAGGCAGCGCCATCTCAGACGGCAGAAACGTCTCCATCATCAAAGACGGCAAAACAACCTGGCAGAGTTCAGGCGGCCTAGGATACGTCGACGAACACAAAATCTTCACAGACCACATCCGCACCGGAAAAGTCTTCAACGACGTCATCGGAAAATTCGAGCACACCCACGCCATCTGCATCATGGGACGCGATGCAGGCTACTCCGGCCAGCTCATCACAGACAAACAACTCATGGCCTCTACCAATAACTTTATTGATACCACCGGCCTTAACTTCGACACCCCATTCGCGGCACGCCCACCAGCACAGCCTGGTGTCACTAAGTTCGTTTAATGACATAAACACAAAATGTTCAAACTATCCCACATCACCACAACTCCAGCACTTGCTCTCACACTCGCGTTCTCAATTCAGAACGTGAGCGTCGCTCAAGATGATCCGCAACCTGAACCAGCAGCTGACGTCAAGCCAGCTCTGAACAACCAAAACCTTGACGAAGAAGAACTACGCCTCGCCAAGGTCATTCACAAGCGCATCACCGACTACCAGCAAATCAAGAACAAGACAAACGACAACAAGCCCCAACCGTTCGCTCCATACAAGGAAACAACCAAAACCGGTGCTCAGTTTGAAATGCTACCAGTCAAAGCAGGAACATTCACCTGGAAAGGCGACCAAGACGGAGACACACTAGAAGTCTCCCTCTCCCCTTTCTGGATGGGTAAAACCGAGGTGACGTGGGAAGAATATGAACCCTTCATGCTCTCAGAAATCCCACGCCAGAAAGACGGCCAAGTGCTAGACTTCATGCGTGACAGTATCGAGAACGACATCGACTTCATCGCCCGCCCCACCCCACCATACCATCCCATGACCTACGGGATGCCACGCGATGGACACCCAGCCATCAGCATGACCCAGCACGCAGCCAATAAATACTGCCAATGGCTCAGCTTCCAAACCGGACACTTCTACCGCCTCCCTACAGAAGCTGAGTGGGAATACGCATGCCGCGCAAACAGCAAAACCAAATACACCTGGGGAGACAACTCTGAAGACGCAGATCAATACGTCTGGCTCGGTGGAGATCCCGCATCTCACTACAACAAGCCCGGCCTCAAAAAGCCAAACGCTTGGGGATTCCAAGACATGCAAGGCAACGTCCTAGAATGGACACTAGACCAATACGTGCCTAACAGAAAAGCCTACTTCGCAAAAGACAACGTCACCAATCCATGGGTAAAAGCCACCAAACCTTACCCCCACGTCACCAAAGGCGGACACTGGAAACAACCACTCGCAGACATCACCGCAGCATCCAGAACACCATCTACAGATAAATGGAAACAAACCGATCCACAAAACCCAAAAAGCCAATGGTACCACACAGACACCCCATGGCTCGGCCTACGTATCGTCAGACCCGCTAAGATCCCATCCGCTGAAGAAATGTATCACTACTGGAACTCAGGAGTAGCCGAAGATGACTTTTAAGATCCACCTCTTCTAAACACAGCCATGCTCACAACCAAGATACTATCTCGGATCAGCTCATGCTTTGCACTAACCCTGACTCTAGCAATTTCACTACAAAACGTGGGTATTGCTCAGGAGAATGCGCCATCTCCCCCCCCCGCAGACATCAAGCCTGCTCTAAATAATCAAAATCTTGATGAAGAGGAGCTTCGCCTGATTAAGATCATTCACAAGCGCATCATCGACAACTTTCAAAGCGAAAGTAAACTTGGCGACAGCAACAGCAACACCAAAACCTTCCTCCCATACAAAGAAACAACAAACTCAGGAGCTCAGTTTGAAATGCTCCCAATAAAAGCCGGCACATTCACCTGGAAAGGCGAACAAGATGGAGACTCACTAGAAGTATCCCTATCCCCCTTCTGGATGGGTAAAACAGAGGTCTCATGGAATGAATTTGAACCATTCATGCGTCCCAAATTCACACGTGAAAAAAATGGTCAGGTGAAAAAATTTATGCGAGAACACATCGAAGATGACATCGACTTCATCGCACGCCCCACACCCATCTATCACCCCGTAAATCACGGAATGCCTCTAGATGACCATCCAGCCATCAGCATGACCCAGCACTCGGCTAATAAATACTGCCAATGGCTAAGTTACCAAACAGGACACTTCTACCGCCTTCCAACAGAAGCAGAATGGGAATACGCATGCCGCGCAGATAGCAAAACTAAATACACCTGGGGAGACACCCCCCAAGACGCACACAAATTCGCATGGATCGAAGGAGCCCCTGGTTCTATATATAAATTACCAGGCCTCAAAAAAGCCAATGCATGGGGACTACAAGACATGCAAGGCAACCTCCAAGAATGGACACTAGACCAATACGTTGCAAACCGAGCAACCTATTTTGGCAAAACAAAAGTTCACAACCCATGGATCAAAGCCACCAAACCATACCCTCACGTCATCAAAGGCGGACACTGGAAACAACAACTCGCAGACATCACCGCATCTGCCAGGACTCCATCAGTAAAAGAATGGAAAAAAGGCGACCCTCAAGAACCTAGAAGCCTATGGTATCTAACAGACACCCCATGGCTTGGCCTACGCATCGTCAGACCAGCTAAAATTCCCACCGTCGAAGAAATGTATCACTACTGGAACTCAGGAGTAGCCAAAGATGACCTTTAAAATTCACACTCTAACAACCTTAAAAGCCGCAGCCAAATCGCTAGCGGCTTTTTCTATTATCACCCTCCTAACAACAGCCCTAAGTCAGTGCAAATCCGAGCCCGCTACAAGTTCTGAAAACTTACCTCCTGCTGCAGCTACTACAAACAACACTAACAATACTAACAATACTAACAATACTAACAATACTAAGCTAAAAAAACACAACTTCTCACAACCTCACCTCGGAACCATCGCCCACCTAGTCCTCTACACAGACCAAGATGAACTAGCACAAAAACTATCCATCCAGTGCTTCCAACGCATAACCGAATTCAACACCATTTTCTCTGACTACCTACCTGACAGCGAACTCAACCTACTCTGCAATAAACCAATCAACACCCCCCACAAAGTCTGCCCACACCTCTTCACCGTCATCGCCCACGCCCAGGCCATCTCACAGAAAACCAACGGCGCATTCGACATCACCCTAGGCAAACAAACCCAACGCTGGCGAGATAGGTCCACCCAACCAGCTACCCAAGACCAAACCAGCTACCAAGATCTAAAACTCAATCCACAAAAACAAACCATCACCCTCCTCAAACCCCTCCAGCTTGACCTCGGTGGCATCGCCAAAGGCTACATCGCAGACCAACTCATGCTCATCCTCAAAGAAGCAGGCATCATCCACTGCGCCGTCATCATCGGCGGAGAAACTGTCCTCGCAGCCGCGCCTCCAGGAAGAAATGGCTGGCGCATCGGCATCGAGAACCCAGAGCACAAACTCATCGGCTCCCTATCCCTATCCCACACAGCCCTCTCCACATCAGGAGACAGCTACCAATTCTTCGAGCGCGACGGCACCCGCCACGCCCACCTCATCGACCCCGCCACCAAATCCAGCAAAACCAACCGCCTCAACGTCACCACCATCGCCCCCACCGCCATGCAAGCAGACGCCTGGGCCACAGCCCTTCGCATCCTCCCCACAGAAAAATCCTTACCCCTAGCAAACTCACTACCCGACCTCCAAGCCCTATTCATCCCACACCAACAACAAACCGTCCAAACCACAAGATTTCCAACACTCACCCCAACACCATGAAAAAACTTACCTCTAAACTCACCACTCTACTCTGCACATCCACCATACTCACCTCCCTAACATCTGCAAAAGAGACCATCACCCCAGAAACCATCACCACCAAAGAAGTCTGGATCTCACCCAACATCAACCTCAGACCAGACTCCTCCACCCTAGTCACTGTCTGGTTTGATAAACAACTCCTCGGAGACGGAACAGCCTACAACCGCCGAGCCAAAGAGTTCTCAGAAGCAGGTCGCAGAGAACTTCGCACCCGCGTCATCGCATCACTCAAGAAATTCAGTGACCAATCCTACAGCTCAGCAGAAAATGACCTAGAAAAACTCCTAAAAAGCGGAGACATCAAAGCCATCAAACGACACTGGATCGTCAACGGCTTCACCTGCCAAGTCACCCCAAAAGGACTCGAATCACTAGCCAAAATCAAAGGCGTCAGCAAAATCTTCTCACAAAGCAGACGCCCACGCCTCACCAATGCATCCCAAAAACCAGAATCCATCACCAAGTTTGATCGCCCCACCAAACCCTCCACCACCGACCTCCCTTGGTACATCGCCAAACTCCACGCAGACAAAGTCTGGACAGAACTAGGCATCACCGGACAAGGCACCCTCAATATCGTCCACGACAGCAACTTCATCCTCACCCCAAGCCTCGCCAGAAACATCTACAACAACCCAAAAGAAATCCCCAACAACGGCAAAGATGACGACGCCAACGGCCTCATAGACGACTCCCACGGCTTCAACTTCAACACCAACACCGCAAGCCTCACCACAAAATCACTCACAGGAGAACCCAGATCCGACCGCAAAAGCCTCCACGGCACCAGCTGCGCACACATCATCTCCGGAGCCACCGCAGACAACGGCGCACCCCAGTTCGGCATCGCCCCCATGAGCAGATGGGCCGGCGTCATCACCTCCGCCAACATCGAGTCCGCCGTCGAATGGGCCATCGAGCAAGGCGCAGACACCTACAGCATGAGCTTCTCCGCCCCACACCTAGGTGAAAAACGCTCCCACTGGAGAAAAGTCATGGAACACGGCTCCTTCTGCGGCCTCTTCTTCGTCTCAGGCGCAGGCAACTTCGCCCAAACCACCAAAATCCCAGTCCAAATGCGCACCCCAGAAGACATCCCTGAAGCAGTCTTCGCTGCCGCCGGTGTGCACCAAGACCTCACCAAAACCATCTTCTCCAGCAAAGGCCCAGTAGAATGGAACACAGAACACTACAAAGACGGCATCGTCCAGAAACCAGAAGTCTGCGCATTCAATCACCAAGTCCCCCTCCTCATGCCTGATGGAACCGTCATCCCAGGAGCCCTCAACGGCAACTCCTTCGCCGGCCCCATGTTCTGCGGCACCATCTCACTCATGCTCTCCGCAGACCCAGACCTCCTCCCCTGGGACCTCAAGAAAATCATCACCTCCACCGCCACAGACGTAGCCGCCCCAGGCCTCGACTACGAAACAGGCCACGGACTCATCAACTGCTACGCCGCCGTCAAAGAAGTCCTCCGCCAAAAGGATCTCAAAACCACACAACTCAAAAAAAAAGATAAAATGAACAGCGAAATCGCAACCCTAGCCGCAAAACAACTCACAGCCTACAATAACCACGACATCGATGCATTCGTAAACTGCTACCACCCAGAAGTCATCGTCCTAAACTCAGAAGGAAAAATCACCACCCAAGGACACCAAGCATTCCGCAAAAACTACCAAGCCATGTTCGCACGCGGAAACTTCAGCGCCACCGTAGAAACCAGAATTCACCACGGCGACCACTGCGTCGACCTCGAACACTGGAAACGCATCAACAACGGCAAAGAAATCACCGGCTCAGTCATCGTCCGCTACACCCTAAAAGATAACCTCATCGGCACCGTCCAGTTCCTAAAATAAACATACGCAGCCTCCCCTCCACATGCATCAAATCATCGCAATACATGATTCCAATTGCGCATATATTTCACATGACAATGAAAAATATGCGCAGAATAATAGATAACAAGTCTACTATATTAAAACGATGCAAGATTACAAAAAAATCATAGTCCCCCTAGCACTCGACAACACAGACAAGGACACCATCGCCTGGGCATCTTCCATCGCAAAGTCTACCGACGCAACAGAAGTCCTCTTTGTACACCCTTACGAAGATGATGCAGTCCCAGAGCCTCTACAAAGCGGTTTATCTACTGACCAAGAATTGCTAGAAGAAATGCACGGCCTCATTGCAGACCACGCAGTCACCCCAACATCAGACATCTACCGCTACAAAGTCGCCGGAGCCAAAAGCAGCTTCATCGCTCTCATGGAAGCCGCAGATGAGCAGCAAAGTGACCTCATCGTTATTGGCAAAAGCTCTTTTGAAACGTCTATGCCCGTCCGCGTAGCTCGTCACTCAGCATGCTCTGTGATGTCCATACCTGAAGGCTGTAGCCCCATTTTAAAGAAACTAATGGTAACAACAGATTTCTCAGACCACGCCCGCGAAGCCTTAGAACTAGGTGTCCAGGTAGCAAATACTAACGAACTTACAGAAATCGACAGCGTCCACGTCTATAGCCTCGGCCGCGGATCACGTAAAGTCACCTTACCAGAGTCCACCCAAAGAGAAATGGCATCAGACTTCGCGGAGAAAAAGCATCTTGAATACCTCGAAGGATCAAAGCTAAACGGTCTAGAAGTGCATACGCATAATTACTACAACCGATATGTTTACACCGCCATAGAAGCAGCAGCCATCCTGCTCCAATCAGACCTCATCATCATCAGCTGCAAAGGCAAGAACGCACTCAAATCCTGGCTATTAGGAAGCGTTACTGAGAACCTACTCACTCATTCAGAGAAACCAGTACTCGCAGCCCGCACCCCACAGCCAAAACGCAACTTCCTAGGCTTCCTCAAAGACTAAACAGCTAACCACACAAACTCATCATGCCCTCTAAGAACACCATCCTAGAGGGCATTTTTATGCCTAGAAATGAGCTATACACATCTTGGAAAATGAGCTTAAATCACTCACTATGAAACAAAAACTCATCCTTATCACTAGCTTCATACTAGCTCCTCTAACAGCTTATTCCGCCCCCCAAAAGAAACCTAACATCATCCTCGTCATGCCAGACGACGTCGGCTACGGAGACTACGCCTGCCTAGGAAACCCCATCATGAAGACACCCAACGTTGATGCCTTCAAAAAACAAAGCCTCCTCTTCACAGAATTTCACGTCAGCCCCACCTGCGCCCCATCCCGCGCCGCCCTCATGAGCGGCCGCCACGAGTTCAAAAACGGCGTCACCCACACCATCTACGAACGTGAGCGCATGAGCCTCACCACATTCACCCTCCCCCAAATGCTAAAGACCGCAGGCTACACCACCGGCATCTTCGGTAAATGGCACCTCGGAGACGAACAAGAATACCGCCCAGAAAGCCGCGGCTTTGACGAAGTCTACATCCACGGCGGTGGCGGCATCGGCCAGACCTACCCCGGCTCCTGCGGAGATGCCCCAGGCAACACCAACATCAACCCAGCACTCTGGCACAACGGCAAATGGGTAAAAACCACCGGCTACTGCACAGACCTCTTCTTCCAACAATCCATCACCTGGATGGACGCCAAGCGCAAACAAGATCAACCCTTCTTCGCCTACGTCTCCCTAAACGCAGCCCACAGCCCCTACGTCCTCCCAGAAAAATACTACCAGCACTACATCGGCAAACCAGGAGTAAACGACACCATCGCCAAATTCTTCGGCATGATCGAAAACATCGACACCAACTTCGGCCTACTCCTCAACAAACTAGACGAATGGAAAATTGCCGACAACACCCTCGTCATCTTCCTCGCATCAGACAACGGCGGAACCAAAGGCATTCACATCCACAACGCAGACCGACGCGGAAGCAAAGGCAGACCCTACCAAGGCGGAACCCGCGTCCCCTGCTTCTTCCGCTGGCCAGCTGGCAACATCCCCGCAGACCAGTCAACAGACGCTCTAACCTCCGGCACCGACATCTTCCCAACACTAGCTAAAATAGCAGGCGCTCAACTAACCGACAAAGTTCAACAACAAATCGCTGGCGACGGCCGCAGCCTCCTCCCCCTATTCGATGAACCCAACCTAGACTGGGAATACCGCACCCTCATCCACCACGTAGGCCGCTGGGACAAAGGCAAAGCAGAAGAATGGAAACACACCGCATGTGCCATCCAGGACCACCGCTACACCCTCGTTAATAACAAAGAACTCTACGACCTAACAACCGACGTAGGAGAACGTAAAAATATCATCAAAGACCACCCAGAAATAGTCGCCAAACTCCGCGCCACCTACGACCAATGGTGGGAAGAAACCAAACCACTCATGGACAACGAAACCGCCACCGGCCCCAAAATCAACCCCATGAAAGCTCTCTACTGGAAACAATTCGGCGGAGAACCCACCAGCAAACAACGCTGGCAAATGAACCCAGACCGCCTCATCAACGCCAATAAAAAGAAAGACAAGAAAAAGCAGCCCAAGGAAAAAGCGGAGAAGTAATCACGGCTGAGGCTCAGGCTGATGCACTTTCACTCTATAAAACAACTTCTCAGGCAAAACTGAGTGAGGCTCAAGAAGAACCTTTTCATAGTCACCTCCTAAATCACTAACAGGCGCAGGGTCCGCATAAACATAGAACTTAGTATAAGGTTCCCAGACTAACAGGTCTTCAGAAACCAACACCTCATACCCTAACCCTGCCTCCAAATAACGATGGAAAGAAAATGTAACTCCCGCCGCATTCGTCTCATCAACCTTTAACTCAGGAACAGATCCTCCCGCCTCCGGATCACTACCCAGAGCTTGCTCCAGAAAGTTGCTAGATCCATCCAGATCTAAATCACCAACACCCGCTGTCGTTAAATCCCCATAAACATCGACCTCATAAGTATCCAGTAAACCATCACCATCACTATCAAGCGAATCCGCAGGCTCTCTAACAGTAAGGATCAACTGTAGCTTCTCATTCACCCCCGCCGTAGCCGGATCATCTAACTCAGAAAACGACGCAGCAGAAAAAGACAAATCATCCACCGCTACTCGAAAGCCGAAATTAGAATTCGTCCCATCCATCCACCCCTGAACGATACTCGTCACATCAAAGCCCGCATCAGTCCCCACTACTCCCGGCGTCCCACTATAAAAGCCAGAAGCATTCGTCGCAGTTCCAAAATCCCCATTATTACCAAACACAAACGCATCCGCCACCCCCGTCTCACTATAGACCGGGTAACTACCAGAAGTCGTCCCCCAGCTTTCAGTAACACGCGCTAATTGCAGATCGGCAGAAAATGCCGTATTCAAACGATCCTTTTGATGAATCCGTAGCCGAGCACTAACAAGATCACCACTAACTCCCGATAAATCAAAATTCAAAAACAAATGCGTTCTCAACTCCTGCTCGTTTCCACCAGCTGTTCTTGAGCGCACAAATAAATTCCCTGCATTAGTCCAGCCACTAGACACACCACCCTCTACCGCAGGATCCGTCACAGTCCCATTCACCCCCGCCAACTGACTAGGAGATGGATCCAATGCAACCTCAGTCACCGGATTGATCACCGGAGTCGAATTCGCATTATTCGGATTCGCAAAAAGCGCAAGCTCATCATCATCATCCACCCCATCAGCATCCGTATCAGCAACCAGCGGATCAGTCCCCCAGATCAACACCTCATCACCATCCTCCAATGAATCCGTATCAGAATGAGCACTCCCAGGAAGCGTCCCATACGTAAACACCTCAGAATAATCCCCCAGCCGGTCATCATCAGAATCAGAGTCATATGGATTAGACCCATTTTGCGCCTCCTCCAGATTGCTCAACCCATCAGGCTCAAAATCCCCATTCACATCAGATCCATCATCACGATCCAACCCCGCATAAGTATTCTCAAACAAATTACTCATCCCATCCTGATCATTATCAGGCAGAGGAACATCGCTATCTCCATCAGTCCCGAAGCCAGTATCACCACGGATTTCATTCAACAGCGCATACAGCTCATCCGCCTTATCCAGCTCCGCTTGAGTCGGAGAATTCGCCAGCCGATTGTTCGTCTCTCCCGGATCAGTCAGCAAATTAAAAAGCTGCTTTGGCGAACCAAAAATCGTCCCTCCAACCCCTGACTCAAGAACATCCACAGAATTATACGTGTCCGGATATCCACCACTACCTGTTCCATCCATCAACTTCCACACCCCTGCCTCATCAACAATAGCCAACTGCCCAAGATGAGAATGCTGAATAAACCCCGCACGTCGCTCAACAGGCATACTATTCCCTAACAAAACAGGCAGAAAACTCTCTACATCAGGAGCCTCACCCTCTGCAAAATCATAACCCAAATAAGCCGCCATCGTCCCAAAAAAATCACCCTGCCAACACGCATGACTAGTCGTCCCTGGCACCACCGTCCCCGGCCATCTAACCAAAAACGGCACCCGGGTTCCACCCTCCCAGTTATCCCTCTTAACCCCACGAAACGGCCCATTACTATCTCTCCCCGCAGCAATAGACGACGTGTGCGCACTCTTCTCAGGTCCATTATCACTCGAAATAAACACCACCGTATCCCCCGCCAGACTATCATCCGTCGCAGGGTTCCCATCCGGATCAGCCAAGGCATCAAGAATCACACCAGTATAAAAATCTGTCTGCGCCACATATTTCCCATAAGCATAACTCGCACTATTATCAAACGCAGCCTGCACAGCCCACGGAGTATGTGGCGCCGGCATCGGGATATAGATGAAAAAAGGCTCCCCATCACTTGCTCTATCCTCAAGTATCTCTGCCACCTTAGCCGCCTGCACCTGAAGATAATCCGAGATCACAAACGTAGGATCATACACCCCATTCCGAACACCCGAAATAACCCCCTCTAGTAAATCACTATTCGTCGCAGGTGTCGCCAAACTAAAATCCACAGCCCCGTTACTCACAACACCACCCTGATACAACACAGTATCATTCTCTATCCACGCATAAGGAGGCATATCTAAAGACGCCGATGTCCCAAAGAAATAATCAAATCCACGCTCAGCTGGCGTGTCAGTTAACTTCTTAGAAAAATCAATTTTATCACCAGTCGTAGTCGTATCATCCGCATCTAAGACATTTGTATCATTAGCTAAATCCACAGGAAGCCCCGCAGGACTATAGAACTGCATCCCCACATGCCACTTCCCCACCATCGCAGTCTTATAGCCCAACGTCCTAAACATCTCCGCAAAAGTAAACCGGTCCGCCTGCATCAAAGGCTCACTATACCCACCAGTCACACCTGTCTTGCGCGAAGTCCGCCAACTATAACGCCCCGTCAGCAAAGAATAGCGCGAAGGCGTACAAACTCCATCAGAAGAATGCCCAGCCGTAAAACGCAGAGACTCCGCAGCCAGAATATCCAAATTCGGAGTCAGTGACGGCTGACCAGTATCATTCGCCCCCATATCACTATACCCCATATCATCATAATAAATCATAATCACATTCGGCTTCTCCGCAGAGAAAGCAACACAAGTAGTCAGGGAGAACACCCCCATAAGCAGGGATAAATAAAGTTTTTTCAGAGTCATAAGAGTCACACCATTATGAACAATTACCCCAGCCGGTCAAGCCAGCCTTTAGATCCATCAGCACAACCATTATCCAGCTCCACTCAGCCTCGCCATTCAGACTGACACCCCCGAGGGCATCAAAAACCTAAACCCAGCACCTTGACACAACGGCAAATGAGTAAAAACCACCGACTACTGCACAGACCTCTATTTCCAACAATCCATCAAATGGAAGGACGATAAGCGCAAAAAAAATACCAACCCTTCTTCGCATACTTCATTCTCGAACACGAAGTATCACAATAATCACAGCAAATATGCCCGACTACTGCGTATATTATTCACTAATACAATATTTTGGTTAAATAATTAACGCAACCTCAATAATTAATAACGACAATAATCCATTCATTTTGCGACAATTGAATACTACTATAGGCAACATTCCTTCTTAATTACGATCCATACAACCACTTGTATTACAAATACACTAACGACTTCAAATTTTCATCGTGACATCATTTTGCTATTAGATTATTCTAATTATCACTCAAAACATACGCTTTCTCAACCAGTTGAGTCACCAATTATTCTTGAGTCAAATATACAAACACACAAAAATATAAACAATACAAACATATGAAAAAAACCATAATAACAACCACACTTCTGTGTGCAGCCTCGTTTGGCGCAAACGCGGCGTCCATTCATACAGGACTAGTTAACTATTGGTCATTCGACGGCAACGGCGAAGACTCAGCAAGTGACTACGCTGAAGGCGCTAGCACCATTGAAGATGACATGACTGCTGGCGGTACCGCCGGTGCAGCTTCACTCGCCGCAGGCGGACTATTTGGTGGCGCAGTCGATTTCGAGCGCACGGTTGGAGTGGATGGACGTTTCGCTGCTGCCGAAAGTGTTGATGTCAACTTCAATGCCGAAAATCTAACCATCTCTCTTTGGGTTAATTTCGATGATAATGGCACTCGCTGGCAGGGAATCCTTGGTAAAGGTGAGGGTGCGGACTACAGATTGTCAGCATACAACAGAACAGACAATGCTGGTTATGCTGGCGGAACTGGAGATATTGACAGTGGAGCGAATGTTCGTGATGGCAGCTGGCACCACATTGTGGCTACAACTACTGAGGGTGGAGACACACAGTTGTTCGTAGACGGAGTTTTGGGTGGAACCAATACAGCTGGTGCTAGTATTGTTGATGATGGAAACCTAAACAGCGGCGAATTCTGGATTGGAAATAATCCTGATAATACTACTACAGACCGCATGTGGGATGGTCTCATCGATGATGTTGCTCAGTACAATAGAGTTCTGTCAGCCACTGAGGTGGACGAAATCTACCAAGCTGGTTTACTAGGCACAAGCCTAGGAGCAATTCCAGAGCCTAGCTCTAGCCTTCTTCTTGGCCTCGGCGGTATAGCCATCGTTCTTAGACGCCGCAAATAAACCATTATATCATAGTAATTTTTACTCAAAACGACCTATCACATGATAGGTCGTTTTTTTTAGCCCAAATCTTGATTTTGTGATAGATTGATCATTCCATATTGTTTATCCTAGCTGGGTCATTTAAATAGCTCTTCGAATTTGGCAGGGATCGTAATCTATCATTTTTAATGAGCCTTTTAAAAAGTGACACTGTAATTATAACTCATCATGTATTTCAGAAATCTAGCACTCACTCTATCCTTTTTCACCATAGTCCTGTCCTCAAAGCACACCACTGCCGCAGAGCAAGAACTAGCGAAAGAACCTGAAATCATAGATGCCCCAGGCTTAGGTGATAAAGAATTTGTAGGCCCCTTGGCTGAGGTTTTTGATCGATTAGCTCCTCAAGATGATGGCTGGGACACAGAAGCCTTTAGTGAAGCTGCTTCTGCCCAATTGTACAAATTAGGAAATCTCCTGAAATCTCCTCATGCTGATGATTCTGCTTTCTTGAATCTTGTCAACACCACTTTTTCTTCCACACTTCTTGTTCCTAATCAAAAAGACCTCACCCTAATAGAGCAAAATGAATTTAAAGTTCGGAGCTGGAAGCGTTCTACAAATTTACCTGCTTCTCTATCTCTTCCCGAGGCATATCACCTATTCCGTTCTTCCTTTAATAGTGCCGAAAAACTAAAGCTCAAAACCAAACTCTATAAAGTCCAGCCGATGCAGGATGGCTCCACTCTAACAAATGTCTTAGTAGAAGCTGCAGGTAAGTCTTCCTCCGTTGGCCGGCGTCAGGTAAATGCTGAGTGGGTGTGCACATGGCTGCTAAAGGACGGCAAACCATCTTTAACTAATATAGAGCTACTCAGCTACCAAGACGTCACTCGGCCTTTAGGCGAGGGCAAAGCCCTCTTTTCTGATCAAACTCGAACTGCATTAGGCCAGAATGTGAGCTTAGATAAACAACTTCTTCACTCCACTGACCATTGGCGAGCACGTATCCCAAAGAATTTAGGGCTAGATGTGGTGGCTAATGTCGGCTTCATCCTTGCTGATCTCAATGGTGATGACCTAGAAGACCTTTACTTCTGTCAACAAGGGGGACTACCTAACCTACTGTTTCTTCGTAAATCTGATGGAACGTTTCATGATGCCTCAGTTGGTAGCGGTGTCGATTGGCTAGATTTCTCACCTAGTGCATTAGCGATAGACCTCGATCAGGATGGAGACCGTGACCTAGTAGTAGCTTTGCAGTTTGAGCTCTTGTTGATGCGTAATGATGGCAATGCAAAATTTGAGCTAGCAGCTAGGTTTCCACTATTAGCTCAGACCTTTTCCATCAGTGCCGCTGATTATGATCTTGATGGAGACTTAGACCTCTTTGCATGTGGATACAATCCTACCCAAGAAGATCTAGAAGAAAGTGGAGCCCTAGGTGCGCCCACTCCATTTCATGATGCTAACAATGGAGGTAAGAACACACTTCTTAAAAATGTAGGTTCCTTTGAATTCCGTGATGTCACTAAAGAAAGTGGTCTAGAGGGCCAAAACAACACACGCTTTAGCTTTGCCGCGGCTTGGGAAGACTACGACCGAGATGGTGACCCTGATCTCTACGTCGCTAACGACTACGGCCGTAATAATCTCTACCGTAATGACCTGGGAAAATTTGTCGATGTTGCTGGTGAATTAGATGTAGAAGACATGTCTTCAGGAATGTCAGTGAGCTGGGGAGATCTCAACCGAGATGGACACACTGATCTATACGTTAGTAATATGTTTTCTTCTGCTGGTAATCGCATCACTTTCCAGAAACAGTTCCAAAATGGAAATGCTGGAGATGCATTGACTGGATTTCAGAGATTCGCGCGTGGAAATTCTCTCTTCCTTTCAACGCCTGATGGAGGCTTCAAGGATGTGAGCATGGAGTACGGAGCTACGATGGCTCGCTGGGCTTGGGGATCTCGTTTAGTAGATTTAAATAATGATGGCTGGGAAGACATTCTTGCTGCCAACGGGTTTATCACAACCCCAGATACTGGAGATCTCTGAAGTGTCTATTGGCGACAGGTCGTGTCGCAATCACCCATTAATGATTTCAGTAAGCCCGTTGTAGATAAATACAAACACCGCTGGGGTGCTTTAGCTCGCCTGCTCAACAGTGATCGCTCATTCAGTGGTCGTGAAAAACATACCGCATTCCTTAATTTAGGAGGCGAACGCTTTGTAGATATTTCAGCAGTCACCGGCTTTGACTTCGCAGAAGATGGACGTGCATTAATCGCCCAAGACTGGGATTTTGATGGTGACCTAGATATCTGGGTCACCGCCCGCACCGCTCCGCGTGTACGCCTACTCCAAAATGACTCTAACAACGCAGGAGAATCTCTATTCATTCGCTTACACGGAAACGGTAAAAACACAAATACTGATGCCATTGGAGCACGCTGTGAAGTTTGGCTTAAAAATAATGATAAACCAATCACACGCTCTCTAAAAGCAGGAGACTCCTTCCTAACTCAGTCTGGCTCATGGCTTCACTTTGGCCTTGGTAATAAGGCTGAAATCTCACAAGTGATCGTTCATTGGCCTGCTGGAAAGAAAGAAAAATTCAGCGGTCTTAAAAGCGGTGTGCGCTACCTCATTCATCAAGGTGAACCACTAGCCAAGCCATGGAAACCTCATGTTACGATGGCGGAGACTCAAGCTCCTACTCTAGTTTTGCCAGATGAATCAGCTCAAGCCCGGATTGTCCCCCTCACTCCTAAACTACTTCCCCTCCTCCAGACCAAAGATGGGAAAGCTATCGAAGGCTCAGATCTTAAGGGACCTGTTCTAGTGAATCTATGGTCGAAAACATGCCTTCCTTGCCTCGCTGAACTCAAAGAATGGACTAGTCACGCTTCTGAATTTCAGAAAGCTGAGCTTAGTGTAGTGGCTCTCAATGTAGATAGTATTACTGACCCAGATAGCATTGACGCCGAGAAGTTCCTAAAAAACATCAAGTTTCCCTACGTGTCCCACAGCACTAATGAGGACACTCTCCAACGTTTAGATCTTTTTCAACGTAGTTTTCTAGATCGCTGGATCCCTATACCAGTCCCTTGCAGCTTTCTGTTAGATAAAAAAGGCAGAGTAGCTGTGATCTATAAAGGTACAGTTTCCTCTGAAACAATTTTAGCAGATATAGCCCTATTAGGAGCACAACCTGAAATCTTAAGAAATGCTGCCACTCCTTTCTCAGGATTATGGGCAAGCTCCAGTCCTTTCGTAGGGCCCAAGTCCTACATTACACAACTCCTCGATCATAAGAAAATCGACGATGTCGAACGCTACTACCAACGCTACCTAACATTAGAACGCACTAATCCTAATCCTCCAACTGCACCTATGGTCGAGGCTTTAAAAGTGCTCTCAACAATAGCCTCACAGCGCAAAGACTTCAACAACTCTGTGGCTTATCTTAAAGAATCTGTCGCACTCGTTCCCCAAGCTCCTGACCTCAGAGCCCTTCTGAAACAAGAGCAGGATAAAGCTGAAAAGGCACTAGGCCAGTCTGTGGAAGGCCTTCTCGCAAAGGTGACAGCAGATCCTAAAAACGGTAAAGCTCACCTTGCTCTTGCCGATGCCTATCGTAATAGTGGAGAGCCTGTAAAAGCAGTTGAAAGCTACAAAAATGCACTTCGCACGGATCCTGATATATTTGTTGCCGCTGGGAAACTAGCATGGCTGTTAGCAACTCACCCTGACCCTCAAGTAAGACATCCTAAAATGGCTCTCGGCATAGCTAACAAACTCATGTCAATGAGCAATGGTAAAGATCCTAACTACTTTGATCTTAAAGCAATCGCCCTTGCCGCAAACGGTGACTACCCTGCAGCTATTGAGAACGCAAATTCAGCTCTTAAGCTCCTTCAAGAAGATTCACCCTATAAGAGAGGAATCAATTCTCGCCTCCTCCTTTATCAGCAAGGAAAGCCATACTATGAAAAAACTGGCACCAAGTAACAGCCTTAACAGTTGCTCCCTAGCTGGAACAGCCCACCCTCCTTATTCCTCAAATATTTGACAGCGCATCAAATCTCTGCTAAACATCTCCCATGCGCTTCACAAAACATCAACTTATTACACCCACCTTTCAGCCTAGCTGTTAGAGGTAAGTTTTTGTGAACTCATAGTTCTCTGATCCTTGTCGATCAACACAACTCGTTACCTTGCTAACAGTTTCTCATCTACTTGATGGCTGAATCTCAGGCTCTTTATGCCTAAAAATATCCAGATTTAAACAACATCATATTCTATTTTGAAAATTACAGAACACTCAGTAACAAGACAATTCCTCATCAACCTAGGCTGGGCAGACACCCCAGCACTCGATGAAATCCTACAACACGCCAAACACCTCATTACAGACAAAGGCGTCACCACACAAAAATACCTAATAAAATCTCTCAAACGAGATTTCCCCAACTCCCACGCCTCCCTCACCATGAGGGAGCACCCCGCCCCACTCAGCCTAGCCATAGAAGCTGACAGCAAAGAGGCCATCAAAAACCTAACCCTTGCCACAAAACAAATCACCGAGCTACTACGCTGTCCCGTAGTCAGCTCCGGCACCCTCATGCCAGACGCCTGCCCCGCCGGCAATGCACCAGCATCCATGCCAGTCGGCGGAGCCATCGCAGTAGAAAATGCCATCATCCCCGCCGCCCACAGCGCAGACATCTGCTGCTCACTCCTAGCCACCTTCTACCACACCGACATCCCAGCAGACGAGCAAGTAGACACCCTCATGCAGCACACCCGCTTCGGCCCAGGAGGTAGAGACAAAAAAGACCAAATCCACCACCCCGTCCTCAACGAACAAGTCTGGACCAACCCCTTCCTCAAAGGCCTCCAACCAAAAGCACAAAGCCACATCGCAGACCAAGGCGACGGAAACCACTTCGCCTACCTCGGAGAAATCTCCATCACCCCAAAACTCATCACCACACTCCAAGAAAACAACCACACAGAACTAGCTACCCAACTCCAACAAAGAGATCACTGGAACGTCATCGTCACCCACCACGGCTCACGCAGCATCGGCGCCACCCTCTACACCCGCGGACTAGACGCCGCCATCAAATACACCCGAACCCATGCCACAGACATCCCAGACGAAGCCGCCTGGCTAAGCATGGACACCAAAGAAGGACAACACTACTGGAACGCCCTCCAATACATCAGCCGCTGGACCAAAGCCAACCACCAAACCATCCACCAAAAATTCATCCAAGCCATCAACTCACAACCCATCGCCCAGATAGGAAATGAACACAACTTCGTCTGGCAAAAACCCAACACGAAAACTTACCTCCACGGCAAAGGCGCCACACCCGCATGGCTAAATGAATCCGGACACCCACTACTCGGCCTCATCCCACTCAACATGGCAGAACCCATCCTCCTCACACTAGGCTCCAACAACACCAACCACCTCAGCTTCTCACCCCACGGAGCCGGCAGAAACATGTCCCGCCGAGCCATGCTCCGCCGCTACACCAAATCCAAAAAAACAGGATTCGACAAAAAACTCCTACAACAAGACATCGAAAACGGCACCCAAGGAATCCAAGTCCGCTGGTATCAAGGCCGTCCCGATGTCACAGAAACCCCCATCGGCTACAAACCCGCAGCCACCGTAAGAGAACAAATCAAACAATACAAACTAGCCAACATCATCGCAGAAATCACCCCACTCGCCAGCATCATGAGCGGCAGACCAGAAACCTACGAAAAACCCCTCACCCCAAAACAACTCCGCCAAATGCAACACCGCAAAGAACGCCGAAAAATAAACAACAAGGACTGGCTCAGCGCGGACGACGATAACTAAGTAACTCCATTCAAAGAAAATGTGTCAAAATGTCCCCATTTTTTGTCTCACCACACTCATTTTGTCACACTTAGTTACTATGTAACGAACACCATAAAAACACCAAACTAACTAACAGTAAGCTCATTAAACACATTAACACGAATTGGCACACAAGTTGCAACTATGAAACCACAAGTAACAAACCAATTAACCAATCAGATACAATATGAAACATATACTACCATGGAACAGCGGAATTTTCGCAGAACTAAACAACCTCATCAGCCAAAACCTCCAAGCAATAGGTTCTGAAGCAGAACAACGTTGCGCCGGATACCCTAACTCGAAGCACCAACTCTTCTCCACCGATACGGGCTGGGCAGCAAGAGTAGACCTCCCAGGCTACACCAAAGAGGAACTCAGTCTCAACTTTGAAGAACATACCCTCACGCTAAAGGCGAACAACGAAACCAGAGGAGAAAGAAACCTCAGACTCGCACTCGGCGATGAAGTAGAAACCAGCGGAATCACCGCCAAACTCGAAAACGGCATCCTAGAAATAACCCTCCCTAAAAAAGAGACCCCATCAACCGAAAGCCAAAACATCGAAATCCAATAATCAATGAACTAGCTAAGCACTAACTTCGGAAGCATTGTGATCCCCACGGAAGCAAGGGATCACACCGTTTAAGGCAGAACAACGCTTGGCGGCTCCCCGCTTCACGCTCCCAAGGGCAAAGCCCCGCTTCCAAAGAATCAACAGTAAACATCCTTAAGTAACTAGCATCCTAATAACCACAAACTATTCAAAAAAATGACAATCAAACCAAACTACAAAGTAACCAACACCGAAACCGGAGCATCCATCTCCATCGATCTCCCAGGCGTCAAAAAAGAGGACGTAAAACTTACCTCTGAGCGCGAGACCCTCAAAGTCACCGCCCCCAGAACTCAGTCCACCCCAGAAGGCTGGCAACTCATCAACCAAGCAGCCAAACCAGAAGGATACGAACTGGAACTAGAACTAAACCCAGACCTCAACGTCTCCGCCGCCGAAGCCAAGTTCGAGAACGCCGTTCTCACCCTCAGCATCAGCAAGCACGAGTCCTCATTACCGAGAGAAATCGCGATCCTCAATTAACCACAAAATTTAATCATCACAGTTTTTTCATAGTAGGTGTAATTAGTGTAACCCAGCATCTCTTCCGAGAGGTTCTGGGTTTTTCTCTCTAACGAAGCCCCACTAGAATGCTAAAATTGAAGTAATTTAAAAAACTTCACAAATTTCAATCCTACCCTTATAGAGAAGCAGTAATATCATGAGCGACACCACACCATCACCCGACCAACCAGAAGATTTCTCCGTAGATGAATTCACCAAGGTAACTTCCACCTTCATACGTCACAGAAACATCCTAATGGTCCGTGCCCAGTTCACCCCCATCTACACCGACTACTACCTCCACCTCATGGAACAGAAACTCCGCCACAAGGAAGATCTAGACCAAAAGCTCAAAGACCTCATGGCCGTCCTCACCCTACACCTCGTAGCCAGACCATGGGCCGAAACCATCGCCTGGACCATCAATCTACGTGCACCAAGAGTAAACCTCTTCGTCACAGGAAGCTCACTTTTTGAGAACATCACCGGTCACCTTTTCACTGAAAATGTCAAAGAGCCAGATCGCAATAACCTCTACTCTCAAACCCTCGTTAAAAACACCGAAGGCAGAAAATCACACGTCGAGCTAGACACAGAAGATCCCCTCAAATGGATCGAAACCTACTACATGCAGAGCGAGCAACGCCCAGCAAGAGCCTTCAGACTCGATGACGAAAACTTCGTCCTCCTCGCCGCCCAACCAGACGCCGACCTCGAATGGCTCAACAGCCTAACCAAAGAGGACGTAGAAAAAATCACCGAAACCGAGGAAACCAAAGCAATGGAAACACGCAAATTCCGTTTCCACTGTGGCTGCAGCGTAGAGAAAATCCTCCCCGCCCTCAAAGCATGGAAAGACCGTAAAGACGAACTCTTCCAAGGTGACCCCGCCATCGAAGCCAGCTGCCCACGCTGCGGCGCCAAGCACCTAGTAACACCAGACATGCTCTAGAAAGTCATCAAAACCAAAAGCGTTACCTATGTCCTGACACTTCCAGAAATCCGCTTGCGGCTCCTCGCTTCCCGCTTCTTGCTACTGCCCAGTTGCGGTCAAAATTCTAAGTGACCTATCACGCAACACCTCCTTAAGTCAGTGCCACTCAGTCCTACTTCTTAAGGAACTTTTTCTTACCTTCTTCTCTCTCCTTTTTGAGCAACTCGATCCGCGCCTTGTTAAGCTCGTTTTGTCGCTCCAGTAACTTCTTGAACTCTTCAGGCAGTTCAGCTCCATTAAGCATCTGAGCTTGGCGCTTCATATTCATCTCCAATCGCAAAATCTCCTCCTCCTTCAGCTCATTTTGGTTAAGATTTTTAGGACGCGGAGCGATCTGAATCCTTCCCTGTAACCCACCCTGCATTGGTAAAATCTCAATACCACCATTCATCCCATTCCCAAAAGGATCTAATAACCCCATCTGAGTATCGTAATCTGCAAGCTTTAGTTCTTTGGTTAGCTTCTTACCTCCACGCTCAATCTTGACAGTGAGTTTCTCTCCCGCTTTTTTACTTTTCACATAAGTCCGGAGGAAATCAGTAGCCTCATCTACATGCCTATTCTTCTTCGTGAGATCTACCCCATCAAGCTCTATAATTTTATCATTCGGCTGAAGACCCGCCTTTTCTGCCGGCGTATTTGCAGTCACCGCATTGATTACAGATGCACCCATCACAGCCTGCATAGAAATCCCCATAAAACCACGCGTTCCAGGCACCGCCTTGTAAACAGTCACCCCAGACATCACATTCTCCAACCTAGACCTTACCTCTGGAGAAGTAACCTTCTCCTTCATCTTATCTAACTCAGTCAGCCCCTTCTCACCTTTCTCCCTCGCCCACAACGTCAGATCTTTCTCAGACTTCTCTCGGAGCTGATAACTCTCATCTCCCAGCCCATCGACCAGTTCCTGCGGCACAGCATATACCACTCCCGTGAGCCCTACCAGCCCTACGCCTACTGACAGCACCGCTAGCATCTTAGAATGTTGGGTAAATTTCATAATCTCGTGTTTCTTAATATAATAGCGTAGCACCTACATCGATTTATTTAAAACATAAAAATGATTCCCATTTCCGCCATCCTACACCCTACTTAGCTTTCTTACCCCCCCCCTTTTAGCATGGTAACGTGAGCGAACCTGAATCCCTGAATTCCCCTTCGTAAAACGAATAGTCCGAGTCTTCAACGTTAGCTCAAAATCCCCCAACTCCTGATCATAACTCAACCACACATAATCATGATCAGTATCACCCTTCGTCTCCACCTGAATCGCCCCATCCACCACCGACCAATAGCCCTCAGCCTTCGCTTTTTCTGCCTCTTTACTCTTCACTGACCACCCAGCCAGATCCTTGCCATTAAAAATAGGCGTGGCTTTATCATCCGCGATCACAGCAGATATGCTGAGTAATAGGCTAGTTGCTATGCTGTATAACTTCATCAGTTGTCTCAGGTAATGTAATTGTAGTTTTGACAATAAGATAAGGTCGAAGCCTCGCTACCGTCGTAGCACCCAAACCCTTCACTTTAAGCAAATCATCGATCTCTTTATATGGTCTATTTAAAATAATCTGATGACTAAGCCCATCACCTATCCCATGCAGAAGCATCAACTCCTCACGACTAGCATTATTAATATCCACAGGATTCTCTTTCGTCACCGCACTGAAAACACCACCTCTAACAAATTGCGACAACTCACGCTTCTCCCGCCTCACCTCAGCACGCATCTTCACCAGCTTATCCACATCGCTCTTCGCCCAGATCCCCTGTTTCTTGATCGCCGCACCCAGCTCCATATCTTCCAGCAGACTCTTATACTCATGCCCCTCCATCCCATCCGGACGATAATGCGTAGTCCCAAACGCCCTAGCCAAGCCCTCCTGCACCAAAACCGCAGCTAAATCTCTATCATCATGTAAAGTAATCATCACATAAACTCTCTTCTTCCGTGACCTGCCCATCGCATTAGAAAATTTCGTATGAACCGTAAATGGCTCAGCCAGCAATTCACGAGTCCGCTCAGTAGCCGCCCTCCCTATCGCCAAAACATCAACCGCCTCCTCCACACCAAAATACCTCGCCTGTGACCTCAAACGCGTGGCATCATTGTCATTTTGCGAAGTCGTCTCCGGACAGTCCACAAAATACAACCTTGCAGAAATTTCCTCCACCTTGCCATCAACCGTAATATGCACCGGAAAAGAATCACCATCCGCCCATGGAGCCCTAGGTGCTAACGCCCCTACAAAAGCCGGTATTTTGGCAGGCTCTTTCCCTATCGCTATTTGAAGAAAAACAGCGAGAACCATTGCCAGTTGTATGATAACCTTCACTAATATCAATTAACTAATACTGACACAGTTTACCATGAAAAAAGTCAAAATAAGAGATTTGTGGCTTGTCCTAACCACCTCATTCATGGATGGTCTACGCATATATGAATAAAGAAATACTTAATAAAGCAGCAAACGAAGCACGTGGACTAGCAATTGATGCAGTTCACGCTTGCTCATCAGGCCACTTGGGACTTCCTCTAGGTTGTGCAGAGATCGGAGCAGTCCTTTTCGGAGAAACTCTAAATTTTGATCCAGCAGCACCTAAATGGCTCAACAGAGACCGCTTCATCCTATCAGCAGGACACGGCTCCATGTTCATCTACAGCTGGCTCCACCTCAGCGGCTACGATGTCCCACTACAAGCGGTCAAAGACTTCCGCAAACTCCACTCCATCACACCAGGTCACCCAGAATTTAACGAAACTCCAGGCGTAGAAGCAACCACAGGACCACTCGGTCAAGGAATCGCAAACGCAGTCGGATACGCAATGAGCGGCAAACGCGCAGCTGCCATCTACAACACCGACGAACACGAAATTTTCAACCACAACATCATAGCCCTCAACGGTGACGGATGCCTCCAAGAAGGTGTAGCTCGCGAAGCTATCGAATTCGCAGGCCACAACGAGCTAGACAACCTCACACTCATCTACGACAGCAACGACGTCACACTCGATGCAATGGCTGACGTCACTCAAGGTGACCAATCTAAAAAATACTTCGAGTCACAAGGCTGGAACGCAGTCGTCATCGATGGCCACGACGTAGCAGCAGTAGCCGAAGCAGTAGAAGCATCAAAAGCAAACACCAACGGCAAACCAAGCGTCATCATCGCCAAAACACTCATCGCTAAAGGCATCCCTGAAGTTGCCGGAACAGCTAAAGGACACGGAGAAGGCGGTGCTAACTTCGCTGAATCTGCTAAAGAAGGCCTCGGTCTCCCACTCAGCGGCTTCTACGTCTCAGACGAAGTCAAAGCATACTTTGCAGAGCAAGCAAAAGCAAAAGCAGCAGCTCACGCAGAATGGACAAAAACATTCGATGCATGGTCAGCAGCTAACCCAGAACTTGCTAAACAACTAGCATCTGGCGGCACAAACGAGTCCGCAGAAGCACTCCTCGCTAACATCCCAGAATTCGATGCAGACTACGCAGACGCAACCCGCGGAACTGGTGGAGTCATCATCAACGCCCTCGCTCAGCAAGTTCCACAAATGGTAACAGGCTCAGCAGACCTCTACGGATCTACTAAGAACTACATCAAAGACGGCGGAGACTACAAACCTGAAACTCCTTGCGGAAGAAACATCTGGTTCGGTATCCGTGAGCACGCAATGGGCGCTATCTGTAACGGCATCGCATACGACGGACTCTTCCGTCCATCCGGCGCCACATTCTGCGTATTCGCAGACTACCTCAGACCATCTATCAGACTCGCAGCACTTGCTAACCTACCAGTAAACTACATCTTCACACACGACTCAGTTGGCGTAGGCGAAGACGGACCTACTCACCAACCAGTAGAAACAGTCAGCGGCCTCCGCGTCATCCCAGGACTCGATGTCTATCGTCCTGGAGACCCTGAAGAAGTAGCAGCAGCTTGGGCTGGCGCTATCGAGAAAAATGACGGCCCCACAGCACTCATCCTCACCCGTCAAAAAGTAGGAAACCACACAGACGTCCCAGCATCTGTAAGACGTGAAGGAACACTCAAAGGAGGCTACATCCTCAAGAAAGAAACTGGTGACCTCAAAGTCATCCTCATGGCATCTGGCTCAGAACTAGACCACATCGTAAACGCCGCCAAAGAACTAGGCGACGGCGTCCGCGTCGTATCCATGCCATGCCTAGAGCGCTTCGATCGCCAATCCTGCGACTACAAGAAAAGCGTTCTCCCATGCGACTGCAAAAACCGCGTAGCCATCGAAGCCGGCGTCTCAGGACTCTGGTGGAAATACGTCGGCTCAGAAGGCAAAGTCCTCGGCATCGACCGCTTCGGCATCTCAGCTCCTGGTGACGTAGTCATGAAAGAACTAGGAATGACCGCAGACGACGTAGTAACAGCAGCAAAATCACTCTAGATCTAAACTAGAACACAGAACATTTCCAAACGCCTCAAGCTACCCGCTAGCTTGAGGCGTTTTTTATTACTCACAGTAAGCCATTAACATTATAATGTCTTTATCCTTGTCCTAGAAACATATAAGCATAATCTCTCTAACAATACCTCAGTGTTCCTAGAATGAACAAAAAAGAACTCAGCGAAACCGATATCCGCACCAAATTCATCACCCCTGCTATCAAAGCAGCCGGGTGGGATATTCAAACGCAGATGCTTGAGGAATATTCGTTAACCAAAGGGCGTATCAGAGTCTTTGGAAACCACTCTACTCGTGGAGAAGGCAAGACCATTGATTACGTTCTTTTCTATAAGCCAAACATCCCTATCGCCATCATCGAAGCTAAGAACAACAAGCATGCTATCGGTGCTGGGATGCAACAAGCCATGGACTACGCAGAGATGATGCCAGTCCCTTTCGTCTTTTCAGCAAATGGCGATGGCTTCGTAATGCGAGACCTCTCACAACCACTCTACACCAGCGAGAAAAATATCAGCAACGAAGAATTCCCCTCCCCAGAAGAACTCTGGGAACTCTGGAAAAACAATGAAAAATGGGACAACGATAAACTCCCACTCATCAGCCAAGACTTCCATTCCGATGGCTCAGACAAGAAACCTCGCTATTACCAGCTCAACGCGATCAACAGAACTATCGATGCCGTTGCTCGTGGACATCAGCGCATCATGCTCGTCATGGCCACTGGCACAGGCAAGACCTACACCGCGCTTCAGATAATCTGGAGACTATGGAAATCTAAAGAAAAGAAACGCGTCCTCTTCCTAGCTGATAGAAACATCCTCATCGACCAAACCATGGTCAACGATTTCAGACCGCTAGGTGACGCCATGACCAAACTCTCCACAAAGTCAAAAACCATCGAGCGCAGTGACGGAACCAAAGTCTCCATCGACCTAGCCATGACCAAGTCACAAGGAACCAAAGGACGTCGCTCAGTAGACACCTCCAGAGAAATTTACCTCGGCCTCTACCAAGCTCTAACAGGCCCCAAAGAACACCAGAAAGTCTACAAACAATTCACCAAAGAATTCTTCGACCTCATCATCATCGACGAGTGCCACCGCGGCAGCGCAAATGAAGACTCAGAATGGCATGAAATCCTAGAATACTTCAGCGCCGCCACCCAAGTAGGACTCACAGCCACCCCCAAAGAATCAAAAGACGTCTCAAATGCTCACTACTTTGGCGACCCCATCTACACCTACTCACTCAAACAAGGCATCGATGACGGCTTCCTCGCTCCCTACAAAGTCATCCGCCCACTCATCGATATCGATGCCCACGGATACCGACCTGAAGCTGGCGACACAGACATCGACGGCAACCTCATCGAAGACCGCGAATACAACGCCAAAGACTTCGACCGCAAACTCATCATTGACGACCGCACCGAACTAGTCGCCAAGAAGATCACCCAGTTCCTCACCGAGCGAGACACCCCCTTCGCCAAGACCATCGTCTTCTGCGAAAATATCGACCATGCCGAGCGCATGAGACAAGCCCTAGTAAATGAAAATGGTGAGCACTGCGCAGTAAATGCTAAATACGTCATGCGCATCACCGGTGACAACCCAGAAGGCAAAGCTGAGCTAGACAACTTCATCGACCCTGAATCCACCTACCCAGTCATCGCCACCACCTCCAAGCTCATGACCACGGGAGTCGATGCCCAGACATGCCAACTCATCGTCCTAGACCGCACCATCAAATCCATGACCGAGTTTAAGCAGATCATCGGACGCGGCACCCGCATCAATGAAGAACACGGCAAAACCTTCTTCACCATCATCGACTTCAGAAAAGCCACCGAACTCTTCGCCGACCCAGATTTCGATGGAGATCCCGTCCAGATCTATGAGCCAAAGGAAAACGATCCCATCAACCCACCAGAGATAACAGAGCCTACAGACACAGGCACAGATGACGATCCCATAGACCCAGACCCTATTGTACCTGGCTCCATCTACGAACCTGGCGGCTTCACCTCTACAGGAAATCCTAGTGACGGAGCATTCGACCCAAACGACACCGAAATCAAAAAATACCGCATCCGAGGAATCGACGTCAACATCATCTCAGAGCGTGTCCAGTTCCTCGATAGCGACGGAACCCTCATCACCACCTCACTCAAAGACTACACCAAGAAAACTGTCGCTAAAGGACCTAAAGGCTACCAGTCCCTCGACCAGTTCCTCCAGCGCTGGTCCGCCGAAGACCAGAAAAACGCCATCATCAATGAACTCGCAGCCCAAGGCCTCATCCTCGACGCCCTGCGCGAAAAAGTTGGCAAGGGCTACGACGCCTTCGACCTCATCTGCCACGTAGCCTTTGACCAGCCAGCCCTCACCCGTAGCGAGCGCGCCAAGAAAGCCAAACTCTCAGACGTCTACACCCAGCACAGCGACCAAGCCAAAGCCGTCCTAGACGCCCTGCTAGAAAAATATGCCGACAACGGACTCGAAGAATTCGACACCAAACCCATCGAACTCCTCCGCCTCCAACCCATCAGCCAAATGGGACGCCCACTAGAACTCATCAAGCTCTTCGGCAACAAACAATCCTACCTAGCCGCAGTCAAAGCCCTAGAAAATGCCCTCTACGCCGCATAGCCATCACACAATTTCACTTGAAATACTATTAAATCTTAGTTAATGTCAGCCCATGGAAATAGCAGAAGTCATGCGGGAAGCACGCTCCCAGAACTTGTTAAGCAGCTCAGAAGACGCTGTAACACAGTTGCGGGCGTTCCGGGAGGCTACACCTATTACGCAGAAGAGCTCCAGATCTTCAGGGAATATGCGTCCACGAACGGACTCTTACTCACCGAAGCGCCCCACCAGCTAGACACAGCTCCTAGCGATGAAGGAAATGAGCACCAAGTTTGGTTCTGCTCAGATTCTTCCAGTTTTCTCAAAGCCACTTGGGCTGATCACTTCGGAATGCTAGTCGTGCATAGAAACGATGAAGAACCCAGTGCCTCGCCTATCGACTATCTCGAGCGCTGGATGCTGCATAATCAACTTTTTGGTGATACCGTCAGCTTCTTAGGAGCACTAGACACAGATCAAGGACTACGCCTCATCATCACCCAGCCAGCCATCAAGGGCACTCCAGCCACAGATCAGGAAATAAACGCTTTTTTCATCAACACAGGCTGGAAAAAATTTACTATAAACGGAGACATTGCTTACTTTGACCCCAAGCAGAATGTCGTCATCTCAGACACCCACAGCGGCAACATCATCGCACTCAAAAATGGTCTCTTCCTCCCCATCGACCTCAGAGTCCAGCCACTCACAGGCACCCTCCTACAAACAGTCATCCAACTCACCCAAAACAGCTAGCAAAGCACCAAGCCCCCCATCTCCCAAGATTTCATAATTCATAATTCCACATTCATAATTCATCATGTCCCTATCCACCACCGTAAAATCCATCCAAGACATCATGCGCCAAGACGAGGGCCTAGACGGTGACGCCCAGCGCCTATCCCAGCTAGTCTGGATGCTATTCCTAAAAATCTACGATGACCGTGACCAAGAGCAAGAACTCATGGACGATGACTACACCTCCATCATCCCACAGCAATACCAATGGCGCACCTGGGCAGCAGACCCAGAAGGCATCACCGGTGATGACCTCACCACCTTCATCAACAACGACCTCTTCCCAACACTCCAAAAACTTACCCTCACAGAAGCCAACAAAACCGGCCACGTAGTCCGCCACGCATTCGAGGACGCCTACAACTACATGAAAAAAGGCCACCTCCTACGCCAAGTCATCAACAAACTAAACGACATCGACTTCACCTCCACAGACGATCGCCACAACTTCGGTGACCTCTACGAGCAGCTCCTCCGCGACCTCCAAGCAGCAGGAAATGCTGGTGAATTTTACACCCCACGAGCCGTCACCCAGTTCATCGTAGACCAGATAAACCCACAACTCGGAGAATCCATCCTAGACCCCGCCTGTGGCACCGGCGGCTTCCTCACCTGCGCCATCCAGCACCTCCGCACCCAGGTGAAATCAGACGCCCACCGCACCCTCCTCCAGAATGCCATCCACGGAGTAGAAAAGAAAGCCCTCCCCCACCAGCTCTGCGTCACCAACATGCTCCTCCACGGCATCGATGTCCCCTCCCAGATCCGCCATGACAACACCCTAGCCAGACCACTCACCTCCTACACCAAATCAGAAAAAGTCGACATCGTCATTACCAATCCTCCCTTCGGCGGACGAGAGGAAGACGGCATCGAGTCCAACTTCCCCACCGCCTACCGCACCAAGGAAACCGCAGACCTCTTCCTCATACTCATCCTGCGCCTGCTCAAGGACACCGGCAGAGCCGCCCTCGTCCTCCCAGACGGCACCCTCTTCGGAGAAGGCGTCAAGACCCGCATCAAAGAAAAGCTCCTCACCGAGTGCAACCTCCACACCATCGTACGCCTCCCCAATGGAGTCTTCGCACCCTACACCGGCATCAAGACAAACATCCTCTTCTTTGAAAAAGGCACCCCCACCCAAGACATCTGGTACTACGAGCACCCCTACCCACAAGGCGTCAAAAACTACAACAAATCAAAACCCATCCGCATCCAAGAATTCGAGCCAGAAAAAAAATGGTGGAACAACCGCCAGGAAACTCCCCAAGCCTGGAAAGTCAGCATCGCCGACATCAAAGCCCGCAACTACAACCTAGACATCACCAACCCCCACCAAGCAGAAACCACCAACCACGATCCACAACAACTCCTAAAAACCTACAACACCCAGCAAACCGCCATCCACAACCTCCGCAACCAGCTAAAATCCATCCTCTCCACCGCCCTCAACTCAGACGCAGACGCCAAGTAATCCATGAACCTCATCACCGATCACCTAGACCTCTGGACATCCACCGTAAAAGCGAAATCTTCGGCTGGAAGAGGTGGAGGAAAGAAGCGAGAACTTTATGGGATTAAAAAACTACGAGAGCTGATCAGAACTTTAGCTATTAAGGGATTGTTAGTCCCTCAAAACCCAAATGATGAACCAGCCTCAGAATTGTTGAAAAGAATAGCAAATCAGAAAAAACAGCTCATCAAAGATAAAGTAATCAAAAAACAAAAATCACTTAATGAAATAGATAATGAGGAAATCAACATTAATCTACCTGAAGGGTGGATAAAATCTAGAATAGGTGAACTAGCTAATTTTCAAAAAGGATACGCTTTTAAATCAGTGGACTATTTAGCTAGCGGATTGATGATCACAAAAATTAAAAACCTAACCGATAATCATACTCAAAATTCTGTATATATCGATGAGGAAAAAGCCTCTGACTATTCTCAGTATTTACTGAATGTTAATGATATTGTTATGACAACTGTTGGCAGTTGGTTTTCCGCACCTACTTCAGCAGTAGGGAGATCATTCGTTATCAATGAAACATTTGGAAATTCTTTATTAAATCAGAATGCAGTCAGGTTAAGGTTTTGGGATGAATTAGTGCCAATGTACTTATTCACATGTATCAACTCTAGAAGATTCAAGCAATATTTGGTTCAAGAAGCGCAGGGAACTGCTAATCAAGCCAGTATTACACAGCAAAGCATCAAGAATTTCATAATCTGCGTTCCTCCTAAAGAAGAACAACACCGCATCGTCGCCAAAGTGGATGAGCTCATGGAACTCTGTGACAAGCTAGAGCAACAAACAGAAGACCACATCCACACCCATGAGACCCTCGTCAAAACCCTCCTAGACACCCTCACCACCGCATCCACCCCAGCCCAGTTCCAACAAGCCTGGCAGCAGATCGAATCCAACTTCCACCTCCTCTTCACCACAGAATCCAGCATCGACCACCTCAAACAAACCATCCTCCAACTAGCCGTCATGGGCAAACTAGTCCCCCAAGACCCCAACGACGAACCCGCCTCCCTACTCCTAAAACGCATCGCCACCGAAAAAGCCCGGTTTCTAAAGGAGAAAAAAATTAAGAAACAATCAGGGTTATGTCAGCTAGAAGAATATGAAAATCTCTACAACCTTCCTGAAGCATGGAGTTGGTCACAATTAGATGATGTTGTATCCTTAAAGCACGGCTATGCTTTCAAGAGTAAATACTTCAAAGAAGATCCATGTCAGCATATTTTAATAACGCCAGGTAGCTTCTACGAAAGTGGAGGCTTCCGTGATAGAGGTAGTAAAACGAAATATTATGAAGGTGAAATGAATCAAGAATTCGTGTTTGAATCTGGAGACTTAATGATCCCCATGACAGAGCAAGCAGCCGGATTACTTGGGAGTCCTGCTTTTATACCAGATAACGAGTTTACATACCTACACAATCAGCGAATAGGGAAAGTTATTACTTATAGTAGTTTTACTTCATACAGGTTTCTTGCCATTTTCTTTAATTCCAAATTCTTCCGACAAGAACTACGCAGAACTGCTACTGGTATGAAGGTGAAGCACACATCTCCTAAAAAAGTCCTCCAAGCTCCCATTCCCATCCTTCCTCTAGCCGAACAAAAACGCATCGTCGCCAAAGTCGAAGAACTCATGTCCCTCTGCGACACCCTCAAAACCAACATCACCACCTCCCAAACCACCCAACTCACCCTCACCGACAGCATTGTAAACCAGAGCCTCTAACCGCCACAGCTGGCTGAAATCTACGTGAAATCCTCAATTATCGCTTTACAAAGGATAATTATACACTAATTACATACCTATGTTACTGAATTTCGAGTTCTCGAACTACAAAAGCTTTCACGAGCGGCAGAGCTTCACCATGGAGGCTGTGAACAGCTATAAAGAACTAAAGTCAAACGTAATGCATTCTGAAATTCCAGGAATCACCAATAAATCCTGGCTGAAAGGCGCTGTAATCTACGGAGCCAATGCTAGTGGAAAAACCTCAGTAATAGAAGCAATGGGGGTTCTTAGGTATTTAGTAACAGATTCTGCCTCATTCACAGATCCCGAGACACCCATCCCGGCTGTCTTCCCATTTGCATTCGCGCCTGTCTCTGAACCATCAGTATTTAGAGTCGAGATAGCCATCAAAAACATCAAGCATGAGTTTACCTTAGCCGTAACCCAAGAGAGAGTGATCTATGAGTCACTCAAAGTATTCCCAAATAAAAATGGAGCTTCGCAAACCAGATATGAACGTAAATGGAATGCAAACAGCAGCGAATATGAATGGAGTGGCAGTAAGTCCAGCCAAGCAACACTGGATAAAACACGTCGTAAATTAACACTAAAAAACATGCTCTATCTCTCTAGATCAGTCAGTCTAGGAGACGAGCTATTAGAACCTGTATTTAGATGGTTTAAGGATCATTTAATCTTAATAGACCAAGCCGAGAAAAGACTCAGTGAGGAATTCACCTCTGACTGGATCCAAAATGATCATAACAGGAAATTAATCACCCAACTTCTAAAATCCGCTGACTTAGGAATCACAAACATCAGGGTAAAAAAACAATTTTTGTCGTCTGAGGTAGAAGATGAAATACGTGATCGCTACTCCTCCACAGATGCCGAGAAGATGATCAACGAACTGAAGCAGCAAAAGAGAATTGAACTAGAGCATCAAGGCCCAGACGGCGAGGCAATATACCTACCCTGGAAACATGAATCCTTAGGAACCCAAAAACTCTTCGCTATGCTAGGACCGTGGATAGACATGCTCAATTCTGGACGAGTCGTCTTTGTAGATGAACTAGAAAGTAGCTTTCACCCTAATATCGTGAGAGAACTCCTAAAACTATTCATGTTCAATGATTTCTCCTCTGCACAATTAGTATTCACATCGCACTGCTCCATCTTACTAGATGAAGAAATTCTCAGAAGAGATCAGATCTGGTTCACAGAAAAGAACACAGACGGCAAATCCACACTCTACCCACTCACTAAATTCAAACCACGCAATGACGAGTCACTCGCACGCGGATACTTAGCTGGGCGCTACGGAGGAACTCCCTTCATCCCCTCGGAACTGTTCAAGCAGATTTCTAAAAACCAACCTGCTAACATTTCTGAATAATGATGAGGAACTGGTGGGAGGTAGAGGCTGCTGACAAAAAGTCTAGAAAGAAAATCCAAGCTCAGTCTGAGCGTGGCATCAACCAAGGAGACTCCTTTCTCATCGTCACTGAAGGCACGGTCACTGAACCTGTGTATTTCAAAGAACTAAGAAAGCAATTACGCGCCAGAGGAGCTGATATCGAAGTTCTGCCAGGAAAGAAAAGTGACCCTTTCAAAGTGATCGACCATACTGTGAAACTTTCAGAAATCAAAACACAACGAGCAAAGCAAGGAAGAGCGATTGCTTATGATCATGTTTGGGCTGTGATCGATACAGACGTTGCGGTTATCAACGATGATTTACAGAAAATCATCCATACTGCTGATACCAAAGGAGTCAAACTAGCATTGAGTAATCCGTGTTTTGAAGCATGGTTGATCTTTCATGTCATGAAATCCTGCAAACCATTGATAAGTGGCAAGGATGCAAAATCTTATTGTGCTAAAATCTTATCTGATAGTGGTCTAAAAATTAAAAATACTGACAACGAAAAGGAGCTATTAAGAATCATTGCTCCATTAGTCGAACTTCATGAAGTTGCGCTTCAAAATGCCTCAAAGCATGGAGCGCTTGATAGAGAATCACCTATTGACCCTAGCACTGATGTCTATCTCTTAGTGCAGGATATTATCTACAGCTTAGGGGGAAATTCTGCTGAATAATTTCCTAGCCCCAGTCTTCCACTTCCAACTCCTCCACACGCTCAAATTACTTTGTATTCCGCGTCACTAACAAGCAGTCACCAGCCAATACCAAAACTGCAATCAAAGCATCCATCGGACCAATCCCTTTACCAAAAGCCTCCAGCAAAACACGAACCTTCGCTGCTTCTTTAGCCTCATCTCTCCCAAAAGGAATCACCATCAATAAATCAACCATTATGTATTTAAACAACAAAGCCAGAAACAAATAGAGGGCTTCAACGTGCTAGTTCTGCGAAATTCAGCGACTTCAGCGGTTCAAAATTAATCATGCAAGGCTTCATCGTCCACCATTCGTGAAAATTAGTGTAGATTCGTGGTAAAAATCCTTAACTTGATCGCCCCCCCCAAAGTATCTCAACAAACAAGCTTCCCATTTATAAATACTCAGCTAAAAACAGTCACTCCATTCACAAAACACAATAAACACATGTTTAACGTAACAGATCTAACACCCCAACAACAAGAACAGATAAAAATCTGGGCATCCCAAGGCGACCAACTCGCTGACCTTCAGAAAAAAATCAACGCCGAGTTTCAGCTAAGCCCCTCCATCACCTACATGGACACACGCTTCGCCATCATCGACCTAGGAATCGAACTCGTAGAAGAAGCAAAACCAGAGGAACCAAAAAAAGAAGAAGAACCTAAAGAACTCACTCCCCTCGGCTATGTAGACGCTACCGTAGACGGCATCGTCAGACCCGGATTCCTCGCAAGCGGAAAAGTCATCTTCAGCGATGGCATGAACGCCCTCTGGGGAATCGATGAAATGGGCAGACTCAAAGTAGACGCAGACGACCCATCATACCAAATCAACGACGAAGACATGATCGCCTTCCAAGAGACCCTTCGCGACAAACTCAAAAGCTAGTTCAACCTAACCTCCCTACTTCTTCCACACCACAGGCGTCTTCCTGTTCGGAAACAAAGTCCTACACATCTCACACACCATCCCATTACAACCTCTCGCAGTACAATACTCCCTCCCATAAAAAATAATCTGCAAATGCAGCTTATTCCAAGACTCCTTAGGAAATAATTTCTTAAGGTCACGCTCTGTATTCACCACATTCTTCCCATCAGTCAGCTTCCACCGTTGAGCCAACCTATGGATATGCGTATCCACCGGAAACGCCGGAACCCCAAACGCCTGTGCCATCACCACAGAAGCTGTCTTATGACCCACCCCTGGCAATCTCTCCAACGCCTCAAAACTCTGCGGCACTTCCCCGCCATGTTCATCAATGATGATCTGAGACAGCTCAGAAATTGCCTTAGACTTTCTCGGTGACAACCCACAAGGCTTAATCAACTCCCGGATCTCCTCCACCGGAACCTCCGCCATATCCACCGGATTATTCGCCCGCAAAAATAACGCCGGCGTAATCTTATTCACCCGCTCATCAGTACACTGCGCAGAAAGCAACACAGCAATAAGAAGCGTATAAGCATCCATATGATCCAACGGAATCGGAGTCTCAGCATAAAGTTCGTCCAACCGCTGATGAACATATTTGGCTCTCTCTGCTTTTAACATACCGTCTTAAAATGGAACATCATTATCATCCTCATCATCAGCCCCAGACTGAGCATTCTTCATATCCTCCAGTAACCCAGAAACATCATTCAGCTCATTCCAAACACTCTCGAAAACATAAATAGGAGCAGAGTCCCGCACCGCTAGCGCAATACTATCACTAGGCCGCGCATCAAGCTCTACTATCTTCTTCTGCATCAGCTCATTCTCCACCTGCAAAAACAACCTCGCAAAGAACACATCCCCATCCGCCTTCACAATGACAACCCGCGTCACCTCAGCCCCAAATGCCCCCAGCACCCCATGAAACAAATCATGCGTCAACGGCCGCGGCGCCTTCTCCTGCTGCAACGCCATATTAATAGACGCTCCAATGCTAGGATCAATATAAATAAGAATCACCTTCTCACCATCACCCAAAAACACAGCACACCCAGAAGGCGTAGGCAGCAGAGCCACTGGCTCCACCCTTATCATTTCAGCATTCATATAAAAACTTACATCGTCATTCCACCATCACAAGCGATAACCTGCCCAGTGATATAACGTGACTCCTTGCTCGCAAGAAATACCACAAGATTAGAAATATCCTCAGTCGCACCAAGATCACCTAGAGGTATGTTTTTAATAATCCCCTCCTTAAGCGTATCAGAAAGCTCATCAGTCATATCCGTACTAATAAATCCAGGCGCCACAGCATTACAGCAAACCTTCCTCCCAGATAACTCACGCGCAATAGACTTCGTAAAGCCAATCAACCCAGCCTTACTCGCCGCATAATTCGCCTGACCAGCATTTCCTATCAAACCAATCACTGACGCCATATTAATAATACGAGGATCTTCCGCCTTCATCAACGGTCTCTGAAACGCCTTAACCATATTAAATGCACCCTTCAAATTCGTATCCAGAACAGTATCCCAGTCCTCGCTCTTCATCCGCATCAGCAGCCCATCACGAGTCACACCAGCATTATTCACCAAAATATTAATACCACCATACTCAGCAATAATCTCTTTCCCAAGCGCTACCACAGCATCGTGATCCGCCACATCAATCGCATACGCCTTCGCTGAACCTGCGAACTCCGCATTAATCTCATCAGCAGCTCCCTGACAGCTCCCCTCACTACGGCTGATCACCACCACCTTAGCTCCCTCTGCAGCGAATGCTCTCGCGATCGCCTTACCAATCCCACGACCAGCTCCGGTCACAACTGCTACTTTGTTATCAAATTTTCCCATGCCCTATTTCTCCCACGCTTCGAGCTTTCTGCCAACCTTAAACAGCTGAAAAAAATCATCCGTTTAAAAAATTTCGGAATAATCTCAAAATTTTGGCATCTTAATTGCTGTAATTTAGTTAACCGGTGAATCAAAAAAAGGTTCACCGACCACAAATTCATTTAGGTAGCAAAAAAAAGAAACCACAGTTTTTTTTGGAGACAGCCACAGCTCAGTTACATTGATTATTCTAAACAATCGACTGGTCTGACTCTGTCTCTTTTTTTGTCCCATAATCATAAGCATCGCCTAAACTATCCTGGAAAATTGCTACGATAAACGGAATAAAGAACCCCTCGCGTTGATACTCATTAATAAATTCATTCATAATTTCGATTTGTTGATGTTGATAAACGGCCACCACGCCTACGACATCTAAGTCATAATCAGCAGTGGCCGTTCTAATTCGTTCTAACTAACTAAATACACTTATCCCATATAAGCTGAGATATCGATACCCACAGCCTCTGCTAACCTGCTACCATACTCTCTATCAGCACGGAAGAAATTACAGATAGCCCGCATCTTGATGTCTTCTCTCTCCACCTCGTTGATGCTCCCAGCCAAGTTACTAATAAGGCGCTCTTGCTCTTCAGAACTCATGAGTCTATACAACTCCCCAGCCTGCGCAAAATCATCCTGCTCATA
This sequence comes from Akkermansiaceae bacterium, assembly GCA_051251915.1. GTDB lineage: Bacteria > Verrucomicrobiota > Verrucomicrobiia > Verrucomicrobiales > Akkermansiaceae > Rubritalea. The sequence goes on along the minus strand of JBPOGF010000004.1, from coordinate 123,400 downwards.
ATCCCTAGCCTGAGACCCCGCACTCCCACTCACAGGTAGCGGAGTAGGATTATGCTCCGGCGCTTCAACAATAGAATCAAAGCTATTCGGCTCATAATTCGGCGCATCACCCGCAGCTCCATCATACATCGCCCCATCACGCTGATGGTTCGCAGTCTCCCTCGCCATATAAGGACAATTCACAGGAATCTGCGTGTAATTCGCCCCTAAACGATAACGATGCGCATCCTGATAAGCAAAGAGCCTCCCCTGCAACATCTTATCCGGACTAGCCTCTATCCCTGGCACCATATTACTAGGAGCAAACGCAGCCTGCTCAATCTCCGCAAAATAGTTCTTCGGATTCCTATCCAACACCAAGTTCCCAATACTACGACAAGGAAAATCACTGTGCGGCCACACCTTAGTCACATCAAATGGATCATAACGGTAAGTCGCCGCCTCATCCTCAGTCATCACCTGGATCTGCACATCCCACTCCGCAGTCCCACCAGATTTGATCGTATCATAGAGATCTCTCGTAGCATGATCAGGATCATTCCCCACCATCGCAGTCGCCTCCTCAGCCGTGAAATTCTCAATCCCAGCCTTAGTCTTAAAATGAAACTTCACCCACACTCTCTCACCTCTCTTATTTACCATCGCAAACGTATGACTACCATAACCATTCATATTCCGATAAGACTTCGGAGTCCCCCTATCAGAAAACAAAATCGTCACCTGATGCACCGACTCCGGCGTTAAACTCCAGAAATCCCACACCATATTTGCATCCTTACAATGCGTAGCCGGATGACGCTTCTGAGTGTGAATGAAATCAGGAAACTTCAACGGATCACGAATGAAAAACACCGGTGTATTATTCCCCACAATATCCCAATTCCCCTCACCAGTATAAAGCTTCAACGCAAAACCCCGAGGATCCCTCTCCGCATCACCACTACCTGACTCGCCACCCACTGTCGAAAAACGAAGTAAACAAGGAGTCCGCTCACCCACCTTAGCAAATGGCACCGCCTTCGTAAGATCTGAGATATCCTCAGTGATTTCTAAATACCCAAACGCCCCCGCACCCTTCGCATGCACCACACGCTCCGGAATACGCTCACGGTTAAAATGAGCTAACTTCTCTAACAAATGAACATCTTGTAATAAAACCGGACCATAACGCCCTGCTGTGTGTGAGTTCTGATTATTCCCTACCGGGACCCCATGTGCTGTGCTTAGTGTTTTGTTTGACATGACTATGTTTTAGCAAAAAACAGTTGATTAGGATAATACTCTGTATCTATATTATCCATAGTTTAAAACTATGGAAATTAACCAACTATTCTATTTCAGAGCTCTCCACAAAGAAGGCAGCTTCGCCAAGGCAGCAGAACATTGCTCCATCAGCCAACCCTCACTCAGCCTCCAAATCAAGAAACTCGAGGACGAACTAGGCGAGCAACTAGTCATCCGCTCACGCAAAGGATGCCGCCTCACAACAGCCGGCGAAACCTTCTGGCTACAAGCCCACAAAATCCTCCAACACTGGGAAGAAACCCTCCAGATATTCACCGACAGAAACGAACTCCACAAGCAAGTCCTCCGCATCGGCGCCATCCCCACCATCGCACCCTACCTCATCCCACAAAAAATCTCCCACATCAGATCACAACTAAAAGACATCAACTTCGACATCAGCGAAGACAAATCCTCAGAAATGATCGCCCGCATCCTCTCAGACGAAATCGATTTCGGAATCTGCAGCAGCCTCCCCACCCTCCCCAGCGGAATCCAACTAGAACGCCTATTCAGCGAGCCTCTACACGTCATCCTACCAAACCAACCCACCTACACATCCCTCACCAGCATCAAAGAACTAAAACAAGAAAAGCTCATCCTCCTCAAAGACGGACACTGCCTCAGCGACCAAACCGTCAGCCAATGCCGCGCCATCAACATCCACAGCAAAGGCACCGTCCGCTGCGAAAACATAGAAACCCTAGTCGGCCTCGTAGAATCAGACCTCGGCTACGGAGTAATCCCACAAATGGCTCTCAAAAACTACGCCAAACGCAACATCCACATCCCCAAGTTCAGCGACAGCCACCTAGAACGCGAAGTCAACATCATCAGCAAAGCCGATAAATTATTCGACACCGCAGAACGCAGCTTCATCAAACTCCTCCTCACCTAAGAAACATTACCGCGCCATAAACTTACGTGAATTCCGCACATACTTCTCAGCCCACTTCTTAATCTCCCCCTGAGCCTGCAAATCCAACGTCTTCACCACCCTCGCCGGACTCCCCAGCACCAACGACCCCGGAGGAATCACCATCCCACCAGTCACCAACGCCTGCGCCCCAATAATAGACCGCTCGCCAATCACCGCACCATCCAGAATACAAGCACCCATCCCCACCAGCACCTCATCCTTCACCGTAGCAGCATGAATGATCGCACTATGCCCTATCGTCACAAGCTCACCCAAATAAGTCCCAAAATCATCAGACAAATGGATCACCACATTATCCTGCACATTAGACTTAGGCCCAATCACAATCTCATTAATATCCCCGCGCAACGTCGCATTATACCAAACACTCGCCTCATCCTCCACAGTCACCCTGCCAATAAGGTCCGCACTACGCGCAATAAACGCACTCTCATGAATCTCAGGCGAATGCCCTTCGTAAGTTTCTATAGCCATAATTTTTTCTCTTAAATTTACTTCTCTCTCTTCCTAATAAAAATAGGAATCAACAACGGAACCAGCACCAACAAGCCAATCACCCCACCCGCTAGCTGCCAAACCTTATGCGGAAACAACCCCAAACTATAACTCTTATTCGGCAACTTCCAAGAATCATCCATAAAAATCACCCAGTGCAACGCCTTAAACAAACTATGCCAATGAATCATCATCCACACACCCGCAACCATCCCTAGCAAAACAAAACTAGCAAACCCAGAACCCCAAACCCTCCTCCATCCCACCAGCACACACCCCACCAAAATAACCACAAAACTTACCCCCAGCACCACCCGCGCAGTCCCTAACAGCTCACGCACATCCTCATAATGAGCCACCTCCTTCGAGTTCATCTTCCTATACTTCAAACTATCAGAAATCTCCTGATACGGCTCCTCCGTCCACAACCCACCAGTGATCCTATTCGCATCCTCATAATGCACCTCCTTAAGCTTATCCCCCATCGCTGACCGATGCACCTTCTCCCAAACAACCGGATGCGACACAACCAACACACTCCCCAACACCAACAACAAAACCAGCGCCAACCCGTAAAACGGAATCATCCATCTCTTCCCTTTAATCTCCTTCATATAAATATTCCTAATTCCTAATTCTAAATTCTAAATTCCTAATTCTTACCTCTACCTATCACTATCATACCCACCCCCATAAAGGCACACAAAATCACAAACCAATCACCCGCCAGCGCATACAACGTCCACCTCGGATTCACCGGCACCCGTACGTGACCAAACAGATTCCCATCAGTAAAAATACTCCCATTCGCATCCTCCAGCACCTGCCTCCTCTTCGTCACATCATCCACCACACCACCAGCAGTATCAATGATACAACTCACCCCCGTATTCGCACACCGCACCATCGGCCTACGCAGCTCTATCGCCCTAAACCTCGCATTCGCCATATGCTGCCTCGCCGCCTTACTCTCCCCAAACCAACCATCATTCGTCACATTCACAATCATCTGCGGCGCATCCCTCACAAATTTCCTAGTCACCCGCCCCACACTATCCTCAAAACAAACCGCCGGAATCACCCCCACCTCCACATCCCCCACCTGCAATGGCAACGGATCAAAACTCGTCCCCTTCGTAAAATTCGACCCAGGATTCGACCCATACAACGCCCCATAAATACCATCCCTAAAAGGAATATCAGGAAAATACTCCCCAAACGGAACCAAATGCACCTTCCCATAAATATCCAACTTACTCACCGCATAATTCTTCTCATCATCATCCACATTCTCCACCTCCACCCGAGGCCCAGCTATCGCTATCGCATTATAATCTCTCCCCCCCATCTTCATCCCTATCTGCGGTCCCATCCCATAATCCTGCGTCTCCCCCTCATAAAAGTTAGACCCAAAGATCACCGAATGCTCACCCCTATCTAACAAATCATACCGCAAAATCTGATCCGCCATCGGCAACAAAAATGCATTCTTAATCGTATCCTCATAAATCAACCCATGAGTTAACGCACTCTCCGGCAAGATCACCACATCCGGCACCTCAGGCTCCTGCGCCTCCCCAGTCTCCGCTGACCTCTCAATCGCATCATTCTGCATCGTCCCAAACGCCTCCATCACCTCCCGCGCAAACCACTCATAATTCTTCACCTGTTGAATCTCATCCCCCCACTTATCATTCTGAGAAATATTCGGCTGTAACAACAGCACCCTCACAGCCAACTTCTCACTCTGCCTACACTCCCCCATCTTCACCACCCCATAAACAAAGCTCATCGCCACCAACCCCACAGTAAATGCTATCTCCCAGTGCGCCTTAAATTTACCCCCATCCCGAGCCTCATCCACCAGCCGCTTCCCAAGCTGCACCAACATACTACAAACCAACATCGGCAAAAACGACAACCCCACAACACCCACCAAATCCGCCGCCTGAGCCATCGTCGCATTCTCATGAAACGCCACCCCCAAACCATTCCAAGTAAACCCCGTAAACAACCACCCCCGCAACCACTCCAACACCACCCACAAACTCGCATGCATCACCGCAAACCTCATCACCCGCATCGAAGTCCCAAACCCACCCATCAAATCAAACCTCTTCCCCTTCTTATCCCCAGCCAACTTCTCCTCCACCAACACATCAATCCGCGACTTCTTCCCCTCAACAACATCAACATTTTTACCCCTCCAAGGATTCCCCACAGTCGCCAGAAATATCCCCCATACCCCAAAATACAAAGCCAAATAAACACTCAACCCAATCCAAGCAAACCAAGCCCCCACCGCCGGCACCGTATCCAGCTCCCCCATCGCCAACAACCAATTCACCGTCATCAACCAAAACACCACCCCACTCATCCAACCCACAAAAAATCCTCTCCGCTTCAACTTCCTCTCCCCCACACCACTCCACAGCGCCACCATCAACGGCATCGCCCACACCCACACAAATCCACCCACATCATACCCAGGAAAACACATCGCCAGCATCACCCCACTCAGCACCGCCGCCAAAACTCCCCAATATTTTCTCAACACATTCATTCGTCCCCTACCTCTAAATCGAAACCACCAACTTGTCCAGAGCAGGCTTAGTCTCAAAATAAATCCAAATACTGCACAAAATCATACACCCCATCTACCTTCACAATTAAAAAACCAACATAACACCTCAATTCCAAATACTAAAGTCAGCTGTGGATCTGGCACACTATATGTTTGTCTTATCGTATGATTTCTTCTCCTAAAGGCACATTTTGGGTCATCACCCTCTCGCTGCTATTACACCTAACCTCACTCCAGAGTTTTGGCTCTCCCTCAACTTCAGAGACCCAGGAGAAAACAGAAAACACAGAGAAACCTCTCGGAATAAACACCATCCTAGAATCCTTCCAAGATCTACGTGAACAGCAACTAGACATAGAACTAAAAATCACATCACTAGAAACCACCAATCAACCAGACCAAGAAGCAATCACACACGCTAAAGCCACTCTAGAGCGCGTCAAAAATGACCTAGAAAACGTCAAGCAACGTATTCGTGAAGTATCTGCTGGAGTAGAAGCAGCCACTGCAGAGCAAATAGAAGAAGACTTCAACCTCAATGATGAATTCAACAACCTAGCAAAGCCCCTCGTAGATGAACTCAAAGAAGCATCCAAAGATGCCCGCGCCCTGTCAGACCTTCGCAGCTCCATCTCAAGCCAAGAAAGACGTAAAACAACTCTTAAACTATCGCTAAAACGCATTGAACAGCAGAGAAACAACATCCAAGACCAAGAAATCCTAGATGTCCTAGATGATCTCGACAAACGAATCACCGGCGAAATTGCCACCTTAAATGCCAAAATTGCAACCAACAAAATCCGTCTACAATCAAGACTAGCAGTCCAAAAAAGCTGGACCGAACAGCTACTAGATAGCGTCCTAGATTTCATCAAAGGCCGCGGCCTCATTATCCTCCTCGCACTCCTCGCCGCATTCACCACCTTCTTCCTACTAGCCCTAGTCCACCGCAAACTATTCCGCAGGATTGGTCGATACGGAAAAGTTGGATCAAGCGTCTCATTCAGAGTCACAGAACTCTTATTCCTATTATTTAGAGCCGTCGCCACTATCGCCATCGTCGTCATGCTCTTCCTCGCATTTGATGACTGGCTCCTCATAACCCTAGCCATCATCTTCATCATTGGTATGCTCTGGGGAGCAAAAAAAGCCATCGTCGAAGGCTACAACAAACTCCAACTACTCCTCAATCTCGGTCAAGTCCGCCAAGGAGAACGCGTCACTTGGAACGGTCTCCCCTACGAGGTCAGGTCACTAGGCTACTTCCCCCTCATCGAGAACCCCTGGCTAACAAACAGCACCGTCCGTATCACCATAGATGAGCTAGGAGAACTACGCATGCGCAGCGTCATCGAAAACGAGCCATGGTTCGTCACCAAAACCGGAGACTGGGCAGTCCTCTCAGACCAAACCTACGGCCAGATCACCTACCAAAGCCCAGAACGCGTCTGCATCCAGGATCCAGGCGGCCACACCAAAACCATCCCCACCGCAGACTACCTCGCCCTTCACCCCACCAACCTCTCACACGGCTACGCCCTCGCCACCACCTTCGGCATAGACTACTCACACCAGTCACTCGACTACGAAATGGTAGCAGACACATTCGCCAAATGCGTCCGCACTAAAGTCTTAAAACACTGCCAAGAAGAAGAACTAGAAGTAGTATTCGCAGCCTTCAAAGAAGCCAACACATCATCCCTAGACTACATCGTAGTAGCCAAGCTAGCAGGATCCACAGATGACCGCCGCCTCCCCATCAGTCGCGCACTCCAACAAGGTTGCCTAGACGCATGCAACCAGAACCACTGGACCATCCCATTCCCACAACTCACAGTAACCACCAACCCCACTAACAAGTAACCATTCACCACCCTACCCCATCCCCAGATCCCGCACCAACTCATCCCCATCATCAAAATCCCGCACCCCCAATTGCCCAGAAATAATCTCCCTTACCCGTTCCCTCACCAGCCTCCTACTCCACCTCCCATACCCGCTCAACCACGCCGGATTCCTCTCCACCAATCTCTCCACCACATCTCTAACAGACCGAGGCGCACTATGCCCACTCAACCAAGACCCATACCAAGGCACCCCATCTAAACCAATCCTCCCAACAAACAACCTCCACTTCCCCCCCCCCTTAAACCTAGGAAACAACTCCTCCATCCCAGTCTCTAACCGCACCTCCCCACGCTCCACCCCCACAACCCTCACCAACTCACTCCTCACCTTAAAAAACGCACGCTCAGAAACACCACTCCCCACCCCAAGCTCATCATCCCCCACATCCAACTTACTGCAAACCGCCTCTATCAGATCCCTAGCCGTAACCATCCTCTCAGCATCCCCATCAGAAATACTAATCTCAAACTCCGCCTCTACCGCCAAAATCATCTCTACTCCATCTAGTCCCATGCTCAAAACCTACCCAACTCCCACCCCAGAGTAAACCCTTTTCACCCTCTCCCCCAAGCATCACCACACGTTTTTACCAAAAAATTTTCTGTATTACCTCCTCCCCCTAAGCTATCTCTTCACTCTAGCTTATGCCATTAATATCAGACACCCTACAAACCATCCGTGACCGAGTAGCACAAGTCGTAGTCGGCCAAGAAACCCTCGTCGAGCGACTCCTCCTCGCACTCCTCTGCAACGGCCACGTCCTCCTCGAAGGCGTCCCAGGCGTAGCCAAGACACTCACCATCAACACCCTCGCAAAAGCCGTCAAAGCAGACTTCTCACGCGTCCAGTTCACCCCAGACCTCCTCCCCGGTGACCTCACAGGAACCCTAGTCTACGACCCCCGCAACCACACCTTCACCCCAGAAAAAGGCCCCATCTTCGCCAACTTCCTCCTCGCAGACGAGATCAACCGCGCACCAGCAAAAGTCCAGTCCGCACTCCTAGAAGCCATGGCGGAAAAACAAGTCACCCTCGGCAGAGAAACATTCCTCCTCCCCAAACCCTTCCTCGTCCTAGCCACCCAAAACCCAGTCGAACAAGAAGGCACCTACATGCTCCCAGAAGCCCAGGTCGACCGCTTCATGTTCAAACTCAAAGTCGACTACCCATCCATGGAAGAAGAACTCCTCATCATCCAGCGCATGGCAAAAACAGAACCCCAGTTAGAAATCGAACCCGTCATCACCATCGCCGAACTCATGCAGCTCCGCACCGAGCTAGAAAAAGTCCAGATCGACGAGAAAATCGAACGCTACCTCCTCCGCATCGTAGACGCCACCCGTCACCCAGATAAATACGACCTCCAAGAAGACATCGCCCCATACATCCGCTTCGGCGCCTCCCCACGCGCCTCCATCTTCCTCTCCCTCGCCGCCCGTGGCCAAGCCGTCATGAACGGCCGTGACTACACCACCCCCCAAGACGTCAAAGACGTAGCGCACGACATCCTCCGCCACCGCATCGCCATCAGCTACCGCGCAGAAGCCGCCGCCATCACATCGGATGACCTCCTAGAAACCATCCTCAAACAAGTCCCCATCAACGTCTCATAATTCAACCTCGTGCTAAGTGAAGCAGAACATCGCCTAAACCTACTAGAGCTAAAATGCCGCAAGCCAGTAGAGCACCTACTAGCCGGCGAATACCGCTCCGTCTTCAAAGGCCGAGGCATCGAGTTCGAAGACGTCCGCGCCTACCAACCCGGAGACGACGTCCGCACCATGGACTGGAAAGTCACCGCACGCACCGGTGAACCCCACATCAAACGCTACATCGAAGAACGCGAACAATACTTCTACCTCCTCGTAGACCTCTCAGCCTCCATGCTCCACGACCCAAATGGAAGTAAAAGAGCAGCCATGGTCGAGATCTGCTCACTCCTCACCATGGCCGCCATCAAAAACCAAGACCGCGTAGGCCTCATCCTCTTCACAGACCAGATCGAGCACATCATCCCACCTGGCAAAGGCAGATCCCACGCCATGCGCATCATGGACGCACTCATGAACTTCCAGCCCACCAGCAAAGGCACAGACTTCGTCACCATGCTCGCCAGATTCGGCCACATGGCCAGAAAACACTCCGTCGCATTCGTCGTCTCAGACTTCCTAACAGATGACTACATCGATGAACTCCAAGCCCTAGCCTTCCGCCACGACATCAACGCCATAAATCTAACAGACCCAGAAATCACCGCATCCAACCTCTCCGGCCTCATCCGCATGCAAGACGCAGAAACCGATACCCAAAAAGTAATCGACCTCACCAAACAACCCAACATCTCAAACCACACCACCACCCTGAACCAAAAAATGTTAGACTCCGGAGTAAACCTCCTAGACCACACCATCGGCCAAGACCCAGTAGAATCCCTCGCAGCATTCTTCCACTCCAAGCAACACCTCGAAGGATAAAATCATGCAGAATATTCTCCAAATACTGCTCACCCTCATCCTCTCCACCATGATCTCTCAAGCAGAAAATGAGATCCACCTTGAACTCACCCCCACCACCTGCCTCCCCGGCGACCTCGTAGAACTCAAAGCCACCACCACCACCCCAACCTACCAAGAATTCACCCTCTCCATCCCCAAAAACAAAAACCTCCAACTCATCGCCAAAGAAACAACCCCAGTAACACTCAGCGATAACCAATACACCCAAACCCACCTCTACATCCTCCAAGCCATCGCCCCCGGCCAACACACCCTCTCCAACATCACCGCCACCTCAAACCTTACCCCTAACAACACCCCACTAGAACTAAATCCCCTCACCCTAACAGTATCCACCTACGACTCACTAGACCAAGACCTAACGCCCGCACCCTTCCCCACCAAAACGGCCAACACTCCCTCCAATCCCTACGTATGGCTCCTCCTCATCATCCCCGCCTTCCTATGCACCTACATCATCAAAACAAATAAACTCAAATCAACACCACCAGCAGAACCAACACCCACCCTCTCACTAAACACCCTAAAAACAGAACTCACCAAAGGAACCATCCCAGAAACCCTCTGCTACCAACTCCTTGAGACCCCATCTAACAATCTAACAGAAACACAAAGAACACTCATCGAAAAAGCCCTCTACAACCCCACCTTCTCCCCCACAGATCTACTAAATTCTCTCACAAAGGAGGACCAACCATGACCTTCCTCTACCCATGGCTCCTCGCCCTCATCCCCCTCGCCCTCTGGCTCATCCGCCGCAGACGCGACCGCTCCTCCGTCTCCGTCCCCTCACTCACCCTCTGGCCAGATAAAGAATCCGGCAAAGCCCGCTACCTCTGGATCCCCATCACCCTCAGACGCATCGCCATCATCTCCATCCTCGTCGCACTCGCCCGCCCACAATGGACCACCCAGCGCTCACTAGACCTCTCAGAAGGCATCGCCATCCAGATGCTAGTAGACGTCTCCTCCAGCATGAACATGAACATCAAAGGCTTTGAAGACGAGAAAACCTCACGCATGGAAGTCGCCAAGAAAATGGTAAGCCGCTTCATCGCTGGCGATGGAGAAACCCTCAAAGGCAGAACCGGCGACCTCATCGGCCTCATCACCTTCGCCCGCTACGCAGACACCCGCAGCCCTCTAACATTTGGCCACGAGGCCCTCGTCCAGATCGTCGACAACCTAGAAATCCAAGAACGCCCCAACGAAGACGGCACCGCCTACGGTGACGCACTCGCCCTCGCCGCCGCCCGACTCAAAAAACTCGATGAACTCAAACACGGAGACTTCCAAGCAGACATCGACTCCGTAAAATCCCGCGTCATCATCCTCCTAACAGATGGCGAAAACAACTCCGGCGCCCACCTCCCAGAAGAAGCCGCAGGCCTAGCTAAAGAATGGGGCTGCAAAATCTACACCATCAGCATCAGAGACGCAGACACAGACCAACCAAATCCCTCAGCTACAGAAAACCTCACCCCCGCAGAACAAACCCTCCACCACATCAGCCAGCAAACCGACGGCATCTTCCGCCAAGCCTCAGACTACCAATCCCTCCTCAACGTCTACGCTGAAATCGACCAACTCGAACGCGCAGAATTCTCCACCCGCTCCTACCAAGTCCAGTCAGAATACTACTGGCTCCCCCTCCTCATCGCCTTCGCCTCCCTCCTCATCGCCCTCACCCTAGAAGCCACCATCCTCCGCGTCGTCCCATGACCTCATTCACATTCCAGAGCCCGACCGCGCTACTCCTACTCATCCTACTCATCCCCCTAGGCTGGCTACTCCACCGCGCCCGCGCCAAACGCCGCATCGTCACCCAAGCCCTCGGCACAAAATACAGCACCCACCGCAAACTCCGCGACATCCTCCGCCTCACCGCCCTCACCCTAGCCATCGCCGCCCTTGCCAAACCCGGACACTCCCCCCAGACCCAATCCATCTCCACCACCGGCCGCGACGTCGTCTTCGCCCTAGACGTCTCCCGCTCCATGCTCGCCCAAGACGTCATCCCATCCCGCCTAGAAGTCGCCAAACAAGGCATCCGAGACGCCCTAGAAACCCTAGACACCGAGCGCGTCGGCCTCGTCGTCTACGCCGGCAGCGCCTCCATCCTCTGCCCCCTCACCTACGACCACGACTTCGTTGCCCACATGTTAGACCAAGCCCACCCCCGCTCCGTAGACTTCGGCGGCACCACCATGCAGTCAGCCATAGAAAAAATCGTCGACCAAGTATTTCTACCTAACGGCCAACGCGAAAACGTCCAAGACATCATCATCCTAACAGACGGCGGCGACCACGGCTCCAAAATCCCCAAAATTGCCCAGCTGTTAGACACCCACAAAGCAGACACCCTCATCATCGGAATCGGCAACCCAAACCAATCATCCCCCATTCCCATCACCACCCCTGAAGGAAATAATGAAGACCTCACCATCGACGGAAAAACCATCTTCACCCGCCTAGACGACGCCACCCTAACCAACCTCGCCCACCAATCCAGCCGCGCCACATACCACCCCGTAGCCACCGCCCCCTTCAACCTCGGCCAACTCTACATCGACTACGCCAAAGACAAAACCACCGCCACCTCCGACAGCGAAAACGGCTTCACCCTCTACCAAGACGCCTCCATCTACTTCCTCGCCCCCGCCATCATCCTCCTCATCCTAGCAGAATGCTGGGGCCTCAAAGGACTCCAACTCGGCCACGCCGCCGCCCTCATCTTCACCCTCTACCACTCCCCATTAAACGCCGCAGAAAACCAAAATCAAAACCAAACCAACTTCAACACCGCTTCATCCCTAATGGCAGAAAAGAAATACGAAGAAGCAAACGAAAAACTCTCCGAACTTTACCAACAACTAAACGACCAACCAGCAGACTCAAAAACCCTCGCCGCCACCACCTACAACCAAGGCCTCTGCTACTACCAACTCTCCCAACAACAAGCCGATGAGTCCACCACCCAAGCCCTAACCTACGCCCTCAAAGCCCAACAATCCTTCCTCTCCGCCAAACGCTACGACACCAACTACACCCGCGCCGCCAAACGCATCATCACCACCTCCACCTGGATCAACACCCTAGAAGAAATCCAGAAAAAACAACAACAAGCAGACGAAGCCCTAGAAAAAGAAATCCAAGCCCTCATCCAAGAACTCCAAAGCATCCTCGACGCCCAAACCAAACTCAAAGAAGACGTCCGCATCAGCGAAAGACAACACAAAAACCACACCACCCCAGAAGTCATCACCCTCGCCAAACTCTACAACGAGTCCCAACAAAAACTTACCTCTAGATCCACCACCTCCAAAGAAGTCATGTTAAAACTTCACCAAAAACTCATGATGCCCAGCCCCACCCCAGACCAGGCCCCAGAATCCATCATGACCAAACCCCTCACCTACATCGACCAAGTCATCACCTCCCAACAAACCGCCACCAACACCCTCGCCGACCGCTCCGAGTGGTCAGCCTCCCGCAGCCCACAAGCAAACGCCATCACCCTCCTCCAAGAAATCATCGACCTCCTATCCAGCAACTCAGACCAAACCTCAGACGAAGACAGCGAAGAATACGAGGACGACGAAGGCGACTACGAAGAATCAGACGAAGACGGCGAAAGCACCACCACCTCAGAAAGCATGCAAGGAGACCTCTCCTCCACCTCCCAAATGCAAGCCCTCCCAGAACCCAACTACTCAGCAGAAGACATCCTCCAAGAAGAACAAAGCAACCTCCAGTTCCGCCAAGAAAAACGCGCCGACCAAAACGCCGCCAAAGTCAAAAAAGACTACTAATGAAATTCCTTTTAGCCATCGCCACCGTAATCACACTCCTACCCCTAGCCATCCACGCTCAGGACGGAGCAGATGAACCCACAAAACAAGAACTCCCCATCACCCACCTAAAACCAGAAATCACCACCCGCTCCATCTTCCCAGACAAACTCGCCTACGCCCTCGTCTACTTCCCCACCACCATAGAACAACCCCTCCTAGACCTCGACTATGAACCCATAGAAAACGACACCACCCGCATCCTCAGCATCGAAACCTACGAAATAGACCAAACCAACACCAAAGAATCCACCCCCGAAACCGCTAAATCCGCCGCCATCATCCAATTCCAAGTCAGAAAACCCGGCATCGCCACCCTCCCCCCCATCCCCTTCACCTCTGAAGACCAAACCAAAAGATACCAAACCACCCCCACCCAACTCATCGCCTCAGAACTCACCCGAAGCGATGAACTCCACCTAACAATCACCCCCACCAAAACCAAAATCTACGCCGGCGAACCCACCCTCTTCAACCTCACCTGGACCAGCACCATCCACGCCCCAGCCCTCCAAAACCTCCGCCTAAACCCCTCCTTCTTCAACGACCCAAACATAGAAATCGCCATCCCCCGCAACACCCAACCCGAAGACAACCAAGTAGGCCTCCCCATCGGCGGCAGACGCTCCATCGCCACCCGCACACTAAACCCAGACAACCCAAAATCACTAGGAACCATCACCCTCCCCATCTACCTCCGCTTCAACCAACCCGGAACCATCCAGCTCCAACCCACCAAACTAGAAATCTCCAAACTCTCCAGCCCCAAAGACGGCTTTGCCCAATACGTCGCCCACTTCGACAACTCCTTCTTCACCCCCACCGAACAAGACCAATCCTACGCCAGACTCTACACCACATCAGAAGCCCACACCATCACCGTCCTCCCCCTCCCCACCAACAAACAATCCCAAAACTTCAGCGGCATCTTCACCCCCACAGAAATCACCACCAACATCAAACCCACAAACACCGTAGAAATCGGCCAACTCCTAGAACTACAAATCAACCTAAAAACAAACACCCCCACCGCCCTCCTAACACTCCCCCCACTCACCAACCAACCCAATCTAGACGAACGCTTCCTCATCACCGGCGACTACGCCAAAACCTGGCACCCACACTCCACCACCTTCACCCAGCGCCTCCGCATCCTCAACACCACCATCCAAAACATTCCCCCACTAAACTACACCATCTTCAACACCACCACCGGCAACTACCAAACCATCACCACCCCACCCATCCCCCTAACCGTAAACCCCTACCAAGAGCAAACCACCATCCCCCTAAAAAATCTCAACGCCACCCAAACCCTCACCACCAACCCACAAGGCATCTGGCACAACCACCAACACAGCACCATGACCAACATCATCCAACAACTCCTCCACACCATCAACACCCACTTCTGGCTCATCCTCACCCTCATCACCACCCTAACAGCCATCCTCATCCCCCTCATCCTAAAATCCCGCAAACGCGCCCTCAACCCCACCTACAAACTCCAACAACAAACCCTCAAAGCCTTCCAAAAAGCCCCATCGAACAGCCCACAAAAATGGACCACCTTCCTATCCTGGCTAGCCTCCCACCACCACACCAACAACCAAGCCTGGACCCTCAGCGACACCACCCAAGCCCTAAAAGAAATCAACGCCAACCAACAAGACCTCACCACCCTAACAAAACTCCACCAACAACAAGACCAATCCACCTACACCAAAAATAACCAAACACCAAACTACTCATCCCTAACAGAAATAGCCAAACGCCTCACAAAAAACTTACCTCTAATCCTCCTGACAACCCTCCTCACCCTATCCCCACAAACAACAACCGCAGCTGACGCCAAAGCCTCAGCCGAACTCTGGGAAACCGCCCAAACAACCTTCCAACAAGCCCAAGAAAAAAACTCCCCCCAACTCTACTCCCAAGCCGCCCTCCTCTACCAAACCGCCGCCCAACAAAACATCCAACCCGCAACATCCTACTACAACGCCGGCAACGCCTGGTTCCAAGCCGGAGAACTAGGCCACAGCATCGCCGCCTACCGCCACGCCCAACAACTCACCCCCTGGGACAAAAACATCACAAAAAACCTCACCTCCGCCCGCTCCCTAGTAGCCACCGAAGTCCCCCTAACCCAAACCACCTGGCAAAAAATCCCCCTCATCACCCTAAAAACCACCACCCTAGCCACCCTCATCATCCTCGCCATATTCACCCTCCTCCACCTCCGCCACAGAACCAAACCCCTCCAAAAAGCCACCCTAACAACCACCATCATCTTCCTCACCCTCCTCACAACCACCACCATCAAACTCGCCCAACAAAAACCCACCGGCATCATCACCACCAACCAAGTAAACAGCAAAAAAGGCCCCAGCTACGCCTACGCAAACGCCTTCGACCTCCCCCTAAAAGACGGCCTAGAATTCCACCTCCTAGAAACCCGTCAAAACTGGCACCACATCCAACTCCCCGACCACCGCCAAGCCTGGGTCCCCACCACCCAAGCCACCCTCATCGAATAGCCCCAACTCCCTCTCACCTCCAGTTTCAACCTACAAGCAGGGCTGAAAGCCTATCCCATAATCCATGACATCCCGAAGCAAGCCATGGGTATAATATATTATGCTAACTATTTTATTCCCATCTACAGCAGTTTCATTAAGCTTCTTCACAGTTACCTCATACAAGGGGAATAAACCATACTACACTATGAAAAAAATACTTAATATTCTACTCGTCGCTTTATCAGCATTTATCTTCAGTTCATGCGGAGAAAACCCCAAAGATCAATTAGTCGATGAATCTATCGAAATAATGGAAAAAACGGCGGCAGCCATGAAAGAAGGAGACGCAGCGAAACTAATGGAGCTAATGAAAGAAGGGAAAGAACTTAAGAAAAAAGCAGAAGAGCTAGGAGTCGACCTGAAAGACGAAGATTCACTCTCTGATGATCAAAAAGAGCGACTTAAAGCAGCTAAAGATAAATTATTGAATACGGCAACCGATATCGGAAGTGGAAAATAGTCGTTAATTTAATCATTTAAATAATCTAAAGCTATCGCCATACGGTGATAGCTTTTTTTTATCCCCCGCACTCCCATCATAATTAATAGCCTCATAAAATGCCCCCGCCCTACGAGTAGCCACTGTATTAAACGCACAACCATTCTTCCTAGCCCACTCCTCCACCCCCTCCATCAAAAATCGCCCACCCTCTCCCACCCAGTCAACCTCCATGATTGATGATTCTACGCTCTCCGGTATACGCTTGTAACCTCCAAGAACAGATGGTTGAATGCACAATATTACAACTACCAGAAGCCATCATGCTCAACTCACTAAAAACTAATCTCACCGACTTCCTAAATAAAGTCGGAGCCATTACCGAGGACGGCACAAGCTATTTCAAAGGCCTGCTAGGCGACCTAAACCTCTTCACCTCATCAGAAGCACTCATCACAGAAAATCAACTCTATGATGAAACACATTACCTTCTAGTTCCAGATCGAGAAACAGAAGCCGGATTCTCGCTCTACACCAAACGCGTCCTCCCAGAAGGTCACAGCACACAAAACAACCTAACAAAAAAACGAATCTTCCAGCTCCCCAACAACGAATCACTAGAAAAACTAGAACACCTACTCAAACAACAAATCAGCCAAAACAAACTCAAAGAACTAGACACCCACTCCACCACCGCCCACCGACTCGACATCATCGCCGAAGAGATCGACCAGAAAACCAACACCATCACCAACGGTCTACTCGTCATCGGCGGAATAGTCGCAGTAGCCAACCCTCTACTAGGAGTCGGCATCGCAGCCAAAGCCCTACTCCCTTCACTCAGCTCCAAACTCACCTCCAGCGGACTAGATCACTTTTCCAGCTTCCTAAAAAACAGAAAACAAAAATCTGCTGAGAAAGAGGCTAACAAAACAGCAGAACAAGAAGTACAGCAGTTAGCTCCAGAAATCACTATTAACCCAGCACTTCAACTACTCCAAAAATCCCTCCACACCAGCGATCCAAATCACGACCCACTCACTGAAAGCCTAGACCTATGGGATGATCTCCAACAAGTAAAACAAATCCTCATCGCAGCAGAAGCCATCACCACCATCTACGCAATCCGAGTCAAAAACAATAACCCCTCCTACCTTCATCCCAACGACATCGCTTGGATAAAAAGCCTCAAGCACTAAGAAATCTGGTACCAGACACAACTTACTACAAAGCTAAGCCTGGTCACTCCCCCTCTACTCATAAATACCCCTCCTTTGCCCAACACTTACAATATCAACAAGAATTCTATCTTCATAGATATAATAAAAAACTACTCCACCACAATAAATTCCCCATTCACCAAAAAATGCACAACCTCTAAAATCACCTTTTTATTCTTCATAATATAAGGATGGGTAACATGCATCACTCTATGCTCTTTCACACCTAAAGTATTGGATCTTACAACAGACACCTTCCCATCATCCTTACCCGGAATCATCAGACTATTGATCCAGTTAATCGACCGATCACCCGTAATCACTCCGCATTCAAAATTAATTCTCCCCAACTGATTCGGAACCGAATTCACACCAGTCCCCAACTCACCACCAGCAGGACCATTAATCGCCCGAAACACCTTCCACGAACCCAATTTATCCACTACCTCACTCCCTTGATTTGGCGGAGACAACATCACAACCCGACCTAATCGCTTAATCTCCTTCTCGTCCAAATAGCTTCTCACCAAAATTCCTCCCAAAGAATGAGTGACAAAATGAACCTTCGAACAAGACCGGATGCTCTCACTTTGCAGAGCAGATCCAATAGCTACTTCAGCCAGTTCTCTAATCTTAGCTGATCGAGAAGCATAAGCCACATTCTCCACCACAAACCCAGATCGCCGTAGCTCCCTAGCCATCTTCTCCATACTAGACGATGACCTGCAAAGCCCATGCAACAAGATCACACCTTCTTTCCCAACCACACTCTTCCCAACCACACTCCCAGTCAAAATCGACATCAGTAAAACAAACAGAGATAAATTCTTCATCACAATCGCTATTCTATAAATCATGAATCACTTGTCTATCAATAGAACATGTTCGGTTAAAAAAAACTTCATCATACACCATTCTCAAAAACTCGTGATAAATAATCTCTAGTAGTCACCCCAGAAATGCAAGTTACTCTTTTTCATAGACGTAAACATCTAGAATCATATCATTCCATAAAATGAAACCACCAGTATTCAAAATCATTCTCGCATTCCTAGCCCTTACACTCTCTGTAAGCGCTACCGAACACCCCGTCCTCAACGAACTAAAAAAACTCGGCACCCAATCCTCAAAATACCTCAAACAACAAGTCACCCCACACTCCACCCAAACCAAACCAGACCTCAAAGGCTTCCAAACACAAATCGCCCCCATCTTAAAAGAATCCTGCTACCCCTGCCACGGCCCAGACAAACAAAAAGGCGACCTCCGTCTAGACGAACTAAACCCAGACCTCATCAACGGCCACGATGCCGACTACTGGCTTGAAGTCATCGAAGTCCTCTCTAACAACGAAATGCCCCCAGAGGAAAAAGACGTAGACATCTCCCCTCAAAACCGCGGCAAACTCATCGACTGGCTCTCCGGCCAAGTCCTCATCGCCTCACAAGTAAAACGCAGCCAAGGCGGACACACCTCTTTCCGCCGCATGACCCGCTACGAATACAGCTACGCACTACAAGACCTCCTCCACCTCCCACACGACTTTTCCCAAAACCTCCCCCCAGAAACCCCCTCAGAAGACGGCTTCCGCAACAGCTCCGAACGCCTCCAAATGACCTCACAACAATTCTCCATCTACCGAGACATCGCCCGCCAAGCCCTCCAAGCCGCCACCATTATAGGCGACGCTCCAACCCCCACCTACTTCTCCATGACCATGGAAAAAGGCGGCGAACAACTCATCAACTGGGCAAAAGAAAGATCAGACTACTTCCAAGAACGTAAAAAAGTCCTCATCCTCGATAACGCCATCGATGGCAACTTCAAATCCCTCTACCAAGACGCTCGCGAACAAAAAAATGGCGACAAATTCAGATCCACCAGAACCCACTTCTACAACAAAAAAACAGGCAAAGGCTGGAGCTACAAAATCCCCTACGGATTCAGCCCCTGGAGCCCCGTCACAGAACTCCCCACCACCCCTCCAGACCTCCAACCCCACATCCTCATCATCCCAGCAGACAACGCACATAAAATCTGGCTTGGAAACACACTTCCAGACAGAGGCTCCATCCGCATCCGCTTCCGCGCCCACCAAGCCATAGCAAACAACCCAGACAACCCCAGCGTCTCACTCCAGTTCGGCCACAAACCCAACAACAACTCAGACTCCGAATACCAAGTAAATGCCAAACAAATCGCCATCACAGCACCACCAGAAAAACCCGAATTCTACGAGTGGACCATCCCCCTAGACGCCCTAGAGCGCAACCCATACCTCAGAACCGCCAGCCCAGAAGCACGCCCAAACCCAGCCGAGTATTTCCAAATCACCAACTCCTACCAAGGAGAAAATGAAGAAAACGCCAACGTCATCATCGACTACATCGAAGTCATCGCACCCTACAAACAACAATGGCCCCCAGCATCACACCTAACCATCTTCCCAACACAAAATAAAACCCTATCAGAGACCCACCAAGCCCGCACCATCCTCACCCACTTCATGCCAAAAGCATGGAGACGCCCCGTCACCGACGATGAAATCACACGCAAACTCAAACTCTTCCAAACCATCCGCCCAGCCTACAACGACTTCCAAGAAACCATCCTAGAAGTCATCGCCTCCATCCTCTCATCACCCCACTTCATCTACATCTCACAATCCGCCCACTCACCATCAGACTACGAACTCGCATCCCGCCTCTCCTACTTCCTGTGGTCCAGCCAGCCAAATCAAGAACTTCTAAACCTCGCCAAATCAGGAAAAATCCGCGACCCTCACACCCTAGCCGCCCAAGCAGAACGCATGCTCGCAGACCCACGCGCCCACCGCTTCACAAAACACTTCACCGACCAATGGCTCAACCTCGACCTCCTAAAACAACTCGAAATAAACAAAAAAACTTACCCCCAGTTCTCCCCCTCCACCCTGAAATCCATGCAACAAGAGCCCGTCGCCATGTTCCAAGACATGCTCACCCATGACCACTCCATTATCGACTTCATCCACTCAGACCACGCCTACCTAGACGCCACCCTCGCCCACCACTACGGCATCTCAGGCATCTACGGAAACCACTTCCGTAAAGTCAAACTCCCCCCAGAACTAAAATCAACCCGCGGCGGCCTCCTCACCCAACCCGGCCTCCTCGCCATGAACTCAGATGGCAACGACTCCCACCCACTCAAACGCGGCATCTGGCTCCTAGAAAACATCCTCCACGACCCACCACCACCACCACCACCAGCCGTCCCAGAGATCGACCTCACAGACCCCAACATCCTCAAAATGACCCTCAAAGAACGCATGGAAGACCACCGCAACGACCCAGCCTGCTCATCATGCCACATCAAAATCGACCCCTGGGGAATCGTATTTGAAGAATACGACGCAGTCGGCCTCTTCAGAAATAACATCAACGGCAAACCAGTAGACGCCCAAAGCTACCTAGTCGACAAAACAAAAATCGTTGGCATCAACGGACTAAAAAGCTATCTTCTAGAAAATCGACAAGACCAATTCGCCCGCGCCATGGTCCACAAACTCGCCTGCTACGCCCTCGGCAGACCACTCAACTTCTCAGACCACGCCCAGATCGAAAAGATCACCGCACAAACCCGCAAAAACGGAGACGGACTAAAAACCCTCATCCTAAACATCATCAAAAGCGACCTCTTTAGAAACTCATAACTCAAACCACACAACCACATGAACCTATCATCACTAGATCGCAGAAAATTCCTCCGCGGAGCAGGCATCGGCCTCGCACTACCATGGTTTGAAACCTTCGCCAAAACCCTCCCCGCCACCTCCATCACCAAAAAACGCCTCGCCTGCTTCTACATGCCAGACGGCGTTCCCATGCCACTAAAAGAAGACCCAGCATTCCAAGACTGGAGCTGGTTCCCACACAAAAACAAAGACGGAACCAACCACTCCTTCACCAAATGCCTAGACCCACTAAACCCACTCAAAAACCAAGTCTCAGTCCTCAGCGGCCTATCTCACCCACACGCCCGCAAAGTCCATGGCCACTCCAACGCTGACCAATTCCTCACAGGAGCAAACACCGGCTCAGGCGGAGACTACCACAACTCCGTCTCCATGGACCAACTCTTCGCAGAAGCCATCGGCGACCAAACCCGCCACGACTGCATGATCCTCGGAACCGACGGCGGCACCGGCTCCCCACGTGGCGCACAAACCATGTCATTCAACCGCCAAGGCCGCCCCATCCCATCAGAAAACAAACCAAAACGCATCTTCGACCAACTCTTCGTCACCAGCAACACCAAAGCCGCAGCCCAGCTCGCCGCCCAACAATCCGCCTTAGACGACCTCCTAGCAGACAGCCGCTCACTCAAACAAAAACTCTCCAAACACGACCAAAACACCCTCGACCAATACCTCCAATCCGTCAGAGAAACCGAACGCAAAATCGAAAAAGCCAAACACTGGCTAAACATCCCCCACCCATCCATCAACGCAGACCACCTCAACCTAGAAATCTCACCACAAGACCCGCGCAACTACGTCCGCACCATGTTTGAGCTCATCTACCTCGCCTTCCACTCAGACACCACCCGCACCGCCACCTACCAGATCGGCAGAGAAAACGGCCTCGGCATCAGCGACCGCCTCGGCCGCGCCGTCGGATTCAACCTCACACACATGCTCTCCCACCACGTCAAAAAACCCGGCGGCTGGGAAAACTTCGGCCAATACAACCGCTTCCTCATCGAAGAATTCCACCACTTCCTCACCCGCCTCCACTCCACCCCAGAACCCGGTGGCCACGGCACCATGCTAGAAAACACCTTCTGCCTCTTCGGCTCCGCAACCAGCGCCTTCCACCTCTCACGCAACTACCCACTCATCATCGCCGGCGGCCAAAACATGGGATTCAAACAAGGACAATACATCCAATACGGCCCACAAGACTTCGACGCCATGGCTGGCATCAACGTCGCCGCAGAGCGAGACATGAGAAACAAAGAACACGCCAAAGAAGAACCCATGGGCCGCCTACTCCTCACCATCCTCCAACAACTTGGAACAGAAACCAAAGAATTCGCAGGCTGCACAAACAACCTCCCCGAACTCCTCGTTTAACCCACAGATACCATGTCCCACCACGATGACCACGCCGCCGAACACACCCCAGAAGCGATCCGTAAACGTCTCAAGGAAGGCATGGGTAACGATTACCTAAAAGACTCCATCCTCGGCGCCATCGATGGCGCCGTCACCACTTTCGCCGTCGTTTCATCCGTTGCAGGAGCCGGCCTATCCAGCAGCCTCGTCATCGTCCTAGGCATCGCCAACATGCTAGCCGATGGCTTCTCCATGGCCGCTGGAAATTTCTCCGGCACCCGAGCAGAAAACCAATCCGCCAGAAAATTCCGCCGTGAAGAAGAAGAAGAAATAGAAAACCACCCAGAAGGAGAACGAGAAGAAATCCGCCAAATCTTCAAATCAAAAGGCTTCAAAGGCGACACCCTTGAACAAGTCGTAGACACCATCACCTCAGACAAAAAACGATGGGTAGACACCATGATCCAAGAAGAACACGGCCTCCCACTCCATCCCCCATCAGCCATCAAATCAGGCCTAACGACCCTAATTGCATTCCTAACTATCGGCACCATCCCCCTACTCGCCTACTTCCTAGACGCCGCCTTCGGCATCTTCTCAGGCTCAGCATTCCCCGCCGCCTGCGTCCTAACAGGCATATCATTCTTCGCCATCGGCGCCTTCAAAAGCAAATACACAGACCAACACTGGCTCTCCGGAGGCCTAGAAACCCTACTCATCGGAACCATCGCCGCAGCCATGGCATATCTAATAGGCTTCCTCCTCAGACCACTAGTCCCTGAATAAAAAAGGTGGCGCAGAGAAATTAACCTCCGCACCACCCTATAAAATACTCAATAATCACTATCAAATAATCAATTCAACCTCTCCTTCATATCAGCCTCAATCGCTACCCAAAGAGCATCCAAGCCCTCAGCCACCCTAGCCTTACTTCCAGCCAGATCATCTGATGGCGCATCATTCCCAAAGAGGTAATACTTAATCTTAGGCTCAGTCCCAGACGGTCGCACCGCAAAGGAATTCCCATCCTCCATATCAACAATAAGCATCCCCTGCCTTGGCACTTCATCACCCTCAGCATCAGTATAAGTAGTCGTCGCAAAATCTCTAACATTTGCCACCTTCACACCCGCAAACTCAGTCGGATTATCTTCAGAATAAGACTTCGCTAAGCTCGCGATCTGAGCAGCACCTTCAGCACCCTCCATCACCACGCTCTTATTCACCTCTTTGTGGAAGCCATACTCCTTATAAATATCATCTAACAGACCAGCCACGCTCTTGCCCACACTCTTCGCATAAGCCGCTATCTCAGCAAACATCACAGTCGCCATGTTTCCATCCTTATCACGCACATAGTCACCACCCATATACCCGTAGCTCTCCTCGCCACCAAAGACGAAAAATCTAGAATACTCCAACCTCAACTTACGGCTCTCATCCTCAGATAAATCACGGTAATCCCCCTCATACTTATCAGCAGGAATCCCATCCTCATACTTCTGAAGCTTATCACAGATAAACTTAAATCCAGTCAGCGTATCCACCACATTGATCCCAGCCTTCTCCGCTATCTTATTCTGTAACGGCGAAGTCACATAAGTCTTCACCACCACCGCACGACTCCGGTTAGAGTCATTCAAAATACCAGCATCAAACATCGTTTTGATCCTATACCACTCCATCAGCGTCCCAGTCTGGTTACCAGTAAGAATCTGCATCTCACCATTCTCATCACGAACAACTACCCCCATTCTGTCACAATCAGGATCAGTCCCAATAACGATTTCAGCACCCTCTTTCTCAGCCAACTCCACACCCATCTGAAGCGCCTCAGCATTCTCCGGATTAGGCGAAGCCACAGTTGGGAATCTACCATCCTGCACTTCCTGCTCAGACACCGTAAGCACCTCAAATCCCATTTCACGCAAAAGCGGCACAGATATATGACCACCCGTTCCATGGATACTCGTAAACACAACCTTCGTGCTCTCGCCTCCCTCTAACAATTCCGGCCTAAGCAACGTAGTCTTCAGCTTATCCACATAACGGGCGTCCGCATCCTCACCCACAATGAATAACTCACCCTGCTCAGATTCAGGAAGCGCATCATAAGCCTCACTAGTAATAGCATTCACCTCATCGATCACCCCACCAGCATGAGGCTCTACCAACTGACTACCCGTATTAAAGTAAGCCTTAAATCCATTATCATGACTCGGGTTATGACTCGCCGTCAAAACCACACCAGCATCCAACCTAAGCTCACGAATCAAAAATGAAACCTGTGGAGTAGCCCGCGCCCCTTCAAACAAATAAGCATCACAGCCAAGATCATTACAAATCTTCCCGCAGAACTCCGCAAAGTCTCTAGAGAAGTGCCGCGTATCATGCGCAAATGCAAACGATGGCTTGCGATCAATCCCCTCCTTCTCAAAATGCTTCTTAACATAAGCCACCATCCCACGAATCGCTCTACCCACATTATAGAAATTCATTGTCGCAGACCCCACACAAGGAAACTCCGGACGCTCATTCGGTCCACCCTCACCAAGCTCAGCCTTAGTCACCACCTTACCAATAGTACGCCCACGCAGCCCACCAGTTCCAAATGCCAACGTCTTATAAAATCGATCATTCAATTCCGCCCACTCACCATCACCAACTAATTCCGTCACCGCAGCCTCAGCCACTGGACTAATAGACCCAGCCAAATGATTCACAATATTCTCTCTTGATGACTCCAAAAGCTCACCACCTGCAACAGCACTATCTAGGTTTTCTACTAAATTACTCATATACCATCATTTCTAACCATTCTAAAAACGCTTGGCAAACCTTCCTTTGACAAAATTTTGACATATATCCCCCCCTCACTCATAATTAATTCTAGTACAATACACAACCCCACTACCCCCCAGACACTTCCCTACCAGATCGCATCTAACCTCAGATCATGAACTAATAAAGCTTAAGACTCAAGCTCGCCTCCCCAACTCTTCAGTCAATCATGAAAAAAATTCATTTATAAAAATGACAAGCTAAAGATTTAGTGAGATTATCCCCACCCAACACTAGGCAATATAAAATAAACATCAATCTGTGATACAAATTTAAGCCTAGGTGATAAAAGAAAACCAAACCCCACGTAACTTTATACAAGAAGGACAATTTACAGAAATAACGATACAAATATCTATGAAATTAAATCAAATCATAACGTTTTCATCCACCATGATCGCGGCCACGGGCTTTGCCCACGCTGCACAAGATCATTTAGTCTTTGAAGCGAAAGGAAAGGCAAACGGCAAACACGTCGTCTTACTAGCGGGCGATGAAGAATATCGCTCAGAAGAATCCATGCCAATGCTAGGTCAGGTTCTCGCCAACAATGGATTCAAATGCACCGTCCTATTCTCCATGGACAAAAACAACAAATTTGTAGATCCAAACAACCAGAAAAGCCTCTCAAATCCTAAAGCGCTATCTTCTGCTGACGCCATCATCATGGCTGTCCGATTCAGAAATTGGGACGAACCAACATTTGATAAATTCAACGCAGCATTCGAACGCGGAGTCCCCATCGTGTCACTAAGAACCACCACCCACGCATTCAAAATTGATGACAAGAAAGCGAAATACCACAAGTTCAACTGGCGTTCTAAAGTCAAAGGCTGGGAAGGTGGCTTCGGCAGACAAGTCCTCGGCGAGACATGGGTTAACCACCACGGTGCTCACGCCAAACAAGGAACTCTCACAGTTACAGAAAAAAACAACGCCAAACACCCAGTTCTCAACGGAGTAGGTGAAATCTTTGGTAGAACTGACGTCTATGGAGCCGCTCCACTAGAGCCTTCTACCATCCTGCTCAGAGGCGCTGTCACTGATTCACTTGCCCCAACATCTAAGCCCATCGCTGGTGACAAAAATGATCCAATGATGCCAGTAGCATGGGTCCGTGATTTCAAACAAAAGAACGGAAAAGTAAATAAAGTCCTCACCACCACCATGGGCTCAGCTGATGATCTCTCTGATGAAGACCTCAGAAGACTCGTCGTCAATGGCATCTACTGGGGACTAGGAATGGATGTCCCAGCAAAAGCTGACGTCACACCACAAAGCGCTTACAACCCCACTTTCTACGGGATCAAAGAAATCGCTAATGACCCACGCACAACCTTCAGAAAAAACCATACACCTGAAGACTTCATCATCTTAGAGGCTCCTAAAAAAGCTAAGGCTGCTAAACCAGCTGCAGCAGCAAAGAAAGATCCTAAGAAAGATAGAGCAAACGCAAAGGCAAAAAGAAGAGCTAAAGAAGCCGCCGAGCTAAAGATAGAAAACGAAGCAAAAGCCGCCGCCATCGCAGCCAAACTCGCCTTGCTTCCTCCTGGACCAAAGCACCCAGATGTGACTCCAGGAACTCCCCCTGCTTCACTTGAAGTTGTCAAAGACATGCACATCGGATTCATCGGTGGCGGTCTCGGCTCACGCATGAATATCTACAACCGCTTCGAAACAGAACTTCAGCGCCGATACCCAGAGAACGACCTCTTCATCCGTAACTGGTGCAGAGAAGGTGATACTCCAGCATTTAGACCACACCCATCTAGAAAATCTCATTGGGTCATCCCTAATGGACAAGAGCTAGTCAAAGAAGAATACCGTAAAGGTGGTGGACAAGGCCACTACGAAACTCCAGATCAATGGTTAACTCACAACCGTATCGACACCATCATCGGTTTCTTCGGTTACAGTGAATCATTTGACGGTTACAACCGCATCGACGGATACAAAGCTGAGCTCCGTGCATTTATCAAATACACACTTTCTCAGAAATATTCAGGAAACACCCCTCAACTTGCCATCGTTTCACCAGCTGCACTTGAAGACCTCTCAGCTAAGAAAGATCTCCCAAATGGTAAAAAAACAAACGCTCGACTCCAAGCATACACCAACGCCATGCGCGAAGTCTGTAAGGAAGAAGGCGTCCTCTTTGTAGATGCATTCTCCATCACAAAAGGTCTCTACGACTCTACTGAAGAAGACCTCACCTACAATGGCAGCAACCTAACAGACGAAGCATACAAAAAGTTCTCGCCTCTTCTAGCAGATACTCTATTCGGCAACAAAGAAGCAACCGGCGATGAAGCAAAAATTCACGCAGCAGTCGCTGAGAAAAACTTCTACTGGCTACACGACTACAAGATCCCAAATGGCGTGCACGTTCATGGCCGCCGATACAAGCCATTCGGTAGCGTAAACTACCCGGACGAGATCACCAAGACTCGCCAAATGTTAGACATCCGTGACCAAGCACTATGGGCAGCTAACAAAGGACAAGACTTTGACACCGCAGCAGCTGATGCCAAAACCATCAAGCTCAAGCCTGTCACATCAAACTCAGACCGCCCTAATGTCTACATTTCAGGGAAAGAAATGGAGTCTAAACTAACACTCCCAGAAGGCTACAAAATGGAACTCTTCGCAGACGAAGACATGTTCCCCGACCTAGCAAACCCATCACAAATGGCATTTGATAACAAAGGACGTCTCTGGGTCAGCTGCATGCCTAGCTACCCGCAATATCAAATTGGTGACCCACTACCAAATGACAAGATCCTCATCTTTGAAGACACTGACAATGACGGAAAAGCTGACAAACAGACCATCTTCGTAGACAACATCGTCACCCCTATGGGATTTGAAATCACAGAACACGGTGTGTTCGTTTCTCTTCAAAATGACCTCGTTCTCTTCAAAGACAACGACGGAGACGACAAAGCTGACGAAAAAATCATCGTCCTCTCCGGATTCGATGACCATGACACTCATCACGCTATCTCAAGCTTCTGCGCAGATCCATCTGGAGCCATCTACATGGGCGAAGGCGTATTCCTTCACTCGAACGTAGAAACACCATACGGACCTGTTAGAGGAACCAACGGCGGATTCTACCGCTTCAACCCCAACAACAACAGACTCGAAAGAACAGCCCAGTTAGGCATCCCTAACCCATGGGGTATCGCCTTTGATGAATGGGGCCAGAACTTCTTCATTCACACCTCAGGACCATCATTCTCCTGGATGCAAAATGCAGCTGTGAAGCCTCGCTACGGTGTCAATATTTCCGCACCAGATCTGCTCACTAAGAGAGGCGTGCGTCCTACCGCGGGTCTAGAATTCATCTCCTCACGTCACTTCCCAGATGATGTTCAAGGTGATGCTCTTATCTGTAACAACATCGGCTTCCTAGGTGCCATGCAGAATAAAATGATCCCTGACGGAGAAGTCGGCTACAAAGCTGAACTACGCCAGAAACTATTCGAGTCATCTAACCCATACTTCCGCCCAGTAGATCTTGAATTCGCTCCTGATGGCTCACTCTATGTAGTCGATTGGAGTAACGTCCTCATCGGGCACATGCAGCACAATGCTCGTGACCCTAAGCGTGACCACGTTCACGGACGCATCTACCGCATCACATACCCATCACGCCCACTCGTGCCAGTGGCAAAAGTAGACGGCGCATCGATCGATGAGCTACTTGAGAACCTCAAGCTACCTGAGATCCGCACTCGCTACCGCACTCGCAGAGAACTTCGCGGCAGAAACCACGATGAAGTAGCAGCAGCCCTCACCAAGTGGGTCGCAGGCCTTGATAAAGCTGACAAGAACTACGATCACAACCTAACAGAAGCAGTTTGGGTCTCATGGGGAATCAATCAGATCGACCCTACTATCCTCGAAGCAGCTCTCACAGCGAAAGATCATCGTGCTCGTGCCGCCGCAACTCGTGCAGTCCGCTACAACGCCAAGAAGCTAACTAACGCAGTTGACCTTCTCAAGCGCTCCGCAGCAGACCCCCATGGAGAAGTAAGACATGAAGCCCTCATTGCGGCATCTTGGATGGGCAAAAAGGCTGGCCTAGAAATCGTCGAAGTCTTCGAAAAAGCTCCAGTCAACAAAACTTCTACAAGTGCTCTCAAATACGCCAAGGCTCACCTAGGTGGAGAAGAAGCAGTCGCAGAAGTTAAGGAAGAAGTCAAAATCCCTGCTCACCTTGCAAAAGCGCCTAAGAAAGTTCAGAAATCTTTCCAACGTGGAGCTGAAGCATACCTCGAACAAGAGAACTGCACCATCTGTCACGGACCTGACGGCAAAGGTAACAAGTTAGCACTCTTCCCTCCACTCGACGGCAGTAAATGGGTAACTAAAGACAAAGACCTCCTCATCAAGATCGCCATCCACGGCATCATGGGAGAAATAGAAGTCAACGGCGACAAATACAACTCAGCAATGCCTGGCTTCAACGAACGAATCCCAAATGCGGAAATCGCAGACATACTTACTTACGTTCGTAATGCCTGGTCAAACAAAGCTGGCGACGGAGTCACCAAAGAAGAAGTAGACGCCATCCAAAAAGCCACTGATGGCCAAACTCAGCTAGGACCATACAAAGCAGAAACCCTACTTCAGGCACACCCTATCCAATAGGATAAACAGAACCTAAACATTACCGCATCCCACGTAGCCATTCAGCTGCGTGGGATTTTTTTTACCCACATGCAGAAAGCCTAAATAAAAACTAGTGCTACGTCTTGCTCGATCAGAATAAAGGCTAATACAAACCAACAGCCTGCCTACAACAAGCCCATGCAAAACTCCACTTACCTTTCGTTGGCCTGCTAGGGGTAAGTTTTTCCCATCCCCGCTTCGTCCCATAAGCCAACAACTTATCCGTAGGATGAACCATCGTATTATGTTCACAAATATCCAGCATCGGAATATCCGCATGACTATCTGAATAACCATAACTATCAGCAAGCACCTCACCAGCCTCCCATCCCTTCGGAAAATGCGGTCTCATCCTCCCTAACTTCACCGCTCCCTTATTATTGCCGTCAATAATATCTGGAAAAAACCTCACCCTCTCACCTATCTCCACCTGAGTCCCATAACAAAAATCAAACCCCATCTTCTCCCCCAAATACTTCACCCACACCTCAGGGCTAGCACTATTCAAAATAGTCAACCTCCCCGCCTCCTTTTGCTCTCTAACAATTTCTAACACCTCACCATACATCTCCTCTGGAAACATCTCATCCACAAACTCACGCGCATACTGCTCAAGAGTCTCGGCATCCATAAGCGCCAGATAATTCAAAAACACCCGCTTCATCCCACCTGCCCCTAAAATCTTCGTAAAAGGCAAAAACGGAATCAACCCCAAAACATGCAAACGTCTCAAAGGCTCACGCTTCAAAACATAATTACAAAACAACAACTGCGTATCCCAAGGCACAATCGTCTGATCCAAATCAAACAATGCATAACCTGATCGTCCTAAATCTTCCATATTCATTTTATTTCGTAAGTTTCATCATCCAGTCCCCATTGTCCATTGCTATTGACTATTGACCAATGACAGCACCTTCGTTGCTCAATCCCCCAAACAAATACCAATCGCTCTCGCTGCTTCCACAACCTCACTCTCCGGATCTACCAACCTCAACTTATGCACAGCCTTCTCAATCGATGCTGAACTCACCAAATACGACTGATAACTCACCATCCTACCAAATCTTCCCTCCTCGGCCAACTTCACAGCCTTCACACCAAACCTAGCCCCCAAAATCCGATCCAAACTAGTCGGCTCACCACCCCGCTGCAGATGACCCAGCGTACATGCGCGTGTATCCTTCCCCGTGCGTTTAGCCAACTCATTCGCTACAAAATCTCCTATCCCCCCGAGCCTCACAGAGCCTCCTTCATCATACTCCTGTGTCACTAACTTCCCCTCTGGAGTCCTCGCCCCCTCCGCCACTATCACCATCGAACTATGATTCCCCTTAGCCTCCCGCTCCATAATATGATCAGCCACCTTATCAAGTGAGAACTCTATTTCAGGCAGCAAAATAACATTCGCTCCACCTGCTATCCCGCCCCAAAGTGCAATCCAACCAGCATTCCTACCCATCACCTCCACCACCATCACACGCTTATGACTCACCGCCGTAGTATGCAGTCGATCCATAGCATCCACCACACATGAGACCGCACTATCAAAACCGAACGTCATCGCCGTAGCCTGCAAATCATTATCAATCGTCTTCGGAACTCCAATAATAGGAAATCCTGCCTTGTAAAGATGCAGAGCCGTAGAAAGCGAACCGTCACCACCCACAACAATAAGCGCGCGGATTTCTAACTGCTTCATCGTTCTCCCCGCTTTTTCAATCACTCTCTCAGAGATCTCTTCCTTAGTCCCCTTGCCCATCCTGGCGGCAAATTGTCCTTTATTCGTGGTTCCTAAAATCGTCCCACCTAACTTCAAAATCCCTACCGTATCCTCTGGATCAAGCACCTGATAATCCCCCGGAGGAAGCAACCCCTCAAAGCCATCGCGAAATCCTATCACCTCCCAGCCCAACTTACTAGCCGCTCCCACTACACCGTGGATCACAGCATTCAAGCCCGGACAATCTCCCCCACTATTTAAAATCCCAATTCGCATGCGCGACAAGTAACAAACCAAAAGTGGGTTGCCAAGCCTTTAACCACTCCCCCCACTTCGCTCCCAAACAACTGTTTACCTAGCAGATCCCCTCCCCCGCACTCCTTAGAATCTTTTACCTAACACCTGAAATCAGCGCTTGCCTCCTAGCCACCTATGTGGTTTTTTATAACCGTATAGTGGAGGAATATTACCATCTTCTTTGCCATAAAATAAAACCTAATCGACACCCACTTTAAGGGTAACATAAATAATATGAAAAAATACAATAAGCAAACTGCCGGAATGATCCTCACTCTAGGATTAGGTTTAGGTTTCACCAGCCTCACCACTCACACTGCCCAAGCTCAAGAAGTAAAAGAAGCTCCTACACCAGCTGCAATCCCCACTCCCGCACTATCTGTAGGCGACGCATTCCCGAAAAATGCTCTAGAAGGAATCACCTGGATTCAAGGAGACCCCGTAACTTCACTAGATGAAGCTGGCAAAGTTTACATCATAGAATGCTGGGCCACATGGTGCGGACCCTGCATCAGAGTCATCCCTCACGTAAACGAACTTCACAAAGAATTTGCTGACAAAGGACTAGTCATCATCGGCATGAACGTCTTCGAAGACGGCATCGAAAAATCTCAAAACTTCGTCAAGAAAATGGGCGATGGCATGTCCTACCGTGTCGCATACTCAGGTGGCCGCAAAGCCGCCTTCGCCGACACCGTCCTCAAACCTGCCAAAGTAACTGGCATCCCCCGCGCACTAGTCATCAAAGACGGTAAACTCATCCTCAGCATCCACCCTAGCCAACTCACCACTGAACGAGTAGCTGGTATCATCGACGGAAGCTTTGATGCAGAAACTTACGGTAAAGAACAAGCCGCCAAGGAAAAAGAAAGACGCGACTTCAGTGAAAAAATCGTCGCGCTCAATAAAGCTGGCGACTGGGAAGCACTCAAGGAAGTAGCCCTCGGACTAGAAGACACAAACTCCATGAAATATGGACTACTCGCCCGTGCAGCTGCAAAATCAAGCAACTGGGAAGACCTCCTAGCCCTCAGAAATGACATCACCAACAAACGCTTCGGCTCTTCGGTAAGAATGTCCATGCTGAACTCCACCATCATCCGTGACACCCCCATCACTCCTGAGACAGCTGCGGCTGCCAAGACTTACGCAGACATCGTCCTCGCGGGAGCACCAGACCTCCCAGCAGATGCCACCCCCTTGGCCACTACATTCCACCACGTCACCAAAGCACGCCTCAACTTCATGGCTGGTAACACAGACCTCGCCAAAACAGATCTTGCCGCCGCCGCAGAAGCACAAGAAAAAATCACTGACCCTCGCACCTCAGCCTACTACGGAAAACTAGTCAGCAACGCCATCAAAAAAGTCGACCAGAACACATTCCCGCCGACTTCAGAATTGTTGAAATAAAATCAACCAACAGTAACTAAACTACCAGTTACTCAAACAAAGCACTACCGCGCGTCCGCTTTCAATTCGTTGAATCGGACGCGCATTGCTTCCAGCCTCGCCCTATTCGCCTTCACATCCACCACATCATTCTCCTCAAATGGATCCTCAGCAATATGGAACAGCTGCTCCCTACCAAAATCCGGCCAGTAGAAATACTTCCACTCCTTAGTCACCAACGCCTCAGAAGCCGGAATCCTCTCCTTATTGCTGATAATCGCATGCTCATAAAAATAATCAGTCCGCCAGTCCTTCACCTTCTCACCAGAATACAACGGCGCTAAATCCCGCCCCTGCATCGTCTCAGGAGCCTCTATCCCAGCAGCAGCCAAAATAGTCGGTGCCAAATCCACATTCAGAGCAAAGCGGTCATCAGTCTTACTCCTCACGCCCTCAGGCATACGCGGATCACGCACAATAAGCGGCACACGGATACTCTCCTGATGCGGATACCACTTATCCGCCAACCCATGCTCACCATGGTAATACCCATTATCACCAGTAAATATAATCAGCGTATCATCATACACCCCCTGCCTCTTGAGCTCCGCTATCACCTTCCCACAAGTGCTATCCACCTCATGAGCTAAACGATAATAATTTTTCATCATCGTCTGATACTTCTCAGGAGTATCAAACCTCCAATGCCAACGCTTCCGCCCCTCATTCTTCTCAGTCGCCACAAACTCCGGAAGCTTCCTAAATGCCTCCTCAGTCGCAGTCTTAGGAATCGGAATATCCACATCAGTAAACAACTTCATACTCTCAGGCTGCGGTAAAAACTGCTTCGGATCATGATCCACCGCATGCGTCGCAAAAAACGCCAACGTCAGCACGAACGGCTTATCCATCGGACGAGTCTTAAGAAACTCCATCGCATCATTCTCATTCTTCTGCGTCACATGGATCATCGTCCCATCCTCCTCCTTGATCCAGTGATTCCCTGAATAAGAGGTCCCAAAATCAAAATTCTTCTTAGGAAATCCCCCATTATGCCACTTCCCCACATGCCCAGTATGATAACCATTCGCTCTCAACAACCCAGGAAACGTCTCCTCCCAGGGAGTCTTAAACGCACGAAACCCCTTATTCCCATGACGTGACATCCACTGCCCAGTAAAGAAAGAAGCCCTACTCACACCACAGATCGCAGTCGTCACATTCCCATGCGTAAACCGCACACCATCATCCGCCAATGCATCCAAATTAGGAGTCTTTAAAATAGGATGCCCAGCAGCCCCCAACGTATCAAACCTCCAGTCATCAGCATACAGGATCACCACGTTAGGCTTTTTAGGTGCCGCATGAAGCGTAGCAGAGAGAAGAAGAAGTAATAATAATTTCATAACAAAGTAATTTGATTGGATTCGATGACTAAAAGTGACACCCATCGCCGTATATTGGAAGCATTAGTAACGAAACTCCATCTCGCGTTCTTTCAAAGATGGGTCTAATTTATACCTCTATTACATACCTATGAAAATCCACATTCCTTTCATCGCCGCCATCACCTACCTCACAGCACCCCTCATCACCACCGCCCAAACCACCGACCCAGACCTCGGCGACCACCCAGAATTCGCCCACGCCATGAAAGTCGAAACCAAGAAAGTAGACGGCGTCCCAGTAGTATTCCACTACAACCAAGTCAGACCCGACTTCGACAACCTCACCACCAACCACACCCGCAACATCACCAAACTAAGCGGCAAAAACGCCGGCACATGGAAATTCCGCTTCGACCCCAACAGCGTCGGAACCACACAAAAATGGCACCAACCCACCACCACAAAAGACTGGCTAAACGTCACCGTCCCACACTGTTGGGACGCCATGCCAGGCGGTAAATATTGGGACTGGAATGACCAGACCCCAGACAACCCACCACACTACAACGGCGCATCTTGGTATCAAAAAACATTCCAATACCAACCCAAACAAGGCAACAACTCACGCCAAAGAATCGTCTTCCTCGGCGTCCAACAACGCGCTCGCGTATTCCTCAACGGCCATGAAATAGCCCAACACGAAGGCGGCGGCGCACCATTCTCCATTGACGCCTCAGAACACATCAAAACCGGAACAAACACCCTAGCACTTAAAGTCCTCCGCCTACCAAACTACATCAAACACCCAGAAGGAAAAGGCGACAAAGGATGGCAAGAACTAGACTACACCCACACCCTCCACCCAAAAGCCCCAGACTGCTGGCCATACGCAGGTATCCTCCGTGACGTCTACCTCATAGAAGAAGCCCCAGTCACCATCCGTAAATCACTTATCAACCCCACCACAGAAGGCCTAAACGCAGTAGTCATCATCTCAAACCACGGAGACACACCCCTCCAGCTACGCAGCTCCATGTCCTCCACCATCGACCCCCAAACCACCACACAAACACCCTACTTCACCATCGCCCCCCACCAAACCATCGCCAAGCACATGCTCATCAAAGGCGGCACCGCTAAAGCAAAACCATGGTCACCCACATCACCACAACTCTACACCGCCAGCTTCCAACTACAGGACAAAACAGGTAAAACCATCGATAACCACGCCACCCAATTCGGCGTCCGCACATTCGTAACCGATGGCCCCACATTCAAGCTCAACAACAAATCCATCTTCCTCAAAGGAGCATCCATCTACGACGAACACCCAGAACGTGGCGGCGCCATCACACCACAAGACCACCGCGACCACTACAAACTCCTCCACGACTCCAACTCAAACTTCGCCCGCCTCCACGTCACCCAGCGTGACCCATACTCCTACAAACTAGCAAACGAACAAGGCATCCTCGTTTGCGGCGAATGGGGAGGCTTCTGGTACAAAGAAAAATCCATGCTCGCACAAACCCAAGACCCACACTCCATCTACCAAACCATGGCTCGCTGCGCCGTCTGGGACATGCTAAATCACCCCTCAGTCGTCCTCTGGGGCCTCAACAACGAATGCCACCAGTTCTGTGAAGAATACGACGGCTTCCTCAAAATGACCCGTGAACTCGTCAGAGAAATCGACTACCAAAAACGCCCCATCACCTGGTCCGCATGGCACCCCCACAAAGGCCAACCCCACTTCGAGCACGCAGACGCAGTCGGCTTCAACGAATACCGCGGCGCCATGGACCCATTCGATCTCCTAGACCCCGACATGAAGAAAGTCATCACCGCAAACCCTAACAAGCCCATCATCATCATGGAAAACGGCGCCTGGTCCAAGCGCGGCAGCAGAGGCCCCATCACCAAAAAAAGCAACGAAAACTGGCAAGCAGACCTCCTCAAACGCCAATGGGAAGTTCTTACCAAGCACACCCCTCACTTCTCCGGCTACACCTACTGGCTCCTAAAAGACTACCGCTCACGCAAGCCATACACCGGCAGCAAAAATAAAAATGGATACTCACGCATGGGCATCTATGATGAACACAACCTACCAAAAAAACTCGTCAGAGATGCCTTCCAAAATCTAGAAATCCCAAGCAACAAAAAATAACCCCAATGCCTGTAAAAATCTGATAAATCTCAACCCTTCTACCCATGAAAACTCCACCCGAAAAACAGCAAAAAGAGTCGCCCACCACCAAGGAAGAAAACACATTCGCAAAATGGATCGCCTTCATCCTCGATGATTTAATCAAAATCCCTGGCACCAAAAAACGAATCGGACTAGATCCTATCATCGGCCTCATCCCCGGAGTCGGTGACTTCGCCACATCCACAGCAGGACTCTCACTACTAGCCATCGGCGCCAAAAAACACATCCCCCTCAGCGTCTATCTCCGCATGATTGCTAACTGGATGCTAAATTCCCTCGTCGGTGCCCTCCCATTCATAGGAGACATTTTCTCCTTCTGGTATAAGTCAAATCACCGCAACCACACACTACTACGCGCCCACCTAAACGACACCGTTGGCGAGGAAGCCGAACGCAGCGGCTGGGCCCCAGTCATCATTCTTGCAGTAGTTGCAGTAACCGTCTTCACACTCATCGGCCTCATCGCCTGGTGGGCCGCCTCCCTCATCTGGCCGTCATAAAACCCAATACAGATTTCACGCAACAAGGATCTTATATTTAGCACCTTCCAGCGGTTCAAGAAACCCATCAACCCCGCTCTCCCTCCTCCATCATTCGTGAAAATTCGTGCTATTCGTGGTTAAGCGCCGCAGGCATCAACCCAAGCAAACTTCACACTTCTACATTCAAAATTCAAACTCCCCTACTTCACCTTAGGCTTATTAGCAATCCGCTGCTTCACCTCTAGCAACAAAGGCTTCAAATCCTTCTCATAAGCCACATCCTGAACCGCCACCCCCTTATCGATAGCAATCGATGCAATCAACGCAGACGACTGCCCCAGCGTCATAAACGTAGGCTCCATCCGCAATGACCCATAAGCAATATGGCTCGCAGAAGCCGCAGCCGGAACCAATAAATTACTAGCCTCCGCCCGCTTCGGCAACACCACCCCCATAGCAATCGGATAAGGACTCTTAATACGTTTCCCCACATTACCCTCGTTCTCCACACCTCCATCAGCAGTCACATACCGCTGCGCATTATGCGAGTCCATCGTATACACCCCCAGCCCTATTGAATCCTTCACATCAGTCTTCCCCTCCACATCATGCTGAGTCATCACATACTCACCCACCATCCTACGCGCCTCTCGGATATACAGCTGATGTGACCAGTTCCCATTATCCACAAATTCATCCTTAGCCAGCCCCCACTTAGACATCGGCTCACGCACATCAGCTGGAACCCGCGGATCATTCGCCATGAAATACATCAAACCCTTCTGATAAGTCTCATGCTCCTTAATGATCTCCCTCCTCCGCTCATAACTAGCCTCCGGATAATCATAATTATAACCAATATTATCCATACTAAACGGCCCATGATTATTCTGATCCGTCTTCCTATTCGGCATCGGATCAAACTTATGAAACACCTCACGCCAACCAATATCCAGCACCCTCAACATCAGCAAATACTCATCCGCATCATACCCATCAGGCTTAGGAAATGGCACCCTGTTCTCCGGCGCATCAGTCAAACAAGCCCTAAAACAATACGCCTGAATCTTATCATCCCCATCCCCATTCTCCCCGGGAGCCTCAGCAGAAATCCTCGGAAGCAACCCAGACGAAGGATCCCCCTCCACCACATACGGATCTATCTTCTTCCCAGTAAATGAAAAATAATGCCCGTGATCACGCCTATCCTTCTGCACTCCCCCCACACTCTCATCATACACCTCACTACTCTCTCTCCCCACATGAAATTCAACCCCAGCTGCCGCCATCAAATCCCCCTCATAAGTCCCATCAATGAAAACCTTACCCCTAAACACATCCCCATCCAACGTAGTAATAGAAACAACCTTAGTCCCATCCTTCACCACCCCCTTCCCTCTGTCTAAATACGCCTCACGATGCACCTCGACCCCATGATCCGCAATATACCGATCCATCAACCCCTCCGCCACATGCGGCTCAAACACCCACATCGCCTCATCAGTAGGCCTATTCCGCGACTGACTCTTAGGAGTCGCCTTATACTCAGCATGCGTCTGCTGCCTCCAAGCTGACGGATCTTCATAATGCCTCTTAATATCAATATAAAACTCCCTAGCTATCCCACCTATCCCCTTCGCATGCCCATTATCCGTCCACCCCAGCCCACCAGAAGTCAGCCCCCCCAAATGCTTATCAGGACTCACAATAATAACCGACTTCCCAGACCTCTTAGCCTGCACCCCAGACATCACCGCCGCAGAAGTCCCACCATAAATAATAATATCCGCCTCATAAGTTTCAGCAGAAGAAACAATAGTAAGCCCAAAGGAAATTCCTAATACCGTGATACATTGAGTGAGTTTATGATAGAACATCACCTAAATTACCGACACTCCCACTCCTGACAACAAAAAAAGCCCCCAACCAATGATTCACTCATCAGTCGAGGGCTTGTAAAAAAATACTTACCTCAGATTAGCCGCAGCACTTGCCGTCAGAATCGCTATCGCAAGTTCCGAACTGCTCATACCACTCAGCCACTACGTCCCAGTTCACCACATTGAAAAATGCAGTAATATAGTCAGGACGACGGTTCTGGTAGTTCAGATAATAAGCGTGCTCCCAGACATCAAGTCCTAGGATTGGAGCACAACCTTCACAGCCTGACTCAGGCATAAGTGGGTTGTCCTGGTTTGGTGTTGAGCAGACGCTCACCTTGCCACCCTTAGCACAGAGCCATGCCCATCCTGAGCCGAAACGTGTAGCCGCTGCCTTAGAAAAGGCTTCCTTGAATCCATCAAATGAACCAAATGCCTCATCAATAGCCGCTGCAAGATCACCACTTGGTGCATTTGCTCCGCCTGGCTTAATGCAGTCCCAGAACATGCTGTGGTTGAAGTGTCCACCACCGTTGTTTCTCACTGCTCCACGGATGTCTGCAGGAACTTTGTCCAAGTTCATCACGAGTTCACATACCTTCATGCCCTCTAGCTCAGCATTGCCTGCAATCGCGTTGTTCACGTTTGTCACATAAGCGTTATGGTGCTTGCTGTGGTGTATTTCCATAGTACGTGCATCGATATGTGGCTCGAGCGCGTCATATGCGTATCCTAGTTCTGGTAATTCAAATGCCATAATAATTTTAGTTCGTTTTGTGTGTTTGGATTTATACGTTTGTCCTGAGAAATGATGCAAATCCGCAGATATCTTGCTTGCAGAACATCACTCTCAGACACACTATGCGCTTGTTAACCTATTTCGCAAGAACCAATCTTTAGACATTATGCCATCAACAATCTATGCCATTTCAATGGACCTCGATACTCTCACTAAGCTTCCAATAGAGAGCCACATCATCGCAGCCGCGGCCTTCGTCGTCGGCGTCATCTTCACCGCACTCATCTGCTCCAGCTCTAAAAAATCCCGCGTCGCGAAAATCACTACAGAACTAGAAGCAGAAAAAAATCGCACCAGCGAGACCAAACAACGCCTCGCATCCACCCAAAAAGATTTACAAATCCTCCGTGACTCAGAAGCCGCGCTGAAGCAAAACGAAATCAGCCTCAATTCCAAACTCACTGCCAACCAACTAGTCAAACCAATCGCCACCACACTAGAAAAAGTGGAAAAACGCATCGGCGAACTAGAGAGTTCCAGAGTTGCAGACCACACATCATTGAAACAACAAGTCCAGCAACTCATGGACGCCCAAAAAGGATTCCAGCTAGAAACTGTCGCACTCGTTAACTCACTCCGTCAACCCGATGTCGAATTCGCAGAGCCTTCGCTCATGAATGACATTACCCGCGAGCCTGAGCTTGAAAAACCCCTCAGCATTCCAAAAGAAGCATCTAAACCGATCGACACCATCGTCGCCGATGAAGACTCCAATGACTTCTCAGACTCCCTAGCTGTCGACTTCGAAGGCTTCACCTCCGAGTCCCCAGGTGACGGAATCTAACCCGCACTAGACGGAATACTCAGCCCAAGAACTAGTAGTCTCCCAGATCCGCACCGTCTTCAGTCGCACCTCCGCGCGCACTGGATACTCGTCATCCGGATTATTCACATGATGCGCCAGCTGCCCGCTAGTATGATCAAAAATCGTCCGAGCCATCACCTCCGTAGTAGGATCCTCATTCTCAAACCCAATAATCCTATCCCCATAAGCATCCTTGAAAAACTCAAACTTAGGATCAGCCGTATTCATACACAGCGCATGATCATAAGTCTCGATAAACTCCTCAACCATGTGCTTCACCAGCTTGAAATCAAACACCATCTCATGGTCATCCAGCGTATCAGCCTCAAACACAAGCTCCACCTTACGTGTATGCCCATGCGGGAAACGGCATTTATCCGGGTGCTTGGAAAGTAGGTGACCATTCTCCACTTCTATCATCTTGCAAATTCTGTATGGCATAATTTTTTACGTAGCTCGTATCCCCGCCATTAAGACCACTAACACAAAAAATGAAAGATGAATCTTTCTCACCCTTTGACTACAAATAAACCAAATCACCCCTAAATTCTCCAACCCACTCCCACACTCACTCAACTCAGCCCCCAACAAACCCTCAGCTATTCTCTCACAAAAATTCATCCCCCCTCACTGCAACCAAGCTAGGAACATATGAACTAGTTCGGCATATTTATTCAGCGTAATTCAGCGCTATTCAGTCGCGTGTCGTTTAAAATACTTCCATTCAGCTTTCATCGTAATGGTTTCGTGATTTTAGTGTATTTAGCGGACAAAAAAAGCTTCATCGTCCACCACATTCGTGAAGATACCCGTTATTCCTGGTAAAAAAACTAGCTTGATCTCCCTGCCCGACTTAACGCAATTTTCTTGCATTAGCGCCGATTCCTGCTGACACTTGCACCCGCCTCGCTAGCCACCAGAGGTAAGTTTTCACCATGAAAGGATCACCCATACTCGCTACCCTATTAGCCTGCCTAATCATGCTCGCCATGTATGCAGGAATGCGCGTGGCTTTCTCTATCGATGGCAATACCACTCAGCCTGAAACCTCAACCCCCGTTGAGCACATCAAAGCAGATCAAGTCTCCGTCTACCTAGAAATCTACTTCTCCTCCGAGGCCAAGAACTTCTCCCTCACCCACCCCGCCACCGCACTCCCACTCATCAAGGTTAACAACCTCAACGCCTCCGAATGGAGCGGCGACGTCTTCATCCCAGTGAAAAAACTTACCTCTGATGAAATAGAAATCCAATGCGAGGCACAATGGGAATCCCCA
Source organism: Akkermansiaceae bacterium (assembly GCA_051251915.1). Taxonomy (GTDB): domain Bacteria; phylum Verrucomicrobiota; class Verrucomicrobiia; order Verrucomicrobiales; family Akkermansiaceae; genus Rubritalea. The sequence continues at coordinate 80,713 of JBPOGF010000004.1, read as the reverse complement.
CAAGACGGCTACAAATTCATGCAAGTCATCATCTCACCAGATGACCTCGACTCACAAACTCAAACCATCAGAGCAGAAGGCGACATCACCGACATCATGAAATTTCACTGGAAGGAGAACGAGTAATGACCAACCACCAAGATCATCTAGGTAACGCACACGAAGACCACTCCTGCTGCGCCCACCACGACCACCACCACGACATCGTCGTCAAAGACCTCACCGTAAAATACCGCACCCTCACCGCACTAAAAAACATCAGCTTCGACACCTCATGTGGAAACCGTCTCGCCCTCATCGGCCCCAACGGCGCCGGCAAATCCACCCTCCTCAAAGCCATCGCCGGACTCGTCAAGAAATCCTCTGGCACCATCCAGTGGCGCAGCACCGCAGTCCGTAAATGGTCCAGCGAATTCGCCTACCTCCCCCAGCGTGAAGAAGTAGACTGGAACTTCCCCGTCACCGTCCGCGGACTCGTAGAAATGGGACGCTACCCACAACTCGGAATGTGGGGAAAATTCACCACCAAAGACACCCAAGCCGTCGACCAAGCACTCGAATCCCTAGACCTAACAGAACTCCAAAACCGCCAAATCAAACAACTCTCCGGCGGCCAACAACAACGCGCATTCATCGCCCGCGCCATCGCCCAGGAAGCACACGTCCTCCTCCTAGATGAACCATTCACCGGACTCGACAGAAATGCAGCCAAGACCCTAGGCGACCTCATGCACAAGCTCGCAGGCGAAGGCAGACTCATCATCGCCTCCCACCACGACATGCGCTCCACCAAGGAACTCTTCAACCAAGCCCTCCTCATCAACCGCGAAAACATCGCCTTCGGAGACGCAGAAGAAATCATCACCGACCAACTGTTAGAGACCACCTTCCACTCAGAAACGGCCAACTAAGCCCCCTAATGAACATCATCGCCAACATAGACCTCATGGTCGCTCCCTTCATCGGAGCCACAGTCATCGGCTTTGCCAACGGCTTCTTCAGCGGCTTCGTAAACCTCCGCCGCAGCGCCCTCTCCGTCTCAGCACTCTCCCACACCATGCTCCCCGGCATCGCCATCGCCGTCCTCATCACCCAGCAGCTCACCCAGGCCAACGCCTTCATCGGCGCCCTCCTCGCCTGCATCCTCGTCGGCCTAGGCTCCGTCCTAGTCAGCAGAAACTCCCGCATCCCAGAGAGCACCGCCCTCGCCGTCCTCTACACCGCCGCCTTCTCCGGAGGCATCGCCATCCTCCCCCACCTCCCCATCATCGCTAGCCTAGAAAGCTGGCTCTTCGGCGACCTCAGCCTCATGTCCCAGCGGGACCTAAACTTCATCTTCATCATCAGCACCATCAGCCTCGCCCTCAGTAACCTCTTCATGCGCCCCCTCCTCCTCACCATGTTCGAACCCCACGTTGCATCCGCCCAGGGAGTTCCCGTCAGAGCCATGCAGTACCTCATCTTCACCCTCCTCATCCTCATGCTCGTAGCCTCCCTCCAAGCAGTAGGCAGCGTCCTCTCAGTCTCACTCCTCGTAGCCCCCTCCGCCATCATGCTACTCTTCACAGACAATACCAAAAGCCTCTTCTGGGGCGGCGCCATCATCGGCGCACTCTCCGGCGCAGGCGGCGTGACACTCAGCCACTTTATCAACATCCACGCCGGCCAAGCCATCGTCATCCTCCTAGGCCTCATCTTCCTCCTCGCATTCACCTTCAGCCCACGCTACGGTATCCTCAAGAAATAACCACCATAACCGAATCGCTCTAACTGAAGACATTCTCTAACAATCTCATTTCACTTCAAACTCTAAAAGTTCGCTTGCGGCTACTTGCTTCCTGCTTCCTGCTACTGCCCGTTTGCTATATAAGCTCTCAATAACATTCCACCATATCCCGCGACACAGTGAATCACATTCTCCTCATCTTCATCGGCAGCGGCCTAGGCGCCACCGCCCGCTACATCCTCTCACTCCAACTCCAAAGCGAAGGCTCCAAAATGCCCTACGGCATCCTCACCGCCAACCTCCTAGGCTGCCTCCTCATCGGCATCATCTACGGACTCGTTAAATCCCACCACCCCACCTGGATCTCCCCCCTAGCCGTCACCGGCTTCCTCGGCGGCTTCACCACCTTCTCCACCTTCGCCCTAGACACCCAAAAACTCATCCAGTCCGGCAACCTCACCCTAGCCATCACCTACTCCCTCATCTCCCTCCTAGGCGGCCTAGCCCTCTGCTTTATTGGCTTTTATCTTGTGCAGCGGTGAAGTTTTACATTATCTAAACAGATGATGAATAATGATACCAAAACACGCATCCTAGCCCCGCTTCTTTCCTTAATCTGCCCGCTAGCCACTGCCGCAACAGACATCCAAGACAATCCCGCCCCTTCTAACACTGGCGACTGGGCAACCTCTCACAGCCTAGACAACTTAAACAACCATTGGGGAGCAGGCATCTCCATCTCCACACTCGGTCTTGGCGGACACGTGACCTACCAATTTAACAAAAAATTCTACCTCAAAGGAGAAATTCAAGGCCTCACTTTTGATAAAGAACTAGACCTTGATAATATTAATTACGACTCAAAACTAGACTTCTTCTCCTCTGGTATCACCGCAAACTACCTCCCCTTTGCCAACAGCACACTCGGGAAAGGCTTCAGAATCAGTTTCGGTGGCTACGCAGTTGATAATAACATTAGCATAGACGCTAGCGCTCCAGGCCAAGTATTAAATATCGGTAATATTATTTCCTACACCTTCCAAGCGGGTGACTCACTCACTGGAGACATTAGTTACTCAGACTTTGCTCCCTACCTCGGTATAGGTTGGGATTGGGCATGGGGGAATGAGAAACAATACATAGTATCATTCGATGCCGGCGCCATCTTCATCGGACCACCAGAAGTGAACCTCACACCAAACAGTGCCCTCTTAGGCTCAGTGCCACAAATTGCATTCAACAGCGAAGAACAAGATATCATCGACGATCTCGAAAAATACGATATCTACCCCGTCGTCAAACTCGGATTTACTTGGAGATTCTAACCCCCAGGAAAGGCATTAGCACTTAACCGAAGCTGCACCTCTTCTCTAGTAGGAGTGTTAGCTTCGATTAGCTCATGATCCATTTTCATCTCAGGACTCATATCCTGATGCATCTCAGGACGAACCAAATTAATAGCCAGCGCAGCTGTCGCAGAAACAACAAGAACTCCCACCACAATTACCGAACTCGCCTTATTCACCCCAGGCTTCTTCTCTAACAAATTCTCAACCCTATTCCTCAAACTCGCCTTATTCGCCATCGATAACGCCGCAGAAAAGGCCAGCGAATGCCCATTCCGAGCATTCAGCATATTCTTATTCTGGCAAGACTCTGCCACATCACAAAGCGCATTAATATAGTTCCCCGGATGCGCACCACAGGAAATTACATGCGCATCACAAGCATACTCACACTCATGAGTAAGTCGCTTCCTAAGCATCCACACCAACGGATTAAACCAATGCAACGCACAAGCAATCTGCCCCGCAAGACTCGTCCATAAATCACGCCGCTGCACATGCCCTAACTCATGAAGCATCACCATCTTCAAAGTCTCACCACTCCACTCACTAGCGCGTGAAGGAAGTAATAACACAGGATGAAATAACCCCGTGATCACTGGTGAATTCACCCGCTCAGAAAAACTTACCTCTGGCAATTTACCCAAACTCAGCTGATCCGCACATTCCTCTAACAACTTCAAATGATCCTCATTCTTATCCACCACCGACTCACTACACCAACGCTTCACAACATGAAAATGACCTAACAACCTAGTCAGCAATACCACACAAACAATACCATAAACCCACATCAACAAATACATCAAACTCCAAGAATTCTCACTCAGTGAACTACTCTCAGCAGCATTCACCACTGCCGATGATGCCCACGGCAAATCCAAATCAAGATGCACCTTCGGCATCCAAAGCAATAACGGTGTAATCATCAACAATACCAACATCCCAGCCGTTAGCCCAGATGAGCGCACCGGATTCCGCCGCCCCATCCACATGCTAAGTGCCAGGGCCAGTGCCGATATAATAATGCTAGTGATGATCATGTTTCCTAAATTCCTAAAGAGATGCTACTTTACCATATTACGAATCTCATCGATCTGCTCTTTCGATAAGTCCTGATCATTCTCATCCAACAACGCCGCCACAAGATTCTGCGGCTTGCCCTCAAAGAACGTTGAAATCAAATTCTTTAGCGCAGACTTACGCGCCTTCTTCTCAGTAATAGCCGGCTTATAAATGTAGCGCCGTGATTCCTTAGCATGCTTCACCATCCCCTTATTCTCCAGCGTCACTAACAACGCACGCACCGCAGAATACGATGGAGGATCGGGGAGATTCTCCTGCACATCCTTCGCTGAAGCCTGCCCCAGTCGATAAATGATGTCCATGATCTGCCTCTCTCGGCGCGACATTTGACCTTTTTCTAATCTGCTCATAAACATACCATACATGATGCTAAAAATACTGCAATTACAAAAGTGCAGTATTTTTAGCACAAAAAGAATTGACGAATCACCCAAATGCTGTTTTTCTAGCCTTATTATGAAACCGAACTTATTTATAAATCTCACACTCGGGCATCGAGCCAAGCAGCTCCTGATGGCAGCCACCCTCGGACTAGGATTAGTCCACCTTACAAGCTGTGCTGTCCCCGCAGGAGCAGTCACAGCACCATCCTACGCACCACAAGCAAACAATAGCGAACTAGCGAGCGACTACCATCCATCTATTAGCAGAAGTAAAACAGTATCCCGCCCTCCACAAGAACGCCCAGGACTAGGCACCGGCTGGGGCGATGACGTAGCCTCCTCAGTAAACTACACCAACTTCCACCGCGCCAACGCACACCCAGCCTCTATGGCATCCATTTACTACAACGATGCAGAAGGCATCAAAGCCATGACCAACTCATGGAACTACAGCGGCAAAGGCCTCCAAAAGACAGCCAACGGCATGGTCGAATGGGGAGTCAAAGGAAGCTGGGGATATCTCAAAAACCGCCACTCTAGCGGTAAAAGATTCGTAGTCGGAAGCAAAAACCAAACCTACTCACTCGTCGTAAAAAACCTCACTAAATCTCGCCTAGAAATAGTCATGAGCGTAGATGGCCTAGACGTCCTAGACGGCAAGCCAGCCTCAACTAAAAAACGCGGCTACATCATCCACCCAGGAAAAACCCTCACCGTCAAAGGCTTCAGAAAAAGCGAAGACGCAGTCGCCGCATTCAAGTTCGCCAGCGTAAACAGCTCCTACAGCAACCTCAGCGGCCAAGGAACCAGAAACATCGGCGTCATCGGCATGGCTGTCTTCACCGAAAAAGGCATCAACCCATGGACCTACGGCACCACTGAAATAAACAATCGCACAAACGCCAGAGCCTTCGCAGAAGCCCCTCAACTCAGAGCTCGCTAATATAATATTACCGCCGTCCCATACTGATTTTTTTTTGACTATAGACCTTCAGCACCTACGATTCTTTCATGCACTCATTGATTAAGGTAATCCTACTTTCACTATTCAGCTCCTTCCTCACACTCTCACTAGCCAGCGCAGAAACCCCGCGCCCTAACATCGTCTTTCTCCTCAGCGATGATCAAGCTTGGACCGACTACGGCTTCATGGGCCACAAAGAAATAAAGACCCCTAATCTAGACAAACTCGCCAAACAAGGTCTCACATTCGAGCGCGGTTACGTAGCCGCTCCCATCTGTCGCCCCTCGCTAGCATCCATCGTCACCGGAGTCTCCCCCACCAAGCACGGAATCGTAGGAAATGATGCAAATCAGAAAACCAACCGCGCAGAAAATGATCCCCCATTCCGCGATGCATTTCACCAGCTCCCCAGCTTCGTAAAATCTCTAACAGCCAACGGCTACCTCACCCACCAATCCGGTAAATGGTGGGAAGGAACCTACCAAGAAGGTGGCTTCACCCACGGCATGACACATGCTGACCCTAAGCGCAAAGGCCGTCACGGTGACGCAGGTTTAACCATCGGCAGAGATGGCATCAAGCCAGTCACAGACTTCATCGACTTCGCAGTAGAAGAAAAAAAGCCATTCCTCGTCTGGTACGCCCCATTCCTCCCCCACACACCACACAACCCACCAGCACGCTTACTAGAGAAATACACAGCAAACGGAATCCCTCTCGATGTCGCCAAATACTACGCAATGTGCGAATGGTTCGATGAAACATGCGGCCAGGTCATCAACTACATCGACATAAAGAACCTCACAGAAAATACCGTCTTCATCTACGCCTGTGACAACGGCTGGGCAAACGCCTCCACCAACGCAGACGACCCCACCCAGAAAGACTGGAAACACTACGCCCAGCGTTCAAAAAGCTCACCGTACGAAAACGGAGTCCGCACCCCAATAATGGTCACCTGGCCCGCCAAAATAGAACCACTAAACTCCAAAGACCTCGCACACACAGTCGACATCTTCCCCACCATCATGTCAGTTGCCGGCATTCCCACACCAGCAGGCCTAGAAGGCATCGACCTAACAGATCCTAAAGCCAGAGCAGCGCGCACCACCGTCTTCGGAGTGAGCCACTCCTCTCACAACATGACCCTAGGCAAACCAAATGAAACACTCCAATACCTCTGGTGCGTTCACGGAGATTGGAAACTATTAGTTCGCAAAAACGGCATCGACACCACCCAATACATCAAACTCCATCAATGGGACAAAGAACCATTTAGACTCTATAACCTATCCGATGACCCACACGAAACAAACAACCTCGCAGCCAAGTACCCAGACAAAGTCAAAGCCCTCAACAAAGAAATCGAAGCATGGCACGCAAGTAATCAGAAATAGATTTCTTCTGGACACACCAAAATCTAACTCCAATATCTAATTATATGAAAGAGATTGATGACAAATTACAGGCAGTAATGGCAGAGTTCGGTTGCGCCACAGGAACCCTCCATAAAACAGCAAAACCCGGAGAACTCCTTTCACTAGTAAGCCACGCCGGAGTTCCTGAATTCCTAATCGAGAAAATCTCCATGATACCCTTCGGCAAAGGCATCGCAGGAGTCGCAGCAGAAACCAAAGAACCCGTAGAACTCTGCAACCTCCAGCAAGATCTAGGCGGCGTAGCAAAAGAAGATGCCCGCAAAACCGGAGTCTCAGGCTCACTAGCTGTACCCATTCTAGCAGAAGACGGCAACACCGTCCTCGGCACCATTGGCGTAGGAAAATTAGAGCCTTACGACTTCTCAGAAACGGAAAAAGCACGCCTCACCGAACTAGGAAATAGCTTCCTTGAGTATCTTTAGCCACTATAAAACCCCACCTGAATCAACCCAAGATTCTGCAAATGAACGAGTAAAGAACATACAACTCGCCCAAAAAATCACTTTCTTCTATCAATTAGAAGAAAATAAGCTAGTGTGCGCCCACGCTCAGCCACACTAGGTTGCTGAAGCGGACAATTTTCTAACTTTTTTTGAAATATGAATACCTTCGCCGACTTAGGCCTATCTGATAAAATCCTCCGTGCAGTCACGGACAAAGGATACGAAATCCCATCTCCCATCCAAGCACAAGCCATCCCTCCAGTTCTCGCTGGAAAAGACGTCCTAGCCGCCGCCCAGACAGGCACAGGTAAGACAGCAGGCTTCACCCTTCCCATCCTCCACAAACTCTCTGAAAACCCAGCCAGAAATGACCGCAGATCAGTCAGAGCACTCGTCCTCACCCCTACCCGTGAGCTAGCTGCTCAGATCAAAGCAAACATCGACGAATACGGCAGCCACCTTCATTTGAAGAGCCTCGTTGTCTTCGGCGGCGTGAACATCAAACCACAAATCAACAAGCTCAAGCAAGGAATCGACATGCTAGTCGCCACTCCAGGACGCCTACTAGACCTCTGCCAACAGCGCGCCTGCGACCTCAGCAATGTAGAAATTCTCGTGCTAGATGAAGCAGACAGAATGCTCGACATGGGCTTCATCAACGACATCAAAAAGGTGATGAACTACATCCCTAAAAAACGTCAAACGCTCCTCTTCTCCGCCACCTTCTCAAAGGAAATCAAGGTCATCTCGAAACAGTTTCTAAATAACCCTGTCACCGTAGAAGTAGCAGCCCAGAACACCACCGCAGAACGCGTAGAGCAGTCAGCCTACCGCTGTGATGCTGGCGCAAAAGCAGACCTAGCCATCCACCTCATCAATCAAGGCGAATGGAACCAAGTCCTCATCTTCACCAAGACCAAACACGGTGCAAACCGCCTCAGTGGAAAACTAGAAAACGCAGGAATATCCTCTAGCGCTATCCACGGAAACAAATCTCAAGGAGCACGCGAACGCGCTCTTCAAGGGTTCAAGAACAACTCTGTTAGAGTCCTCGTAGCCACAGACATCGCAGCACGTGGGCTAGACATCGCTTACTTACCGCACGTCATCAACTACGAGCTACCAAATGTCCCCGCTGACTACGTGCACCGTATCGGCCGCACAGGAAGAGCTGGTCAAAGCGGCGAAGCTATCTCACTCGTCTGTAACAACGAGCGTGCATTCCTCAAGGACATCGAGAAACTCATCAGCAAGAAAATCCCACTCCTCACCGATGAAAATTTCATCCCGGATCACTGGCCAGACCGCGCACCAAGTGCCTCAGAAGTTCAAAAGGCAGACGCTGAGCGCAAAAAACAAGCCAGACAACAACGCGGACCAAGACCCCCACGCAATGGCGGCGGAGGAAGAGGCCAAGGCGGAAACGCCAAAAAATCATCCGGCCCAGGATCTAACTCATCCGCACCATCTTCCACATCTAGAAGAAGATCATCCACCAGACGCAGAAGAAGTTAACCACCACTCATCACACTAAAATTTCATCCAGCCTCCTACTCACACTAGGAGGCTTTTTAACTCCTAGATCACCATGCCCAGCTCCACATTATCTCAAACCACTATCGACAGGTTTGGCGGAATTGCACGACTCTACGGAACCCCCGCCCTAGAGAAATTCACCCAATCCCACGTAGCCGTCATCGGCATCGGCGGCGTAGGCTCCTGGGCAGCTGAATCACTCGCCAGATCAGGCATCGGCAAAATCACCATGGTCGACCTCGATGAAGTCTGCGTCACCAACATCAACCGCCAACTCCACGCCATGGATGGAGAAATCGGCAAACAAAAGACAGACGCCATGGCAGAACGCATCCGACTCATTAACCCAGAATGCGACGTCATCTGCGAACAAACGTTCTTCAACGAAAAAACCGCCGACCGCCTCCTCTCCTCCGGCTACGACTTCGTCATCGACGCCATCGACCTCATGATGCAAAAAACATTCCTCATCGCCGATTGCACCAGACGCAACATCCCCGTAGTAACCTGCGGAGGTGCCGGAGGAAAAATTGACCCAACCCGCATCAGAGTAGCAGACATCTCCAAAGTCACCCGTGACGCACTCATTCACAAAGTAAGAACACGCCTCAGATGCAAGTTCGGATTCCCAAAAGCCGTAAATTACAAAGCCCCAAAATTCAACATCGAAGCCATCTTCTTCGATGAACCCGCAGTCTTCCCAGCCGCCGAAGAATGCGACACAGATCAATCTAACAGCATGCGCCTCAATTGCGCATCAGGCTTCGGCAGCGTCACCCACATGACCGCCACCCTCGGCCTCTTCGCCGCCCAGCGCGCCCTAAACCATCTAGCCAAGTAAACCACATGGAAAATTATTTCAAACTGTTAGACATAGCGCAATCGACCGAAATCGACCTAACTCAACTATCCGACCACCACAAGAAACTCGCCGCAAAACACCACCCAGACAGCCCAGGAAACGACGGTAATGACACCCAATACAAACTAATCAACACCGCCTACGCCACCCTCAAGTCACCCTCCAAAAGACTCACCCACCTCCTAGAACTCGCAGGCATCACCTACGAGAAACGCGGCACAGTCAGTGACCACCTCATGGACCTCTTCATGTCCACCGCCCAACTCCTCCAAGACACCGATCAATTTCTGCGCAAGAAATCCACCACCACATCCGCACTAGGCCTAGCACTACTAGAACCAGAATCCCAACTCCTCCAAGAAAAACTCGGACACCAAATCGACAGCATCGAAACCGAAAAATCCTCTACCCTGGAAAAAGCGACTCAAATAGAAAACCTAGCCAGCCCAGCTCGCGATCTAGCATTCCTAGAAAAATGGCAAGCCGAGCTAAAAGAACGTTACGCCAGCCTCTTCTGATCCCGCACCTGACCCCTCATTTCCAGAATCACTAGCACCAACGCCATTAACGCCATAACCACCAATACGGCAATATGCACAAAGTAATTCTCAAATGACAACGCCTTACCAAAACACCCACACTCAATATTCAATCCCCGCATCTCGGCAGAAATAACCGCCACAAGAAACCCTACCGTTAACACCAATACACTCAACATCGCCCCCCTCAGTAGTATCCCCAAAATCAACGCCGCCCCCACCAATATCTCAAAAACCGGCAGCATATATCCCAACCACATATCCCAAGGTGCCGCATTAAACGGAGAAATTTCAAAATACCCAACTGTCTCCACAAACCAATCCAGATCAAGAACCTTCATCGTCCCCGCCCACATAAAAATAGCCCCCAATACTACTCGTAGGCTAATATGTGTGATGTTAACTTCTGCTGTCATAAGTGAATAATAACCCATATTCACTACCTAAACAGCTTGATTTCAAGATAAAAAATAATTTCAGTTAGCTATCCTTCACTAAGCACCAGACTGAACCAACTTCTTTCTACTTATTAGCTTAACAGGCTTAAGTTTGATAATCATATGGAAAAGATAGTTAATTATCATTAAATAAAAAAATCATACTCCATAACTTATGGATCGAAGCATAATTCACAACAATTCTTTGTGTTTAAATTACTTATAAACATACAACAAAATGAACTATATTTAAAATATTGCAAACTTTAACTTATTTTTATAAATTATTAACAGTTCAGCTTCACGAAACATGAATAAATATAAAATTATTGCCGCCTCCCTACTTTACGCACCTGTATGGCTATCCACAGCTATTCAAACTACTGCGAACAGTGTAAGCGGCTCCAATGAAGCAAATGGAAACAACAGCAACCTCTGGTAACTCTCCGGAATTACCAACACGATCATAACAATCAGAAATCAATCTTCGCACCTGAACCAAACACCACTTACTTTAACGCTACAAGAGCAGCAGACACTCTCTCTCGAAAGAGAAGACAATAATCATCCCCCATAATTTATCCCCCCATAATATCCCCCCATAATATATATCCCCCCATAATATATCCCCCCATAATATATACCCCCATAATATATACCCCCATAATATATACCCCCATAATATACTCCCCATAATATATCACCCCCATAATATACAATACCGTGATTATCGATACAATAGACAATCACATAAAGACTGCGTCACTTGTGGCGCAGTCTTTTATTCATATAGATAAAACTACTACCATCTCTTCTGATTTGCAGTGAGCTTTTGTACCAAATAGTAAAAAAATAAGACAAATCACCAAGTGTTTTTTATTTCCTGCAAGACGTAGCCACATACCTATACCAGTAGGCTGCCGCCAAGAACGATCAGAGCCGAGAACAAAGTGATGTATGCATCATGAGACCAAATCCGCCTAAATTTCACAAAAAGATTTTAACTGACTTCCACCCAAGTATAACCATACTCTTGAGGTGACCGAACTACTACTCAACGAAGCCATCTACCACCGAGTCATCGCTGACCTAGTGCCAAATGCTCAGAAATTCCTCTGGATCGTCACCGCCGACATCAAAGACCTCCACGTAGGAAAAGGCCTCAAAGGAAAACGCCAACGCTTCGTCCCTTTCCTAGAAATCCTCAGCGACCTCGTTCAGCAAGGAGTAGCCATCCGCCTCATCCACGCCAAAGAACCCGGCCCCAGATTCCGCAGAGACTTCGATAAATACCCCGCCCTCGTAGAGAGCGACCTCTTCGAGCGCATCCTCTGCCCTCGCGTCCACACCAAGGCCATCGTCATAGACGGCAAAACAGCATTCATTACCTCCGCAAATCTAACCGGCGCCGGACTAGGCGCCAAATCCCCAGACAAACGTAACTTCGAAGCCGGCATCCTCACTGACGAACAGCAACACGTCTCCCCTCTCATCGACTGGATTGACTCCCTCTACCTAGGCGACCATTGCCTCAAGTGCCTACGACGAAAATTTTGCCCAGACCCCATTGCATAGTTGCAAAATCCCTATCAGTCCTATTAGATCCCCCCATGTCAGAATTATCATGCCCATTATGCACGGTGGACGATGTCCTCACTCACGAGAAAATTTACGAATGTATGACCTGTGGCCACGAATGGGACCGCAAAGACGTTCCAGACGATGATGCACCAGAAGAGCGCATCGTCAAAGACGCCTACGGAAACGTCCTCGAAAAAGGTGACGTCGTCCAGATGATCAAAGATATCAAAATGAAAGGCTCATCAGACGTCCTCAAAAGCGGCACCAAATCAAAGCCCATCAGCATCCAAGACGGCGACCACGAGATCTCATGCCGCATGAACGGAATCGCCATCAACCTCAAAGCCTGCTTCGTAAAGAAAGTACAGAGCTAACCAAAAATTTCTTTCTTCACTGGTAATTCATAGCAGTTACGCTATGCCTCTGCCCAGAAACCAATCTATCACAAACTATTAGCCATGCTAGACATCAAAGACATCCGCGAAAACGCAGAACAGATCAAAACAAGACTCGCCACCCGCGGAGGCGATGCACACACACTTATCGACCAAGTACTTGTCCACGATGAATCTCGCAGAAAAATAGAAACAGACAAACAAGTCCTACAGTCTGAGCGAAACACCGCCTCAAAAAACATCGGAGCACTCATGGCGAAAGGCGAAAAAGATGCTGCCGAAACAGCCAAAGCAGCCGTCAAAGAAATCGGAGAGAAGATCAAGGAACTAGAAACTCAAAGCGAGGAAGTCAGCACCAAGCTAAACTACCTCCTCATGACCATCCCCAACGTCCCCTACGCAGACTGCCCTATCGGCAAGGATGAAAACGACAACCCAGAGGTAAGGATTTGGGGAGACAAACCAGAAATCACAGATCCTCTAGACCACGTCCAACTCGCAGAAAAACACGGCCTCATCGACTTTGAAGCCGCCGCCAAAATCTCCGGCTCTGGCTTCGCCATGTATCGTGGAAAAGGTGCCAAACTCGAACGCGCACTCATCGGCTTCCTTCTCGATCTACAGACAGAAGAACACGGCTACACAGAAGTCAACGTCCCACACATCATCAGACGCTACTGCATGGAAGGCACCGGTCAGCTCCCTAAATTCGAAGACGACATGTACGGCATCGAAGACAACGAAATGTTCCTCGCCCCTACAGCAGAAGTCCCAGTCACCAACCTCCTCCGCGACACCATCCAAAACGAATCTGATCTCCCTATCAAAATGACCGCCCACACTCCATGCTTCCGCCGTGAAGCTGGCAGTGCAGGACGCGACAACAAAGGTATCATCCGCATGCACCAGTTTGATAAAGTAGAACTCGTCCAAGCAGTCGTCCCAGAAACATCTATGCAAGTCCTAGAAGAGCTAACCGGCCACGCCGAAGCCGTTCTCCAAAAGCTGGGCCTCCACTACCGCACCATCGAACTCTGCACCGGAGACGTCGGATTCAGCTCACTCAAAACCTACGACATCGAAGTCTGGGCACCCGGCCAAGGCAAATACCTCGAAGTCTCAAGCTGTTCAAACTTCGGCGACTACCAAGCCCGCCGCATGAAGCTCCGCTACAAAGACGCAGACGGCAAAAACCAATTCTGCCACACCCTAAACGGCTCAGGCACCGCCCTTCCAAGACTCTACGTAGCCCTCATCGAGCAAAACCAACAACCAGACGGCACCATCAAAATCCCCGCAGCCCTGGTCCCATACTTCGGCTCCGAGGAAATATCTTCATAGAACAACACACAACATTCTCTATTGTAAAAGATAGTATATAACCTATACTTACAGTAATGAGCTCCACTCTGAAAATAAACTCTCTCATCACACCTGAAGAATATCTGGAGGGAGAAATTGTTTCAGAGGTTAGACATGAGTACATAGACGGCGTCGTTTATGCCATGTCAGGAGGCACTCTGAATCATAATACCATCTCGCTAAACATTGCTTCATCCCTCAATCAAGCTTTGTCAGGATCACCCTGTCGCCCATTCATCAATGATGTCAAAGTTCAGGTTAAAACTCTCTCGAATGAAAGTTACTACTATCCTGACGTTGTAGTCAGCTGCGATAAAGCTGGAGATCATCCCCTATACCTAGAAAAGCCCACTACAATATTCGAAGTTCTTTCTGACTCCACCGAGCGCATCGACCGCAACGAAAAGTTCCTAGCTTACACCAGTATCCCATCCCTACAGGAATACATCCTCGTCGCTCAAGATCGTAAAGAAGTCATCATAGTAAGAAGAGAGAATAACTGGGAACCTGAATTCCTAACAGGCGACGATTTCGAAACTGCCCTAAGCTGCACTGACTCCACACTCACCAGCAGCACCATCTACAACAACGTTGACTTGCTATAGCTAGATCCTGTGGATAACCTCCACTTATGCAGGATCTCCATCTAGAAGTGTTGTCCATCAAGCAGCCCTTGGAGAGTTCTATCAATGGAGTAAACCAAGAGCTGTCAGAATTACTATTCTACCCAGAGCTCAGCACCTTTGGTCACAAAACTGATAAGGTCCAGAAGCAGCTCAAATCACTTGCTGCCGAGCTGCTTAAAAAGAAAAACAACCAAGTTTTCCACGAGCGATCTGTCCCTACAGAATACAAAATTAAATCGATCGACGTCGTCGTCGAACCTGCTAAATCTGCTCAGATTGGCTTCAAGAAGCCAGTCACTCTCCACCTTCCCTATCTTCAATGGGAACAAGAGAACAATGACATCATCGTCTACATCCCCGCTCTAAAGATCGAGGTCATCATCCAGAATCATGACAAGCTGTTAGAGAAAATAGAATCGGAAATTCTCTTCGCTGTAAAACGCCGAGCTATCTCCAAGTCACTCCTAGAAATGGCCCTCATCCAGCGCACAAAAGCAGATGATCTAGAAGTAGAACTCACCCCCTGGAAGCCCAGACCTTACACAGCTCTAGAATACTACAAGGTGAACTACGATGATCAAACAGATCAGAAAACTATACTAAAAGAAGTCGCCTGCCAAATGAATACTGGTGATATGCGCCAAGCTTATGAGCGCACCACTGAGGTCACAAACCTACTAGAATGCCTCACAGGAAAAAATCCCTTCAGCGCACTTCTCGTAGGACCTAGCGGAGTAGGAAAAACTGCTATCGTAGAAGAAATGCTACGTTCAGAATCAAAACACCTTCCTAAACTCTGGAAATCTAGCGGATCCCAAATCGTAGCGGGACAAACAGGATTCGGCATGTGGCAGAAACGTTGCGACGACATGGTCTCAGAACTCGCAGAAGAGAAAAGTATCCTCTTCATTGGCAATCTCTTCGAGCTCATGCAAGTAGGTCAATCCTCCAGCAGTTCAGAAAGCATCGCCAGCTACCTCCGCCCCTACATGATGCGTGGAGACCTCATCGTAATTGCTGAATGCACTGAGGAACAACTCAGCGCACTGGAAGCTCACGACCCAAAAATTCTCGATGCATTTAACCGCGTCACCATCGCTGAGCCAACACCTGACCAAGCTCTAAACATCCTGCTTAAAGTAGGAAATCAATATCTAACAGATGCCTCTAACAGCAAACACAGCTCAGAGGAACAGCATGACCTGATTCACAACATTGACGCGCTTCACCGCCGCTACATGAGCTACTCAGCCTACCCCGGGAAGCCCTGCCAATTCTTAGAAAGCCTCATCAAACAACATTCCGACAGGAAAATATCGCGCTCTGACATCGTAGAAGTTTTCTCCAAGGAGACCGGTCTCCCCAAACTCATTCTGGATGATGATATCATTTTCACCCCCTCCGAAATCACTGAATGGTTTACCCAACGAGTGATGGCTCAAGACGCCGGCATAGAAGTAGTCACCAAGATGCTCGCTACGGTCAAAACCAGACTCACGAGACCCAAGAAACCCCTCGCTACATTCATGTTCATAGGACCTACTGGAGTAGGCAAAACCGAACTAGCCAAGTCCCTAGCAGAATTCCTCTACGGGTCAAAGGAGCGCATTGTCCGTTTCGACATGAGCGAATACAGCTCACCACACTCAGCCCAGCGCCTAGTGAGCGATAGCTTTTCCCAGGGCGAAGGCATCCTCACCGCCACCGTCCGTGACCAACCCTTCTCCGTCATCCTCCTAGATGAATTTGAGAAAGCAGCACCAGAAGTCTATGACCTCTTCCTCCAAGTCCTAGGCGAAGGTCGTCTGACTGATGGAGCAGGACGCTTAGCAGACTTCAGCAATGCCGTCATCATCATGACCTCCAACCTAGGAGCCAGCACCTTTGGAAATTCTAACATGGGATTCCTAGCCAATGATCTCGAAGACTCAGTCCTCGCTGAGCAACACTTCATTGATGCTGTCAAAGAACGCGTCCGCCCAGAGTTCTTCAATCGCATCGACCGCATCGTCCCCTTCCAGGCTCTCAGCCTAGATTCCGTTAGAAAAATAGCCCAGCGCGAGCTCCAGCTAGCATCCAAGCGAGATGGTCTCCACCACCAAGGTCTAGACATCCAAGTAGACCCTGAATATCTAGACCAAGTCATCCGTAACAGCCACGACCCCCGCTACGGCGCACGTCCACTCAAGCGAGCTATCGAGACACACATTCTTCTCCCCGTTGCTGAATTCATCATCAACAACACCAAGCAAAATGGCACCATCAACGTCTCAGCTGATGAACAGAACCAAGCTCAAGCGCTAGTCTCATACGAACCTCACCACTCCAGTAAAAAAACCTACAGCTATCCACAACTAAACGAAGCCGCTAAAGTAAGACGTCTCATCTACAAGCTAAACCACAGCTCCATGCTACGTGAGCTAAAAAGCGAGCTAGCTAGACTCGAACGCAGGATGAATCAACTAAAGGCTAAAAAGCTCAAACAACAAAAGCGTAGGAAGCAATCACTAGACAGCGTCTTCACAGAATTTGATCCAGAGAACACCCCTCGCAAGGAATCACTCACCACAAGCCTCAACGAAGTAACTCAAGCCCTCACTAAAACAACCCAATGGGAAGAAGACTTACTCGTAAAATCCTTCCAAAACTCTGATCTGGACGCCCAGCAGAAACACAGCCCATTTACCAGACATGACGCACTCCGTCTCATCACAGAGATCTACAGTGTCTATTCCAATCTCGATGATGAAATCATCCTCTACATGCAAGTAGATTCACTCGAGTGGATGACCAAGTTACAGCAAACATACACCACACTGCTAACAGGTAAAAATTTCAAATGTAAGCTAGGACTCATCTACAGAAAACCTACCAAAGAACTCAAAGTAAAAGACCTAGATGAAGATGGCAACGAACATGAATTCATCACCCCGGAAATTGTAAGCCTAGAAGAATTTGCAGAAATGCTCAGTGATAAAGTCGGCACTCGAAAGCTCAAACCCCTCAAAGGAATAGCTCTCCACGTCCAGCACACAGAAGCAGAACTCCTACTTCGCAATGAACACGGACTCCACGTTTACCATACAGAAGACAAAGACAAACAACGTTGCTACATCAGCACCCACAGTGGCTCGCTCAAGAAATTCCGCATTCCTGTAGAAGAACTGGAGGCTAAACTAGATCTTAAGAAAATAGCCGTTCGTAGAGAATTTTTCTTCGAGGGCAGCTACCGTGATACATGGTTAGAAGAAAAAGGAATCCTCCCCTTCTCCATATCCACACTGGATAAACTCCTCAACGACACACTGCTTAAGGAAACTAACAACATGCTCGATTAACCGATGCTGACTCAACTTTCCATACCCATCCTAATAGAGAAAATCATAGACGGTGACGCAGATCCCTACTATTCAGTCTCCCCTATTTTCAATCAAGAGATCACCGCCAGTGACCTCCGTGAAGACCGCGCCACAGAGCGTCTTACTCAGAACCTCCGCGGCTACATTGCAGCTCTAGTAAAAAAGCAAAACCACAGCGAGCTCACCACTCTCTCCTACAGCCCAGAGCTAAGCCGGCATCTGCTAAAGCTAGAACTCCGACTTAAGAAACAAACCTTCAGAGGTAAGTTTTTCTTCGTGGTTTTCTCCGCACTAGAAAGACGTATAGCCTACTGCCCCAAGCAACCAGAAGTCAGTTTCGAGCTCCTTCGTGGTGACCAGATCCAAGAACGAGCTACCACCATACTTACTAAATACTATCGCAAGAAAGAACGCGAAGAAGGAAAAGCTCAGCCCGAAGAAATAGCCAATGCTCAGAACTACAACCTCAGCTACATCGACATTGAAAACAACATCCAGCAGAAGCTTGACCCTAACCAAGGCTCCCAGTTTTTCGCCAGCCTAGGTAGCACTGAGAAACTTAACGGCGCCTCCGAGCTAGAACGGATAGGACGCTGCATCAACCGCCTCTATCCCCAGCAAATCAAACGTGCTGTCATGCGAGAGACCCTAGTCGGTGAAATAGCATCACTCTTTGATCAGACACAGCTCCTCCGCCCCGTAGTCCTCATCGGTCCCAGCCAAGTAGGCAAGACCGCCATCATTCATGAACTCATCGCCAAGCGACACGACGAGCGCCACAAGCTAGACGAGCAGTTCTGGCTGCTCAATCCTCAACGCATGGTCTCAGGGATGTCTTATGTAGGTCAGTGGGAAGAACGTTTTCTAGCCATCATTACCCACATTACTAAGAAAAACCACGTAGCCTACTTCGATGACCTTCTAGGACTCTTCCAGGCTGGAAAATCTAGCAGTAGTGACCTTAGCATCGGAAACCTGCTCAAGGCTCAACTCGAAAAAAATCCACCACGCATCATCGCCGAAGCCACTCCAGAAGCCTGGAGAAAGCTCAAAGAGATCGACCGTGGATTCACCGATTATTTCCAGATCATCCCCATTCGTGAACCTAGTGATGATGAGACCCAGCGCATCCTCATCCGAGTGATGCAAATGCTAGAGACTGAGAAAAACTGCACCTTCGCCCCCGGCGTCATCCCCAAGATCATGCAACTCCAGCAGCGCTACGTCCGCTCACGCTCATTCCCCGGAAAAGGAGCAGATGCACTCATGCAGCTCGCTTCCCAGAGCACAGAAATCACCGAAAAAAATGCAGTAGATCACTTCAAAGCCAAATCAGGAATCTCATGGCGAATGATCGAAACTAACAACAACCCAGATGACACGCCCATACTCTATTTCAATCAGCACATCGTAGGACAACAAGCCGCTATCGATGCCATGGTGAATGCCATCACCCTCACCAAGAGCCAGCTCAATGACCCCAGTCGCCCACTCGCTAGCCTACTCTTTCTAGGACCCACAGGCGTAGGGAAAACCGAATGCGCCAAAGCTCTAGCCAGCTACGTTTTCGAGACAGAAGAACGTCTACTCCGGATCGACATGAACGAATACGTCGGAGCAGACGCCGCCGCTCGTCTCATAGGCACTGAGGCACGCCCTCACGGTATACTCACCTCCGCCATCAAACGTCAGCCATACACCGTCGTCCTATTTGATGAGATAGAAAAAGCCCACCCCAGCGTCTTCGACCTCCTCCTCCAAGTCCTAGGCGAGGCTCGCCTAACAGACGCTGCTGGACAGACTGCAGACTTTAGTAACACCCTCATCATTCTCACCTCCAACCTAGGATCAGCAGCAAACGCTAGCCACATGGGCTTTAGCTCCGAGCAAAACCAAGAACAGCAAGACCACATCTACACTCAAGCAGCTGAGAAATTTTTCCGTCCAGAGTTTTTCAATCGCCTAGACCGCATCGTCCCCTTCCACCGCCTAGACCGCAACCACATCCAGGGACTAGTCCAGCGGCTAGCACAGAAAGCACTCAAGCGATTTGGCGTCACCCAGCGCAAGCTCACACTAGAGATAGAGCCTCCAGTCTATGAAATGCTCACTGATCACGGATTCGACCCAGAATACGGAGCTAGAACACTCCGCCGAGCAGTAGAAAACTACCTAGTCCAGCCACTAGCTGACGCACTCATGAAGTTCAAACCCAGCGCCTTGAGCACCCTCACCGTCAGCCTAGACCAGAACAATGCACCTAAGATCACAGCCCAGACATTCACCGCGAGAACGCGTGAATACATTGGCTTCTCGGACATTTCTCCTGACCACGCTCTCACTCTCTTAGAATGCAGTGATGACTTTATGGACCGCGCTGAAGAAAGACTCCAGCTACTAGGTGAACAAGACGGCGACTTCAAATCCAAGCTCCCCTACTACGAGCTAGCTGAAGAAATTAACTCCCTAAAAACTCTTCAGCAAAGACTCCAATCACAACACGAAATAGCGCTCAACCCGCGTTTCAAAACTGATATCCCACCAAGGTTTGGAACCCGTTCCACCAGAGTCCGCATCAGCCCAGAAACGCAAAGTAATGCACTAGAGAAAATCAGCCAGATGAGCAATCCAAGCCAATGGATCAACGAACTAGCCGAGACTGGCGAAATCCAAACCTACCTCGCCTATTCCGCTGAAAACCTCATCAACAAAATCAACCATATCCACTTTCTGTTAGAACAAAAGAACCTGAATATAGAAACTGTCATCCTCGCTCTAGATGGACCTACATGGAATCAAGAAACCTATACAACTAGCTTCCCTGATGGAAAATGGACCGATAAAAAGAAAACCAATCACTATCAATTCGAAGCACTCGCTGGGCAAAAACTCATGAAATACCTAGTCGGTATTCAATTAAAGGCAGCACAGCACATCTACCAATTCCAAGAAAGCACTGAGCAACATCGTAGTGAATTCATCCATCGCCTGCAAACTTTCAGCCACACCCTAGATCTTCGCACAGGACTCATCACAGACAGAAACTACAATCTATGGAGCCTCATCACCCCGCTCCTCCCCACAGCTCCAGAACTCACTGAAATCTCAAACCTTCTTCTTCCGAACCATGGCTAAAGTAGAACGACACCAAGCCGCTATTTGGCAAGATCACAATGGCTTGCACACCGCATGCCTGCTAGATGACTCTGAGGTAATTGCTGTTTCTAAATCACGGAAACAAGCATTACAGCAAATCAAAGATTACCTCCAATACGCCCATAAAAATGACTTCTTACCAGAAGGCGACTTCCTCAAGCCTAGACTCACCCAGCTAAAAGTAAAAGTCATCGCGGAATACCAAGAAAACCGCCGCACCTATGCTAGCAAAGACTCCACCCTGCTCAACCTCCCCTGCATACTAGGAGAGCGTGACAGCGGACTCCCCACCGCCTTCATCCCCACTATGGATCTCAGCTTCGAATACCACGATGAAAAAGGATTTGAAGAACTCGCTACCCATTACGTAAGATCCTTCGCCCAAGGTCTAAGCCCCCAAGAACTCTCCCGCTATCTCCCACCCAGCCATATTGAACTCCATGAAATAATCACCACCTTCAAAGAACTATCCACCTCACATTACGAAGACACAGACTGCGTCAAAAGCCTCGCTCAATTTGCCGACCACATCAGCAAAACCACATCACAGAAAACCAAGCGAACCTGGGAACGAGACCATGAAATGCACTGGCTAGAAACCATGCTCTCAGCAGAATCTAACAGCATCCTTCTCGTAGGAAATACAGGAAGTGGAAAAACATCACTTTTGACAGAAGCCGCAAGACGTGCAGAGCTCAAACAACAGAAGAATAAAAGTAAACACAGCAAGAAAAAACAACTCTTCTGGACCACCAACGCAGGACGCATCATCTCAGGAATGCGCTACCTAGGTCAGTGGGAAGAACGTTTCGAGTATGCCGTAGCAGACCTCGCAAACTTCCAAGGAACCCTATTCATAGAAAACCTCCAAGAGCTGCTCAAACTAGGAGGCCAAACAGCAGAGTCCAGTATTGCTGCCTTCATGCTCCCCTACATTCAGAATCAAGAACTCCGCATTGTAGTAGAAGCCACACCAGAAGAACTAGAAGCCTGTGACCGACTACTCCCCGGACTCATCGATCAATTCCAAGTGCTCCAACTCCCAACCTTCACTGAAGAACAAACCAAAAGAATCCTAGCACGCTACGCAGACGCAGCACTCCAGCAAGACAAAGTCAGCTTCGCCCCAGAAGCCCTAGACATAGTCCACCAACTCTTTAAACGCTTCCAACCCTATGACTCCTTCCCCGGCAAGGTCATGCATTTCATGGATGGGCTCAAAGAAGAATCCCAGCGCTCTAACAGCTCCACAGTAGATACAGATCTAGTCTGGCTCACCTTTAGCAAGCATACTGGACTCCCGCTAGAATTTCTCAATGACGAGCTAAGCCTAGCGCCCTCAGAAATCCGCCAAACACTCAACAACCAAGTCCTAGGTCAAGAACCCGTAGTCAACGTCATCTCCAACATGCTCTCACGCTTCAAAGCTGGCATGAATGATCCATCTCGCCCACTAGGTGTCTTCCTCTGCTGCGGACCTACTGGCGTAGGAAAGACAGCTATCGTCCGAGCACTCGGAAATCTGCTCTTCTCAGGAAAAGTAGAAAAAGACCGCTTGATCCGCTTAGACATGAGCGAATACGCCGGCTACGATGCAGCCACCAGACTACTAGGTCACCCCCAGCTACGCGGCAAGCCATCAGAAATGATCCGCAAGATCCGCTCAAATCCATTCACCATACTACTACTAGACGAAGTTGAAAAAGCTGCCGATGAAGTATTCGACATCCTACTCAATGTCTTCGACGAAGGGCGCCTAACAGACTCCTTCGGACGCCGCACCTACTTCAACAGCACCATCATCATCATGACCTCTAACCTAGGTGCTGGTCTCGCTAACAACATCGGATTTGGCAATGAAGCCAATAGCCCATCTACCAGCGTTGACACATCAGTAGTCAAAAAATTCTTCCGCCCAGAATTCTTCAATCGTCTAGACCAAGTCATCTACTTCAACGCACTAGACCAACCACTCATAGAGAAAATAGCGAGAAAAGAACTAACAGAACTCAACCAACGCGAAGGACTCCGTGACCGCAACATCAGCCTCACCTACAGCCAAGACCTCATCACCCACCTCGCAAAAGAAGGCTTCGACCCCAAATACGGAGCACGTCCACTACAGCGCAAGATAGACCACTTCATCACCACCTCACTCTCCCAACACCTAGTAACCCACCCCACCCTAAAAGACACCACCCTCCACCTACAACTCACCAAAGACTACGAGTTACAAATAGTTTAGATCGTTTTGCTAGCCTAGTAATAGCAGCATAATCTAGAACAACTCCTAATTACCTCCTAATTAATACTAAATTAGTAGTAATCTGCATCTGCCGAACCAACTACTAATTTACTCCTAATTACTACTAAATTAGGAAATGCTTGCCTGCAAATAGCTAAACTGCTAATTTACTCCTAATTACTACTAAATTAGGAAATGAAATACCCAAAAACACCACCTGACTGGAAGACTCTCTTAGCCAACACGCTGAATAAACTTGGCTCTGATATCAATACCCCCATTGATGCTCTTCCTGATTCGCAAAAATATCTACATTGGGATAAACTAAGATACCGTAATAGACCTAAAAATTGGTCTTCCGAAGACTGGTGGACAGTTCTTAAGTTTCACAGGAATAGTCGTTACCAACTTCTCCCGTTTAAAGACTCTAACGATAATCCTTTTGTCTTCTACCTGACACAGCACATGTTTGAACTTATTCATCAACTGGATAAGAAATGTGGAGGAACCCTCAGCACTAACAACAAGCCAGATAGTGTAGATATCGACTCAAAACGTTACTATATATCCTCACTTATTGAAGAATCCATAACATCATCACAGCTA
Organism: Akkermansiaceae bacterium; assembly: GCA_051251915.1. Taxonomy (GTDB): domain Bacteria; phylum Verrucomicrobiota; class Verrucomicrobiia; order Verrucomicrobiales; family Akkermansiaceae; genus Rubritalea. The sequence continues at coordinate 56,622 of JBPOGF010000004.1, read as the reverse complement.
GAAGGAGCCTCAGTAACTAGAGAAATAGCAGGGGAAATGTTAAGAAGAAAATCTAAGCCAAAGAATAAAGATGAGCAGATGATTCTAAATAACTTCCTAACAATGAAGAAAATCCATGAACTAAAGGATCGAGAATTATCGCAAGATCTCATACTAGAAATTCATCGGTTGATGACCAAAGACACTTTGACTAAAGAAGATGCCTCAGGAAGATATCGCTTTGCTTCCGAGGATATCCAAGTAGTTGATCAAACAACTAATGAAATCATGCACTCTCCTCCAGATGCAGACCTACTTCCTGACAGGATGGAAAAACTATGTGCTTTTGCAAATGCACCAGAGATGCAAGGTTACTTACACCCTATAATTAGATCTATCATCTTACATTTTTGGCTAGCTTATGAACACCCATTCTACGACGGAAATGGAAGAACCGCTAGAGCTCTATTTTATTGGTGTATGCTAAAGCATGGCTACTGGATGATGGAATACATCTCGCTTTCATCTGAATTACTCAAAGCTCCAATCCAGTATTACAGAGCATTTTTATACACCGAAACTGATGAAAATGATCTAAATTACTTCATCATCCATCAGCTAGAAACATTGGATAAATCCGTAACTTCATTACACGAATACATCAGTAGGAAGCAACGCCAACAGTTAGAATTATCAACGTCTCTTATAGGGATGAGGAAGTGGAATCACAGACAGAAAGCGCTTCTAAGTCATGCTGTTAGAAATAGCCATGCACTTTACACCATAGCATCACACCAAACTAGCCATGGTATCACTAACCAAACAGCTAGAACTGATTTACTAAAATTAGCATCTGCAGGTTTACTGACCAAAGAAAAAGACGGAAATACCTTCGTATTTCACCCTTCTACCGATCTAGGAAAATTACTCCAACAGTAAACTGCCATAATAGCTCTAGGTTTCGTTCAATATTTGAACAAGACTAAAAAACCCTCAGCAAGTTTCCTTGCTGAGGGCTATAAATGTTTCATCTTATCAGACCATTAACGATTGCCAATGGACCAATGACAAGGGCTTCGCCCTACCTCTTCTTACGCTTAAGAAGAAGTCTTGCTGCATTAGTAGCAATGAGTGTTTCTAGATGAGCCGCTTCTTCAGCATCTTCATCAGATACTTTAGCTAGCTTCTCTTCTGCACGCTTCATAGCTGCCTCTTCTGCTGCTTCATCAATGTCGTCTTCGCCATAGGCTGAGTCTGTGAGGACTGATACCTTTTCCTGAGTGACCTCTGCAAATCCTGAACCAATCGCTAGCTCTTGAACTTGTCCGTCTTTCTCATAGCGTAGCTCGCCTGGTTGAAGTGCAGTGACGAGAGCTGCGTGCAATTCAAGCACACCCATCTCACCATCCGCACCTGGTAGGTAAACGTCAGTGACTGTGTCTGAGAAGATTTTCTTCTCTGGAGTTACGATTTCTAGTTGAAGCATGGAGTTGAAGTTTTAAATTGTTAGTTGCCAGTTTAGATTGGCTAATTTAAGGCGGTGACTCTGTAGCCACCGCCTTAGATTAAAATTAGTCGCGTGGCACTGTTTCGATGCCGGCCTTCATGTAGAAGTTACCTTCTGGCACATCGTCCCACTTACCGTCAAGGATTTCTGCGAATCCTTTGACTGTTTCTTCAAGCTTGGAGTAAACACCAGGAACGTTTGTGAACACCTCAGCTACGTGGAACGGCTGAGTGAGGAAACGTTGAATCTTACGTGCACGGTATACACTCATCTTATCTTCGTCAGAAAGTTCGTCCATACCAAGAATCGCAATGATGTCCTGAAGATCTTTGTATCTCTGAAGAATGTTCTGAACTCCACGAGCTACTCTGTAGTGCTCATCACCGATAACATCAGCTGAAAGCGCCTTAGAAGTAGATGCGAGTGGATCAACCGCTGGGAAGAGTCCTTGCTCAGCAAGTGAACGCTCAAGAACAACAGTCGCGTCAAGGTGAGCGAATGTGTTAGCTGGAGCCGGATCAGTCAAATCATCCGCAGGAACGTAAACCGCCTGTAGTGATGTAATAGAACCTTTCTTAGTAGAAGTGATTCGCTCCTGAAGTCCTGCCATTTCCTCAGCAAGTGTTGGCTGGTAACCAACCGCAGATGGAGTTCTTCCAAGTAGAGCAGATACTTCTGATCCAGCTTGTGAGAAACGGAAAATGTTATCAACGAAGAGTAGAACGTCTTGCCCTTCTTCATCACGGAAATGCTCAGCCATTGTAAGTGCTGAAAGTGCTACACGGAGACGCGCTCCTGGAGGCTCGTTCATTTGTCCGTATACAAGTGCGACCTTTGAACCAGGTGCAAGAATTGGGTTGCCATTCTCATCGAGTTTTGGATGACCTTTGTCGTCCTTCTCAGTTTGAATAACGTTTGACTCAATCATTTCCCAGTAGAGATCGTTACCCTCACGAGTACGTTCACCAACACCTGCGAATACTGAGTAACCACCGTGTCCAAGAGCAATGTTGTTGATGAGCTCCATGATAACAACTGTCTTACCAACACCAGCACCACCGAATGCACCAACTTTACCACCCTTAAGGAACGGGCAGATAAGATCGATCACCTTGATACCTGTTTCAAGGATCTCAGTAGATGAAGCTTGGTCAACTAGCTTTGGAGCTGGACGGTGAATTGAAGAACGCTTATCAGCATCTGCAAGTGGAACGTTTTCGTCCACAAGATCACCTGTTACGTTGAAGATACGTCCGAGAACTTGATCACCTACTGGCACCTTAATAGGAGCCCCTGTGTCAGTGATGTCTAGACCACGCTTAAGACCATCTGAAGAGCTCATCGCAATTGCGCGAACCCATCCGTCACCGAGGTGCTGCTGCACTTCAAGAACGAGTTTAGCTGGAACGCCTTCGAGTTCAAAGTTGATCTCAAGTGCGTTATAGATATCTGGAAGTTGTGTTGCTCCTGAGAAGTCAGCATCCACAACGGCGCCGATTACCTGAACGATTTTTCCTACGTTACTCATATTTTTATTTGGTTTGTATGTTTAAATTTTTTGTTAGTTGAATTGGGTTGAAATCTTTTACTACTCCATTGCTTTCATCGCAGTAGTGATTTCGAGAAGCTCAGCAGTAATAGCAGCCTGACGAAGCTTGTTATAGTCAAGGGTAAGATCATCGATCATGTTCTTCGCATTATCAGTAGCAGCCTTCATAGATACCATACGTGCTGAGTGCTCAGAAGCGCGAGCCTCTAGGATCATCTGATAGATCTGGAAGTTTAAATACTGAGGAAGAAGAGTATCGAGCACCACCTCTGGGCTTGGCTCAAACTCGTAATCCATAGACATTGCTGAATCATGATTTGTTTCTTTAACGTCGTCTCCTTTACCTACACCTTCATAGTCTCGCTTCTCTGCTAGTTTGTCAGCCTCTATAGGAAGAAGCTGTGAACAATGAGGAGTCTGAGTTAATGTAGAAACGAAGTTAGTGAAGCAGACTTTAATCTTATCGTAATTTCCCTCAAGGAATTGCTCAGTGAGGAATTTAGCGATAGGACGCGCTTCTGAAAACGCGACTGGATCTGCTACGATGAAATCAGCCTTGATTGGCTCACCTGTTTTCTCTAGCTGAAGGCGGAGTTTCTTTCCGACTGTAGCGTAAGTAGTGTTCTCGTTCTGCTCTCTTCTTACTAATTTAAGAAGGTTGGCATTAAGTCCACCACAGAGACCTTTATCAGTAGAAATGACAAGGGTCAGAGTTTTATCACCTTCACGCTTTTCAAGCAGAGGGTGAGATTCTTCATCAACGTTTTCTTTGAGGTTAACGAGGACTAGGTTGAGCTGGTCTGCATACTCACGGCCTGCGAGTGCTTGATCCTGGGCTTTCTTCATCTTAGCCGCAGCAACAAGTTGCATCGCACGCGTGATCTGTGCTGTGTTTTTTACCGACTTAATCCGTCGGCGGATGTCTCTGAGGTTTGCCATTTTATTTTGAAGTAGTTAGTAGTGAGTAGTTAGTAGTTAGGCTTTGAGCACTGCGGCCTTTATCAGTCGCAGTGCTTTCTAATTACTTACTTCCAAGAACCCTTGAAGTCTTTGAGAGCTGAGTGGAGAGCATCGCTTACTCCGTCAGTCATTGCTTTTTCATCAGCGATGAGCTGAAGAACGTCTGCCTTGCGAGTTTCCATGAACTCTTCTAGTCCAGTCTGGCATTCTTTAATGCGGTCCACATCTACATCATCGAAGTATCCATTCTGCATTGAGAAAAGAACCACTACCTGCATCTGCATTGACTTAGGTGAGTATTGATCTTGCTTGAAGAGCTCAACAATACGGAGACCTTTCTCGATCTTACCTTTTGTCTGGTCATCAAGATCTGATCCGAACTGGGCGAATGCCTGAAGTTCACGGAACTGAGCAAGATCAAGTTTAGTGGTTCCAGATACTTTCTTAATCGCCTTAGTCTGCGCAGCAGAACCAACACGAGAAACTGAAAGACCAACTGAAATCGCCGGGCGGATACCTTGGTAGAACAAGTCAGTCTCAAGGAAAATCTGTCCATCTGTAATTGAGATCACGTTAGTTGGGATGTATGCAGATACGTCACCAGCCTGTGTTTCAATGATTGGAAGCGCAGTGAGTGAACCACCACCAGCATTCTCAGAAAGACGTGCTGAACGCTCAAGAAGTCTTGAGTGTAGGTAGAAAACGTCACCAGGATAAGCTTCACGACCTGAAGGACGCTTAAGAATGAGTGACACCTGACGGTATGCAACCGCGTGCTTAGAAAGATCATCAAATACGATGAGACACTCTTTGCCTTGATCCATGAGATATTCAGCTACTGCACAACCTGTGTATGGTGCGAGGAACTGGTTCGCTGCTGAGTCAGCAGCTGTAGCAGCAACGATTGTTGTGTATTCCATTGCTCCTGCTTCTTCAAGAGTCGCTTGGATACGTGCTACGTTAGATGCTTTCTGACCGATCGCTACATAGATACAGTAGAGTGGTGCGTGATCCTTAAGTTTGCCAGCCTCAGCTGCCTTGTTCTGATTCGCTTGTGAAATAATTGTATCAATAGCAATGGTAGTTTTACCTGTTCCACGGTCACCAATGATAAGCTCACGTTGTCCACGACCGATTGGAACCATCGCATCAATCGCCATGATGCCAGTCTGAACTGGAACAGATACTGACTTACGCTTAATGATACCAGGAGCAAGCTTCTCAACTGGGTAGTTAGCAGATGCTGCGATATCGCCTTTTCCGTCGATTGGTGCACCAAGTGTGTCGATCACGCGTCCGAGAAGCGCTTCACCTACTGGCACAGAAAGAAGCTTACCAGTAGTCTGGCACTCGTCACCTGCTTTGAGGTGAAGATACTCACCAAGAAGAACAGCTCCAACTTCACCTTCCTCAAGGTTCATCGCAAGACCAGTAACTCCACCAGGGAATGAGATCATCTCGTTTAGCTGACAGTCGCTTAGACCTTCAACTTTAGCGACACCATCACCGATTTCACGGATTGTGCCTACGTTTGTTTTACCTACGGAAGTCGTTACGTTCGCGATTTCCTGTTCTAGTTCCTGAAGAATGCTGCTCATGACTATTTGTTTGTTAGAGTGTTTAGATTTATTAAATGATACTGCGATTAAAATGCGTTAGCGAGTTTGTCGAGGCGACCCTTAACTGAGCCATCCCACACATCATCACCTTTGCGGATGCGAATTCCACCTAATAAGGCGGGGTTGATTTTATATTCAAATGTGAGTCCGTCACCATGCTGAGAGATCATCTTACTTGCGATGCTATGACCAGTAGCTTCATCAAGCTGCTTGGCACTCTCTACGATCACGTGGCGCTGAGCCAGATCCAATCGCACCTGGCGATGAAGGGTGGCTAGTATGCCTTGATAGTTTCTTGGCTTTCTCTCTACGAGTGCCTTGATAACGGTGCGTAGCTTGTCCTCATTCAGTCTGTTGCCAGTGGCACAAAGTCTGAACAGGCGTTTTCCTGCTGCGGCGGCGTCTTTAGTTACTTTCATGTGATTATTTGTTGATCGGACGTTGAGAAATTATTATTTCGAGAATATGCTGAATGCTTCGTAGAGCTTAGCTTTCGATAGATGCGACTGCCTCTTCGTTGATGCGTTTGTTGTCATCTTCGTTGAGAACTTTACCAGTTACGCTAGCCGTAGTAGCCGCCACAAGTCGACCGAAGTCCTGCTTGAGTTCTGCCACCATCTGGTTGCGTTCTGCCTTAGCTGCTTCCTCTGCTTTAGAGAGAATCCCCTGTGCAGAAGCGATTGCCTCCTGGGTCTTCTGCTCAGAAAGACTAGCTGCACTATCCTTAGCTTCATCAATGAGGCGCTTAGCTGTGCTATTTGCTTCTTCGATAGCTGCTGTAGTGCGCTCTTCTGACTCAGCAAGCTGAGTTTCGATGCGCTTCAGTTTCTCTTCACCTTCATGAATTCTATTCTTACGCTGCTCGAGCATTTCTTGAATAGGACCAAAGGCGAATTTCTTCAACACAAACAGCACGATAATAAAGTTAATAACCTGTGCAATGAAAAGCGGCCAAGTAATACCGAAGCTATCAGTAATTTGTGTAAATGGATTTGCTCCTTCTGCTAATATTGTAAACATTGTGTGTTGTGAGTTTCGAGTTGATTTCGAGTTGGTTTTAGAGTGAGCGCCGCCCTTTGCGAGCGACGCTCAAGATACTGTATTCTTGCGTTTAGATATTAAACTGAAACCGCGAATGCAGAGAGAATGAAGATTCCCTCGATAAGCGCTGCAAGAATGATTGATAGTGTAAGGATAGGACCTGCTGCTCCTGGGTTACGGCCAGTTGCTTCAGCTGCTTTACCGCCGAGGAAACCGATTCCGAGTGCTCCACCAAGTGCTGCCATTGCTACGAATAATGTTTTAGTTGCCATTTTCTTATTTAATTAGTTGTTAGTTATTTTGTTGTTATGTCCGATTGCCCCCACCGTCTTCGCTATGGTCTGACTCTCGAAAGTGTATAAAATTTATTATGAATTAGTGAGCATGCTCTTCATCATGATCTCCGTGATCACAGATGAGCTTAAGGAACACCGCACTAAGAAGTGTGAACACGAGCGCCTGCACAAGCCCCACTAGAATCTCAATGAACATGAATGGAAGCGCCGGAGCGAAAGCGAAATACTTACCTCCAAGAGCCATCAATGACTCAAGAGTTTGCTCACCACCGAACACGTTACCATAAAGTCGGAAACTAAGTGCCACAGGTCGAATAAAGATAGAAACGATCTCTAGAATACCTACCAAGAAGAAGATAACAATCATACCGATCTGCATAGCTCCAGAAAACTTACCCTTAGGTGCGAAGATGTGAGCAAGGAACCCCTTTGTGCCATTCTCAGAGAACGCCCAGTAGAACCAAAGGATCGCGAAAACCACTGACATCGCAGCAGTCATATTAAGATCTGCGTTACCACCACGTAGCAAACCATGCTCCATGTGACCGTCATGACCGATACCAATTGTTCCAACTCCAGGAACAAGACCAAGCCAGTTAGTAATAAGAATAAGAAGGAATGTTCCACCGAAAAACCAGAACGTTCTCTTCACAAGATGATCACCGAGGATACCACCAAAGAAATTATAAAGTGATTCAATCAACCACTCAGCAAAATTCTGGAACCCAGCAGGCACCATACTCATCTTTTTAGTAGCCGCCTGACAGAACAGAACAATGATCGCCGTAGCTATCCACACCATAATCATGGAGTTAGTCACAGCAAAGCCATCTCTGTCACCAAAGATCACGTTCGAATGTGGTGTCAACTGATGCGCTCCAGCTGCCGCTGCGTAGCCCGCTGATATAAAGAGTAATGATAGGGTTGTGAAGATCTTGCTCATTTCGGTGTAATTTGCGTGTATTGTCCTCTGAGGACAAAAGGTCAATAACCACTACAGCCATTTCGATCAAGTCTATTTGTGAAATTTTTCACAAAGTCTTGCTAAACACTCAAAATCAACACCTAACAATATTATCAGCCATTCTATTTTATTTCAGAACCCTAAACTATATGACCGATTTCCAAACTCATATCCGAGCAATTAAAAAAAAGCGTGCATCACTTGCGTTACACGCGTATGAATCCCCCCATGTGGAAAGGTAGATTCGCTCAAGCAACAGCAGACTTAGTTCAGAAATACGGAGAGTCCATCTCCTATGATTGGAGATTATATAAACACGACATCGCAGGCTCGATCGCACACGCGCGCGCCCAAGTGAAGGCCCAACTCCTAACCGAAGACGAGTTCCAACAAATAGAAACCGGCCTCCGTGAAATAGAAAAGGACATCGACGCTGGAAACTTCGACTTCTCAATAGAACTCGAAGACATCCACATGAACATCGAGTCAGAGCTCACCAAGCGCATCGGCGCGGCAGGAGGAAAACTCCACACTGCTCGCTCAAGAAATGATCAAGTAGCCACAGACACCAGACTTTATTGCCGTGAACAGATAGGCGTGATTTCAGATCACCTCAACGCGCTTAAAACATCACTACTAAATAAAGCTGATCAATACGCAGCCGCAGTCATCCCAGGCTACACCCACCTCCAACGCGGCCAACCAGTTACCGTCGGCCACCATCTTTTAGCATACGTAGAAATGATCGCACGTGATCTAGATCGCCTCAATGATGCCAAAAAACGCGTCAACGTCTCCCCTCTAGGCTCCGGCGCACTCGCCGGCTCCACCATCAACCTCGACCGCGAACAAATCGCCGCCGAGCTAGGCTTCGACTCCATCACCACCAACTCCATGGACGCCATCTCAGATCGCGACTACATCATGGAGCTACTCTTCGATTTCGCACTAGTCGGCACCCACCTCTCACGCCTCTCAGAAGACCTCATCCTTTGGTGCTCAAGCGAGTTCGGATTTGCTACCCTCAGTGACGCACACACCACCGGCTCATCACTCATGCCCCAGAAGAAAAACCCAGACGTCTGCGAGATCACCCGAGGCAAAACAGGCAGACTCTATGGAAATCTCGTTTCACTACTCACCTCAGCGAAAGGACTCCCTCTCACCTACAACCGCGACCTACAGGAAGACAAGGAGCCACTCTTTGACTCTATCGACACCCTCATCCTCGCCCTCAGCGTGAACACAGAAATGATCGCAGACATGGTCATCAACGTCGAAACATGCGAAGCCGCCGCCAGCGACCCCCTCCTCCTAGCCACAGACCTAGCAGACTACCTCGTCAAAAACGGTGTCCCATTCCGCAGCGCGCACGAACTCGTAGGAAAAGCCGTAGCTGTAGCAGTAGAAACATCCACACCGCTCGACAAAATCGACCTAACTAAAATCTCAGACCATTACGGAGCAGACGCCAAAGACGTCTTCAACCTCCAGACCGCTCTCGCCGCCAGAACTAACCCAGGCGCTCCGAGCATCGAAAACGTAAAAGCACAAATCAAACGCTGGAGAGAACTCTAAAAGAGAACGTAAATCACAGTAACATGAGCGAACAAACTTGGTATTTCATCGATGGAGCAGGGACCCAGCAAGGCCCTATCACCACCCACCAACTCCAGAGCCTCACAGCAAATGGAAGCATCACCGAGGACACACAAATGTGGACAGAAACCCTCGGAGAACAGTGGATACCCGCCTCAAACATAGAAGGCCTGTTCCCTACGCAAACAGCGACCCAAGCCCCGGCCCTAAGAACATCAGCCCCTGTAGCCGTCACCCCGAGACAAGCTGACACCGTACCAATGATCCCCAGCACCCCGACCACTCAAGCAGTGACCGGCGTCCCAGTACCAGCCTCCTACGCAGCAGCACAGCAACCTGCAGCTGCCAACCCCTACCAAAGCCCAACCGCCAACCCAGAACAACTAAACCCCGGCATCTATCCCGCCACCATCACCAAAGGTGGCAGCATGAGCCTCTGGACCATGTTATTCACCGGCGGACTACTACTCATCTTGCTAGGGTTTCTCCTCGGCGCAAAAATCGAAGGCTTCCTAGGTCTCGGCTTAATGGTCGCTGGTTTCGCATGCATCTTCTTCTCCGGAATCCTCACCTACATCTACCTCTACAAAGCATGGAAATGCCTCCAGCCAGGAGGCGCCACCATCTCACCAGGTGCAGCCATTGGATTCCTATTCATCCCCATTTTCAACATCTACTGGCTCTTCAAAGCCATTGGCGGACTACCAAAACAATGGAACCTCATCACTTCATGCTACCCTAACACCAAGAACGCACCCAAGCTAACCATGGGCGCATTCATCTGCCTACTCCTCATCCCCATCATCGGGCAGATCATCTGGCTCTCCCAGATCACCAAAGGCCTCAACTTCATGGCCGCTCTCCACTTTCAGCAAGCCAGACCAGCCGGCAGCGCACTCGCAGGACTAGGTAGCCGAGCACATTTCAAATAATCACCAACACCAAACACCCCGAAAATTCTTTCACCCTTAGTTTGGTCAAACAAGCTATGGGTTTTTCTTTTCATTCTCTAAACATTCACTACAGTCCCGAAAAATTTTACTATGAAACCTACACCAGCTTTTCCATTCGACACCTTTGAACCTAAGTGGCAAGCACACTGGGAAGACAACAAAACCTTCTCAGTAGCCAACCCAGGAGAACCTGACTTTGACGCTTCAAAACCAAAGTACTTCGTCCTAGACATGTTCCCCTACCCATCCGGAGCAGGCCTCCACGTAGGTCACCCAGAAGGCTACACAGCCACAGATATCCTCGGCCGCTACAAGCGCATGAACGGCCACAACGTCCTCCACCCCATGGGCTGGGACGCCTTCGGACTCCCCGCTGAGCAATACGCCATCAAAACCGGCCAGCACCCACGCGTCACCACCGAACAAAATCTAGACAACTTCCGCCGCCAACTAAAATCCCTCGGATTCGGCTACGACTGGGACAGAGAAATCAACACCACTGACCCAGAATACATGAAGTGGACCCAGTGGATCTTCATCCAGCTCTACAACTCATACTTCTGCGAACAAGACCAAAAAGCCAAACCCATCTCCGAACTCGAAGCAAAAGGCTACACCCGCGAGCAAATGGAAGAAGAGCGCCTCGCCTTCATCTCTGAAGCACCCGTCAACTGGTCACCAGACCTAGGCACCGTCCTCGCCAACGAAGAAGTCGAAGAATGGAAAGCCAAAGGCCACACAGTAGAGCGCCGCCCACTCAAACAATGGATGCTCCGCATCACCAAATACTCACAACGCCTCATCGATGACCTAGGCCCACTCGACTGGCCAGAATCCATCAAACTCCTTCAAACCAACTGGATCGGAAAATCCATCGGCGCAGAGGTAAGTTTTGATATCCAAGGAAACGAAATCACCGTGTTTACAACCCGCCCAGACACCCTCTTCGGCGCAACATACATGGTGCTAGCACCCGAGCACGCACTAGTGTCAGACATCACTAGCTCAGAACAAAAAGAAGCCGTCCAAGCCTACATCAAAACCTGCGCCACCAAGTCAGACATGGAGCGCGGCGAGATGAACAAAGACAAAACCGGCATCTTCACAGGAGCATTCGCCACCAACCCAGTAAACGGAGAGCAAATCCCAGTATGGATCGCTGACTACGTCATGATGGGATACGGAACCGGAGCCATCATGGCCGTCCCTGGTCATGATGAACGTGACTTCGAATTCGCCCAGAAATTCGACCTACCCATCCTCCAAGTAGTCCAGCCAAACGATGAGAAAACCAATTGGCAAGGCTACACCGGAAACGGCAAAGCCATCAATTCAGGCCACCTCGACGGCATGAAAACCAAAGACGCCAAACGCGCCATGATCAAATGGCTCATCGACAACAACAAAGGAAAACCACAAACCAACTTCAAACTCCGCGACTGGCTCTTCTCACGCCAGCGCTACTGGGGCGAACCATTCCCCATCATCTGGGAAAACGGCCAACACTCAACCATCCCAGAAAGCGAGCTACCACTCCTCCAACCAGACCTAGAAGACTTCAAGCCCACTGGCGACCCACGCGGACCACTCGTCAAAGCCACAGACTGGATCAAATACAGCGAAACCGCAGAACGCGAAACCAACACCATGCCCCAATGGGCAGGCTCATGCTGGTACTACCTCCGCTACTGCGACCCTAAAAACTCTGACCGCTTCATCTCCAAAGAAGCAGAACAATACTGGAGCAGCGATGACGCCACCGTAGACCTCTACGTAGGCGGTACAGAACACGCCGTCCTCCACCTCCTCTACGCCCGCTTCTGGCACAAAGTAATGTTCGACCTCGGACACCTCACCACCAACGAGCCATTCAAAAAACTCGTCAACCAAGGCCTCATCCTAGGCGAAACCGAATACTTCTATTATACTGATGAAAATAATAACGTTGTATCAGCTAAGGACCGTAGAACTGACAGAGAATATAAAGGTCATAAAGTTGAAGAAGAAAATCTAATCATTGATGATAAGCAAGTGTCAGAAAAGGAGACTGGGATAATCCTAGAACCCATCAATCGTAAAATGGGGAAATCGTTCAATAACGTAGTCAACCCAGACACAGTCGTAGAACAATACGGCGCAGACGCACTCCGCCTCTACGAAATGTTCATGGGCCCACTCACCCAGGTCAAGCCATGGCAAATGAAAGGCGTAGAAGGCGTATCCCGCTTCCTCGCTAAAGTCTGGCGCGTCGCCATGACCCAGCTAGAAGACGGCGTCTGGGTCATCTCAGACAAGATCACCAACGACGAACCAACCGACAAATCACTCCTCAAAGTCACCCACGAGACCATCAAAAAGGTAAGCGAAGACATCGAGAAAATGAGCTTCAACACAGCTATCTCACAAATGATGATCTGCACTAACGCCTTCACCAAAGCAGACAAAATCCCTGCCATCCTCCTACGTGACTTCCTAAAATGCCTCAACCCATTCGCCCCACACATCACCGAGGAAATCCACCAACACCTAGGAGAAGCCTGCCCATCAGCAAAATGCTCAGCCGGCAGAATCCTCAGTGACCGAGCATGGCCGTCATTCAACGAAGAATTCCTCATCGAATCAGAAGTCACCGTCGTCATCCAAGTAAACGGCAAGCTAAGAGCAAAACTCACAGTAGCCAAAGACATCTCCAAAGAAGACATGGAAGCCCTCGCCCTAGCAGACGAAAACGTCAAACAATACACAACCGGCAACACCGTCCGAAAAGTAATCGTCATCCCAGGCAAGCTAGTAAACATCGTAGCAAACTAAACGAATAGCCCACAACACCTTCACAGGGTTTATAGGTCATCCCAGACCTATAAACCCTCTTTTTTGTTTTTAAATTTACGTGAGTCCAACTCCTTCATCTGCCTTTCCGTGATGTAAGTAATGATCTTCAACAAACATCCCCCCGCGGCCCCTATAAGCAATAACCTTGTTGCCGAAACCTTAAGATCACCAGCATCATAATAGCCATCTTCACCGCCACCAGCATTCCGCATCAAGAATGCAATAACCCAAAAAAACCACCAAAACCCCAACCAGGGCCTCAACCTCTTAGGCCTCCTCGATGAGTTTACATTAATCTCAGACATAGCAGTAAACGGTTTCCAGAACATCGCTATAGGGATAAAATACCACCCTACCGCCCAGCCGGGAGACACCGTCGGCCTCATCCCTGACCTCATCATCGCCCAAGCATTTTTCATCGATCTAAATTTCCAAATAGCCACCGCTATTGCCGATCCCAAAAACAGAAAAATATAGCCTTCTTCAATGAGAACCATCTGATCAAAACTGAAAAAACCAAACCCTCCAAACTCATCAGTCAAATCATACTCCGCTGCTAACTTAAAATTCCAACTCGCAAGCAGCACACACAGCGCACAAAACGCGACCAGCAGAACCTTACAGCACATACCCACTACTCGAGTATTCAGCATCACGTAGCCAGTAGCAGGCACAATATTAGATTCTTGTGTTTCTGCCACACTTACAGCTTTCGGAGTTTCGTATGGATTAAGTTCTTCACTCATGCTTAACTTAATAAAGACAAATTTCACCCATATGACCACTAATAACTCATCCTCCCCCCTCAGAAAAATCGACTGTCACGTCCACATCGTCGGCGACGGCTCATCCGGAAGTGATTGCTGGTTCAACCTCCCCTCCCTCTGGAAAAAATTTCTAGGCCGAATGATGATCAAAGGCCTAGGCCTCCCCACATCAGCACTAAAAACAGGCCTAGATGAACTCTACGTCAACAACCTCCTAGAAAATATTAGAGAAAGCCAACTCGACGCCGCCGTCATCCTCGCTCAAGACATACCCTACTCCCATACCGGCGAGAAAATGTCAGATGAAGCACAATTTTACGTCCCTAACGAATACGTCGCTGACCTTGCAAAAAAACACCCAGAATTCATCCCCGCCTGCTCCATCCATCCCGGCCGCCCAGACGCCATGGACGAACTAGAAAAATGCATCGAGGCAAAAATGCCCGTCCTAAAACTCCTCCCAAACTGCCTCAACATCGACTACCTAGACAAGAAATACATTCCCTTCTGGGAACGCATGGCAGAAGCCGGCATCATCCTCCTCACCCACACCGGCGGAGAAATGACCGTAAAAGTCTACGACCCCATCTACGGCGACCCCAAAAGATTAGAAATTTTGTTAGACTGCGGAGTCACCACCATCGCCGCCCATTCAGCCGGTCGCAGTGCTATTTTTGACAGTTGTTGGATAGATGATTTATTGGACTTATTCAAACGCTACCCCAATCTATACGGCGACAACAGCGCCCTCAGCAGCATCAATCGAGCACGCACCCTAAAACACATCCTCCCCGCATCCATCCAGAACCGTATCATCCACGGTAGTGACTACCCAGTCCCAGTATCCGGCCTCGGCCCCATGCTCACAGGACAACTCTCATGGTCAGATTACCGCAGCGCAGGAAAAATCAAAAACATCATCGAACGAGACTACCAACTCAAACGCAACATGGGCTTCACCCCAGAAACATTCACCAAAATGGATCAACTCCTAAGACGCGTATAAAACATCAATCATATTCAAACTCTTCGCCCCAGGAAGAACTGCGAGATCCATCTGATTCATCGTATAAGCAAATGAAATCCCACTCTCAAGGTCACCAAATGCATGACTCCCCCCAGCCCCAGGATGCCCAAAAGCCTCCCTCGAAGGTCCATAATGCCCCCTCAACTTCTTCCCATCTACTCCCAACGGATCCTTCTGAAACCCACAGCTAAAATGCGTAGGCGTCATAAGCACAAGATCATCTCCCATCACCTGACTATCCCCCATCCACTCCCTAACATCATCAGAAAAGCAATCTACCTTCCCAATGCATGCCTGATAAAACTTAGCCAACGCATCCGCCGTAGCCACTCCACCCATCGCAGGCAACCCCGCCTCCCAAGCCTTCGCCGTATTCATCTCATGCACACCGTGCAACCCACGAGGTGAACCAAACGCCCTCCTCACCAACGTCCCCGGCTGATTAAACTCCTTATAAAACCCACTCGCCAACTCCGCCTTATCGGCCTTCCCCGGATAAAGCGTAGCCACCCGATGATGCTCACCCTCAGGCAACCCAATCCATAAATCCAAATCCAACGGATCAGCCACCCTCTCCTGCCAAACCTCACCAAGAGACTTCCTTGCCAACAACCTAACAGGCTTATCTAACAGAAAACCAAACGTCCTCGGATGATAACCATGACCATCCCCCAACTCCCAATTAGGCGACTGCCCCTCAACCGCCTCAATAACCCCATCAAAATCAAAAACACTCACCTTCTCATCCAACGCAGCCAACCCACACTGATGAGACATCAACTCCCCGAACGTAGCCTGCTGATTCGGAAAATTCTCCCATACCTGACAAACCCGCGCATCAGGAGTTAGCCCATTTTCATCCAGCAACATCAGCAACACAGAAGCCGCCGGCCCCTTAGTAGCTGAATAAATCGGCACAAGAGTCCGCTCATCCCACACCCGCTCATGCCCTTTATCACACCACCCATTCGCTAAGCTTAAAACCCGCTCACCATCCTTCCAAACACTCAGCGAAGCCCCCAGTTCACCATACTCGGCGAAATTCCTGTAAAACGCTTTCTCTATATTTTCTAAACTCATTTTCAAATCTCCTGCTCTATCGCTTTCAACATCAAAAACAACTCATGCCACTCCTTCTGCTTAGGCTCAAGATCAGCCTCAGCCTCCACAATATAACGCCGAATGTTTTCAAACATCGGAAAGTAAGCAGTAAAGAAATCTCTCACCTCATCAACATAATCCCCATGAACCATCTCGGCCAAATGCAACCTCGCAGCCACAATCGTATCCGCATAATCATTGATCAACGCATCCTTAGTCTTCTTCCCATACCAAAACATCCACAGCACGAGTACTCCCGCAACACCAAGCACGAAAAACGGAAGCTTATTCCGCAAATCATCGCTTAAATACCCCACAATCCCCGCCAAACTTATAAGAGCCAAAACCATCACCAAACCTCGCTTCAACACCTGTTGCCTAGCCACCATCATTCTATCCAACAATCTCCGAAGCTTCAATAACACCATCGAATGACGAGTACTCTGCTCCATCTTCGCAGAAAAATTATCCACCTTCTTTTCAAATCCACCAGAGTCAAAGCCCACCACATTTACCGCCATTTTACGCTGTAATTCCGGACGCATAATGTTCCAGTGATCCTCGCAGTTAGAAAGCATCGAGAACGCTATCTCACGAGCTCTAACAGAAGCCGCATCACTCACCGATTCCTGCAAGCGCTTCTCCACCGCCACCGCTCCATCACCTCGAGTAAAAAGCGAAACCAAAGTCCCTATCACACCATTCTTCTTACTCGCATACCTCACCGTACTCTCCACCTGCTCACTCACTACACTGCCAAGCTTATTAAGATTTTCACGAGCATTTTTGACTTCATTCTCCCTCGCCCTCTCCACCTCAGCCTCCACTGCTTGCAGCACATGCTTATCACCGTGCAACGCACGAGCGCGATTCTGAATAGCCTCTTCAAGCCTATCAATAACTGTTTTAGCACTACTATAGACTAACTTCATCGCATCCACACGCTCGTAACTAGTGCTAATCAGTCGATCTAATGTAACCTCAAATTCCTCATACCCAGAGCTCTTCCAGTCTTTAGGATCTCTATAATCATGACTCCACGCCCGTGCCGCCACACTCGCCGACAAACAATGAATAGGCAAAGCATGCCCCACCCGCTGCACACTAAGCGAGCGAAGATGGTTAAGTAAAATAGGAATATCCTCCGGCGGACGCAGATCCACCTGCTGCAAAACCACCGCATTACGCTTACCTATCAGCTCTCTAGTTTCTGTGATCAGATCCCAAGTTTTCGATGCCCATGGATTCCCTGAAGAAATAATCCACAGCACATAGTCACAAGTAGACATCAACTCCTTCACCCGCTCCAACTCATCAGCACTTAGCTCACCGATCCCGCGGGTATCGATCAATTCCAGCTCGCCTATCTCTTTAACCCTATGATAACTCAGCGAGCCATCTTCCTTTTCAGGAGACAGCACCGACCTCCCATAAATCTGGATGGCTCTAGATTCACCTTCAACCTCAGGTAGAATACTACCAACAAGAGACGAAAGAAAAGCAGACTTGCCACTCTCTTTCTCACCACACACCAGAATCCTAAATGGACTGGTTAGACACTCTTCGACTGTATCTGTTTCTAATTCTTGCGAGGACGCATCTACCCTCATAGACAGAGTCCTTATCTGCCCAACGATCGCTTCTAACCTCTTTCTAGTGTCTAGATATTCCTCCCCCAGCATGAGAATTACTGCCCGCTATTCTTAAGAGCGATAAGCTGTGAAACGGTTACAAACTTATATCCGCGACGAAGCAACTCATCCAAAATACCAGGAACAGCATCCACTGAGGAACTATGAAGATCATGCAGGAGAATGATAGAGCCATTCTTCGTGCCACTAATCACCCTATTTCTAACCACCGAAACACCCGGCTTTCTCCAGTCCTCAGGATCCACATCCCATAGAATTGTAGGGTAACCATACTCACTGAAGATCATGCTACGTTGTCTCGTGCTGAGCGCACCATAGGGCGGGCGCATCGTACGAGGTTTAATTCCTGTAGCAGATGTGATCGCATCGCGTGTCTTGTTTAGCTCTGAGCGAACCTGAGAGTCGCTCAACGATGTCAACTTAGGGTGCGTCCACGTGTGATTACCAATCTCATGCCCTTCAGCAACCATGCGCCTAACAAGTGAAGGATTACTCTGAACACGAGTACCAATCACATAAAATGTAGCCTTAACATTTCTACGCTTAAGCATCTCCAACAAGCGAGTCGTATTAGACGTCACCGGACCATCATCAAAAGTAAGCGCAATATAACGACTATTAGCAGATCCTCGATTCCAAGTGATCTGACTGCTACCTGAAATATCACGAGAGTAATTATTAGCCGGATTTAGCGGAACTGGAGCTTTAACCGTTGGAGCCACATATTGTCTATTCTGCGGCACCTGCACTGGAGCCACTGGAGCAGGCACCTCCTCAGGTGAACTACCTGGTATAGGCATAGAACCACAACTAGAAATAATCACTGAAGCAGAAACAGTTGCTAAAATTTTATACAGGCTAATTTTCATAGTAATTGTGTAATGCAGATAATTCCGATTGTCACGGAATTAAAACAAAAAACAATACCACTAGAACAGTCATCCTAAACTAGTAACAAAACAAAATTAGTAAAACGATAAAAGCCAGTAAACGACGCACAATCACGTCAGCTCACTGGCTTAAATTTCAATCATCCCCTAAAGAGATAAAGATCAGAGGGCTGATTTATCCGTTTTCTCCATCCCTCCCATGATTAGCCCCTCATTATCAAGCATAGTAGTGACCATATCCTCATCTAGCGGAGTGTCCTCAGACATCCAGATTTCTGTTCTCTTACCAACGTAGACGTTAGTTACCTTATCAAGTTTACTGAAAGCTACACGAGCTCTCTCTTCAGTATCACTTCAGCCTACACCCCTCACAGTAACCACATAGACCACCTCAGGCGGATCTTCTTTAACCTCAGATGCCGATTCGTAAGTCAGTCCTTGTTTAGCCAGCATCTCTGCCACGCTCTTCTCATCAAGCGCTACTCCCTCTTTCATGAGAACAGTGGCTCGTAAGCCAGAGAGAACGATGGTTTGCACACCGTTTACAGTTTCAAGAGCCTCACGGGCTCTAGCACCTATCCCTCAACTCCCATCACCCTTGAACATCACGTAGTAGGCCGTGTTGCCTACTACGCTCTGAACATTCGAGCTTGAAGCCGCTGCTTCACTAGACTTTGCAGTCGCAGTATTACCCGCGTCAGTGTCCGTCGTTGTCTTTTCTGAGCATGAAATTGCGGTCATCACAATGAGACCAGCAACCATGCTGAATATATATTTTAATTTCATAGGTCTAGTTCTTTTATTTTTACTACAACCTACTATTAAAGCCAATTACGCCTAAAGTCCAGCGTCAGTTACCGCACCGAGTGATGCAGATGTGGTTAGTTTCGCGAATTTCGCCAGCACACCTCTACGGTAGCGCGGCTCTGGTGCTGTCCAGCTCGCTCTACGCTCAGCAATTTCTTCGTCGCTAAGTGCCACATTGATCTGGTTTTGCTCCGCATCAATCGTGATCTCATCACCATCCTGTAGCAACCCAATGACTCCACCGACAAATGCCTCAGGAGTAATATGACCTACCACGAAACCGTGGCTGCCACCTGAGAATCTACCATCAGTGATCAGCGCCACACTATCGCCTAAACCTCTACCCATAACAGCAGCAGTTGGCCCTAGCATCTCGCGCATTCCTGGTCCACCCTTCGGTCCCTCTTGGCGCACCACAATAACATCACCAGCAGAAATCTCACCCGCTAGAATCGCCTTCATTGAACACTCTTCACTATCAAAACACTTTGCTGTCCCTGTAAAGCTAGTTCCCTCATTCCCTGAAATTTTCGCCACTGATCCCTCAGTTGCCAAGTTTCCATATAGAATACGTAAGTGGCTATCCTTCTTCTTAGGAGCATCAAATGGTAAGATGATTTTCTGATCCGCAGGATACTCTAACTTAGAGTTCGCCAAGTTCTCAGCCATCGTCTTACCAGTCACTGTCAAGCAGTCACCATGCAGCAATCCAGCCTCTAACAAACGGCGCATCAGCGGAACAGTTCCTCCTATTCTAACTAGATCAGCCATCACATACTTACCACTTGGCTTAAGATCAGCTACCACTGGAACGCGCTTACCAATCTCAGTAAAATCATCAATACTCAACTCCACATTAGCCGCATGAGCCATCGCTAGAAGGTGAAGCACCGCATTAGTAGAACCACCGAGAGCAATCACCACAGTGATCGCATTCTCAAAAGACTTTCTCGTCATGATATCGCTAGGGCGGATACCCTTATTGATCATGTTGACCACAGCCGCACCAGCATCAAAACAATCGATCATTTTATCATCACCCACAGCCGCCTGAGCAGAACTACTTGGCAATGACATCCCAAGCGCCTCAATCGCACTTGCCATAGTATTAGCCGTATACATTCCACCGCATGACCCCGCACCTGGAATAGCACAGCCCTCTACCTTCTGAAGCTCTTCATCATTATATTCTCCTGAAGCATGCTTTCCAACCGCCTCAAATACAGACACAACATCCAAGTCCTCATCCTTCCCCTTAATGTTTGTACATCCTGGGAGAATCGTTCCACCATAGACAAACACCGCCGGACGGTTCAAACGGGAAATTGAAATCATACAACCAGGCATGTTTTTATCACATCCACCAATCGCTACAAGCCCATCCATTCCCTCACATCCGACCACAGTTTCAATACTATCTGCTATTACTTCACGACTAACCAAAGAATATTTCATCCCCTCAGTCCCCATACTAATACCATCAGAAACTGTGATTGTTCCAAAAATAAGTGACTTACCACCAGCTGCATCCACCCCTTTAGCGCTCTCCTCAGCTAGCTTATCAATGTGCATGTTACATGGCGTAACCTGGCTCCAAGTTGAAGCCACAGCGACCTGCGGCTTCTTAAAGTCCTCCTTGTCAAAGCCCACTGCATATAGCATTGCGCGGCTCGCTGCTCTGTCATCTCCATCAACTACCTGTGAAGAAAAAGGTCTCTTATTCTGTGTGTATTCGTTAGTTTCGCTCATTTTTGACGTTGTTAATATGCCTGCTACTTAACGCCCTCTCTCCCACCTCGTCAAGCCCCCACACCGTCAACTACGACAACTCCCAATTTACTAAATTATTAGAATTCTAGTAAATAATCAAAAAAAAAGGCGACAAACCCATTTATTTAGTCTATCAGTATGTCGCTTAGGTGAATTTTAACTTAAGTTTAACAATATAAATAATATGAATACAGGAACAGTAAAATGGTTTAACTCAGAAAAGGGTTATGGGTTTATCACACCAAGTGAGGGCGGCAAAGATCTCTTTGTTCACCACTCAGAAATACAAGCTGAAGGTTACGCTTCACTCGATGAAGGACAAAATGTAACATTTGAAGTAGGCGAAGGTGCTAAGGGACCTTGTGCTACAAACGTGAAAGCTTGCTAGTCAACTCTACGTTTTTCAAAAACCCATCTCGGCTAACGCTGAGGTG
The DNA here is from genome assembly GCA_051251915.1 of Akkermansiaceae bacterium. Taxonomy (GTDB): domain Bacteria; phylum Verrucomicrobiota; class Verrucomicrobiia; order Verrucomicrobiales; family Akkermansiaceae; genus Rubritalea. The sequence continues at coordinate 34,875 of JBPOGF010000004.1, read as the reverse complement.
GGTTTTTCTTTTCTAAGGATCTGATTTGAAGCCGCGAACAAGAAGCGCCATACAACACTTGAGCTGCATCGACAGCAATAACGGTGCGACACATATCCAGCCCAGAGTCAGGCAGCATCAACGATGCAACGCAGCCCTAGGATATCTGATCAAAAAATCATCAAGGGCTGCAAGTCCGACACATGCTGGCAGATCCTCAGTTTGCCATCCTCCAGCACTTAACCACTAAGGACTCCTCTACTGTTTCAACAGCACTTTCTCCCGATCATTATTCACTTTCCTACTGATCCACAGCAGCACCAGTGCCGAGAGAACTAGCAAGATCGCCAACACTAAGAAATAATCCCCCAGCGGCATCCCTCCACCCCACAGAACCTTGATCGACATCGCTGCATTCAAAATAGGAATCCACAAGATAGTCCTCGTCAGCTCCACACCCGGAATAATGCAGTAAACTAGCGACATCGCAACCACGATCATCAACATAGATGACCTCACATGTGCCTCCTTATTCGACTTCGCCAAGATCGAAAACGCAAACAAGATCGATGCAAAAAACAACACCAAAGAAAGCAGCAATATCGAAATCCCAAGCAGCGAAGTAAAGCCCACCTCACCAATACTAAACCCTGTATCCCCATCCGCTCCCACCACCATTATCACTATCCCCCCTATCGTCGAAAGCACCGAAATCATGCCCATGATGATGATAAATACCAACTTCCCAAAAGCTACCCCCATAAACGACGCCGGAGTAACCAGCATCGCCTCCAATGTTCCACGCTCCTTCTCACCCGCAGCTGTATCCACAGCCACAGCCATACACCCAGTAAATGCCAAGAACACGATAAAATATGCCCCCATGCCACCAAACTTACTCCCAGAAATCTCCCGCGCAGTCGCATAATCCTTCTCATCCACCACTTCTATCGGCTGAAGTAAAAACTCCTTACCCTCCATCCGCTTAACCACTTCCATCGCGGTTATCTCAGCAAAACGCTTCCTAAAATTCATATACGCCATCGCCCCATTTGTCGTAGAAAAATAATGCAACGTCACCTTCCGCTGCACATATCCCTCCACCTCTTCCTGCTCAGCTTCCACAAATACATCCACCTCACCAGCGCCTAACAACGCTTGCCTATCCTCAACCTGAGCAACCACCCAATTAACCTTCGGATCCAAATAATTAAACCCTCTCACTGCCTTATCATCTCCCCATCCAGACACGGCCACATTCACCACCCGCTCACTCATCTTCGCAGTCTGCTTCTGCTCCAGATCCTTCGTCATCAAACTCATCGCAGGATAAAATCCCAGCGGAACCAAGATCGTCAGCAACAACGTCCTCTTATCCCTCAACACCTCACGGATCTCTTTCTTCAGCGAAGCCCACATCACCTCTAACATGACGCCACCTCCTTCACTCTAACAACATCCGCATTCTCTAACAGACTAATAAACTTCTCCTCCATACTCTCCCCGTTCTGACTCTCCTTCAGCTCCTCTATAGTCCCAGAATAAATTTGCCTCCCCTTATGCAGCACCGTCACATCATCCGCCAGCAACGCCACCTCCCCCATAATATGAGTCGAAAATAACACCGTCTTCCCTGCATCTTTACACGCCCGGATAATATCAATCAACCCCTTAGCCGCCAATACATCCAGTCCCGTAGTAGCCTCATCAAAGATCACCACCTCCGGATCATGAATCAATGTCCTCGCAATCATAATCCGCTGCTTCTGCCCCATCGAAAGCTTACCCGTAGCCCTATCAATAAATTCCCCAAGATCAAACTCCTCCACCATCTCTGCAATCTTCGCCTTCAAAACCTCACTAGAAATCCCATGCAACTTCCCAAAAAACTCCAACGTCTCCCGCCCACTCAACTTCTCATGCAGCCCCGCACTCCCCGTAAGAAACCCTATCCGCTTCCGCACCTCCTCACTCTCTCTCGCACAATCAAACCCAGACACCCTCAACTCCCCCACATCAGGACTCATCAACGTAGAAATCATCCGCAACAAAGTCGTCTTCCCACTCCCATTCGGCCCCAACAAAGCAAACACCCGACCAGGCTCACAGCGAAAGCTCACACCATCTACAGCCCTCACATCATCCTTACCCTTACCCGTCCTAAATACTTTAGCTACCTGTTTCGCCTCAATCATTGATTCAAAGGCTACCCCAATAAATCATTTTGCCAACATCATAAAGACATCTAAATACCCACAGCGAACAATCTAAAGAAAATCAACCTCCTCAAATACTGTTCCCGCAAAACCCTACACCTTCCAAAATACAACCTAACCTCAGTCACCTCGCCTAGTTGCGACGGCGTAGCATTAAACCTAATCCTCCCAGACCCAGCAAAATAGAAGCAGATGGCTCAGGTATCGCAGTGATAGAAAATTCATCAAACACCACAGCAGAACTCAAGATATCGGGACCTGTCTGACTCCTAAGCTCTACATACAAACTCTCAGACCCAAAATCAGACCCTAAAAAATTAAATGTCGCAGTGCTAGTTGTCCCAAATAAACCTAATATATCCACAATCCCAAGTAAACCAGACACACTAGCTGTATTACCTAACTCCGTATCTATAGCTCCATTGGTACGCCCAACCACAATATCTAAGTCTCCCAGCAAACCAACGATTGAACTATTACTAACTCCCATTGAAATCGTATATTCTTGGTTGTCTAACAACTGTATACCAGAAAACTCACGCCTCAATGTGACCACTCCAGATGTCCCTAATACTCCATCTCCACTAACAGACAAAGTCCCCGAGCCATCGATACTAGCCGCCACTTCAAATTGAGCCCCCTCCACATCTACTGTCGTCTCCCACCCATCTCCAAGCGTCCCGCTACTCGTTGCCGTCGTATCTCCTAACGGCACAACAGCACTTACAGACTCTATTCCCCCATCGTCATTCGTGAATACATTATCCACTATCGTCTGAGCTCCCCACCCCTCCGAAACTAGAACCATCAATACGCTTAACGTATTGATTACTTTACTCCATATAGTTTTTTTCATCATTTTATATTTGGGTAATTACATTCACGCACTCAAGAAGAAACAGAAACAACTAAAACACAACACATTAAATACCACCCACAACGACACACTACAATAACTATTATTAACTATTTCTCGCCAACTTCCTCTAAGAAAATAATCCCTCCCTACTCACGCAACCCCATCGGAATCTCCTTCACCGTCTTCACCCCCAGCTCCTCAAACTCTCCCGCCATCCGCACCAAATTCCCCTTACCCACGCTCAGCGTAGTTTTCGCCGAGGCAAATGAACCCTGCAAAGAATGAATCTTCTTCTCCACATCATCAAACTTCTCAAGAAAAGTCACAAACTTCCTATGCAACTTACCCGCTGAGTTCGCCAGCGCCTCCGTACTCTTATTCTGCTTCTCTACCCGCCACAAACTCTGCACCGTCTTCAAAATAGGCAACAACGTATTCGGCGTAACCACCGCTATATTCTTCTCATAAGCGTAGTCAAATAAACTAGGATCTTCCTCAAACGCCGCGATAAACGCCGACTCTATCGGCATAAACATGAAGGTGAAATCAGGAACACTAAGCCCAGGAAGCGATGTGTAATCCTTACCCGAGAGCGACTTAATATGATTCCTCAGATTCGTCGTATGCTGCTTCAAGAATGCCAACGCTTCCTCCGGATTTTCAGAATTCACACTATCCACATAAGCATTGAGTGATACCTTACTATCTATAATCAGCGATTTACCTTCAGGTAGATCAATAATAAAATCAGGTCTCTGGTTCGCCCCCTCAGGCGTTTTAAAATTCGCCTCCCTCTGGTAAGAATCTTTATCAAATCCAGCATTCTCCAGCAACCTCTCAACCTGAACCTCCCCCCAATTACCCAGCGTCTTCTTATCATTTCGCAACGCCTTCGCCAAATTATCAGCACGAGTCGAGAGAGAGGTATTCAGTACCTTCAATGAAGCCAACTCCGACTTCAACAGCCCCTGTCCATACTTATTCTCACTATGAACCGTCTCCACCCGCTTCTTAAATCCAGAAATCTCATCCTTCAGCGGTGTCAAAATCGCCGCAATCCCTTCCCTACTCGTATGAGTCAACTCCGACTGATTACGCTTCAAGATTGTCTCCGAAAGTGACTTAAACTCATCCTTCAACTGCCTCTTCTGATTCATGAAATCCTCTCGCAACTCATTAATTTTCCCCCGCTCGTTGGCCAGATTATTCTCCGCAATGTTCTGATCATTCTTCAAATCCACCATCTCCCCTCTTACCCTCTGGTTAGCCTCCAGCTGATCATCTAGCCTAACTTGCAGTTCTTCCACCCGCCCTAACAACTCACCACACTGCACCGCCTTAGCCTCAAAACGCTCACGCATCACACCAAGCTCACTCTGAACTTTAGCATTTTTAGATCGCTCCCCTTCCACCAACTCCACCAGCCTTCGTCGTTCTACTTTTTCATCAGCCAGTTCATCATCCACACACATCTTGGCATCTTTGAGCGCATCTTGCGCAGCATCTATGGAAGCTATATATTCCCGTTTCGCAGACAGTTCTATAGTCAGGCCCGCTACCCTCTCAGTGCTAGCCTTATAATCACCTAACAAATCCACATTCTGCGCCTCCAACCTCTCATGCGCCCCTTGAAGTTGAACCCACTCATTATTCAGCTCCCTATTCTCATCTCTAGCTTCATTCAACTCCCCTTCCATTTCTAGAACTTCGCCAGCAAGAGTTCGTAATCTCACCACTAAAAACACACCCAAAACCATCAATACCAAGCTCACCCCAAAACAACTCAATTCAAAAACAGTAAATAATAAGACGATCGACATACCCCAGCATTACACTACCAATAAAACGACTCAAGCAATTTTTATTTACTAAAACCAAATCACACACACACACACAACAGATAGAAAAATGATTCCTTATTTGAATTCATAAATCTCAAACCCAAATCGGCCACGATCAAAAACAGCAAGCACGCTCTTCCCACGCTTTATAAAGACACCAGTCGTATCATGCTCACCGGGCTTTAAACCCTGCACTCCACTGTATTGACGTTGAGCTTCTGCGTTCACAGTAGAGCCACCAAGAAACACAAACGAGGATTTCCCCGTTTCAAAGAGCAGCCCACTCTTACGCTGCGATCCCGTTGTTTTCTCAAAAAACAAAACAGAATCATCCAGTTTAAATCTACAATTAAAATAGGGGTAACTAAAGATCCCGTGACCACTAAACTGAATCGACCTCACCTTTTTAAGTTTAAGGAGATCCTGCGCCGTCAGTTCTTCCGCTTTGCCGGAAATCAGCTTTTTATATCGGCTAAACATAATCATATCCTCAGGACTCCATCCTTCAGCACTGACAATATTTAGAAAGGAGTCCGCTGTTTTATCCGCGTCTTGATCCCTAGCTTGTGCCAGAACTTTCCACTCCACTTCCTTCTCAGCCTCACCAACTTGTTCTACTTTGGGCACTTCTTCCTGTGCTGACACAGCAATAGACAAACAGAAGACAACGTTTAAGACAGATAGTATTGATTGTTTCATAGGTAGCTTATTATTAAATTGATAATAGTTTCATAGTTAACTTCGCAATTCAACGTAGAGATTTCAAGCCATATCTATCCTCACCTTCATTCAGCAAAAGAATCTGAACAAACTTAGAGGTTGTTATTCCCACATTTTCATCCAGTCTCTCGCCCATCTCTCAGGACGTCCTCGGAAGGACATTAGTAGATGGAGAATCCAGTGACGAATTTATTCTATTCTGGAGCGGTACCGCCACTGTAAGCTTATCAAGTTAGTCACTAACAAAATAAGTAAAGCCAGATCACCAGCCTGAGCAGCGAGATCACTTTACCTGCGGAATTACAGGTAAGCATCCATACAGAACATAAATGAACCACATACAAAGAAAAGCAGTTATCACTGCCATCATTAGCACATCCGTCTTTCCTGCCTTAGCTCAACAAGACGCCACCCTTCAAATAGAAGAACTAGCATCCACTACTGCTGTAGCCAGAAGAGCCCTCCAAGCGCCCAATTCCACCACAGCTACCCTCTACTCACTAGAACCAGATGCCCTCAGATCACTAGGCATTCTAGATCTAACCACCGCTCTGGAACAGCTCCCAGGAGTTGCCATTTCCAGCTCCAGCCAATCAGGATCTATCCAAGGAATCCGCCTCCGCGGCCTTCGTCCACAGGACACCCAACTCAGAGTCGATGGCGTGCGCTTCACCCGTAGACTAGGTAACCTAGACATCTTCGCCGGCAACAGCCCAATGACTGGACTCGCCAAAGTAGAGCTCCTCCAAGGCCCCCAATCCGCATTATTCGGTGGTGGTAGCAGCGGTGGAGTCGTCAACCTCACCACCCAGCGAGGATACCAAGGCATGAAAAATAGCAGCTCTCTTGAGGCTGGATCGTTTAACTCCCTCTCGCTAGAAAACGTACAAGGCGGCAGATGGAAAAAACTCAGCTACTACCTCTCTACGAAATACGAAACTACCGACAATGACACCTACGGCGATAACTCAGAAGCAGGTGGCTTTGATAACGATTCTGTACGAATAAATTCAGCACTCAGACTAGATTACGATGTTCATGAAGATCTATCCATCGGCTTCACCTCACGCATCAGTGACAGCACCTACGAGACTCCACAATACGGAGGCAGCCACACTGAGAGCCAATTCTACCTCAACAGCCTCTACGCGGACTACCAAATAACAGATTCCCTACGCTCAAAACTTACCTTTAGCTACCTGTTAGAAAACACGGAGTTCAGTAACTTTGATGTCAACTACGACCAGTTTGGAATCAGCTCAGAAAATGCCTACCAATACTCAGACACAGGCTCCGTCAACTTCGGCGCAGAATACGAAAACCAAGACTACTCCAACAACGGCAGCTTCAACCCCATCAACAAAAAGGATCACTACACAGCAGCCTATTTAAACCACGCCTACGAATTAGAGAACCTAACCATCGATGCTGGTGTCAGACATGAAAATTACCAATCATTCGGCTCCCACACTTCATGGAAAACTGGCGTTCTCTATCAACTCAATGAGAAGAACACTCAGCTCAGAGCCAACATAGGAACAGGATTTAACACCCCCACACTCATCCAGCTCTACAGCCCTGGTGGGATCGCAGGAAATCCTGATTTAGACCCAGAAACTAGCCTAGGATGGGACATCAGCATCACTCAGAAAATCACAGACAAGCACACCAGCTCACTCACATTCTTTGAGACAGAAATCGAAGATGCCATCCAGCTCAACAGCTCTTTCACTAGCTATACCAACACCCCTGGCAAGTCAAAAGCCAGTGGCATCACAGCCGCCGTCAATGGTGAACTCACCGACCAGGTCGACTACCTCGTAAACTACACCTGGCTAGATAAATCCTTCGCCGGTCAACCAGAGCAACAACTCAATGCTCAAGTAGTATTTAAAGCCAGCGATAAGCTACAATTCGGTCTCGGCGCTAAGTACCTCGACCAACGCAGCTACGGAGGCAACAACCTCAGTGATGCCCTCATCGTGCGCGCTTTCAGCAGCTACCAACTCAACGACTACATCAAGCTTCACGGCAGAATTGAAAATCTAACAGACACAGAATACAGTCACGTAGATTTCACCTCCAGCTTCGGCCCAGGAGACTCCCCTGCGCGCCGCCTAGGCGCCTTCGCAGGCATCACCGTTGAATGGTAATCATTGGGCTAGATCAAACGATCAGCTTAGTATAAACTAACACCAACCCTCCCAAAATAATCCCCGCCATCGCGGTAGCTATCCATCGGTCTTGCCTCAAGATCGATGGCCTGCGGGGCGACTTAGAAAGCGGAAATACTATCCAAGCGTAGCCCATCCCCGCAATCAATCCGCCTGCATGAGCTGCGTTATCAATAAACTGGAAACCCAGTCCCCCCATCAACACGGTAACAATCACACCCGCCAACAACCTCCTCCGAGAGGACTTAGGCACCAAGCGAGTATGCATCGTCTCAAAGACTAACAGAAAGCCTAACAGCCCCATAATCCCACCACTAGCTCCAACACTCGGCTTGCTCATAAATTGACTAGTAGCAAGACCTCCCACCCACGCGGAACCAAACATCACAATAATCACGTGCGGCCATCTTGCGAGTAACTCAACCCTGCGACCAAGATACAAAATCGCCCCAGCATTCATCACCCAGTGAAGTAAATTCCCATGAAGAAATGGTGCAGTTAAAAACCTCCACCACTCCACATCTCCACGCTTCAGTAGCCCCGCCCGGTCCACACTGAGCGCAGACCAGTCTAAGCCTCGCTCTAAATAAAGCTGTATCAGCCCAGACGCTATCATTACCGCCATGAGGAAAAATGTTGCCGGTACTTTCTGCCTAGACAACCAACTATCAAATCTAGATTCATCCGCCTCAGACTGCCATTCCTCATCACTCCCAGGCTTCCCTTTCCTCAAGGTCTTCCAGCCCTCATACAGAGGCATCAAGCCAAAGATCAGCAGTAAAATCCCACTAATCCCCAAAGATGGAGACAGCAAGGCTTTCACAATATCACCATTCGTATTGCGATATCCTGCATAGAGATACCACAGCATCACAGCTCCAAATAACCAACACATCCGCTTGCCATCTGCGAAGTCTCCTTCTGCCCAATGGCTACGCCTTTTCCACAACGTATCTCTCAGTTCCACCACCTCTTCAGGTGCCTGAAGTGATTCTTTCTCCGGCGTCCAGACCAGATCCACACCACTTCTAGTCTTGTTAATTTTCTCTACCAGCTCGTCTATACTCTCAGCAGAAACCTCATTTCCCTTAGTATCTACGAACCCGTAAAAAGAAGAAGCACCAGATACTGGCTTCTGAGGAAATGCTTCCTCTCTAGCCCATACTGGCGCGTGTTGTTCATCAGCCATTTCTAATACCTTGGCACAGGATTCATCAGATTACTGATCAGTTGTAGGCTCCTCCGGTGCCGGAGTCTCTTCCGGTGCTGGTGCAGGTGTTGGAGCTTCAGGTGCAGGTGTTCCTTCTGGTGTCGGTGTAGCGCCTTCTTCTTCAGTCTCACCAGTCACTTCCTCAACTGCTGCTGAAAGATCCTCTTCCTCTACTTCCTCTACTTCCTCTACTTCCTCTACTTCCTCTACCGCCGCCGCTGCTGCATCTGCCGCTGCATCACCATTTTCTTCTATCGCTGTAGCTCCACTAGCTTCCAATTCATCAGAAATGGAGGAGTTACGTGACTTCGTCCCCACTAAGATCGAAAGAACCAATGTCACAATAAACAGAATAGAAGCCAGATAAACTGTGCCTTTCTGAAGAACGTCAGTGGTGCGCGCACCAAATGCTTGATCGGTCATACCGCCACCGAACGCCGCGCCTAAACCTTCCTGCTTAGGACGTTGCATCAGCACCGTCAGGCATAAAAGTAGACATACTACCACGTGTACTACGAGTAGCACGTTCGTAATGATTGAGTTCCAACCGGCTGTTTCTGCTAAAATTGTCATGAGCGCAGGAACATGATAGTAATTTAGTCACTTGTAAAGCCATCATTTAGCTCAAAATGACATTTTCCGCCCATCCTACTTACTTTTCTCAGCACGAACTAATCGATACACTCGGAAATTATCGATTCTCATATGATTCCTCACCGTTCTAAACCCAAACCAACCTTCCGTGAATGGATTTTTATCCTCAAAATCAATAACCTTCTCCCCATCACGCCAATACTGAATCGTCTCCCCATCAGCAATAATCTTAACCTTCAGCACCTTATTAGGAACATGCGTATACTTCTTATCGCGTAAATCATGCTCAGGCAACACCGGCCGCTCCCCACCTCCAGGATATCTACGGAACCTAGTCGTCGTATTCTTATTCGCCCCATATCCCATGTAATAAAGCCTCAACGGATGATAATTCGGAAACACACCCCCTCGCCCTTTATCCGCAAACAAATCCTCAGGATTCTTAGGATCTACCGCCATCCAAAAACAATTCAGATCACTCACCCTATCATACTCTCCACCACGCTTCACCATCACCGCATCATACTCAATCATGATCGGCCCACCCAACTTCTCTTTAAACCAAACCGTGCACCCCTTAGCATCATTGATCTCCAGCTGACCACCATGCACCTTTGTCGTGCCCCCTTCCACTTGCTCCACCACCCACTGAGACAAATCACCACTAAAATCATCCTGATAAAGCAACTCACGTTTAGTCTCTTTAGCGAATGCTAAAGAAGCAGACGCCGCAAACAACATCATCAACTGACTCATCTTAAAATTAGGAAATCTCATCATTTTTCTTCATTTGGGTGTTCGCTAATATCTCATTCACTCCCAGCCTCGGCAAGTGCTTAATTGAATGGTAACTCAAAGCCAATTCCACACAATGCCCCAAGCTAACTAAATCAATCTCATCACCCACCTTAAACCTAATCGCTCGGTTCCCCTCGTAATCAAAAACATCAGGATATATCTCACGAAATGTCTCCACCAAACTCGTCTGGCAATGGAAGAACATCCTAAAAAACTCAGGATCACCTCTTTTCCAATGAATCCTCAAAGCTGATCCACTCCTACTCTTATAACTAGGCTCCCCCCACTTCAGTGATTCCATTATACCACCCGCTCCCCCTAACTTTTGGGCACTAGTATAAATAAGATCCCGCAGAGCGAACATAGCAGACCGCACACTCTCAGGATACGAGTCATACACCCCTTCTACTGCTCTCTCTGAAAACGGGATCATGATATACCAATCCAGCTATTCACCAAATTCCACCGTCACCTTATCCAAAATCGGCTTAGATTGATTCTCAGTAGTGTCCTTCAAACGAAGCTCAAACTGGAACCCATAACCCTCTGGCAACTTAGAAAGATCCATCTCCGCCGCAGTCTTCTTCACCTGCTTAGCAAATCCCGGCGTATAAGCATAAGCCTCTTTCACCATTTGCCACTCACTCCATTGATCTATCGTTGCATCATTATCCGTATCCACCCCAGCACGCACCTCCACAGACTCAACCCACGGCCCATCACTCACAAAATCCAACTTTTGCTGAGTCGCTAGATAAAACTTACCATCAGCAAAGCAAACATCCGGATCAGGATGCCCTCTCCCAATACTACCAAAAAACGTAAACTGCTTATCAATACTAGATGAAGTAAACATCCCCACACTCATCGGCTCACCATGTGATTTATCATAATCCCCGAAGAGATAATACTGCCCACCCACACTAATCGCCGCCCAGTCACCAAATGCCGGTTGCTCAGGACTATGGATTTCATACTCAGCCACATTCGTCTTATAATTCTTAGGATCCTCCTTTGCCCAGTGAGGGTGCTTATACGTCCCTATTTTCCCAGTAGGCTTAGTCCTCAAATCCACCGCCGCATCCACAATCTTGAAATCCTTCAACCCATCTTCACTCACAGCATGCCCCGCCAACGGAGAATCCCAAGCACGAGCACTCGCCTTAATCGGGCTCCAGTCCTCATAAATCACATGAAACTTACCTTCAAGATCACGAATCATTCCCACATCAGATCCATGCGATGGATCTTTAAATGCCATCCCCATATTCTTCCCAGGCTTCCCATCAGTTAAATCTTCATCCACATAAACATGCGGGTCCTGGTCATTCGGAAAATCATAATAAAACTGGAACTTACCATCTACATATTCCGCTGTCGTCATCCATTTAGAAAACTTCTCAGTTACAGATCCATGACGAACCCAATTCTTCATATCTCGGCTTTGCCACGCATGATAACCACCCATATTTTTCTCCAAACCACCAGGTGCCGTAAACTCATTTGCAACAGGCGTCGACAACAACTTCACATCAAACCCCTCCAACTTCACCTCCTCAGGAACAAACACCTCTTCAACAACCTCAACTTTCTCCTCACCCCCCTTCTTATCCTTCTTACCTTTTTGCGATTCTGAACCAGGAGCTTTATACCTAGCAAACATCCAATGATTATTCTCCCCTAGACTCAACAACACCGGCGCATCCGCCATACTTGCTGTACCTATGTTTGGAGTCTCCTCCCAGTTCAACCAATTCGGCGACTGAGCAATCGAAATACTCTTAACCGAACGCTTCGTCTCAAACCGCTTCAGCACACTCTGAAAAGTAGCTTCCTTTCCAGCAGGCTCAGCCATCCCCTCAGCAAACGCCAAGCCCTTCTGAGCGCTCGTCGCTTTCTCCCATTCATCATGGCTATCAATCACCCATGCATCATCAGCACAAGCAAATGAAGTGATCGAACTAGTTAAAACAAAAGTGTAATATAGGTTTTGTTGCATCATCTCTATACGATAAATAACCAAAATCCTTACAGAAAGAAAAAAATACAACTACCTCCCCCATTCGCTCCATCACCAAGCTAACTCACCAAGCTAGCTCAGTACCATCCCTATACCAAAACCTCCCAGATTGCTCCTTTGTCAATTTCCCTATCACACCCATCATCAGCTTCACACTATCCTCCGGCTTCTGCGGAGCACCCGCCCCGCCCATATCAGTCTGATTATGTCCAGGCCCCATAGAAACCACGATCACTCCCTCCTTGCCAAGCTGAGAATGAAGCTGGCGAGTAGCCATATTCAATGCTGCCTTACTCATCGAATACGCCGGATAACTCCCACGCGTATTACTTATTATCCCCAACCGTGATGAAATATTAACGATCTTAGCCTCCCTCGATAACTTCAAATTAGGAATCAAAGCATTGGCTAACAGAAGTGGCCCTGCTGCATTCACAGCATAACACCGCTCCAGAGCATCCCTGCTCAATTCACGATCCATATACCCCGCATTATTAATAAGAATATCCACTTTTTTACCATCCAAAGTCTTCACAAGACCAGCTATATCCTCATCACTAGTAACATCCAGCTTCACCACTTGCGCACCAGTCGCCTTCAGATCAGCAGCAGCATCTGGCTTCCTCGCAGTACCTATCACATCATAGCCAGCAGCTTCATATTGCTTAGCAAACTCTAAACCTATACCACGGTTCGCTCCCGTAATCAGAACCGTAAGCCCACCCGCCCTATCCTCATCCGCACTAGCCGTCCCTAACCAGCCAGAAAACAAAACCAAAGAAAAACTTAAAACCGCTCTCTTAATCAGAGCAACAACTGGGAACTTCATTTTTAGATTCATTATTAAATTTAGTATAAGTTTGATGATTCATCAGACAAAGCCCCACGACGAGTTGTCTCTGATACCCCACCATAACACAACCGACACTATTTTACCAATTCCAACTCCACCTCATGCATCACTAATACATAACCCTCCATACCTTTTTCCGCTATATCAAAACTGGTCCCCTTGGTAAATACCGGGCCTGACCATGAGATCTTAAATTTCACCCAATAGGAAATCATTCCACCAACTCAGTGACGAAACTGTCACGGGACATTTCACCTAGTTTCTGCTAGGAGTTAGATATATGGAACCGCAGACCCTGAAAGAAAATTTCGCCCGTATCCGCGAGGATTATATTGATCAATTTGATGAAGAACTCGAAATGGAGTTCGGCGAGTATGATGAAGAAAACATGCCCCATGGCGATCTAGACGGCGATGAAATGCGCACGTTTCGAAGAACCTACTTCAAAGAACTCTACCGCCTTCAAGTTGAGCTTGTAAAACTACAAGACTGGGTCGTCAAAACCGGTGAAAAAATCGTAGTCCTTTTCGAGGGCCGAGACTCAGCCGGCAAAGGCAGCGTCATCAAGCGCATGACCCAGCGCATGAATCCCAGAATTTGCAGAGTCGCAGCACTCCCCGCACCTAACTCACGTGAGAAAACTCAATGGTATTTCCAACGCTACGTCGAGCATCTCCCCGCTGCTGGCGAGATCGTCCTGTTCGACCGATCATGGTACAACCGAGCCGGCGTCGAACGCGTCATGGGCTTCTGCTCCGAAGAAGAATACCAAGAGTTCTTTCGCACCGTCCCAGACTTTGAAAACATGCTCATAGGCTCAGGCATCAGACTCATCAAATACTGGTTCTCCATTTCGGACACCGAACAACAATTCCGCTTCGAATGCAGAAACCATGACCCACTCAAACAATGGAAACTCTCCCCAATGGATCTAGAATCACGTAAACGCTGGGAAGAATACACCGTCGCTAAAGAAGAAATGTTCAAACACACCAATCACGCCTCCGCACCATGGCGCGTGGTTCGCGCCGATTGCAAAAAACGCGCCAGACTGAACTGCATCTCACACTTCCTCAGCCAAGTCCCTTACCAACACGTAGAACGTGAAATCGTCGATCTCCCCAGCAGAGTCCATCACGATGACTACTCCCGCAGCCCAGTCCCCGCTGAAATTTACGTCCCGCAGCTTTACTAAAGCTTAGACGGCAAGCTCCACTGCCAGCTTAATGGCGTGGAGCATAGACTCGTGGTCAGCTAAACCTTTGCCCGCAATGTCAAACGCAGTTCCATGATCTGGACTAGTCCGCGGATGACTAAGCCCCAGCGTAGTATTCACACCAGTAGCAAAATCTAACAGCTTAAGCGGAATCAATCCCTGATCATGATACATACATAGCACCGCATCATACTCACCCTCAGAAGCAGGTTTAAAAATAGTATCAGCCGGATGCGGCCCACTAAAAACCTTACCCCCAGCTTCGTTTAATTTCGCAATAGCCGGTGCCACTATCTCCTCATCCTCACTCCCAAATGCACCACTCTCACCAGCATGCGGATTCAACCCACACACCGCAATCCTCGGCTCCCCCTCTCGTCCAGTAGATTTCCTCTTCTGACGACAAAATTTCTCCAATAGATTCCCAACCCGCACAATCTCACTCTCTTTCAAAGAACCCGAGACAGTCGAAATAGGAACATGGATAGTCACCAACGCAACCGTCAATTTAGCACCAGTCAAACACATCGCATGGTCATCACACTTAAGCCTATCAGCAAAAAACTCCGTCTGCCCAGGGAAATCAAACCCCACCTTATGCAAACCCTCTTTAGCAACAGGCGCCGTAACAATCGCATCTATCTCACCAGCCTTCACCAACCTCACACTCTCCTCCAATGCATCCAGTGCAGCCTGCGCAGAAGCTATATCCGGCTGACCAAGAACTGCATTAATCCGCTCGCCAACAATGCGGAACTCCACATCACCTGGAAACCATTCGGCCAATCGAGGATCAGAAAGCGCAGCGGCAACAATTTCTGGACCAATTCCAGCTTGATCTCCTAAAGTTATCCCTATTTTCTTCAAAACTACACTAAATCAGAAGCAGTGACCGACGTTTTCTTACGAGTTCCCAAGAAAATAGCCTGGTCCACTACGCGTGTCTGAGAGTCATCAAATCTGTAGCCGTGGCAGTTAGAACAAGTCACCGAACCCGCCCCAACAATCGAGTCACAACACTCACACACCTTGTAAGCAGAAGGATTTGAGGCAATCTCTTGAGCTTTCTTAAGGCGCTCGTTGTTAGTGTGCTTATTGAATGTTTTGTTGGTATTTTTGCTCATGCTCATGCTCTTAGACTTAGACTTGTAAAAGTTTGCCCCATCTCCTCGCTCACCGCAAGCGAGAAGTTTTCAGGCTCCTATTTTAGCTGAATTTCTGGACCAACAAACTTGCGTTGTGCCCACCAAACCCAAAGGAATTACTCAATGCCGCTTTCACTTCCACTTCACGCGCCACATTAGCACAGTAGTCGAGATCACAGTCAGGATCTTGGTTCTCAAGGTTGATTGTAGGAGGAATAACACTGTCCTTCATCGCCATCAAACAAGCCGCTAACTCAATTCCACCAGCAGCTCCAAGAAGGTGACCAGTCATAGACTTCGTCGAACTCACAATGAGCCCATCCTTAGCATACGCCCCAAAGCTCTTCTTGATCGCCTTTGTCTCACAGATATCACCCATCGGAGTCGATGTCCCGTGCGCGTTCACATAAGTGATGTCCTCTGGATTCAACTTCGCATGCTTAAGCGCCATATCAATACAACGGCTAGCCCCCTCACCCTCTGGATGCGGAGAAGTCATGTGATAAGCATCTGAACTAACACCATAACCAGTGACCTCTGCATAAATTTTAGCACCACGCGCCTTAGCGTGCTCTAGTTCCTCGATAATTACCACACCTGCACCCTCACCCATGACAAAGCCATCTCTGCCAACATCAAACGGACGTGAGGCACTCTCAGGATCATCATTTCTAGTCGAAAGTGCGCGCATGTTAGAGAAGCCAGAGAGTCCCATCGGTAAGATCGTAGACTCAGCACCCCCCGCAATAAAGGCATCAGCATCACCAAATTTAATCATTCTCCAAGCCTCACCAATATTGTGATTCGCTGTCGCACAAGCAGTCACGATCACCATATTCGGTCCACCAAAGCCATACTCCATACTGATCATGCCACTAGCAATGTTAGAAATCATCATCGGAATCACGAATGGAGAAACCTTCCCCGGTCCACGCTTGATAAGCTTCTCATGCTCACGCTCCAGTGTCCCTAGTCCGCCGATTCCACTACCCACCATCACGCCAACGCGTGACTTATCAACAGCGTCTGGATCCAAACCTGAATCTTCCATCGCCATTTTAGACGCTCCAAACGCTAACAGCGTGTATTCATCAGCACGGCGAGCATCTTTAGCATCATTAAAATAAGGCTTAGGATCAAACCCCTTTACCTCACCACCAATATGCACAGAATAACCTTCAGTATCCATCTTAGTGATTTTACTGATTCCGCTACGGCCAGCCTTAAGGCCGTCCCATGTGCTCTGGAGATCATTCCCTAGTGGACTGATCGCCCCGATTCCTGTGATTACTACTCTGCGCTCGTTCATAAATTTGGTTGTGCTTCGATTCTTCTCAGAATTATCGAAGATTTTTCACATAGTGCAAGCTAGATAACGCAAAAACGTGCCCCCAACGTCACAGCGACACAAATAACTCCAGCTAAGGACTATCCCAAGCTCTTATCATAACCCCTAATGGTTTTCCTCCCACAACCTTTGCATTCTGGCATCTTCACTGCGCTCCTATCATCAAAAACCTCACCACACACCGGACACTGCACCACCTGATGGTAACGTTTCCTCCGGTAGCTTCTAGACCGGATCGAATGCGCAAATAACAGCAAGCCCATCAACAACACACATCCAGAAACGATGAATAAGCTAAACTCCTCAAAATTCATTTCAATCATGGCTGCACCTCCTGCTCCGCTGTTTTGACTACCGCGTCTAGACTAAGAGTAATCACCCCTGTCACTATCTGCACCGCTTCCTCCCCTTCGCCTTTTACTGGCTTAAATGAAATCGCCTGAATCCAATCCTCAAACCCTCTCACCACTTCATCCTCAGTCCACTCAGACGGATTCACACTCAAAACCTTACCCCCAGCATCCACCGCCACAATAAATCTAGCTGAATTACCCCGCCAGTTCGCAGGAATCTCATCCCCATAATCCAAATCAGCAGGCAACCTCTCCTCCAACCCCGCCTCACCAGTCACTAATAATTTCCATCCCATTACCTCCACCCCATCACCCTGATCGACACTAAATCGACGCAAAGAAGGCAGCGACCTCGTCCTAAGCGAATACACCTCCTCGTTTGCCACTTCTATCTGCTGCATCTCCACATCCTCATACCGGTAAGTTCCACCATGAGCATCATAAATTTCCTCCCTCAGCAACTCACTCACCCGCGCATCACTTGGCTCATCATCATTCCCTGACCACAATGGCAGATTCGGCGAGTTTTTCTCCACCCACCAAGTAAGATCATCATCCATTTCACCAAGCTGGATCATCGTCGCGCGGTATCTGCTCGGCACCGTATTTGGCTTTGCATACACATTAAGCATGACGAAACCCGCAGCAAAAATCATCGACGTCATCACAAACGCAATCGTTGACCCACCCCTATTCAATCCATAGCCACCCCTCCAGCGGAATACCAATCCAGCATTCCTATCTCGTTGCAGCCTCTTTTCCTTCGAAAATAACATCACTTACTCGCAGGATTACCCGCATCATAGACCCGGTATCCTTCCGCTAATAGTTTATCCCCTATCCTAGTCTTATATCCACTCGGAACACGTTTATCCACTCGGAAAATAATCCCCACAGCACCTCCACCCTGCCAGCTCACCGCCTCCTTAGCCAGCTCCTCAAGCATATCTCTCTCCTTGACCAGTCTACGGTTAATAAAGATCTGCCTCTCAGTCGTGCCCTTCACAGTCACCACAATGCTATGCTCCATCCTATCAAAACGATGCCCAGTATCCGGCAAACTCAGCTCAATCCCAGCATCAGTCGTGAACGACGACCCCAACAACGGAAACACCAATACCAACACCAAAATATCTAACACAGGCATCGTGTAGATCAGTCCCGGCCTCTGAGGTAATGACATCTCTAGCTTCATGATTTAGAATTTTTAGACGCCTTCGTTCCCGCCTTTTTAGGTTTCTCCGCCACAACAGCTTCAGCAGTTTTCTCCTCAACCACCACTTCCTTCGGAGCCTCTCGCTCATCACAAATAATGTTCACTATCTCTATCGCCCCACGCTCGATACGGTGCACCAGACGCTTCGCCCTACCCACAAAATACAAATAAAACAAGTATGCCGGAACCGCAACTAACAAGCCAAGCCCAGTAGTGATCAATGCCTCATAAATCCCCTTCGCCATGTCCAAATTAGAACTCAACCCACTACTATTACTCATCTTCACAAAGGTCTCAATCAATCCATTCACCGTGCCCAGCATCCCCACCAGAGGAGCGATCAACGCCACAGTATACAACCCACGTAAATTTTTCTCAATCCGAGGAACCTCCAACTGACCAGCCTCCATCGCAATATCACGCAAATCAGCCCTAGGCAAATAATGCCGCATCAACGCCGCATGAGCCACTCTCGGAATAGACCCTGGAGCACGAGCCGCCTCACGAAGTGCCTCACTATGTGCACCCTTACGTATATGATTCGCCAATCCCAGCATCAGATCTCCCACGTGGATTTTGGTGCGTTGGAAAAAGATAATCTTCTCCAGCGCAATCATCATTCCCGCGAATGACAGCGCTAACAGCACCCAAACAAATGGGCCTCCCTGATCGATAAATTTCAGCATTGCCGATACGCTAAACCATTCCCTCTACCTTGAAAAGCCAACAATCGCAGAAAATACGAACCACTTACTAGGAACGCTTCTAATAATGAACAGAGTGTTTCTGAGATCCAATAAAATCCCAATCCAAGCAGGCTACTTCTTTCTTCTAAGAAGCAAAGTCATACTTCCAAGACCGAGTAACATCGCAGAGCTCGGCTCTGGCACTACTTCTCCCGTTATCTCAAAGAAATTTTGTGTGACCGTCCAGTTAGTTTGATTATTATCCTGTCCACGATTATCATAGAGATAAACTGTCCACTCAAACCCACCAACCTCAGTTCCAGCCGCTAACCCAACATCACTATAAGTCATGGTGTCATTAGTTCCACCAGTATTAGTCATGTTTTCCAATGAACCGTTAGACCCTGCAACTGTCGTAACCGTGCCAACGTTCGTCACTGTCCCAGTAGAAGCTGCTAGCCACCACCCTTGAGAAGGTGATCCTTGCTCCGCTGCTGCCGCGGCCTGCCATGAAAGATAATCTCCCACCGCAGGAGCTGCTGTAAAGTAACTTCCGTCCTTCTTCAAATAAGCTAACTCAGTATGCTCCCATGTAATCCCCCTTGTATTCAAACTCCTGAAATCCGTCTCGAAATCTTGAATGGATAGGTGATTTGCAAATGACATCCGGATCGTCTGCTTGATCAAAGTTCCTGGATTATTAGGAGTTGCTGCTGAGTAAGTATTAGCAAATGTATTGCCCCAACCATGGTTAGACACTAGCCCACCTGATGTAATTTCAGCATCCGCATGAGCTCCCGCAGCATTGGATGGAATGCTAGTTGTAATCGTTATAGTTAGATCATCTAAATCACCATTATCTGAAATTAATTCGGCACCAGTTGTATCATTGATCAGATTAAAACCTGTAGACCCTGATATTGTTCCTGTACTGAAGGCATATTCACTAAAGTCAAAATTCAAATTACTAAACGTCTGCGCGGATAATGGCGAAGCTATAATGATACCAGTGAGAACCAATAGTATGTTATTCTGTTTCATGGGGGTTGAGCATTCTTAGTTTAAATTGATTAAAAGACAATATATCCCATTTATCAAGAATAATCCACTAGACTAGAATGGCTAAGCTATACAGAACACACGATGGATAACTAACAATCGCAAAAAATACCCATCAAATCCATAAACTACCTCACAACTAGAGGTAAGTTTTTAAGAGTCCATCTTACAATTCACCAATGAACTGCTCCATAGTCGACAAAATAATAGACACCGAAATAGCACCCGCATCAGTAAGCCCTATCGTCTTTTCTCCCAGAGTCTTAGCCCTCCCCATCGTCGCCAACATCCCCTTACTTGCTTCTTTCCCACTATCCGCAGCCTCAGCTACTTTTACCATCGATTCTGAAATAGGCAGATCTATCAACTCACCAGCAACCACCGCAGCCGGAGCCAATGCATCCAACATCGTCTTATCCCCAGGCTTCGCCCCACCCCGTTTCATCACATCCTTAAGCGACTGATCAAGCAAATGCGCCAACTCATGAGACCCAAAATACTCAGCCCCCTCCATCGTCTTATCACCAGCCAGAAAAAGCGAGCCAAACACCACCCCAGACGCCCCACCCATCGTCGTCAACAATGACGACCCCGCACACTGAAAAAGCTCTCGCAAGCTCACAAACTCAACACCCGCCAGATTCTCCCTAAGAGCACTAAATCCACGCTTCATCCCCAGCCCATGATCACCATCACCCAGATCCCTATCCGCCTGTGAAAGAATCGGTTCAGCCTCAATAACCCTATCCGCCACCAATAACAACATCTCCCTAGCCTCCTCCACCGTCAGCCCAGCATCCGAATGAGAAAAATCTACCATTACCCGTCCCTCCCTCGCCCCAGATTTCTTAACCACAGCCCCAGCTCCAGCCCTCACCTCCCCAGCTCCACACTCCCCCACAGCATCCAAAGGCCCCTGCATCTTAGAATAGCAAAATGACTGGCAAGGCATCGACCAAAGCCTCTTCAGCTCATCATCCACCCGCATCACAGAAAATGAAATCCCCGCCATCTCCTGACAAGTCACAAACGGCCCTACCATCACATCAAAAATCTCAACCCCACGCTCCTCAAAATACACCGCCGCAGACCGCATACACACCAGACACTCCATCATCGTCGTAGCTCCCAGCGAATTGATAAGAAACACAATCGAGTCCCCAGCTGCCAGAGCCTCCACATCACCATCATTCTCAAAATCCGCCACAATCAGATCCAACATTCTAGGAGTAAGATCAGCCGCCGTAGTCATCGGAATATCCTCCACCCCCGCCTCACCATGTATCCCCATTCCCAACCCTATCATCCCCTCATCTAACTCAAACGTAGGAGTCCCCGTCGCCGGAATCGACCCCGGCGCCATCGCCGCCCCCACAGACCTAGTCTGCAAGCAAGCTCTCTCCACCACCTCCGCCAGCGCATCCAGATCCTCCGCATCCTGAGACGCCGCCCCAGCTATTTTCACTATCGGCACCAATCCCGCTATCCCACGCCGGTCACCCTTCCTCTCCGGCGGTGCAGACGCCACATCATCCGCGATCAATACCGTCCGCGTAGCCACCCCCGCATCCTCCGCCATCTCAGCCCCCAGATTAAAATTCATAATATCCCCAGCATAATTCCCATACAGAAACAACACCCCATTCCCCTGGTCCACCGCCAGCGCAGCCTCAGAAACTATATGCGGAGCAGGCGCAGCAAAAATATCCCCACAAGCCGCCCCATCAGCCATATTCCTCCCTATCATCGCATGGTAAATCGGCTCATGCCCAGCCCCGCCACCCACCAGCAACCCAACCTTATCAGCAGCAATTTGACTCTTCACTATCGACCGTGTCCCCACCTTATAGCACTCCCCATTATACGCCTCCACCAAACCATCGATCAGTTCATCCGCCGCATCCAGCGGAGAGTTAAGCAGTTTTGGGTTAAATTTCATTTCCTCTTATCTTAGAGTCTACCGAGCTTAAATAAATAACTTATTCTTCCGCCTCACCCTCAAGAAGCTCTCTCAGAAACCCCTTCGACCTAACATCCCTCAGATCAACCCCCTTCTGAAACCACCTCTTCGCCTCCTCCATATCCTGCTCAACCCCGAACCCTTCCTCATAACACAAACCCAACATCCGCGTCCCATGCGGACAAGACTTCCCCGCAGACTCACGGAATAACGCCACCGCCTTCCTCTGATCCACCTCCACACCAGTCCCATTAATATAACAAGCCCCAAGATTTGAAATAGCCACAACAGAACCATTCTCTATCGCTTTTTCATAATACCTCACCGCCAACACAGGCTTCACCTCAACCCCTCGCCCCTGCTCATAAAACGTCCCCACCTCACTCGTCGCATCCGCATGGCCCAGCCCTGAAGCGAGAACAAAAAAATCCAGTGCCTTCCCCAGATCCACCTCCACCCCTAAACCATCCCTATACATACACGCCAAATTATGAAATCCAGTAGAATGCCCAAGATCCCCCGCCTTACCATAAAATTCAATCGCCTTCGCATAATCTGACTTCCCCTCATCCGCCAACCCATGCTGATAAATAGAACCCATATTCACCATCGCAGCAGAATAACCTAATGCCGCAGACTTCTCATACCAACCCAAAGCATCCTTATAAGCCCCATTAAAATAAGCCCGCTTCCCAAGATAAAACTGCGCCATATAACTCCCCTTATCAGCAGCACCCTTTAGCAACTCAACATCAAACTTTTCAACATCCTCCCGCATCGCCACCTTAGGAAACCCAGCACTCAAATCCAGATTCCCCTGCTCAGCCTCCGTCAGCTCCACTACTTTCTCAGCAGCCATCACCCCATCTTGAGCACCAAGCCTACCAAGCACCAGCAACGAATAAAGAACAGTCCATTTCATCCTAAAACACTACCCCCCCACCAATAAGCTAGCAAGAAGAATGTTCCCACAACATCCACCAAGCCAATCAACCAAGTTCAGCGACGTCAGCGCTACAACTACCTCCCATCACCACTCCATCTTGTTAGCCATTTTGTTTAGGTTTCATTGGATATTTCGTCTTCTACACCACGATTTCAGAATCTGTGAAACTAAATACTCAAGTACAGAAAGTGATGCAACAACAAGCATTAGCATCCAAAATGCCCATCCTGCAGGCAGAAATCTGATGGCTACAATTAATAATGCTGTATTCAAGTATCTTGGAAAGTTACCGATAATGATGAGCCAACCAGGGAGGTATGCCTCACTGAGCTGAACAATGCTAAATTTTTTTGATCTAGAATATTTGCTGTCAACGTTCTCGACCCAGTAATGATATTTTCTAATGTTATCTGTTGATCGTCTTATAAGAAAACTCACTAAATCTTGCAAGTATAGAAGCAACAAGCAGAAGGCTAGAAAGCACAGTGGATCTTCGAGCATCAGTGACATCATATTTTTAGTAGAACAGTAGAATTAATATAACCCTAGCTGACATTCAGATCACTTACCAAGCTTAAATTTCCATAGCTCATCATCACCACAATCTACTATCGTTAAATCACTTGCATTGTACTCCACAAGAATAAAACAACAGGAAACATTTGATTAGCTACCCTAGCAGCCAATCCTAGACCAACGGCAACAATTCCTCATTACACCACTTACCATTCTGCAAAGTCACCTCATCCGGCTGACTAATCGCCAGCTCACATTCATCCTCACAAATAATCCACCCCTTATAATCTCTCTCCACCAAGAACTCTGTGACCTTGTGGAAATCAACTTTCCCCTCACCCATCTGCGCCCAAGGCTCAGGCCCATTGCCAGAATAATCTTTGTAATGGATGTGGTTAATCAAATGCTGCCACTTCGTCATCGTCCCAATAATATCCATCCCACCACGAATAATGTGCCCCACATCCGGCGTCCACCCAGTAACCGCAGGATCAAGTGAATTCAAAACCACATCATAATCATCCTGAGTCCGCACCAGCGACCCCGGAGGCGAGTTCGGATGAAATGAACAAGTCAACCCAGCATCCGCCGCCCTGCGCGATACCCTATTCACATTATTCACTAAATTCAATCTACGCTGTTGCAAATTCTTCCGCCCATCAGGAAGTGGCACAGTCCCCAATGCAGCACCAGGAAAATGCTTCAACATCTCTATCGTCCAGTCCGCACAGATACGCTCAGACTCAGTCTCCTCTTCCCCATCCCACTTACAAATCAATGCCAACGCCGCAAGCTCTATCCCCGCTTCATCCAAAGCATCCTTAAGCTTAGCCGGATCTTTATAATCCCCCATCCAATAGTCATCATAAGGCTCCAGCACCATCGGCTCTATACCTTTGAATCCTGCCTTACCCACCACATCCGCCATGTGGCCTAACTTATTCTTATTCCCCTCACCATAGCCATCCATAAACCAGGTGTAAATCTCAGCTCCAAATTTTATATCACTCATCGTTTCTATATTCTCTAATAGTTAAATTATGATTCCAAACCAGCACGCACATCCAGCATCGCCGCCAAGATCGTATCCCAAGTCTTCCCATCCTCTAAAATACTGTTGTCAAACATACACCCATCCCAGCAAATATGCTCTATCCCTCGTTCCTCATAATCCTTAAGCCACATCTTCGAGCAGCGCGTAATATCTAGCAACCCTTTCGGATCATCCGCTAAACAATGACGCCCAGTCTTATCATGAGAACCAGAACCATGCACCGACCCATCATTCTGTGCCACATGAAAATCAATCGTCCACGGACGTAACTTATCAGTTAGAATTTTATAAGCGTGCCAGAATTCCTCATCACTATACCCCTCATTCAAAAGCGTATGCTCCGGCGCATTATAACCTAACAGATACAGATAAGTGTGCGCCAAGTCCGCCTGAAATCCCACCGTATCCGGAGTCCCAGTCTCCTCCAGCGTATCAATCATATGCTTCCATGAGTGCATTCCACCCCAGCATATCTCACCCTCCGCCGCCAGCCGCTCACCATGCCCGCCAGCTATCTTACCCGCCTCACGAAACGTATTCGCCAGCAACTTCGTATTACCAAGCTCATTCTTCGAAAATTCCTCCGGATTACCCGCAGAGTCCATTCTGATAACCCCATACTTCCGCGCACCATGCTCCCTCAGTATCCCAGACACCCTACAAGCATAACTGATCGCTTTCAGGAAATTATCACGCTCTTCCTTCGCCCCAAATGCTGACCCACCCATCGTCCCAGGCCATACCGGCGCCACCAAGGTCCCAATATTCAAGCCCTTCTCCGCTATCTTATCCGCCATCGCACGTATCGCATCATCAGACGCCTCAGGGTCCACATGCGAGTGATATAAAAATAAATCCACACCATCATACTTCTTCCCGTCGACTGAAGCATTAGTTGTGAAGTCTAGCATCTTATCAAGCGAGATCGTTGGCTGATCCGAGTCATCATCTTTTCCTACGACTCCCGGCCACATGGCGTTATGTAATTTCATCATTTTAGATTGGTTCACTAAGTTATAGTGTATTTGAAGTTGATCAGTAAACCACGAAATCAAATTCTAAATTGTTTCCGGTATTTCAAAGGAGAACTGTTCATCGCCTTTGAGAACTGCCGGCTAAAATGACTCTGATCATAAAAACCACAATCACTAGCTATCTCTATCAACGGCCGAGAACTGTGAATCAATAAATGACAAGCCTCCTGAATCCTTATGTTCAAAATGTACTGACTCGGTGTAATGTGAAACACCTTTTTAAACTTCCGCTCCAGCGCACTCACCGACAATGATGACATCGTAGCCAGATCCTCTATCGATAATTTTTTCGCATAGTTCTCCTTGATAAACTCAATCATCAAACTCAGCGAATTACTAGAATTACGAGCCGTATCACTCGTAGAAAACGGTCGAGTCGCTCCAATAATCGCCGCTATATTCCCCTCATCATCAAACATAGGAACCTTATTAGTCAACGACCAGTCAGCCTGCCCACGACTAGAGGGAACCAACTCCACCTTGTTCAAAATAGGCTTCTTCGTATTAAGAATATATTGATCATCCTTATAGAACGCATCCGCCATCGACTTAGGCAAAAGATCATAATCAGTCTTCCCTAGAATCTCCTCCTCCGGCAAACCTAGTTTCTCAACCAAGGTCTGATTCAGTCTCACAAACCGCAACTCTTCATCCTTCATAAAATAAATGAATCTCGGCATCTCATCAAATAGTAGCCTGGCTGTGTCAGGCATCTTCAGATAATTTGCCAAGAAATCATTCATAGCAGACGTATTAATTACTTTGGTTAGTAAGGTAAAGCATTAAGTCTCTCAACTCATCCGGATTCATCGCATTGATAAGTGATGGAGGCATCGTCGAAGTAGTTGCTACTGTGCGCTTCACCACAGAAGATTGCAGCACAGGTGTGTGCACCGTTAGATCAAATGGATTACTCGCCAAGTAAATATGCTCATCGTCCTCTTTCATGATCTTACCCGCTATCGTGGTCTCATCATCAAGATGCAAAATAGTCGATTGGTATTGATCTGAAATTACCTCAGATGGATCAATGATAGCCTTCAGAATATCCTTCTTACTGAAACGATTCGCTAATTGAGTAAGCTCAGGACCAGAGCTACCACCTTCGCCAGAATGGCTGTGGCACTTAGCACAGTGAACCGCTTGGAACATTTTCTTCCCATTAGCAACATCCGCTTTAGAAAGATCCTCAACAGCAGCCAAAGCCTCCTCAGCAGACCAATTTCTACCAGGACCCTTCGCAAATTCCATCGGCTGAGCCGCCGGAACCACAGTCGATAACTCTTTCGCTAACTCCACCAACTCAGGCTTCGCCTCGATATTCTTCATCGCTTCACTACGGATATTCTTAATGAACCCCTTATAACTATTACCACCAGTCTTAGACTCAGCCTTAGCTAACCACTTATAATAATCAGTCACCGTCTGCTTATTCCAGCCGCTTTTCTGGTTCTTAAGCATCAGCGCATAATGTAGCGCCTGACTGTCTGGCTGGTTCGCAAGCATATTCTGAATATCTTTTCCATACTTATCATGACCTTCTAACAGATCCTCAGGGATATCTTCCTTCACCACGATCGAGTTATTCATCAAGAACAATGTCTGCGGAAGAACCGTCTTAGAATCCAGATAAACCAACACTCGGCAAAGCTCCCTATTCACAAACATACTGCTACTTGGATAGTGATTAAACTTCTCTAGCAACTTCATTCTTGTCTGCTCCTCTGGCTTACCATTACGGATAAACACCAGTGATACAGCACGCAGATACTCCAGCTTCATCGCCTCATCCAACTTGTCGAAATCAATCTCTAACAACTTATCAATGATCACCTGAGGCTCAGCCTTATTGCGTGATAACGCCAAGCTAGAAGTAATCAACGTCTGAGGATCAGACTCAGCCTGATATTTCTTCACCCACTTCTCAGTAGGAATCTGCTCCATAGACACACGCGCCGCATAACGAAGCGTTCTATCTGCACTACCTACATTCTCCCAAAGCTCCGCTACATCCTTAGACTCCTGGATCTGCTTTAGCTTTTTCTGAGCCGCAGTCACAGTCCCCACCGCCACAGGCGCTGTGGATTCAGAACCGTCGTAATCCACTCTATAAAGTGCAGAACGCAGACGTCTACCACCAGTAAGGAAATACATCGACCCATCAGGACCAATAGTCGCATCAGTCAGAGGCAATGGCTTACCAGAAACAAACACCTCTTTAGCCGCCGTGTAAGTTGTCCCATCCGGTGAAAGATGAAGCGCGTAAATCCTACCAAACGTCCAATCTAAAATATACAACGCCTTCTGATACTTAGCAGGGAACTTAGCCCCCGTTCCGAACAGAACACCAGTAGGACACCCAGGCCCAATGTCTATCACTGAACCCAAACTATCCGCATAATACTCCGGCCACTTAGCCGTTCCAGTACGCCAACCATACTCAGCACCCTCGATGTAGTGCAAAACTCTCGTAGGTTTATACCACGGCGTTCCAACATCATACTCCATATCAGAATCATAACCATACACCTCACCAGTAGGGCTTGCCGCTATGTCATAAGTATTTCTCATCCCCGTAGCCAGAACTCTGCGTTCTTTCCCATCAGCTGAGAGCAAAATCAAAGTCCCACCAGGAGCCTTCACACCCACAGCATGACCACTCGCATCATTCAAATGCGGGTGTAGCGTATCCTCACCCCAGTTCTTGTTCGTAATGTTAGTCGCATCCTTAGGCGGATGAGTATGGTTTCCTACAATGAAAAGTAGACCCTCACCATTCGGATTCTTAATCAACCCATGAGTCCCATGCTCGCCACCACCAATAATCGGTAAAATGAGCTCGCTCTTGTCAAAATTCCCATCGCTATTCGTATCAGTCATACGATGCACACCCGGATCCTTTCGGTTACTAGAAACCACATAAAGACTCCCATAAGCCCAGCACAACCCTTGCGCATGGCCTAATCCTTCCAGCTTCTCCTTACTCTGGATCTCTCCATCTTTAAGAATGATTTTGTATAAGCTCCCATACTGATCACTAATAAATAACTGCCCCTTATCGTCAAAACACATAGAAACCCATGAACCTTCAGTCTCCTTATTCACTGAATAAATTTTCTCAACCTTGAACCCGTCCATAGACCTAAGCTCATCTGGAACTTCTTCTTGCAGATCCACCAAAACCTTACCCCAAGGCTTCATCCCATGCTTACCATGAGAAAAGGTCGGGATCTCCTTCTTCGTCGTATTATCCACGCATACCCATGAATCATCAGAAACCAAAATGTCAGATAACTGCAAAACAAACCCACCAAGGTCGCCATCATTCGTCACCCGAATCGAAAGCGTATTCTTACCCTTATTAATATGGTTAGCCACATCCGCAACCGCAGACTCTCTCCAGTTATCAGGCGTAACTATCTTCCGATTGTTCAGTCTAACAATCGCTGAATTATCAGCATTTATCGCCAAATAACATCGCTTCGGAAATTGATCTAATTCAAATTCCTTAGTAAAAGTAAATGTCTGCTTCCCCTCAGACTTCACCTTCGGATCGCCACCCCAGATCCACTCCGGTGTCGCTACCGGCTGAATTACCTGAGGATTTGTAGATGCCAACTTAGTATCAGCCAACTCTAACATCTTCACATCCTTATACTGAACCGTCACAGGCACTCCCTGATGCATCTGCAGCGCAAGTATGCCCTTAGCCGCCTTGCGATTCTTCTCATTATCAACCACTTCCACAGTCTTAAATCCATTGATCTCATGCATCAACTTCTGACCATCAGCCACCACACGATAAGTATTCCACTCACCATGCTTAATCGATGCCTGAGCTTTCTCAGCATCAGCTAGTTTCTCAACCGTCTTCTTACCATCCACACCTACCAAAACCTTCTCCCCACGCTTAGCCATCATTCCTCGGCCATTCTCTTCATAAAGTATCCCACTAAATCTCTTCCCTGTCTCCAAGTCAGCCTGGTATCCCTTCATCTTAGTCTTCCCCTCATCCATCCACGCACTTCTGTATTGGATACCACCATTACCATTCTCAGTCAGAAATCTAAATGCTACAGTGAACTCAAAATTTGCAAACTCCTTCTTCGTATAACTCAAGTAGGTAGTCTGTTTACAAGGAACCGCCTCAGTCGACTTACCCGTGATCACCCCATCCTGAACACTCCAAAACCGAGAATCCCCTTCCCAGCCATCTAATGTCTCGCCATCAAATAAACTGATCGTGTCAGCACTCAACCCCATGCATAGAAAAACTTTACACAGTAAGAAAAACTTCATTGTACGCTTCATATGCCGCCAATGTAAGCGCAGATTCCAAATCTGTCTTGTCTAATGTATCAGTATTTTTATAGTGAATCGGCACAAAACCAAATTATTCCCTATAAACACCAAGCCTTTGCACCCCATACCAAAAAACTTACCCCCATAGCCAGAACCCCACAGCCAGCAACAACACCACCTAAACCACACAGCGCACTTGACTTCTGAGTAATCCGCTCTAAAGAAGCGTGCTATGAACGGACTAACGCCACAAGGAGAACAAGCTCTCTCAAATATCGCACAGAAATACAACATCAGCTTGAACTCCGCATTATCAATGTTTCACTCCGTAAATAATGGAGGAGGCACCATGGCGCAGTTCTCAATTCCCGAACTCGGAAGCGGACAATGGATGCAAGGAGGTATGACCATGTGCGGAGATATGTTTAACACCGGCCTTCAATCCATGGTCAGCAATCTATGCGGGGAACTCTCCTCACTAATGGCCAACACCCAAGTACTCCAACCCGCCCCTCAAGGCACAGGCTCCAATGCCATCGGCGGTGGTAGCTGGTGGCCATCTGATCTTGGCAGCCCTAATAGCAGCGGTGGCCAAAACGGCATGCAATACGCCTACTTCTCCTCAGCTCGACGCCTAGCCATCAATACAAATGGCGAGATCTCCATTTACGATACCCTAGATCACCAGATCGGCGGAGTCCAACAGCAACAAGGCGGCGGAAGCTCACTCACCTTCACCAGCCAATACGGAACCTTCAGCTCACTCAACCTACCCCTCATTTCAGGCCCAGGAAAAAGTCAGCCAACCCCTCCAACATCAACACTAGCACCTGCTCCAGCTCCAGTAGCAGAACCTGCACCTGCTATCGAAGTACAGCAGCCAGCTCCTGCCTCTAATAGCAACCCCGTCAACACCGAGGAAACACTCAAAAGCATTCAGCAACTCGGAGAACTTCATCAAGCCGGCATACTAACGGAATATGAGTTCTCAACGAAAAAGGCTGAGCTTCTAAATCGTCTCTAAAAGCCCCCAGTATAAAAGCTCACCTACCCCTTACCACATCTACCCCTCACCAAAGAGGCAAAAAATCAACCACAAACACAGAAGGCGTAGAGTATCCTAATTATGAGGCAACGCTACAGAGTATTACTAAGAGCTTGGGTGTGCTCTATTTATGAGGCAACAGGTATAGTTACCACCCCATCAGGCATACTTTAGGCCTATCATAATAGTTAAAACTAGCATTGGAACTAGCATCAGAAGTAATATCCATGACCATAGCCTCCTTGGAGGATCTAATACACAAATGATGGCTATAATAACTAAAAATAAGCTAACGAAGAAGTTGGTAGTAGTAGACGAGTTAAACTCTTCATGTTCTGTAAGTGGATAAATCATAATTGGTGTAACGAAAATAGCTATACAACTAAGTGCAGAAGCGATGATGAACTTAGACTCCATATTTTTAGCAGAGATTTGATGGCTGAAGCTCATCATGAGCCATGCCGTATTGAAAAAGTATGATAAGCTTAGGGGTTTCGTGGGCTATCTCAAATGTGCAGGAGTCATTACCGGGCATAGTTTCAGGTTAACGCCAAAGCCCTAGCGATCCACTAAAGGTCGCGGTTCGACGAAGAGTTTGAGATTCTTAAAATCATAAAACGAAACTACTCGGTGATAGCGGATTGCTCAGCAGCATCTTGCTCTACTTGTGAAGCTTATTTCATTTGTTACTACTTTTCTATATATGGGTTTTGGGGTTTGTTCTGAAAAACCTCTTTAGCTGCCAGTGCTGCATTATAGGCAGCTGGCATACCTGCATAATATTGCGTCATTACAATCATGTCCACAATTTCAGATTTAGTCACCCCAATATTTAATGATGTAGTAATATGAAAACGCAATTGTGGGTTTGCTGTGCCCATCGAAGCCAAGGCACTAATTGTAGCAAGTTGCCTATCTTTCAATGGTAAGGAAGGGTTCGAAAAAGCATCTCCAAATAAAGCAAATGTAGTTTTGGGTAAGTGTTTTCCAATAGGATTGAAGGCAGTGTTAATATTGTTATAACCATTTGCATCAAGTTTAGTGTATACGTCTCGTCCTGCTTCTATACGGTCTTTCACAGTATCCTCAGGAAGCCCAAAGCTTTCTGCTGGTTCGATAATACCTTTAAGAGCATTCATTGATTTTTCTGCACGAGGGAAACCGTAGTAAGAAGATAATTGAGTCAATATGAGAGCAACCTCTTTCTTGGAAAGTAGATCCTCCTTGAGAGCTTTAGTCACGGATTTCGACAACATCTCATTCATTCCTAACGCCGAGAGTTGAGAAATTTCTACTATAGCTCGTTGACGTAACGTTAGCGACACCGCATTAGAAATTTCTTTTGATGCTCTTGTCTTTACTGTTTCAAAGGTTCCTTCGACAGAAAATGCAGGTACGACCATTGTAGCTACAATTAACGATATAATACTTATATTTTTAATTTTCATAATTTAATTTGGTAGATCAAGGTAGGAAAGTCAGTTACTTGACGCCCCCTCGCTCCTTGCAGATCCCAACGTGCGGTTTTCCCACATAAGGCTCCTCTGGTGAACGCGCAGACCAGTTGCTCAGCTTCTGATGTGTTCTTATGTTTCACGTGTTTGGACTTCTTATAAAATATACTCTGGTGACTTACTGGGTGGCAAGGCTCATTTCAGCTTATAACTGTCGTGCTTGCCAATGCCTAACCACGTAGGAAGCTACTTGTTTTTCTTATTTTGACCCATCCGCCACTACACCTACCTCACTAGCGCGACTCAGAATCTGATGCCACCTCGGAGCGCTAGAGCCAGCACCCATACTGCCTGAAAAAGACCCCTTCTGCTGCCCCTCACAAACCACAAATTCACACGCAGAAATACTATAATCGCGTGCGCCAAAGGCGTTATACGCCACAATTCACCCGCGCACCATAACATCATGATTCCAAAAA
The DNA here is from genome assembly GCA_051251915.1 of Akkermansiaceae bacterium. GTDB lineage: Bacteria > Verrucomicrobiota > Verrucomicrobiia > Verrucomicrobiales > Akkermansiaceae > Rubritalea. The sequence continues at coordinate 1,798 of JBPOGF010000004.1, read as the reverse complement.
AACGACTCTAACAGAACCTAACATCATAGCCTTAAACAGGAGATCACGACGGCATATCTCCAGAGAACGTGTGCCCCAAAACAGCCTCAAAAACTCAAACCCGCCACGATGAAAGCCACATTACCATCACTAGACATACCCCACCCTATAAAGCCTCGATTTGATTACCGAACAGCCCTGCAGTTCGGCAATCGGCTCCTGCGTATAACATTAAACGCCACTAAGAACACTCACTGGCGCAACAACCCACTAAGGCAGAACACAGAATCAAAACCGCATAAGTAACCACCACCCAGAGCCTGCTACCCTGGACTCGTGTCATCACGTGCGAAGCTATACGGGACAACAACCGATAACTCTCATGCTCCGCTATCGCTCCGATGAGAAGCTATCTTTGGGTTCTGCATTTTTTTGTATTTGTAGCAATCCAAGAAGTCATTAATAACTTCGAATTCACTTCCAGAGATAGTTCGAAACATGTCGTCCACTACGAAATTCAGTGCTTGGAGATCTGTGCGAACAAAGCTCTCTATTACGTCGCAAGCTTCCTCTGATCTAGATCGTCTGATCTCAAAGTCATATGATGCACTCGGCTTTCCATTGAGCTTAGTGATCACGCTCTCAATTTCTTGAGGTTCGTATTCGGAATTAATGTCTTCATAACGGGTTATGATGATAAGATAGTCGTCTTCTGGATAATGCCACATTCCATTTTGAGATGATCCGAATTGGGATTCGATCAGATTGGTGATCTTCGCATGATCAGATTCATTGAAATGGATGATTATGCTCTCAGACATTTTTTGCAGAACGTCCTAGCATAGCTAACCCCACGGAGAGAGCGATGGTGGACAAAGGTGTTGAGGTTATAGTTGGGTGAAAACTCCGCAGAAAATGTGCCGTGCGGGTTAGCTACTGCGACTTGTTCTCCTAGTTTTATTTGAGTTCTTTGGCTGTTAGTGGGATAATATATACAGTTGTAAGCAAGTGCTCTACGACATCGAAAGCAGCAAAGAGTTCAGATTCACGATTTACTCTAACCTCATGTGCTGCTTTGTTTCCCATTATGCGGATCTTATGGAGAATAGTTGCACTGTCCGTAGTTAAAACACCCATTGCAACTAGTTCATTAATCTTATCAAACAGACTTCTTTCTTTTGTCTTTTTATCATGACAAACTGCTTCCACGATGGCTCTTAATCCTATTCCTGTTAGGACAGGCTGACTATTCGAAATAGCTATATGCGTCTCCTTATAGATTTGAGCTATACCCGGTGGGAGCGAGTAAACTTTTTTCATTATTGATCTCCCAGAAATACGAGGTGGAAATACTTGTTCGCTCGTCTCGGGAATACCTGTCTCGAGATCCCAGTCTTCCGAAAACTGTGAATGCTTACAAAAGCTGATTTCTTTGCACCCCTTGCATTGTATCACATAATACTGTGCCCACCATTGAACTCTGCCGCAACTTGATTCATCACTAGCATCTACATATGAAAGGCACTCATGAGCACTATCTTCTGAACCGCATCCGTTGCATGGAACCCACACCTCTTTCTTTGCTGCATCTTTTGTCTTTGTAACTAGCTTTCGGCTCATTTTTTTTTGGAGAACGTCCTAGCATAGCCATCCTAGACGGGAGGGCGAACTTTGACTGTGGTTTAAGTATTTAGTGGTGTAAAAACTGCGCTAACAGGCGCCGTCTGGGATTGGCTACTGCACCTTCCATGAGAAGGTTTGTCTAGTGATTCTTTTGGTTTTAATTTTTCATAGTCTACATCCCCCAATAACTGGGGTC
>JBPOGF010000036.1:0-4528 GCA_051251915.1 Akkermansiaceae bacterium | reverse complement strand
ATTGGTTAAAAGCCAACTGCTCTACCAACTGAGCTATCTGCGCTTTTTTTGTTGGATTTACTTGTTTGTTTTGTGTGTCGTTTCGGACGCCGCAGAGAGATAGTTAGGATTAGTGGATTTGGCAAGATACTTTTTCACTTTTTTTCATTTTTCTTTTTTAAGTGCTATTTTTGGGAGTGAAAAATGGAGGTGGATGGATTTGAGGAGGTTGTCTAACGGCTTGGTTATTATACAGAGTTTCCTAGTTTATTGCTTGCTATTTCAAAATTGATGAGGCATATAACTGCCACACAACTCTGGAATCAAGCTAGGGGTGGGTTTTTATAACCCACTCTTTTGCGTCTCTAGAGAGGAAATTTTATCAATTTAGAACAAGAGAAACTAGAATCATGACTAACGATATTGTTGCACTAATCGACTATTACGAGAAGGAGAAGGGGATCGACCGCGAAAAGGTGGTGGGTGCGCTACAGTATGCATTTCTATCTGCTTACCGTAAGATGGTGGCTGGATCCGATGCTATTGAGGAGATGCGTGCAGCGGTTGATACGCGTAAGGGTGATATCACTATCTACGCAACTGTGCGTGCGGTGGAAGATGAAGATTATGCGGACAAGTGGAATGAGGTTCCTCTCTCACTCGCTCGTAAGAGTAAGTCAGAGGCTGAGGTCGGTGATCCGATAGAGTTTAATGTGACTCCGAAGAATTTCGGGCGCATCGCTGTGCAGACAGCGAAGCAGACAATGATGCAGCGTCTCCGCCAGGCTGAGAAAGAGATGATCTATGATGAGTTCAAGGATCGTGCTGGTGATATTGTGAGTGGAACAGTTAGACGTTTTGAGAAGTCTGATGTCTGGGTGGATCTTGGGAAGTTTGAAGGTAAGATGAGCTCACGTGAGCGTGTGAATACTGAAGAGTATAATGTGGGTGACCGGATTCGAGCTTATGTTGTGGCTGTTGAGAACGAGACTCGCGGGCCGGAGATTATTTTGTCACGTAGTCATCCGAACTTTGTTCGTAGATTATTTGAAGCTGAGGTGAGCGAAATTGCTGACCGCACGGTGGATATTAAAGGCGTAGCGCGTGAAGCTGGATACCGTACTAAGGTGGCAGTTTGGAGTGCTGATGATAATGTGGATCCCGTGGGGGCATGCGTTGGTCTCAGAGGTGCACGTGTTAAGAACATTGTAAGAGAGCTTAATAACGAGAAGGTGGATATCATCCGATGGAGTGATGATCCAACAGAATTTCTCCATGAGGCGCTTAAGCCAGCAGTTCTGACCTCTATTAAACTAGACGAAGATAAGAAGGTGGCTCATGTCACTGTAGCTGAAGAGGAGCTAAGTAAAGCGATAGGGCGCAGAGGACAGAATGCGAGACTCACATCTAGGCTTATGGGCTGGGATGTGCAGGTCAGCAAGGATGAGACTCAGCACGAGCAGTTCGAGGCACGTGTCTCCAATGCATCTCACTCACTCGCTGAGCAAACTGGTCTTGATGATGAGACTTCTGATAAATTGTTCCGCGCAGGTGGAATCAATGCAGAGATGATTCTTCAGATGGATGCAGAGTATATTTCTCAAGCATTAGAAATTTCAGAGGAAGAAGCAGCTGTGATTATACAGACTGTTAAAGATAATCAAGCCAACGCGTAGGAGATTACGACGGAGGTTTAATCAATTCAAATTATTCAAGTGTGATTTGCCCAGCGGGCGTTGCATAAAATCAAGTACAACCAATTCACAGCTCTATGGCTGATCAGAAAGATACAAACAAAAAAAAGAAGGACACCTTAGACTTAGTTTCAGACAAGCCTAAGCCCTCACGCCGTCAACGCCAAAGAGAGGAAGCAACTGCATCTAAGGTGAAGACTGTCGATGATCAGAAGCGCGAGGCGTTAGACATTTTTTCCGAGGAAGGTAAGAAGAAGATCTCTCAAGTGAGAAAAACTGCTGCGGGTAAGAAGGATATTCTTCCGAGCATTTCTAAGTTGAATGATGAGAAGGAAGTAGAATTTGCTAAGCCTAAAGCTGAAGTAAGTGAGACTGATGTAGTTGATGATTCATCTAAAACATCATCTTCTGCTGAGGTGAGTTCTGGTGATGATAGTGATGAGAAGGTTATACTTCTGAAGCCGCCGATCATTGTTAGTGAACTTGCAGAGAGCATGGAGCTTAAGCCGTTCCAGCTTATGGCTGATCTAATTAAGCTCGAAGTCTTTGTGGCTCCGAACCAAGCAATTGAGCCTGATATCGCGGAGAAGCTCTGTGAGATTCATGGTTTCAAGTCTGACCGCGAAAAGCGTGAGAAGGGTGCTGGAGTTCATAAAGTAGAAGAGAAATTTGAAGAGCCTGAGAAGGAAGAAGAAGAGCCTGAGGATGAGATGAAGCTTCGTGCTCCAATCATTACTTTCATGGGGCACGTGGATCATGGTAAGACATCACTTCTTGATTATGTGAGGAAGTCTCGTGTAGCTGCAGGTGAGGCGGGTGGGATCACTCAGCACATTGGAGCTTACGCTGTGAAGGACTCAGAGGGGAGACCTGTTACTTTCTTGGATACTCCTGGTCACGCTATTTTCTCACAAATGAGATCACGTGGAGCGGATATCACAGATATTGTGGTGCTCGTTATTGCTGCGGATGATGGCATCATGCCTCAGACTAAAGAGGCGATTAGCCATGCTAAAGCGGCGAATAAGACGATCATTGTAGCGATCAATAAGTGTGATAAAGATGGAGCGGATCCAATGAAGGCGATGTCCCAGCTTATGGAGCACGGTCTTACTCCTGTTGATTTTGGTGGTGATACTGAGTGTGTTCAAGTTTCTGCCATTACTGGTCAAGGGATGGATGATCTGTTAGAGCTTATGGCGCTACAGGCTGAAGTTTTAGAACTAAAGGCTAATCCATCGGCTAATGCACGCGCAGTAGTGATTGAGGCTAGTATCCAATCAGGTAAAGGGCCTACTGCTTCTGTCATTGTTCAGAACGGAACGCTTAAAGTTGGACAACCATTTATTTGTGGACCATTTGCAGGTAAGATCAAGTCAATGTTCGATGATCACGGTCAGCGAGTCAAAGAAGCTGGTCCAGCTACACCGGTAGAGATTCTAGGTTTCGCAGAGTTGCCACATGTTGGTGATGAAATGGTGGAAATGGAATCTGAGCGAGCTGCTAAGAAACTTTCAGAAGAAAGACAGACTGAGCGCAGGCAGAAGCGTCTCGGAGGAAACAAAATGAGCCGAATGGAAGATATCCTAGCATTTGCTAAGGAAGGAAATCAGAAGGCGCGTCTTCAACTTATTCTTAAGACAGATGTTCAGGGTTCAGTAGGAGCTATTGAGGGTGCTATTGGTGAGATTGAATCAGAGAAAGTAGAGGCTAAGTTCCTTCATGCAGCTGCTGGTGCGATCACTGAGTCTGATGTGATGCTGGCGAGTTCTTCAAACGCTATTATTCTCGGATTTAATACCAAGGTGGAAGGTAAGGCTGTAACGGCTGCTAAGCGTGAAGGAGTTCAGATTAAGCTGTATTCTATCGTTTATGAGCTTATCGACACAGTTACTGAAAGTATGTTAGGTCTTCTTGAGCCTGAGCTCCGTGAATCTATCATGGGTCATGCTCTAGTTAAGCAGGTCTTCAAGGTTAACAAAGGTAAGGCAGCTGGTTGTATTATCCAAGATGGTAAGGTCAGCAGAAAGGCTCACGCTCGCGTTCTCCGTGGTGGTATACCGGTATTCGATGGTAAGATGTCTACTCTGCGTCGCTTCAATGATGAAGTTGATGAAGTTAAAACAGGTATCGAGTGTGGTATCCGTCTTGGTAGCTTCAGTGACTACGAGGAAGATGATATTATTGAGTGCTACAACTTGGAGAAGATTGAGCAAACTCTCTAATCACACGTTAAAAATTACAAATCACTATTCACCATGTCCCAGCGCCTAGATAGAATCAACGAACTCATGAAGCGAGAGATTAGTTCCATTGTCCAAAAGGACTTTGAGTTCAAAAACTCTTTAGTTACTATTAGTGATGTTGAGGTCACTCAAGATCTGCGCGAGGCGAAAGTCTTCGTCAGTGTTCTGGGCGGGCACATGGATAAGGTGTTAGAAAAACTTACCTCTAATAAAGGTAGTATCCAGTCACGAGTGAATAAGCGTATTACACTGCGCTGTACACCGGTGCTCATGTTTAGGGGAGATACATCTGCTGAACGTGGGGTGGGTATTGTTAATCTGCTGGATGAAGTTGATAAGTTGCCTACGGCTGACGACCAACCTGAGTAGATTTCTATAGATGAATGAGTTAGTTGCCGTGGGAGAGATGGTTTCTGATTCATACGAAAAAAATCATTATCAAAAATGAAGACACGGCTTGACAAAGTCATAGGAATATGGCTTTTTATCGCCCGCACTAGCGAAGTAATTCATTAGTTAAACAAAACATAAGATGCGCCCGTAGCTCAATTGGATAGAGCGCTTGACTACGGATCAGGAGGTTTGGGGTTCGACTCCCTACGGGCGTAC
>JBPOGF010000035.1:0-13866 GCA_051251915.1 Akkermansiaceae bacterium | reverse complement strand
CCATAGACAGGCTTTTTCTGATAGTATTTTCTAACAGAAATTCATCGATGAGTCCCCTTAAGTCCGTGCCATTCGGGACAGCCACCTATTCAACTAATACGCGTAGTGGCAGCGGACGCTCACTAACAATAACCTCAGCTTCTAATGATGACTCTACTGTCGGTGACGTTCTCCAGATCAACAATTCTAATTCAGGCGATGCTGGCTATCTTAACACCTTTGATGGCACGGCCTTTACCGTTTCCATCTGGGTAGCCTCCACAGACGGAGTTTGGCAAAACTGGGATGCACTGGCAGAAAAAGGAAGCGAGAGCAATAACGCCGGCTGGGAGACGCGAGTCCGACTCATCGGTGGTAATCACGGCTTGTATGGTAGCCTTTATAATACTTCTTTTACTCAGGTCAAAGGCTATGGCTCCCCTAACATTGTTAGTGATCTGGTCGATGGGAACTGGCACCTGGTTACTATGACGTATGATCAGTCAACGACAACACTAGCGGTTTATTTCGACGGCGTTCTAATAGACGAGAATACGTCCTCCGGAACCTTCGCTAGTGGAGCTGCTTACGACTTGGGTTTTGGTGCACGTGCGGATGGTAGCCGTGGTGAAAATACTCTCATCGATAGTATTCAGTACTACAACACCGCGCTTTCTGCCTCAGAAGTGGCTGCGTTGGCGGTCCCAGAGCCATCTTCCGCAGCTCTGCTCGGACTCGGTGGACTTGCGCTGATCATACGTCGCCGCAAATAATACCCAGATATAAGATAATTTTAAGTGCATTTCCCAGAGCGTCACGCATCCCTGCGTGGCGCTCTTTTTGTCTTCCTTCAGATAAGATTTTTCCAGCAAGGCCCACAGAAAAACCACGTAAAAAATAAATTTCTTATAATTTTCGAATAGGGACGTTAAAAATCAAATAGATTAACTGATGTTCTGCTCGCAGAGTTGCGTAACAAAATGACTAAGTAGATGCCGAGTTTTCACCTTTCCATTGTATATTTCACCTGCTAATTTAGCAGAATCTAGCTCATGAAATCTTCTCACGATAATCTCCCTACACGTATCTCGATGATCCATCAGGCGGTATCGAGTACGGATCATCCGGTCTGGGATGAGCTACTCAAATACTACGCCCCTTTCATCACCTCAGTGTTGTGTAGGATGAATTTTCAACAACCTGCTATTGATGATGTGCGGCAGTTAGTTTTCGTAAAACTATGGAAGAACCTTCCAGCTTATCGCAAACAGCCAGGAAAAGCTAAATTTAGAAGCTGGCTAGCAAAACTGATCCGTAATGTAGCTCTCAACTGGATCCGTGACAACAAAGGACAAAACTCCGAGAGCCATCTCCATGATGCCACTGAAAGCGAGTATCTAGTTCATAGTCCAGCTGTAGAGGGTAATATTGAAAAAGAGTGGCAGGCCTATGTGGTAAAGCTAGCTCTGGAAAGACTCAAGCCAGTATTCACAGGTAAAGCATTCGAGGTTCTACACCTCTCTTTAGAAGGACATTCTAGTGATGAAATTAGTGAGAAATTAAGCATTCAGACGGAGAGTGTCTACGTCCTCAGAAACAGAGTAAAAAAGCGACTGCAGCAAGAAATAAAACAAGTCCGCACGGAACTAGAAGGATTTGAGCTATGAATTCCTCAGCTAGTGAAGAAAGCTCCACATCTGAGCAGACAGCATTGCGTCTAGACCCATTCGTTTCATTCCTCTATGAAGAGGGCAACCCCGAAAGCTCTAAGCTTGAAAATGAAAATTTTTCGCAAACACCACTCTACGACACATTACGCGGTCTAAGTAAACGCTACACTGAGCATACCTTAATTGCCGAGGGAGGAATGAAAGCGATCTTCCGAGCCTTGGATCGCAGAACTTCACGCTATGTTGCAATAGCCAGACCTCTTGAAAATTTAGGTGCAGATTACTACGATGCCTTCCTCAGAGAAGCTCACATCACCGCCAGACTAGAGCACCCAGGTATTATTAAGCTATTTGGCATGGACGTAGATGTAGAGGGTAGACCCTTCTTCACCATGGAGTTCAAAACTGGGCGCTCACTTCGCAAGATTATTTCTGATTACAAAAAAGGTAAAGAGTTGGAGCATTGGCCTCTATCTCAGCGCTTGGCGATCATCCTTCGTGTCTGTGAAAGCCTCTCTTATGCCCACTCCCAACGTATACTCCATCTCGACATCAAGCCTGAAAATATTCAGGTAGGCTCATTCGGCGAAGTGCAACTCTGTGACTGGGGAATGGGTGTGGTCATTCAAGGAGAAGAAAATAACCACTCAGAAACACTGCTCGATCCAGATCTCTACGGCTCTCTACAGCACAAGATCAAGGGAACACCATTGTATATGGCTCCTGAGTTATTTGATGCCAAAAACAAGAAGACCATTCAAATGGATATCTATGCCTTGGGTTGTCTTGTCGACGAACTCATCCGTGCCGAACCTGAAAAGTCTAACACTACTCTGCACTTATCTCCAGACTCCCCCCTAAATGGCGTAGTGGAAAAAGCGAAAGCGAAAAGACCGAGTGATCGCTACGCTTCGGTCTCAGAAATACAAAGAGATATATCAAAGTTCCTTGAAGGCTACAGAATGTCCGTAGAGCAGCGTTCCTTACGTAGGGAGCTCTCTTTATTTTATCAGCGTCAGCGCCTAGCCTGCAATATCACCTTGGCCTCACTCCTTACGCTCATTATAGCGACCTATCTTTTCCTAGATGGCTTAAACTCCAGTCGCAATGAAGCCCAACAGTCTAGAGATCTAGCCCTAGCCTCCTTAATTGCCTTAAGAGAAGAAAAAGCACAGACAGAAACGAGACTGAAACAACAAGTAAAGACCGCTCAATTAGGAGTCAGTGATCTTATCCATCTTCAGATTACTGATAGTCTTAATATGGAATTGTTGGTCGCCAAATTGCATGAACAATCGGATGCTGTAATTGCTAATGAGCCTGATGATGATTCTGAAATATGGTTACAAAAATTCTGGTTGCACTTTTTAACCCAACGCTTTGATCTAGCGGTTCAACTCTATAACGAAGGCAAATCCACGTCCTATGATCTACTTCCCTTAGCTAAAAAATACAGAGCAAAGCTAGGTGATGCAGAATATCTGAGCACCGACGATTTAAATGAATTAGTGGTCGAATTATTTACAATTAAAGACAGTTATCGTAAGCCACTAGCCTACAAAATGGTTCTTTATGATCTAAAATATCCTCGAACGAGTGAGGATAGACATAAAATTCTTTATCAAATGATGAAAGTCTTGAACCCAAACTGGAAAGAACAAGTGTTCCTTTATTCCATAGAGGACTCTTCTTTAAAGTTGAGCGGTAAAGGTCTAACCAATCTATCGAAGAATAAAAATCATATTTCAGTCATCAAGATCATCGATCCTCGAAAGCTTGATCTAAGAGGAGCACATACTTATAACCTTGATTCATTAAAATCCCTCAACCTCATAGAAATTGACCTGAGACAAACCCCTATCAAGTCGCTCAGTCCACTGATTGAAATGAGGTCACTCAGACGTGTCATTGTGTCACCTGGACAGTTTTCTAAGGCTGAAATCGATCAACTCCCCAGTTCAATTGAGGTTGTTTTAGCAAAATAGAATTTATTTAAGAAAAATCATTCATCGGTGTTAAGACCGCTTGGAATAGGGTGTTTCATTATTGAAGAGCTTATTCTGTTTAGCACACTGTTCATAGTTAAGCTCTAATAATACAAGCATATAAATTGTTCAAAATACTAATTATGAAAAAATCACTACACACAATAAGCAGCCTTACTGCATTGACGCTCGGTCTTACTTCTGTTTCTGCAAATGCAGTACTTGTTCTAACTTATGACAGCAATACAACTGGCGTCACCACAGCTGCTGATACTATTCAACTAGAAGCCATTGATAACGCTACTACATCTCCAAACTCAGCTTTTGTAACCGGAGAAAGCTCTACTACATTTACAAGCACAGGGACAGTTGCAAGAAATTCCAATAATCAGCAGATCGTCTCAGATCGCCCGGAAACAGGCACAGCGACGGCTGGTATTGGTGATGATATCTCATTTAACTTTGGAGGTTCAGGAAATGCTTACGATGCAACAACCAATGCTCTTACTGTAGCCAATATTAATAGTAATCCTTACCTAGGGATGAGCTTCACTTCCGTGCAAGACATGACCTTGGATAGTTTGTCATTTAATTTATCCGTTAATAGCGGTGGCGGTGGGTATGCTGCACGTGACGTTGGTCTTTTTGTAAGCCTCGATAGCGGAGTTTTTACTCAATTTGGAGACTTAGTTAATAATACAGGAACAGGTAATCAAGGAATTCAAACATTTACCCAAGCTGGCTATAATATTGCAAGCGGCCAAACAGTAGAACTTCGTCTACTATTCACAGACAAAACTAACTCTAGTGCTGCGAACGATAACATACAAGGTGGAACTCGAGTTGGAAATATAGAAATTTTCGCATCACCAGTCCCAGAACCATCCTCCGTAGCCCTTCTAGGCCTTGGTGGACTTGCTCTCATCATGCGCCGTCGTAAGTAATTACTTATCTTCTTAAAATACCATTTCCCAAGCCCTAGCACCTCTGTGCTGGGGCTTTTTTGACACCTCTTGAGCCATTAAGCTCTCTCAATCTCTAAGAAATTGATCCGCGACAAACCCTAGTGAGAAGCTCAGGCCACTTAGGTGAAATGAGTATACTAGGCATCTCGTTCTGGATCTAGGCCAATGTACTGAACACCAATGGGCTGATTTACCCTCCTTGATTAAAGCAGCAGCATTGAAAAAACTTTTTTGAGAGAAAATACACCTTGGTGTTAAGGTTTGCCGAAAAAGCGGGTTTTATTTGTACAAGGCAAAGATCTACTTCATTTTAAATGTCAATGAAGCTATGAAACTAGCCTATAATTTCAACTAAAAACTAACCATATGAAAACACAGAATAAAAAAATAGTAGCATTGATTACTTCAATCGCACTCTCATCTGTCTCAGCTAATGCAGCAATCACGCTTACTGACACAATCGCCATCGACTTCGGAGCCACCGTCGCCAGCACCGCAAATTACAACCACAGCACGCATGATACGAATACAGGTGATGTCGCTGATCTGGTTCGTCTGTCTGATGGAGCCGCTACAGGAGTGAGCCTTACAATGGCAGGCTCTTCACAAGATAACATAAATAATGTAGCGAGTGATACACTAGGGAACATGACTGATGGTACCATCTATATCGACGGAATCCTCGCTAATCAAAATAATGACGCCTCTGGTAATCCTGACAGATTGACCCTCACTTTCGCTGGCCTAGATGATTCATTGACTTATGATCTAATTGGTGGACTTGCAAGAGCTGGTACACAGGGTAATATTGGAAACTGGACATCAGTCTGGTCGGCTGATGGTCAAAGTGCACCAACTAACGGGTTCTCTTCAGGAGCTTACGTTAGTTTCGCGGGATTGTCATCTACAGGTGGCTCTCTAGTCATTACTGTAGTCTCGGACAACCAATATGCCGGCATTTCACAGCTAGAACTAACAGCTGTCCCTGAGCCATCATCCACAGCCCTACTCGGACTGGGAGGTCTTGCTCTCATCTTGCGTCGCCGCAAGTAAGGTCGAACTCTCTAAAACACATTTTCAAACCTCTTTTTGGTTCACCCCGAGAGAGGTTTTTTAGTCCCAGCATCGGGTATTTACTCGATAGACAATTTCTTATTAGAAAGATAGCATCATGATACAATCTCCAAAGATGACGAAGTAGCTCAAAAATAATCATTAAACCAGACAACTTATGAAACACCGAAACTATATCTCTAGCTTAAAAGTAGTCACACTGGCATTACTTTTTCCCCTGTCATCATTGGCAGACGAAAAACCTAATATCGTCTTTATCTTAGCTGATGATCTCGGTTACGGAGACATTCAAGCACTGAATCCCGAACACGGAAAAATCAAAACCCCCTCGGTGGACAAGTTGGCGGCAGAAGGCATGATCTTTTCTGACGCACACTCCGGTTCCGCAGTTTGCACGCCTACGCGCTATGGTCTCATGACCGGGCGTTACAGCTGGAGGACCACCCTCCAGAGCGGCGTCGTGCAGGGTTTTAAGCCGAACCTCATTGCCGAGAATCGCGCAACTGTCGCAAGCTTTCTTAAAGCACAAGGCTACCACACCGGCATCGTTGGCAAGTGGCACCTCAACTTCCAGTATGCAGATCCTGCGACTGGAGAAGTGCTGAAGCGCAAAGGGAAGAAAACACTCGCACCAGTGGGTAGTAAGATTCCAGATGGTCCCGTTACTCGTGGGTTTGATTATTACCACGGTTTCCACCATGCCGGTGATATGAAGGGTGTGATCGAGAACGATACAGTGATTGCGCATGATGATGTGACCAACATGCTACCACGGATTACTGGTAAAGCTGTGGAGTACATTGATGCACGTGCTGCGAATAAGGAGACACCATTCTTTCTCTATGTTCCTTACGGCTCACCTCATTCTCCAGTAGTTCCTACCGAAGAATGGCTTGGTAAAAGCGGGCTTAATAAACATGCAGACTTTGTGATGCAGACTGATAATGGAGTAGGTCAGATTATGGCCGCTCTCGATAAGCATGGTTTAGAAGAGAACACTCTGATCATTTTTAGTGCCGATAATGGCACTTCAAAGGGCGCGAGAATTCCGGAGTTAGCGGCCAAAGGTCATCTAGTGAGTGCAGGTTTCCGTGGTTCTAAGGCTGACCTGTGGGATGGTGGCCATCGTGTGCCATTTGTGGTGCGCTGGCCGAAGCACGTGAAAGCAGGATCGACGAGTGATCAATTGATTTGCCTGACTGATCTGTTTGCGACTGTATCCGACATTACGGGTAAGGATGTATCGGCTACAAGTGCGGAGGACAGCGTCAGCTTCTTATCCGCGTTAACTGGAAAACCAATTGTTTCCACACGTGCAGGAGTCATTCATCATTCCATCTCAGGGCACTTTGCTTACCGCCAAGGAAAATGGAAACTACTTTTGGCGAAAGGTTCTGCCGGGTGGACAAGCCCACTAGAATCGGAAATGCCCGATGATGCTCTCAAAGCTCAGCTCTATGACATGGACGCTGACCCTGGCGAAACAACTAACTTGTATAAATCTCAGCCAGAAGTGGCGGAGAGACTATTGAAGCAACTCACATCCGACGTTTCACGCGGACGCAGCACCGAAGGTGGTGAATCTCCAAATGACACCGATAAGATAGTCCTTTGGAAAAAGGATGAAGTAAAAAGATCTAAGCCTAAAAAGAAGAAGAACAAGTAACCGAACTTATCCAAAAATTAAGCTCTACTCTCTACCCTTTAGAATATGAATATTAAATACCATTACAACCTCTTGTTGGCGGTTACGGTCACCACTATCGCACAAGCTAAACCAGAAGTCGAAGACTCCTGGATCATTGATAGCCAAGAAGAATGGAAAAATGCCACCGCAGACCAATCGAATCTTGAGCTAAAAGACGGCCTAGCTATTCCTACCGCAGAGAAAGCTACCTTTCAAAGTGCCCTGAAATCCTTTGAAAAGAAACGCTCCGCCAAATCGATCACTCTTAAACAGTCCACCGCTTGGCTCAACTGGAGCCCCATCCCAAACATCGGTCCTAAGGAAGCCGGCAACGCCCCGATTTTTCTCCGCATGGGAGAAGACAATTACTGGTTATTTGGTAACTACAAAAAGAGCAAAAACTCTACGCCACTAGAGTCCGCCACTTTAAAGGGGTTTGATACACCATTGATGAGCACGAAAAATCCGCACCATTTTATCGCACCGGGAGGCGTTAATCCCAAGAAGGGTGGCTATTAAGGTTGGCAGAGCCGAGACATGGTGAATTGGGTCTTTCACGGTCCCGTTGCAACAGCCAAGGCTGGCAATGCGACAACTGCCGAACTAGTCGACGGCAAAGCCTATATTTATTATGATTATCCCAACGATCAGGACCCACACCTTTCAATCGATGCTGATTTAACTGATGGTAAGCCCGGCGAAGACATGGGAATGGCATTTAAGGACCCGTCAGACGGTTCTGATTGTGCGATCATCCGTGACTTGGAAGGAAATTTCCACCTGGTCCTTGAAGACTGGAGCCCTATCGATGCCTCCACACATGCTTGGGACTCACCTCTCGCCATGCATGCGGTGAGTAAAGAAGGCAAAGGGAATTTCAAAATCCTTGCACCTCCTGTCGATGAGCGCACAAAACCGACGGGCAAGTTCGCTGAATATTTTCACCCTCACTGGCATCGCGGAGAGCGCAAAGACGAATTTCCTACCAAGCCAGTTCCTGCTGATATTCCCAAGCAACGCCTTAAAAAGGGTCAGCAGCGTGCTATTGTCCGATACGAAATCCACGAGCCAGCGCAGAATGCCTACGGAGACTGGGCTGCCATCTCCATCGGCGGACAATATTACCTTTTCGGTGATTTTGACCCATCTACCGCCCACGGTGACAAGAATGCGATGAGTGTCGGCTGGTTCACCTCATCGAGCCTCGACGAGAAATTCACCTTCTGCGGAAACATCGGCAAGGGCCACCCCGACCCCGACATCATGTTCGCCGAAGGAAAATTCTATCTCGTCACTCAAACGAACGAAGATTACATCAGCCCTGGACCCTGGGTCGACGGCGTCGAACTTCGTGTAGGAGTAGACACCAACAATGACGGCAGCATCAACGAATGGACGGATTGGCAGAAAGTCAGCGAAACCTACAGTGGCATCCCTGGTTTTGCCAAGCAAGTCGCCAAAACGCCTGCCCAACTCGACCTCTCAGCACTCCCTGAAGGCTACGGCTTCCAGTTCGAGGTCAAGATCAGCGACACCACAGAAAGTAAGGCTAAGCCCATTTTAGACCAGATCACCTTCACATTTGCAAAGTAAAATCCCCACATATATCAATGATGAGAATCACCAAACAACTCATCCTTACCTCACTTTTCTTGGCTTCTGCTGTCACCCTCTCTGCCCAAGAGGAAAATGGAGGCGACGATTATGCCGTCACCGCAAGTAATGTCACTCTAGCCATTCCTCTGAAGGCAAGAGAGAATAAAGTGCTGATGGATATTGACGCCGTGATTGGTTTAGCTCCACTCAAGGGGCAGTAGTCAGACCTTTCAGTTATTTATCCTCCAGAGACGGTGGAGCTTCACTTACTGTGTTTCACGCAGACGTAGCACCAAAGGTGCGGATCTAGCAAATGATGTCGCCAGTATAATTCTATGGAAGTCCCAGTCTAATCCCAAATAATGAAACAAATACCACTCTACTCAGTTGGATTTCCCTAGTCTACGTTTCGACTTTCCAATCGTGGTTCGCACCTTTACTAAAAGAGTGGACAATCTTACCGTTCGCGTCGATGTGCCGAAGATGAAGCCGATCATTTTTAATTGAGAGATGGGAAAATCCATGGGCCACTTGGTAGAAATTCCCCTTATGCTTCTCCTTTCCTCCTCTTACATGAGCACCACCGCCACCAGAGATTACAAAGGACGTTCGTAGGCCCTCGAGCTCGATATGCTGGAGATCATGTTCGTGTCCGCTAATATACATGTGAACCCCTGCCTCTTCCAAGAGTTCACCGATTTCATCGATGAGCGAGGGCGTACCTTGATATTTACCATTAGAGTATAGCGGATGATGACCTAGCACGACAGTGAAGGGCGCACGCTTAGAAGACAGCTCTGTCTTAAGCCATTCTTTTTGTGCCGCTTGTTCCTCTGGAGTTAACCAACAGGGAATCTTGGGTTCATGGAGGGGACGATTGATAGATTTTAAATTCGTATCGAGCATGAGGAATGTAACCTGTGGATTTTTTGCAGGGAGATCGACACGATAGTACTTGGAAGGCATCGTCCAGCGCGTTTTTCGCTCAAGAGATGCCGCGTAGCCGAGCTGCACTTGTTCGTTATTAGGCGTGTCATGATAATCGTGATTCCCGAGGATAGCCCAACAAGGATTGGGAAACTCTTTAGCTGGATACATCTCTGAGAATCCGGTGGTCCAGCGTTTGGACTTAACTCCTCCCGCCATCTTGCGATAAAAATTGTCGCCTAACATGAGCAAACCATCTGGTTTCTTTCCCAAATTTGTCGTGTAGCGCATCATCGCCCGTGAGACCGCTTTCTGTTTCTCATCACCACTCCCAAAATCGCCAAGGGCGAAAAGATCTAGATCTGCGCCCTCTACCAATTCACCCGAGGCAAATGACGAGTTCAAATTCAAGTTCATCGCTAAACTAGAACAGAACAAAGTCTTCAGCATTCGGCGACGTGGCATCGAAAAGTTGGATTCCATGCTAGTAGTATAAAGTTAGAATTCACCTAAAGTCGAAAAGTTTTCTCCAGAATTCTGACATCCCTCTCTAATCCCGCTGCCTCTACATTAAATCATTTAATAACTAACCCAGCCCTTGCCATCCATAATGCACTAAATAGATCACCAGATTATACCCAGCATGAAGCATCACACTATATTTCAGTTTCCCTGTCCTCCCATATAACCAAGCCGCCCCCACCCCCAGTAGGAAGACCGGAGGAAATGACAATCCTGGATGGATCACTGCAAATAACATAGCACTTGTGATCACAGATCTCCAAAAACTCCACTGCTTCCGCATTACGCCAAACAAAACCTTCCTGAAAATATATTCCTCTATCAACGGCGCCACCACCACCATCAACACCGCCATATACCAACTAAGATTCACTTGTGTAGCTACAATGATACTTTTAAACTGTGGAATTGAGGCCAGTACAGCAAGCCAAGCTACTCCCAAAAACGACGTGGCACAGAACCACCCCAACCAATGAACCGCTAACTTCCCACCTTTATCATCTATAGCTATAGGATCAGACATACTCTGGATCCTCTCGTTCAAGCCACAGTAAACATAAGCAATAAAACTAGCCGCTATAAACGAAATCAACACCCCTAAATCCCCCAAAGTATGACTCAACATAAGAAACAGCACAGTCTGTGCTACAAAGTAAACTAGCAGCACCTTGATCGCATCCACCATCGTAGCATCCGCAGGTTCATCATGGATGGTCTCATAAATATAACGCAACCTAGACGATAAATTCTGCCACAACGCATCACCTAAAAACCAGAAAATCATCAAACAAGCTAAGATAGACCAAGCACTCTCCTGATAAACATACAACCCACAGATCCCACTCAGCCCCATACACAAATAAAACCTCCACTGACTCATCTTAATCACCTGAGCAGAACCAGGATCAGGTAATTCCACATTCCCTAACATCACAGCAAAGACCACCCGACTCATCACAAAAACAGCAGCCAACGCCACCAAACCCCTCCACAAATCGCCATCTAATCCCACCCCAAAACTAAACTTAATAACCAACACCACAATCAAACTCAACCCCGTAAGTAATCCTCCCCAAAATACCGACCTCCGACGGAAAAATTCAGCTACCGACATCGGCAACGTAAACACCACCCACAAACTCTTCATCTCAGACATCACCAAATGAGGTGCACCCATCGTCACCCCCATCGTCCCTATTCCATAACCTATCATTCCTAACGTCAATAATGATAAGTCATCCATAAACTCAGGATTCATCAACCACTGATACACCAACATCAATAAAGGAAACGCCAACAACTGACTCATTAACGCCCTATCCCGGATCAGAATCAACCATTCATACTTATCATACTTCACCCCTCCAAATAATCTCGCGCCCTTGCTCTCTCCCCCCACTTTTTCACGATCACTCAATGCTCTAGAAGCATTCATTCCGCCTCCAGTGGTCAACCCATTCTTCAAGCTATAAGTAGAAAATTTAATCGCCATAACAAAGACACATATTGTCACCGTTAACAAAATACCCAGCATCCACAACCAACCAAACTCAGATTCAGCTGGCATTAAAAACACAGCCCCTAAGTAATAAGCCACATCACCAAAGAAAGATCCCACTAACCAATCCAGAACCACCGGCTGACGCGAGATCATACACGCCATCGCCACATACAAAGATAAAGTCCCCGCTATTAAACAAAACGACTGCACATTTTTCTTCGCTTTTTGAGTCCCCCTACTCCGTAACAACGTCTCAGCAAGCAACTCAAAACTCGCCGCGATCACTCCCAAAAAAACCGTGGCTACCACAGCTAGCACCAACGCCCACGCCCCCAGAGACAGCCAATAAAACATAAACAACAAAAACGGAATAACCAGCATCCACAAAGTCGGTCTAATCAATAACATCGATAAAAACCTCCCTGACAAAATAGTCCCCCCGCTTAGCGGCAAACCAAACAACATTTCCAACTGCACATCCTCAGACGCCAAATCTTTATAACGCATCGCTATCGGCCCCAACAACACAAACAAAAACATACTTAGTAACACAACCCCAAACACCTTAGCCAAATGCACCTTCTCCACCGAACTAAATTCAGCAAAATTCAACTGCCCAACCATCGCATCAACATCCACAAACCCATCCTCTCCGTGTTGTTTATAGTGCACCGCATACCTCATAGCAGTGTCTTCATCCAGCCTGCTATTCCTCTTCTTAAAATACGCCGCTACTTCTGAAACAGTTTTCTGTTCATAGTCAGTCCCTAGCCAAAAACTAGCTGTAAAATAATCCTTATGAGGAACCACCAGCTTCCCATCCGCTTCCTTTGGGCGAGTTTCATTGACTAGCTTCTTCGTCCCAGTGGACATCCAAAAGAAAATCATCACCAACCAAAAAAACATCAACAATAACGGCAACCCCCAACCACGCTTCTTCCGAGTTACCGTAGCCTTCTTCATCCCCTTCCGCTGATACCTCAACGTTGAGAACTGATTCAAAAACCGCCGTAGCTCCAATCCCAATATCAACCGAATACCAGACATAAACTAGATCAAGTTAAGCTCAATCTCCTTAGGCATAGCTACAGACTCAGTCACCTTAAAAAACACCTTCTCCAGCGACTCACACCCACTCTCATCCATCAATTCCTGCACCGAACCACGCGCCACAAGTTCCCCCTCATGCATCACCACACACCCATCACATAACTTCTCCGCCTGATCTAACAAATGCGTAGAATACAAAATCGCAGTCCCCTCCGCGGCCTGCTCTCTAACAATATCTAAAAACTCACGCGTCGCCACCGGATCCAATCCATTAGTAGGCTCATCCATAATCAGCACAGCTGGCGAATGCAGCAACGCCATCATAAATGCCAATTTCTTCCGCATCCCCTTAGAAAAATTCGCCGCAAAATCACCCAAATCTTCATACAACCCCAACCTCTCTCCAAGCACCCTGATCCTCTCCGCCACCACCACCTTATCCATCCCACGCACACTCCCCACAAACTCTAACAGCTCAATTCCACGTAAATGCTGCTGAAACACCGGTTCATCCGGCAAATAACCCACACACTTCTGCACATCCACCCTATCCTTAAAACTATCCATCCCCATCACTCTCAATGACCCAGCAGAAGCACTCAACATCCCCATCAGCATCTTCACCGTCGTCGTCTTCCCTGCGCCATTCGGCCCCAGTAACCCCAATATCTCTCCCCCCACTAAATCCAAACTAACCCCAGACACCGCCCTGAAGTCTCCAAACTTCTTAGACACATCACAAATACGAACAGCCACACGTTTCTCAAAATCACTCTGCATACCATTTCATTCTGTCCTCCCTCCCCCATTCGTCAACACAGATTATAGAGTTAGGCCTGTTGCCTCATAAATAGAGCACACCGAAGCTCTTAGTAATACTCTGTAGCGTTGCCTCATAATTAGGACACTC
>JBPOGF010000034.1:0-23386 GCA_051251915.1 Akkermansiaceae bacterium | reverse complement strand
AGATTAAAAAACCGACTAGCATTAACTGCTGAGTCAGCTTCCTGTCTCTCTCGTCCTCCCGTTGGCCGGTGAGGCGGGGCGCAATCTACAAAAAAATCCGATAAAGTCAACATCTCTCTGCCCTTTTCTTCACTTTATTTCCAACACCACCACCCCACCACTCATCTTAAACGACTTAGAGTTCTCTATTATTTCTCTATTATCACATCAAAACCTTAAAAACAAAGGTCACACCAGGCTCAAATTACAAATCGTCTCTAAAAAATCAGAAAAACACGTAATCAAATTAGAGCATATTAAGCAAGTCACGCTGCACTTCATTTACACGAATAGGGGTCGCACCCAGCTCAAGCACCTCTTGCTTTGACTCATCATCGTTCACCAGAACTATAATCAATAGATTTAAACCCGCTTGTTTCCAATCACTAACCAACTGACACCTCTCTTTTGACAACTTGGTGAAGATAACCACACAGATTGAAAATGAAGATGAATGCCTCAACACCTGCTTAGAAAGACTCATCCAGTCTGGTTTTACTTCTACTTCAATAGTAGCTAGATGCTCCAACAAATCTTCAGACCTAGCCACCCCTTTTCCAACGGTGAGAGTATGCGGCCCCTTATTCAAAAAAATCAGATCCAAAAGACACTCCTGAGTATCTACAACCCTTGCAAAAGACGCAGCTATAGAAACAGCCTCTTCAAAATATTCTTGATTCTCATAAGAGCCATTTGTATCAAGAACTAGAGCATACCGCGGGAAGAAAACATTTTCATACTCTCTAACAACAGGCTTACCCGTCCTAGCCCAGGCGGACCAATCAATATGCTTAAGCGAATCTCCTGGACGATAAGATCTTAGTCCCCTAAAATCATCAGACACTCCAGACATATAGGAATGCGAAAGCCCACCTAGATGATCCCTAGCTGCTCCCTCCAGCAACAACTCCGGCAATTTATATCGCTTAGGCAATACTAAGAGATAATCCACAGTAGATTCCACTCGGACACATTTTTGCAGCAAATACAAAGGGTCGGGAAGATAGAGCCTGACATTACCAAACTCTAATCTACCTCGTCGATTCGGAATACAACGCATGCTATATGATAATTCCTGGGAGCCTTCAAGAGATGGTAAGAGAACGGGATCTGATTCAAATTTCGTTTTTCTTTTACACAGCCACAGCCAACGATAATAAGCCAAAAGCCGATCAAAACCGTTTCTAAGCAGCTCTTGAGGCTCTCTAGAATAAACAAACTCGCTTCTAGTAGGCCTAGAATCTACAGGTAAATCATGTATAAATGCTGCATGTAATTTCTTAGAACGTAAATTGCAACAACGAATAGTATAGCTGATTTCTTGCCCTGCTGAAGCGGCTGCAGGTAGTTCTCTTTCTATCTTAAGCTTTGCTGACTTAAAGAATACAGTCACTACTGAAAAAAATATAACTCCACAAAAAAGAGAAAAAAGATAGAGAGTTGCCAGCTTATAGTAAGTAATGAAGACAATTAAAGTCGCTGGAACCAGCAAGAATATGAGAACCCCGAGCGGAGTCACCCTGTTAAAGATAAAATAAGTAGACGAGCTTGTAGCTCTGTAAATATAATAGAAAAGAGACTGTAGCCTAATCATCATTTTCTACATCAAGCAGGAACTGGGGTGGCATCTAGAAGCTGCTGAACATACGACCTCCCGTCTTTACCAGAATATGTTGCATCTGAATCCAATATAAGTCGGTGCGCAATGACATCTTGAGCGCAGTCTTTAATCACATCAGGAGTAACGAAATCCTTACCCCTGATCAAACTTAATGCTTGCGAGACCTTCATCAACGCAAGCGAAGCTCGGGGACTCGCGGCTAGCTTTATCTCAGGAATTTCTCTTGTGGCAGCCACCAGATGTACTATGTAATTCTTGAGCTCTTCAGAAATCCTCACATCTGCAACATCCCGCTTCCATTGGAGCACCTCATCCATAGTAACGGAAGAAACTAGAGAGTCTATCGGATGCCCAGTGGATTGCTGATCAGTAAGGATAGAAACCTCCTCTTCTAAACTAACATAACCTAGCGAACACTTCATAGCAAACCGATCCATCTGAGCTTCAGGAAGAGGAAATGTCCCACGAAACTCGACTGGATTCTGTGTAGCCATGACAAAGAACATCCCATCAAAATCATACTTCACCCCCTCAATAGTAGCCTGCTTCTCAGCCATCACCTCAAGTAAGGCACTTTGCGTTCTGGGCGACGCTCTATTTATCTCGTCAGCTAACAAAATGTTAGAAAAAATTGGACCTTTTTTAAATTCAAACTGCGCGGTGCGAGGATCAAGAATGGAAACCCCCAATATATCTGATGGGAGCAAGTCAGGAGTAAATTGAATTCTCTGAAAAACAGAACCTGATATCGATGCTGCTAGAGCTTTAGCTAAAGTAGTCTTCCCCGTCCCCGGATAGTCTTCTAACAAGAGATGACCACCTGCCCCCATACAACATAGAATTTTTTTCACTAACTCATCTTGCCCTTTGATGACAGAGCTAATTGATTGATGAAGTTTTTCCCAAGTTGTCATTATATTTGTGATAAATATGAGAATGCTATTCTACCTAGTGAGTTCTTCAAATTTCTGCTCAAACATAGGAACTTGACTCCCGCTCTTGATAGCAACCTCCTTGAATTGCTCATCTAGATCATCCTTAGGAAGGGAAACATCACCGCTCAGATTCACCTCAGCCCAGATATATTCACCATCATCGTCATTAAAAACACTTTTGAGCTCTTTACCTATTTTTGTGGACAGTAACACCACAGGCAAACCAACTCTAAAACTCCCTGTCATTAAATTACTCTCATCAACCGTGAATTCCCCTTTAATGCGCATCTGACCATCTTGAATAAGATCAATTTTAGTAAACTCTATTTTGCGCTTAGTTCTTTTCATCGTCATCTTTGATTGATTATCAAATCTAGGATTTGGATAAAAGTCATCCTCCAAAAGGCTTGCCACTGTCTTTAGAAATTCAAAGTCACTTACAGCAATCACTCCCGTAGTTAAATCCGTAGAAATATTAAATGAATCCACATCACCCACCTTCATCTTAAGAGTTCCTTCCCCTGAAACAATTTTTCCTCTTAGGAATCGACGCACCCTAGGATCAACCCACTCTCGCAAGGAATAATTTTGCAGCACAACCTTTAAGTCTATTGGGCTACCTTCTGCATAGCCTGTAGTACCATCAACATTAATGATCCCATGATGCTCTTGTGACTCCAAACCTAGATATATCTGTGCACCATCTAACTCACAATTTACCAAGCCATTACTAACCTCAAATACACCAAAGCTAGGGATAACAAGATCGCCACTATCAATACTAAACTGACCATCATTTTCCTGACTAACACGATAAGAAATAGAGCCATTTTTAAAACTCCAGAGTGAATCTTCGCCAAAATTAACATTAAGCAAAGAGCATTGATATAGACCAAATTTAAAATCTAGCGGTCTTTCTGCTTTTGTATTCAATCTAGGATTACTCTTACCCATCTCCAGATTAAGCTCAGCCCGGGCTACACCTACAGCACTACCACCCCATCCTCCACCGACAAAAGCCAACACTCCATAATCGGCGTTGATATCCTCTACCTTAAGACTTCTCACTAAGCTATTCTCGCCAGACCATCTTAAGTCAACTTTGGTAAGCTTCGCTGATGCAGGACTCACATCTAGTTTACCTAATTCCACAGTCGCCCCCGTGACATTAGCGATAGTATCGTTCACCTTAGATTTGAATCTATTCCCATTGAAATAACCTAACAACACACTAAATCCGATCACCGATATTAAGATAAGACCGATTGCGGCAGCGATGAATATCACCTTTCGCTTGTTACTTTTCTTCTCAATTTCTTTTTTCGGCTGAACAGTCCTACGCTTTTTAGACTTCACTTTAATAGCTTCCGAACCATCTGCTCTGACCACCCTTTCGCCACCTTCTATTTTACTTGATCGTTTTTGATTTGCGCCCTTCTTGAGGCTGCGCATCATCTCATCGAGTGGGATGTTTTCATTGTTTTCTGACACAATATTATCTATTTTGGGATGTAAAAATGCTCCAAGTGAGCAATAAGCGTAACTATCTATCTCTCCATGCGTGACCTGTAGGATCTACAAGCTCCACTTTCACGAACATAATAATAGCTGTTTTAGCGTTTCTTAACCCCTGAGATTGAAAAAACCTACCAACAAGAGGAAGATCACCTAGCACAGGAACCTTATCTTCCACATTCTCTATCTTCTGCTGGATCAAGCCTCCCACCACAACAGTGGCACCATCTTGCACAGTGACTCCAGTATTGAGCCTCACTGTGCGGAAGATAGGTTGCAGAATCGAATTAGTTTGAGATATCTGCTGCGTAAGCAGTCCTGTAATAGGGTCAATTGACGACGTGAAAAGAGGATTCCCATAGTCGATGAAACCCTCAAATGTCACAATTGAAGGATTAACCTGAAGATCAATATAGTTCTTATCATCACTGACTGTTGGTTCAACCGTTAAATGGTAGCCTAACTCCCTCACATCAAAAGCAGTTGGGTGAGAAGGCGTAGAAGCAGTACTCCCGCTGGTAGTATTCGGAACTTCAGCCGGCTCAAACTCGGTAGCATAAGTCATTTCATTACCTGAATACAACTCAACCCTTTGCCCAGCCACACTGATAGTCGTCGATTGGTGCAATTTTGTCTCTCCCGTCTTCTGATTCAGAGCCCTTAAAATTGTTTGGAATGTCGAATCATTGATTTCACCAGTGAGGGAAAGCGGACTAGGAGCCCTAGTTGCTGAAGGAGTATTTATCCCCGCGATCCTTGCATCTATTGAGTCACTTTGAAACATGGTGTCTCCACTCCTATTCCCCGCTGTGATAGACTGACCGCTAATAGTAGCTCCTCCTACAGTTGAAGGCACCGCTGTAATTAGATCACCAGTCCCTTGAGTACCACCTGTAAGGAATACATTATTCTTAACGTGTGTAGGATCAATTAGCCAATCATAACCCAACTCCTCTAACTTCGTTTCCGAAACCTCTATGATAGTGGTTTTCAGTACCACCATCACACTCTCACTCATAGATTGCGCACGTACAAAAGTCTCAATAGCATCTAGCTCAAGTGGAGCGTTTGTGACACGCAATGTATTATTCGAGCGATTATAAAATGCAGTGGAACCCTCAGGAAACGCAATACCTATTTTCTTAAGCGCATCCATGATTCCGACCTTAGCCTGCAGCGATGGAGCATCTCCAAATACGTCATCTGATTGTCGATCCTCTGCATCATCCATAAACCCGACAGGGACTCTGAATGTGCGTGTTTCTAATTCAGCAGTATAGGAACCACGCGGCCTTATCACTACTGCGAACTGCTCTTGACGCCAATACGTCCCAGTCTGCTGAGTGATATAATCCAGCACGACCGAAAGCGGAACATTCTTAAGATTTAAGTTAACTCGAGAGCTTTCTACCTTCTTCTTATACCCCCCCCTGTCATCACCTAATCTACTTACGAAATTGACACCTTTCTTAGCCGGATCAAGCTCAGTGGTATCTAGCTCTCTCGCCCAGATACGCACCGTGCGAATAGCTTCATCAAAGGAAACATCATCTAACTCCACAGAGGGAACAATGATCTGCTTAAGCTTACTGCCGGCAATATCCTGAGCATCGCCATCAAAAATCTGTGGTTCAACCGAGCCAACCATAGCCATCGCATCAGCAGGCGGCACTTTAAGCTCCCACATTTCGTCAATCTGACTCAACGCTTCACTTCGATTAAAGTCTTTAGCAACTACTGCATAATTACTAATATTTTGAGCCACTCGTTCCATCCCACGTCGGGCGGCCTTATTTGTAGAATCTATCTTGAGCACCTCTTCGTAAGCTACAAGAGCCTCAGCATACTGAGCCTGTAGGAAATATGACTCAGCTTTTCTTAACCAATGCGCCACCTGCTCAATATCTCGAACATGATCAGGAGTGAGTGTCGGACTGTAGCGAATAGGGTCATCCAGCTTTGCTAACATCTTCATAGCCCCAACATTCCCAGGAGCCACATCCTCTAACAAAACATCATCCAAATGCTTCCTAGCCTCATCATATTGTCCCGTTCTTGCTAAAACTTTCCCATACTCCACCGCAGCCTGTGCGTATCGATCACCTGCCGCAAATCTAAGTTCATGCGTCATACCCGCTTCAGGGATAAGATCAAATGCCTGTTTATAAGAATCCACTGCCTTCTTGAAATCCGCTTTATTATAAGCATCATCACCCTCTTTCAGTAATTCTTGAGCCTGATTCACGCTCTCTGCGCGACGATTTATTTCCTTCTGAATCAACGACACATCTTCCTGAGCATGTAGCTGTGTGACTGTTGCGAGCACACCTAAGCCCAGAATTGATCCCTTGAAACATCCACTCACTCTAGCTGAAAAAGCAGAGCTAAAATAGGCATTTGGCTTGGTGATTTTTGAAGTAATTGTTTTCTTACGCATATGAACTCTAACACCTAAGCATAAATTCCCGCTCAAGCTAAGCTCAAAATCCGAAAAAATCGCCCAATTTACAAAAAACTTACCTCCACACATTTAATTAGCCCGCCCCTAAAAATTAAACCACTTAAAATAAGCAACATACACCACACACACCCGCCCTCATTAGTTATCAACAATTGTTCACAAGTTACTCATATTGACGCATCGCAGAAATTAGTGCATTTTCCCTGACTAAGCACACGACATGGAAAAGCAACAAGAATTCAAAACAGGCCCCGAGTTACAAAAAAGCCGTTCAGTAAAAAAAGAGGAAGATTTTGCTCAGCGAGCGCTCCCTCACGCCAATGGACCTGAGAAAAGTCTACTCAGCTCCATGCTCCAAGATCCCACCGAGTATGTCATGCTTGCGGAAGAAAAAGGCTTAACTCCAGATCACTTCTATCACCCATCCCACAAAGCCATTTACCAAGTCATGCGCGAGCTATCAAATGACGGTGTCGCCATCGAGCTCGTATCCTTCACCCAGACCCTCCTAGACCGCGATCTATTAGATAAAATCGGTGGTCCTTCCGCAGTCACAGAGATCTACACCTACTCTCCCACCGCGGCCCACTTTGATCACCACCTCAGCATCATCAAGGACAAGTACACCCTGAGAAACATCATCTCATCCTGCACCGAGGCCATCACCAGATCCTACGAAGACCAAGAAGAAGTCCCAGCCCTGCTCGATGAAGTAGAACAGAAAATCTTCGCAATCCGTGAAGGCGCAGAAACTCAAGAATCTCCATCCGTTAAACAAGACGTTAAAAAAGTCATCGAAGACTTCGAGAAATTCATGGCTGGCGGAGGCGAGCCCATGGGCATCAAAACCGGCTACAAAAGACTCGATGAAATGTCCAACGGCCTCAAACCCGGCGAAATGTTCATCATCGCAGCCCGTCCATCCATGGGTAAAACCTCCTTCGTTATGAACCTTATCGAGCACATCTGCCTAGACCAGAAGCTCCCCTCCATGGTATTCTCATGTGAGATGACCTCCGCCCAGATCGTCCAGCGTCTCCTATTCGCTCGTGCCAGATACGCCATCACCAACCTACGGGACGGCATCAAACCCAAAATCGACGACCTAAAACGCATCAAACGCGTAGCCGCAGAAATAGCCGACTGTAAGCTATTCATCGACGACACCGCCGGCATCTCCATCTCCGAACTCCGCGCCAAAGCCAGACGTAAGAAAAAAGAAGAAGACATCCAAGTCATCGCCATCGATTACCTCCAGCTCATGCGCTCCACCTCCAAACAAGCCCAAAACTCCCGTGAACGTGAGATCGCAGAAATCTCCGCCGGACTCAAAGGCCTGGCCAAAGAACTCGGCATCCCCATCATCGTCCTAGCCCAGCTCAACCGTGGACCAGAAAACCGCGGCGGAACCCCACGTATGTCAGATCTTCGTGAATCCGGATCCATCGAGCAGGACGCCGACATGGTCGGACTCCTATTCCGCTCCGCCTACTACGCGGACGACCAAGAAGAACGTGACGAAAAAGACGGCGAAGCAGAAATCAACATGGCCAAAAACCGTAACGGCCCCACCGGTAGCATCCCCCTCACCTTCGTCAAAGAACTCATGCGCTTCGAAACCCGCGCCTACGAGTCAGAACCGGGGTAAAAATAATGATCAAACGTATTCTCATCGCCCTAGCCATCTCCACAGGAGTGTACGTCGCATGCTACGTTTTTGGCGATAACAACAGACCATTATCTAATTATTCCGAACCCCGCATTCAGTATCACCTTAGAAACATAGAACGCATTTTAACTGAACTCCAACATGTAGAGTTAAATATTTCAGAAGAAACAACTCTTAACCAAATAATTGCAGAATGTTATTCAAATAAATCACTTGATGAAGTCTCCAGAAATGCAGGTCTCGAATACCCTCATCCCGAATACTCATACATAGCCATTTTACATTTCGATATTTCGTCTATAAAACAGTTAGATTACTGGAACTCCTCCCTCATATGCGTTAGAAACAAGGAACTCCCCTCAGGCTTCGGCTTCTATCTAACAGGAGAAGATCACGTTTCCAAAACATCAGGTAATGACCCAGATGACATCAACTCTTGGAATAGAGAATCATGGCATTTCTATTATGACCGTGGTCATCAAAAAGAAACAAAAAAAATCATCACCATTTCAACCATCCTAGCATCCATTACCTTCATCCTCCTTATGTTCCCACTTACGGGAAAAAAATAATCTCAGCCACCCCTCTCAAGTATAAATGATTCACCAAAACCAAACCCTCGAAGTCCGCAACAGCAAAAAAACCGGCCACGTCACCGCACTAAACGGAGACCAACTCCAAATCCCCTCCACCTGGGCACTCCTCCCCCCAGGCGACGCCGCCCTCAGCCGCAGAATCAAAAAAGACGGCCCCACCTGGACAGTCAAAGAACCCAAAGGCCGCAAACTCTTCTCCAAAGGCATCTACGCACCAGCAGACCGAATAGAATTTCTAAAACAACAACTCATCCTCGAACGCCAAGACCCGTCCTACCAAAAGAAACTAGACGCAGGCCGAGCCAAACGCGAACGCGATCAAGAAGCCTACAAAATAGAATTCTGCCACGCCATCATCCAATACCTAAACTTCCACCCAGACGTAGAAGACCTCGCCACAGACATGGCCACCCGCATCACAGAGCACGCCATCCCCGTAAGCAGCGGAACCGTAGCCAGAACCAAAACCATCCCCATCGAGCAGCGCGCAGAAGCCGCCACCATCGCCTGGATGCGCCACCAGACCACCGCCTACGACCACATGACCATCCCCCGAGAAAAAGGCAAACGCCGCGAAGTCCGCCGCATGCTAGCCAAACGCTCCAAACAACTCCTAGACCAATACCGCACCGGAGAAATAGACCTCTCCCGCTGCCCCCTCTACTCAGTCCTGAGCTAACGCATCTATTCTTAAAGCTTGTGGAGATCCATCAGTTGGATTAGTTTCAAAGTTACGCACTTTGAACCACGATGAAGATACCCATACTTAAAACAACCTTCATTTCATTAATAGTTTTCACCATTTCTATGCTCTTAATTACAAGAGTCACACATAGCCTAGGCACACACAGCGCCTTTAGATCCTATATTAAGCTTAAACAGTTACACCATTTCATGATTCTTCATCTTGAAATTGAGGAAAAACCACTCCCTGATGAGGAATTCTTAAATAAAATGATTAAAGAAAACTATCTAAAAGATCCAGATCATGAGGTATTTAATGATACTAACGATAAGAACTTTTCTCTCCTACAATTTTCACAGGAAATTTCCGAAAATCATCACCTCCGACTTTGGGGTGCACCACCTATCTACATAAGAGATCTAACTCTACCTGACGGTTATGGATTTTATTTAGCTGGTGAGGATGGAGTCTCCTCCTCAAAAGGCAGAGACCCTGACGATGTTAATTCATGGAATGGAGACTCCTTCAAATTTTACACTAACAGGATGAGGCAACGTAAGATCTGGCGCAACACAAAATCAGCCTTCATCCCAACACTATTAACCTTTTTATACTGTATTCTACGAAGTAGAAAAACAAAATCTCGCTTCACCCCAACCACACCTTAACAACTGTCGATTTACCAATAAAAACAAACTTGCAACTTCCCCCATATCAGCCACATTCCCACCGCTATGGCTGACAAAAGATTTCAATCACTACCCGGGTTCAGAGACTTCACACCGCGTGACTGCGCAATCCGCAACTACCTATTCGAAACTTGGCGCAACGTCGCCACACGCTACGGCTTCACCGAATACGAAGCCCCCATGCTAGAATCCACCGAACTCTACCTCAAGAAAGCCGGAGACGAACTCTCCACCCAGCTCTTCAGATTCACTGACCAAGGCAAGCGAGACGTCACCCTTCGCCCAGAACTCACCGCCTCACTCGCCCGCATCGTCGCCGGAAACCAGCGCGATTTCCCAAAACCAATGAAATGGTTCGAGATCGGCCAATGCTTCCGCTATGAGAAACAACAGCGAGGCAGAACCCGCGAGTTCATCCAGTTCAACGCAGACATCATCGGAGAATCAGACCCAGGCGCAGACGCAGAACTCATCGCCCTCTCCATCGACACCATGCTCGCCCTAGGCTTCACCGCAGACGACTTCATCATCCGCGCCTCAGACCGCGAATCATGGCTCACATTCTGCACAGAGCACAACATCTCAGACACCACCGGCTTCCTCCAAATCATCGACAAAATCGAACGCGACAAACCAGAAGTCCTCGCCGAGAAACTCTCTAAATTCAACCTAACAGAAGCAACAGTCAGAGAATTCATCAACAACCCAGAAAACGCCTCCCCTGCCTTCAAGCAGATCCAAGAAAATCTAACAGCCCGCGGACTCGGCAGCTACATCCAGCTAGACCTCACCATCGTCCGTGGCCTCGCCTACTACACCGGAACCGTATTCGAAATCTTCGACACCAAGAAATCCATGCGCGCCATCGCCGGAGGCGGCCGATACGATGACCTCATCAAATCCCTCTCAAACGGCGTAGCAGACCTCCCCTGCACCGGCTTCGCCATGGGAGACGTAGTCATCAGAAACTTCATCGAGGAAGCCCCCCAAGCCCTCATGCAACTAGAAGCCTGGCTCACCAACCAAAACGCCTGCGACGTCTACCTAGTCATCGCAGATGAAACCAAGCGCCTAGACGCCATTAAAGTCCTCGCAGACCTCCGCAACGCCGGAATCAAAGCAGACACCACCATGGCACCCATCAAGATCAACAAACAATTCCAAAAAGCAGAACAATCCGGCGCCCGCTTCGCCCTAGTATTCGGCCAAGAATTCCCAGAACTCTCAGTCAAAATCCTCGAATCAAGAACCGACACCACCATCCACGCCAACACCCCAGTCGTAGATGCCGTCCTAAAAATGCTCGAAGGCGACGATGGCCCCATCATCGCCTAGCAAAAACAGCACCTCCCTAGTACTAACCTCCCTTACAAGAACCACAAGCTCTTGCCTTCGCCTTAGCAGCCAAGAGATCCGCTATCCTATCCGCCGTAGGCGTGATAGAAAGCCCTCCCAAATTAGTACACCTCAACTCACGAGGAATCTGGTGCGCCACCTTATTCATAGCCACCACCACCTCGTCAAACGGAACCAAATGCTGATACCCCGCCAGCGCCATATTCGCGCATGACAAAGCATTAGACGCAGCCATCACATTCTTGCCAAGACATGGCGCCTCCACCCTATTCGCAATAGGATCACAAACCATACCAAAGCAATTCTGCAACGCACTCGAAGCCGCAGCCAACTGATGCGCCGTGCTCCCACCTGCAAGATGCACAATCGCTGCCGCAGCCATCGCAGACCCAGATCCACACTCCGCCATACAGCCACCTTCCTCAGCCGCAAACGTTGCATCCTTCGCAATAAATACCCCTATCAGCCCAGCGACCAGTAAAGCCCGTGCCCTCTCATCCTCACTCGCCCCCAAAGCATCCGCAATAGCCAACACCGCACCAGGCATCGCCCCACAAGATCCCGCCGTAGGAGCCGCCACAATAATCCCCATCGATGACTTCATCTCCATCAATGCCGAAACATAACGAATAATCCTGTTATTAATATCAGCTGGTATCAACTTCCCCTCACTCTCCGCCTTAGTAAACCCAGGACTCTGCGCCGGCAAAATACGATCCTCATACTCAGTCCCCTTCAACCCATCAGCCACCGCATCCGCCATAATATTAGCCAACACCTTCATCCGCTCCAGCACCTCCTCAGGAGAAATCCCCCCACGAGCCGCCTCATAACAAGCTGCACTCTCCCACAACGGCCTATCCCCAAATTCAACATGCGCGTCCATCTCACCGCATCGCTCAAACGGCACACTCAAATTCTTCCTCGAAAGAATCGGCAACACCGCCCGCAACACTCGTGAGCGATCCGCTCCTAACTTAGCACTCAGCTCAGAAACATCACCATCAGCAGGAACAACCCGTGAATCAAATCTCAACAACCCACCATCACCCAAACCAGGCAACCACTCCACAATCTCAGCACCCTTCGCCAAAACAGACATCTCATACAACCCAGACTCAGGCTCATCCTCCAGCCAAAATAAAGTCGAGTGCAGATCACCTGCACCACCAAGCGGAATCCCATCAATAGCCTGCAACTCTATCATACCACCACCAGTAGAAATCCCATCAAAGAAATACGAACAACCACTCTCCCCAACAATCTCTAACCGATAAAAATTCGGATGCGGAGCATCATAAGACACATAATTTACCACCACCTCAATCCCTGCCTCCTCCAAAGCCTCCGGATACGTCGGCAACCTCTCATCATGCGGCTCCCAACCCAATATCCCACTATACAACCCCAAGTCCGTCCCCTGGTCAATATGCGTCGTCACTAACGACCCATTCGGATCATAATTCGCGATCAATTTAACAATCCTCTCACCCACCAAATCCCGAGCTATACGCCCCATACGATTCGCTGCAGCACTATGAGAACTACTAGGCCCCCTCATCACAGGACCAAGAACATCATTGAAAATACTAGGTGGTAACTTACTCATACAAATAACATACCCCATCACACACCCATTATCGAGCCCATTTAAACCAAATCATCGTCAAAAATCTGACCCATTTCACCATCTCACACTACCATCTCGGCCTAAAAACTATCAACCAACATCATCTTCCACAAATCCCACCAACAAAAAAGCCCCTGATCCATTACAGATCAAGGGCTTTCGAAATTGGTAGCACGACCGAGATTTGAACTCGGGACCAAAGGCTTATGAGTCCTCTACTCTACCACTGAGCTATCGTGCCATTTATTGTTGTTCGCCTCGCTCATTGCTTCGCGTTGCGGGTGCGGATTTAATATAGAGCTACCGATTTGTCTACAAAAAATTTATACTTCTTCTTAATTTCCTCCTATTTTACAGCTTTATCTAACCATTTTAAGAGGTTTTTCTCATTTTCATGCTCATTCACCCTTAAGAAACTATTATGCCCGCCAGCCCTGCACTTCATCATCGTCTTCGGCTGATTAGCTGCCAAGAAAATCTCTTCCCCATGAGCACATGGGATCAAATCGTCGTTCTCAGCGTGTATCACCAGCAACGGAACCTTAGGTAACTTCTTCACCAAATCCACAGGGTTATACGTGTCAGTAACCACATAGTTCGCAGCATTCCCAGCCAGCTTAAGAGCCATCTTCCGATAAGAAGAAAATGTATTCATCACCACTATCCCTCTCAGCCCTTGCGGT
The DNA here is from genome assembly GCA_051251915.1 of Akkermansiaceae bacterium. Taxonomy (GTDB): domain Bacteria; phylum Verrucomicrobiota; class Verrucomicrobiia; order Verrucomicrobiales; family Akkermansiaceae; genus Rubritalea. The sequence continues at coordinate 9,507 of JBPOGF010000034.1, read as the reverse complement.
TGATATTCCACCAACGCAGCGATCGACTTCGCACCACCAAGACTATGCGAAACTGACAATATCTTCTTCTGATCTATATCCTTGCGCGTCTTGATATAGCGAAACGCTGCCACAACATCCGCTATTATCCCCTCCTTCTCAGCCTCCCCATCAGATAATCCATAACCTCTGTAATCATACAGGAAAACATTATATCCTCCCGTAATGAGTCCGTCCACATAGCCTAGATGATTGGACATCTTACCATAATTTCCATGCGAGAAAACGATCGTCCCTTTCGCTTTCTCCACACCCTCCCTCGCCGGCACAAACCAACCGTTTAATTTCGTCTCATCAGCACTCCGGAAAAATACCTCTTCATACGTTATTCCATAGTAATCAGGTGTCCTCCCCTTGCCTTTCACTGGAGCATAGAAAAGCTTATCTCCACCCTTCGTCCCCATCACATACTTGGCAGCCAACCCCAGCAAACTACTTTTTTTCTTAGGCTCAACGGGAACATCAGGCACCTCCACCTGAGCCTGAACTAAGCTAACTGTCATTCCAAGACACAACCCCAACATCAGACAACGTTTTACACAGGAGGGAATCAAGAATAGTTTTTTCATACACCAAAACGGTAGCAGAGGACCACAGTAATTCAACTAAAGTTCCTTCACCAGATTTCTCAGAAAAACTAAACAAAAAAAAGTGCCTCAGGTTCAGCACCTGAGACACAAATTGATTGGCTCTATCTCGCCTTACAAAGTCACCCATTTGCCATCATTACGCGCACTCTCGTAAATAGCGCAGATAAGCGCCACAGCCTTTCTAGCTTCATGACAATCTACTGATGGACGGCGATTCTCCTTAATAGCATTCACCACCTCCTCGAAATTACGTTGATGACCAGTGAAATTAATCGCATTCGGATCATTAGCCCCTAGGCCAACCGCACCATCACTAGCCATAAGATTCGCATGAACATACTCGTCCTCAGGCGCTGGCGTCTTGAAATCCCAGACATTGAAATGCTCATCCGCAAGGAAAGCACTACCCTCACTACCACAAATATTCACCTCAGCAGGGTGACCAGTAGATGACCAACATGCAGTAGAACCTTGGACAATCCCCTTCGCTCCATTTTCAAACTCTAAAATAGCCACCGCAGTATCTTCCACCTCTATGTTCTCATGAGCAAGCAAGGCCATAGATGCTGCCACTCGCTTAACAGGCCCCACCGTATGGATTAACTGATCAATAATATGGATCGACTGATTCATCAATGCTCCACCACCATCCAGCGCCCATGTCCCACGCCATCCAGCAGAGTCATAATAAGCCTGATCTCTATACCATTTAATAGAAGCCTCTACCAATGACACAGTCCCGAAACGCCCAGCATCAAAAGCCTCCTTCAGTTTCACCACAGACTCATTGAATCGACGGTTTAGGATCGCCGCAAGCGTCACGTTGTTCTTCTCAGAAGCTTCGATCAATGGGTCAATACGCTCCGGAGTCACCTCAAGCGGCTTCTCACAGATCACATGCTTCCCTGCATTCAACCCCGCAAGCGCAGGCTCCAAATGAGTCCCAGAGGGAGTTCCAATAGTGACGATTTCTAGCTCAGGATCGGCCAGAAACTCTTCAATTGTGGCATAAGTCTTAATGCCGTTTTTCTCAGCAAACTCATTCGCTCTTTCTAAATTTCTATCAAAGCATGAGTGCAGCGAGCTACCCTCCATTGCCTCGATCGCCTTAGCATGAAAGTTAGCGATCATTCCTGTTCCTACGATTCCGAATTTCATAATATTTTAATGTTTCTTGTTAGATAATTGATGTAGTTAATCTGGCTTTCTAGATTACGCCAGTTTGTTACGTTTCACGAAGCCACTGATACCGATGACAGCAAGCACAACCAAGGCAGCCATCCCGATCATCCCCGGAACCCCTTTTGAGTTCAAAGCCCAGACCGAAGCAAAAGTAGCAACACCTGCTGAGGTAAGCATAAGAGCATTGATAAGTCCTCTGCGTTTAGGCAACTCATCACCCAATGCTGATTTAGAATTCATCAACAACAAGAAGCCAAGGTAAGCAATCGGCAGAAGCGTAGTCGCAATAACAGACGCTGGAATAGCCAGCGCAGCCTTCGCATCCCCACTCCATAAGAATGGCGAGAAGAATCCTGCAATAGCCGGCATAGCAGCACCGAGAATGAAGTATTTAGCATTACCCACCTGATTAAAGGCCTCACTAATAGCATACCCATTCATCATCATATGAACAAGAAGAGTAGAAACGGCCATAGCAAGAACCCCTATTCCAAAGATAGTCTGCGAATTCTTACCAAGGAATGGCTCCAATGAAGCAGCCAAACTTTTCGCCCCCCTGTTAGATAGCATTCCAGCAAGTTGTTTTTCTTCGATTGGAAGACCCTCTCTAAGCTGATCCACTGCTGCAGCATCCAGTGTTTTGAAATCTGTATTAGTAGAAGCCAGCTTGCTATCAAGAACTTTATAAAATGCACTCTCCATCCCAGGAAGAGGCTTCCCATCTGCACTGATCATATCACCATGCTTAGCATGAAATGACGCCGCTGATGCAATAACCAAAGCAGAAGCACCAAGGATAAATGGCACAAAGAGCCCAAGTAAAAGATCGTAACGTGATAACTCACGATGCGGCTTACCCCAGCCCTTTTTCTTCAAGGAATAAGGAAGCAAGAACGTCATATTGATTCCCACTGCTGTTCCGAATGCTGCGATGATTTTACTACGTTGCTCCCCAGTCACATACTCTGTCCAATAAGCAGAATTCTCACCAGTAGTAGCAATAGCAGCAGCTATCTGATCCGTAGGTCTAAAGAGTGCCGTAAAGTCAGGAACCAGCCCAGAGAACAAACTCCCCCACTGCACAGCTCCTTTAGAAATAAGCGTCACCACCACTGCCATAAAGCAAAGCACAATGACACCAACCAGGACTTTAAGAATGTTATCAATAAATGCCGCCGCCTTTGAGTTCTTCTGCGAGATACAGATAAGCGCCATCGCAATGATGAATAATGAACCCGTGATCATATACGGCCCAGGAGTGAACCCGAGGTTATCCTCAATAGCCCCTCGCCCTAGCGAGAACTGAGCAGCGCAGAAAACCGTATCCGCTATCACCGTAGCTATCAACCAACCCCACGCCAGTGTAGGAGAGACTTTCTTCTCCATCACGCGGAATGGGCGTTCCGTGCAGGAAAGCGTCACATAAGAAATAGCGGCCAGCATGATGATACCACAAAGCATAGCAAGAGGCTGAAGCCAGAGGAATTCATAGCCACCAATGACCCCAAGATAGAGAGCACCCACGAGTGACCCCCCTCCAAGTGTTACCGCTGCCTGCACCCAACCTGGGCCAGACATTTTTCCATAGATACCAAGTTTTGTTAGAAAGCCGCCATTCTGCGCTTTCTCGAGTTGAGTTTCGTTATTCATGATTTTTAAGTTAAGTTTTTACAAAGTTTCATTGTGCTAGACTAATGACCAATGACAATTGACCAATAACAGCCGAAGGCTAAATACTCATTGAGTTGAAGCCACCATCGACCACGAGTTCATGGCCTGTAATGAACCCGCCCGCATTGTTAGAAGCTAGCAAAAGTGTCGCACCGATAAGCTCATCAGGTTTCCCAAATCGATCCATCGGAGTATGATTCATGATGCTAGCCACACGTGACTCATCCAGCACCTTCTTGTTCTGCTCCGCCGGGAAGAACCCAGGCACCAGCGTATTAACGCGGATTTTCTGGTTCGCCCACTCACGAGCCAAATTCTTACTCAGGTTATGAACAGCCGCCTTAGATGCAGAGTAGGAGAACACTCGTGAAAGTGGATTCAGCCCAGAAATAGACCCAAGGTTAATGATGCTCCCCTCCATATCATTCTCTAACCAGTATTTCGCAAATACCTGACAAGCTGTTAGAGTAGCTGTTAGATTCACATTAATAATGGACTCAAATTCCTCAGTCGTAATGTCCAGCACCGGTGTCGGCGAGTTAATCCCCGCACCATTCACCAAAACATCAGCTCTGCCAAATTTCTCTAAGACATCATCTAACAACTTCTGCACAGACTCCCTTGTGCTAATATCCGCCGCGATGAAATGAGTATCACCCTGAATCTGATCGATCCTCTGCTGAGCCTTCTCAGCGTTTCTACCCACGAGCACAACCGTCGCTCCAGCCTTCGCTAAACCCCCAGCCATATGGCTACAGAGCTCCCCAGTACCGCCTACTACGACCGCCACCTTACCTTCTAATGTAAATAATTGATCTAAATAATGCATAATGTTAGTTGAAATTTTGATTTGTTATTCTGCCCAGTTAAAAAAGTTTTTAGGGTTATGATAGCAGATATCTGCAATGAGTTGATGAAGGGCATCCCGTTCATTAGGCATCTCCCCAGCCTCAGCAGCATTGCCAATGTACTGACAAAGCAACCTCCGGTAATATTCATGTCGCACATAAGAGGTGAACGACCGAGAATCAGTCAGCATTCCAAGCGAAGTGCCAATAGCGCCAAGCGATGTCAAAATATCCATCTGTTCACGAATCCCCCGAACATGGTCCTGATGCCACCAAGCCGGCCCATACTGAACCAGCCCCTGTGCTTCACTATTCTGGAAATTCTGTAATGCACAACAAATCGCCTCAGACTCATTCGGATTAAGATTATAAACAATCGTACGGCTCAGCGTCCCCAACTCCTGCATTGCATTCAACGCCTTAATAAGCGGCGCCGTTTGAGGCCAAGAACCCATCGTATCAAAGCCACTATCTGGCCCAGTGATTGCCGTCATAGACTCATTCACCCTGCGCTGTGGCCCTAGGTGCAACTGCATCGTCCAGCCCCTCTCCTTATTCCACTTCGCTATCTCATTAAGAACCGCAAACGCATCCGATTCTGGATCCGGCATATTCGGCATACCGTGATCCGATAGCCTACACCCATTCTCATGGAAGTAATCATGCTGTCTCTTAAGTTCTGTCAGATCAAAATCACAACTGATATCAGCCGCAAAATCCACCCTAAACGTAGGATAAACCTTAGTAGCTATGTCAGAAGCATTGACCTCAGCATGCGTTGATAAATCTGAATCAGGAGCATCCGTAGTGCAAATAAGCTCCACATTGAAACCATCTAACAATCCCTGAACCGTAAGCTCACTTTTCTCCGCGATCTGCTGATTCGCATTATCCCAGATCGACTTCGCATTCTCAGAATTCAAAATGTCATCAATCCCAAATACACGCTGAAGCTCTAAATGAGCCCAATGGTGAACAGGATTCCCCACAGCCAAAGGCATAACCGCCGCAAAGGCCTCAAATTTCTCCCAAGGACTAGCATCTCCAGTGACAAATCGCTCATCTACACCACACCCACGCATCAACCTCCATTTATAATGATCGTGCTTAAGCCAAAGCTCCCAGAGATCTTCAAACTTGTGATTATTCAGTATTTCCGCCTGAGGCAGATGGGTATGAAAATCAATAATCGGCAGTAACTTCGCAGTCTCATGATAAAGCTGCTGCGCGGTCTCAGTAGTCAGAAAAACGTTGTCGTGAAGATAGTTCATATCGTTACTAAGTGATCGGAGTTAAAGGTGCATGGCCAATAGATTCAGCTAGCTTATTAAACTCATCTAGTTCTGAGTCACTGAACAAAAGCCCACCAGCAGCCTCAGATCTCTTCGCCGCCTCAGCTTCGAAATAACCTGGCAAAATAGCCTTCTCATTCCCCTCGGTCATTATGTTATCAAGCACAGCTTTAATGTTTTCGTTTTGAGATCTACCTTGTGCAAAATCACCACCATTCAGAGCATCAGGGTGAATAATCTGGAAAAAGAACGATGTCGTATTTTTCTCATCATCAGATGGATTCTCTCGCCCACGATGCAACGGAAGTGAACCACCAATATATGCCGCAGTGATCTCATTGATCAATGAAAGACCATAACCCTTATGCGCACCAAACGGAAGCAACGCCGCCACTTCATGCGGGTCCTGAGTCGCATTTCCATCCTTATCAACTGCAGCCAAAGGTGGTAAAGTCCCCCCCTCACGCTTCAGTTGCTGCACCCTACCCATCGCTACGGTAGACGTAGCCCAGTCAATACAGATAGGATACCCAAGCGCTTCTACAGTCGGAAACCCCCAACTATGAGGATTCGTTCCCAATGTCGGAGTCTTACCTAAAAATGGAACAACCTCAGCTAGCGTGGATGTACAATTCGTATAAGCAATATAACCTTTCTTCGCCGCCTCGATCACATAACCAGCTCCCCAGAGATAGTGAAAGGCATTATCCACAGAGACAATCCCCACACCATACTCATCAGCCAATTCCATCGCTCGGTCAAATGCACGCTTCGCTACCGCCTGACCCAGCTTCTTATTCGCGTCCCATATTTCCGTAGCCTTAAAACGGCTAGGAACCACCTTCACTTCTGCTCCAGGCACACACCCTCCACTTGCTGAACCAAAAAGTTCATCCAGGTGTAAGGCCTTTAGAGCATTGTGCGTGTTATTTCCGTGCCAAGTAGCAGCCACTGCCATGTCAGCTGCTTCTTGTGCTTCGTCGCGGCTGTACCCTCGCTCCATATAGGCGGCGATGACTAGCGCGTTATGATCTTCTATAGATATTACGTTCATGATAATAAAATTGTTTTAATTTGTGAAATGATCTCCTCAGGAGAATGTTCGATCGAAACCGTGATTACCCCAGCCTCACCCGAAGGATCTTCTAGAGTGGCTAGCTGACTATCTAGCATAGAAGAAGACATGAAGTGATCACTAGTGTTTGAGCGCACTGTTAGACGCTCCAGCAATAATACCTGACTCCCCAGCAGATACACGATGGTAACATTCCCCGCAGTTCGGAGTATGTCCCGGTATGACTTTTTCAAGGCCGAGCAAGCTGTCACTGTAGAAGATTCACTCTCCATAATGACACGAGCTAACTTCTCTAACCACGGCTGTCTATCTTGATCATTGAGCGGCACACCACTCGCCATCTTGTCGATATTTGACTGAGGATGAAAATCATCGCCATCGTAAAATGTAGCGGAAATTTCTGCCGCCAACAATTCGCCAATCGTAGATTTCCCACAACCGCAAACTCCCATGACAATGATATTGTTTTCCATTCTTGTTAGATTTATTTATTTACTACGTTAGGGCAAGCATCCGCACCTTGCTCCAGAATTGTAATCACGTTCTTAGCCGCAGTCGCCGCCATCGCAGCATTCGACTCAGCTGTATTAGAACCCACATGCGGCGTGACCAAAATATTATCCAGCGTGCGCAAATCCTTATTAGCATCCTGTGGCTGATAAGGCTCCACCTCAAATACATCAAGAGCTGCTCCCGCTATCTCGCCACTTTGCAATGCATCATAAAGATCATTCTCATTCACCAGCGCACCACGAGCCGAATTCACCAAGATACCACTTGATTTCATCTGCTTGAAAAATTCCGCATTCGCAATGTGCTTCGTCTGTGGAACCACCGCCATCAACAGCACAACATAATCTGCATCCGCAATCGCAGCATTACGTTCCGTCGTGTAATTCGCATAACCGATGTCAGCCTTCTGATCAGCAAAAACACTCTCATCAACAATATCCACACCAGTAACTTCCATCCCAAAACCAAACGACAATTTACGACAAAGATTCTGACCAATTCTACCAAACCCAAGAATCGCCACCTTACGACCACGAACCTCCACACCACCCTTCGGTGCCCAGTTTCCCGCCATCGTAGTAGGATGCGCCGTATGCAGATGACGTGAAATACCACCGATCATCCAGCAAGCATGCTCAGCCACCGCATTATCCAGAACTCCCGGAGTATTCGCCACATGAATCCCATTCGCGGTAGCCTTCTCCTTATCCACACTATCGTGCCCCACCCCGTAACGAGCAATCACTCCACCAGCAGGAATCGCACTGTATAATTCATTTGTATAAGGATAAATGTCAGCGATAAACGCCTTGATCCCATTATCCTTGATCGCCTGTGCTAAAGGAGCCTCCACTTCATTCACTGCTTGAAAAGTGTAGCCTGTCTCTGCCGCTACCTTAAGAAAAGTAGCCTCCGCCTTGTTATAAGAAATTTCTGATACGTAAATGGTCTGCATGATCGCAGGTTAGCTATTTCCTGACAAAACTCAATATTGACTAACGGACACTTACTTTATATTTTGCGCCAAATGAATAAACCCACCAAACCCAACATCCTATACATTGGAGCCAGTGAAGGCTTTTTCTCTAGAGAAATCCTCCGAGGCATCCTCTCCATGAGATCAGAGGGCTGCGATTGGAACTTTTGGTGCCTCCCCCCAGATAGCTCACTCGATGACCTTAAAAATTGTCTGCAGTTAAGGCATATCGACGGCATCATCGCCCGCGGTCTACCAGAAGAAATCGCCAAATACATCTCAGCTCTCTCCCTTTCATGCGTCTTCATCCGCGCTGGTGAAGATGAATCCGCCGCCTACATCAATGGCCCCCACCCCGATGACGAAATGATCGGAAAACTCGCAGGTCAAGCCTTCAGCCTACTAAACCTCAGCCACTGGGGTTTCGTCCACTGGAGAGGAGTGATGTGGTCTGAAGCCAGAAGAAACTTTTTCCAAAATCACGCTGAAGCCTGCGGAGTCAAAAATGAAATCCTAGCCCTCGATAAAAAAGATCAACTTCGATGGTCAGCAGTCAAAGAAATTGCCACCTGGCTAGAGAGCCTCCCCAAACCCTGCGGCATCCTCGCCTGCAATGACCGAGCCGGACTAGATGTCCTCCAAGCATGCCAAATGTTAGAGCTCAGAGTCCCCGATGACATCGCCGTCATCGGAGTAGATAATGACCGCCTACTCTGCGAGTCCAGCACCGTTTCACTCTCCAGCATCGACCTCAAAGCAGCCACCTCAGGCAGAGCCGCCGCTGTCCAGCTAGGAAAAATGTTAGGACTCCTAGAAGCTCACATCACCCCCCCTGCTAACCAAGCCAGCTACATCGTCAGACAATCCAGCCAAAAAGTAGACAACCATCAGCTCATCTACCAAAAATCGCTCGACTACATCAGCTCACGCCCGCTCAGAAATATCAAAGTCACAGAACTAGCCAAAGCCTGCGGCGTATCACGCCGAAGCCTAGAGCGAGCCTTCGCCGGCTGCAAATCTGACAGCCCAGCCACCGTCATCAGACAGTCACGAGTAGAAACCATCATCGAGCTCCTCCAAGAAAAATCCTCCTCCATCGAAAGCATCGCAGGCCAAGCCGGATTCTCAGACGCCGCCGGCCTATCAAACTTCGTCAAACGCATCACCGGAAAAAACCCAGGCGCATTCCGCAGGTAACCCAAGCATCTCCATAAACCCAAGTTTCCCCAACGGGGATAAATACACCAGCCCAGGGTAAAACCCTGACTTTTACACAGATCTATTTGTGAACAAATTTTGATAGAATTTTAGACGTCTTAAA
>JBPOGF010000033.1:0-25156 GCA_051251915.1 Akkermansiaceae bacterium | reverse complement strand
TGATAAAAGTAGAAGCTTACGGAGAAGCTTGGAAAGCATTCCAAAAATCATCCTGACTTATGTATAAAAGTCAGGGCGTTGCCCTAGGCTGGCGTAGGTTGCCCTGTTGGGGCGGGGTTGGTTGGATAATAGGGTGGCTTGGAGCGTTTGTAGAGCTGTGCTCTGTCATTGGTCATTGGTCATTGGTCAGGCACGATGGTCCAGCATGATGGTCCAGCATGATGGTCCAGCATGATGCTCTAGGGTGGTGGGGGCTGATGCTTTTTTGGGGGGGAACGATGAAGCCTCAGAGGGGTGGTCTGAGGCTTTGGGGGGTGTTGGGGGGGGATTATGGGTTGATTACTTGAGTGGGGAGTAGTCTGTGGGGGTGTGGAAGGAGTTTTTTACGCCTCCTTTGATGAGGATTTTGCCGTCTTTTTCTGAGTCTTTGCTGGCTTTTTTCCATGCTGGGTCTTGGCTGAATGCTTTGAATGAGGCGTTTCTTGTTTCTAGGTCTTGGTGGGCGACGATGTATTTTAGGGTGGTGCTGTGGCCTTTTTCTCCTGCTGCGGGGTGGAGGTAGATGATGTTTTTCATTCCGTGTTTGGCAAATAGTGCGCAGGTGTGGTCGCGGAAGCGTGCGTCTAGGTTGTCTAGTTTTCCGTTGTTGGTGGTGTAGGTTCGGAGCTCGAATAGGTGGTTGGTGGTGTTGGGTGTTTGTGTTTGTGTTTGTGTTTGTGGTGAGAATTTAGGGGAGTAGTCTGTGAGGGTGTAGAAGTTGGATTCTACGCTTTTGACTAATTTGCCGTTCTTTTGGGATTCTGCGTAGGCTTTTACCCAGTCTGGGTCTTTTCTGAATGCGTCCCAGCTGGCGTCGCGTTGTTCTTTGGATGGATAGCCTAGGAGGTAGGTCATGGAGTTGTTGTCTTTTTCTGTGGGTTGGAGGTAGATGATGTTGGTCATTTTGTGCTTGGTGAAGAGTGCGCAGGTGTGGTCGCGGAAGCGGCTGTGGAGGTCTTCGAGTTTTCCTTCGTTGGCATGGTAGGTTCTGATTTCGAAGTAGGTTGGGGGAGTTGTTTCGGGGGCGGGTTCTTGTTGTGCGTTTATCATTGTAGGTAAGCTGGTGAATAGACAGGTGAGCAGGGTGGTGATTTTCATATTGTGTAAGGTAGGTGGGAGTGAGTATTAGGCAAATTTGATCTTATTATTTTTTGTTGGCTTGGGCTTGGATGGCGGCGATGGAGACCATGTCTACGATTTGGCGGATGGTGGCTCCCATTTGGAGGACGTGGATGGATTTGTTTAGGCCGAGGAGGACGGGGCCGATGATGTCTAGGTTGGAGACGCTGCCTACTAGGTTGTAGGCGATGTTAGCTGAGGAGAGGTTAGGGAAGATGAGGGTGTTGGCTTGGTGGCCGCTGAGCTTGGAGAATGGATAGTATTTTTTGAGGGTGTTTGGCTCTAGGGCCATGTGGGCTTGCATTTCTCCGTCTAGTATCCAGTCTGGGTGGCGCTGGTGGAGGATGGATGTGGCTTTGCTCATGAGCTGGGCGGCGGCTCCTTCTCTGGCGGTGCCGAAGTTGGAGTAGGTGACGAGGGCTATCTTGGGTTCGATCTCGAAGCTGCGGATGGCTGTGTGTGCTAGCTCGGTGATGTCTGCGATGTCTTCTGCGTCTAGTTGGTGGTTGATGGTGGTGTCTGAGAGGAAGAGGGGGCCGGACTTGGTCATGAGGATGTGCATGCCGGCGACTTTTTTGACTCCTGGCTTGGCTCCTACGATCTGGAGAGCGGGCTTGATGGTGTCTGGGTAGCGTCTGGAGAGGCCGCCGATCATGGCGTCTGCGTCTCCTGTTTCTACCATCATGGTGCCGTAGTAGGCGCGGGAGCGGATGGATTTGTAAGCTTCATCTAGGTTGATTCCTTTGCGTTTTTGTTTGTCGTGGTAGATGGCAGCGTAGTCGCGGATGCGTTGTTTTTCTGCTTCGTTGGCGCATTTTTTGGGGTCGATGATTTTGACTCCTGGTAGCTCGATGTTGTGCTCTTTGAGCATTTCTTCGATGATGACTTTATTGCCTAGGAGGATGGGCTGGGCGATTTTTTCTTCGATGACGACTCGGGCGGCTTTGAGCATGGTGACGTTTTCTACGTCTGCGAAGACGATTTTCTGGACGTCTAGTTTGGCTTTGTTTTCGATGACTTTTGAGAGGGTGCTGGTGTTGCCTAGGCGGATGGCGAGTTGATGCTCGTATGCTTCCCAGTCTTTGATGGGGTTCTGGGCGACTCCTGAGTTCATGGCGGCTTTGACGACTGCTGGGGCGACTGTGGTGATGAGTCTAGGGTCCACGGGCTTAGGGATGATGTAGTCTTTACCAAAGATGAGGTTGGCTCCGTTGTATGCCATGTTGACGATGTCTGGGACGGGTTTCTTGGCGAGTTCTGCGATGGCGTGGACGGCGCCGATTTTCATGGCTTCGTTGATCTCGGTGGCGCGGGCGTCTAGGGCACCGCGGAAGATGAATGGGAAGCCGAGGACGTTGTTGACTTGGTTAGGGTAGTCTGAGCGGCCGGTGGCCATGATGCAGTCTGGGCGGGCGGCTTTGGCGTCTTCGTAGCTGATTTCTGGGGTGGGGTTTGCCATGGCGAAGATGATGGGGTCTGTGGCCATGGGGGTGATCATTTCTTGGGTGAGGACGTTGCCTCTGGAGAGGCCGATGAAGACGTCTGCGTCTGTTAGGATCTGGGTGAGGGTGGTGTCTGCGGGGACGGTGGAGTTGGTGAATTCTGATTTTTTGCCATCTAGGTTGGTGCGATCTCCGTGGATGAGGCCTTTGGAGTCGTACATGAAGATGTTTTCTTTTTTGGCTCCGAGTGAGACGTAGATTTTGGTGCATGAGATGGCTGATGCTCCGGCGCCGTTGACGATGATCTTGGCGTTGGCGATGTCTTTGCCGGTGATTTCTAGGGCGTTAAGGAGTGCGGCTCCGCTGATGATGGCGGTGCCGTGCTGGTCGTCATGCATGACGGGGATGTTGAGTTCTTTTTTGAGGCGTTCTTCTATTTCGAAGCATTCTGGGGCGGAGATGTCTTCTAAGTTTACGCCGCCGAATGTGGGTTCTAGGAGTTTGACGGTGCGGACGAATTCATCGACGTTGGTGGTGTCGAGCTCTAGGTCGAAGCAGTCGATGTCTGCGTAGATTTTGAAGAGGAGGCCTTTTCCTTCCATGACGGGTTTGCCGGCGAGGGCTCCGATGTCGCCTAGGCCGAGGACGGCGGTTCCGTTACTGATGACGGCTACGAGGTTGCCTTTTGCGGTGTATTTGTAGGCGTCTTCTGGGTTTTTTTCGATGGCGAGGCAGGGTTCTGCTACGCCTGGGGAGTATGCTAGTGAGAGGTCGCGTTGGTTCTCGTAGGGGGTGGTTGGTATGACTTCAATTTTCCCTGGTTTTCCTTCTGAGTGGTAGTCGAGTGCAGCTTGTTTGAGAGAATTTTTTTCCATGCAAATACGTTAGGGTATTTGTGACGGGGGACGAGGAAAAAATGGGGGAGTGAGTTTGGGGTTAGGGATGTTCTTGAGGTCAGGGGATCTGCGATCCGTCAAGGGGTGATTGGTCATTCGTCATTGGTGGTGGACGATGAAGCTTGGTGTTTTGTTGGCTTTGTGGTTGGAAACCTCCGGCGTGGTGGGGGGTTACTCGATGGGTTCTTCGATGAGGTCTAGGGGGGCGCCTTCTTCCTCTTCTTCTTCTGGGGCTGGAGGCACGGCGTTGGGGTCGAAGGGGATCCATTTTTCGATGAAGAGGGTGCTTTTAATGATGGCGGTATTGATGCCGATGGCTGCGTCTAGGCGCTTGATCTGGGTAGGCTCTATGGGGAGGATGAGGGGGCGGTGTAGGAGGAGGTAGGGTGAGTCGGTGGCTTTTTCTACGTTGGACAGCCAGATCTCTGGGTTTAGGCTAAAGAAGTGTTTGGCTTGGGAGTTTTTGATAACTTCTAGGCCGAAGGCGTTTGCTTCTTGGAAGGTTTTGAATGATCTGATGAAGACGTATTCGTCTAGGAGGTTGATGCGGTCTCGGAGTTGTTTGGTGATTTCTTCTGAGAGGTGGAGGACGTATGTGTTGTAGTCAGTATCGGTGTCCATTTTGATGAGGAGGTAGATGCTTTCGGCGTCTGAGTGGACTTGCATGATGGTGTCCTGTAGGGGGGCTTCTGAGAGAATTTCTACGGGGATTTTTAGACCATCAAGGATGTTTTTGGTGACTAGAACGAGTTGTTTATCGAGGACGATGTTGCCTTCTTGCCAGCTGAGTCTGCTGACCCATTCTGGTTTTTTAGCAGGCATGAGGGGGAGGTGGAAGTTGGTGAGGAGGGTGGATAGTAGGACGTCTTTGTTTTCCTTTTGGACGGATTTTGTGATCTTGGGTTGGGTGTTTGGGTCGTTGTGGTTGGCGTCTAGGGAGTAGAGGATGTCTGTGATGATGGTGGAGTTGGTTACTGAGCCGTCTTTTTTTGAGTATTCGTTGAGTTTTTTGATTTCGCGCCATTCGTAGTAGCTGCCTTGGTTGTCGGTTTCGGTGACGAAGGTGGCGTAGAATTTCTCGTTGGATCCGAGGTAGGTCTCGTTGGTGTTATCCGCCCAGTCTGGGGTTGCGAATAGTGAGAGACATGATGCAAGCCAATATATGAGAGAAATCTTCATGTGTATATATAGGCTAGATTTATCTGATAAATCAAGATATAAATGCTTCTTAACCAAACGACGATGAGTGATTTATATAAGCCAGTTTCTAAGTATTATGACCTGTTGAGCAGGGTTTACAGCTTGGGGGCGATACCTAGGTGTAGGAGGGCTTTTGTGGGGGAGATGGGTGATGTGGCGGAAGCTGAGGGTAGGGATTTAGGGGGTGGGAGTGTGAGTGTTTGTTTTGTGGGGGTAGGTCATGGTGAGGAGGCTATTTTGGCTGCGGAGGCGGGGGTGATGGTGACGGTGGTGGATATTTCTGGGAGTATGTTAGAGAGGTTTATGGGGAGGTTAGCGGGGGTGACGGATGTGGTGCGGGCGCGGGTGACTGTGGTGCATGATGATGTTAGGAATATGGATGGGGTGTTTGATTGGGTGGTGGTGAATTTCTTTTTGAATGTGTTTGAGGAGGGGGAGATGTTGGGGATGTTAGATTATCTGTTAGAGAGATGTGGTGATGGGGGGAGCTTGGTGGTGGGGGATTTTTATTATGATGCTGGGGGTAATGTTTTGGTGCGTGGGTTGCAGGTGTTGAATTGGAATTTGGCGTTGTTGGTGTTTAGGGTGTTTGTGAAGAATGCTAGGCATGGGATTTATGCTTACGAGCCACATTTGAAGGAGCGAGGTTGGGTGGTGAAGGGGGGGGAGAAATATGGTTTTTTAAGGATATTAGGGGTAAGTTTTTATCAATCAGTGAGGTTTGTTAGGGGAAGTTCCTAGGCTATAAGTCTACGGGGATGGCGGTGGGAGGATTAAATGGCGTATTTTTAGAAAGTGTCTTGAGTGGTGAGGCGATGCTGTCTAGTTTCTACCAAACGAAGTTAGCTTGATGCTGTGTTAGACTTTCCATGTTTAGGGTGAGTTTGAGTCGGATAGAGCGCAGAATATATGAGTAAAACTACTGAGACAGAGGTGAAATGGATGCTGAAGGATACGCCTGATTCCGCGATTGTGGAGCATGCTGGCGTGCCTGCTATTCTGTTGAAGTTGCTGGCTCAGAGGGGAGTGCAGGGGGTAGATGCGGTGGATGGATTTTTGAATCCTAAGTTGCAGAATTTGTCTGATCCTTATGAGTTGCCAAATATGCAGGCGGCGGTGGATAGGATATTGCGGGCGGTAGATGCGGGTGAGAGGATTTTGGTGTATGGAGATTATGATGTGGATGGGGTGACTAGTGTGACGCTGATGTTGCGGGTGCTTTCTGCGTATGGGTTGGAGGCGAGTTATTTTATTCCTAGGCGTGGTGCGGAGGGTTATGGGTTGAGTGAGTTGGCTATTGAGCGGATGCTGGCTATTGAGAAAGATAATCCGGATAAGGGTGGTGTGGATCTGGTGATCACGGTGGATTGTGGGACGGCGTCTCTGGGGGAGATTGATATTTTAAATGAGCAGGGGATAGATGTGATTGTGGTGGATCACCATGAGATGAGTGAGGCTGGGAGTCCGGATTGTGTGGCGGTGGTGAATCCGAAGTTGGGTGAGGATCATCATTATTTGTGTGCGGCGGGGGTGGTGTTTAAGTTGGCACATGCGCTGATGAAGGAGCGGATGCTAGAGGAGTTTGATCTGAAGGAGTGTCTGGATATGGTGGCTGTGGCGACTATTTCTGATATTGTGCCATTGGTGAGGGAGAATAGGTTGCTGGTGAGGCATGGGTTGACGAGGTTGCCGCAGACTAGGAATCATGGGTTGAAGGCGCTGCAGGATATTGCGGATTTGAAAGGGAGGCTGACGAGTATGGATGTGGGGTTCCGTATAGGGCCGAGGTTGAATGCTGCGGGGAGGATGGATCAGCCTGATGAGGCGTTGAACTTGTTGATGGCGGATACGGTGGAGGAGGCTCAGGTGTTGGGAGCTAGGTTGAATGATTTTAATATTGAGAGGCAGCAGTTTGAGAAGCGGATTAGAGATGAGGCGATGAAGATGTTGTTGGCTGAGTTTGATCCGGTGAATGATCCGGTGATTGTTCTTGGTTCTAGGGACTGGCATCCTGGTGTGGTGGGGATAGTGGCTTCGCGATTGATGCGGATGTATTATAAACCGACGTTTATCATTGCGATCGATGAGCATGGTGTTGGTAAGGGGAGTGGCAGGTCTGTGGAGGGAGTGAGTCTGGTGGGTGCGATACGGGCTTGTGATGAATATTTGATCACTGGTGGTGGTCATGATATGGCTGCGGGGTTGAGTGTGGATGAGGGTAAGATGGATGATTTCCGGGCTGCCTTTGGTAAATATGTGCTGGAGCATACTTCTGCGGAGGAGAGGGCACCGAGGATCTATGTGGATGCGGAGATAGATTTTGATCAGTTGTCGTTGGAGTTTCTTGATAGTTATGAGTTGTTACAGCCTTTTGGTAGTAAGAATCCGCAGCCTTTGTTTATGAGTAAGCAGGTGTGGCTGACTGAGGCTCCGAGGAGGCTGAAGAACCAGCATTTGAAGTTATTTATGAGGCAGGGTATGGTGGAGCATGATGCGATTTTCTTTGGTGGTGGTGAGAGGGATCTGCCGGATCCTCCGTGGGATGTGGCGTTTACGATCGATAGGAATACTTTCCGTGGTGTGACTTCACTGCAGGTGGTGATAAGGGATATACGGGCAGCTCAGTAGGAGGGTGGTATGTGATGGATGCTGAATCTAACAGTAATGGTTGGTCTGGGGTGAGTGTGATAGCTGAGATGGGGGTGCTGGCTCCTAAGGAGGTGTTGGCTCTGACTTCGGCTGGGGTGGAGACTGTGATGGATCTGCTGGATAGGGTTCCGAAGCGGTATGAGGATAGGCGGAGGTTTGATGCGTTTCCGACACAGGCTGGTGGTGATGCGGTGTGCTTACGTGGGATGGTGGTGGATGCTGGGAGGCGATTTTTCGGTGGTAGGAAGGGTGT
Source organism: Akkermansiaceae bacterium (assembly GCA_051251915.1). Classification (GTDB taxonomy): domain Bacteria; phylum Verrucomicrobiota; class Verrucomicrobiia; order Verrucomicrobiales; family Akkermansiaceae; genus Rubritalea. The sequence goes on along the minus strand of JBPOGF010000033.1, from coordinate 17,558 downwards.
GTATGAGGTGGTGATACAGGCGGGGAATGAGGTGGGATTTGGGGAGAATAGTATTACTTGTCGGTGGTTTAATGCTCCTTATATTGCGAATATTTTAGCGGTGGGTCATGAGGTGGTGTTGTATGGGAGGCCGAAGGATGTGAATGGTAAGTTGGTGGTGGATCATCCGGAGTTTGAGGTGATAAGGGAGGGTGAGGAGACGAGGGAGAGTGTGCATGTGGAGCGGATAGTGCCGGTGTATAGGAATGTGTCTGGGGTTGCTCAGCGGAGGTTACGGGAGATTATTTTTTTGTTGTTAGAGGGGGTGGATGAGGAGTCGCTGGTGGGTGAGTTTACTGTGGATGAGAGTTATCCAAGGGTAGAGGCTTATCGGGAGGTGCATTTTCCTAGTGAGATGGAGCAGGTGGAGGCGGCGCGGCGGTTTTTTGCGCTGGAGGAGTTTGTTGGGTTGCAGTTGGAGGTGGCGCGGAGGCGGAAGAGGTATCATCAGCAGGAGGGGCGGGTGCAGGCGCAGAGGATGCATTTGTTGAAGGAGTTTTATGAGAGTTTGCCGTTTGATCTGACGGATGCACAGAAGCGTTGTGTGCGGGAGATTATTGGCGATATGCGGAGTGAGTTGCCGATGAATAGGATGCTGCAGGGGGATGTGGGTTCTGGTAAGACGTTTGTGGCGTTGTGTGCTGCTTTGTTGGCGGTGGATAGTGGGGCGCAGGTGGCGCTGATGGCTCCGACGCAGATTTTAGCGGAGCAGCATTATTTGACGTTTCGGGAGCGGTTGGATCCGCTGAAGGTGCGGGTGGGGTTGATGACATCTGATAGGGATGAGCCAGGGGAGATGAGTTGGTCTGAGAAGCCGCAGATTATGATAGGGACTCATGCGTTGTTGTATGGGGATAATGTGTTTGATGATTTGGGGTTGGTGATCATTGATGAGCAGCATAAGTTTGGGGTGGAGCAGCGAGGGAGGCTGGTGAAGAAGGGGGTGATGCCGGATGTGCTGGTGATGACTGCGACGCCGATTCCGCGGACGTTGACGTTGACGATTTATGGGGATTTGGATGTGTCTGTGATTGATGAATTGCCGAAGGGTAGGGGGAAGATTATTACTGGGGTGCGGCCTAATGCTAAGGTGAGTGATGTGACGAAATTTCTGAAGGAGAAGCTGGATGATGGGCGGCAGGCGTATATTGTTTATCCGCTGGTGGAGGAGAGTGAGTCTCTTAAGGCTGGGGCGGCGACGGTGGAGTATGAGAAGTGGGTGAAGAGGTTGGGGCCGCATGAGGTGTCTCTGGTGCATGGGAAGATGTCTGCGGATGAGAAGGAGGGGGTGATGAAAGATTTTCGGGGGAATGTGAGTCAGGTTTTGGTGGCTACTTCGGTGATAGAGGTGGGGGTGGATGTGCCGAATGCTAGTGTGATGGTGGTATATGATGCGGAGAGGTTTGGGTTGTCGCAGTTGCATCAGTTACGCGGACGTATTGGGAGGGGGGAGCATAAGAGTTATTGTATTTTGGTGACGAAGGCGAAGAATCCGGATGCGCTGGAGAAGTTGCAGGTGTTGGCTGATACGATAGATGGGTTTAAGATTTCTGAGGCGGATCTGAAGATGAGGGGGCCTGGGGATGTGCTGGGGACGGAGCAGAGTGGGCTGGCGGATATGCGGTTTATTGAGTATTTGGCGGATGTGGATTTGATCCGGGAGGCTAGGCGGATTGCGGAGGAGATTATTCGAGGGGAGGGGTGATTTTTACTAGGGTTGCTGCTTGTGCTGCTTAGGACGAGTCTGCAGGAATGGTGGATGATTGAGTTTGTGGAGAAAGGGCTTTTTTTATTCTTTTAGTATTTCTAGTAACTCACCGATGTTGTGGTTTTTTTCTAGCTCGTGTCTTAGTTTGTAGTGGTAGTTGATTTGGTAGGTGTTGTTTCTACCGTCTCGCTGGCTGGTGATCACTTCTTCTTCGATGAGTTCTTTGAGGATACGCTGAACTGATCTCTCTGTGATACCTATATTTACTGCTAAACTTCTGATGGTGGAGGTGTCATCGCGATGTAGACATAATATTATGTGTAGGTGGTTTGTGAGGAAAGTCCATTTTCTTGCTGAGCTTGTTGCTTCGTTATCCATTGTATTTAAGTTGTTTTCGTTATGTGAATTTTAAAACATGAAAATTATGTCATGTTTTAAGTTGCGTGTTAAAATATCTATGGTTTTATAGCCGTGTAGCAGAAACAAATCAACCTTTAAAAGAGAGTTGGGTGCTGGAGAATAATCATGGATATTGAGACGATGGTTATACTCGACATCACGACTTATAAAAAAAAACTATGAGTATTAATGAAAAGTCTTGTTGGCAGAGTAAAATAAGTAATTTATTTCGGCATGAGGTAAGTGGAGGAGTCTTGCTGATGCTTTCTACGTTGTTGGCATTGATCGTGAGTAATATGGGGGTGGCTTGGTATCCTGCTTTACTGGAGACTCCGGTGAAAGTGATGATTGGTGAATTGATTATTCATAAGCCTCTTCTTCTTTGGATTAATGATGGATTGATGGCGGTGTTTTTCTTGTTAGTGGGAATAGAGTTGAAGCGAGAGATTTTCTATGGGGAGCTCTCTGAGTGGAAGAAAATAACTCTTCCTTTGGCTGCTGCTGTGGGTGGGTTGTGTTTCCCCGCGGCTATCTATGTGTTATTTAATCAGGGGGATATGGCGGCACTTAATGGCTGGGCTATACCTGCGGCAACGGATATTGCATTTGCGCTGGGAATATTGGCTCTGTTAGGAAGTAGGGCGCCGGTGGCTTTGAAGATATTACTTACCTCTATAGCGGTTATTGATGATCTAGCGGCTATTGTTATCATTGCTGTATTTTACACGAGTCAGTTGTCTGTTAGTGCGTTGATTGTGTCGGTTATGACATTGTTTGCGCTCTTTATTTTGAATAAGAGTGGGGTGAAGTCGATAGCGCCTTATTTGCTATTAGGTGTTATTTTATGGGTGAGTGTTCTTAAGTCTGGAGTGCATGCTACCCTGGCTGGGGTTGCTTTGGCAGCATTTATTCCTGCACGACCTAGTGGTGAGCATGGTGCGGCTGAGAAGGTGGAGCACTTTCTTCATGGTTGGGTAGCGTTCTTCATCTTGCCTGTGTTTGCCTTTGCAAATGCTGGTGTTCCGTTGGTTGGGTTGTCATTGGAGTCATTGATGAGACCTATTCCTCTGGGGATAGCATTGGGCTTATTTATTGGAAAACAGATTGGTGTGTTTGGTTTCTGTTGGGTGATGATAAGGAGTGGGTTGGCCAAGGTTCCTGATGGAGTTTCATGGAGGCAGTTATATGGTTTAGCCTGTCTGTGTGGAGTGGGGTTCACGATGAGTTTATTTATCGCTTCGCTGGCTTATGAGGGATCTGCTGCACCTGTATTTAATGCAGAGGCTAGGTTAGGTATACTCGCGGGTTCCTTGCTTTCTGGGATCACTGGCTATGTTCTTCTGCGAAGGTGCTCTCATTGTAAGCCGGACGAAGAGGGGTGAGAGTTAATTTTTAGAGGAAGGTGATGGTATCTTTCTGTTGAATTAAGAATAAAAAATAAACAAAAATGGAATTAGCACTACAGAATTTGATATCGCCCGTGGTCTTATGCTTTGTGATGGGGGCTGTGGCACGGTGGGTGAAGAGTGACTTTAAGCTGCCTGATGCTGTGTATCAGAGTTTATCGATCTATTTGCTCTTAGCGATAGGGTTGAAGGGAGGAGTGGCTGTGTCAAAGACTCCTATTGGGGAGTTAATGACGCCAGCGTTGGTGACTTTGGCTCTGGGTGTGATCACTCCTCTTTCGGCTTATTTTTGGATGCGGAGGTTTGGCGGGCTGAGTAAAACGGATGCTTCTGCGACGGCGGCTCATTATGGCTCGGTGTCTGCGGTGACTTTTCTGGCTTCTATTGAGGCGGTGCAGTTGGCGGGCTTAGAATTTGAAGGTTATGTGGCTGCGCTGATGGCGTTGTTGGAGATTCCTGGGATTATTGTGGGGCTTATTTTAGCGAGAGGTAAGGGTAGCGGGAGTCTAGGAGCGGCTATCCATGATGTGGTAACTGGGAAGAGTATCTTTTTATTGATTGGAGGGTTGGTTATTGGAACGCTCTGCGGTGCTGAGAAGGTAGCGGGGGTAGCGCCTTTCTTTATCGATCCTTTTAAAGGTGTTTTGTGTTTATTTTTGCTAGAGCTGGGGACTGTGGCTGCGGGTCGGATGCGGGATATGAAGCAGGCTGGGTGGAAGTTGATTGTTTTAGGATGTGCAATACCTGTGCTGCATGGAGTTCTGGGGACGAGTGTGGGGGTGCTCATAGGGATGAGTCCTGGGGGGGCTGCTATTTTAGGGGCAATGGTAGGAAGTGCATCTTACATAGCTGCACCTGCTGCTGTGAGAATAGCGTTGCCGGAGGCTAGTCCGGGTATATATCTTACTTTGGCACTCGGGGTTACCTTTCCTTTCAATCTTATTTTTGGGATACCTCTTTACATGAAAACTGCCGAAATTTTAACCCAACTTTAAATCATGCTAATATCACTTAAAAAAGTAACTATTATTACTGAGAGTCTTCTTAAGGAGAGCATCTTAGACATTCTTAGAGAAGCGGGCAGTACAGGCCATACACTTACGGCATGCGAAGGTGAGGGCTCAAAGGGCATCCATGCTTCCGACTTCGAGGGGCGCAATATTCAGATTGATACGATCGTTCCGCTGATAGTGGGTGAGAAGATACTTACTGAAGTGAGTGAGCGTTATATGAAGAATTATGCATTGATTGCGTATATGACTGATGTGGAAGTGGTGCGTGAAGATAAATTCGTCAGAGATTATTCTGGAGATTGATGTGGATCGTGATTATAGGTTTTCTACACACATTATGAACGATCAAGCAGCGGTAGTAGGTATTATTATGGGGAGTCAGTCAGATTGGCCGACTTTGGAGAATTCGGCGAAAATTCTTACACAGTTTGGCATTCCTTGGGAAGCTAAGGTGGTGAGTGCGCATAGGACTCCGCAGTTGTTGTATAGCTATGCTGAGTCTGCTGCTGAGCGTGGTCTTAAGTGTATTATTGCAGGTGCTGGTGGGGCTGCTCATTTGCCTGGGATGGCGGCGGCGATCACTCCGATTCCGGTGCTTGGGGTTCCTGTGAAGTCTCGGACTTTGAACGGGGTGGATTCTTTGCTTTCTATTGTTCAGATGCCTGCGGGGATTCCTACGGCGACGTTTGCTATTGGTGATGCTGGGGCTACGAATGCTGCTTTGTTTGCTGCTGCGATGTTGGCTGCGAATGGGGATGCGGAGGTGGCTGCTAAGCTGACTACTTTCCGTGAGAACCAGCGTAGCAAGGTAGAGGCTGGTGGTTTGCCGCAGATGGAGGATATTAAAATAGAAACGATTTAATTTTATGGATCACGAACCTTGTATAGGAGTTCTGGGTGGCGGCCAGCTGGGTAGGATGCTGGCGCTGGATGCTAGGAGAATGGGTTATAGGGTGATGATGTGGACTGGTGGAGATAATTCTGGGGCGGCTCGCTTTGCGGATATTATTTTGCTGGACTCATTTGATTCGGAGTCTGCTTTTGAGAAGTTCACTAGCACGGCGAGTGTTGTGACGGTGGAGTTTGAGAATATTCCTAGGGATTTGATTAATAGGGTGGCTGAGAGGGTGCCTGTGATGCCATCGACTAGGGCGGTGAGCATTTGCCAGAATAGGGAGCGTGAGAAGATGTTTTTACGTGAAAATGGGATACCGACGACTGCGTTTGAGATTGTTAGAGATGCGGTGGAGTTGGCTGTTGCGCTGGAGAAGATTCCGGGTGATGTGATTTTGAAGACACTTGAGGATGGTTATGATGGTAAGGGGCAGTTGTTGGTGAAGGATGATGGTGAGCGTGCGTCAGCTGAAGTGATCTGGGAGGAATTTGGTGGTGGTGATGCGATTGTGGAGCAGCGGATAGATTTAGCGGCTGAGCTTTCGGTGATTTGTGTGGGGGGGCAGGATGGTGAGGTTTTGACTTATGATCCTGCTGAGAATGAGCATGTGAATCATATTTTGGATGTATCGATTGTTCCGGCTAGGTTGTCTGCGAAGTTGCAGCGTGAGGTTCAGGAGATAGCTCGAGATGTGACTGTTGCTTTAGGTTATGTAGGGGTGATGGGGGTTGAGTTTTTCATTGATAAGGCAGGTAAGTTGCTGGTGAATGAGATGGCTCCACGTCCGCATAATTCTGGTCATCATACGATTGATGCTTGTGCGACTTCACAATTTGAGCAGCAGTTAAGGGCTATTTGTGGGTTGCCGCTGGGTAGCACGAAGTTGATCCAGCCGGTTGTGATGTTGAATTTGCTTGGAGATATTTGGCCTGCACCGAAGGAGGCTCCTGATTGGTCACCGATTCATGAGATTCCTGGGGCTAAGTTGCATCTTTATGGGAAGGCTGTGGCTAGGGCTGGGCGTAAGATGGGGCATGTGAGTTTTACTGCGGCTAGTGTTGAGGAAGCTTTGGAACAGGCGAATTCTGTGAAGAAGGTTTACGGTATGGAGTAGGTGGAGTTAGGAATTAGAAGTGGGTTAGTATCCAGTCTGCCATTTCGGCGTAGAGGGGCATGGGGGTGATTAGGATGTTGTTGTGGTTGGCGCCTTTTACGGTGAGGTATTTTTTGTCAGGGCTGGCGAAGCTTTGGTAGAGAAACTTACCTCTGGGTTCGGGGATGAGTTCGTCTGTGTTGCCGTGGACTACTAGTGTGGGGGTAAGGATTTGCTTGGCCCAATTTGCGGGTTGGACTTTGGAGAAATCTGCTCCGCCGTGATAGATACAGAGAGTAGAGGTAAGGTTTGTGAGCCAGTTGAATTTGCATTTTCTTTTGATAATGTGGGTTAGGGAATCGAATGAGCAGACAATGGTGATGCTGGTCCAAGTGTGGCCGTGTTCTGGGTCAGTGGCGGTGGATGTGGCGAAGGAGCCGCCCATGGACATGCCCCAGAGGGCGGTGTTTTCTTTGCTGAAGTGGAAGTGGTTGGCGCATTCTGTTAGGACTTGGTAAGGGATGTCTTGTTCCCAGTTTGTAGTGCCGAATTTTACGTTTTTGACTGGGCTTTCGCCGTGTGATGGGAGGTCTACTAGGATGCATCGGAGGCCTGCGGCGCAAAATCTCTCTGCGATGCCTATGCCGTTCTCTTTTCTGCCGGTTCTGCCGTGGAGGATGACTACGGTGCCGCGGATGGTGCCGTATTTTGTTAGGGTGGTGCCGCGTGCTGTGAGTTGTTTTCTGACGAGTGCGCCTTTGGTGCTGATGGGGTGGGTGGGGGCTGGTTCTATGATGAGGGTGGGGACTTTGCCATTGAGGCAGGCGAGTTTGTGGATGACTATGCCGTATTTTTCTGGGGTTTCTAGGATGGTGGTGGTGCTGGGTGGAATTTTGGATGGTGGTGGGGAGGCTATTTGGATGGCCATGTAGTTGATGGCTAAGGTTGCTAGGGTTAAGGTGAGTATGACTAGTATGCCTGAGATTTTAAGAAGGCGTTTTTTACGGGGAATTAGTTGGGAGAGGTTACTCATTTTAAGGCTACATGATCATAACTTTTGATCTTTCACGATTGTGTGATAATTTCAGGAATCGATATGGATAATAAGTCATCAAAAATTTCTCAATATGCGCCGCTACTTACGATTATTGGACTAGCGGCGCTAGGGGCTGTAGCTCTTTCTAGGTTTGAAGGTTATAGCATGAATCGATTTATGCATCTTTTTATGGGGTTGTTTTTGTTGCAGTTTTCGGCTTTGAAGTTGTTTAATGTGAGTGGGTTTGCTAAGGGGTTTGCGAAGTATGATTTGTTGGCGATGCGTTGTCGGCCTTATGGGTTGATCTATCCTTTTTTGGAGTTGGGTTTGGCGCTTGGTTATTTGGCGGGTGGTGCTGTATGGGTTTATGTTGCGACGTTTATTCTGATGGGATTTGGTGGTTTGGGAGTGATTATGGCGTTGGCTAAGGGGTTGAATACGAATTGTGCTTGCTTGGGGACGACTTTGAAGGTTCCGCTTTCTACTGTGGCTGTGACTGAGAATGTCTCGATGGCGGTAATGTCAGTTATTATGTTTTTTACGGCTGTAAATTGATGAATTAATCCATTAAGAATCACTTATTATGAAACGCAAATTTAGGCTAGTTGCCTTGTTTATACTTCCGCTTGTTAGCTCGTCTTGTGCTACGAATTCTCCGCCTCAGCCTAGTAAGAAGGAGCTGGCTGCGGCTAAGCCTTATCCGTTGGATACTTGTTTGGTAATCGATCGGCCGCTTAGTGAGACGAAGAGGACTTATACTAAGATTTATAAGGGGCAGCAGGTGAAGTTTTGTTGCACTGCTTGCATTAAGGCGTTTGAGGCTAATCCTGAGGTTTATATGCCAAAGGTTGTTGCCCCATAAGTGTTGAGGAGAAAGGAGCATATGCTTTGGTGTGGTTGACTGCGAAATGCGCAAATTATACGAAAGGTTACTTGCGCTTAGTACAGTTCCGCTTTAGTTTTCTTCTAACATTCAACATGGAGAGTGATGCATGCCTGGTGGTGGCCGCAGTCTTCAAAACTGTTGTGGGGCTGTTATGGTCCCGGGTTGGTTCAATTCCTTCCCTCTCCGCCATGTTGATTTATTTGTATTAGATATACAATAGTTCTACCGAGTTTCCCTTCATGTAGACCTATTTCTAACCTTTTAAATTTTAGGAATTCGTTACGTTACAATTCTGATGGTCAATTTTGTTTGTGCGGGGTCAGGCCAAACCCGTGATAAGTTCACCTGCAAATACTTTGGCAGAACTCCAAAAGACGGTACAGTTTTACATGTAGATCACGTGGCTTCAGTTAATGATAAGGGATCTAATGAGCTAGATAATCTGGTGGCAGCTTGTCTAGATTGTAATCTAGGGAAAGGCAAGAATAGTATTGAATTATGATAGTATCACATGATACTATCTACGCATGTCGCCTCCTTACACTATTACGGGTAAAATACTCAATTTGATTTCTAGTATCGAGAGATTGATTGGACGTGTGGAGAGTGTTGATTATCCAAAGTTGAAATCCCAACCTCAATTACGTAAATCAAGTAGGGTGAAAACTTTGCAAGGTAGTTTGGCTATTGAGGGTAATTCTTTGGACCTGGAGCAGGTGACTGCAATTTTGGATGGTAAGCCAGTTATCGCACCTAAGAACGATATCGAGGAGGTTCTTAATGCTAATGCGGTTTATGAAAATTTGCTGAGTTATAAACCCACCAAGCAAAGTGATCTTCTTAAGTCTCACAAATTGATGATGAAAGGCTTAATAGCGGAAGCAGGGCGATGGAGGTCAGGTAATGTAGGTATCATGAAAGGAGATGTAATTTCCCATATGGCTCCTCCTTCAGAGAATGTCCCATATTTAATGAATGACTTATTTAAATTTCTGAAGTCTGACACTCATCCTCTTATTAAAGGGGCAGTGTTTCATTACGAGTTTGAGTTTATTCATCCTTTCCAAGACGGTAATGGAAGAATGGGGAGATTTTGGCATACGTTAATGCTGTATCATTATCATGAGATCTTTGAGTATATTCCTGTAGAATCTTTAATTAAGAAACATCAGGAACAATATTATAAGGTGCTAGAACAATGTGATAGTGCTGGTGAATCTACGCAATTTGTAGAGTTTTCTTTAGAGATGGTGATGAAGTCTTTGGAGGACTTTATTGATGTATTTAGACCAAGAACTAACACTCCTTCAGATAGACTAGAAAATGCTCACAAGCACTTTGGAAACAAATCCTTTTCTAGGAAGGACTACTTAGAGCTTTATAAGACCATATCTACAGCAACAGCAAGTCGAGATTTGAAAGTTGGTGTGGATAAAAGTATGTTAGGTAAAAGTGGAGATAGAGCGCTCACTATTTATCGGTTTGAGGTAAATTAAGGCAACGCATCTTAGGCTGATCCTATTGGGGGCTGATCTATTTTTAATAAGTATTAAGCTCTAGTGTATTGGGTGGATTAAAGAAAAAGTTGTGCCAACATACGTAGGCCTGTGATGAGCAATACAACGGCGAAGACTTTTTTTAGTTTTGCTGCATCTAGTTTTGCGGCTAAGGCGGCTCCTGCTGGGGCGAATAGGATGGTTAGGGGGATGATGCATAGGAGGGCGCCTAGGTTGACTAGTCCGAATGTTCCTGGTGGTGCATCGGGTGGGGTGCTTCCTAGTAAGAGCATGGTTAGTGCGCCAGGTAGTGAGATGATGAGGCCGATTGCGGCTGCGGTGCCTACGGCTTTGTGGGCTGGGTAGTTGTAGAGGGTAAGTAGGGGAACTGAGATGGTGCCGCCGCCGATGCCTACCATGGAGCTGAAAAAGCCAATGGATGTGCCCATTATTGATTGCCCTAATTTGCCAGGGAGTTGTTGGAATAATGCAGATTTACCTGTTCTTAGTAACATGTTTAGAGCGGAGAGAGTGGCGATTATTCCAAATAGGACGGTGAGCCAGGTGCCGTCAACTTTTGTCACTAGTAAGCTGCCAGCGAGTACGCCGCTGAGGATAAATGGGGACCAACGTTTGAGTAGGTCGAAATTGACGTTGCCTTTTTTGTGGTGCGATCGAATGGAGCTTAGGGACGTAGGTACGATGGTGGCTAGTGATGTTGCGGTTGCTACTAGCATGGCTGTTTCTGCTGATACTCCAAAGCTTTGGAACAAGAAGAATAGCACTGGTACAATGACGATGCCTCCTCCTACGCCTAGTAAGCCAGCTAGAATACCGGCAAAAATTCCGGTAGCCATTAGTCCTAGAATCGTAGTAGGGTGGCTGGTGATAAATTCTATGATGTTCATTTATTCATTAGATTTAGGGAGGGGGGGGGAGGTTTTATTTTATTGTTTATTTAACTAGTTTGAGTGATTTGGTTGGTTGGTATTTGTGCTCATTCTGGGCTCTGTGACAAGAGTTCATTTCTGACGATGTCTGCACCTGCGGTTAATGCTTTCAGCTTTCCTCTGGCTACTTCACGTGAGAGTGGTGTCATGCCGCAGTTAGTGCATGGATAGAGTTTGTCTGCATCCACATACTTGAGTGCTTCTCGTAGGGTGGCGGCTACTTCTTCAGGTGTTTCAATCTGATTGGTTGCTACATCAATGGCTCCGACCATGATTTTTTTCCCTCGGACGAGTTCAATGAGTTCGATGGGGACATGAGAGTTCTGGCATTCTAGTGAGATGATATCGATGTTTGATTGCTGTAGCTTGGGAAATATTTCTTCGTATTGTCGCCATTCTGAGCCGAGTGTTTTCTTCCAATCTGTGTTGGCCTTGATGCCGTATCCGTAGCATATGTGCACGGCGGTTTCACATTGTAGGCCTTCGATGGCTCTCTCTAGACAGGCGACTCCCCATTCATTGACCTCATCAAAGAAGACATTGAATGCTGGTTCATCGAATTGAATGATGTCGACACCCGCTGCTTCTAGTTCTTGGGCTTCTTGGTTGAGGATCTTAGCAAATTCCCAAGCGAGTTCTTTGCGGCTTTTGTAGTGATTATCATAGAGGGTATCGACCATTGTCATTGGTCCAGGTAGGGCCCATTTGATGGGTAAATCAGTTTGTTGGCGCAAGAATCTGGCATCTTCGACAAATATTGGGTGGGGCCGACTCACTGGGCCAACGACTGTCGGGACGCTGGCATCATAGCGGTCACGGATTTTGACGGTCTCGCGTCTTTTGAAATCTACGCCATCAAGGTGCTCAATAAACGTGGTGACAAAGTGTTGTCGAGTTTGCTCGCCGTCACCGATGATATCGATCCCGGCGTTGATTTGCTCTTGTAAAGAAACGCGCAGGGCATCTTTTTTACCGTAAGTTAGTTCCTCGTTTTTGAGTTTCCATGGAGACCATAGTTTCTCTGGTTCTGCAAGCCAAGATGGCTTAGGTAAACTGCCTGCGCTTGAAGTAGGTAATAATTTTTTCATGAATTTCTTTAAATATGGATGTTTCTATTTTTGTGAACTATCCAGCGTAGTTTGCAGACCATTGCTTAAGAATAGATTTGTAGGGAGTGATGAAATTTTCCTGCGCAAAGATCCCTTGTTTGACTGCTAACTGGCTGCGTTCTTCACGGTCGTATACAATTTGAGTGAGTGAGTGATCTTGGTGCTCGAGGTCTGGTTGGTAGTGATTTCCTGCGACAGAGTTGGCATTATAAATTTCTGGTCGGTAGATTTTTTGGAAAGTTTCCATGGTGCTGATTGTGCTAATGAGCTCTAGGTTAGAGTAGTCACTTAGTAGATCTCCTGTGTGGTAAAATGCCAGAGGGGCGACACTGTTAGGCGGTAGAAAGCAGCGAGACTTAAAGCCCATTTTCTGGAAATAGAGTTCGGTTAGAGATGTCTCATTGGGAAGATACTCAATGCCTAGGACTGGGTGTTGGTTTTCTGTTCGTTGGTAGGTTTTGTTATGAGAAACGCTCAGGCAGATGACTGGTGATTTACTGAAATTTTCTTTATAGGTAGATGAACCAAGGAAGTCTTTAAATAGATTGCCATGAAGATCACCGAAGTCTTCAGGGATGCTTAATTTAGACTGGCTTTTATAGTGCTCTGGCAGCACTATGCTGAAATCATAATCTCTCACGTAGGATGAGAAATTGTTCCCTGAAATGCCTTCGATATGTTTGTTCGTTTTGTGATCTAGTATTTTGGTCTTCAGTATTTCGATCGATGGGAAAGTCTCGCCATTTCCCTCAATATCAACTTCTACTGTGATGATTTCTAGTTCTACAGAATAACGGTCGCTTTTAGGATTATCCCAATGAGCCAAGGCATTGAAGCGGCTATTGATCATCTTTAGTGCGTTACGTAGATTCAGCTGACGGCTTTCTCCTCTCGCCAAATTGGCAAAGTTGGTTGTGGCTCTGGTGCTATCTGCTGGCTGGTAATGTTCATCCAGAATGATACTCTTAATGCTGTAGGTGAAATCCTTACTCTTTTCGAGCTGGCATTGTGTGTCTTGTGATATTGTTTGGTTCTGTTTCATGGTTTGCGTTATGATTTACTTTCTGATTTTTTGGACCATAACAGGATTGACCTATGAATAAAAATGGTGATTAATCATACATCCATGAAGTAAACTCATGGACTACTCAATGAACTATTTAGAAAGAATCCACCTGGAGATCATTTTGGCTGTAGAGAAAGAGGGGAGCATGACAGCTGCCGCGCAGTCACTCCACCTCACTCAGTCAGCTCTAAGCCATAGTATGAGTAAGTTAGAGGATCATCTGGGTGTGAAGATATGGCAGAGAAAAGGAAGGCAGCTAATCCCTACTCAAGCGGGCCAACATTTACTCAATACCGCTAGACGCCTGATTCCACAGTTTGTTAGAACTGAAGGGCAAATGATTCAGTTCAGTAAAGGGGAGCGGGGGTTATTAAAAATAGGGATGGAGTGCCACCCTTGTTATCAATGGCTTCAAAAGATTACTAGTTCCTATTTACAGGACTGGCCGTCGGTTGATTTGGATGTGATTCAGAAATTTCAATTTGCGGGAATCGAGGCGTTGCTTGCGCATGAGATTGATATCATCGTCACGCCTGATCCGGTCAAAAAAAAGGAACTAACCTTTGTTCCTGTATTTGATTACGAGCAGGTCTTGGTCGTTAGCGGAGATCATCCATACAAGGATTACGAGTATGTGAAGCCTGAGGACCTGAGTGAAGAAACCTTATTCACTTATCCTGTGTGCTCTGATCGCTTAGATATATTTACTCACTTTCTCACTCCAGTTGGGCGGACGGTGAAGTATCAGAAAATCATCGAGACTACTGAGATTATGATTCAGATGGTGGCATGTGGTCGGGGGGTGACAGCATTACCCCGTTGGTTAGTGAACGAAAATGCCGAGAGATATGATCTATTTCCTGTGAAGTTAGGGGAAAATGGGATGCATAAACAGATTCATTTAGGCATACGGGAGGAGGATGTGAGTGTTGATTATATACAAGCGTTTCTTAGGCTGGCGGAGTCATCTACGAAATGATTTAGAGCTTACTTGAAACTAATAGGGAGCTTTTGAGTGAGGAGTATGCTGATCAAAAAAAACAATTTAATCCAAAAACCTATTTAGTTGCCTCCTTCTGATTCCTTAGATTCAGAGGCCGTTTTGTAGGGAATGATAAAATTCACGTTGTTTCTTATATTCTAATCCTCTATAATCATTTTTCATGAAATTATTCGCTATCTTTCTACTGACTGTTTCTTTCTCTTGGGCTCAGCCTGTGTTGCATGAAGGTGTTATTGATGGTGCAAAATATAAAATCCTGGCTGCTGAGAAGCCATCGGGGAAAGTTTTGTTTTTGGCGCATGGGTATCGAGGTGAGGATGCTCCGTTGAGTGCTGATTTTGATATGAAAGGAACGATGGCTAGATCTTTAACTTCTGAAGGTTGGACGATAGCGTCTACTTCGTATCGCAGGAATGGATGGATCATAGAGGATGCGTTAGATGATATCAAAGCGTTACAAACGAAGGTGGAAACGATACAGGGTAAGGCTAAGATTAGTTACATTTTAGGTAATTCCATGGGTGGTCAAATAGCTATTTTGGCTGGTGAAGGAGCTCTTGAGATTGACGGAGTGTTGACAACGGGTGCGGCACTGCAAAATTTTCCTAAGAAGGGGCTAAGTAAAAAAATATCTTATGCTCCTAAAGTGCCTATTATCCTTTTGATTAATCAGGAGGCTAACCGACCGATGTCAGAACATTATTTCAAGAAAGCTGGTGAGGAGAATTGTGCTTTATGGAAAATTGAAAGGTTAGGTCATTGTAATGTTTCAGATCTTGAGAAAGTGGAGGCGATTAAGGCTCTTGAACGTTGGCATGCTGGTAAAGCTGTTCTCAGACAGAAGAATGCAACTCTTCCTACAGCTGAACACCCTTCAACAGCAAGCTTTGCGCTGATGGGAAGTGCTAGTAATGTCAGTGAGTCATGGGGGAATATAGAGACTTCTTTTGTTAAAGGTGACCTCACTAAACTAGAAGCCGAATTGAATGATAAGCTCTTGGTGAGTGTGGGGGCAAAGTCTCATGCCGTCACGCTGGCTCGACACTATTCTGAGGTAGCGAAGGGACAGGGTGTTGCTTACATCACCTCGGAAGGCTTTCTCGAGGTGATGATCTTTGGAGAAAGGTTAGCAGAAAAGCTAAAGGCTAAAGCTGGTGATCGGATAGTGCTTTCGAAGGTTCCTGACTAAAGGCAAGCTTCGGCTACCCTCATCACCGCCGTGGAAGAGTTTTTAGATTCATTCAGCGCATTGTAAGCGATGGTGAATTGACATCATCCATCGGGCTGTAGGAGGCCTAGACATAGGTAATGTTCTAGACCGCTCCGTAGGCTAGCATGGCGTTGGCTACTTTGATGAAGCCGGCTCGGTTGGCACCTGTTAGGTAGTTTGGGATTTCTGTTCCGTCGGGGGCTTGTTCTAGGCATTTTTTGTGGATGTCTTTCATGATGTTTTGGAGTCGCTGGTCGACTTCTTCTGCGCTCCATGAGATGCGTAGGGCGTTTTGGCTTTGTTCGAGACCAGAGACGGCAACTCCGCCGGCGTTGGCTGCTTTAGCTGGGGCGAACATGATGTTGTTTTTGTGGAAGATGCCGATGGCGTCTGCGGTGCTGGGCATGTTGGCGCCTTCTACGACTGCTTTTATGCCGCCATCGATGAGGGCCTGCGCTGCTTCTTTATCGATTTCGTTTTGGGTGGCGCAGGGGAATGCGGCGTCTGCTGATACTGACCAGGGTTGTTTGTCAGCGTGGTAGTCACAGTCGAATTCTTCTGCGTATTCTTCGATGCGGCCTCGTCTGACCTCTTTTAGATCTTTTAGCCATTCGAGTTTATCGGCATCGATTCCGTTTTTGTCATGGATGAAGCCGGACGAGTCTGAGGCGGTGATGACGGTGGCTCCGAGTTCGGTGAGTTTTTCTATGGCGTAGATGGCGACATTGCCTGAGCCTGAGACGATGACTTTCTTGCCTGATATTCCGTCATTTTTGTGTTCTAACATTTGTTGATAGAAGTATACGGCGCCGTAGCCTGTGGCTTCTTTCCTACCGGCGCTACCTCCGAAGGAGAGGCCTTTTCCGGTCATGACTCCTGCAAAGCGGTTGTTGAGTCGCTTGTATTGGCCAAATAGGTAGCCGAGTTCTCTGGCACCTACTCCGATGTCGCCTGCGGGGACGTCTGTGTCTTCGCCAATGTGACGCTGGAGTTCGACCATCATAGAGTGACAGAAGCGCATCACTTCTGCATCACTTTTTCCTTTTGGGTTAAAGTTAGAGCCTCCCTTGGCTCCTCCCATTGGGAGACCTGTTAGGCTGTTTTTTAGTGTTTGCTCGAAGCCTAGGAATTTTAGTGTGTCTAGGTCGACATCTTTATGGAAACGTAGACCTCCTTTGTATGGGCCGATGCTGTTGTTGAACTGGACTCTCCATGCTCTGTTGACTCTGGTGTTGCCGTCATCGTCTGTCCAGGTGACACGGAAGGTGATGATGCGGTCTGGTTCTGTGAGTCTTTCGATGATGGATGCGTCTTGGTAGGCTGCATTGTCTTTTATAAGAGGGAAGATACTTTCTGCGACTTCGTAGACGGCTTGGTGGAAATTTGGTTCGGCTGGGTTTCTCTTTTTTAGGCCATTGATGAAGCAATCTAGATTGCAGAAGTCTCTGGTGGGGTTTGTTTTGTTCATTATGTTCGTATTTAATTTAAGGTTTTTGATGGTGCAAGATGTAGCGGCCTAACTTGATTTTAGATCTCTTACATTTGAGGTTTTGCTGATTTATTAGACTGCTTACTAGAGTTCGCATTCATTGATATATAGAGTAGTAATATTCATTTTTATTCCTTTTAAAGTAAATTGTTGGTTTTAAGCAGCCTCTGGTAGGCTCACTTTTTCAGAATCTTCGTAGTGTTAGTATTTGTTGAAAACAGCTAAAGAGTTTATTATTCCCTTACGTTTCTCCATCTCGTTGAGTTCTTTAAAATCTCAATTGGTTTTAGCATCTGGAATGTGGTCATCCATTTGAATATGAAGGAAGTTCATAAAGCTAAGTCGACCACCTATTTGATACTCTGGATCATTATCACTGAGTCCGTGTAAGAGTAATATTATGAGTATCTTAGTCATCATAAGAGGATGGAAAGGAGGCTTAAGGCCTCTACCCCGAATCTATTTATCACATCCTGTTACTTTAATAAGTGCATGCAAGAAGGCATTCTAGTTGATAATAGATTTGAGCGTTAAGACACCAACATTACGGTTAGTCGTTTTTTTCTGGAGCTCAATAGCAGAGAATCAATCCCCACTCTTTTCATGCTCTGGGAAGTTCATGAGTTATATTTAATCTGTCAGATACAATTTGAAAACCTCAAACCTTAATTCCTAGAGGTTGTTAGAGGTTGCTAGAGGTTGCTAGAGGTTGCTAGAGGTTGCTAGAGGTTGCTAGAGGTTGCTAGAGGTTGCTAGAGGT
>JBPOGF010000032.1:0-29256 GCA_051251915.1 Akkermansiaceae bacterium | reverse complement strand
TCCAAACCATCAAGCTCCACGGCTCAGGCAGAACCGATGCCGGAGTCCACGCAGACGGCCAAGTCGCCCACTTCGAGCCACCCGCCCAAGTCGACATGAACCCCTACAACTGGGTCCCAGCCATCAACACCAAGCTCCCCCCCAGCATCCGCATCCTAGACTGCGTAGAAATGCCAGATGATTTCCACGCCAGATTCTCCGCCAAAGAAAAAACTTACCTCTACGACCTCTGTCTAGCCCCCGTCCTTCACCCACACATGCACGGCAGAGCCTGGCACCTCCCACGCCAGTTAGATCCAGTCTCACTTGAGCAAGCACTAGCCCACTACCTAGGAGAACACTGCTTCCGCGCCTTCGCCGCCAACCGAGGAAATGAAACAGAAGCCACCGAATACACCCGCACCATCACCCGATCAGACTACCACATCCACAACGACGGCTACCGCATCACCTTTACAGGAAACGGCTTCATGTACAAAATGGTCAGACTCCTCACCGGCGCCGCCGTTCAAGCAGCACAAGGTCGCCTAAGATTAGATGACCACCTAGCCCTCCTAGACCAGCCAACCCAGCCAGAAATCCTCCCATTCGGTAAAGCACCCTACTGCGCACCAGCAGACGGACTAACTTTGCTAGAGGTCAAATACTAACCCCTCCCCATGATGTAAGAAACTTTCTAATCTCCGAGAGTATGTGAAAGCTGTGATCAAGATAAATCGTATGACCCATCTAGGCAATCGATCCACCACACACAGCACTCTTCATCATGAAATGTTTCACTACTAAATCAACAATAGCACTCAGCTTCACCCTATGGCTCATCCAGAGCATCTTCCTCAGCGCCATCGAACTCGATAACCGAGGCCGCTGGGAAACCCCCTCCGAAAAAGGCCCCGACACAGCCGTCCCGGGCTTCCTAATAAACCTCGGCCCCACCGGAGCAAGAGCCACACTAGAATCACAGTCATTCACCGTAAAATACATCTTCCCTGATTCCCCAGCAGCAGGGAAGCTAAAACTCGATGACATCATTACTGGTGTAAATGGAAACAAGTTCACAGTCCCACACACCTTCGGGCACCACATGACCCGCATGAAAGAATTCCCTGAAGTAGGCTACGAAGGCCCCATCATGGACTTCGGAAATGCCATCGAAGAATCAGAAGGAGCAGACGGAAACCTCTCCCTCTCCATCACTCGCGACGGAAAGCACATCACCGTAACCGTCCCACTCAAAGCCATCGGCAAGTTCTCAGACACCTTCCCTGAAAATTGCCCTAAATCAGAACTCATCGCCAAACAAGCCGCAGAATACCTCAGTGGCCCAGGCTACTCATACATCAAAAAAGAACCATGCCACGCTAAAGGCATGAGCGGCCTAGCTCTCCTCTCAAACGGAAATCTAAAACAAGCCAAAGAACTCGCACACTCATGGAATAATAAACCACACGCCGGCATCTGGGTATGGCCCGTCGGTTACCAATGCATCTTCCTCTGCGAATACTACCTGCTCACAAACGACAAAACCGTCCTCCCCACCATCCAGTCACTAGCCACCAAACTAGAGCACGCTCAAGTCGAAGACATGGCAAACTACAAAGAAAGAACTCACGGTAGCATGGGCAACGTCGGTCACAAATTCCGCACCGGAGGCATGGGCCACAACACCAACGTCGGCGGATACGGCACCATGAACATCACCACCGCCCTCTCACTCGTAGCATGGGAAATGGCAAAAAAATGTGAAGCCACAGTCGACCAAGATAAAATTCAACTCGCATTCGACTACCTCCGCAGCAGCACAGACAGTGACGGCTACATCGGCTACCACACCGCTGCCGGAGCCTACGCAGCAGGTGGCCGCCAAGGAATATCCATCGTAGCACACCACCTAGCAGGAGACTCACAGCTAAATCCAGACTACAATAAAACCGTCACAAAAGGCCTCATGAATTCACACAAATACCTACCAGACGCACACGCAGACGGAATGCTGTCAGTCTGCTGGGGCCTCATCGGAGCCAACCTCTGCAACGACACACCAACCACACGCGCCATCATGGACTACAACAAAGCATGGTTCAACATGGCTCGCAGCTACGACGGATCATTCATCTCACTCCCAGGAAGAGACAAATACGACAAAGGATACTATCTCTCATCACGTCATCAACTCACCGCCACCATGGCCATCATCTTAAACGCAAAAAAACCTACCCTGAAATTACAGGGTAAGTAAGACTTGCAGACCACAATCAGCTCTAAAGAAAAAGTAGCTCAAACGAGCTACTGATCACCCGCTCTACCACTGCCCCATCTCACGGAGCGCAGCCAACCTGTTAGATAGATCGTCTTTCGTCACCTCTTGTAGTTTAAGAGTAGAAAATGCCTCACATGTGAAACTCGCAGCCACTGATCCACGTGCCATCGCCTGTGAAATATCAGCAAAGCTATAAGCCGAATCCTCAAGGTTATCCAAGTATCCAGCCATCCCCCCAAGAAACGAATCCCCAGCACCAGTCGGATCTGCTACCTCTTTAAGCGGCCACGCGTGCAAACGGAACATTTTACCTTCCGGCCCAAACAATACTGCACCAAATTCCCCAAGCTTAATAATCACATGCCTAGGCCCTTTCTCTAACAGTTTCTCACCAGCCAAGATAAGATTAGAAGTCCTCGCTAACTCTCTCGCTTCAGATTCATTAAGCACCAGCATATCTATTTTAGTAAGCACTTCGTGCAATTGATCATTCGCAATCGTAATCCAAAGATCCATCGTATCCGCTATAACAAATCGATTCTCACCATCACACTGAGATAACATCTGCAGCTGATTCTCAGGAGACATATTCGCCAGCACCACGATGTCAGCACCTGCAATAGAAGAAGGAACCTTCACTTCCCAACCTTCCAAAACATTAAGAGCAACCGCATGCGTCTCACGGTCATTCATATTCTCCATATATTCACCAGTCCAAGTAAACGATTCTGAATCACTCCTCTCAACACCTGTTAGATCCACACCATGCCCCTCTAACATATCCAAATGCCCCTTCGGATAATCATGCCCAATGATACCAACCAATTTCACTTGATCCGTATAATACGTAGCCGCCAATGATGCAAATGATGCAGACCCTCCCAACAAGTTCTTAGCTTCTGCTGTAGGTGTTTTGACATTGTCGATTGCGATAGTTCCTCCGATGATAACTGACATAATAATTATTTTTTATAGTTGATGAGCAATTGTTTAGCTGAAGCCGTAGCTTGTTCCACAGAGTCAGCCCTCAACAGATCAGAAACAATGACTATTCTCTTCGCCCCCGCCTGCGCCACAGTCCCTATATTCTTTCTTGTTATACCGCCAATACAAAAAGCAGGTATTTCTTCCCCTACCTCGCTCTGGACCACAGAAATATTCTCCATCCCTATACCAGGCCTGCCCTTCTTAGTCGGAGTCGGGAACAGCGGACCAAACCCAATGTAATCAAAGCCATCTAACAACGCCTGCTTAGCCTGTGCCACAGAATGCGTAGATCTCCCAACTATCATTTCATCCCCCACCACCTCTCTAACATCCGCCAGTGTCCCATCATCCTGCCCCACATGCACCCCATCGGCATTCACCCGCACAGCTACATCCGGATAATCATTCACTATAAACGGCACCTTAGCCACGCTACAAATTGACACCAACCGCAGAGCCATCGACTCTATCTCCGAAACCTCACACCCCTTCGCACGCAACTGAATAATATCCGCACCACCATCGATCAAAGCCTGCGCCACAGATTCTATTTCATCCGCAGCCACATATCCCCTATCCACAATACCATAAAGCACCGCATTCTCTAAATCACGTCTCATGACTATTCCTTGGACAATTTTCACCAAACAGACGAGATAATTCTTCATTTTAAACGGAAAACAGCCCCTTAAATAATGACACACCTGATCTAAATTTACTTGCCAACCCCAGCGTTCAAGGATATTTCCCACACACAATTATGGAAGATTCACCTATACCAATCGCAGAACTCGAACACGGCCCATCAAAATTTGAAGAATTTCTGGATAAAAACCAAAAGAAACTCATCATTCTCGCCATCCTCATTTTCCTCGGAGTACTCGCCTATGTATTCATCACCGGCCTAGAGAAAAAGAACGCCACAGAAGCTGGCGCAGCATTCATGCAAGCCACTGATGAAGAAGCTCTAAACAAAATCATCACAGACTACTCTAGCAGCCCAGCAGCAGGAACTGCCGCCATGGCCATCGCGCAGCTCAGAACCACAGATGACGACAGAACTGCCGCCCTCAACCACTTTATCGACAACTACCCAGACCATCCAGGAGTCCCAGCCAAGCTTCTCGAGCTAGCACTCATCCAGATGAACTCAGGAAATAACAACGACGCGTCAGACACACTCAACAAACTCATCTCCAATGACAAATCAGCATTCCTTGCTCCTCGTGCAAAAATCGCTATCGCAGATATCGCAGCCTCAAACAATGAGCTAGATAAAGCAGAACAAATCTACACAGAGATCAAAGACAGCCAGACACACTTCTCACAAGTAGCCGCTGAAAGACTCCTCTACCTCAAGGCCCAAGAGCCAGAACTCGTGAAAAAAGCACCTGCTCCTACCCCTCTCTCACCTGAAGAAGCCATCACACCAGCTCGCTCATTCGAGCTAGAGCCATCCATGACTCCTGAGATCACACCTGCTCCTAATACAGCACCAGTGCCAACTCCTCTCCCTGCCCCAACTTCCGAAGAAGTATCCGAGTAACATCAAAAAATCTAGATCAGACAAAAATTAACTTAAATTAAATAATTTTTTTTAAGAAAGTTGTTCACAAGTCCCGCCGTATATAGTAGTTAGTAGGGATAGGACAGCGCATGCAAAAAAAATCTAGTCCTGTAATAAAAGAAGTACATTTTACCAAATAATCTAAAATTAACATAATCAACATTCTAAACTCTAACCGATAAATATAGTGTCAGTATTCAAAAAATATATCAGCAACAACGAAGAAGAAACAAAATCAACTTCATCCGCTCCAACTTCAGATGCTTCAGCTCAGAAATCAGAATCAGCAAAGCCATCTCAACCTTCAGCACCCCAGCAACAATCTTCAGCACCACAATCAACTCAAAGCCAACCATCAGCACCAACTTCTACAGTAGCAGCGACTAATGGCAGAAACGTCCTCAGCTCTGACGTTGAAATCAAAGGGAAAGTGAAATTCACTAACGACCTAGTAGTAGACGGCCTCATCGAAGGTGAGATCTACTCAGACGGCTCACTCACAGTTGGAGAGAACGCACGCATCAAAGCTGAAATCCACACCCGTTCAGTTGTAGTTTACGGTAAAGTCCACGGCAACATCACAGTAACTGACCGTGTTGAGCTAAAAGCTAATGCAGAACTCATCGGCGACATCAAAGCTGCTACAGTCTCTATCGAAGCAGGCGCTATCTTCGTAGGTAAGTCTACAGTTGGAGCCCCTTCCACTCAAGTAGCCGCTTCTAGCAAGTCAGCTAAGACTGATAGCCAAAGCAACAACGCTATCAAAAAGGGAAAGCTAGCAGCAGCTTCTTAAGCAAAAAAGAAGCTGGGCATAACCTAGCAGATAAACCAGATCTTAACGACGTCCAACTCGGACTAAAATTTTGAAACCTCATCGAGATCTAGATCGAGAGTTACTAAATCTAAGATCTATCTTATCCAACACACTCAATTAAGAACCATTTTTACTCTAGCTCTCGTAGTTAGAGTAAATTTTTTTACACACCTCCCAGAACTCTCACCATAACCTGTGACCTCTGAATCTCCAGCACTAGCTAATGAACTAGAAAATGAACCTCAACCTACTAAAATCGGAATTCTTGATTCTGGTGTCGGTGGGCTATCCGTTCTGTTAGAGATTATTAAACTACTACCCCATGCAGACATTGACTACATAGGCGACTCTAGTTGGTGCCCCTACGGAACTAAATCTCCTGACCAGATTCAACACCGAGTCACCAAACTAGCTAAGCAATTAATCAATCGCGGAGCAGACATCATCGTCATAGCATGTAACTCAGCAACCATACACGCCGTAGAATCTGTTAGAAAACAATTCAACATCCCGTTCGTAGGAATGGAACCTGCCGTTAAACCCGCAGCTCAAGCCACACACTCTAACATTATCGGTATCCTCGCCACTGAGGCATCCATCGCAGGCGAAAAATTTCACCACCTCATCCACACTCACGCTCCACCAAGTAAGATCAAAGTGATCACCCAACCTTGCCCAAGGTTTGTTGAGCTAGTAGAAAGCGGAATTCTAACAGGTGATGAAATAAATGCAGCTATTAGCGAATACACCCAGCCAATGATAACTGATGGAGCAGACACACTCGTATTAGGCTGCACACACTACCCCTTCCTAAGACAAGCCATCCAGTCACTAG
This sequence comes from Akkermansiaceae bacterium, assembly GCA_051251915.1. GTDB lineage: Bacteria > Verrucomicrobiota > Verrucomicrobiia > Verrucomicrobiales > Akkermansiaceae > Rubritalea. The sequence continues at coordinate 22,793 of JBPOGF010000032.1, read as the reverse complement.
TCGGCGCCCACATCACACTCATCGACACAGGTGCCGCCGTCGCCAAACGCACCCTCTCATTACTTTCTGAAAAAACAATCTCATCATCTAACAGACCAGCTAAAATCAACATACAAACCACAGGATCACTCGATCTGTTAGAAAACATTTTTCCTAAACTCTGCCCTAGCCTCCAGGCTAGTGCCTCACTCAGCCACCTCACACTATCATGAATTTCAATCAACTTCCGCTCCACGAGCGCATCCTTAAAGCAGTCACAGACTCCGGCTACACCAAAGCCACCCCCATCCAAATCAAAGCTATTCCTAAAGTTGCCAAAGGCGCTGATGTCATCGGCATAGCCCAGACAGGAACAGGTAAAACCGCCGCCTTCACCCTTCCGTTACTCTCTAGACTTGTAGACAAGACCGAGGCCAAAGCCGCACGCCACACCCGAGTGCTCATCATCGCACCCACTAGAGAACTCGTTCAGCAAATCCATGAAAATGTTAGAGGATATGCTAAATACACCAATCTAAGAACTGGCGTCATCTACGGAGGAATCGGAGATAAAGGCCAAATCGCAAAACTAGAATCGGGCGTAGATATCCTCGTAGCAACTCCAGGAAGACTCCTAGACCTAGTCGACAAAGGACACGGCAACTTCCACCAAATAGAAGCACTTGTTCTAGATGAAGCCGACCGAATGCTCGACATGGGATTCATCCCAGACATCCGCACCATCGTCAAAAAACTCCCTAAGAGCAAACAAACACTACTCTTCTCCGCCACACTAAATCGACAGATCGAGTCCCTCACTAAAGAATTTTTAAACTCACCCACCTTGATCGAAGTTGAGCGCAGAGCTAGCCCAGCTGAAACCATTGAACAAATCATCTATGAAGTTCAAGAGCACCAGAAAACAGAACTGTTAGAACACCTACTCAACAGCTCACACGAGTTTTATGCCGTCATGGTATTCGCCAGAACCAAGCTCGGAGCTGAGGAACTAACTACCGCTCTAAAAATGGAAGGCATCACAGCAGAGGCCATCCACGGTGACCGTTCACAAGGCCAGCGTAAACGCGCCCTCGATGAATTTAAGAAAGGTAAAGTCCGCGTACTAGTCGGCACCGATGTAGCAGCACGCGGAATCGATGTTGACGGCGTCACTCACGTCATCAACTATGACTTCCCAGAGCAATCAGAAGACTACATCCACCGCATCGGCAGAACAGGTAGAGCGCAATCAAAAGGAGTAGCCATCACCTTTGTCACCAAAGCTAATCAGCAAGCACTCAAGAAAGTAGAAAAACTCATCCAGAAAACTCTCCCCAAAAAGCAAGCTGAAGGCTTCAAATATGATCTAACCGCGCCTGAACCAAGCAAAGACGACCGGAAAAACACCCCAGTAGCTGCCAAAAAATCCGGTAGAACTGGTGAATACCAAAACAAATTCGCAAACCGTAAAAACAACGCACAAGCAAAACGTCCAGGCGGAAGCAAAAAAAAGCCAAACGGAGGCAGATCAAAGCGTAGAAAATAACCAATCTAACTACTTAGATTACATACCATAACGCGTTACTTTTCTTGACATAACAAATCTAATATGCCTACTCATTTGCAAGTAGAGTAACTTCATTGTTACCCTATAAATAAACACATCATAATGGCTAAAAAAATAATCAAAAAGGCCGCTAAGAAGGCTGTGAAGAAAACCGCGCAAAAGGATACCAAAAAAAAGGTAGCTAAAAAAGCGGCTAAGAAGACAGCTAAAAAAGCAGCTAAAAAAACTACGACTAAAGTGGCCAAAAAAGCCACTAAGAAAGTAGCATCTAAGGGAGCTAAGAAAGCTGCTAAAAAGGGAGCAAAAAAAGCTACCAAGAAAGCGACGTCTCTGAAGGACACTACAAAAGTAGCTACCTACGAAGAGCTTTGTCACGCTGCATACCTCATCTTCATTAACCGTGCTGAAAACGGCATCGGTGGTGATGAAGTAAGTGACTGGCTTGCCGCTGAGGCAAAGCTTCACAATGCTTAAGCATCCTATAATCACATCATCTAAGTAACACCAAAACGGGCTTTCTCTACAGAGATAGCCCGTTTTTTGTGGGCGTAGTCGAAGACACCGAACAGGTAAGCCTTAAAAAGGCGAAAGCCTCAGAACAAGAAGTTCCGAGGCTTTCAAATGGCTCCGGCACAAGGATTCGAACCTTGGACCTAGTGATTAACAGTCACCCGCTCTACCGCTGAGCTATGCCGGAGTTGCTTTGTCGTTGTGTGGCTCTCAGTGGAGAACCTCTCGCGACGGCGGGAAAGTGTCAGAATCTACAGAAAGTGCAAGATAAAAAGGCTAGTTTCTTTAATTTTTTTCACTCTCAACCTAGCTTTCGATCAAAACAACCGCATTTGCCGCTGCATAGTGCTCTGCATGTGTGAGACTTATCTTGATATCCACCACTTTGAGTTTTTCTGCATACGTTTTTCCCCCACCGCTCATCAAAACGGTCGGTTCTCCTGACGATTGACGAAGTATCTCCATGTCTAACCAAGAAATCTCTTTCCCTATCCCTGTTCCAAATGCTTTCGCTATCGCCTCTTTAGCTGCAAACCTAGCGGCATAATGAATAGATGGACGCTTTTGAGACTCGCAGTAGCCCTGTTCAGCCTGTGTGAAGATACGTTTTACAAACTTCTCACCAAACTCATCCATCGATGAACCAATCCTATCCACCTCCACCACATCAATACCAATCCCTAATAGATTCATACAGCAGTCCCATCAGGTGTATAATCTTCCATCAGCCCGCGCATCTCCGCCACCGCCTGCTTGAACCCCACTCGCACAGAGCGAGCCACAATAGTATGACCAATGTTCAGCTCCTTCAGATGAGGCACTACATAAAGCTCACGGATATTCTCGTAGTTGATGCCGTGTCCCGCATTAACCTGAACTCCTAGCTTAAACCCGCGCTGTGCAGCTACTCTAAGCCGTTCGATCTCCTCATCGCGCGCACATCCCTTCTCCGCGTTCGCAAAGCACCCTGTGTGCAATTCCACCATCTCAGCACCTATCTTAGCCGACGCCTCTATCTGATGAACATCAGGATCCACAAACATACTAATCTTCATCCCCGCAGCCTGCAAAGTCTTCACCGTAGGCGCCAACTCATCATAAAGCCCAGCCACATCGAGACCTCCCTCAGTAGTCACCTCCTCACGCGTCTCAGGAACCAAACAAATAAATGTCGGCTTCAGCTTCAGCGCTATCTCTATCATCTCCTGACTATTCCCCATCTCTAAATTAATAGGCAAGTCCGTAGCCTCCTTGATCCGATAAGCATCCGCTTCCTGCATATGACGTCTATCCCCCCTCACATGAATTGTGATAGAATCTGCCCCACCTAGCTTAGCATCTTCAGATGCCTCTACAGGACATGGTTCAGCATTTGGAGAGTCTGGAAGTAGCGCGTAGCGTGCTTGTCGCAATGTCGCTACATGATCAATATTTACACCGAGTAGTAAGTTCATTATCACTCATCATTGCCCTATCTATAGCGGATTGTCAACTGACAGTATCTTACAGAAAATCCACTATTTAAAGCGCATCTGCTTGACACCGAGCTATTTTTCTGCAATCTCCACACCCTTGCTGCGTCGGAAACGCAGTTTTAACCATTATATTAACATGAAACCAGAAATTCATCCAGACTACCACCCTGTCATCTTTCAAGACATGACTTCGGGTAAGCGCTATTTCACTCGCTCAACAGCGAAGTCAGACAAGACTGAAAATGTTGACGGTGTTGACTACTTCGTTATCTCAGCAGGTGTTACTGCAGATACTCACCCTTTCTACACAGGTAAATCTACCTTCGTGGATACTGAAGGTCGTATCGACAAGTTCACAAAGAGATTCGGTGCCGTTCGCCGCGCCAAGAAGCCATCACTCGCAGAATAGCGACACTGGCTTGGTTAGGCTTCCCACAAAGAAGCCCACTACCATTCGAAAGAATCACTTTAATAATAAAAGCCATCTTGCTCAGCAAGATGGCTTTTTTGTTCTCAAATATCTACTCCCCCACTTCCTAGCTCCTCCTTAGAAGCTAGAAAGCAGAGACTAAAACCTAGAAGCTCTCGCTAAATGTCCCCTCAGTCACACCAAGCTTCTCCATCACGTCCAGATCCTGCCACAACATATGACCATCAGACCTCCCATCAATGAGCTGCTGATACGCCTGAATCGTCATCAACGCCTCATCCTTCGCCTCATTCAGCAAATCAATCCTATACTTCCCAAGCCCAGCCTTAGCCAGCTCATCATAAAATCTCGCCCCAGTCTGAGCTCTCCCGTTAAATAACGTATTCCTGCATCCCACATCCGCCATCAACGTATGCAGCTGCCCCACCCTATCTCTAAGCTGGACCTTATGCTTCTCACAAGGCCTTCCACAGTCCTTATAAGTCGTCCCTTCACTCATAAACGTGCAGAACACACAGTGCTCCATATGAAACATCGGCATATGCTGATGAATCGTCAACTCATACCAGTTCTCAGGTGACTTATAAAGCATCTGCTTCACCTGGCTAATATTCAAATCATAAGAAATAGTCAGATGATCTAAATTCCCCTGCTCCTTAAGAATCCGCGCAGTAAGAGGATTCGCACAATTCAGCGAGAAATCTCCCGTCCTATAGAACCCCTCCCTATCCTTGAAATACTCAATCGCCCCCAAGTTCCGAATCAACACTCCGTCCGCCTCAGCCTTATCAATAAACTTAAAATAACCAGTCTCACTAGGCTTCTGAATCCTCGGTGTCGCCAAATGTATCGTAGCATCTAATCCAGAATCCCTCACTATCTTCACCGCATCCTTATACCTACGGATATCCTCATAATCCGCATAAATCCGCTTTATCCCAGCCTCCAATGCCGCCTCCACCTGATGCGGATGACGTGTCAAAATACTCAACTCATTCACCACCTCCTGCTCCTCACCCATCACCGGATACAGCTCACTAAGCTTATTCTCAGAACGCTCATACACCTCCGTAATCTTAGGTCGCTCATCTAGCTTCGCCACCAAGCCCCTACGCAAACGATTCAACGCCGACACCGGCATCATCACCTCACCTACCAAATTATTCTCCACCCTCCCCAGAGCATACTCAGTCTCACCTAGACGTGACAACTGCTTCTCTAACAACTCCGTATTCACCGGCCTATTCTGCGCCTGCTCTAACACCTCATCAGACACAACAGAAACACCATCACAAGCCAGCACCATAGGCTCCCCCACAGCACCACTCACCAGAATCTTTATCTTCTCCTTCTTCAACTCAGGCTTCACATTCTTCCACAGAGCCTTCACCTCAGAATTCAACTTCGGATCATCCGTCTTCCAGATCCCCTGCCCCACACGCACACGAGTCCAGTCCACATTGGAATGCTTCTCATGAAACTTCACCTTATCACCATCCACACGGAAAATTCTCCCCCCCTGCTCCTCATTCCTATCCTCACCCGCATCAAACACTATCCCATCTCCAGATTTCAAATCCGTATTCCCTGTCCACTTCACCTGCACATACCCCCTACCCACCTGAGTAATCTCTCCCACAAACGCTCCACGCTTCTTGCCAAATTTACCATGCGTCAAATACGGATGATTCGTCCCCTCCAGCCATCCCGTAGAAAGCCCACGCGAGAACGTCATCTCCAACGCATACCTATCCCTATCAGTCACCGTCGAGTCCCGCTTCGCCACAGCATCATCTATAGCCTTCCTATATACCTTCGTCACCGCAGCCACATACTCCGGATTCTTCAAGCGCCCCTCTATCTTAAATGACACCACCCCCTGCGCCACCAACTGCGGAATCACATCCACCGCAGCCAGATCCTGCGGACTCAACAAATACCTCACCTCCTCCATCTCCTTCGTCTCACCATCCACCACCAACTCATAAGGCATCCTACAAGCCTGCGCACACTCACCACGGTTCGCAGAACGCTTACCCAATGACTCACTCGTCAAACACTGACCAGAATAAGCCACACAAAGAGCCCCATGCACAAACACCTCCAAAGGAACACACTCCTTTGGATTAAATTTCCCTATCTCCTCCACCGATAACTCACGCGCCAAAACCGCACGCTCCAACTTATAAAGTGAATCAATAAACTCCAGCCCCTCAGGAGAAGTCAGCGTCATCTGAGTCGATGCATGAATCTCCAACTTAGGAGCCACATGCCGCGCTATCCTCGCCAAACCCAAATCCTGCACAATAATCGCATCCACACCACACTCCTCCAGCAACCTCAACTGAGCCTCCGCCGCCTCCAGCTCCCCCGTAAAGATCAGCGTATTCATCGTTACAAACCCCCTCACACCATGTGCATGCAGAAATTTCATCAACTCCGGTAAATCCTCCTCCGTAAAATTATCCGCCCGCAACCGCGCATTAAACTTACTCAACCCAAAGAAGATAGCATCCGCCCCATTCACCACAGCCGCCTTCGCACAATCCCAGTTCCCTGCCGGTGAAAGCAACTCTGGATCACGGTGGTATTCTTTAGACATCGATTGAGGTAATTCTTGCGTTGAAGTAGATTCGGACATGAGAACCAGAGCCTAGTTCAATCTAGCCACTTGGTCAATCAATCCGTAGACACAATAAAATTGTTTCTTTTTCACTTAAAATGAACAATAGTCTTAGTATGAAACGCTGTCTAATTAAGCTCCTTTCAAACCAACTAACCTCAAAAATTATGAAACTATTAGCAACACTCACAGTCACCATCTTGGCCGTGCTATCATTTAATCTTCACGCGGAGGATGAGAAAGAAATGAAACTATCCAGTTTCACATTCTCTGAAACAGTAGTTGGAGAGAAACCCACGGAAGAATATCTCAAAGGAAAAGTCGTCGTTCTCGAATACTGGGGCGTCAACTGACCACCATGTATCGCAGGAATGCCCCATCTGGTTCAGATGGACAAAAAATCACGCAAGAAAGGACTCGTTATCATCGGTGCAGAATCACAAGGAAGTAGTGATGCTCAAATCAAGAAAATAACCGATAATGCCAAAGTAGAATTCACCATCACCAAAGGTGTCAACGGCCCAGCAAAAGTTAGAGGAATACCATACGCCCTCGTCTTCGACACATCAGGATCAGTCATTTTTAAAGGCTCTCCTAGCTCTGATGACTTCGAGAAAACGATCAAAAAAGCACTCAAAGAAGTAGGCGACGAAGAAGAACCTGAAGAAAAAAGAGTAAGAAAAACCAATGCGCCACTCATACCACAACGCAATTGGACAAACGAAGAAGGTAAAAAAATCTCCGCATCAGTAACATCTGTAACCGGTGACACCGTCATATTCAAACTCCATAACCTCAAAGTAGTCAAATATCAGCTCAGTAAACTATCTGAAGCCGACCAAAAAATGATCAATACAGCAACTGAAGAAGCCGCCAAAGCTACTGAAAACGCTGAATAGTAACTAACATTTTTTTCATTACATTATTAATGTGTTTGTTTCACCCCGTCTCGCGTGATTGACCTTGCATTAGGTCTAGCTCACTCTAGGCGGGGTGTTTTTTTTAGATTCATTTCACCTGAGCCTGCATTTCTTTCGTATATGAATTCGGCCAACTCGCCGGCCCTATCCCCTGTTCGCATACATTCTGCGGATCTAAGATTAGCTTTGATGCCACACTCACCGTCTTGGTAGTCCCCCGGTGCATATTCGGCAACAGCTTATCAAGCCCGTGCTCCCCTAGTGACACCCACTCAAATGATGAAAATTGATTTTTGACAGGATTCCACGTCGCTTTTCCCAGCAAGCTTCCACTGTAACTATCCTTACACCATTTCGACGTCCCCATCTGCTTAAACTCCCCTTGATAATGAATCACCAATTGATCGCGAGATGAGGAAACTACTTCCATTTCCATCTCCGCTTTTAATGTATGCTCACTCCACCATGCTGAACGCCCCGTAATAAGATGACTATTCACTAGCATTCGTTCCAACGCCTCAGGCGCTACCTTTTCGCGCGACCCCTTACTAGCACTACTTGGCACAAACTTCTTCTTCTCCTCTCGTGAGAACCATAGCTTATCAATAGTCACAAAGGCAGGGTGCCGAATATCAAACAATTCCATATCCTCAAATCCATAAGACCTCGTCGTATTACGCAACTCAAGCCAGGCCTCAGGTGCCTTTTTCTGCGCCAATAGCGGCATAGATCGATCACTCTCCCCTAGCATCACCTTCCCTAGTCTCTCAGCCTTAGGCATCTTCTTGTAAATAGCGATACTCTCACCCAACTGAGCATTCATCTCATCCTCATCTGGAACCGGCCACCCCCAATTAATCTGCTTTATAAGCTCCCCAGACGGCGTGACAACATACACTCCTTGATGGATTCCATGCTTTGCATCAGATAATGCTTTCCTCAGAAACTGATACTCTCCCTTAGCCTTCAAGGAATCACTCAGGTTATTATATTTCACATCACTACTTGCTAAGCTCACACAATCAGCCTTTAACATTTCGATGAACTCTTTACTCTGTAAGGCAGACTGCCTTATCTTCGCTCCATTCTGTCAACAGTTCGACCGATGATCACCAAAGAACAAAATCATCACAATCGGCTTATCATCCTTATAAGCTTCACGCTGAGCATCAAGTAAGTTGCTCTTCCAGTCTACTCCGAAATAGAGCGTCTCATGAGCCAACTGAGATGCATGCCTAGAAACCTCTTCGTAAGTATCCCAATTTAATGACTTTGGAGGACTTTCATTAAGCGGATCAGCGAAGCCCACGCCATGAATTAAACCGAAGGAAAGTAGGTTGATGAGCAGTTTCTTCATCTGCCCATCTAAACAAAAATAACCCTGACTAACAGCCTAAAAAACAAAACCCCGAACTACAAAACAAACCCCAGTGCGATACCAAATATCACCACAAGCCAAACAGGAACTATTTTCTTATAAATAATGATCGCACAAACTATCGCAATAGCAGCCTCCAGCACACTACCTATCACCCCAGCTCTAAGCATATAAACCAAAGCCGCCAAAATAAGCCCCACCACCGCAGCACTTGCCCCCCTCAGCCCAGCCCTAATGCAAGAGATATTTTTATACGCATTCCAAATAGGCATCCCGATAGTCAGTAAAATCATCCCCGGAAGAAAAATAGCAACCACTCCTACTATTCCACCCAACCAAGGCCCCCCATCAATCCCCACCAACGCCCCAATATAAGCAGCAAAGGTAAACATCGGCCCAGGAACGGCCTGCGCCAGACCATAACCAGCCAAAAATTGATCCTGAGTCATCAGGTTCTTCGCCACCGTCTCAGCCTCTAACAAAGGCAACACCACATGCCCACCACCAAATACCATCGAGCCAGTTTTTGCCAACCCAGCCACCATCGTAGCGTCATCAGTAGTGAAACGCATCGATGATAAAAATACCACCCCAACCAGGAAACAACCTAAAACCACCAAGCTCCCCCATGGATGCTTAATTCTGCGCCCCGCCCCATCATTCGCAGACGCATCACCTTTAAATAACACCACCCCTAAAACCCCACCTAACAAAATCAACAGCGGTTGCAACCAAGGCACCATAAACACAATCAAAATAACCGCCACCAACAACCCAATAAACATCCCCTTCGCTTCTGAACAAAGCTGCCTCTGCATCCCCAGAACAGCATTCGCCACCACCGCCACAGCCACTATTTTCAACCCATGAATCCAACCACTACCCATCCACCCAGTCAAAACATCCATACTAGTGAAAAACAAAATCATCAATACCGCCGACGGCAAAGTAAAACCTAACCAAGCCCCAACAGCGCCCAGCCAGCCACCCTTCTCATATCCTATCGATGCCCCCAATTGACTACTTGCAGGACCAGGTATAAATTGACATACTGCCAGCAGTTCAGCAAACCGCTCATCAGATAACCATTTCAGCCGCTCCACATACGCCTCCCTGAAATATCCTAAGTGAGCCACAGGCCCACCAAAAGAAGTCAGCCCAAGCTTAAGCGACTCCAGAAAACAAAGTAAAAAATTCATCCCTCCGAAATCATCAGTTTCCACATGAAAGCAAAGAAAAAAATCTGTTTAATAGGTGGCAGTTTCGACCCAATTCATTTGGGCCACACCTACATCGCTGAAAAATGCTACCGCAAACTAAACATCGACAAAATCATTTTCCTCCCCTGCAGGCAATCTCCCCACAAACTCACCAAGGAAAATGCCCCAGATCATCACCGCCTAGCCATGTGCAAACTCGCCATATCATCATTCCCCTGGGCAGAAGTCGATGACTATGACCTCACCGCCCCACCGCCCTCATACTCTTGGAGAACCGCAGAAGTCATGCAAGAAAGGTTCCCAGATGCAGAGCTCTACTGGCTCATGGGCTCCGATCAATGGGAAGCTATCTTAAAATGGGACAGAGCCGAGTATCTCGCAACCCTCGTAAAATTCATCGTTGTTTCCAGAGGAGAGGAACCAGAACCAGTCGAAAACTTCACATTCATTCACATCAGCGGCTCTCACACAGCCTCCGCTACAGCCATCCGGTCACAACCTATCTCACCCCTTACCCAAGCTTGGCTAAACCCACTCGTTCTAGCCTACATTCAAAAACATCACGTTTATTGAAATGTCTTCTTGAACTAATGGTAGAAGATCTTAGTATTGAATAATACTTTAATCCCTATGAAACACAAAATTTTACTTATCTCACTCATCGCTAGCTCATTTGCTAGCACATCAGCTATCGCCCAAGTAGATGCAGACCAAGAAGAAGTCCAGGCAGCACCTAACAAAGCTGCCATTCTCAACACCCGCTTTAGTAACTTACCTGAAGATCAACGCAGACAATATCTCACACTCCGTGCAGATGCTCACCGCTATTTCTCAAACAAACGCACATTCGAAACCCTAATGGCGCTATACGAAATGCGAGCTATCTTCGAAGGAGACCCAGTCGCATACAACCTACTCGGTGCCATCTACGTCGAGTTCAGAGACTTTGCTAAAGCCAGAGACATCTTCAAGAAAGCAGTAGACATGGCCGGAGAAGACCCAAAGATCCTCTTCAACCTCGCCGAGCTAGAATTCTGTGACAACCAATGGGCATCATCCATCGCCAACTTTAGAATTCTACTAGAAAAAATAGAGTCTCAACATGATTCAGAATTTGCCAGATTGGTTGAATTCAAGATCATGCTCTGCCAGCTCGCCTTATCTCAGTCAGAAGACGATGACGTTACAGCTGATGAGAAAAAAGAATACCTAGCCCAAGCCAAGCAACTAGCACACAAGTACACCTATCTGCTTGATTCTCCATACTACTACTACGCCAATGCGGCATTAGCCTTCTACAAGGATGACAAAGCCAGCGCTTCTGACTGGATTATCACCGCCAAAAAAGTATTCTCTAACAACCCTAACCTCGTGACCTCATGGGATGACACCATGGTTGAATTCGGATACATCGAAGCCCATTACGGCAAGCATCACTCCCAAGGCAGTGACAACAGCCTCGTGACTCCTCAGTCAGACATCAAATAACGATTACAGGTAGGTTTGATTACAAACCTATTATAACTTCCTATAATCTACCTTTTTCTTAGCAGGAATCGCAGGCTTGTCCTCGATTCCTGCTTTTTTCTTTAGCTCAGCTATCTGATCACGCAAGTGCCCAGCCCTCTCAAATTCTAGCTTCCCCGCAGCCTCCCTCATCTCATCCTCCAACTCAGAGAGCACCTGCATCACATTGTAATCCACACCAGACTCAGCAACCATACTCTGGTCCACAGAGCTAACAGCATCCTTAGTTTCATCTGCATTACTCAGACTCTGCTGTAGCCCACGTATCACACTCTGTGGAGATATCCCATGCTTCTCATTATGCGCCATCTGCACCCCACGCCTAAACTCCGTAATATCCAACAGCGCCTGGATACTATCCGTCACCTTATCGCAGAACAACACACACTCCCCATTCACATGCCGCGCCGCCCTACCCGCAGTCTGTACCAAGCTCGTCTCATTTCTCAAGAACCCCTCATTATCCGCATCCAAAATACACACCAAACTCACCTCCGGCAAATCCAACCCCTCCCTCAACAAATTAATCCCCACCAAAATATCAAACTCAGCAGCCCTCAGCTGACGCAATATCTCCACCCTCTCCACCGCATCAATATCCGCATGGATATACCGCACCTTCAGCCCCACCTCTAACAAATATTCACTCAACTCCTCCGCCGTCTTCTTCGTCAACGTCGTCACCAGCACCCGCTCATTCTTCTCCACCCTATCCCTACACAGCTCTATCGTCGCATCGATCTGCCCATCCAGCGGCTTCATCGTCAAAATCGGATCCAACAACCCCGTCGGCCTAATGATCTGCTGCACCATCAAGCATTCCCCACGGCTGTCCACATCAAATTCCTCCACCGTATCCAACGTATTACTAGGCTTCACCTGCTTCCGCAAAATCTTGATCGCCTGGTTCGCACTCAGCTCACCCTTCACCCAAGGAATATACGTCTTATTATCCGGCCTACAGTTAATAAACTCAAACGGCCCCGGAGTAGCCGTTACATACACCCGCTGATGCGTCTTCCGCATATATTCCTCAAACCTCAACGGCCTATTATCCAGTGCACTAGGTAGCCTGAAACCATGTTCCACCAACACATTCTTCCTACTCTTATCCCCCTCAAACATCCCACCAACTTGCGGCAACGTCACATGACTCTCATCCGCCAACAACAAAAAATCATCAGGAAAGAAATCCAGCAAAGTATAAGGAGTCGCCCCCTTCTCACGCCCAGTCACATGCCTAGAATAATTCTCTATCCCCTGACAAAATCCCATCTCCTGCATCATCTCTATATCATACTCCGTCCGCATCCGTATCCGCTGCGCTTCTATCAGCCGCCCATCTTTCTCAAATTCCGCCACCCGCGCCTTCATCTCCTTCCGGATCTCCACAATCGCCTTCTTCATCTTCACCTTACTCGTCACAAACTGCTTAGCTGGGAAAAAGATAAACTGCTCCAACTCCCCCAACTTATGCCCACTCCTCGTATCAATCTCAGAAATTCTCTCAATCTCATCCCCAAAAAACTCCACCCTAATAGCCGACTGCTCCATATACGCAGGCCTTATCTCCACCACATCACCCCTTACCCTAAACTTACCCCTACTAAACTCCACATCATTCCGCTCAAACAACATATCCACCAACTTCTCCAAAAACTCATCCCTACCCACCTCATCACCCACCTTCACCGGCAACATACTATTCATATAATCATCCGGTGACCCCAAACCATAAATACAACTCACACTCGCTATCACAATCACATCCTTACGCGTGATCAAACTCCCCATCGTACTCAACCTCAACCTCTCAATCTCATCATTGATCGCTGAGTCCTTCTCAATAAAAGTATCCGTCCGCGGAATATAAGCCTCAGGCTGATAATAATCAAAGTAACTCACAAAATACTCCACCGCATTATTCGGAAAAAATGTCTTAAATTCGGAGTAAAGCTGCGCCGCCAACGTCTTATTATGACTCATGATCAACGTTGGCTTCCCCACACCCTTGATCAAATTAGCCATCGTATACGTCTTCCCAGATCCCGTAACACCCCACAACGTCTGATGCATATTTCCCGCATCAATTGACTTCATCAACTTATCTATCGCCTGCTGCTGGTCCCCCTGAGGGCTATATTTACTCTGTAGATCAAACATCACTTTTCTACCACCCACCCTACGCCCTCACTCAATATCCCACAAGCAACTTTCATGAAAAATTCCTATCCCTCACACCCCTCACCGTGCTAAGAATCCCCCCATGCGAACACTCATCAAAAACGCCCTCAAAAGCGAAACAGCACAAGACCCCATCACCATCAAAGGCTGGGTCAGAACTCGCCGTGACAACAAAGACTTCTCATTCATCGAGTTAAATGACGGCACATCCCTCGCCAACATCCAGTGCATCGCAGACGCCGGCATCCCCGGATACCAAGACATCACCAAAATGTCCACCGGATCAGCCATCGGCATCACCGGCAAACTCGTAGAATCACCAGGAAAAGGACAAAAATGGGAAATCCACGCCACCTCCGTCGAACTCATCGGTGAAGCCCCCACTGACTACCCACTACAGAAAAAAGGCCACACCCCAGAATTCCTCCGCTCCATCTCACACCTCCGCCCACGGGCTAACCTCTACGGAGCCGTCTTCCGCATGCGCTCACGTATGGCACAAGCCGTCCACCGCTTCTTCGATGAGCGAGACTTCACCTACGTCCACACCCCCATCATCACCGCATCAGACTGCGAAGGAGCAGGAGAAATGTTCCGCGTCACCACCCAAGACCCCACAAAAGCAACAGCCCAGAAACCTGAATCAGACTTCTTTGGCAAGCCCACCTACCTCACCGTCTCCGGCCAACTAGAAGGAGAAGCCTTCGCCACCGCCCTCTCTAACATCTACACCTTCGGACCCACATTCCGCGCAGAAAACTCCAACACCACACGCCACGCCAACGAATTCTGGATGATCGAACCAGAAATGGCATTCTGTGACTTAGAAGGTGACATGGACCTCGCAGAAGAATTCGTAAAATACCTCATCTCAGACGTCCTCAACAACAACCAAGGAGACCTAGAAATCTTCAACAAATTCGTCGACAAATCACTCCTCGCCAGACTCCAACACGTCGCAGAAAAACCCTTCCAGCGCGTCTCCTACACAGACGCCGTAGACATCCTTATCAAAAGCGGCAAAACCTTCGAATACCCAGTCATCTGGGGCGTCAACCTCCAGTCAGAACACGAGCGCTACCTCACAGAAGAACACTTCAACTGCCCCACAACCGTCTTCGATTACCCAAAAGACGTCAAACCCTTCTACATGCGCGCCAACGACCCAGACTCACAAGGCCGTGAAACAGTCACCGCCATGGACCTCCTCGTCCCAGGCATCGGAGAAATCGTCGGCGGAGCCCAGCGTGAAGAACGCCTAGACGTCCTCCAAGCCAACATGGCAGCCCACAACCTCAACCAAGAAGACTACTGGTGGTACACAGACCTCCGCAAATACGGCACCTGCCCACACGCCGGCTTCGGCCTCGGATTCGAGCGCATGCTCATGTTCGCCACCGGCATGAAAAACATCCGCGACGTCATCCCCTTCGCCCGCACCCCAGGCTCCTGCGAATTCTAAAACGTGCCCGAGATTTCCAATCTCCCCCACAACCCAAGAAAAATTCTGTTAATCCTGAAAAATTCTGCCAATTCTGTATAAAAACAACTACCAACATACCAAACAATCATGATCGTAAAACCAAAAATCAGAGGATTCATCTGCATCACCTCACACCCAGACGGCTGCGCAGCTAACGTGCAAGAACAAATCGACTACGTAAAATCAAAAGGCCCAGTCGCAGACGGCCCCAAAAACGTCCTCGTCATCGGATCATCCACCGGCTACGGACTCGCATCTCGCATCGTCCCAGCATTCTCATCAGGCGCTAACACCCTCGGCTTATTCTTCGAAAAACCAGGCTCAGAAAAACGCACAGGAACCGCAGGCTGGTACAACACCGCCGCATTCGAAAAAGCAGCCACCGCAGAAGGCCTCTTCGCCAAATCACTCAACGGAGACGCATTCTCCCACGACATGAAAGCAAAAGCCATCGACCTCATCAAAAGCGAAATGGGACCCATAGACCTCGTCGTCTACTCACTCGCCTCACCACGCCGTATCAACCCAGACACCGGAGAAGACCACCGCTCAGTACTCAAAACCACCGGCGGAGACTACACCAACAAAAACCTCAACACCGACAAAGGCCTCATCGAAGAAGTCACCATCGGACCAGCCACCCAAGACGAAATCGACAACACCATCAAAGTCATGGGCGGTGAAGACTGGGAACTCTGGATGACAGCACTAGACGAAGCAGGCGTCCTCGCAGACGGAGTCAAAACCGTCTCCTACTCCTACATCGGACCAGAACTCACATGGCCCATCTACACAGACGGAACCATCGGCCTAGCCAAAAAAGACCTAGAAACCACACGCGAGCGCCTACACGCAAAACTCGGAGAAAAATACAACGGCTCAGCATACGTCTCAGTAAACAAAGCCCTAGTAACACAAGCCTCATCAGCCATCCCAGTAGTCCCACTCTACATCTCCATCCTCTACAAGGAAATGAAAGCAAAAGGACTCCACGAAGGATGCATCGAGCAAATCCAGCGCCTCTTCCAAGACCGCCTCTACGGTAGCGATCTCCAACTAGACGAAAACGACCGCATCCGCATTGACGACTGGGAAATGCGCGAAGACATCCAGGCAGCAGTCGCCAAATCATGGGAAACCATCACCAACGAAAACCTCGCTGACCTAGCAGACTTCGACGGCTACCAACAAGAATTCCTCAAGCTATTCGGCTTCGGCATCGACGGCGTCAACTACGACGCAGACACAAACCCAGCCACAGCCCCCGCATCAATATCAGAATAACTCAGAAAACATGAAAATCACACGCTTCATCATAGTCGCCACTATCACTAGCCTCCTCACCTCATGTGGCGCACCACTTGTCCAAAACATCCTAAGCGTCCCAGGGAAAATCGTCTCAGGAGTAGCCAGCCCCCTCATCAACACCGTGCGATAAACCTGAATCAATAACTACAAAAACAAACGCCAACCTCTAACAATCCACGCATTGTTAGAGGTTTTTTATGCCTCCCCATCACCCCAAGCACACACCCCAATCCACCACCATGCTGGACCAATGACTAATCACAGCATGGTCTCTGACGAGCCAAAGGCCCCCAAACCTCAGAACACCCCCAGTCTCTACTTCCAGTTATCCCTAAGCCCAGCAGTCTTATTAAACACCACCTTCCCGTCCACACCATGATCCTCAGAATCCGTGCAGAAATACCCCACACGCTCAAACTGACAAACATAACCAGCAGCCACATCAGCTAAAATCGGCTCCAACTTCGCACCTTCCACCAAACTAAACGAATCCTCATTCAGACAACTCATAAAGCCTCCCTCAGCCGCATCCGGATTCTCCACCTTAAATAACCGATCATAAACCCTCACCTCAGCATCCACCGCATACTTAGCACTCACCCAGTGGATAGCCGCCTTACACTTCACCCCCTCAGGAGCATTCTGCCCCACAGTATCAGGAATGTAATCCACATGCACCGCAGTCACATTCCCATCAGCATCCTTCTCATGACTCACATACTGGATAATGTAACCCCCACGTAACCTAACAGCCCGCTCAGGTCCCAGTCGGAAATACTTCTTAAAAGGCTCCTCCATAAAGTCATCCTGCTCTATATAAAGCTCCTTAGTCAAAGGCACCTCACGCGTCCCCGCATCAGCATCCTCCGGATTATTATTACAAACCATCATCTCCTCCCGAGCTTCATCCCAGTTATCGATCACCACCTGAAGAGGCTCCATCACCGCCATCCTACGGTCAGCAATCTTATTCAAATCATTCCTAACCTCAGCCTCCAAAATAGCAAAATCCGTCACCGAATTCACCTTAGTCACACCACCACGAGCAATAAATGACCTCACCCCAGCAGCAGTATAACCCCTCCTCCTCATCCCAGACAACGTAGGCATCCTAGGATCATCCCAGCCACTCACCACACCATCCTCCACCAACTGAAGCAACTTACGCTTACTCATCACCGTATAAGACAAATTCAACCTAGAAAACTCAATCTGCCTAGGCACCGCAGGCACCGGACAATTCTCCACCACCCAATTATAAAGCGGCCTATGATCCTCAAACTCAAGCGAACACAACGAATGCGTCACCTTCTCCTTCGCATCCTCCAAGGGATGCGCAAAATCATACATAGGATAAATCTTCCACGCATCCCCAGTATTATGATGCTCCACATGCAGCACCCTATAAATAGCAGGATCACGCATATTCATATTCGGTGAAGCCATATCTATCTTAGCCCTCAACACCGCCTTACCCTCACCGATCTCCCCATCACGCATCTTCTTAAACAACGCCAAATTCTCCTTCACCCCCCTATCTCTATACGGACTATCCACCCCAGGCATCCCCACCTTACCCCTACCCTCACGCATCGCCTCAGGACTCAGCTCATCCACATAGGCCAACCCCTTCTCGATCAAACTAACAGCGCACTCATAGAAATACTCAAAATAATCACTCGCAAAATACAAATCATCACCCCAGTCAAATCCCAACCACTTCACATCCCTCTGAATGCTCTCCACATACTTCGTATCCTCCTTCACCGGATTCGTATCATCAAACCTCAAATGACACTTCGCACCAGTTCCCGCATTCTCCTCAGCTAACCCAAAATTCAAACACAACGCCTTCGCATGACCAATATGCAAAAACCCATTCGGTTCAGGCGGAAACCTCGTCACCGTAGTCTCATGCTTACCATTCGCTAAATCCTCAGCAATGATCGTTCTAATAAAATCCTTACTCTCCTTAGTGTTCGCTTCCTTACTCATAAAATTCTCGTTGATTTAACTGCCAGATACATGCGCCAAAACCTCCCCACATGCAACCCAAATTCACTTGCAATTCCCCCCACCCAAGCCACCATCAACTAGGTCACCAACAACCAAGCCACCATCAACCCAAGATTTCAACATTCACATTTCACCATTCAAAATTCAAATGCTTATCCTACTATCCCCAGCCAAATCTCTAGACTACACCTCCCCCCTCCCCACCACTCGCCACACAGAGCCACGCATGCTAGACGACTCAGAAACCCTCGTCAAACAACTCCGCAAAATGTCCCCACAAGAGCTAGGCAACCTCATGTCCATCAGCGAAAAACTCTCCGAACTCAACCACGAGCGCTACACCACCTGGGAACCAGACTTCACCCCAGAAAACTCCCGCCAAGCCCTCTTCGCATTCACCGGAGACGTCTACCAAGGCCTAGAACTCAGCGACTGGAAATCCCCAGACTACACCCTCGCCCAAAAACAAATCCGTATCCTCTCCGGCCTCTACGGCATCCTCCGTCCCCTAGACCTCATGCAGCCCTACCGCCTAGAAATGGGCACCAAACTCACCAACACCAGTGGCAAAAACCTCTACGAATTCTGGGGGACCAAAATCACCGACCTCCTCAACACCGACCTCAAAAAATCCGGCTCCAACCTCATCATCAACCTAGCCTCCAACGAATACTTCAAATCCGTCAAAAAGAACGACCTCACAGGAGAACTCATCACCCCCGTCTTCAAAGACCAAAAGAACGGCACCTACAAAATCATCTCCTTCTACGCCAAAAAAGCCCGAGGCATGATGGCTGACCACATCATCCGCAACAAAATCACCACCATAGAAGGCCTCAAAACATTCAAAACCGCCGGCTACAAATTCTCCAAATCAGAAAGCACCGACACCCAACTAGTCTTCCTAAGAAAGGAAATAAAGAAGTAGAAAGTTTAAAGCAAAAAGGAAACAGCAACAACCCAAGCCACCAACAACCCAAGTTCCATACCCATCAACCCAGCCCTGAAAAGGTGAAATATAATCCAGCCCACGGTCAGCAAAGCGCAGCCGTGGGTCTAAGCCCAAAAAAGAAATAAGAGGGCTGAAAGCCTGACCTATGCATAATCAATTCAATACTCATCAACCAAGTTCCGTGCTTTCAGTGCCTTCCGTGGTCAAGCACCGCAGGTCAAAACCCAAGCCACCATCGTCCACCATTCGTGAAAATTCGTGCAGATTCGTGGTAAAAAGTTCCATCAACCCAAGCCCACAATCCAAGTTCCCTACCCATCAACCAAGTTCCGTCTATTCAGAGCCTTCCGTGGTCAAAAAAGTTTCATCGTCCACCACCATCAACCCAAGCCTCCATAATTCAAAATTAAAAAAATGCTAACCGCCAAAGTCCTCATCGACGGCCCCTCTGAACTAGTCTTCGACTACGCCATACCAGAGACCTTAAGCTCCGCCGTCGTCGGATGCCGCGTCCGCATCCCCCTAAGAAACAGAAACTCCACCGGCACCATCCTAGACATACTAGAGCTCCCCCAGACCAACTTCGCCCTCCGCCCCCTCCACTCCCTCATCGACCCAGAGCCACTCATCACCCCCGGACTCATGAAACTCGGCAAATGGCTCGCTCAATACTACGGCGCCCCCATGGAACAAGTCATGCGCGCACTCCTCCCAGAATCCGTCCGCCAAGACGCACACTCAGAAAAAACCCAGAAAATCGTCATCCTAGAAAACTTCCCAGACCCAGAAACCCTAGAAAAACTCGCCAAACGCGCCCCCAAACAACACGTCATCCTCACCCTCCTCAAAGCCAACTCCGGCCAAATCTCCGTCAAAGACCTCGGCGGCGGCTCCGTCACCGCA
This sequence comes from Akkermansiaceae bacterium, assembly GCA_051251915.1. Lineage (GTDB taxonomy): Bacteria > Verrucomicrobiota > Verrucomicrobiia > Verrucomicrobiales > Akkermansiaceae > Rubritalea. The sequence goes on along the minus strand of JBPOGF010000032.1, from coordinate 2,318 downwards.
TCCATCAAATCCCTAGAAAAAAAAGGCCACATCACCATCAAACACGAGTCCGTCCGTCGCGACCCAGACGCCGACCAAGAATTCCTAGAATCAAAACCCCTAACCCTAAACCCCGAACAAAAAATAGCCCTCCAAGAAATCCTAAAACAACCAGCGAAGCACAAGGAACCCAAAACCCAAGCCACCAAAGCACAAGCCACCACAACCCAAGAATCTTCAAAATTCAAAATTCAAAATTCAAAATTCAAAATTCCAATCCTACTCCACGGCGTCACCGGCTCCGGCAAAACAGAAGTCTACCTCCAAGCCGTCCAGACCCACCTAGACCAAGGCAAAACCGCACTCATCCTCATCCCAGAAATCTCCCTCACCCCACAAACCGTCCAGCGCTTCAAATCCCGCTTCGCCTCCATCCAAGACCAAGTCGCCGTCCTCCACTCACACCTCTCACAAGGAGAACGCTTCGATGAATGGCACCGCATCCGCAAAGGCAAAGCCCGCATCGTCATCGGCGCACGCTCCGCCGTCTTTGCCCCGCTCAAAAACCTCGGCATCATCATCGTAGACGAAGAACACGAAAACACCTACAAACAAGAAACCTCCCCCCGCTACCACGGACGCGACATCGCCGTCCTCCGCGCCCACCTAGAAAACGCCACCATCGTCCTCGGCTCCGCCACCCCATCACTAGAATCCTTCCACAACACCCAAACCGGCAAATACCAACTCGTCCGCCTCAACCTCCGCGCAGACCACCAATCCATGCCCATCATCCGCGTCCTCGACATGAAACTCGAGGCCCAAAAACAAAAAGGACGCGACCCCATCCTCTCAGACAAACTCCGCGTCTCCATGGAAACCAAACTCAAAAACGGCGAACAAGTCATCCTCTTCCTCAACCGCCGAGGCTTCGCACGCTCCCTCCAGTGCCCCCCCTGCGGACACGTCTGCGAATGCAAACACTGCGCCATCCCACTCACCTACCACAAAGCAGAAGAACGCCTCGTCTGCCACATGTGCGGCTACCAAACCATCACCCCACGTAAATGCCCAGAATGCGGAGACAAAGCCATCCGCCTCCAAGGCTTCGGCACAGAAAAAGTAGAAAACATCATCCAAAAAGTCTTCCCCACCGCCCGTATCGCCCGCATCGATGCCGACACCATGCGCCGCAAAAACGCCCTCCGCGACACCCTAGCCAAATTCAAAGCCAACAAAATCGACATCATCATCGGCACCCAAATGATCGCCAAAGGCCTCCACTTTCCCAACGTCACCCTCGTGGGCATCCTCAACGCAGACCTAGGCCTCCACGTCCCAGACTTCCGCGCCGGAGAGCGCACCTTCCAACTCATCACCCAGGTAGCAGGCCGCGCCGGCCGTGGAGAACTAGAAGGAGAAGTCGTCATCCAGACCTTCACCCCCCACTCCCCATCCATCCAGTTCGCCCGCCACCACGACTTCGACGGCTACGCCGAACAAGAACTCCAGTTCCGCCGCCAGTTCGACTTCCCACCCTTCGCCCACGTAGCCCTCCTAGGCACCCGCTCCACCCACGAGCGCCGCGCAGAATTCACCCTAGAAAACCTCCACAAACGACTCAAAAAAAACCTCCCCCCCCACATCGAACTAGGAGAACCCCTACCATCCCCCCTAACAAAAGCCCACGGCCAGTTCAGATACCAGCTCATGCTAAAATCAACCTCCGCCCGAGCCCTCTCAAAATACATCCAAGACATCCTAAAACAAACCCCACCCCCCCAAGACGTAAACATCATCTTCGACATGGACGCCCTATCCTTCTTCTAAAAGCGTGCCGGAGTTTTCCAAACTCCGAGAAGCTAAGAACAACAAGCAAGGCATCATCAATCAGCCACCCCCCAACCAAAGCCCCAACCAGCACCATTCAAAATTCACATTTCAAAATTCAAAATTCCCCCACACACATACTCCAGCCCATAGTAAGCTCCGCGCAGCTATGGGTTAGATCCCCCATCCACCCCAAAGTCAAAAAGGGCTGAAAGCCTGATCCCCAAGCCTTTCTCCTTTAAACTTTCTCCTTTCCCCTAGCGCAAAGCGCCCCCCTCTCCTGAAGGGAGAGCGTAAACCCCTTCAACTCAAGGTTTCATCGTATCACAACTCCACATGGGACATCGTAGTTTGCTGAGCCGAGCAAAGAAATAGTCAAGAGAAACCAAAGAGGGAAAACTATGGATGAAAAAATTATAAATAGCGCAATAATCACAAATCACGGACTGCCCCGAATGGCGCTAAGTTAAGGTTTGTTTGCTCTGTATTTACTGCGATGTGGAGTCTCC
>JBPOGF010000031.1:0-32794 GCA_051251915.1 Akkermansiaceae bacterium | reverse complement strand
CGTTTTTATTCACACATTAATCAACCATAGACAGGCTTTTTCTGATAGTATTTTCTAACAGAAATTCATCGATGAGTATCCTTAAGTCCGTGCCATTCGGGTTAGACCCTTTTATGTTCTTTTATGTCTTTTATGGACCCTTTTTATGCTGCTAGGTATTTGCTTTTTTAGTTGTGTCCCTGTGGACTTTGTTGTGGTGATCGAAGAGGTGGAGAAAGGGGTTGATCTCGAGCGAGACCCACGGCATGAAAAGATCACCCGCGTGGTCGACACGGAGATCGGTGAGAGAAGCTTCTCAAACTGCAACATGGATACGTTTCACCTTGAATCTGAGCAGACCATCAGTCTGGAAGCCATTGCTGAATATGAAAAAGCCTTTTCCACACTGAGGGTGATGGACACCTGGATCTTCATCGAGACGCTAAATCAATACACCGGAAGAACTGTCTCAAGAGAGTCTGTGCCGGAGCTGAATAATGCCACTTGCGCCTTCGCAAGCTGTGCCTGTGTTCAGGAAATGGCGAGCAGTGACTTGGCCACAGCGGGAATCTCATGGCAGGCAAGACCAGCGATGTTAATCCGACAGCTGGTGGTGCCATAAATCCCGAAGTCGTCACGGAGCTTTTCCATCTCGGCCGGCGTGACCGGTAGCAGCGAGAACATGCCCTTCTGATAGCGGAGGCTTTGAAACTTTTCCGGAGCATTGATTTCTAGCAACTCGTCGGCAAGGTCTTTTCGGATGTCGGCCACCCGGCGGCGACAGATCTCTAACTCTGCCAGCCAAGGCTCAGGATTTTGAAACAACATCGCGGCGATGGCAGAGCCGTGGTTAGGAGGCATTGAGTAGTTCGCACGGGCTATTCTCTCCAAGGTGAAGCGAATGTTCGCCAGAGATTTCTGATCAGGTGCAATGATCATCGCCGCTCCAGTGCGTTCGCAGTAGAGTCCCATATTCTTAGAGCAGCTGGCCACTACGAACATCAGTTCATGCTCACTGGCCATATGGCGGAGGCCAGCGGCATCCTCGTCCACGCCATCGCCAAAGCCTTGGTAAGCAATGTCCACAAATGGGATCAGCTTCTTCTCGTAACAGAGGCGTGAAAGCTCTTGCCACTGATCGTAGCTGGGATCGATGCCGGAAGGATTGTGACAGCAACCATGGAGCAGTAGCACGTCGCCAGCTTGGGCATCGGCAAGATCTTCGATCACGGTTGTTAGGTCGAGCTTGTGATCGTAACGTTGTTCTTGCCACCGATAGGATCTAATCTTGAGCCCAGCAGCCGTCATGATCGGGTGATGGTTCACATAGCCTGGGTCGGAAATCCAAACCGTGGCTCTGGGTGAAATGTGAGGGATGAAATCAGCCAGTAGTCGCAAGGCTCCGGTTCCTCCCACCGTTTGAATCGTACATTGTCGATCTATGACAGGGCTCTCCTGCCCGAGAATAAAGCGCGAGATGCCATCGATGAATTCCGGATTTCCAGAGAGGCCACGATACGACTTGGATGCCGCCTCGGCTGCCAGACGCGCTTCCGCTTCCTGGACCACCGTCATAACGGGCGTCTTGCCAGCACCATCACGATACACCCCTACTACGAGGTCAATTTTTTCATCACGTGGATCATTGCCGTATAGGCTTGTGAGCGCCCAAAGTGGATCGGATTCAGCAGCAGCGAGTCGGGAAATCATAAAGTCGGAGAAATGTGAACTGTCAGTTAGGATGCAGAGCGGTTAGAAAGGATCGCTCCCATGGTGATCAGGAAGATACTCACGGCGGTGCTCAATGAGATCGATTCACCGAGGAACGGGACGGCGAGAATCGCCGCGAGGGCTGGAGCCAGTGAGCCGATAGTGGCGCTTTTCGAAGTTCCTAACCGAGAAATAGCAAAGGCATAACCAACCGTGGAAAGCAGTCCGACACCAAGTCCCTGAATCAACAGAAAGGGAGCCACTTGTTCAAAGGTGATCGTATCCAGATGGCTGGGCACCTCTCCTGTTAGCATCAGCATGATGAGCACCACCAGAGATCCAACTGCTAGCACGATACCATTGCCGATTGCATCCAGTCCGGATCGGCGCAGACCGACGCTATAGACACCCCATAACAAACTGGCCATGAGCAGATAACCCATGCCTCCGATCATCTCGGAGTTCATTCCCGCAGAATGAGCAAGAACCAGACCGAGCGCACCAGCAACGATGATAGCCAAGGGCAGCCACTGTCTGCGGGGAAGACCTCGGCGTTCTAACACGAAATAAACAAGACTCACCGAAAGGGGGGCTGTGCCGGCGACCAAGGCACCCACGTGGGTGGCGGAGGTGGTGCGGGCTCCTTCTGAGGCGATGAAAAAAAACGGAATGCCCCCGCAAAGCACCATCAGGGCATCGCTCAGGCGTAGTTTTTTTAGCTCAGCAAAACGGCTGGCAAAGGCCGGTAACAGCGCGATGACCGGAACGGCGAAGCGTATCAAGGCTACATCCGCGGTGGTGAGGCCTGAGGTGCTGATAGCACGAAGGGTCAACGCAAAGCCAGCCCAGATGATCACGACGCTGTAGAGGACAAGGTAACCACTGGTCTTGGGACTCAGGAAACCTCTGTAGGATTGAACATAGTCAGCGAAAGTGTGCATATAAAAGGCGGTCGGCTCTTGTGGTGACCACCAATATACTAAGCCTGCACGGGGCAAAACATCTTGCAGGATTCCCTAGCTGACAATGGCCATTCGGCAAGTCCGCGCTGGTTGCAAAATACCTTTCGAACAAATGCACATTGCCCCCATTTAACGAATTCCCGCGGCTATTCAACACCACCCGCATGGCTCTTTACTGGGCAAGTCAATACCGATAGCCTATTTATGTATAAAAGGGTAAGGATTTTTATTAAGTAATTGTTCAGGGTCGGGTCAGCGAGAAGGCATGCTGTTTGCTCTGTAAAATGACCAATACACGAAACCCTGAGGTGCTAACTAGAGATATGCCGTTGAGCTTTCTACAAACTTTAAAAAAGCATGACTAAAGGAAAAGGGGGCAGTCCGGAATGGCGCTAAGTTAAGGTTTGTTTGCTCAGTATTTACTACGATGTGGAGCCTCCTTCATTTGATCTCTTGGGGAGGTTAAAAGCTGGTAGGGTTTGGGGCGCCGTTTGATACATCTTGGCTCCTGCCTTCCTGGTCTTAGGGGAACTTCATTATCAGCTATGGCCTCGTAGAGTGCAGACAGGGTGCGGAATCGATCTTGTTTGCTCATTTGAGCGTGATTTAAGTGTGGTTCCCATTGCCTTAGAGCCTGTAAGCTACCCTTAAAACTTAGACGATTCACGTCGACTCCTTGCTCCTCAGCGGCTTCATACATCAGCATGCGCAGACTGTTATATGCGATAAAGTGCATGATGATTTCCTTGTGCACCATATCTGGAGTTTTGCACTTTAGGACATCCATTCCCATTGTGGTTTTAATGTCTATAAAGTAGAGTTCCACATTCCATCTCTGAAGATAAAGATCAGCTATTTCAGCAGCACTGAGTTCCTAGGGATCAGTAAGAGTCGTCACGATGTAAAATGACTCAGTTCTAAATCCAGGAACACTGACAATAGCATGAATTTGACCTAGATAGAGCTCTGCAGGCAGGCTTCCCCACTGCTTTTTGTATAAGATAATCTCTTTTGCTAGACTGGTCTTGGCCACGCTATAGGTAGCCCTGGGGACAGCCCCTTTTTATTATAATCGTTTATACTTTTTATAGTAACGAGAATGAAGTCATTAATGGGAGGGAGGACAACTTCTATGCTTGAATTGCATTTTTATCGACGCTGTCGACGCAATACAAGTGAACCCAGACCTACTATCAAAGATAACAGTGTTGTAGGCTCAGGAATGGGATCAGCCAGTGCGAAAGCATCAATTCTAATAGGTGCGTCAGTACCGGTGAGTGAGATGCTTGATGTCTGTGAACCATCGTCGAGGTCCATGGTAAAGAGGCTAGCTGAACCTGAACCACTAGGGTCTGTTGTGAAATAAAACTCACCATCGCCCTCACTCACGGCCATCATGCCCTCAGCCCAGCCACCAGCAGCAGGAAAGCTCGAGTTTGTGTAAGCTGTAGCCGTCCCCGTTGCCGTATCAATGGAATAAGTATCGAAAGCACTACTTCCCTGATCAATAGCCAACAATGTTCCATCGGCAAGAATTTGAATCGCATCAATCCTAAGTGGCACCGCTCCTATTAAGTTAGTAGCCGACAGTAAATCTCCTGAACTCAGTTCCAAGCTATGTAATGTGGCACTCTCTCCTGATTTTGTAGTCATCACATAATAGCGGTCATTTGCCTCATCAACCGAAAACATTCCATCACCCCAACTACCAGCTAAGGTAAACGAAGGCGTGCTTAATGCTGACGCTACACCCGTGATTGGATTAATATGATAGGTATCCATATAATTAGTTGCTCCATAGCGCGTACGAACGCCAATAATACTACCATCACTCAGCACTTCCATGGCATCAATTCGCGAAGGGGCTGCTCCAGTCATTGTGGTAGAAGAGAGAACACTCCCATTACTACTATCTATCCCGTAGAGGTTTGCTCCTCCAGTCCCAGATGGATCAGTCGCTATGTAATGCACACCATTCCTACGATCCATGGCAAACATTCCATCAGACCAACCACCCGAAATCCCCACGCTAGGATTAGCCAAAGCAGTAGTTTCTCCCGTAGAAGAATCAATTTGGTATGATTCAATTACACCCGCACCGAGACGCACACCAAGCAACGATGCTCCTTTTGAGACTGTGACTAGTGTAGCTAACAATAAAAGAGAACAGTATATATTTATCATATCGCGTGCATAACAACTCTCGTTTAGTTAAGCAATATTAATCTATTGAAAATCCTGTGCCATTCGAGCCAAACCCTTTTTATAATACTTATCACTAGAGATGATATTGTAGAGTCGCAAGGGTACTTCGCGCAGCCCTACTCATTCTAGGAAAGAGGACTCAATTAGAATACCAATGGTATTCTAAATTTGGCAACACTTCCCGCAACAAACTGATTTTGGTAAAATAACTGGCGAAGAACTAACTCAAGAAGAAGCCAAACTAAACTGTTGACCCAAAAAATATTTCGACAGAAAAACTCCAAATCATGCCTACTTTAATAACTAATTAAAAAAGCTCACTCCCACATTGCCCCCCCTCTTAATAATTTACATCAATAAGATATCAATAATATTGCATTAAATCTTGACTGATTGAATTATAGTAATTAAATTCACGTCAAATTATGAAGAAAATATTTATATTGTTTTATATAGGAGCTATTAATATAGGAAGTTCATCGATGACTTTATCATGGGTTTATGATGAGTCGACAATGAGTACAACTGTAATATATAGTGGTTCTTGGGATATCTTTAGTGAAGATATCCTAACAGGAACTCCAACATCACATGTCGTGGATTCAGATTTTTTCTTCATAGGGCAAGCCAATTACGAATTTACTTTGGATGATAAATTCTCTGACACCTTCTCTTGGGTGACAGCCTCAGTAACATCAACAACTGGAGATGCATTTGGTTTTGATAACCAATTTGCGTTATATTCTCCTGAAAATTATAATGCTGGAGAAAATATATCAGGGTCGGCTACTTTTGCAGGGACTGATCTTACTGCATTATCTTTGAATGATGGAGAAACTGGGTCTTACACTTCTGATCTGGGTAACATAGTGAACTACTCTGTTACCTCTATTCCTGAACCATCCAGCGCCATGCTTCTAGTATTAGGCTCAGTAGGGTTTATGATGAGAAGACGCCGTTAATGAACAGAAACTAACTTTTAAAACTCCATTCTTTTATTAGAATGGAGTTTTTACGTTCTTGGATTCAAACTGGAAGTGCACTGATTCTATTCAAAGACGGTCCAGATGCTGATTAGATCAGCTCAGGTACAATCGACCAAAAAGAACCTGATCATTATGCTCTATAAACATCTGAGCAGAGAAGAGCGGTATACCATACCTAACCTGCAAGGCAAGGGTGCGTGCAACGCATTTACCGTAAAGACAATAAATAGAAATGCCTCCACTGTCAGGCGAGAATTAAAGCGCAATGCAACAAGACTTTTCTAGAGGTTATCAATATGAACGCGTTGCTACACTCTTATTAATACGGCAACATTATAGGCGGCATACCTAATTGAGTTACTATTGAAGTATTTCTTCACTCGCTCTGGATTCTTCTGAAGCCTTCTCATCTGAGTTTTCGCTTGAGCTTTGAGCTGACCATCACGTCTACTTGATGGTCGCCTAGGTAATTCAGCCTTTATATCTCGATTCAAATATCCGTTTGGATTTAAATCTGAGCTGTAACTGGGAAGATAGTGAAGCTCAATTTTATCAGACCGCTTTGCTTCCCAAGCTTTCACCTTCTCGGCACGATGCACTCTCAAATTATCCAAAATGAGGTAAACCTTTATAACGGTATCCTTTATAAAACGCCGTCAGAACTTAATGAATTCTTGATGGTTCATTGAACCTTCATAGAACATAAAGCGAATCTTTCCCAACTTGGTAACTGTGGAAATCATATTGATGCTCTCCCTTACTGGTGCTTTATCTTTTGGAGCATAGCCTCTACCAACCTGATCTTGATAACACATTCCTGTCTCGTCATCCCAATGGATCTCTGCACCCTCTTTATGAGCTTTCTGCTCTATGGCTGGATATTCCTAATCTAGCCACTTCTTGACTCGTTTTGAGCAACGTTCGTAAGAACGCTTCACAGGTTTCTGAGGTGTGAATCCCCAGCTCTTAAAGCAATGTCCAACTTTACGTATCGGCATCTCTATCTCAAAAAGAGAAGCGATTAACTGTTGCACTGCGCAAGTGTCCAAAGAGCAAAGTCGAATTGTAGCTGATCTGGTGATCCATTTGATCAGACAACTACAAACCTTCTTTTGCTGATCTGAACCCAGAGTCGACCCTGAACCCTTGGACTTTCCTCCAGACTTCACCTTTAGCGCCTTAGCTCCACCTTCAAGCCACTTCTCATACCATTCAGAAACCTTGTTTCGGTTCACCCCAACAATCTCCGCAATATCTACGAACTTTCTTCCTAAATTTTACAGCTTGTTTGCGGCGCTCTTCAAGCTCGGATGGCGCAAGACTAAGTACATCTTTAAAATTCATGCAGTCTCTATGGTCAAAACAAATAGTAAACAGTAATCAAAATGCAATCTTTTATATTGCCGCGTCAATAATCTAGTTCACACCTATCTCCCCTATCACACAACCCGGAGTATCCGTATGAGCCTTCTGTAACACCTTATCCAGCTCAGACGCCTTCTCAGGAAACTGCCTAGCCACATCATTCTTCTCACCAGGATCCTTCTCTAAGTCAAACAACTGCACCGCAGACTTAGCCCCATAACGCACAGCCTTCCACTTACCCTGCCGCGCCCCCTGCATGAACAACCCCTTATACAAAAGCAACTCAGAATAAACAAACACATGCTCCTCCTGCTCCTTACCCAGAAGCTCCGGCAAAAAAGAAATCCCATCAGACTGCTCAGGCTCAGAAATTCCCGCCACCTCAGCAGCCGTCGCCATCACATCATAAAGCGTCCCAATGTGCTTAGACACACCACCAGCCGCTATCTTCCCCTTCCATGAGCAAATCATCGGCACACGCACCCCACCCTCATACACATCACGCTTATAACCACGCAGCCCCCCCGCACTACCAAAATCACTCAAGCTATAACCCTTCCCACCCTCTTTATGCGGTCCATTATCACTCGTGAAGATCACCAATGTATTCTCCATATCACCATCCTTCTCTAACCTATCCAGCAGCCTCCCCACCTCACGATCTAGCAAACTAACCACAGTCGCATGACGGCGCTTATCCTCATGCCAGCCTCGGTCAGCATACATCGTCTTATTACCAATACGCTTCTCATTCCCATGAGGCGCACGGTAAGACATAAAAATAAAGAACGGCTTCTCATCATCCTTCTCGTCCAAAAACCTCATAATCATATCCGTCCTAAACTCATCCAGACAATCATAATCATCCATCACATAATCCACATACTCAGTCACCCCATTCACCCAGTGACGCTCATCCCTAAACTTATCATTCTCAGCAGCCCCCCACTGCTCCTGCACTGAGAAATCAAACCCACGCGCAAACGCCCAAGTATCCGGCTGATTCGCCAAATCCAAATGCCACTTACCCACAAAAGCCGTCTGGTAACCCGCCCCCTTCAACATCTCAGCCACAGTCATCTCATCCTTCGTCAACGCCAAATGCTTCGCCACTCCATTCGGAAAAAGCCCAATATTTGAACGAATCGTCGCATTCCCCGCATGCTTCCCAGTCATCAACACCCCCCTAGAAGGTGAACAAACAGGAGATCCCGCATAAACTTGCTCAAACCGTATCCCAGCATTCGCTAACTCATCCAACCTCGGAGTACTAATCACCTTCTGCCCATAACTACCCAGCTCACCATAGCCGAGATCATCAGCTAACAACAAAACAATGTTAGGTTTAGCTTCCTGAGCAGAAACATAGCCTACACATATACCAAGGTTAAGACTAACAGCCGCAGCCATCATCCATGGACGTAAAAACTTTAGAGTGATCATAGTGGTTATATAAACGGAACGTTTACACAGTCCTACCAAATCCCCCACACCATGAGCAGTACATTCTGCGAAATTGTTATGCCGTATAGCCAATCACCTATCACGCATCCATCAAAAACACCCTCCGTCAAAAAAACTTACCTCTATGCATCTATACACTCGTTTGATTCGTTCTATTACCGAATGAAGACTAATTCTGAGAACAACACATCAAAAGTGAAAGCCATTTTTCCATGGGTAGGGTGGCTAGGATTCTCCCTCTCGATAGGGCTGTTCTGCATAATTGGTTGTAGCCAAAATAGCATGATGAATGAACAGGCAAGTACGTATAAAAAAGCAAAATCCGCCACCCTACCACAATCCGCAAACCTCAATGAACCAGATGCCAAACAGGCACTAGATCGAATCTCCAACTTCCTAGAAAACATCGGGTCCGAAGAATTCATTGAACAAGAAATCAGCAAAGTCTATGCCGAAAATGCCTACCTCAATGACACCCTAAAAACCCTCACCAACAGAGAAGAGATCAAACAGCACTTCATTAAGACCTCTAAAACCATGACCAACTACTCACTAATAGTTGATGACACAGCCAAGACGGAACAAGGATACTACCTCCGCTGGACAATGAAATTCTCAGCCCCAAAACTAGCCAAAGGCAAGGAAATCATCTCCATCGGAATGTCCCACATCGTATTTGATGCCGAAGGCAAAGTCCTACTCCATCAAGACTTCTGGGACTCTACAAGCGGACTGTTCGAACACGTACCCTTCGTAGGTGGAGGAATCCGCATGGTAAAAAAACGTCTCTAACAAAAAAATGATCGATCACAATAATCAGCCAAAATCAAATAAACCAAGCACAGTCAACAGACTGAAGGACATGCTTGGCCACTGGCTAGATTCCGATTACAAAAGAATCGAGAACCCCAAGTCACTTGCAGAAAAAGTAGACTGGGAACGCTGTATCCCATTCATCATCCTCCACATGGGCCTAATTTTTCTCATATGGGTCGGCTGGAGCCCCACAGCTGTCATCGCCGCCATCGTCCTCTACATCCTCAGAATGTTCGCCATCACCGGCTTCTACCATCGCTATTTCTCACACCGCACCTTCAAGACCAGCAGAGCCATGCAATTCATCATCGCCGTCTGGGGGAACACCTCCATGCAGCGCGGTGCACTCTGGTGGGCTGCCAACCACAGACACCATCACAAACACTCAGACACAGAAGAAGATCTCCACTCACCAGGCGTTCAAGGCTTCTGGTGGTCACACATCGGCTGGATCACCTGCAAACGAAACTTCCCCACTGACTACAGCCAGATCAAAGACCTCGCCAAATACCCAGAACTCGTCTTCCTCAACCGATTCGACCAACTCGTCCCCTACCTCTACGGCATCGCCATGTACGCCATCGGCTACCTCCTAGAAACCACCTACCCATCTCTCGGAGTCACCGCCGCCCAGTTCTTCGTCTGGACATTCTTCGTCAGCACCGTCTTCCTCCTACACGGCACACTCATGATCAACTCCATGGCACACGTCTGGGGCAAGCAGCGCTACAAAACAGAAGACGACAGCAAAAACAGCGCCATCCTAGCCCTCATCACCCTAGGAGAAGGCTGGCACAACAACCACCACCGCTACCCACACAGCACCCGCCAAGGCTTCCGCTGGTGGGAGATAGATATCACTTACTATGGACTAAAATTACTCTCCTGGATGGGCCTTATCAAAGATTTACGCCGAGTTCCTAAAGAACTGTTAGAAGACAACTATAAACAAACAGCAGTAAAAGTCTCAGATGTCAGCTGAAGAAAATAGAACCAACAAAAAGCCAACCATCGCCATCATCGGCCTTGGTATATCAGGCTTAGGCTGTGCACATTTCCTCAAGGATGATGCAGACCTCACCTTGTACGAAGCAAACGACTACATCGGAGGCCACACCAACACAGTCACGTTTAAAGAAGGAGCCAAAGACATCCCCATCGACACCGGCTTCATGGTCTACAACGAAGACACCTACCCCCATCTGACCAGATTATTTAAAGAACTAGGAGTAGAAACAAAGGAAACATCCATGTCATTCTCCGTGAACCATATCCCAGACGGTCTAGAATACAACGGTGGTAAGTTTAACCAAATTTTCGGTCAGCGTAAAAACATCTTCAATCTAAAATTCTGGAAGATGCTCTTCAAAATCAAACGCTTCAATGATGAAGCTCTCGAAGACATCGACAACAAAGACCTCCACCAACTCACCCTCCGCGAGTATGTCGAACACCGCGGCTACGGAGAAAATTTCCTCCGCTGGTATCTCGTCCCCATGGCATCCGCCGTCTGGTCCAGCCCACCAGAAAAAATAGAACAATTCCCAGCCATCACCCTCCTGAGATTCTGGAAAAACCACGGCTTCCTCGCAGTAGAAAAACGTAAACAATGGCGCACCGTCTGCGGCGGTGCCAAAACCTACGTAGAAAAAATCACCGCGCCCTTCCGTGGACAAATCCAGATCAACAATCCAGTAGAATCAGTAAAAAGAACCCCACAAGGAATTGAAGTAACTTCAAAACTAGGAACCAAAGTCTACGACCAAGTAATCCTCGCCACCCATGGCGACGATTCACTAAAACTCTTAGCCGACCCCACCATAACCGAGTCAGCAGTCCTATCAGCTTTCCAATACCAGCCAAATACCGCCGTCATGCACACAGATGAAAGCGTGATGCCAAAAAACACCCCATGCTGGGCGTCATGGAATTATGAAATAGGCCAGTCCCTAAATGGCATGAAAAGCTCCACCCACTACTGGATGAACTCACTCCAAGGCGTCTCTGACAACAAAAACTACTTCGTCACCATCAACCCACAGTGCCAGCCAAAAAACATCCTCAAAACCATCGAATACCGCCACCCCCTATTTGACCTAAACGCCTTAGCCGCACAACAAGAAATCCCCAGACTTCATCAGCAAGGAAAACAAGAAACCAACACCTATTTCTGCGGCGCATGGCAGAGATACGGATTTCATGAAGATGGACTCCTTTCCGCAGTAAATCTCTGTAAAACAATCTTAGGTAGAGAGGTCTGGAAATGAACTCAGCTCTCTACCAATGTCGTATCTTCCACAAACGACTCAAACCCGTAACCAGAAAATTTTCCTACTCTGTGTTCATGATGTCGCTCGACCTCGATGAACTAGACTCACTCGCTAAACGCCATTGGCTGTTCAGCAGAAACCGATGGAACATCTATTCCATCCGTGATGAAGACTACCTCCAACTCTCCCCAATAATACCTCCTGAACAATACCCTCCTCCCATACAAAACCAACCTCCCGAACAAAACCAACCTCCCCTACAAAACCCAAACATAAAACAGAAGCTGCTAGATTATCTGTCCGATAAAGACGTTAATCTAGCGGCTACCTCCCGCATTATATTGCAGACTTTCCCGCGCGTTTTCGGGTACCAGTTTAACCCCGTGTCATTCTATTACCTCGAAGACGTGTCTGGCAATACAATCGCAGTAGTAGCAGAAGTAGGTAATACCTTTCATGAAAAGAAACTCTTCCTCATCAATGAGAAAGAAAAACCTGGCTGGTTTCGCCTGAAAACCAACAAAGACTTCTACGTCTCACCATTCTCAAAAGTAAACGATCACTTTGATTTTCAGATCGGACCAAAAGACGAAAAATGGTCAGTAAATATCAACGATGAAGATGAAGATGGAATCGTCTTAGTGAGCACCATCCGAGGCAAACGCAAATCCTTCAGCTCCCTCAGACTCAGCTGGTACATCATCCGTTACCCACTACTCACCCTTCGCGTCATCTTCCTCATCCATTGGCACGCGCTCATCATGTGGATCAAGAAATTCCCCATCTCTAACAAAAAAGGCACCGCATCTCAGCAACTCGACGTTCTTCGCCCTCACAAAAGTTTAACAAAAAAATAATCATGCCCACCAGCACAAAAGAACTTCAATCCAGCACGTCAAAAAGCTATGGATGGCAACAAAAAATCATCCTCAACCTCTTCACCAGCATGCCCACTGGTGGACTACTACTACGTTACAGCGACGGCACACAGCAACAATATGGTGCTAAAGATCATGCCATAAAAGCTGAGATCCATCTCATCGACGACAAAGAATTCTTCAGACAATGCGTCGCGTTTGGAAATGTAGGACTAGGAGAAACCTACATGCACAAAGTTTGGGACACACCAGACATCCAAGCCGTCATCACCTGGTTCATCCGTAACATGCACGCCAAAATGGGGATGAACGCATCCTCAAACAAACTCAAAGCAGTCAATAAACTCAAATTCCTAAACAAGCTATTCCACTACGCCCGTGCCAACACCATCCGCACCAGCAAGAAAAACATCTCAGAACACTACGACCTAGGAAATGATTTCTATAAGCTATTCCTAGATCCATCCATGACCTATTCGAGCGGAATATTCTCTAGCCCAGAAACCACTCTAGAAGAATCCCAGCACGAAAAATATGACGCTCTCTGCCGTAAACTACAACTAAAGGCAGGCGACGAAGTCCTAGAAATTGGCTGTGGATGGGGTGGCTTCGCATGTCACGCCGCCGCCAACTACGGTTGTAAAATCACCGGAGTCACCATCTCCCAAGAACAACTCAACTACGCACTCAAGCGCGTAAAAGACGCCGGGCTAGATGACCTCGTAGACCTAAAACTACAAGACTACCGCGAAATCACAGGAAAATTTGACCACATCGTTTCCATAGAAATGTTAGAAGCCGTAGGAGATAAATTCCTCACCAGCTACTTCAAAAAATGCAACGAACTCCTCAAACCAGACGGAGCACTCGGACTACAAATGATCACCGTCCCAGATTGTCGCTACGCTGACCTAAAAAGAGGCGTAGATTTCATCCAGCGCCACATCTTCCCCGGCTCACTCCTCATCTCACTAGGACGCATTAATCAAGTAATGACCAAGACCGGAGAACTAACAACCTTCCAAGTCGATGACATGGGACTCGACTACGCACGAACTCTCAGGGAATGGCATGATCGCTTCAATGCCCAACTACCAGCAGTTAAACAACAAGGATTCGATGACACCTTCATCCGCAAATGGAACTACTATCTCAAATACTGCGAAGCCGCATTCCAAACCAGAAACATAAGCGTCGTTCAAGCCATCTACACCAAGCCAAACAACGAAAAACTTACCCCTGCTAGATCCTAAAAAACAAAATTTTGACCCTAGATCAACCAGCTGATGAAGACACAAGCAAGCTCTCCAAATACTGGAGAAAGCTTGTAATTAAGCCTGTCAAAAATCAGCTAACCCGTGGCACCTCTCCTAAGAAAGTCGCCCTAACCATGGCCATCTCCCCAGTCATCTCCGCCTTTCCTATCATGGGCACCACAAATGTACTAAGTGTCATAGCTGGCTCAGCACTCAGGCTAAACATCCCATTCCTGATGCTCTTCAAAAGCCTCTTCTACCCGCTACACCTCGGCCTCATCCTAGTCTTTATAAGAATCGGAGAATCTCTCAATGGAGCACCACACATCCCGTTCAGCATCCCACAACTACTCGGAAAATTCAAAGACGACCCCATGCAGTTTACCAAAGACTTCGGCATGACCGCCCTCTACGGAATAGAAGCTTGGGCGATCATTGCCCCTTGGTTTGCCATCCCCCTCTACTTCATCTTCCATCACCTAATCATGCAGTACATGAAGAAACGCATTACCCGTTCCACTACAACATGATACTCATCATCACATTCTCAATCCTAATACTCCTCTTCACAGCTGGATGGATTTTCTCATGTAAAATCAAAAACGCAGGCATAGTCGATGCCATGTGGGCACTCAGCCTAGGCATCCCCGTCATGATCTACATCACCTCCCAGAATAGCAACATCACAAGAAACATCATCCTCCTCACCATGGCCCTAGTCTGGTCACTAAGACTCGGACTCCACCTCGCAAAACGCATCCACAAAGAACACCCCACAGAAGACAAAAGATACTCCGCACTCCGACAAAAATGGGGCCCAAACGCCAATAAATACTTCCTCATCATCTTCCTTATAAACGCGACACTCGTCTTCCTCCTCTCACTCCCATTCTACTTCTCATCTCAATTCACAGCCCCTCTCCATGCGCTTGAATACATCGGCCTCACCATATTCACCACAGGACTCATCGGCGAAGCCATCGCCGACCATCAACTAAACAAATTCAAAGCCAACCCCTCCGATGACAAAATCTGCCGCATCGGCCTCTGGAACTACAGCCGCCACCCCAACTACTTCTTCGAAGCCGTCATCTGGTTCGGAATCTACCTCTTCTGCGCTGCCTCACCAGGCGGCATCTACACCATTCACGCTCCCATATTAATGACCTTCCTACTCGTAAAAGTGACCGGTATCCCACCACTAGAACGAGATCTCCTAAAAAGCAGAGGTGACGCCTACAAACAACATCAACAAACCACCAGCGCATTTGTACCCTGGTTTAAAAAAGAAACATCATGAAATTAGACATCAACGACTGGCTAGAAAACGACCGCATCCCAGACTCACTCATCCGTTTCGGTATCAGAAAACGTCTCCTCAAAACACTAGAAAAAGTCCGCCCTGAAAACTGCGAAGATAGACAAGCCGCACTCATCAAGCACGTCAACGAACTCAAAAGTAGCCCACTAGCCATCGCCACAGATGAAGCAAACGAACAGCACTACGAGCTCCCCACAAAGTTCTTCCAAGGCTGCCTTGGTCCACATCTCAAATACAGCTCAGGCTACTGGGCAGACGGCGAAACTAGCAGCGACATCGAAGCCTCAGAAGCCCGCATGCTAAAACTTACCTGTGAACGCGCTGACATCACAGACGGACACCGCATCCTAGAACTAGGCTGCGGCTGGGGATCACTCACCCTCTGGATGGCGAAACACTTCCCAAACTCAGAAATCACCGTCATCTCCAACTCCAACTCCCAGCGAGAATTCATCAACTCACAACTCGAAGAACGCGGCCTAAACAACGTCACCGTCAAAACCATCAACATGATCGACTACCGAGGCGAAGGCGATAGCATCTTTGACCGCGTCGTCTCCGTAGAAATGTTCGAGCACATGAAAAACTACCAGCTCCTACTCACAAGAATCAGCGAGTGGCTCAAACCCGATGGCAAACTCTTCGTCCACATATTCACCCACAAAGACACCTCATACCACTACGAGATAGAAAGCGAAGATGACTGGATGAGCCGCTACTTCTTCACCGGCGGTCAAATGCCCTCAGATGACCTGCTCCTCTACTTCCAAGATCACCTCAGCATCGAAGATCACTGGCAAGTAAACGGCACCCACTACGAAAGAACCAGCAACGCCTGGCTCTACCTCATGGACAAAAACAAACAACAACTCTTCCCCCTAGTCGAAGAAACCTACGGCAAAGATCAGGCCGTAAAATGGTGGGTTTACTGGCGCTGCTTCTACATGGCATGCGCCGAGCTCTGGGGCTTCCGCAACGGCGAAGAATGGTTTGTCTCACACTACAGATTCACCAATAAAAAATAATCCACATTACTCGCTAGGAGCAGCAACACTCATCTTTATTTCCTGCTCCAGCTCAGCCACTGCCCAAGGATTGAAATCCTGTAAACGCACGTGCTTCAAATAATGCACCGCCTCATCATGCTCACCTAAGAGCATAAATGCACGCGCTAGATCCATCAATAAAGTCACATCAGGACGCTTCACATTCAGCCTCAGTTGTATTTCATTAATCGCTAATTGCGCGTATTCCTTCCGCTTCACACTCCCCTCAGCTTCACATCGTGCCGCCCTGATTAGCCAGCTACTTTTAAAACGCGACCCTTCCATTTCCTTCACGATCAGATCCTTCACTTTATCACCCTGACCCGCATCGATCACCGCATCGACCCAAGCATTTTCCAGCACAATACTCTGATTCCCTTCCTTAGCCTTTGTCAGAAATTCCACACGCTGCCCCAGCTCACCAAGCCGCCAAAGAAGATGCGACTTAAACAACAAAGGCGTAAGAGCTTTCTCACCCCCTAACAGGATCGATTCCTCACAGTAATCCAGAGCAACCGAATAAGCTTTACCCTCATAAAAATGCTCAGCCAACCCATAGTTACTCATCGACTTCTCATGATCAGATTCGGCTAAAACTAATGACCGCAACAAATACCCAAGCCTAGCCACCCCATCAGCTTCCACCCTCCCCAACTCCAACCACCCAACGTGGTCATCAGGTTTCAATGCGGTATATCTCAGCAGATCTTTTTGAGCTTTCAGCTTCTGACCAGACGCCCTATACTCAACAGCACGCTTGAAATACAAATCCGCTTTATCCGCAGACTCCGCATGCTCTAACCGGTGCGTCAGCGAGTGAATCACATCATGAGGATCCTCATGAGCAAACAAAACACTACAGCCCATACAAAGCGTTATGGCAGCAACTCTCAGCATCATTTCCTAACAGTCAGAAACGCATCCAAGGTGAAATCCGAACTACTCAAATCAGCATTATGCCCCTCGATAGCAAGGACATTCTTCCCTTTCTTAAATAGCTTCATATGTTTCTGTAACGGAAAAAATTCGTAGTTCTTCGCCTCATGCTTATGGAACCCCTTCGCAGTAGCCCCTGCGCCGTAGTCCACTAGCGCACGGATTATCGGAACACCATTGAGATAAGCAATAAATCCATCATCATACTTCGCCGCCAAGCCTATCCCTTTGAGTTTTGACAGATCATCAATCACAAACTCCTTACGCGTATAAACAACCGTATATTTATCTCTCATATCAAGAATCGTATTATCGTCCTTGTCACTATAGCCAAACCCAGCCTTACCCTTCTTCCAGTTTGAAATATCAAAATTCACACCAGTCCAACCTTTCGCAGGATGCAGATTCACACCAGCTAGATAATCCCACTCAGCATGTTTCTCTATCACCGGCTGATGTTTCTTAGGCAGCTTAGCTCCCGTCTGGGTTAGGAACTTCTTATCAATTTTCAAAACCGGATCTCTAGGATTAGCCACAATATGGCGCTCCACCTTACCACCTTTCTCAATCACACAATAATCTTCCTCTTCACCATTATAGCTAATCATTTTCAAACTCAGTTTATTACCCTCAGTATCCATGATCACCGAACCATGCATCAAAATAACCTTACTCATAAGCACGTGATTACCCTTCCTCCGCAAAGTAGTTCCTCCATGCCCAGCCACCACCTGCACCGTACCATTATTCGCAGCTAATCCCCCACTCTTCTTATAACTACCATCTCCACCTTCACGCGGGCTACCATCACCATCATCAAGAACCACACCTTTATTAACGCTCGGTGTCTGATAAGCTCCATCAATAAGCATCGAGCGCTCGTAAATGTGTGAGTGCCCGGTAAATACCACATCCACACCACCAGACTCAAGAATGGGCATGATGTTCTCACGCATTTCCACTAACTGAATCTCCGTGTCACTATCATGAGATCCTTTGGTGTAAGGAGGATGGTGAAAAAACGCAACCAACCAGTCCGCCTTCGTCTTCTCCAAGTCAGCCTTCAACCACTGCGCCATCGCAGCCGTAGGACTACGATCTAGATCATGCGAATTAAGACAAATAAAATGTACATTCCCGTAATCAAATGAATAATAAGTCTCAGTCCCAGAAGGCACCCCACCAGCCTCAGCCTTAGACGGTAATACATAAGCATCATAGTAAGGCCCGATCGCAGTCTCCCCCGCAGACGATTTCCCCTCATGGTTTCCCATAGACGCCCAGCAGACAGTATTCCTCAAAGTCTCATCATACATCGGAAAGAATTTATTGGAAAATTCCTTATCCGTTCCAGAACCATAAGCCATATCGCCCACATGCAGATAGCCATCCAGCTTCTGACCACCAAGGTATTTCTTCATCCCCTCATGCACCAGCTTCTGGTCTTTCCCACCAGTGCCAGAATCCCCCACGATCCAAAATTTAGTTGCGCCCTTAGTTCCTATTTTAGGGTGAGTTTTAAAATGATAACTCTTATCAGATGGAGTCACTCGCTGGTCACCGTGATAAACTGCGTAATAGTAAGTCGTATCAGGCGCTAGATCCGAAATATAAGCCTCATACTGCATCGTCCCCTCCGGAGCTCTAGTCACCGCCTTTCCCTGCGCAAGATGCTCGCTATGCTTCACCAGAATCTTCACCTTGGGAATATCCAGCTTATCCACAGACGTTCCTATCCTCACCACCGGCTTGATCTCACCATCCGTACGCCATACGATGACCTGTGAACTTTCCGTAGCAAGTTGAACGTAAGGTGCACGCGTGATTTCTGCTTTCTGTCCGTATGAGATTGTCGAAACCGACAAAATAAGCCCCGCAACAAGCGCTGTGATTAGATTACTTCGTTTCATAAAATATATAGTAGTGATTCATAAATACCCTACTTTTAATACCGATGATTCCAACATATTTTATCATTTAATGGATATTTCATATCAATTCTACCCTATTGACAGATGAGAGACCGTTAACTAATTTCATTGGTATATGGAAATAATAATCAGCATTATAGCAGGCCTCCTCGGTGGTGGCGGCATCGGTGAAGCTCTTAAAAAGCTCAGCTTAGGCAAAATGGGTAACTTGCTAACAGGCGGTCTTGGCGGACTCCTCGGTGGTCTAGCCAACACACCTGGACTTGGAGATCTTCTTGGCAACCTCACAGGAGACCCTCAAGGTGACGCAGCCGTAGCTGGAGCCGCTGGTGGTGGCGTCCTCATGACCATTATTGGCTTCATTAAGAACATGATCCTAAAGAAGTAAAACTTCATATTTTCAGTAACACCTTAACAACCTGCTCCACACTCTGGTGCAGGTTTCTTTTTTTAAGACCTTTTGCGTCAGATGCTTTACATCTAAAATTCTCTCAATATGATGCCGCCGTGCTCGCAACATACGTCCATAATATCAATCCCGTCATCTTCTCCATCAACGATGCCCTCAAACTACGTTGGTATGGACTAGCGTATCTACTCGCATTTGTAGTCGGATTCCTCTTACTAAAGAGACTAGGAGACAAAAAACTCTGGGTTCTACCAGGAGATAAAGCCAGTGACTTCATCACCCTAGCCGCCGTCTTCGGCGTCTTTCTCGGCGGACGTATCGGAAATATCATTTTCTACCAATGGGACGAATTCGTAGCAAACCCAAGTGTGATCTTCAAGGTCTGGGAAGGTGGAATGGCCTCCCACGGTGGCATCCTAGGACTGATGATTTTCACCCTCGTCTACTCCTATAAAAAGAAAGTATCCTGGACCGGACTCGGTGATGGCCTCTGCGTCGTAGCCCCACTCGGTGTCATGTTTGGCAGAATTGCAAATTTCATCAATGGCGAGCTCTACGGCAGAATCGATAAGACATTCGCTTGGTCCATGAAGTTCCCTAAAACCCTCTTCGATAGCACTGCTCCCGAATTCGAAAACCAATTTCAAGCCAACCAAATCGCCGCTAATGCTGACCCGAACTACGCCACATACCTAGAAAAAGTCCAACAGCTAAGCGACAATATCCGCGTCTACGGATACCAACCAGGTAGTGCACAATACAACGAATGGCTATCTCTAGCCAACCAAGAAAGCACCAGACTCAACGCCGTCATACGTGACCACGAACCAGTCAGACAGGCTATTGGTGAACTACTCGAACCTCGCTACCCGTCACAACTCTTCCAAGCTGCGGGTGAAGGGCTAGGCTTATTCCTCATCCTCTTCATCACCAGAATGTGCTTCCGTAAACTGCCTCACGGAATCCTCACCGGTATGTTCTTCTTCTTCTACGCAGTCTTCCGCATCACCATGGAAAATTTCCGCCAACAAGAAACAGAAGACGTCACCTTCCTCGGCACCACCTTCACCATGGGACAATTCCTCTCACTCTTCATGATAGTCATCGGCCTAGGATTCATCATCCAAGCCATCATGAGACCACGCTATCTGGATGCTATTGATGCAGACAACACATAGTTAAGTGCTAGAAAAAAGCCTGCTAGAATTCAAGTTCTACCAGGCTGAGCACCATAACCTATTCCTCAAAATAACCTACTCCTCAAAATCTTCCGGCTGAGGGTCCTTTCCGCAGAGAATCGCATAGAAATACCCCTCCTTATCCAGAGCATCTAGCTCAGCCTTAAGAGCCTCCACAGAGACCATCATTTCATTCTTATAAAGTTCTGACCCCTTCTTACGTATTACATCAGCGTAGGCCTTGTTATATCTCTGTAAATCTTCATCGCGCTTCGCATCCGCTTCCACCATTTCAGCGACAAACTCTCCAAGCCTCACCTCAACCCTAGGAGGCATTCGCTCTGGAATAGATGGTTTAATAGCATTTTCCCTCCATTCCTCAAAAAATTCAACCAACCATTCCTCAACTCTCACCTTTCGCTCTGGATTCATTCTCAGCTCAGCCAAAAGATCCATAACCTCCTCTTCCTCTCCATCTATTATCTCCTTATAATCTCCCAGAACACTAGCCGAACTAGCTGTAACATCAGTCCTCGCTTCAGTAAGAAACCCTACATAATCATATTTAGCCTCTTCTGTTGTAGTAATCTCGGATGCCGTATCTCCAGCCCCAGCTCCTCCCATTGCTTTATCTATAGCATCCTGAATGGAACCTTCATCTCCACCTTGCTCAGTCAGGAATAGTACGCCTTCTTCCCCTTCTTGAGTCCCATTTAGAGGGGCTTTGCTTTCTAAGTTCTTCTCCGCAGCTAACCTCATTCTCTGCTCAGCTGCCAAACGTGCCCTTTCAGCCCTATCCTCTCGTAACTTCTGAGCCTTCTCCTTACGAATCCTCACCTGATTCTCCTTCTCAGCTCTTTCATCCTCCTCTAATGCTAGCTGCTCTAAATGACTCAACTCCTTAGCACTCTCCTTAGGTGCTTCATCTTCTCCCCCCATACTCACAAACGCCACACCTCCTATTGCCAAAGCCGCCACTACCCCCATAACCATCCCAGAATTACCTCCAGAAGCACTACTTAATTTCACCGGCTTAGGCGCCATGTTGATTCCTCCCCCAGCCATTGCACCAGCTCCCATCGCCGCTGAATTCCCTACCAAGGCACCAGCTGCACGCAATCCAGGAGACTGATCAAACTGCTTAATCAAACTATCCAAAGCATCTGCCATCTCTCCCGCTGTAGCATAGCGTTGCGCCGGATCTGGATGAATAGCCTTCCTTAAAATAGCATCAAATCGCGCATCTGAATGTGACACATTAGACGCAGGAACAACCGGATTCCCTGGCAACTGACCAGTAAGCATCTCGTAAAGCATCACCCCCATAGAAAAAATATCTGAACGCTGATCCACCGCAAATGGATTCGTCAACACCTCAGGAGCCGTGTATCCAGGAGTACCAAACACCACCCCATCACTCTGCTCCTCACCCAAGGGACGCGCTAGCCCAAAATCCACAATCTTAGGCTTCGCCTCATCATCGATCAACACATTGGCAGGCTTAATATCACGGTGCAACATCCCAGCAGAATGCGCATGATCCAAACCAACACACATATCTGCGATCAAACTTGCTGCCTCTAACTGATCCACCTGTTGCCCATGTGCTGTATCAAATAATGACCGCCCAGGAATATACTCCATGATAATATACAGCATCCCGTCAAGATCACCAAAATCATAAATCCCCACCAAGTTTGAGTGGTTCAGCTTAGCCATCGCCTTAGCCTCAGTCTCAAATGAAACCCGATAGTCCTCATCTTCACCAAATTCCTTCGGCAAAATCTTAATAGCCACCGGTCTGTCTAATGAAGTCTGTGTCGCTAAATATACTGCCCCCATTCCCCCTTGGGCAATGAAGCTTTCTATCTGGTGGTTTGGGAACTTGTCCTGTAGTTCCTCCACACTAGGAGCGGTAAATTCTGACATAGGTTTTTTGACTATACTGGTTTAGATGAAACCATCATTCATACAAATAGTTGCATTTCAAATCACATTTTGTGACATTTAATATGAACTTTACACACCACACAAAAAAAAGTGCCAGGAAACTGCGGCAATACTGGACAAATTACCGTTGCTCCGATTAAGGCCTGGCGGGATTCACCTGCCAATACTCCACAGCTCCTGACAAGAAAAGCTGTAAGCCGACCCTAGAGAATTAGCAACCCATTTTTTAGAAAATTTATTCCACGGGTGCGTCACCATGTCGCTCCAAGAACTCATGCGCTATCGCCATATAAGATCTCGAGCCAGATCCCCCTGAGTCATGCTCAAAGATCGTTTTACCAAATGACGGTGCCTCACCAATCCGAATCGTCCTAGGAACCACTCTCTCATACACCTGATCAGGAAAATGCTTCGTCACCTCATCCACCACCTGTTTAGACAGATTCGTGCGTCCATCATACATCGTCATGATAATGCCTCCTAACGTTAGATCCGGCGCAGCTCCACTCTCCTTAATCTGCGAAATAATATGGATAATCTTCGCCAGCCCCTCTAACCCAAAATACTCACACTGCAACGGGATCAACACCTCATCAGCAGCTGCCAGAGACGACGTCATCAGCACTCCCAGACTAGGTGGTGTATCCAGCAAACAATAATCAAAATCCTGGCACGCACGTACTCCTGACAGCATATCACGCAGAAATGTTAGATGGTCATCTCTACGAGCCAGCTCTATTTCCACACCAGAAAGATCCATCCCAGAAGGAACAATAAATAAATTCTCCCTCTCCGCAGACACCACCTTATCCAAGATCTGCGCCTCACCAATCAGCGGATAATAAATACTACTATCAGCCTCCAACCCCAATCCCGATGTCGCATTCGCCTGCGGGTCTAGATCTAGTAATAATACCTTCTTCCCCAGTTTAGCCAGCCCAGCTGCTAGCGAGATAGTCGTCGTAGTCTTTCCCACTCCCCCCTTCTGATTTGCGATTGCTATTACTTTCATATGACGATTACTTTCATGTGCAGACTACTTCTAACCAGTATTTCTGGAAAAACACGCACTAATTTCAGTAAAAATCACCGCCCAGAAAAAATCAGATCCCAACACCTGCCCCAGCAATGCACCTCAAATTACCACAGTAGAATTCTAGTCAATAATGCCCTACCAGCAATCCTCATCGATCGCCCAGAAAATCTTCATCTTATCAATCTCCTCATTCTTTAGCTGGAAATCCGTCGTAATACGCCTCACATCCTGAACACTCGGCGCCTGCGTCACGTTGGATCGAGAATAGCTTAGCTCTGAAGCAAATATCTTCTGCTGCACAGCCTTCAACTCACGCCAACCTCTCAGCATCTGCCTCACTTCCTTCGCCATCTCTTCATTCAGCACCTTCTGATGCCCAAGCTGGCTCTGTATCTCCATCACGCCCAGTTTACGCTTCAGCATATTCATCCCAGGCAGCATCGGTTTCGCATCATTGTGCTCCTTCTGCATCTCACCAGCCAGCATCTCAGAATTCTCTAGAAGCCTCCACCTCTTCCAATCAGAAAACCCCGGATTCGTAACGTGCCGATAAGAATTGAGCTTCGCTCGGTAGTCCGTAAACTCCACATCATAAAACTCAGCATTGTAAAAGTTCCTCACCTGCCCCAGCCACTCGCTCCGCTCCTTTTTCAGTAAACTCTGCGCCTTCGCTAACTCCGTAGCTAATGCCTTATTCTGCGGTTGTGGATCAGACTTCACTATCTTTTCCAGCTCGCTCTCCGCTCTATCTATAGTTTCATTCTGACAGAAAAGAACATGCAGATTCACCATCTCCTTACGCTGCGCAATGTCCGCCTTGATGCTCTGTAGCACCCTGTCCCACTCAGACTGAGTCAATGAATGAGAAATATTCTTCAGATCAGTAATCGATTTCAGCTGCCTCGGCAAAGTACTCACCGGACTATTCATCGCCGCCGCTATCTCATTCGGATTCAACGTCGTCTGCACACTATCATTCAGACTCTTACGCACCTCAAAAGTAAAGTTACTCACCGCCCCCTTCCTGATCTTAGACTGATGCTGATCTATCAGAGCCTGCTGATACTTAGGATTCCTAGCCTTCATCAAATCATTCGCCTTCTTCCAAGACATCTCCACCTTCTTAAACGGAGACTGTGCCGCCAACTCACTCGCATAAGACTTACCATTCCGCTCCACTCGCTTACCAAAATCCTGCCTCACCTCCTGCACCGAACACTGAGTGAACGATACCGAGACCACCGAGACCACTGATAGAGCAGTTAACTTACGAAATTTTTCTTTCTGAGAATTCATTAGATTGGCAAATATTTAGCATTTCCTCTCTCATTTACGAAGTCAAATATTCTTTCTTTCACCAGCCATTATCATTCTTAGACAAAAGGCTTTCATCCACGCCACGACTACTATATTTTCCCAGCCATGCGGAAGAAAGGAAACGAACATCAAGCCAGAGAAAACAAGCACACCAAAGGCAGAGAAATGAAAGGTGGCGGAGGGCTTGCCAAAGGCGAGGACGCACTAGAATCTATCCTCAAAGACAAGACAAATCCCTTCGTCCTAGTCCTCGACTGCGTCACAGATCCGCACAACCTCGGAGCAGTCCTACGCACCGCAAATGGCGCAGGAGTAGATGCAGTCATCGCCCCAAAAGATAAATCCGTAGGCCTCACAGAAACCGTCCAGCGCGTCGCAGTGGGCGCCGCAGAGACCACCCCATTCGTCCGCGTCACCAACCTCTCCCGCACCATGAAAAAACTCCAGAAAGACTACGGCATCTGGCTCCTAGGAACCAGCGATAAAGCCACCCAGTCACTCTACCAAGCAGACCTCAAAGGACCACTCGGAATCGTAATGGGCGCAGAAGGCCCAGGCCTCAGAAGACTCACCGAGGAAAACTGTGACATCCTCATCAGCCTCCCCATGGCTGGAACAGTAGATTGCCTCAACGTCAGCGTCGCCACCGGAGTCTGCCTCTACGAAGCGGTTCGCCAACGCACAGTATAACAAAAAATGAACCCACAAATCATTCTCGCCTCCACCTCCCCCAGACGCAAAGAACTCCTCTCAGCCATCATTGAGGACTTCCAAGTCATCCCCTCACCTGGTGAAGAAATCCACTGCCACCAGACCCCCCTCCCTGACCTCTGCTGCGTAAACGCTCAGTCCAAGGCATCCGCCATCGCCGGCAGATCCGAGCACGAACACAATATCGTCATCGGCGCAGACACCCTCGTCTACATAGACTCCACACCACTTGGCAAACCACACAACAGAGTAGAAGCCATCGCCACACTCAAAAAACTCTCCGGCAGAACCCACCAAGTCTGCACCGGAGTCTGCATCATTCATGACGAACACGTCCACACCTTCCACGAGATCACAGAGGTAAGCTTTAAGATCCTCACAGATGAACTCATCGAGACCTACCTAGAAAAAGTAGACGTCATGGACAAAGCCGGCAGCTACGCCATTCAGGAATACGGCGACATGATCATCCACCAAGTCACAGGCTGCTACACCAACGTCGTCGGATTCCCCCAAGAAGCCGTCCGCGCTAAACTCATAGAACTAGGTGTAAAATGCCTCCCAGAGAAACAACGCGTAGCAGAGAACCACCGCTACCCAGTCCTCTTTAACCCCAGCGCCCGCAGCACCAAAGGCAGACGCGCACTACGCTTCCTCATGGCAAATGCCACCGACTTCGTCCTCTACGCCACCCGCGATATAGACGATGCCCGCGAACTCGCAGCCAAGTTCGCAGCCGATGAAGAACCCGTCATCCTCGCCGCCGGAGGAGACGGCACCCTAAACGCAGTCATCATGGGACTCATCGGCTCTAACACCGCACTAGGTGTCCTCCCCACAGGAACCATGAACGTCTTCGCCAGAGAAATGGGAATCCCCGTCCCTAACGTCCAGCGCTCAAACCTCAACCGCGCACTCCAAGTCATCAAGCAAGGCCACATCACCGAAGTAGACCTCTTCCACGCCAATGGCCAACCCTTCGTCCAGATGGCTGGAGTAGGATTCGACGCCCAAGTCATCGAAGACACCACCATAGAATCAAAAAAACTCCTCGGCCCACTAGCCTACCTAAAAAGCGCCGTCAAACTCCTCGGTGACAACCCACCAAAAATGAAACTCATCTGTAGCGATGGCCGTGAAATCGAAGGCGTCGCCGTCCTCGCAGGAAACGGCGAGCTCTACGGCGGCCAAGTCAGACTCTTCCCCAAGGCCGACAACAACGACGGCCTCCTAGACATCCTCGTCTTCAAAGAAACCGGCTACAAATTCGTAGTAGACACCCTCAAAGGCATCGCCGGAGTCCTAGACCTCGTCACATCCTCCGTAGAATACGTCCAAGCCGCAGAATTCAAAGTAGTCGCAGACCGGGACGTCCCCATCGAAGTCGATGGCGAGTACCTAGGCAGACACACAGAGGTAAGTTTTTCCAGCACCGGCTCCAAACTCAAAGTCCTAGCACCCAAAGAACCCATCGGCGGCTTCGCCAAAGTATGGAAAGACTGGGTCCAAAACATTCCCAGAAAATTCGCAGGAGAATAACCCTCCCTGACTAGAAATCCACACCCAGGATCACCCTCGCCCATGGTTACGGGGAGCAGGAATCAATCCGTTTGTCTTTAAGTCCTAAAAAGTATCATAAGAAACCACAACATCATCAGGCAGCCTATCTCCTCTATCCCAAGCACCCTGCTCCTGTTTACCAACTGAAATCATAAAACTAAGAACGTAGTTTTCAGGTAATTTAATTAACTTTGAAACCTCATCAGCATCGAACCCAATCATTGGACAAGAATCATAACCTAAATCCCTCGCCGCAAGCATCAAAGTCATACCAGCCAACGCAGATGAACGTATCCCCTCATCGCGTATCAACTGATCCTTACCATCATAAAATGGTTTAACCATTGGCCCTAATATATCCTGAACCTCCTGCGGCGCATGCCCCCAGTATTTCGCAGGGTCCTCATTATGTGCATTCAAATCCGCACACATAATAAACAACACACTAGCATCAGTCACCTGAGCCTGATCCCAAGCCGCAGCACGGATCTTAGCCCTCAACTCTTTATCCCTCACGGCCAATATTCTGTAATTTTGCATATTGAACGAAGAAGGAGACAACTTTGTGATGCGCAGCAACTCTTCCAAATCAGAATCAGGCATCACATGCGTCGCATCATAATGCTTAATCGACCGTCTAGTTTCTATATTTTGTATCGTATTCATAATTAGATTATTTGTTTGAGCTCTCAGCTCTATTTGTATTCCATATCTTAACAAGAAATTCTATTACTGAAGCTCATCTTGTGCAATACCTTGATTGAAAAAAATAATGAGCATAGGGCTTATGAGGACTCTCCTAAATTAAACTCAGGTGAAGGACTCGCATTGGAAAATGAATCAGGGATATTCTTAGGCATTTTCTCAAGACGTATTCCTGACTTAGTCTCATCATTTCTCCAATCTGCAGCCTCACCATTTTGATTATTAAAATTCAAAGCCCTCTGTAAATCAGCAAGACCAGAAGCATTGTTCCAACTCGTCTTATTTACCTTATCCAAGTTAGCCACCATAGTCACTGCGCTTGGTGTTAGCGAGTGATATCCATTTTTCGGTATATCTTTCCCCAAAGTCCACATTATGCCATTAATCAAACTCTTACGGTAAGAATCTTTCGCAAGATTAAAGTGATATCTCCCACCTCCATGGCAAAAGCTCCTTCCACCACCAGCACGCTCAAATGCCCAAGCCATCATGAACTCGTAACCTGCCTTTTTTCTACCAAAAGCATTCCTATTGCCTCGAATACCTGCATTAGATGGAAAATTAATACCCTGCCCATTATGCACCAGCACAGGAGTCAACTTGCCATGAACCTCTCCTGCTCGCTCAAAGTTAAAAAAGATCTCATCATTAATCTTATGCTCAGGCACCCCATTCACAACCGGATGATCTTCCCCCTTAGGCACAAATAACTTCTCTGTATAAAAAAGAGCCACACCATTTGCACCCCAGACTCCGCCTGTCAGCCTCTTCCAACGCTCGCCCAACTCCTGAGATGACTTTACCGCAAGACCAAAGCTAATCGCACACAAACCTTTCCCCTGGTCCATATGTCTCTCCAGAGCCGCCATTCTCTCTCCAGAACTAACAATATGCCCGCTTAAACCATAAGTATTCAGAAAAATACAATCCGCCTTATCGATCTGCGCCTGCGAAGGCCACCCATCATCATCCACTAAAACAACTTCCGTCGTAATTTGAGGATCAACATTCTTTAAAAGCCCCGCCAGCAATGTACTTGTAGCAAGCCGCTCATGTTGCCCCCATCCATGTGTTACCTTACCCGTTAAAAATAAAACATGCTTTGCATGCGTAATACTCAACAACATTACCGACAATACAAGGTAACTCAAAATTGCTTTCATCATTGAGCTCCCCTCGCTTTCATTGAGTCACTTCCAGAAAGTTTCTTACGAAGATAATGCCGAGTCTGCCCCCCTGAAAAATCATCAATCCCCCCAAATTCCCGATATCCAAGATTCTCGTAAAACCCAAGCGCCTGAAAGCTATACGTATCCAGCAAAACATTATTGCACCCTCGCCTCAGAGCTTCAGCTTCTGCTAATTGGATGATCGCAGTTGCGCGGCCTTGTCCTCGATAAGCTTCAGCAACCCAAAGGTAGCCAATATCTAGGTAATTCCAGTATGTCTTCCCTGTAAGCCCAGCCACGATATCACCGTTATCTAGACGATCGAAGACACAAAGGGCTTCAACGTCCGGCGGCATGTGATGTCGATTATGAGCTCGTGTCCCATCGATTATCGCTGCTTCGTCTTCTCTTTTGGCTTCAGAAGTTATCTCTATATTCATATTTTATAGCCGAGATTCTATGGCTGAAGCTCATCCTGAGCAATGCCATGGTTAAAAAGTATGATGAGCTTAGAATTTTCGTGGGCTATCTTTCTGAAACAAGGTCGGAAAGACCTATCCATAATATTATCTGTAATAATAGAACCTAAAGATAAACTCATCATGAAAACAATATACGACATCGGACTAGACGTCCACAAGGATACAATTGCAATTGCCTACACAAAATCAACATCCCGCACTGAGGCCTCCTTGTTAGCCCTTTTGTTATTTTGGAGCTATAATTACAGATCTAGATCCTTCACAGAGTGGATATGTATCGAGAAAGTCACGCATAGATTTGATCATCTGTTCCGCGTTGTCACCGTAAAAATACAGTGCTGTTTCGGTGTTACCCTCCCAATGACTTTGTAACTCTCCATTACCGGCAATAGCTTTATTCAATTCTTCGACAACAACATTAATGTCAGAATTCTTATAGACTTCGTCAGAAAGACTGGTTCCGTCCAAGTAGACACCAACTCCTTCGATCTTACCGAAGGGAATCTCTCTAGCTGGCTCTGAATCATGCACTCTCAATATTGACCCCTTGGGAGCTCCAAACTCCTCTAGCTTAGATATCACGAATGGGACACCATTCTCGATATCCGTAAGATCCATCTCTACGTCAATGAAATCTATCCCTCCATATTCTGCTTGCATCGTTCCGCCACCGCAAGCCTCTCCGAACCCTTTACCACGTAGGACTTCGTCGATAGGGTCTTCATAATAGTCACCTCTATCAATAGGCATCAATTTATGATTGATTTGAGCTGTAACATGAATGCTTTCGTTACCAGTTACTGATGTTGCATCCATCTGTTTTTGTTTACCGAATAATGATGATAGTATTCCCATGTTGGTGTATATTGGAGTATTTATTTTTGAGGTATCTAACAAATATCATTAAACAAGTTAATAAATTTATTATTATGCTGATGAAAAGGAGAGCTGATAATACCAATATTAAGCTAGGAACGTCAGTTGCCTGACGTCCCCCTCGCAGATCCCTACGTGCGCTTCTCCCGCATAAGGCTCCTCTGGTGAACGCGCAGTCCAGTTGCTCAGCTTCTGATGTGTTCTGATGCTTCATGTGTTTGGACTTCTTTTATAAGATACTCTGGTGACTTACTGGCTGGCAAGACTCATTTCAGTTTACATCCCGTCATGCTTGCCATTACATAACTAAGTAGGAGGCTACTTATTTTGCCCCATCCGCCACGATGAAAGACACATTACCATCATTAGACATCCCCCATCCTATTAAGCCTCTATCTCATTACCGAACAGCCTTGCAGTTCGGCAATCGGCACCTTCGTATAACATCAAACGCCCCCTAACAGCCTTCATCGTCATAGCAACTCACTAAGGAAAAACACGTAATCAAAACAGCATAAGTAAAGATCATCAAGAGCCACTCGACCCTAATCCAGTTCAACAACCGATAACTCTCATGCTCCGCTATCGCTCCGATGAGAAGCCATCTTTGGGGTTATTTTATTGATTTATTGCCTCTTTTGTAATCCTGATCTTAGGCAAGACTGTATACTTCTTTAGCTTAATAGTGAAAGGCGCTGATTTGAAAATAGGTTTTTTATCTTCGTAATCAAACTTAATAGCAATAAAATATTCGCCAGGCTTCAAGTCACCAATAGTATGTTCAGGGTCGTTAGGATGTATTCCTATGCCTCTCACGACCCTATGAAACCCACCGATAACTTTCTTGTGATACTCAACGACTAATGAATCGTAATGCTCTTTAGGGAATTCGGTAATCTCGAACTTCATCGCTCCAGTTGGAGTGCAGGTGAATAGATATTCAGTCTTTTTTGTATCTAACTCTGCACTACGTATCCAATACGTGTAAAACTTATCCTTGCTGGTGCCACCAAATTCAAAAACAGGAGGGAAAGTCTTGATGGTAATCGCACCGTTCTTATCTAATGGAAGATATCTATGCCAATTCTTAAAATAGCTGCTCTGTTCTAAAAGGTTACGTTTCTTGTATTGATGAAGTGTAAAGTCGCCATTAATAGGTTTACCGTCTTCATTTACGAATTTGAATGTAATTGGTTTTGTGAATTCCTTTGATAGTTCTTTTGGGGCATCATCTTCGGCATGTATCATTGTAGATAAGAATAGAGATAGAATTGGAATAAAAGTTTTAATAGTCACGATGTTTTATTTTTAGGCTAACAACGTCCTAGCTCATCCGCACTATCGATTGGGCGAACCTGGACTTTTGATTAAGGGTTATCATTGTGTAAAAAGCTGGCGATTAAGGCGCAGATGGTGTCGGATGCAGCGATTTGTTCGCTATTTTGTGTTTAGATAATGTATCAATGCCAAGACATGTAATGCAAGATTTCACCCTTATCGTTAATGAATAAATCATCTCTTTCTGAAAGGTCATTAAGTCTTATAATCTCAATCTTCCAACCCCATACTTTTGGGGCTTCTTCTTTAGTCTCTTTATTTTTAACTCTGTTGAGAGAGCTAACATCTGCCTGCATAAATCCTATAGATCTAACAAAAAAAGTATTAAGTTTCCTCTCCTCATATTTATAATTACTTTTACTGTGAGACATCGCAATCTTCATAGCTTGGTCAATCTTTAACTTAGGCGGAGAAATCGGCTTGGGAATCCATGCTCCCACAGTTTGTAAGCTTAAGCAGAGTAGTAATAGAGAAAAGAGAGGTTTCATTTCTTGAGGTGTAATTTTTAAGCGATTAAGGTAGGAACGTCAGTTGCCTGACGTCCCCCTCGCAGATCCCTACGTGCGGTTTTCCCGCATAAGGCTCCTCTGGTGAACTCGCAGTCCAGTGGCTCAGCTTCTGATTTGTTCTTATGTTTCATGTATTTGGACTTCTTTTATAATATACTCTGGTAACTTATTGGGTGGCAAGTCTCATTTCAGTTTGTAGCCCGTCATGCTTGCCATTGCATTTTCGCAGGCTGGGGTAATCACCAATCTCCAAACCAATGGCTCAAGAAGCTCCCCCACGTGTAGCTCTTGCGTTGACTACGTCGATTCAGCCATTTAAAGATGAGTTTAAATACGGCTTGTTGATATTGTCTCAACATTCAACATTCAACATTCAACATTCAACATTCAACATTCAACATTCAACATTCAACATTCAACATTCAACAT
>JBPOGF010000030.1:0-37602 GCA_051251915.1 Akkermansiaceae bacterium | reverse complement strand
AAGATCTGTTAGGCTCATCCTCCTAGTACTTTAAGACGTCTAAAATTCTATCAAAATTTGTTCACAAATAGATCTGTATAAAAGTCAGGGATTCATCCCTAGGAAACACCCCACCAAAGAATCCTGTGCTGAAGGCACAGTGGAAAACGAGTAAGGTTAGAATAAATTATTTAGAAAATACTAGCTATAGAATAGCCCTTTTAGACAGTCATATGGAACATTTACCACTTTCACGCGATGGTCTTGGAGTATCCCTAAAAAACGTAACCTCTTCCAAAGTAAATCACTCTTCACAAAATAATCATTTGCTATGGAATCAACGATAATCTTAGCATGCATCTGATTCTCAATTTGATCATCAAAGTAGATGATTCCCCTCCTACTCTTAATATCCATCTCGGTTTGTTTCTTATAAACTTCGTAGGATAAATAAGCTGAAGGTAAAATTAGAGAAATAGCAAACTCGTTAGCTTGCCATTCAATCCATCCTAAATCACTCAGAGTAGCTTTATCTCTGTATTTAAGCTCTTCGGCTGTATCTGCCGGAATTGAGCTCCGATCTATAAATTTCCCTTTGCCTATCATCTTCCGGTGCAATGCCAAGTGACCTATTTCATGAGCTAATACAAAATTATATTCAGCACTCCAACGTTCAAGTGTAGAGCAAATTCTTATTCTATTTGGTTCCACCGTAAACATACCTCTGACCTTTGACTCCAGCGAACTAAATCCAAGATCTTCGTGGTCCGAAAAATCAACCCAGTTTTGAGTAGTTAAAATCTCCAATATTTTCTTTATATCAGCGGGTTTCCTAAGATCACAAGCATCACCGAAAAGAGCAAATAGCATTGAGTTAACACGGTCTGTGATGTCTGATCTAGATAAATGCTCTCTTTGCGATTTTTTCATTTTAAAAGCTAACACCATAGTTCGCCTATCTTATCGAAAGGCCAAACTTTGGCTTATGTGAATGGATTATAGTTGTATTTTAACTACACATTGAAACTTCGATAGGCTTCGTAGCAATATCAAGCAAGTCTGCTTTATGTGAGTTATTTGTTTATTTTTTTAATCGTTAATTTGCTTCTTCCATCTTGATCTCTATATTCGCCAGTATTGATATCCTTAGATAACGGTAGTTTAAACGTGTTTATCTGCTTCCCATCTTTAGAAGTGAGAATCAAAATTTGCTTCTCCGTTTTCCAAGTCCCCCAAAACTTACCACTCTGATTAACCTTATTGTTAGTTTCTATAGTTCGTACTCTTGACCAGTTATCAAAACTAAACAGCCACGTACCTAAAAATTGTTTTGGTTCAATATTTTCGGTAGAGAGTGAATCACTTTTCAAATATGATTTAATTTCTTCATCTACTAATAATGCAGATGCTAGCTCTCCTTTCTTAGTATATTTTAGTTTAAGCTTTTCGAGAGCAGTTACATACTGCTCATTGATAGTTTCTATCTGAGAATCTCGGATATTTTTTAACTTTTTAAATTCATAAGGAAGCTCTTCAGCAAAGATTGGAATAATAGTAAGTATTACGATTATAAGGTATTTAATCATGTATTTAAGATAACATTATATTTGGAATAACTCCAGCTGACAATCAAAAAAGCAACCTTATCTCACATCTACCCCTCACCCAAATAAGCAATCGCATAATCCCTATACGCATGCCCCTCAAGCGCTGCCTTCATCTCCTCAATTTTCTCTAACAACTCCTCCCCCAACTTCTCATTCAGCATCTTCCTACTCACCATCTCAGCTTGCCGCTCGCGCAACTTCTCCTGCCATGGCTCCGTAAATACCAAATGAAGCTCATCATGAAAATTCCTCCCCTTCAGCGCATCCCACTCACCAGCATCTAACCACACACCACCTGCCTGCGACCGATCAATATAGAAATCAAAATCATTCCCCACCTTGCACCGCATCATAATCGTCCCCGTCTCCGGACACAACTTCGCCACAGCCTCTACCTCAACCACACATTTCCCATCATCACTAGCAGGCAAATGCGCCAACCTCTCCGGCTGCTTCTTCAACCAATTCCAATAATCCTGCAAAGTAATATACACCCCACCAGACTCACCGCACTCATACGCCACTAGCCCCTCTTCCAAGCTAACCTTCTTCATTACTCCACGTTTACCCATCGGGCTATTCATCTCTTTTCTCATAACTATTTCCTCTCCCCATACTGTTCAAACAACTCCACCAACCACTCCTTCTTAAGCGGCTTAGAAAGCAACGTCACCCTCCCACGCGGCAACAACCTATTCACCACCCCCACCTCATCACCATCCATAGAATCCACCAGAGCCGCCACCGGCAACTCATAATGAGCCTCCCGAAAAAGCAGCTCATCATAAAACGCATCCCCATCCATATCCGGCAACTTCAGATCCATCACCACCAGCGAGAAATCATACCCCGCAGTCTCAGACAAAGCCTCCTTAGCCGTCCTCGCCGCAATATACCTAAACTTCCCCTCCACCAACACATCCACCATCTCCTTCAACAAACTCGCATCATCATTAATCACTAAAATAGGTCTCATAAAATCAACCTACACAAAACCCCACCAACCGTCTCCTACAAAACCCCCAAAAAATTATACCAACCAAAAGTCCATCCACAAACCTCTCAGGAGATAGCAAAGGCATTGGTAATTGACTTCTTTTTTTACTCATCCATACCATAGCAAGGGAAATAGCATCTAACAAATCATGATAAACACAAAACGAATCAGCCAGCTCGGCCTGATATGCACAGCCACCCTATTAATTAGCTCTACTCTAAACGCTCAGGATAAGAAAGTAATCGAAGCAGTGAAACCAAGCGTCACCCCGCTCAAAGTAGAAAAAGAATCAGTCAAAAAAGCCTCTCATGGACTAGGCTACCTCAAGGGAAAAGAATTAGCGGCTGAATTAGTCAAAGGTGGCTTTGTCCTAACAGACTTTGATGTAGATAGTTTCCAACAAGGTTTCGCCGAAGCTCTAGCTAACAAAGAATCTACGATCAAAACTGACGAATTTAAAATCGCAGTAGATCTGCTCAAAGCGAATCTACAACAACGTGAACTCAATTTAGCCAAAGCAAATTCCGCTGTAGCAACCAAATGGTTAAGTGAAAATAAAGCCAAAAAAGGAATCCAAACTACCAAGTCAGGTCTCCAATATGAAATTCTAACAGCAGGCAAAGGTGAAGTGTTCAAGCCCGCTGAGGAAGGCGTGATTGACCACCGCCGCTTTATCATCAGCTATGAAGCTATGACCCTAGACGGCACGACATATGAGAGAGTCGCGAAAGATCGCCTTGTCGCTGTCGGTGAAGAAGTCATGCCAGGTCTCAGAGAAGCTCTATTAAGCATGCCAGTGGGCTCTACATGGAAACTCTACCTGAAACCTGAGCTAGCCTACGGCAAACAGAGGATCAATGCCCTAGTCGGACCAAATCAAGCCGTGATCATCACCGTGACTCTCCAAGGAATCCGTGACATCAGGCAAGAGAAATAAGCCCAAAAACTCAGTGAAATTAGGCGTTTGACAATAACACGAACTAAGTAATGATTTCATAAGATGCCTACGCCAACTGAACAAAATTTCAAAGACTATAAAAAAGCCGAAAAAAAAGCACTTGAAATCCTAGTGGAGATGAAAGCGACCAGTGCTAAAAAAACGGACATCGAACTCGCTCTCCTTGTCGCTATTTTCGAACTACACAAAGACACACTCCCTGCCCAGACTGTAGGCACAATCGTGCAAGGTCACCTCGCACAATTAATGCCTCATTACAACAGCAAGGCCCCAAAAGAGAGTTAAGGCTAGCTCCAGCAACCAGCTCTGTCGTCGTCGGAGACCATTGCAGTGCATATTAATCCGTGACTGAAGAGCAACGAAAGGTGATTTAAAGTTATATCCTCATGCAATGCGCTAAATGAATCTAACAAATCCTACTGGGCTGCAAAGCTTGCCGGTACTTACCTCTACTATACCACAATAAAAGCTTCACAAAACTCGATGACCAGGCTCCATCAGAAATGATGACGAAAAAGTCTTATATTCTAAGTTATAGATTGAATAAGTTTGTCTATCATACAAAAGTTGCTATTTATAAATCCATACTGGATTAGTCACACTAATTCCATGAGTTGAACTAGAGCGGAGCCCTGCCACTCCTTGCATAATGCTCTAGACCAACTCACAACAAAATCCCATGCAGTCTTAGATTCTAATTATGCCAAATTCCACATTTTCACGTGCACGCATTGCGTCCTCCTTTCTTCGCAGTGCAACCTTAGCGACACTCTTAAGCGCAACCTGGGCTTCCTCCCTCCAGGCTCAGTCCGTCCTCTACTGGGATAGCGACATCACCGGCTCAGGTGTTGGCGGTAGCGGCACTTGGGATAACATCTCCCCTCGTTGGAACTTACTAGGCATCGGAAGCTACTCCACCTGGTCCAATAACTCGCCGACCGACATTGCCGTGTTTAGTGGTACCGCCGGCACCGTGACCCTGGGTGCCAACGTCACCGCCCAATCCCTGATCTTCACCACTTCGGATTACACCATTGCTGGAACAAATACGCTTACTTTGGGAACAGGAGGTATCGACACCGGCAGCGGCAACCAAACCATTTCCGCGATCATCTCCGGCAGCGACGGTCTCACCAAATCTGGCACCGGCACCCTCTTGCTTACCGGCGCCAACTCCTACACCGGCGGCACCGTGGTCAACTCGGGCACCCTCACCCTAGGATCCGGAGGCTCAATCTCACATCCAGCAGATACCACGACCGTCGGTAATGCCAGTGGCGACGTCGGCGCATTACAATTCTCCGGGGGCACCCTCTCGAACCTCAACGCCACGATCGGAAATGCGGCGGGCAGCCAGGGTTCGGCGACGGTCACCAGCGGCACCTGGACCAATGCCGGCAATCTCCTAGTCGGTCGAGCCGGCGCCGGTAGCCTAACCGTAAATGGTAGCGGTTTGGTGACCATCGAGGGGGTCACCACCACCGGTTTCTACGGTGGATCGAGCGGTGCGATCACCCTCTCGGGCACCAGCGGCAACCGCGGCACACTGTCCACCAACCAGATCGTGGAGCGCTTAGGTGGTGGCTCAGGCACAGTAACTTTCGACGGTGGCATCCTCCAGGCTAGGATCAACGAAAGTGCATTCATCGCTAACTACGAGTCCGGCGAAGTCACGATCGACTCCGGCGGCGCATTCATCGACAGCAACGGCTTCGACATCGGCATCTCCAGCTCACTCAGCGGCACCGGTGGCCTAAACAAACTCGGCGCCGGCACCCTCACCCTTTCCGGCGCCAATACCTACACCGGAGGTACCAACGTCAACTCCGGTACCCTAACCCTAGAAAACGGAGGCTCAATCTCCCACGCAGCAGCCAATACGACCCTCGGTAACGGCAGTACCGATGTGGGCACCTTGCAACTCAACAGCGGCAGCTCGTTAATTACCAGCAACCTTCTCATCGGAAACTCTGGCACCGGTAATCTATTGATAAATGGCGGCACCGTTAACAGTGCTTCCGCAACACTTGCTTTCAACGCTTCAAGCGGCGGCAACGTCACCGTTAGTGGTGGCTCGTGGACTAATGCCTCCAGCCTCCGGATCGGTCGAGCTTCCTCAGCTAGCCTCACCGTTAGTAATGGCGGCTTGGTAACCATTGAGGGGATTACCTATACCGGGTTCTTCGGTGGAGGGACCGGCACCATCGCCCTTTCAGGCACCAGCGGCAACCGCGGCACCCTCGCTACCAACCAGATCGATGAAAGAATCGGCGGTAGCGGAGGCTCTGTCACCTTCGACGGCGGTATCCTCCAAGCGCGGACCGACGAAGCTAACTTTATCACTAACTACGAAGCTGGCGACGTCACGATCAACGCCGGCGGCGCCTTCATCGACAGCAACGGCTTCGATATCGGCATTTCCTCACCTCTCGGCGGCATCGGCGGTCTCACCAAACTGGGCGCTGGCACGCTCAGCCTAGGCGGTACCAACACCTACACCAGCGGCACCACGGTTTCGACCGGCACCCTGCAAGGCAACAGTACTTCACTGCAGGGCAACATCATCAACAACGCCGCCCTCCACTTCAACCAAGCTTCGAATGGTATCTATGCTGGCCTAGTATCCGGCTCCGGCTCCCTCACCAAAATAGGCGTAGGTACCCTCACCCTCTCCGGCACCAACACTTATACCGGAGGCACCACGGTAGAAGCCGGCACCCTTCTTCAGGGAACGAGCACCGTCTTTGCCACCAACACCGCCTTCACCGTAAACGGAGGCACCCTCGATCTGAATGACTTCAACCTGACCGCCTCCTCCTTTAGTGGCACAGGAGGATCCGTAGATCTCGGCACGGCCACCCTCACTGTGGACCAGTCAGGCAATAACAACTACTCTGGAACAATTTTAGGCACCGGCGGCCTAACCAAAACCGGCTCGGGCACCCTCACTCTATTCGGCAACAACACCTACTCCGGCGGCACCTCCATATCAGACGGTGTCCTCGAGCTTGGTCACTCCACCAATAGCCTCGCAGACACAGGGACGATCGCAATCTCCGGAGGCACCCTCGCCCTAGGAACTAACTCCGACACCGTCGGTGCACTCTCTTTGTCATCTGGCAACATCACGGGATCCAGCGGCACTCTCACCGCATCCAGTTACGCCTTCACCAACTCGGGCGCCGTTTCCGCCAATCTCTCAGGCACCGGGGCACTCACCAAAACCGGCTCTGGTACCCTCACCCTGAGTGGCGCCAATTCCTACACTGGCGGCACCACGCTCAACGCAGGCACTCTGGCAGTGAGCGGCACAGGTTCCATCAATCATCCGTCAAATGCGCTCAACGTGAATGACAATGCCACTCTGCAAATTGCTGCCGGTGGCTCCGTTACAAACGGGCAGGGATTCGTAGGTGGAAATTATAGCCCTTTCAGCATGAGCTATGCGGACATCTCTGGCACCTGGACGAACTCAGGCGGTCTCGACGTAGGTTACGCCGGTAGAGGCTCACTCACAGTTCGTGCCGGCGGCTCCGTGGTAAATTCAACGGGTCGCGTCGGCTACCTGGCCTTCGGCAACGCCGATATCTCTGGCACTTGGACAAACTCATCTGCTCTTACTGTGGGCTCCCTCAGCAACGGTATCCTCAGCGTGAATGACGGCGGTTTGGTCAATGTGGGTTCTGGTTCTGGAACCATTACGCTAGCTAACTCCTCAGCCCACAGCGGCACTCTAAACATCAACGGCTCCACCAATCCCGGCATCCTCAACGCAGCCTCGGTCAACGGCAGCGCCGGCAA
This sequence comes from Akkermansiaceae bacterium, assembly GCA_051251915.1. Lineage (GTDB taxonomy): Bacteria > Verrucomicrobiota > Verrucomicrobiia > Verrucomicrobiales > Akkermansiaceae > Rubritalea. The sequence continues at coordinate 30,260 of JBPOGF010000030.1, read as the reverse complement.
CGCCATCCTCAATTTCAACCACTCCAACCCCGATTACCACTTTACCACCGACGGCGCAGCCACCGGCACAGCAGTCGCCATCACTGGATCCACGTCAGTCAACCACCTCGGCTCCGGCACCACAACGCTCTCCGGCACTAACACCTACACCGGTGGCACCAAGGTTTCATCCGGAAAGCTCGCCCAAGGAGCCAGCTCCTCCTTCGCCGCCAATACCGCCTACACCGTCAACGGCGGCACGCTCGATCTGAATGACTTCGATCTGACCGCTTCTTCCTTAAGTGGTAGTGGAGGATTAGTAGATCTTGGCACTGCCAAGCTCACCACCGACCAGTCCGGTGACACAACTTACGCTGGAACGATCAGCGGCACCGGCGGCCTTGCTAAGACAGGCACAGGAACCCTCTCGCTAAGAGGCAGCAACACTTACTCGGGCGGCACCACGGTGAACGGAGGACTCGTCAATTTCTCCACTGGAGACAACTTCGGAACCGCTGCTATCACCCTCGATGGCGGTGGATTACAATGGTCTTCAGACACCTCTCTTGACATCTCGGATCGCCTCAATCCCCTCGGATCGGCGGGCGCAACCTTCGACACCAATAGCAACAACGTCACCCTCGCCTCCTCGATGAGCGGCTCCGGCAGCCTTACCAAACAGGGCTCCGGAACCCTCACCCTCTCTGGTATCAACACCTACACCGGCGGCACCATCGTAAACAATGACACCATCAATTTCGCCACTGGTGACAACTTCGGAACCGCTGCCATCACCCTCGATGGCGGTGGATTGCAATGGGCTTCCGGCAGCACCTTTGACATCTCGAATCGCCTCAATCCCCTCGGCTCGGCGGGCGGAACCTTCGATACCAATAGCAACAACGTCACCTTAGCCACCGCCATGAGCGGCTCCGGCAGCCTCACCAAACTTGGTATCGGAACCCTAACCCTATCCGGGATAAACTCCTACACTGGCGGCACCACAGTCTCCGCCGGCAACCTAGCCCTAGGTCACGCCACCGATACGCTAGCGGACACCCAGGCGGTCACGATCTCTGGCGGCACCCTCTCCTTGGGGGCGAACTCCGACACCGTCGGTGCTGTCACTATGTCCAGCGGTAGCATCACCGGCTCTGGCACCCTTATCGCCAGTGAATATACCTTCACGGACTCAGGTTCCGTTTCCGTTAATTTAGCCAGCGGGAATGGTCTTACCAAAACCGGCGCTGGCACGGTCACCCTTTCCGGCACCAACACCTACACCGGCGGCACCACAGTATCCGCCGGAACCTTGGCAGTGACAGGCACTGGTTCCATCTCTCACTCATCAAATGATCTCAGCTTGAGTAACGGCGCCACGCTGGAAATTGCAGCCGGAGGCTCTGTTGTAAATAGGGTTGCCTACTTGGGGAGTTCCCATGGGAGCATCGGTTACGCCGATATCTCCGGTAATTGGACCATCTCGGAGAATCTCCACTTAGGCTCGGATGGCTTCGGGTCGTTGACGGTTCGGTCCGGCGGCATCGTTTCAAACGCCGCAGGTTATTTAGGCCTCTTCGACGGCAGTGGCACAGCCGATATCTCCGGCATATGGAACAACAATGGCGATCTGTATGTAGGCGAATTCGGCAGTAGCTCCCTCACCATTCAGTCCGGCGGCCAAGTGAATGTAAACTCCGGCGCTGGGGTCACCTCTCTGGCCAGAGGCGCCAGCGGTTTCCAATACACCGCCGGCATCCTCAATATCAATGGCTCTACCGCCGGCGTCCTCAACACCGCCTCGGTCCACGGCGGCGCCGGCGAAGACGCCATCATCAATTTCAACCACACCGACTCTGACTACCACTTCTCCACCGACGGCGAGGCCACCGGCACGGGCGTCGCCATCACAGGATCCACTGCCGTCAACCACCTCGGCACCGGCACCACCACCCTCTCCGGCACCAACACCTACACCGGCGGCACCACGATCTCGGCCGGCACTCTGCAAGGCACCACCTCTTCCCTCCAAGGCAACATCACCAACAACGCGGCCCTCGTTTTTGATCAGTCCACCAACGGCACCTACGCAGGAGTTATTTCCGGCACCGGCTCATTAGCAAAATCCGGCACCGGCACCACCACCCTGTCGGGCACCAACACCTTCACTGGAGCCACCACCGTCTCCGCTGGCACCCTTCAATTCTCCAAAACCACGGCCCTCTACAACGATACCCCAGCCAGCTGGACCAACAGCAATCTTACCATCGCTTCAGGTGCCACGCTCGCCGTCAACGTCGGAGGATCCGGTGAATTCAACGCGCTCAATCTCGACACCCTTAAAAACCTCGGCAACGGCTCCGGCGGTTTCCAGGCAGGCTCCTACCTCGGCATCGACACCACCAACGCCAGCGGGGGAAACTTCGCTTACAATTCCAACATCACCGATACCAACAGTGGGGCCAACGCTCTCGGTCTCACCAAACTCGGCACCGGCACCCTCACGCTCCGCGGCACAAATTCCTATACCGGTGACACGACCGTTACTGCTGGTCAGCTTAAAGTCACGGGCTCAGCAAGTAACTCCAACTTCACCGTGAACGGTGGTCGCCTCTCCGGCACAGGAACCGTTGGTGAACTCACCGTAACCAACGCAGGCACACTCGCTCCCGGAAATTCCCCCGGCACCCTAAATGCATCAACCACCACATTCGAAGCTGGCAGCACCTACGAGTGGGAAATCAACGACGCCAACGGCATCGACGGTATCAACTCAGATCAGCTCGCCATCACCGGCACATTCATCATCACCGACAACAAAGTCTCCATGCCCATTGAAGTAATTACCATTGAGCTCCTTACTCTCACCGAGGCGAACGCCACTGGAGCCCTCACTAACTTTGACTCCGAAGCCAACTATAGCTGGGCGTTTCTCACCACCACCGCCGGCATCACCTTCGAAGGAGATGCTACCCTCGAAGACGCCTTCGAGATTAACACCACTGGCTTCCAAAACACCTTCGACGGCACCTTCGACCTTATCCAAAATGGCAACAACCTAAACATAACCTACACCGCACCCATACCAGAACCTAGCGCTTCCGCCCTCATCCTCATCGGTTTAACCATCACCATCACCCGCCGCATGCGCAGCTAAACTTTTTCCTTCTCCTATTCCACAAACACCCTCTGCGCCTTCCGTCGCAAAAACTTACCTCCAGGCAAATTAATCTTAGCCGCATTCCCCAAATCTAACAACCCAACCCCAGCCTCAACCAATTCGCTCGAAATATTACCAACCCCACACTCCACCAAATACCGATGCAAAATACGCAACTGAATCACCCTCGGCACCTCCCGCAAACTCGGCAAATGCAACCGCCCCTGAGGATCTAACATACTACCATAATCAAAAGCCTCCTCAATAAACTCCTCATTCATCTCAGCACACTTCAAAGACTTCAACACCGCTGGCCCCACATCCCTCCCCATAATATCCACCAACAAAGGCATCACCTCATTCCTCAACCTATTCCTCACCGCAAACGCCTCCGCATTCGTAGCATCCTCCCTAAACACCAAGCCATGCTCTGCCACATAAGTATCTATCTCACACTGCCTCACCCCTAGCAATGGCCTCACAAGAGTTAGTTTGTGAGCACTAAGATAACTCTCCTTCTGCATCCCTCTCAACCCCGCAGAACCCCTCACCAAATTATAAATAACCGTCTCCACCTGGTCATCCGCATGATGCCCCAGTAACACCCCATCACACCCATACTCCCTACAAGCCTCAGCAAATGCCGCATGCCTAACCTCCCTCGCCGCCAGCTCCAAACTCTTCTTCTCCTCCTCCGCAATTTCACCAACATCCACTTTCCGAACAAAAACCTCCAACCCATACCCCTCAGCCAACTCCCGCACCAACGCCTCATCCCCATCAGACTCCACCCCACGCAAACCATGATTCACATGACAAATCACCAAACTCCTAGACTCCATCAACCTCACATCACGCACACAAGCATGCAATAGCGCCACACTATCCCTACCCCCAGAAACACCCACCAGCCACCTCTTCCCAGCAGCCCCCTCTAACCAATCTGGATCAAGAAACCCCATCCCCAACTAACTCCCAAAACTCAACGGGAAGAAAATATTCAACAACATCGTCAGGAAGAAATTCACAATCAAAATCGCCAACGAAGAAAACACCATCGCATTCGTCGTCCCCTTACCCACACCCACAGCACCATTCTTAGCCTTCAACCCCTGATGACAAGAAATAAGCACAATCAGCATCCCAAATGCACCACCCTTAATCATCGAAATAATAATATCAATCAACTCAGTACGATCCACCAAATGGAAATTCCAATACGCAAACGGAACATCAAAAATCTGCACCCCAATAAAAATCGAAGCCAAAATACCAAACCCCACAGACTCCGCAATCAACAACGGAATCGATACCGCCATCGCCAAAAACCTCGGCGTCACCAAATAATCCACCGGATGCACATCCATCGACCTCAGCGCATCCACCTGCTCCGTCACCTTCATCGTCCCTATCTCCGCAGCCATCGCCGCTCCCACACGTCCAGACAACATCAACCCAGTAATCGTAGGCCCCAGCTCCCGCAGCATCCCTATCCCCACCAGCGCACCACCCATCGTCTCCATCCGGAACTGCTCCATCTGGAACAACGCCTGAGCAGTCAGCACAGACCCAGTAAACACACCAGTCACTATCACCACAATCTGAGATTTAAAGCCGATCTCCACGATCTGCTTCATAAACTGATTCCAGCGAAACTTTCCATAAACTAACGACTTCACCACCTCCTGTGCCAGCGCCACCAGCTCCCCCAAATAGGTAAGAAAGCTGATCACTAGACGACCTAAGAAGTTGGCAAATATCATTATCTATCGAATTAAAAAGTTCGCACATCCGCAACCTTACCAGTCACAGCAGCAGCCACCACCATAGCAGGACTCATCAAAATCGTCCGCCCAGTTGGGCTACCCTGACGACCTTTATAATTCCTGTTAGATGAACTAGCACAAATCTGATCTCCCACCAACTTATCCGAATTCATCGCAAGACACATCGAACAACCAGCAGATCTCCACTCAAATCCAGCCTCACGGAACACATCCGCTATCCCCTCCTGCTCACAAAGAACAGCAGTAATCTGAGAACCAGGCACCGCAATAGCCTTCACCCCTTCAGCCACCTTTCTCCCCTTCAGAATACCAGCCGCCTCACGGAAATCAGAAAGCCTTCCATTCGTACAAGACCCAAGAAACGCCACATCAATAGAAATCTCCGTCACAGGAGTCCCCGCAGGAAGCCTCATATAATCAAGCGCCTCCTGAATGCTCACCCTCTCCTCCGGAGTCTTCGCCTTCGCTGGATCAGGAATCATCTCACTAATACCCACCCCATGATCAGGTGAAATCCCCCAAGTCACAGTAGGCTCTATATCCTCAGCCGCAAAATCCACCACATCATCATAAACACAATCCGCATCAGACGCATAAGAACCCCACCGCTTCACCGCCACATCCCATTCATCACCCTTCGGCGCATAAGGCTTACCCTCCAAATAATCATAAGTCGTCTTATCCGGATTCACATACCCACAACGCGCACCACCCTCAATAGACATATTACAAACAGTCATCCGCTCCTCCATCGTCATCCGGTCAAACACATCACCACCATACTCATAAGCAAACCCTATTCCACCCTTAGCACCAAGATGCCTAATAATATGCAAAATAACATCCTTCGCATACACCCCAGGTTTCAAATTCCCAACCACATTGATCCTACGCACCTTCAGCTCATCCATAGCCAAAGTCTGAGTCGCCAAAACATCACGCACCTGCGTCGTCCCAATACCAAAAGCAATCGCACCAAAAGCACCATGAGTCGCCGTATGACTATCCCCACACACAATCGTAGTCCCAGGCTGAGTAATCCCCTGCTCAGGCCCCACCATATGCACTATCCCCTGCTGACCAGTCCCAAGTGAGAAATACTTAATCCCATACTCCTCCACATTAGTCTTCAACTCATTAATCATCGCCTCAGCCAACGGATCCGCAAACGGCTGCACCTGATTATCCGTAGGAACAATATGATCCACAGTCGCAAACGTCCTGTTCGGAAACTTCACACCAAGCCCAAGATCACGTATCATCCCAAATGCCTGCGGTGAAGTCACCTCATGAATCAAATGTGAACCAATGAAAAGCTGAGTTCTTCCATCTGCCATCGAGCCCACCGTGTGAGCATCCCAAGTCTTTTTATATAATGTTTTCGCCATAGATCTACTATCCCTCTGTCTGTCCGCAGACCTTGCTACCAATTCCCCTAAAAGTCAAGACACCCGCATGTAATACGACAGCACACACCAGAGGTCTAATTCTCACAACTAGTCCGCAAATTAAGTTCAACCCGTTTTTACGCTGATCCATCCCAGATTTAATCAAGTTCACCCCATCCCCATTGACCATACAGTATGGATTACAGTATAAATTACTATATGAAAAAAATAATACGCGCATCCGTCCTCTACGCACTCCCACTTAGCCTAATCCTCCTCGGATCATCCTGTGATAGAGGCTCCAGCTCATCAAGCTCAACTACCATCACAGACTCTGACGACGACGATGATGACAACGACGGCACAGAAACCGTCACCACCCTTCACTCAGCCTTTTCTGCATTCACAGGAAACGTCCAAGCATCACTCTCCGGAGATGTGGTTGTCATCACCTCAGATGGACTCCCAGATCACACCTCTCCATACTGGTCTAACACCACCGAAAGAAGCATCTCTGACCCCGGCTCAGGTAACACAAACGTCACAGAAGCTGCAGCATCAAATCACCCCTTGTTTGTAGAACCCACTGCCACCACATATGAACAGATGGCCCCAGGCAATATTGATGACTTCAACGGTTCATACTCACTAACTGTCTCTGCCAGCCCATCAGTCACTGGCTCCCCATCAGCCACAGGCCTCGGAGCCATCGGCATCGCAACCAGTGGAGCCATGATCTACAATGACGAAGAAGGTCCTAACGTCCCACTAGATTCCGCTATCGGATCACTAGATTACAACGGCGCCCACACCGGCCCCCAAAGCTATCACTACCATCTAGAGCCAAAAGCATGGTCAGACAATGACACAAACCTCATCGGCATCATGGCTGACGGATTCTTCCTCTACGGAAGACTAGACTATGATGGCAGCTCGCCCTCAGACCTAGATGAATCTGGCGGACACTTCGGACCCACCATTCACAACCCAGATGGAGAATATCACTACCACATCCAAAACGTCACCTACCTCGGATTCTACATCCTCTTCCCTGGTGACTACCAAGGAACACCAAGCACCATTCAATAACCTACTGACAACAAACCCTCCCATCCCAGACCACCGTCAGAACAATAATGCATCCCAACAAATATCTCCAGCCTCTCATACAATCACTCCAGTTCGCAGGAGTGATTGTTCTCATCCTATTAACTGCATGCAAACAAAAACAACCCACCAACCTACCCTCTGAGAATAAAGACCCCATCAGCATTCAACTCAAAGAACTCCAGTTCGACAAAAAAACAGGTATCGCCCTGCTCAACGCCAAACCCTTCACCGGAACAGCCATCTCCACCAGCTACCTCAAAGGCCAAAAAGCCATCTCCACCAGCTACCTCAAAGGCCATAGACACGGAGACTCCATAAAATGGTTCCAAGACGGAAAAATTAGCTTCCTCTCCGCCTACCAAAATGGAAGACGACATGGAACCACAACATCATGGTGGAGAAATGGCAACAAACGCTCAGAATCAACCTACACAGAAGGCATCGCCCAAGGCACTCATTGGCAATGGTACTTTAGCGGTGAAAAATTCAAGAAAATGCAACTCGTCGACGGCAAAGAACAAGGCATTCAACAATCCTGGAGACAAAACGGCAAACTATACAACAACTACGAAGCCAAAAACGGTAGAATATTTGGCCTAAAAAGATCAAAACTCTGCTTCCAACTCGATGATGAAACTATCCAATACAAAGAAAAATAACCCCCTCGCCCTCATCCTTCTCACCCTCTGCTACTCCCTGCTATCCTGTAACCAACCAAACAAAAACAACGCAGACACAGAAGCCGAGCAAGATAAAAGCCAATGCGAATGCGCCCTCCCCTCAGACTCAGCCACCACCACTCAGAAACCTGTAGAAAAAACAAAAACCAGCAGCAGAGTCACCCACCTTCCCTACTACAACACCAGCTCATTCACCCCACGCTGGCTAAATCCCACTGACCCCAGCCTCAGTGAATTCCACTCCATCCCAGATTTCACCCTCACCGACCAAGACGGAAACCAGATTTCAGAAAAAACCGTCGAAGACAAAATCTACATCGTAAGCTTCTTCTTCACCACATGCCCAGGTATCTGCACCCAGATGACCCAGCAGATCACCCAAGTCCAGACCGCCTACACCGATGACCCAGACATCCTACTCCTCTCCCACTCCGTCACCCCAGACACAGACACTATCGAGGTCCTCAAAAAATACGCCGATAAACACAACATCCAAAGCAACAAATGGCACCTCCTCACAGGCGACCGCAGCACCATCTACAGCCTAGGCAGAAAATCCTACTTCATCGAAGAAGACCTCGGAGAAAACAAAACAGATGACGAGTTCCTTCACACAGAAAACATCGTCCTCATTGACCGAAACAGAAAACTCAGAGGCATCTACAATGGACTCAACAAAACATCCATCAATCAACTAATTACCGATATCGCCACCCTAAAAACAGAACAATAACGCATACCAACCATTTGTCTGATCTGTTTTACGGAGTGCTATCACCCCTCCAGACGCGCCTGAATCTCTTTCATCGTCCGCGTCGTCTTTATCTTAGTCCCTGAAACCATCTCTATATAAATCTCACCCTTATCATTACTCGAGACCTCCTTCATCATATTTACGTTCACTATCGCAAAGCGACTCACCCTATAAAAGTCATCACCAGATAACTTTCCCTCTACACTACTCAGAGTTTCCCTCACTAAATACTCCCGGTCCTTTGTATGCACCTCAATATAATTTCCCGAAGCATCAACCCATAAAATAGAATCCATCTCTACAAAAAACAACTTTCCCCCGTCTTTAATACTCAGCCGCTGTAATCTCTTACTCCCCCTCCGCATTGAAAGTTGCCTTACCAGCCCCTCTAACTGCTCATCCCTAAAACCAGTAGAATACTTCAAAGTCAATGCCCGCTTCAATGCCCCACCAAAACGCTCCCTACTAAACGGCTTAAGTAAATAATCAAACGCACACAACTCAAATGCCCTCACAGCATATTCATCATAAGCAGTCGTGAAAATAACAATCGGTAACTGCTCTACCATCTCCCCAAGATGCACCACCACATCCAGACCCGTCATCCCTGGTAACTGAATATCCAGAAAAACCAAATCAGGCTCACACTCATGAATCATCTCCAAGCCCTCACTCCCAGATGAAGCCACTCCCACAACATCAATCTCTGGAAAATCTCTCAAAAAAACCAATAGCCGCTCCTGCGCTAACTTCTCATCCTCTACAATTACACAGTTCATCTTAATCATATTTTCGGTGTGGAATGGTTAAAATCGCAGTGACCCCATCATTATCGATCACCCTTAACTCTCCATCCCCATCAGGGAAAAGCAGCCTCAAGCGTTGTTTGATGTTTTCTAGGCCTATCCCAGTTCCACCTTCTACATCATCACTTAGTCCAGGACCATTATCAGAAATAGAAGCCACCAACCTCCTATCCACCAACTTAACCTCTATCTTAATCTCTACCTCAGTAGACACCATCTCCACACCATACCTTATAGCATTCTCCACCAGTGGCAGCATGATCATCGGCGGAATACATGCACCCATCAACTCCGGTTCTATCTCATACACCACCCTCATTCGCGCACCAAACCTCGTCGACTGAATATTAAGGTAATTCTCTAACATCTCTACCTCCTTAGATACAGAAATCATCTTCTGATCACGTTGAGCCAAAGTCGTCCTCAGCAAATCACTTAACTGGATCACCATCGTATCTGCTTTATCAGGCGCCAAATGGATCAAAGCGCTAATCGAATTCAGCGTATTAAACAGAAAATGTGGCTGCAACTGAGACGTTAGCACATCCAGCTTCGCTTGAGACAAATTAGCCTCTAACAAATGCGCTAACTTCTCTCTCCTCACCAACTCACTTCGGTAGAACATCACCCCAGTCAGAAACGCTATAGCCACATAAATAGGAATCCCTACAAGTGCCGTATGAGACACCACTGTGATCACCTTTATATACTGCGGTTCTGATTCAAATACCGGCGGACCATAAGGTGGATGTGGACCTGGATGCGGAGGTCGAGGCGATCCATAATACGGAGGTGGCGGCCGATGATCAAATGATTCATACAGAAAGTCGTCTTCCCCCACACCCTCAGCACCCATTTCACCAGATAAATCATCCCTTTCCTCAGTTGAACTAGATCTCTCCACTGACTCAACCCTATGCCCCGAATCCGGAAAAAATTGAGTAACATAAAGCATTAACAAACAAACCAAAACATGCACCACAAAATTCCTCTTCCATCGCCTACACACCAACGGCAATCTCAAAGACAAAAAGATAATCACAGGACTAAATACAACCCAAGGAAACCACAAAAAAAACGACATAACAAAACTATCCCTCCACCCCTCACCGCCATACTTAAGTTGGGCAGCAAAAACCAACACAACAAAAAACCAAGACAGCACAAACAAAAGCGCCCTCAAAATTGGTTTAGATTCATTACTCATTACCCCCAAACATTAACCGAGATTCATTCACAAGATAAAGCTATTTCACAAAAAACAAACCCTCTAAAATTCCGTCACGCCATACCCCTCCCTCATCACACCTCAAGCCCTTTTCACCCCAACCCTTTACCCTTTAAACTTTATACTTCATACTTCCCCCATGAAAAACATCCTCTTCATCTGCTCCATGAACCGCCTCCGCAGCCCCACCGCAGAAACCATCTTCTCCGAGCTCGCCCACATCTCAGTCGACAGCGCCGGCCTAAACCGAGGAGCAGACATCATCCTCAGCGCCGAGCAACTAGAATCCGCAGACATCATCTTCGTCATGGAAAAAACCCACCTCCGTAAGCTCAACCAAAAATACAACCAACACCTAAAAGGCAAACGCATCATCACCCTAAACATCCCAGACAACTACCCATACATGGATCCAGACCTCATAAAAATCCTCCAAAAAAAATGCCAACCTTACCTCTAACAAAACTCTAACAAAAAAACTCACCCACACCCATAACAGCAGAACTGCACATGGTTAATCGCCTGCGCCGCAGGCGTTATACGCGACCAAAGCACCCAGCCTTTATCCTTTCTCCTTCAAAACTCTCTCCTTCCCTCCCTCAGAGTTTACATTCACAAACGTCACATTCGTAGAAAAAATCGCCTTCTCAGCACCCTCACCCTTCCTCACTCTACCACAAAACACCCCCACATGATAAGTCACAGAAGTCCTCCCCTCCCTCACAAGCTCACAACGAATCACCAAAATAGCACCATTACTCACACCCACCCTAAACGCCACCTCATCCATCCCTATCGTCACAAACCTACACCCAGGATGATCCAAGCTCGCAGCAATAAAACTCGCCTCATCCACCCAGCTCAACAACCTCCCACCAAACAAAAACCCAAACTGATTCAAATCAGTCGTCATCACCAACCTATGCGTCTCGTGCTTCATAATCTTCTCATTACATAGGTGAAATTTCCACCCGCTTATACCGCGCTGGCGACTTAGGCGAATGCGTCCTCACCCCAGCATCCTCCAGCGCATTATGCACTATCCTCCGATAATAAGCATTCAGCGGCCGCGTCCTCACACTCTTACCACTCTCCACCACCTTCACAGCCAGCTCCCTCGCCTTCTCCACCAGCCTATCCTCCAGCTCCCTCCTATACTCATCACAATCCACCTTCACCCTCGGCGCCTCTGGATAATGCTTCTGTAAAATCCTATTCACCAAATACTGAATATCCTCCAGCCTATCCCCATTTCGCCCAATAATACTCTTACTATGCTCCGTAGTAATATGCAGACACAACCCATCATCCAGTTTCTCACCAGCCACCTGGATCTCAAACCCTAAATGCCCCAGCATCGTAATCAAAATTTTCTCAGCCGCTAATTCCCACTTCATACCCACACCATAGAGGTAAGTTTTCCCCAGCGCAATCCCGAAAAATGCTTGCTGGCTCACCCCCCTCACTCTAAAACCAAACTAAGCCAAGCCAAGTCACACACCCACCATGCCAGACAAACCAAACATCCACCTCATCCACGGCACAGACGATGGAGCAGTCGCAGAAGCAGCACTCAAACTCTTCAACCAACTCAAACCCGCAGACGGTGACGACTTCGCAAACGACATCATCGATGGAAATGCAGACAACGCAGAACACGCCCACCAAATCTGCCTAGACACCATCCAAGCCCTCCTCACACTCCCATTCTTCGGCGGAGCCAAAGTCGTCTGGCTCAAGCGCGCCACCTTCATGGGCACAGACCGCACCGGAGAAGCCGCCCGCGCCAAAGAAGGCGTCGAATCCCTCCTAGAAATCATAGAAAAAGGCATCGGCTCAGACATCCACCTCATCATCTCCGCCTCCGCCATCCACAAAAGCCGCAGATTCTTCAAGTTCCTCAAAGCCAACGCCAACCTCATCGAGCACAACAAACTCGACACCACCAAAGAAGGCTGGGAAGAACAAGTCGCCATCCTCGTAGAAAAACGCGCCGCATCACTAGGCATCAACTTCGAGCCAGACGCCATGGAACTCTTCGTTGCACTCGCCGGAGAAGACACCCGTCAAATCAACTGCGAACTAGAAAAACTAGACCTCTACACCGGCACAGAACGCAACACCATCAACATAGACGACGTCCGCAAAATCGTCCCACTCTCCCGCGCCGGAGTCGTCTTCGAAATAGGCAGCGCCATCCAGAAAGCAAACGCCAACCGCGCACTAGAACTCATCGACCAACAACTCGCCCGAGGAGAATCCGCCATCGGCATCCTACGCGCATCCCTCATCCCCACCATCCGCAACCTCTTCATGGCAAAAGCCGTCCAAGAAATGTTCCCCAGCCAGCAACTCGACCGCTTCAACATCGCAAAAACCCTCAACGCCATCCCCAACAGCGAAACCCTCTGGCTCCCACAAAAGAAAACCGGCGGCGTCAACACCTGGTCCCTAGCCTTCGCCCTCCTCCCCTCCAGAGCCTACCCCATGCGCGCCCTCCGCCACGCACTAGAATCCGCCCTCCTAGCAGACAAAAACCTAGTCACCACCGCCCTAGACCACCGCATGGTCCTCCACCGCCTAGTAGTAGAACTCATCTCCACCTCCACCAAAAAACAACGCCGCGCCTCATAAAAACCTGCCCGAGATTTCCAATCTCCCCCCGAACCCAAGCCACCAAAGCACCAAGCACCAAGCACACAACCCAGTCACCATCAACCCAAGCCCTGATCACTGCTAACTGATCACCGCTAACTCCCACCCAAAGCACCAAGCCTTTAACCTTTCTACTTTCACCTTTTTCCTTCTATGAAAATCCTCACAGCCCTCCTCATCGGAGCCATCGCCGGCCTCCTAGGCGCCCTCTGCGGAGTAGGCGGCGGCATCGTTATGGTCCCCGCATTCACCGCAGCCCTAGGCCTGGAGCACAAAAACGCCATCGCCACCTCCCTCGCCATCATCGTCATCACCGCACTCGTCGCCACCCTCAACAACGCCCGCCCAGCATCCCTCGTCCAGATCGACTGGCGCATCGTCGCCATCGCCGCCGTCGGAGCAGCCCTAGCCTCATGGTATGGCACAGACCTCATGCACCAACTCAGATCGCCCCTCCTCACCAAGATCTTCGCCATCACCCTCATCATCTTCGGCGTCAAAATGCTCATCAGTAAATAGTCTGTCACCCACCTACTTTAAACTTTACACACACACCATAAAACCCCAAACAAATCACACATGTCTCTACCTAAACTATATATCCCAGGACCAGTCGATATCGCTCCAGAAACCTATGCAGCAATGGCTGAACCCATCATCGGCCACCGCGGTGGCGACTTCGAAGCCCTCTACGCATCCATCCAGCCAAATCTCAAACAGATCGCCGGCACCGAGCGCAACGTCTACCTCTCCACATCATCAGCATGGGGAGTCATGGAAGCCGCCATCAGAAACCTCGTCCAGAAAAAAGTCCTCAACCTCTGCTGCGGAGCATTCTCAGACAAATGGTATGGAGTAGCAAAATCATGCGGAAAAGAAGCAGACAAAATCCAAGTCGAATGGGGTGAAGCCATCTGCCCAGACGCAGTCCGCGCTAAACTAGAAGAAGGCGGATTCGACACCGTCACACTCGTCCACAACGAAACCTCAACAGGAGTCATGAACCCACTCGCTGAAATCGCAGCAGTCGTCAAATCATTCCCAGACATACTCCTCGTCGTAGACACAGTATCATCATTCTCCGCCGTCTCCACCCCTATGGACGAGCTCGGCATAGACGTCCTCCTCGCAGGCGTCCAGAAAGCCCTAGCACTCCCACCAGGACTCTCCATCTTCGGCGTATCAGAAGCAGCACTAGAACGCGCCAAGACCACAGAAAACCGTGGCTACTACTTCGACTTCCTAGAATTCGCCAAAGCAGACGCAGGCAACAACACCCCATCCACACCAGCCATCGCACTCCTCTACGCACTCCGTCAGAAAGTAAACGCCATCGTTGAAGAAGGACTAGAAAACCGCTACGCACGCCACACCAAACTCAACGGCATGCTAAACGACTGGGCAGCCAAACACGGCCTCAAAAACTTCGCACCAGAAGGCGCAGAGTCACAAACCCTCATCTGCCTAGACAACCAAGAAGGCCGCCTAGACGTCCCAGGATTCATCAAAGCCCTCAGAGCAAAGCACAACCTCCTCATCAACGGAGGCTACGGCAAATGCAAAGGAATCACCTTCCGCATCTCCAACATGGGCAACGAAACAGAAGAATCCATGGCACACCTCATCACCTGCCTAGACGACGTCATCCCAGAATTCCTCAAAGCCTAAAGTGCCGGAGGTTTCCAACCTCCACCAAAGCACCAAGCCCAAATAATCAATCTAAAATTCAAACTATAAAATCCCACAACCCTAACCGGCTAACCCCAGTTAGGGTTGTTTCTTTCCCACAAAAACACTATCATCAACTCAATGCAACCCAGCCAACAACCCGACCCCATCAACCCCTACGCCCCACCCAAGGCAGCCCTAGATGACTCATCCAACACCACCTACCTAAATGAAGACGGTTACGCATTCCAAAACGAACTCATCGCCAACCACCACTTCAAATCCCCCCTCATCTGCGCCAAACTAGGCACCCCCATCCCCCCAGAAACAAACCCTAAACCAAAAAAAATCACCATCAAAAGAGTCCCTGGCCCACATACTAATACCTTCAACATCTTCTCCACACTAGGCATGCTCGCTCTCATCTTTTGGTTCATATACACTGGAGATTTTAACAACGTTATACCCGCCATCATCATCTTCGCCATAGCAGCCAGCCCCATCAAACGCCAAACCACCAAACCCTACCAAATCCCCTTCTACCTCTCAGAAAAATACACCCACATCCGCAAACGCCGCCACCTCATATTCATCACCATCCTCACCCTATCCCTCCTCACCTTCATCACCGGTCTCATCACCCAAAACCCCGCCACCATCGGCCCCGGCATCCTCGCCACAGCCATCACCCTCATCATCTACAAATTCAAAACCACCCTCTTCATCGTCACCCAGACCAAAGGAGAATTCCACTACATCCGCGGCGCCCACCAAAACCTCCTAAACGCCCTACCCCACCTCCCCCTATCCCAATAATGTGCCCGAGATTTCAAATCTCCCACAACCCAAGCCACCAAAGAATCACACCAATAACCAATCAACCCATAACCTCTGACCTGCCACAAGCACCAAATCCACCACTTCACAAAGCTTCATCATCCCAAGCTTCCGTTCCATCAACCAAGTTCCGTGTAATTCAGAGCCTTCCGTGGTCAAAGCACCGCAGGTCAAAACCCAAGCCCCCTTTATCCTTCCAACATTACAGTTGTAAAACCAAAACTTACCCCTAGAATCTCCCACTCGTGTCAGCCCCTTCACCAAAACCCGCAGCAACTGCGAAACACTCAGAAAAACCGCGTCCACGCCCCAAGCACTGGACCAAACGCTGGTTCTTCCGCATCTGCGTGCTCCTCTCTATACTCGCCAGCTACACCCTCTGGCAAATGTCAGACATCAACCGCTTCGGCCACACAGACGACGGCTCCACCGCAGACTGCGCCATCGTCCTAGGCGCCGCCGCATGGCATAACACCCCCTCCCCCGTCTTCAAAGAACGCATCAACCACGCAATCCTCCTCCTCAAGCAAAACCGCATCAAAGCCATCATCCTCACCGGCGGATACGGAGACCAAAAAGGAATCAAAGCAGAATACGCAGAATCAGAAGTAGCCCGCACCTACTGCCTAGAAAACGGAGTCCTCCCTCACCAAATTCATATCGAAAAAAACTCGCAAACCACCGAGGAAAATATTACCGAAGCAAACAAAATAATGCAGCAACAAAGCTTCAACACCACCCTCATCGTTAGCGATCCCTGGCACCTCAAACGCGCCTGCAACATCGCCAAACACTACAACATCAACGCCAAACCCTCCGCCACCACCACCTCCCTCTACACCTCACAAGAAAGCAAAACCAAATTCATCTGGAAAGAATTCCTCTACCTCCACCTCTGGAGACTCAACTAATCAACACAACACAAACCACCACAGGCAAAGGCACAGTCACCAAAGACTCAGCCCCCATTGACCAATGACCATTGACCAATGACATGCCGCAGGCATAAATCACATGACCGTAAACTTCAACACCGCCACCATCACCGCACTCTCCCTCGCCAAAGTAGGCAACCCACAACGCGGAGAAACCCTCAAGACATCCAAAGAACTCTGCCAGTTCAGCGACCAAGACAAAGACATGCTCACCCTAGCATTCACCAAACCATTCAGAAACCTAGACCCCTACGCATTCCACCACTCATCTAACATCGAGCTAAACGAAATGTTCAGCTTCGCAAACACCATCTTTGACCAACCCGAACGCTTCCTCACCTACTCACGTAAAATCGCCCGCCACCTGTTCGATCAAACCAAACACCCCAACATCAAATCCGGTGACCTCTGCGTCGCACACATCGAAGGCATCAAAGTAGACGGCAAACCCGTCTCCGGCATCTCCATCGTAAAATCAGAATCCCTCTTCCCCTTCCTTGAAATTTCAGACAAAGACGGTGACCTTCACCTCACCACCCACAACGGCATCTACCCAGAAAAAATCGACAAAGGCTGCCTCGTCCTCAACACCGACCGTGAAAACGGAACCATCCTCTACACCTTCGACAAAGCCGGCGCAGACGCAAACTTCTGGGTCCGTGACTTCCTCGGTGCTCGCGCCAAAAAAGACAACGACTTCAAAACCCGCCAATACGCAGAAATGTGCGTCTCATTCGCAGAAGACGGACTCCCAGGAGACGTCCCCACCGAAGAACGCTACCGTGTGGCCAATGACGCAATCACCTACATGAACGAGCAGGAACAATTCAACGAAGGCCACTTCCAAGAAGAAGTCCTCAAAGACCCCGCACTCGTAGAAAACTTCCAAACCTACAAAAACCAATTCAAAGACGAAGACGGAGAAGCACTCGATGACAACTTCATCATCTCCAAAACTCAGCTCAAAAAAGCCGGCTCCAAAATCAAAGGCGCCCTCAAACTAGACACCGGAGTAGTCATGCGCTTCACACCAGACTTCGCCGAACGCGAATCAGACATCCTAGAACGCGGCTACGACGAAGAAATGAAAATGAAATACGTCAAAATCTTCTACAACGAAGAAATCTAACAACCCACACCCTCCCAGCAGCACAAACCTTACTAGGTTTCATCATCCACCACAATTGACAATTGACCATTGCCAATTGACGGATCAAAGATCTCACCTCCCTAATAAATCTTACTCTCCTCTTCCTCCAGCTTCTGCTCCTCAGTCTTCTTTGGCTCCTCATTATTCACATTCAACCCAGCAGTTCTGCCCACAGCACCGAACAAGCTACCAGGAATACGCGCCGCACTCTTCAAAAGTGCACAAGAAGGAAGAACAGCGCAAATAGCACCCACAGCAATGAATTTAGTATATTTCATAAATAGTTGTTAAGATTGTCTGCAAACTACCTACCAGCACAGCACAGGTCAACTTCAAAGAAAACTCACCGCTAAAACAAGCCCAATTACGCCAATTTAAATTTCTCTAACAACTCCCTAACTACAGACATATTCTCATCTGTTAGAGTTACCAAAGGAAGCCTTATCTCCTGATCACACATCCCCATCAGCGCCACAGCTGCCTTGATAGGAACTGGATTAGTATCTATTCCCATCAGCGTAGTCATTAGCGGCGCATACTCTTTATGAATCGCCTCCGCTCCTGCTAAATCACCCGCATTCATTGCGCGCACCATGTCAGACATCGCACGTGGGATAATGTTAGAAGCCACAGACACCAAGCCCACAGCACCACGTTTCATGAACTCGACAGTCAAAGGATCATCCCCACACAAAATCGGGAACCCATCCGGCAACGCAGCCTTCAATAAATCCACTCTCTCCGGATCTCCCCCTGCCTCCTTGATTGACAAAATATTCTCACAATCCGCCGCCAAGCGCGCAGCCGTCTCCGGCTCTATACTCACCACAGATCTACCCGGAACAGAATAAAGCATAATCGGTAACTTCGTGCACTCAGCCACCGTCTTGAAATGTTGATACAAACCCTCCTGAGAAGGCTTATTATAATACGGAGTCACCTGCAGTGATGCATCCGCACCTAACTTCTCAGCCTCTCGTGTTAGATGAATCGCCTCAGCAGTAGCATTCGCCCCAGTCCCAGCAATAACCAGAATTCTCCCAGCCACATGCTCCACCGCTATACGGATTACTTCAAGGTGCTCTTTCCTACCAAGCGTAGGGGATTCCCCCGTAGTACCTACCGGCACTATCCCCTCGACCCCACCTTCAATCTGAAAATCAATGAGCTTGCGAAATGCCGCCTCATCCACCTTTCCATCCTTAAATGGAGTAACTATAGCCGTGAAAGTTCCCTTAAACATGCTCCGCTTATGATCTCTCCCCCCCACTCAGTCAAGCCATTCATTCGCCATACTCACCATCGTCACCCCGGTTTCCAGCCGCCAAGTCCACCACCAACCAAGCACACAACCCCAGGTCTCATCAACCAAGCCCCCGATCACCGATCACTGCTAACCGATCACTCTTTCTCCTTCCCCCTTCAAACTTTATCATCCATCATCCAACAAACTTCTGCCTTTATAATTCAAAATTCATAATTCATAATTCAAAAATGCCCAGCCCAGAAAAATGGAAAGCCCTAGAAGCCCGCATGCTCAAGCTCGGCATCCTAGCAGAAGACCTCACCGAGAAATTCATCAGAGGATCAGGCAGCGGAGGTCAGAAAATTAACAAAACCGCCAGCTGTGTCTACCTCAAGCACACACCCAGCGGCATCGAAGTCAAATGCCAAGCAGAACGCTCCCGCGAACTTAACCGCTTCATCGCCCGCAAAGAACTCTGCGAAACCTTCCAAGAAAAAATCCTCGGCATCCAGTCAGCCCGTCAACAAGCCAGAGAAAAAATCAGACGCCAAAAACGCCGTCGCTCACGCCGACAAAAAAACCGCATGCTAGATGACAAATCAAAACAAGGCGAAAAGAAACAACGCCGACAAAAACCTAATCACAATGATTAACCCCTACAACGAGTCCTCATCCATTATTTTCAGGCTCAATCTTTCGCACCAAATCATCCTAACATGATGAGCAAATTTAGCACACTTTTCTATCACATCATCCCCATTTTCTATCACCTAATCTGCAAAAATTAGAAAAAATCTTCAAAAAACACCTCTCTGTAATACAGATAAAATTAACGCAATGAACGTTAATAATAGACATTAATTACTAATAATAAGTCCATTAACGATTAATTTTAAAATACATAATCATCCATCTTGACTACATTATACATACAATGCATACATACTGATTATGAATAGACCTAGGTTCCAACACCCCCCTTCCCATAAAGGCTTCGCCTTGATCAGCACCATCGCCATTATGTCACTACTAATGATGATCGCAATTGCCATGTTGAACCTATCCACAGTCTCCACCCGTGGATCATCAGCAGAAGAAGATCAACTCCGGGCTCGTGCGAATGCACGCGTCGCACTAATGATGGCACTCTCCACCCTCCAAGAAACCGCCGGTGACGATCGCCGCATCACCGCAGACGGATCCATCATCAGTGAATCAGCAGTCTCTCCCCACGCCGTCGGGGTATGGGAGTCCTGGACGCCAGGCCTCTCTACAAACACCCAAGGCACAGCTCCTAACTACGACACTGAAAAACAAAGTCGTTTTGTTCGCTGGCTAGTCTCAGGAAGTGAAGAAACACTCACAGATCCTAACTGGGTCACCACCACCCCAACACAAGAACAGATTGACCTCTTCGGCGAATCTACAGATGGCTTCAAACTGCAAGGAACACTCGTAAACACCAACAACGGTAGTGTGGATGGCGGACTAGCCTGGGCAATTGCACAAGAAAACACCAAAGCCAAAATCAATGTAGCTGGCCCTGAACTAGCAGACCGACACACCAATGATGACCTCCACGCACAACCAAGACCTAACGTCAGTCAAAGTGGAGTATTCTCCCAGCCCACTGCCAATTGGAACGAACGCGCAGCTAAAGTACTAGACTACCGCCAAGCCACCCTAGATCCAGACCTGGCAGCCACAGGAGCTAATACAGTAGGCGCAGACTTCACGACCTCCTCCTTCGGCCTACTCACAAACACAGTCAATGGAGGTCTCAAAGTCGATATGAACCTAGGCTTCGAAATGACCGATACCGATTACAACCAAGACAGCTGGACAACACCTGACGGTGAAACAATCAACAACCCATTTCGTAATATTGCGGAAACAGCATTCTCCACACCATCCAACTACGACGCCCAGAGACCGCTCTATCAACCTCTAGTAGACAGCGGTTCTTATAGTTATCAGCGCACTTGGGGTAGCTCAGGCGGCCAATATGATGATGACGTCCACTTCTATTTCCCAGTTACATCAGTCCCCACCTTTGACACGCTCCGCTCATTCTACCGCATTCCTCACCACCTCTACCAGACAGGAGATGGCGTAACTATCTTCGAGAGAGCCGGCGACCACGTAGCCGCTGTATCCAAAGCAGAAGAAAACATAGCCAGTAGCCACAATCCTCCTCCACACATCGCAGCAAATGGAGCGGTAACACAAACCGCCATCCGTCCCGTGTTAGATAGAGTGCTCTACTTATTCAGCTTATCTTTAAGCCCCAACAACACACCACAATACTCCATTACGCCTGTAGTTACCTTATGGAACCCATACAATGTAGCCTTGGAAATCGAAGGAGCCGTCACTTATCCATGGTTAGATCTACCTATGTATAGAAGATTCTGGATTACAAGAGACGGATCCACTGCCAACAAAGGCTCTTATATCTCTAGAGATTTACAAAAAGGATCCGCTAAAGGAGCCGTTCGTCAAATTCCTCCCTACATCTTCGGCGCTATAACAGCCGATGGAAACCCAATTTCAGGAAACGCTACGCCCATCAGGTTCGAACCAGGTGAAGTAAGAATCTTTGTTCCCGCATCACCCGTTCTCCAAGAATTCACTGCACTAAACGCAACAGTCCGCGAAAGAACCATCTTCATGCGCCCAGTAAATAGCGTCAGCGATTACTCCATTACAGGTGGATTCAATGTAATGCCGCAAAACGACGCTTATAATGACCAAATCATGAAAACAGGTGATTCTGTTCGCGTTAGGTTTGATATGAGTAACAGCGGTAATACTGGAAGCGAATACCCAATGAGCATTGCTCTAGCCGATGCCACAGTAGCCAAAGGTGCCGCCCCCAGCGAAGAAACACGTGGCCTAGTGATCGCAGATATTCTCGCGGATGACTTCGTCGACGCATACCTCTTAGCCGGTGACCCTCAAAGCCTCATTGTAGATTCACCCACAGTTAGCTTCGACACTCTTCAGCAAGGGCCATCGCCCGTCTTCTCCCTAGAAGTATATCATCGTGTAGCTAAGGCAGGAACAGATGCTCAAGAAGCTGATCTAGTCTACACCGGTAATCCTCGCCAGTCCTCCATGAACTCTTTTGTTACCAAAACACAGTTCCAAACTGGACCACAATACAAAGTAAGAATGCGCGCTGTCTCATCATCAAGTGACCTACTTCAGATTGACACCAGCGGTAATCGCCCAGCAGCATATTACGGAGCCACTCAAGAATCCGGCAGTGGCCGCTCTCACCTCTCATTCTTTGAAGTTCCGCGCGCTCCCCTAGTATCCCTAGCCGGCTTCCAGCATGCAGATTTATCATCTACCCCATTTGCCCCAGCTAACCAATTTGCAAACAGCTGGGCAAGCGCCTACGTCCCTCGTGACCAAGTAATTGATGGTAATGATGGCCGTGAAGTCGACCACACCTACCTAGTAAACGAAGCACTCTGGGATGGCTTCTTCCTCAGTAGCGCAGCTCCCACACTCGAGCCAACTACCACATCTGGATTAGCTTCGAACTGGAATAACAGCATAGCGAATGAAACGAAATCTCTCCAATTAGTCCTACAAGACTTCGCAGATAACTCCGCAGTGAACCCGCTCCGCAACCCAAGAATGCACCTGCTTAAAAATACCTTCGAAGGCCAGACCAGTGCAGAATTTGCAAATGAAATGATCTTACCAGAATCCTGTGCTAAGATAGCAGGCCACCTCATGGTCGATGGAGCCTTTAACATCAACTCAACAAGCGTTACAGCCTGGGCAGCCATGCTTACCGGCCTCCGTGGCTCATCATTCCAGCTTGGAGATGGTGCCACCTCAGTTACTGTAGCAGACACCCCATTCTCCCGTTTCCGTAATCCTCTAGGTGCAGAAAATGATAACTGGCAAGGCTTCCGTAGCCTCACAGATACTCAAATCCAGGAACTTGCAGAAAACCTAGTGGCACAAGTAAGAGCCCGCGGACCATTCCTCTCACTCTCAGAATTTGTCAACAGACGAGTCGAAGATTCCAACCTAGGCCTAAGCGGAGCACTACAGACAGCCATTGACGGAACCACGATCAACAGCAGCGCACTACAAGGTAATTTCGATGCTTCTAAATATGACGGATCAGAAAGCGACAACGTTTTCCCTCAGGACACAGGTGTTGGCATTCCCGGCTACCTAACCCAGGCAGACCTACTCCAATCCATCGCACCAGTCATTACACCTCGCTCAGACACATTCACCATCCGTGCATATGGCGAAGCCAGAGACAACAACGGTAACGTATCAGCCTCAGTTTGGATCGAAGCTACAGTACAGCGCTACCCTAACTTCGTAGATAAAACAGATCCATCCTACACGCAGACTGCTGACCTTTCTGCTATCAACCAGAAATACGGAAGAGAATTCCGCATCGTTTCATTCCGCTACCTCGCTCCAAAAGAAGCAGAAAAACTAGCACTCTAAACATCATTTATCAATATGCACTCCACAATTGTTTCACTAGTGATCACCCTACTTACAGCCGTCACTCTCCAAGCAGCTCAGCTACATGTTTTAGCCTGGAATCAATCCATCTCGAAGCGTGACCTTGCCATCGCCACTGGCACTAAAGAAAGTAAATCAGAACCCGTCCTCGGCATGCACCACCTCGCACGCTCACAACCCATCAAGATTTCGCTCAAGGCTGAAAACCTACACATACAAGTTAACGACCGCAGCTCAGCAGAAGGCACCCCACTCACCATCCCACTTAACATTCCAGAAAATATCACCCGCCCGCTGATTCTCATCATCCCAGATAAAGAATCACCCGCTGGAATTAAACCCATCATCATCGATGACAGCGCGGCTAACTTCAAATGGGGCACATTCCGCTTTATCAATGTCACTAGCGAAGCACTCGTCTTCCGCTACGATAAAAAAAATATACTAGTAGCCACAGGCTGGAAACCAGTTGATGTATTACCAGGAGGAAAAGGCAGAAATATAGCCGCCTCATTCTACCTCAGAAAAAACCTAAAATCACCACCGCTCTACTCCTCCATCTGGAAGCACCAAGACAACCTCCGCCAACTTGTATTAATCGTCCCCTCAAAGGACAAATCACGAAGCCTCCTTGACTTCAAATTCATCACAGAAAATAGAGCGGTAGTTGAAGCACCAAAACCTCAAACACCGTAAAACCAAGCATCATCAATAGTAACATCTTTGATGCAACTTGGCATACACACCCCAGTACGACTCATTCCTAGAGATCACCGCTAACGTGAACCTCTAAGAGACAGCTAGCTTCTTCTTAAAGAATTCGACAGTACGTTTCCACGCTAACTCAGCATCCTCCTTATCATATCGGCTAGTAGAGTCATTATGAAAACCATGATTTGCTCCTTCATACAGATACATTTCATACTCAGCACCAGCTAACTTCAGGTCAGCCTCATACTCATCCTTAGATGCATTCACACGCTTATCAAGCTCCGCATACTGAATCACCAACGGCCCCTTAATATTCTTTCGTAGTTCTTTAGCAGCAGGCGTCCCATAAAAAGGCACTCCAGCATCCAGCTCACCAGGTATCGTAGCTGCAAGCATGTTAACAATGTACCCACCAAAGCAAAATCCCACTGCTCCCAACTTACCATTGCTCAACTCATGCTTTTTCAAAAACCCTGCCGCAGCGATGAAATCCTGCTCCAGTTTTTTCTTATCTAACCCCTTCTGCATCGCTCTCCCCTCATCATCATTCCCAGGATAACCACCCAGCGAATGTAGAGCGTCAGGAGCAAACGCCACAAAACCATCCTTTGCTAATCGCCTCGCTACATCCTTCACATATGGGTTTAATCCTCGGTTCTCATGAACCACCAACACCACTGGAGCCGTCCCTTTCAACTCTTTAGGTTTGGCCAAATATCCACGGCCTTCCTTATACCCTTTTGGCGATTCAAAAGTTTCATAAGACCCTGTAATGCTCTCGTCATTAAAAGAAACCTGCTCAGCCTTCGCATAACTTGGCATCAAAGCAGAAGCCAAAGCAGATACTGTCAACCCACCCACAGCAATAGTCGAAAGCCTATTCATAAACGTCCGGCGATCAATATCTCCATGCGCATACTCATCATACCAATCAAACGCTTCCTGTGGAATGATATGCTCCACCTGATCTAAATCACTACTCACAAAGTTCAAATCTTTATCCATAGCTAACAAACTAAATCCTTTTCCAAAAAACGCCAATATAAATAACTTAATCAGTCTGGTACCCGCAATGAATCCCCGTTATTCGAGAAATGAAGACCCAGAATATACGGTGCCGCCTTCTCCACCCAATCATCTGCAGTCTGATGTTCACTAGCTCCCTCACCTAGGTTCTTCTGTAACATTGAAGTATTAATCACCCCTGGACTCAATGCAATACACGCCAACTCAGAGCTAATTTCACTAAACTCCAGTGCCACAGCAGAAGAAAGCCCCTCCACCGCATGCTTACTAGCACAATAAGGCGCCACATTTGACATCCCTCTTTTCCCCAAACCAGAGGACAAATTAACCACAATACCCCGCTTCACCTCCAGCATAAATGGAACCACATGCCGGATCATATGAGCCACACCATTAATATTGATATTCGTCAACTTGCCAAACTCCTCACCACTCACCTCCCATAGCCGTGCAGGCTTATTCATCACACCAGCATTATTGATCAAATAATCCGGAGCCCCCGTAAGCTCACGTGCTTGGCCACAAAATGACTCCACCGAACTCTCATCCCCAACATCCAGTCTCAAAAAATGACCTCTAGGAAAGCCACTCCTCAGCTCCTCCAGAGCCTCCTCATTCCTTCCCCCTCCCACAACAGTATGCCCATCATCACAATACCTCATTGCTAAAGCTTTCCCCAATCCCGACGTACATCCAGTAATCCAAATAATCATAACCCAACCTATGCCAACTCCCTAAAAAATCTACCTAATTCCCCCATCTCCCACCAAAAACTCTACACCACCACCCCTCTCCTTGGCCACCACACCGCAGCAACAGCAAACAACACAAAACTCACCACCACACCCACCAGATTCGTACTCAAAAGCACCCCATACTTCCCACCCCCTATCGCATAAGGCACCACACCAAAAGCATACGCAAGACCAAACCCCATACCACTCAGCACACTAACCCAATAAGACACAGCACCCGCACGCCCCCACCTATGCAACAGAAAAACAGGAGTTAACCCTATAACCATAGTCCCACTCACCGTCGTCGCACTCAGAATAGCAGGATCAAAATGCACCATCAAATTCCCCAAAATCGCCAGCGCCACCAAAGCAATACGAGCCACCAAAATCCTACTCACCCGCAAATTCGGCAAAAGATCCACCGCCGTCAACTTCCCAGCCGAAGTCAACGTAGAATCTAACGTAGACGTCGCTGATATCATCATAATCAAATTCATCGCTATCAATACTGGGAGCCCAAAGTAACGCGCCGTAGTCATCGTAGAATTTCCCCCTAGCCCAGCCAACTGATTGAAAACACCCGTCAAACTAAACAACAAAATACACCCAAATCCTACCACACCCGCGATCAAAAAAGCTCGCTTCATCTTCTCACTCTCCGTGATAAACGCCCTGTCAGTCAACACAGGATCATGGAACGGATAACTCCAAATCTGAATAAACGCCACCAAAATCAAATCCACCCCACCACTCAACGTCCACTCCCCTGAAGAAATCAACTCAGAGCCATCTGCCTCAGGCAAAATCCACGCCGAAATAATAAATAAGATTACTAGAAACAACCCCATCTGCACCATATCCGTTATAATAGAAGAACGCAGCCCCCCCTTAAACGCATAAGCCACCACCACCGCAGTCGTCGCCCAAGTCCCCAGATAATATCCACTACTACCAACCTCACCAAAATACTGCCCCACCACAATCGTATTACTCCAAATCTCATTCCATAACCGAAACAACAAAATCAACGAAAACAACCAAATCGAAGCACCACCATACTTACTCGTCAGAAACTCATGCAAACTACCAAACCCAGAACGCCTAATAGAATAAAGAATATAACCAGCAGTAATAAAGGAAAACCAATACGTAGCATACGCCACACCACCAGGCAGCCCCAAAGACTGACCTAAATCAGCCGCATTCTGAATCGACTTCGCAAAAATCCAAGACACCAACAACGAAGAACACAGAAACACCAAGCTCACCTCCTTCCCATCCTCCCCCACCCCCTTAAAATACTGAGACTCCTCATCATGCCCCCGCACGCGTGGCGAGATCATAAACATCCAAACCCCATAAACCATAAAAACCACCCAACTAATCGTCTCCATCTCCATACACTTCCTATCTCCTCAAAACATCTACCACACACTCCTCAAGCCTCACCCCCTGACTCAAAGCCTCCACCTCAGGTAAAATATCACAACTATGCCACAAACCACTCATAAGAGCATCCCTATATTCTGACGGCAACCCCCGCTCGCCCATCAACTCCGCAGCCCTCGCATGATCATAACTAAATGAACGATGAGAACACCTCACCCCCTCACCAATCGGCTCCAAAATCACATACCACCCACGATTCGTCCCATCATTCGCAGGCATACCTATCACCCCAGCATTACACCACAACCTCCCATCCTCTACCTCACTAAACGGTAACCCACTATGACCACCAATAAAAACATCAGCCCCAGCACAATCCAGCTCCTCCCCCTTTTCGCCCCAAGCCGTACTAGCAAAAATAAACCGACTCATCTCCCTATACCCCCCATGCCCCACAACACACGTAAACCCACCCATCTCAAACTCCAGGTTCACAGGCAACCTCCCAAACCATTCTCGCTGCCCCACATCCACCTTTTCCTGAGTGAACCTATACCACTCCGCAGAAAGCAAATCACACGAAGACTCAGGTAGAAAATTACACCCGCAGTCATCCGCATTAGCCGCCAACTGAGCCTCCACATTACCCTGTATCACATGGATCCCCCACTCTCGTATATACTCCACAGTCTCCCTAGGCTCAGCACAATACGCAGTCATATCCCCAGTGCAAATCACCCTCTCAGCCGGAATCATCGCAGCATCAGCAATCTCCCTCAGAGCACTCGTTGCCTGCAGATTCCCATAAGCCCCACCAAACAAAAGAACCGGTTCATTAAAACTTCCTAAATTAAATTTCATAATACACTCAGCCACCAACAATCGCAGCCACTATCCAATCACCCACCACTATCCCCCACATTTCCCAAAAAACCAACAATACTTTCACCCCACACACACAACCAACAACCCCATACCAATAAAAGGCTAATTGAAAACCTAAACCATTCACCACAATACCCTCTCCCTACTATATTCCATTTCTACAAAGCCTTCACCAGCTTCAAGATACACAACAACCCTCCACAGATGCCTAGACAAAGTCGCAAAAAACTATCCTATCTATTGCCCGTAATAAAATAAACCAAAAAAGCACAGACAACAACCAATCCCCCCCCAGACGTGCTACCACTCCATCAAAGCGATCTCTGGAATTCGACTTAGACCATTCTCTTGCGTCTAGACGCAACTCCTAAGACACCAATTCCAAGCAGAAAAACTGAAGATGGTTCCGGAACACTACCCACAATCAAAGTAAGACCATCAGAGTTACCTCCATTAGACC
The DNA here is from genome assembly GCA_051251915.1 of Akkermansiaceae bacterium. Taxonomy (GTDB): domain Bacteria; phylum Verrucomicrobiota; class Verrucomicrobiia; order Verrucomicrobiales; family Akkermansiaceae; genus Rubritalea. The sequence goes on along the minus strand of JBPOGF010000030.1, from coordinate 1,160 downwards.
AAGACCATTCATAAGTGCCCAATACTGGAGATAGATCAGCAAAACTAGTATCCTGAAACGTATTTGATCCAGAAAGCTGAGTATTCGAAATATACCCGTCAGGAACCCATATTTGACCAGATGTGGGAGAAAAATCGATCTGTAAGCTATCACCAGCTACGACTCCTCCATATATGCCACCACCAAAAATTTGAGGTGCTGCTGTAGGAGCCGTGTAAGAAACTGAATTAAGATTATAATCATCTGTATTTTCTGCCCGATTATATGAGTGAAGATATCCCCCACTACCATCGGACCAAAGTGCTGAAGCAGAACCACTACGGTCATCATCTTTAACCAATGTAGAAGAAAGATCTAACGACCCAGAATACGATACAACTACATCTGAACCTACCTCTTGAACCGTGATCAAAATTGCAGCATTAGCTCCCCCTGCCAACGATCTAAATGTTATAAGAGTAGCCGCAAAGATAGACATTTTAGTGTATTTTAGCTTCATCGTGAAATATTGTTTAGTAGTTTCCAAGCAAGATTCTATAGAAAAATCTCTTCTTGAAAAAACATATACGACATCACTCTAGACCAGCACAAGCATATAATGAAGTAGCGCGACACAATCGTTTCTACGACATCTAATCAGCGCATTCACGATTCTATCACTCATAACTCTGGTTTTCAGGCGAACCGTATTATTAGTTCACCCCTAGCTGATATTCAGTAGCTAAACACGGTTAAAATATGACGCTCTTTAGTTTTCAACGACAATATAGATTAAGTTACTTATTGATAGTAAACTCCTCAAATTCAGGCAACTTATTTTTACTCCACACCATTTAACATTCTCAGCTTCTAACCCTTCTGATATTTTATTTCAGCATATCACTCATTAAAACAATATTAATAATCAAAAAACTTACCTCAACAAAAAATCTTACCTCCAACTACGTCATTTCATCCAAGGCTTCATCATTCTAATTCCATCAACCAAGACCAATGACTAATCAACCATTCAACCTCTGACAGGCTCCCCGAGCCTCAACCAACTCGACAAACCCTAATCTCCAGTCACCAAAAAATAGACAAAAAAAAAGCCCTGACTTAGCGTTAGCTAAATCAGGGCATAAAGAACTGGCGACGACCTACTCTCACAGGACCTATCG